>NZ_DASPMM010000015.1:0-185570 GCF_035627055.1 Brevundimonas sp. | reverse complement strand
TCAACGGCGACCTGACCATGGGCGAGAACATCGCCGACCTGGGCGGTCTGCTGCTGGCGCTCGACGCCTATCACATGTCGCTCAACGGCCAGCCGGCCCCGGTGATCAACGGCCTGACCGGCGACCAGCGGGTCTTCCTCGGCTGGGCGCAGGTGTGGCGGACCAAGATCCGCGACGAGGCGCTGCGCCAGCAGGTCACCGTCGACCCGCACGCGCCCGGCGCCTACCGCGCCAGCGCGACCGTGCGGAACATCGACGCCTGGTACGAGGCGTTCGGCGTCCAGCCGGGCGACGAGCAGTACCTCGCTCCCGAGGCCCGCGCCCGCATCTGGTAGGCGAATCGCCGAGCGGACTGACAGCACGGCCCCGGCGGGATTTCGCCGGGGCCGTTTTCATTTGTGCGTGAGGCAAGATGAACAGGGTTGCTATACGAGCGACTGATGGTGATATTTCAAATATCATCTGAGGTATTTCATGATTACCGGCCCCCAGCTCCGCGCCGCGCGAGCTCTTCTCGGCATCGACCAGCGGGAGCTGGCCCGCCTCGCCGGCCTGTCGCCCCAGACCGTGCAGCGGATGGAAGCGTGCGAAGGCTCGGTCCGGGCCGTCGTCGACAGCTTGGAAAAGGTGGTGACGGCTGTGGCCGACGCCGGGGTCGAGATGATCGCCGAAGGCGCGCCCAGCCAGGGATCGGGCCGGGGCGTCCGGCTGATTGCGGGCAGGAAGACGGCACGCGATGGGCTCTGACTGGAAGCTGTTCCTGCCCAAGACCTTCACGGTGCTGAGGCAGGGTTATGGGTTCGCCGATTTTCGCGCCGACGGCATCGCGGGCCTGACCGTCGCGGTCGTGGCCCTGCCGCTGGCCATGGCGTTGGCGATCGCCTCCGGGGCGACCCCGGAGGCCGGTCTGGTCACCGCCGTGGTGGCGGGATTTCTGATTTCCGCCCTGGGCGGCAGCCGCTTCCAGATCGGCGGCCCGACCGGAGCCTTCGTGGTCATCGTCTATGGCGTCATCAGCAAGCACGGCTATGACGGTCTGCTGATGGCCACGCTGATGGCGGGCGCCATTCTCATCGTTGCGGGACTCGCCCGCGTCGGAAGCCTGATCAAATACATCCCGGACCCGGTCACCACAGGCTTCACCAGCGGCATCGCCGTGGTCATCCTGGCCAGCCAGATTCCGGATCTGCTGGGGCTGACAGCGGCGGAGATTCCCGCCGAGTTCGTTCCCAAGATGCAGGCCCTGTGGGCCGCTCGCGCCACGCTGACGCCCCCGGCGATCGGGCTGTCGGCGGTCTGTGTCGCCGCCATCTTCGCGATGCGCCGCTACGCCCCCCGCCTGCCCGGTTTCCTGATCGCCACCGTCGCCGCCGCCGTGGCTGTCACGGCGCTCGGCCTGCCAGTCGAGACCATCGGCTCACGCTTTGGCGAGATGAACGCCCGCATCCCCGCGCCCGACCTGTCCTTCTGGACCTGGGGCAAGGCCGCCGACGTCCTGCCCAGCGCCCTCGCCATCGCCCTGTTGGCCGGGGTGGAGTCGCTGCTGTCAGCCGTGGTCGCCGACCAGATGACCGGCCGCCGGCACCGGTCGAACATGGAACTGACGGCCCAGGGCGTCGCCAATATCGCCTCGGCGGCGGTCGGCGGCCTGCCCGCCACCGGCGCCATCGCGCGGACGGCCACCAGCATCCGCTCCGGCGCGCGCACCCCCGTGGCCGGCATGCTGCACGCCGCCTTCCTGCTGGTGTTCATGCTGGTCCTCGCGCCGGTGATGGGATTCATCCCGATGGCGGCGCTGGCGGCGATCCTCGTCGTGGTGGCGATGAACATGGCCGAGACCCACCGGTTCCGGCTGATCCTGCGCACATCGCGCGGCGACAGGGCCGTGCTGCTGGCCACCTTCGGGCTGACGGTGCTGGTTGACCTGACCGTAGCCATCGGCGTCGGCATGGCCCTGGCCACCTTCATTTTCATGCACCGGATGTCGAACCTCGCCACGCTTGAGGGCCGCGCTCCCCTGATTGACGGAGACCGGCCCGACAATGGCGAGGGTCGCTACTCTCCCAATGAAGGCCTGCCGGGCGACGTGGGCGTGCTGACCTTCCGGGGCCCGCTGTTCTTCGGCAGCGCCGGCCTGATCAAGGACGCCATGGACCGCATCGGCGCGCGCCGGCGGACCTACATCCTGCGGCTGGAGGAGGTTCCGATGCTCGACCCGACCGGCGCGCTGGCCTTCGCCGACCTGCTCGGACGCATGCAGGCGGACGACGCCGAGGTCATCGTCTCCGGCGCCGGGCACGCCGTGTTGAAGTCACTGATGCAGGCGACGCCGCGCGACCGGCTGAAGCGTGTGCATTTCGTCAAGACCTTCGCAACCGCCCGGAAGCGGGTCGAGGCCGCGCAGACGGCCGCCTGAAACAAGAAACGGCCGGCCCTCCGCTGGGAGAGCCGGCCGTGTGGGTTCGATCAGGGCTGTCGCCCGCGGCTATCAGCCGACGATCTGGTCGTCCGTGAAGAACTGTTCGATCTCGATCTTCGCGTTCTCGAGGCTGTCCGAGCCGTGCACCGAGTTCTCGCCGATCGAGAGGGCGAATTGCTTGCGGATGGTGCCGTCGGCGGCGTCCTTCGGGTTGGTGGCGCCCATGACTTCGCGGTACTTCGCCACGGCGTCAGCGCCTTCCAGCACCTGCACCACGACCGGCTCGGCGGTCATTTGCGAGACCAGCTCGCCGTAGAACGGACGCTCGGCGTGGACTTCGTAGAATTTCTTCGCCTGGGCTTCCGTCAGCTTGACGCGGCGCTGGGCGACGATGCGCAGGCCGGCGCCCTCGATCACGGCGTTGATGGCGCCGGTCAGGTTGCGGCGCGTGGCGTCGGGCTTGATGATCGAGAACGTACGTTCGGTCATGGAGGTGACTTCTTGTTGGGAGATTGAGGGTGGCGGGCTTATAGACGCGCCCTCCCTTGTTTCCAAGGCGTCCCTAACGCTCACGGCGCGGCCGTTCGCTGCTTGAGGGACGCACAGAGTTTAGCGCCCGCCTCATGCTCCAGATCACCGACCTGACCTTCAGCGCCTGGGGCCGCAAATTCCTCGAGGACGCCTCCGTCAGCCTGCCGCCCGGCTCCAAGGTCGGGCTGGTCGGGCGCAACGGCATCGGCAAATCGACCCTGTTCAAGCTGATCCTCGGCGAACTGGCGGCCGGCGGCGACGAGATCAGCCTGCCGAAGACGGCGCGCATCGCTTCGGTGGATCAGGAGCACCCCGCCACGCCGGTCAGCGTGCTGGAGACCATCCTTGAGGCCGACGTGGAACGCCACGACCTGCTGACCCGGCTGGAGACCGCCGAGCCTGAGGAGATGGGCGAAATCTGGACGCGGCTGATCGAGATCGACGCCGACGCGGCGCCGGCGCGGGCGGCGGAAATCCTCGTCGGCCTGGGCTTCGACCAGGAGAACCAGCAGCGGCCGATGTCGGAATTCTCGGGCGGCTGGCGGATGCGTGTGGCGCTGGCGGCGGCCCTGTTCGCCGAGCCCGACATGCTGTTGCTCGACGAACCGACCAACTACCTCGATCTGGAAGGCGCGCTGTGGCTCGAGGCGCGGCTGAAGAAATATCCGCACACGGCCCTGATCATCTCGCACGACCGCGAGATGCTGAACGAGGTCTGCACCCACATCCTGCACCTCGCGAACCGGACGCTGACGCTCTACACGGGCAACTACGACCAGTTCGAAAAGGCGCGGGCCGAGAAGGCCCGATTGCAGCTGTCGGCCAAGGCCAAGCAGGACGCCGAGCGCGCCCACCTGCAGGCCTTCGTGGATCGCTTCAAGGCCAAGGCGTCAAAGGCCGCACAGGCCCAGTCGCGGATGAAGCGGCTGGCCAAGATGGAGCCGGTGGCCACGACCATCGAGGAACGGGTCGCCCCCTTCATCCTGCCCTCCCCGCCCCGCCCGCTCGCTCCGCCGCTGATCCGGCTGGAGCGAGCCAATGTCGGCTATGAACCGGGCAAGCCGATCCTGCGCAATCTCAACCTGCGCATGGACCTCGACGACCGCATCGGTCTGCTGGGCGTCAACGGCGCCGGCAAGTCGACCTTCGCCAAGATGATCGCCGGCGCGCTGGACGTCGAAACCGGCGAACTGCATCGCGACCGGAAGATGCGCGTGGGCTGGTTCCACCAGCACCAGATCGAGGCCATGGACCCGACCGACACCCCGCTGGAGATCATCCGCCGGGCCATGCCGGACGCCTCGGAGAGCAGCCGGCGCTCGAAACTGGCGCAGTGGGGCCTGGGCTATGAGAAGCAGGAGACCACCGTGGCCAGCCTGTCCGGCGGCGAGCGCGCGCGCCTGCTGCTGAACCAGGTGGCGATGGACGCGCCGCACATCCTGATCCTCGACGAACCGACCAACCACCTCGACATCGACAGCCGCCGGGCGCTGCTCGACGCGCTGAACGACTACTCCGGCGCGGTCATCCTGATCACCCACGACCGCTCGCTGATGGAGTTGGTCGCCGACCGGCTGTGGCTGGCCGCGGACGGCACGGTGAAGCCGTTCGACGGCGACATGGACGACTACGCCAAATTCGTCCTGGACCGGGCCAAGCAAGCCGCGGTCAAGCCGTCGCAGGTCAAGGCCGAGGCGGAGACGAAGGCCGCCCCCGCCACGGCGCCGGCGAAGAAGAACGAAAAAAAATCAGGCCCCTCGCCCTCGACCCTGCGCCATGCGGTGAAGAAGGCGGAGGAGCGGATGGCGGCGCTGACGGGCGAGCTGGCCCGGATCGACGATGATCTGGCCAACGCTGCGATCAGCAATCCCAAGGCGCTGGAAGGGCTGACGCGGGCGCGGGCGAAGACGCAGGCGGACCTGGAAGCGGCCGAGGCCGCCTGGATGCAGGCGGAAGAAGCGCTGGCGGAGGTCGCCTGAACCGGTCGCCCGGCGTGGGGACCTAGCCGCAGTCGACGCTGCGGATGATCCCCGTCGCCTCGTCGAAGCGGACGTTGAGGCGGTCAGGCCGCAGGTCCTTGGTCGTGGGGCAGGTCGTGCAGACCACCCGGACATTGGCCCCCGCCGGGAAGCTGACCGCGCCGACATGCGTTCCGATCAGCGACCGCGCGGCCTCGGCGTCGCAGCGCTGCGGACCAGGCTGGACGGAGGTCTCCGCCACCGGCGCGCAGGACGTCAGCGCGATCGCGCCGGCGAGCAGGATTAGCGGCCTCATCCGCATTTGACCTCGCGGATGATGCCCGTCGCTTGCTCGTAGAAGATGTTCAGCCGGCTGGGGCTGTAATCCATGGTCACCGGGCAGGTCGTGCAGGTCACGCGCCAGGTCTCGCCGGCAGGCTTGGCCGGGAGCTCCGAGCGGTTGCGGCCGATGAAGCGCTGGTACTGGTCGGCCTTGCATTGGGACGGACCGTCCTCGGGGGGCGTCGGCGCCGCCTCGTCCTCCATCGGCGCGCAGGCGGCCGCCAGCAGGCCGGCGGCGGCGAGGCTGAGCAACTGGATCTTCATGGCGCGTCTCCCTGGGTGATGTCAGCCGCAGCGGACTTGTTCGATGATGTCCGTCTGTTCGTTGAAGAAGATGTTCAGCCGGTGGGGCGAGTAGTCCTCGGTCACCGGACAGGTGGTGCAGGTCACCCGCCGGCTCACCACATCGACCGGAACGGGGATGTCGGTCTTCGGTTTCCCGACCAGCCACTGCATCTCGCCGGCGCGACAGAGGTCGGTGGTCGGATTGACCCGCGGCGCGCCCACCGGCTGGCTCATCTGCGCTTCCTCGATCGCGCGGGGCGCGGGCGCGTCGGAGGCCGGCGTCTCGCAGCCGGCCAGGGCCAGCAGCGCGATCAGGCCGCCTTTTCCCAGCGCCCCTCGGGCGACTGCTTCCAGTAGGCGAGGTTCGCGCCGGCGTCCTTCAGCGTCTTCCAGCGGACCCGCGCCGCCTGCAGCGCGGTCTCGTCCCTGCCGTCGAAGATGATGAAGCATCGATCGAACCCTTTCGTATCGCCAAGCTCTGCGTCGTCCACGATGAACAGCGCCTGAGCGCCGTTCGGGTTCTCCGCGGCCTGGGTCAGCAGGATGGGCTGGCGCGCCGCCTCGGGCTCCGAGGCGCGGCCGTGGGCGAGGAAGCTGTCGTCGCGGTACGTCCAGAGACGTTCGTCGACGTCGTCGAGCAAACGCTCGTTCGCGGCGCGGACAAGCGCCCGCCAGCCCCGCTCGCGCGTCTTCTCCAGCAGGCCGGGCAACACCTGATCGAGCGTCGAGCGCTCGAGGTGGTAGAACCAGATTTCGCATCCCTCGTCGGGCATGGTTCCTCGATCCGTCGTCAGATATCGACACTCGCACCGCGTGTAGGCCTATGCCAGTCTCCCCTCCATCACAAAGAAGGGGTTCCACATGCGTCGTCTCAAACTCATCACCGGCGTGACCGCCCTCGCCCTCGCCCTGACCGCGTGCGCGACGGTCTCCGAGAATTCCGGCTATGTCCCCGACTACAGCGCCTCGCCCACCTACGGCACGGTCACGCTTTCGGCCGGCTTCCCGTCGGACCCGCGGGTGGTCTCGCTGCAGTCGGGCGGCCCGATTCCGGCGTCGAACATCTCGCCTTCGTGCGAGGGCTATGTGGCTCGCGCCCCCGACGTCCGTCTGAATTACCAGGCGGGAGACCTTCCGCTGATCCTGTCCGTCGCCTCATCGGTCGACACGACCCTGGTGGTCAACGGCCCCGGCGGCCAATGGTACTGCGACGACGACAGCGGGACGAACGGGGTCAATCCGTCCCTGCGCTTCAACCGTCCCGGCTCGGGCCAGTACGACATCTGGGTGGGCACCTATGGCAGCACCGGGACGAATTCAGCCCGGCTGCACATCTCGGAAGTCTCCAGCGAGTAGCGCCAGGAAACGCCCGGCGGGTTCCGCCGGGCGTCGCCTTCCGTCAGGACTCGTAGCTGTCCGCCACCATGCGATCCAGGGTTCGGACGCCCCAGCCGACGGCGCCGTCGGGCACGGTCGGGGACTTGCTGTCCTTGACCCAGGCCGTTGGGGCGATGTCGATGTGAGCCCACGGCACGCCGTTGGTGAAGCGCTGCAGGAACAGGGCGGCGGTGATCGAGCCGCCGGCGCGGCCATTGCCGGTGTTCTTCACATCCGCGATCGGGCTGTCGATGTGTCGCTCGTAGGCGGCGGGGATCGGCATCCGCCAGGCGTTCTCGCCGACCTTGGGGGCGGCGGCGAGGAAGTTGTTGGCCAGTTCGTCCGAGTTGGAGAAGACGCCGGCGTATTCGAGGCCGAGGGCGACGATCATGGCGCCCGTCAGGGTGGCCAGGTCGAGCATGAATTTCGGCTTGAACCGCTCCTGGGTGTACCAGAGGCAGTCGGCCAGCACGAGGCGGCCCTCGGCGTCGGTGTTCAGCACCTCGACCGACTGGCCGGACAGGGACATGACCACGTCTCCGGGCCGCTGGGCGGCGCCGTCAGGCATGTTCTCGACGAGCCCGATGACTCCGACGGCGTTGACCCTGGCCTTGCGGCCCGCCAGGGCGTGCATCAGGCCGGTCACGGCGGCCGAGCCGCCCATGTCCCACTTCATGTCCTCCATGCCGTCCGCCGGCTTGATGGAGATGCCGCCGGTGTCGAAGCAGACGCCCTTGCCGACGAAGGCGATGGGCTGGTCGCCCTTCTTGCCGCCGTTCCATTTCATGATGGCGACCTGGCTGTCGCGCACGCTGCCCTGGCCGACGGCCAGCAGGGTGCGGAAGCCGAGCTTCTCGAGCTCCTTCTCCCCGAGGATCTCGACCTCGAGGCCGAGTTTTTCCAGCGCCTTGACCCGGCGGGCGTACTCTTCCGGGTAGAGGACGTTGGCCGGCTCGCTGACCAGATCACGCGCGAACTCGACCGCTTCGGCGACCGGCGCCAGCCGGTCATAGGCGGCCTGGGCGGCCCTCACGTCGGCGGCGACGACCTTGATGGTCTCGATCGACGGCGTCTTCTCGGGCTTCAGCGTGGTGCGGTATTTGAGGAAGCGGTAGCTGGCCAGACGGGCCGCAAAGGCGGCGCGCGCGGCCTGGTCGGCGCTCAGGGCGTGGGCGTCGATGGTCAGCGACGTCGCGCCCGACAGCTTGACGGCGTGGTAGGCGGCGCCGGCGGCGGCCTCCAGCGCCAGATCGTCGAATTTGGCGGGGTCGCCGGCTCCGGTCAGGACCACCGTCGCGGCGTCCACGCCGGCGGGCGCGGCGACGAGCAGGGTGCTGTTCGAGCCGCCTGTGAAACGGCTAGCGTTCATCGCCCGGGTCAGGGCGCCCGAGGCGGCCGCATCGAGCTGTCCGCCCGTGCCATGCAGGACCCGACCCTCGTGAACCAGGACGGCCAGCGCTTCGGCTCCGCCGGCGGACGCAACGAACTCGATCTTCATGGGCTACTCCAGCCGGGATTAGGCGTCCCGGTCGTGCTTACAAGGGTCGCGCGCGGCGCCTGTCGCCGATGCGCGGGGATGTGTATTAGAGGCGTTCCCGCCGCCGCCTGCAACGGGCGATTTCCTCCGTTTATGACGCTGATTCAAGGCTATCTTTTCCGCCAGATCGCCCGACCCGTCGTCGGAGCGTGCGCCGCGCTGGCCGGAATTGGCATCCTGAGCCAGAGCCTCGATCAACTCGAGGTTATCGTCGAGCGCGGCCAGAGCGTCTGGGTCATGGTCAAGCTGACCCTGCTCGCCGTTCCTCAACTTCTGGCGGTAATCGTTCCGATCGGCCTGTTCGTCGGCGCCCTGATCGCCCTGACCCGGCTGCAACGCGAGCAGGAATTGACCGCCGTCTTCGCCTCGGGCGTCACCCGCTGGTCGGCGATTCGGCCCGCCGTGCGCATCGCCGCCATAGCCGCGGTGCTGACCCTGATCGTGACCACCGTGCTGCAGCCGTGGGCGCAGCGGCAGGCCCGCGCCGAGGCCTTCGCGGTGCGCACCGACCTGGCCGCCCTGCTGGTCGAGGAAGGGCGGTTCGTTCAGGGGCCGGAAGGCCTGACCGTCTATGTGCAGCAGATCGAGCAGAACGGGCTGCTGAAGAACATCTTCATCTACCAGGCTGAGGACGACCGGGTGACCACCTGGGACGCCGCCGAGGCCCGGTTCTCGCGCATTGACGGCGAGCCGATCCTGACCCTGATCGACGGCTCGTGGCAGCGCTATTCCAGCCGCGGCGTGCTGGAGCACCTGTCGTTCGGCCGCCAGGACGTGCCGCTGGGCCAGTATTCGGAGGTGACCGACACGATCCGCTACAAGCCATCGGACCTCTATCTGACCCAGCTGCTCAATCCGTCGCCGCAGGATCTCGAGCGGGTCGGGTCCGCCGGCGAGCTGAGGGCGGAGGCGCACTCGCGGCTGTCAGCGCCGCTGTATGCGCTGCTGGCCATGGCCATGGCGTTGTCGGCCATCCTCGGCGGACAATTCAGCCGCACCGGCTACAGCCTGCGCATCGCCCGCGTCGCGGCCGCCTTCCTGATCATCCGCATCGTCGGCTACGGCGTGGTCGCCGCCAGCGCGTGGAACGGCTGGCTGAACGTGTTCCAGTATCTGCTGCCGATCGTCGGCACGGCCGTGGCCCTGCGGCTGCTGTTCCGGGCCCTGAAACCCCGTCGGCGGCGGTCATGGCCAGCGTTCGAGCGGCTGAGGGCGAGATTCGCATGAGCGCCGCGGACACGCCCCCCTCGCGCCTCCGCCTGGGCCGGATCGAGCGCTATGTGCTGGTCCAGCAGGCGCGCTCGCTGGCGATCGCCCTGGGCGTCATCGCCGCCCTGATCATGCTGATCGACTTCGTCGAGATCTCGCGCGGGGTCGGCTCGGACGTCGACCTGTCGGGCGTGCGCATCCTCGGCCTGATGCTGCTGAAGTCGCCGCAGGTGATCATCCAGCTGCTGCCGTTCGTCTTCCTGTTCGGCACCCTCGCCGCCTTCGTCGGCCTGAACCGGCGCAGCGAGCTGATCGCCATGCGGGCGGCGGGGCTGTCGGCGTGGCGGTTCGTGCTGCCGGCGGCCGGCGCAGCCTTCCTGTTCGGCATCGTCACGGTGACGGCGCTCGGCCCCCTCGCCGCCTCCGGCGACGGGCTGTTCCAGCGGGAACGGACCCGGCTGTCGGGCTCGACCGAAGCGCCCCAGGCCGTGTGGATTCGCGAGGGCGACGACACCCGCCAGATGGTCATCCGGGCCGAGCGGCAGGACCGGACCAACGCTCGCCTGCTGGGCGTGACCTTCTTCATCTACGCCAACGACGGGGGGGGTCACCGCACCTTCCGTGAACGGATCGACGCCGCCTCGGCCTCGCTGAGCGCCGGACGCTGGCGACTGGTCGACGCGGTGGGGGCCCAGATCGGGCAGCGGGCGGTGCGGTACGAGACGCTGGACCTGCTCTCCAGCCTGGCCGACGACGAGGCGTTCGAGCGTTTCGCCCGGCCCCAGTCGACGCCCTTCTGGTCGCTGCCGGGCCAGATCGCCCGCGTCGAGGCGGCCGGTTTCTCGAGCACCGCCTATCGCCTGAGGCTGCAGCAGCTCCTGGCCACGCCGCTGATGTTCGCGGCGATGTCGATCCTGGCGGCCGCCTTCTCCCTGCGCCTGATGCGGCTGGGCGACCTGGCCCGCATGAGTCTGGCGGCGGTGGTGCTGGGCTTCGGCTTCTTCTTCGTCAACCAGGCGGCGTCGGCCTTCGGCTCGGCCGAGGTCATCCCGCCCTGGCTGGCCGCCTGGCTGCCGCCCTTGCTGACGGCGCTCGCCGCCTTCACCTTGCTGTTCTATACCGAAGACGGCTAAGCGAAGCCCCGCCCGTCGTCCCGCCGTCCATCGAGTGAGCCTGAATGCCGCGTGACCGTCGCGCCGAAACAGGAGCCCTGCGCCTCCGGCTTCTCGCCGGCGCGGCCGCCGTGGCCCTGGCGTCGTGGAGCGGCGCCGCCCAGGCCCAGCAAGCCCCAGCCGCGCCCGTATCGGGGCCGCAGACCGGCCCCGACGGGCTGACGCCCGAGGCCGTCTATGTGGACGCCGCCACGGTCTCCCGCGACGGCGACGTGATCTCCGCCGCCGGCGGGACCGACCGGGTCCTGGCGCGGTTCCGCAACACCAGCCTGCGCGCCGGCCGGCTGACCTATGATCTGAACGCCGGCGTGGCCACAGCCGACGATCGCGTCGAATTCGTCGACCCCGACGGCAATGTGGTCTTCGCCAGCCACCTGGAACTGGACTCCGATCTGAAGGCCGGCGTGGCCGTCGACTTCGCCACCCGCTTCCGCAACGGGGCTAGCCTGATGGCGGCGACAGCGGTGCGGCGCAGCGAGAATGTCAACGAGCTGAACTACGCCCTGTTCACCCCCTGCCCGATCTGCGACGCCGAGGGGAACCCCAAGGAGCCCAGCATCGCCATCCAGGCGGAGAAGGTGGTCCAGGACGAAGACCTGCGGGCGGTGCTCTACCGCAATGCGGTGTTCAAGGTCGGCGGGGTTCCGGTCTTCTACCTGCCCTGGTTCGCCCACCCGGATCCCACCGTGGAGCGCGCGTCGGGCTTCCTGGTGCCTATCCCAAGCTATGACGAAGGGCGCGGATTCAGCCTCGAGGTTCCCTATCTGCAGGTCGTCTCGCCGTCCGAGGACTGGCTGATCAGCCCGCAGATCAACAGCCGGGTCGCGCCCCTGCTGAACCTGCAGTGGCGCCGCCGGTTCGCCGACGGCGCGGTCGTCCTGCGCGGCGGCTACACCTATGAGCGCAATTTCGGCGACTTCGACCTCGACGGCGACGGCGACGCCGAGAGCAACGTCAAATTCGGCGACCGGACCAGCCGAAGCTACTTCCTCGGGCATGGCCGGTTCGATCCCCAAGGGCCGTGGCGCTGGGGCTTCACGGCGGAACGGACCTCGGACAAGACGCTGTTCGACCGCTACGACGTGCGCGACCCCTATCAGGACAACGGCCTCTACTACGGCGACCAGCGCCGGCTGATCAGCCAGATCTACGCCGAGCACCAGACCGACCGGTCCTATGTCTCGGTGGCCGCCTTCACCTTGCAGAGCCTGCGGGTGGCCCGCTTCGACCCGGTGACCCCGGCCCTCAACGAGTTCGAGGACGACGGGGCCCTGCCCATCGTTGCGCCGCTGATCGAGGCGCGGTGGGAGCCCGACGGCCCGGTTCTTGGCGGGCGGCTCCGCCTGCGCGGATCGGCGGTGTCGCTGTATCGCGACGCCTATGTCGGCAGTCCCGTGCTGAGGCCGGAAATCACGCCGGCGGGGCCGACGACCGGGCTGCGGGGCGTGGACAGCCGCCGCGTCTCGGCCCAGGTCGACTGGCGCCGGACGATGATCTCGCCCATCGGCGTGCGCTGGGAGCCGTTCGTCGACCTGCGCACCGACCTGTATTCGGTCGGCGACCTGCCGCCGCCCATGGGCCTGGAGGAAGAGGCGATCACGCGCGGGCGGGCCACCGCCGGCGTCGACGTGAGCTATCCGCTGATCCGGCGCTTCGGGACGGCCGACATGATCCTGGAGCCGATGGCGCAGCTGTCGATCTCGACCGATCCGGACCTGGACCCGCGCATACCGATCGAGGACAGCCAGACCGTCGAACTGGACGAGAGTTCGCTGTTCCGTGTCGACCGCTTCCCCGGTTACGACCTCTACGAAGGCGGCCTGCGCCTGACCACGGGGCTGCGGACCACCCTGCGCTGGGACGAGGGACGCCAGGCCAGCCTGTTCATCGGCCGCAGCCTGCGCGCCGACGAGGAGCCCGCCTTCCTCGTTCCCGTGCCGGACGCGCCAGGCCAGCTCTATGATCCGTCGGGACTGGCGTCCGACACCTCGGACTGGGTGGTCCAGGGGGATTTCTCGCCGTCGGATCGCATCCGCGGCTGGGGACACGCCACGATCGATTCCAGCGGCAACGTCAGGCGCGCCGAGATCGCCGTCGACGGCCGCTGGGGCCGGCGCAACCTGGCCACGGTCAGCTACATTATGGATCGCTCCAATCCGCTGGCGGGGCCGAACAACCGCAACTACGAATTCCTGCAGTTGGCGGGGCAGCAGTTCGTATACGGAAATTGGGGCGTGGCCTTCTCCGGCATCGCCGACCTGGAACGCACGCCACGGCCCGGACAGCCCGACCCCGGTTATCTGGTCCAGTCGGAAATCGGCCTGCTGTTCGACGACGATTGCTTCCGGTTCGAGCTCGGATGGCGACGGGACAATACGAGCGTGAGGCCGTCCGGCCCGTCCGAAGGCCCTTATGTGCGCCTAACCCTCGCCACTTTCGGCGGTACAGGATATTGACGGGGCGACGGGCGCCGGCCGGCGTGCGATTTCGGTTGCGCGCAGGTCGCCAGAACCGGGCTCGAACCGACGGCGCCGCTTGAGGAACCAGGACTGACATGCGTTTTCAGCGTTATTTGACGGGCGTGGCGATCGCCGCCCTCCTGGCCGGATCGGCCGTGGCCCAGACCGCGCCACAGCAGCCGGCGGCCGCGGGTACGCTGAACCCTGCGGCCGAGCAGGCGCCCCCCGCCGCGCCGGCCCCGGCTCCCCAGTTCCAGATGGCCGACGGCGTTCTGGCGACCGTCAACGACAGCGTCATCACCGGTTTCGACCTGAGCCAGCGCATGCTGCTGCTGATCGCGATGACCCAGGTGCAGCCGACGCCGGAAAACATCCCCGCCATCCAGCAGGAAGCGCTCAACGCCCTGATCGACGAGCGGCTGCAGCTGCAGGAACTGGCGAACTACGAGGATCTCAAGGTCACGGACGAGGAGGTCAACCAGGAGATCGCCGCGATGGCCCAGGAGGTCGGCGCGACCCCCGAAGCCTATCTGTCGTACCTCGAGGCGGGCGGCATCCGCCCGCAGACTCTGCGCGAGCAGGTCCGGACCCAGATCGGCTGGCAGCAACTGGTCGGCGGCCGGTTCCAGGGCCGCGCCCGGGTCAGCAAGGGCGCGGTCGACGCCGCCCTGCGCCAGCTGTCCGAGGCCGCGACCAAGAAGCAGTACCTGATCGGCGAAGTCTACATCGAGGCGTCCCGCGTAGGAGGTCAGCAGGCGGCCATGAACGGGGCGGCCCAGCTGGTCCAGCAGATGGTCCAGGGCGCGCCGTTCCAGGCGGTGGCCCAACAGTTTTCGGCCGCGCCGTCGGCCTCGCGCGGCGGTGACGCCGGCTGGGTGGTCGCCGGCACGGTCAACCCGATCCTGCAGGCCGCCATGGATCAACTCGAGGTCGGCCAGCTTTCCCGCCCGATCGCGGTCGAGGGCGGCGTCTACATCATCTACATGCGCGACAAGCGCGACGGGGCCGCGGCGAGCCTGGTCCAACTGAAGCAGGTCATGATCGAGATGCCGGAGACCGCGACGGAGGCGGAAGTCGCCGCCGCGGCGCAGCGTCTTGAGGCCCTGAGGCCGCAGCTGACCTGCGATACCATGCTGCAGCGCGCGACGTCGGAGCAGGGCCTGCTGGGCGCCGACCTCGGCGAGGCCGATGTCCAGAATCTGACTCCGCAGTTCCAGCAGGTGGCGCGCTCCGCCGCGGTCGGGACGATCAGCACCCCCGTCCGCACCCCGCTGGGCCTTCACTTGGTGGCCGTTTGCGGGCGCCGCGCCGGCGGGGTCGAGGCTCCGGATCCCCGGGCGGTCGAGAACCAGCTGTTCCGCCAGAATCTGGCCAACCTGGCCCGACGCTACATGCGCGACCTGCGGGCCGACGCCCTGATTGAGTATCGGCAGTGACAGCCGGCCCGCCGCTGGCCCTGACCATGGGCGAGCCGGCGGGCGTGGGACCCGAAATCATCGCCCGCGCCTGGGCCGCGCTGAAGGGCGGCGACGGGCCGGCCTTCGTCGTCGTCGGCGACGCGGCCCTGATGCGCGCCCAGGGCGTCCCGGTGCAGACCGTCACGGCTCCGTCCGACGCGCCCGCGACGTTCGGGCTCGCCCTGCCCGTGCTCGACACCCCCCTGCCCGCGCGGGTCGAGCCCGGACGTCCTGACGCCGCCAATGCGGGAACCGTCGCCGACTGGATCGAGCAGGCCGTCAACCTGGCCATGGCCGGAGAGGCCGGCGGCGTCGTCACCGCACCGATCGCCAAGGCCCCGCTGTACGCGGCCGGCTTCCGCTTCCCGGGACACACGGAGTTCATCGCGGAGCTCACCGCCGACGCGCCGTTCAGCGGTGTGCGCGGACCGGTGATGATGCTCACCGCGAAGGACCTGCGCGCCTGCCTGGTCACCATCCATTCGCCGCTGGCCGATGTTCCGGAGCTGGTCACCGCCGAGCGGGTCGCCCGCACCGCCCGGGTGGTTCACGAGGCGATGCAGCGCGACTTCGGCATCGCCCGTCCGCGGCTGGCGCTGGCGGCGCTGAATCCCCACGCCGGCGAGAGCGGCGCCCTCGGCCTGGAGGAGATCGAGGTGCTGATGCCGGCAGCGGCGGCGCTGCGCGGCGAGGGGCTGGCGATCACCGATCCCCAGCCGGCTGACACCCTGTTCCATGACGAGGCCCGCGCCGGCTACGACGCCGTGCTGTGCCTGTATCACGACCAGGCCCTGATCCCGGTCAAGACGCTGGACTTCTGGGGCGGCGTCAACGCCACCCTGGGCCTGCCGGTGGTGCGCACCTCGCCCGATCACGGCACCGGCTTCGACATCGCCGGCAAGGGCGTGGCCCGGGCCGACAGCCTGATCGCGGCCCTGCGCCTGGCGGGGGAAATGGCGGCGAAGAGGGTGAAAAGGGCTAGTGGGTCGTGAGAAGTTGACGCATCTGGACGGCATCCTGATCGGGCGTCGCCCCGCCCACGACTCACGACCTACCAGCACTGGCTCTCTCACTCCGTGACCGACCTCCCGACCCTTCGCGAAAGCCTCGACGCCCACGGCCTCTCGGCGAAGAAGAGTTTCGGGCAGCATTTCCTGCTCGACCTGAATGTGACCCGCAAGATCGCGCGGCTGGCCGGGCCGTTCGAGGGGCGCAGCGTCATCGAAGTGGGCCCGGGCCCCGGCGGGCTGACGCGAGCGCTGCTCGAGAGCGACGCCGGCAAGGTCGTGCTCGTCGAGAAGGACCCGCGCTTCCTCCCGTTGCTGGCGGAACTCGACGACGGCTCCGGGCGAGTGGTCATCGTCGAGGGCGACGCGCTGAAGGTGAGCGAGGCGGACCTGGTCGAGGGGCCGGCGCACATCGTCTCCAACCTGCCCTACAACGTCGGCACGGCCCTGCTGATCAAATGGCTGACGGGGCCGTGGCTGCCGCACGCCCTGACCCTGATGTTCCAGAAGGAAGTAGCCGAGCGCGTGGTGGCCGCCCCCGGGGAGGACGCCTACGGCCGACTGGCGGTGATCAGCCAGGCGGTCGTCGACGCCCGCATCGTGCTCCACCTCCCCGCCGCCGCCTTCACTCCACCGCCCAAGGTGGCGAGCGCGGTGGTCCACCTCGTCCCGAAGCCGGACCGGCCCAACCGGGAAACGCTGAAGCGACTGGAGCGGGTCACCGCGGCGGCCTTCGGCCAGCGCCGCAAGATGCTGCGTTCAAGCCTCAAGCCGCTGGGCGGGGCGACGCTGTGCGAAGCGGCCGGGATTGACCCGGAGGCGCGGGCCGAAACGGTGGACCTGGCGGGCTTCCTGCGGCTGGCGGCGGCGTTGGAGCCCTGAGGACGCACCCTTACCGGGCCAAGCCCAACAAACTGTCCTTCAGTCTTCGGTCGGCCGAAGATCCGGGCGGACGCAGCGACCAAACAGGACGGTGACGTGGCCGGACTCGTTCCACATCATCTGGAACGGCCCCCGTCATCCCGGGGGCCGGCACGGTAGACGAAGTTCGAGGTCGGGTCGTCCTGGAGGACCGGCGCGCCGTCGCGCATCGAGATGAAGATATGGTCCGGGTGTCCCTCGACCGTCTGGGCGCCGCGGTCGCCCCCCCGGGTCCAATCGAAGCCCTGCCCCACGCGTATGCCCATGCGGAAGGACGATGGTCCCAGCTGCCCGGGTTGAACGGCCCAGGGTTCCTGCCAACCTGCCGCATAGCGGGTCTCGACCCCTTGTTCATACGTGCAGTGGAGTGGGAACTCGCCCGGCCACCCGGACGCGGTCGGCGCCTGCACGGGCTGGGTCGCCAGAACCAACGCCACAATCCCACTGATCGACATGCCGTCCTCCGATTCACAGGGCGAACCAGCGTGCGAGTACAGGCGCAGGGCCGTCAAGCTTGCAAAGCAGACGAAAGCTGACGAACGCGTGCGGCCCAGCAAAAAGGGCCGCCCCCTTTCGGAAGCGGCCCCGCATTGTTCAGCCTGTGACGGCTTCGGCTTAGGCGCGAACCCCCGCCAGAGGGGAGGTCGCGTTCATGGACCGGGCCGCGCGCGGCGTGAGACAATGAGACATTCGACCACCTCCTTTCGTTGTTGAAACAGTGCGTTGGAGATAGGACCGCCGGCAGGAAGTTCAAGACCTTGCCCGTCCGACGCGTTCAGACCACCTCGTTCAACAGCGCCGACTTGTAGGCGTCGACCCAGGTGTTGCGGAAACGCTTGGAGCGTTCGGCGTGATAGATGTGGGCCAGCTCGGCGTAGGAGCGGTCGAAGTCGTCGTTGACGAAGACGTAGTCGAACTCGCCGCAGTGCTCGATCTCGCCCTTGGCGTTCGCGATGCGG
Organism: Brevundimonas sp.; assembly: GCF_035627055.1. Classification (GTDB taxonomy): domain Bacteria; phylum Pseudomonadota; class Alphaproteobacteria; order Caulobacterales; family Caulobacteraceae; genus Brevundimonas. The sequence continues at coordinate 167,937 of NZ_DASPMM010000015.1, read as the reverse complement.
CGATCGATGACCTCTTCGGCGTCCTGCGAGCGGGTGACGAGGCGGCGGCGCAGCTCTTCGAGGCTGGGCGGCAGGATGAAGACGCGGACGGCGTCCTCAGGGCATTTGCGGGCGATGTCGCGCGCGCCCTGCCAATCGATGTCGAAGAGGACGTCACGGCCCTCGGCGAGGGCGCGGTCGATCGGAGCGCGGGGGCTGCCGTAGCGGCTGCCATGGACGTCGGCCCATTCGAGGAAGGCGTCCTCGTCGATCAGGCGCTGGAACTCGGCGTCGTCCACGAAATGGTAGTCGCGGTCGGCGACCTCGCCCGGGCGGATGCCGCGGGTGGTCATGGAGACGGACAGTTCGAGGCCCCCGTGGTCGGCCATCAGGCGGCGGCACAGGCTGGTCTTGCCCGCGCCGGACGGGCTGGCGACGATCAGGAGGACGCCGCGGCGGGGCGTGCGTTCATTCGACATTCTGGACCTGTTCCCGCAGCTGCTCGATGACGGCCTTCAGTTCGAGGCCGATTCCGGTGAGCGCCGTGGTAGCCGATTTCGAGCAGAGGGTGTTCGCCTCCCTCATGAATTCCTGCATCAGGAAGTCGAGTTTTCGCCCGGCGGGGGGTTGCTGCAACAGCGTGCGGGCCGAGGCGACGTGGGCGGTGAGGCGGTCGAGCTCCTCGCGGACGTCGGCCTTGGTCGCGAGTGCGGCGGCCTCGAGGAAGATGCGGTCCTCAAGACCGGGGGCGTCCGGGGCCAGTTCGCTCATGCGACGGGTGAAGCGCTCGCGGATCGCCTCGACCTGGGCGGCCGCTTCGTCTTCGGCGGCGGCCACGAGGGCTTCGATGCGGCCGATGAAGTCGGTGATCACCGGAAGGAGCTGAGAGCCCTCGCGGTCGCGCGAGACCTTCAGCGCCTCGAAGGCGGCCTCGATGGAGGCGGCCATGGCGGCCTCGACGGCGGCCCGGGCCTCGGCGTCTTCCTCTTCCTCCGGGGCTTCCAGAACGCCGCGCAGGGCCAGCAGGCCGTCGGCCGAGGGCGGGGCAGCCCCCTCCTCCGCCAGCCGATTGGCGAGCGTCAGATAGCGGGCGAGGATGTCGTCATTGACCTTGAGCGCGGCGGCGCCCGGATCGGCGCGTTTGCCCTGAACGCCGAGCGTGACCTGGCCGCGCGAGAAATGCTTCTGGGCCGAGGCCTTGGCGGCGCGCTCAAGGCTGTCGAAGCCCGAAGGTCCGCGGAAACGGACTTCCAGATTGCGGCCGTTGACCGAGCGGGCCTCGACCGACCAGGTCCAGCCGCCGTCCGCGCCTTCGGCCCGGCCGAAGCCGGTCATGCCGGAGATTTGGCCGGAGATTTGGCCGGAGATCTGGCTCATCGCGCCGGAGCCGCCGGGGCCGACGCCGCCTGCGGAACGCGGATGACCTGGGCGCCGGGCGGCACGACGACGCCGGGCGGAAGGGCGGCCGGGTCGGGATGGGCGTTGGGCACGGTGGGGACCGTGCCGGGGACCGGCGGCGGCGGACTGCCGGGGGGCAGGCCCGCCTTGCGCCGCTCGACCTCGCGCCAACGGGCCACGTTGGCGAGGTGCTCCTCATAGGTGCGGGCGAAGGCGTGGCCGCCGGAGCCGTCGGCGACGAAATACAGCTCGTTCGACGGCGGCGGGTTCAGCACCGCGGCGATGGCCTCGCGGCCCGGGTTGGCGATCGGCGTCGGAGGCAGGCCGTCGATCTGGTAGGTGTTCCAGGCCGTCTGGCGCTCCAATTCCGAGCGGCGGATGCCCCGGCCGAGCGGGCGGCCCTGGGTCAGGCCGTAGACGATGGTCGGATCGCTCTCCAGACGCATGCCGATGCGCAGCCGGTTGGAGAAGACGGCGGCTACCCGCGGCCGCTCGGACGCGACGCCGGTCTCCTTTTCGACGATGGAGGCGAGGATGACCGCTTCCTCGGGCGACTTGACCACGGTGCGCGGCGAGCGGGCCGCCCAGAGGCGGGCGAGGTTGTCGGCCTGGGCCGTGGTCATGCGGGCGATGACCGAGGCGCGGGTCTCGCCCCGGCTGATCTCGTAGGTGTCGGGCCACAGGGAGCCTTCCTCCGGCGTGGTGACGATCTCGCCCGTCAGGAGGGGCTGGCGCATCAGGATGTCGACCGCCTGGGCCGAGGACCACCCCTCGGGCAGGGTGACGTAGTGGCGGACCACCTTGCCCTCGACCAACAGCACCAGGACGGCGCGCAGGGAGGCGCGGTCGGGCACCTCGTATTCCCCGGCGCGCAGTTTGCGATCGGCGCCGGTCAGGGTGGCGGCGGCCTTGAACATGTCGGTCGAGCGGATCACGCCGGCCGCTTTCAGATTGGCGGCGATGGCGTTGACCCCGGCCCCGCTGGGCAGGGTGACGATGGTCGTGTCGCCTTCGCGCGCGGCCGGCCCGGGGGCGTAGAAGACGCTCCAGCCGGCGATGATGGCGACGATCAGGAACAGGCTGAAGGTGGCCGAGGCGGCCAGCAGGGCCGTGGCCCGCCCGGATTTCGGAGCCCCCGCTCCCCGAAAGCGGCCGAACATCAAGCGACCTTCTTGAAGATGACGCTGGCGTTGGTGCCGCCGAAGCCGAAGCTGTTGGACATGGCGACGTCGATCTTCATCGGCTCGCCCTTGTTCCGGACCATCTTCAACGGCGTCTCACGCTCGGGATTGTCGAGGTTGATGGTCGGTGGGGCGATCTGGTCGCGGATGGCGAGGATGCAGAAGATGGCCTCGATGGCCCCCGCGGCCCCCAGCAGGTGGCCGGTCATCGACTTGGTCGAGGACAGGGCGACGTTCGGGGCGTGGTCGCCCATCAGCCGTTCGATGGCCCCGGCCTCGATCCAGTCGGCCATGGTCGAGGTGCCGTGGGCGTTGACGTAGTCGATGTCCGAGACGTCGATGCCGGCCCGCTTGACCGCCATCTGCATGGCCCGGTAGCCGCCCTCGCCGTCCTCGGCCGGGGCGGTGATGTGGTAGGCGTCGCCGCTGAGGCCATAGCCGACGACCTCGGCGTAGATGGTCGCGCCGCGCGCCCTGGCGTGCTCGTATTCCTCCAGCACCACGATGCCGGCGCCCTCGCCCATGATGAAGCCGGAGTGGTCCTTGTCCCACGGCCGCGAGGCCTTTTCGGGCTGATCGTTGTAGGCGGTGCACAGCGCCTTGCAGGCGAGGAAGCCAGCGATGCCGATGGGCACGATGGAGCTCTCGGCCCCGCCGGCGACCATGACGTCGGCGTCGTCGAGCATGATCATCCGGGCGGCGTCGCCGATGGCGTGGGCCCCGGTGGCGCAGGCGGTGACGACGGAATGGTTCGGGCCCTTGAGGCCGTGGCGGATCGAGATCTGGCCCGAGGTCAGGTTGATCAGGGCCGAGGGGATGAAGAAGGGGCTGACCCGGCGCGGACCCTGCTCCTTGAGGATGATGGCCGTGTCGGCGATGGGGCCGAGGCCGCCGATGCCCGATCCGACCATCACGCCGGTGCGCTGGCGCTGCTCCTCGGTTTCCGGCTTCCAGCCGGCGTCGGCCAGCGCCTCGTCGGCGGCGGCGATGGCGTAGACGATGAAGTCGTCGACCCGCTTGCGGTCCTTGGGCGACATGACCTTCTCATGGTCGAACACGCCGGGCTGGCCGGGCGCGCCGCCGCCGCGGCCGTCCACCGACGGAATCTCGCCGGCGATGGTGCAGGCGTAGCCCTCGGTGTCGAAGCTGGTGATCGGGCCGATGCCGGAACGGCCCTCGACGATGCCCTTCCAGTTGTGTTCGACGCCCCAGCCGAGGGGGGTGAGAAGGCCGAGGCCCGTGACGACGACGCGGCGCATGCGCGCTCCTTCACTCAGAATCTTGACCACAAACAGTAATGGCCGCCGGGCGGTCCCGCTAGGGGAACGCCACGGCGGCCATCAAAGCCGTATCGGACTGGCGGCGATCAGCCGGCCAGTTTCTCGTCGATGAATTTCACGGCGTCGCCGACCGTCTGGATGTGTTCGGCGGCGTCGTCCGGAATCTCGATGTCGAATTCTTCCTCGAAGGCCATGACCAGTTCGACGTTGTCGAGCGAGTCAGCGCCCAGATCGTCGATGAAGCTGGCCTTTTCAACGACCTTTTCCGGATCGGCGTCCAGGTGGTCGATGACGATCTTGCGGACGCGTTCCAGGGTGTCGGACATGTTTGTCTCTGCTCGTTGGGCCGCCGGAGCGGCTGTTGTCTCAGTCTCTGCCGTATGACGACGGCGACGGCGGCGCAAGTCTTCAACGAAGACTCAAGCCAACCGGTTGCGTGGGCTTTAGCACAGCCGTGAGGGCTGCAAATAGCCCGTTACGCTACGTGACGCCGTCAGATCATCGCCATGCCGCCGTTCACGTGCAGCGTCTGGCCCGTGACATAGGCGGCTTCGTCCGAGGACAGGTAGACGGCGGCGGCGGCGATCTCGTCGCCGGTGCCGAGCCGGCCGGCGGGGATGTTCTTGAGGATGGTCTCGCGCTGCTGGTCGTTGAGCACATCGGTCATCGGCGAGGCGATGAAGCCCGGGGCGATGCAGTTCACCGTGATGCCGCGCGATCCGACTTCCTGGGCCAACGACTTGGAGAATCCGATCATGCCGGCCTTGGAGGCGGCGTAGTTGGTCTGGCCCGGATTGCCGGTGACGCCGACCACCGAGGTGACGCCGATGATGCGGCCCGAGCGGCGCTTCATCATCCCCTTCATGGCGGCGCGCGACAGGCGGAAATAGGATTCCAGATTGATCTTGATGACGTCCGAGAAATCCTCGTCCTTCATCCGCATCAGCAGGCCGTCCTTGGTGATGCCGGCGTTGGCGACGAGGATGTCCAGCGGGGCGCCGGCGGCTTCCTCGGCGCGGCCGATCAGGCCGTCGACGGACTCCGCGTCGGACAGGTTGGCGGCGGCGGCGAAGGCGCGCTCGCCCAGCTCCTGGGCCAGATCCTGCAGCACCGCCTCGCGGGTGCCGGACAGGACGACGGTCGCGCCCTGGGCGTGCAGGGCGCGGGCGACGGCGCCGCCGATGCCGCCCGTGGCGCCGGTGACGAGGGCGGTCTTGCCGGTCAGATCAAACATTGGGGTCTCGCTTGGCTCGGGAATCGAACGGGTGATATTTGCGAAGGTCGAGGTCGCACTTGGAGCAGCGTCTGGCTGGCCAAGCGTTGCCCCACCTGTGGGCTGAGTGCCAATACGCACTGACGCCACAACGTGGGCAATCCACCACCTTCATCGCGGTGAAGGTGACCGTGATGAGAAGAGGCGCGAAAATCAGCAGGAACGACACGTCGATCGAGAGATAAAAGCGCTCCATCAATCCCTCTGCCGCGAAGGCCAGCGCGAGGGACCCGAAAAAACACAGCACCAGGCCGGGCAACCCCATGACCCAGCCCCAGATATAGACGCTCGGCCAGCGCATCGGCCTAGCCCAGCGACTTCGCGAAGGCTTCCAGCTCTTCAGGCGTGTTCAGCGACAGGCTCTCGGCGTCGGGGGCGATGCGTTTGGCCATGCCGGTCAGGACCTTGCCAGAGCCGATCTCGGCGAAGCGGGTCACGCACCCCTCTCCGGCCATCCATTCCATGCTCTCGCGCCAGCGGACGCGGCCGGTGACCTGTTCGATCAGCAGGCGGCGGATGACCTCGGGGTCTGTCTCCGGTCGGGCGGTGACATTGGCGACGACGGGCACGGCGGGGGCGAGGATGGCCGCCTCGGCCAGGGCGGAGGCCATCTCGTCGGCGGCGGGCTGCATCAGCGGGCAATGGAAGGGCGCCGAGACGTTCAGCGGAATGGCGCGCGCGCCCAACTCCTTGGCCTTTTCGATGGCGCGGTCGACGGCGGCCTTGTCGCCGGAGATGACGATGTTGCCGGCATTGTTGTCATTGGCGACGACGCAGACCCCGACCTCGGAACCGGCCTTGGCGGCTTCCTCGGCGAGGGCGAGATCGGTTTTCGGACCGATCAGCGAGGCCATGGCCCCGCGGCCGACGGGGACGGCGCGCTGCATGGCCTGACCGCGCAGCTTCAGCAGACGGGCGGTGTCGGACAGGCTGATCGCGCCGGCGGCGCACAGGGCGGAGTATTCGCCGAGCGAGTGGCCGGCGACGAAGCCGGCGCGGGTGACGTCGACGCCGAACTCGACCTTGAGGGCGCGGGCGGCGGCCAACGAAACCGCCATCAAGGCCGGCTGGGCGTTCTCGGTCAGGGTCAGCTGGTCCTCGGGGCCCTCGCGCATCAGCTGGCTGAGCTTCTGGCCCAGGGCGTCGTCGATCTCGGCGTAGACCTCGCGGGCGCTCGCGAAGGCGTCGGCGAGGGCCGCGCCCATGCCGACCGACTGGCTGCCTTGTCCGGGGAACAGCAGGGCGAGGGTCATGGGCGGGCTCCGGGGCGTGAATCGAGGGCGGAGGGGTAGGACGATCGGGGCGGAGGGGCAAGCGCACCGCCCTTCGAACTCAGAACAGCACGCCGGGGTTCATGATGCGGTGGGGGTCCAGCGCCGAGCGGACGGCCTGCATGGCGCGGATTTCGAGGGGGGATTTGTAGCGCCGGGCTTCTTCGGTTTTGAGGCGGCCGAGGCCGTGTTCGGCGGAGATGGAGCCGTCGTAGCGGGCGACGATGTCGTGGACGATCTGCGAGCCCTCGGCCCAGCGGGCGAGGAAGGCAGGGCGGTCGCCGCCCGTCGGGCAGAGCACGTCGTAGTGGATGTTGCCGTCGCCGACATGTCCGAAGGCGCTGACGCGGGCGCCGGGATGGAAGCGCTCCACGGCGGCGGCAGCCTCTTCGAGGAAATCGGCGATGCGCGAGACGGGGACGGAGACATCGTGCTTCCAGCCGCCGCCCTCGGGCTTCTGGGCGGCGGACTGCTCCTCGCGGACCTTCCAGAAGGCGGCGCGCTGGGCGTCGTTCTGGGCGAGAACGGCGTCGGTGATCAGGCCGGTTTCGAAGGCGTGCGACAGCAGCCGCTCCATAGCCGCCCCGGCGGCGCCCGGCTCGCCGGAGACCAGTTCGATCAGGACATACCAGGGCGGGGTGGACTCCAGCGGCTCGCGCGTATCGGAGATATTGGCCAGCACGAACTCCATGCCGATACGCTTCATCAGCTCGAAGGCCTCGACGCCCCCGCCGGTCTCGGCCTTGGCGCGGGCCAGCAGCTCGATGGCGGCGCGGGGGCTGTCCAGACCGACCATGGCGGTCGCGCGGCTGCGCATGACCGGGAACAGCTTCAGGGTGGCGGCGGTGACCACGCCCAGAGTGCCCTCGGCCCCGATCAGCAACTGCTTCAGGTCATAGCCGGTGTTGTCCTTGCGCAGGCGTTTGAGGCCATGGAACACCTCGCCGTCGGGCAGCACGGCCTCGAGCCCCAACACCAGATCGCGCATGACCCCGTAGCGGATCACCGCCGTGCCGCCGGCGTTGGTCGAGATGACGCCGCCGATGGTGGCCGTACCTTCGGCGGCGAGGCTGAGCGGGAACATCCGGTCGGCGGCGGCGGCGGCCTGCTGGGCCTCCGCCAAGGTGAGGCCGGCCTCGACCGTCATGGCGTCGTCCAGAGGCGTGACGTCGCGGATGGCGCGCAGCTTGCGGGTCGAGAGCAGGACCTCGCCGAAGGGGATCTGACCGCCGACGAGCCCGGTGTCGCCGCCCTGCGGGACGATGGCGATGCGATGTTCGGCGCAGACGCGGACGGCGGCGGCGACCTGCTCGGTCGAGCGGGGCGTCAGCATCAGGGGCGTATAGCCGGTCCAGCGGTTGCGCCACTCGATCAGCCAGGGCGCGATCTCGGTCGGATCGTCGGTCCAGCCGCCCTCGCCGAGAACGGATTTGAGAGCGGCGAGGGCTTCGGCGGACGGCGGGATCATGGCCCGTTGTCTCAAAGTCATGGGCGCGGCGAAAGGGCCAAGCTACGGTGGCGGCCATGTCCCCGCCCCTGCCCGCTCCCGTGCCATGCGTCGGCGTCGTCTGCCTGCGCGACGGGGAGGTGCTGTTGATCCGCCGTGGACGGCCGCCGAAGCAGGGGGAGTGGAGCCTGCCCGGCGGGCGGATCGAACCGGGCGAGCGGGCTGCGGACGCGGCGCTGAGGGAGTTGCGCGAGGAGACGGGCGTCGAGGCGGAGATCACCGGGCTGGTCGACGTCGTCGACGGCCTGTTCCCGGAAGCGGGTCGCCACTACGTGCTGATCGACTATGCAGCGCGCTGGCTTTCGGGCGAGCCGCTGGCGGGCGACGATGCGCTGGAAGCCCGCTTCGTCGCCCTCGACCAGGTCGAGGCGCTGATCGGCTGGGACGAGACCCGGCGGATTATCGAAATGGCTGCGTCACAATACGGGTGACCGGACAGACCCGCCGTGCAACGGTGGCGCTTGCCGGCACAGGCCGGGCTGGGGACTTCACTCATGCGTATCCATCGTTTCGCCGCCGCGTTCGTCGCCGTGGCCCTGTTCGCGCCGACGGCCATGGCCCAGAGCGCCTCGATCGACTTCACGCTGAACAACGAGACCGACCACGTCCTGACGCGACTGTTCATCTCCCTGCCCTCGACGGATAATTGGGAGGAAGACATCCTCGGCGAGGACGTGCTGGGGGCCGGAGAAAGCATCGAGATCTCGATCGACGACGGCCTGCCGGAGTGCGTCTACGACATCCGCGCCGACTTCGACGACGGCGACTCGGTTCAGGTGGCGCGAGTGAATTTCTGCGAGCTGGACGGCGAGGAACTGACCGTCGGCGAATAGGTCCGCCTGTGAGAGTTCCTGAAGGGCGGCCCTGCACGGGCCGCCCTTTTTATTACGGGGATGTCATCGTCGGTCAGTCCGGTTTCTGTGGCGCAGCGGCCACAGGCTGCTAACCTGAGCGGGACAGGAGATATCATGGACACCTCGCTTCTCTTCACCATCGCCCTTGTGGTGCTGGCCTTCGTGCTGCTGTTCAGCGTCGTGAAGATCGTGCCGCAAGGCCGTGAATTCACGGTGGAACGCTTCGGAAAATACACCCGCACCCTGGCCCCGGGCATCAGCCTTCTGACCCCCTTCGTCGAGCGGGTCGGACGCCGCATGAACATGATGGAGCAGGTCCTGGACGTGCCCCAGCAGGAGGTCATCACCAAGGACAACGCCATGGTGAAGGTCGACGCCATCGTCTTCATCCAGGTGATGGAGGCCTCGGCCGCCGCCTACCGGGTCGAGAACCTGCCCTACGCCATCACCCAGCTGTGCATGACCAACCTGCGCACCGTGGTCGGTTCCATGGAGCTCGACGAGGTGCTGTTCCAGCGCGACTCGATCAACTCGCGCCTGCTGACGGTGATCGACGCGGCGACCGAGCCGTGGGGCGTCAAGGTCAACCGCATCGAGATCAAGGATCTGACCCCGCCGGCCGACATCACCAACGCGATGGCCCGGCAGATGAAGGCGGAACGCGAGAAGCGGGCCGTGATCACCGAGGCCGAGGGCGAGAAACAGGCCGCCATCGCCCGCGCCGAGGGGGCCAAGCAGTCGGCCATCCTGCAGGCCGAGGGCCGCAAGGAAGCCGCCTTCCGCGACGCCGAGGCGCGCGAGCGCGAGGCCGAGGCCGAGGCCAAGGCGACCGCCATGGTCTCCGAGGCCATCGCCCGCGGCGACGTCAACGCCATCAACTACTTCGTCGCCCAGAAATACGTCGAGGCCTTTGCGGAACTGGCCCGCAACCCGACGGCCAAGACGGTCATCGTGCCGGCCGAGATGTCGGGCCTGGTCGGCACCATCGCCGGCCTGGGCGAACTGGTCGGCCTGGCGAAGGAGCAGCAACAGAGCCGCACCGACGTCCGGGCTGCTCCGCCGCCCCCTCGCGCCACCCCCTCCGCCCCCCGCGCCCCGCGCGGCGGCGGCTCCGTTCCGGGGAGCTGATCCATGCAAGCGCTGACTGAACTGCACGCGGCCCAGCCCTACTGGATCTGGCTGGCCCTGGGCGTGATCCTGCTGGCCATCGAGGCGGCTTTCTCGACCGAGTGGCTGCTGTGGCCGGCGGTCGCTGCCGGGGTCGTGGCCGTTGTCACGGCGCTCGGCCTTCCGCTGGGCGTGCTGGGCGAGGTGCTGCTGTTCGCGGTGCTGACGGTGGCGGCGACCCTGCTGTCGCGACGGCTGATCCAGCGGGTCAATCCATCCGACACGCCCGACATCAACGCCCGCGACAGCCGGCTGATCGGGCAGCGGGCGCAGGTGGTCCAGCTGTTCGTCGACGGCCGCGGCCGGGTGTTCGTCTCGGGCGCCGAATGGCCCGCCGAGATCGAGGGCGCCGCCCCTCTGGTCGGCGAGAGCGTCATCGTCGAAGGCTTCGACGGACCGCGGCTGAAGGTGCGGCCCGTCTAGCCCTTCATCTCGTCGATCCCGCGATTCGCCAGGCCGTCCGCCCGCTCGTTCAGTTCGTGGCCAGCGTGGCCCTTGACCCAGTGCCACTTGACCTCGTGGCGGGCGCGGGCGGCGTCGAGGCGCTTCCACAGGTCCTCGTTCTTGACCGGCTTCTTGTCGGCCGTCTTCCAGCCGCGCGCCTTCCAGCCCCGGATCCATTCGGTGATGCCGGTCATGACGTATTTGCTGTCGGTGTGCAGATCGACGCGGCACGGCCGGGTCAGGGCCTCCAGCGCCATGATGGCGCCCATCAACTCCATGCGGTTGTTCGTGGTCAGCGCCTCGCCGCCCCACAACTCCTTCTCGTGACCGCCGCCGGTCTGGAGCACGGCGCCCCAGCCGCCGGGACCCGGATTGCCGCGACAGGCGCCGTCGGTGTGGATGATCACGTGACTCATGCGCGCGTCCCTATCAGGTTCGCTTGGCGTCGCGCCACTGAACGGCCTATATGCGGCGAGAGTTTTGGGACGGGCCGCGGATCGGTCCGAACGAGGAGAAATCGTCTTGGGCGCAATGAGCATCTGGCACTGGGCCCTGGTGGTTCTGGTGGTGGTCGTCGTCTTCGGCGGCCGCGGCAAGCTGTCCAGCCTGATGGGCGACGCGGCCAAGGGCGTGCGGGCGTTCCGCGACGGGCTGAAGGACACGGATGAAGACAAGCCGCGCGACGAGCGCGCCGGCGCCCTGCCGCGCACCGAGTCGGAAAAAGAAGACCTCAAGTCGTAAGCCCGTACGCGCGTCGGAGAGACTGACGGATGGGTGGACTTGGCCCCGGCATCGGCGGGCTTGAAATCCTTGTCATCGGCCTGGTGGCTCTTCTGGTCGTGGGACCGAAGGACCTTCCCGTGCTGATGCGCAAGGTCGGCAAGGCTATGGCCAGGGCGCGCGCCATGGCCAATGAGTTCCGCTCCAGCTTCGACGAGATGGCGCGGCAGTCGGAACTCGACGAGCTGCGCAAGGAGGTCGAGGCGCTGCGCACCGGTCGGGGCATGGTCCCGCTCGGCGCCGAAGCCGATGCGGCCTTCCGGGACATCCGCGACGACCTCAACAAGCCGCTCCTTGCGCCGGCGGCCCAGCCGGCCCTGACCGGCCCGGATGAATGGCCCGATGGCGCACCGGTCATGGAGCCGTTGGAGCCGGTCGCGCCCGCCGCGAAGCCTAAGGCCAAGGCCAGGCCGAAAGCGGGGGCGGGGCCCGCCAAGGCGACCGCCGCCAAGCCGGCGACGAAGCGCGCGACCAAGACGGCCGCGCCTGAGGCCTCGATCAAGGCGGCCGGGGGCAAGTCCCGGCCCATTCGCGCCCGCAAGGTGGACCTGTGAGCCGGCTGGACCGCGACGAGGAGGAGATCGAGGCCTCGCGCGCGCCCTTAATGGATCACCTGATCGAGCTGCGAGGGCGGCTGATGATCTGCGTGGCCGCGTTCGTGCTGGGCTTCATCCTGTGTTTCGCCTTCGCCGAGCCCCTGTACATCTTCCTGGTCAAGCCGTTCGCCGCCGCCGCCGCCTTCCATTCGGCCGTCGGGCCGGGGGGGCATGTGTCGCCGCTCGACCTGATCCTCGGCACCGCGGGCCTCAAGCCCCTGCCCGTGGTCGACGGCCAGATGGTCAACCTCATCTATACGGCCCCGCTGGAATTCCTCTTCACCAAGATGAAGCTCGCCGGCTTCGGCGCGATCGTCGTCACCTTTCCGATCCTCGCCTGGCAGCTCTACAAATTCGTGGCCCCCGGCCTGTACCGCAACGAGAAGGGCGCCTTCCTGCCCTTCCTCATCGCCGCCCCGCTGCTGTTCCTGCTGGGAGCGGCGCTGGTCTATTTCGTGATGCTGCCGTTCGTCATGTGGTTCTCGCTGAGCCAGCAGATCTCGGGCGGCGGCGTGTCGGCGGCCCTGTTGCCGAAGGTGTCGGACTATCTGAACCTGGTCACCGCCCTGCTGCTGGCGTTCGGCCTCTGTTTCCAGCTGCCGGTGGTGATGACGCTGCTGGGCCTGGCCGGCATCATCAGTTCGAAGGTGATGGCCGAAGGCCGCCGCTACGCCATCGTCGGCGTGGTGGTGGTCGCGGCGGTTGTCACCCCGCCGGACCCGATCAGCCAGCTGATGCTCGCCGTGCCGTTGGTGCTGCTCTACGAGGTGTCGATCTGGTGCGTTCGGCTGATCGAATTCCGGCGCAAGAAAGTCGACGCGCCGGAGGCGACGGCGGGCTGACCGGAACCCGAATCGAGCGTGACCGTTTGCGCCGGGTCCCCTTTCAGGAGCCCGCCATGAGAATTCTCCGCTTCACCGCCCTCGTTTCCTTCAGCGCCCTGGCGCTTGGCGCGGCCGCCTGCACCCCGGCCGACAACGACGCCGACACCGCGACCGAGACCGCCGCCGAGGGCTCCCAGACCACCGTCATCGAACGCGAGGTTCCGGCCGATCCCGTCGTCGTGGAGCGGGAAGTGGCCGTGCCCACGCCTCCGGTCGTCATCGAACGCGACCGGCGCGAAGGCGACAGCACGACCGTCCGCGCCGGCGAAGACGGCATCGAGGTCGAGACGACCAACCGCTAGGTTTTCGCCGCTGGAGACAGAAAGGCGCCGGACGGCTTCCCGTCCGGCGCCTTTTTTCGTGTCGGCCGCGCCTGTCGATCAGCAGCTGTAGTACATGTCGTATTCGACCGGGTGCGGGTGCAGCTGCAGCCGCATCACCTCTTCCATCTTCAGTTCGATGTAGCTGTCGATGAAGTCGTCATCCATGACGCCGCCCTTCTTGAGGAAGGCCCGATCCTTGTCGAGGCTGTCGAGCGCCTCCTTCAGCGAGCCGCACACCTCGGGAATGTTGCCGCGCTCTTCCGGCGGCAGGTCGTAGAGGTTCTTGTCGGCCGGCGCGCCGGGGTCGATGCGGTTCTCGATGCCGTCGAGGCCCGCCATCAGCAGGGCTACGAAGGTCAGATAGGGATTGCCCATCGGATCGGGGAAGCGCGCCTCGATGCGCTTGGCCTTGGGCGAGTTGACCCACGGGATGCGGATCGAGGCCGAGCGGTTGCGCGACGAATAGGCCAGCTTGACCGGCGCCTCGTAGCCGGGGACCAGCCGCTTGTAGGAGTTGGTGGTCGAGTTGGCGAAGGCGTTGATGGCCTTGGCGTGCTTGATGATGCCGCCGATGTACCAGAGGCACAGGTCCGACAGACCCGCGTATTTGTCGCCGGCGAACAGCGGCTTGCCATCGCGCCAGATCGACTGGTGCACGTGCATGCCCGAGCCGTTGTCGCCGAAGGTCGGCTTGGCCATGAAGGTCGCCGACTTGCCGTAGGCGGCGGCGACATTGTGGATGACGTATTTGTAGAGCTGGGTCCGGTCGGCCATGGTCAGCAGGTCGCTGAACTTCAGGCCCAATTCGTGCTGGGCCGGGGCGACCTCGTGGTGGTGCTTCTCGGGCTGCATGCCGAGGTCACGCATCACGCCCAGCATCTCGCTGCGCAGGTCCTGGGCGCTGTCGGTCGGGTTGACGGGAAAATAGCCGCCCTTGTGGCCGGGCCGGTGGCCCATGTTGCCCTCGGAATATTCGGATCCCGTATTGGCCGGCAGTTCGATCGAATCGTAGGTGTAGCCGGTGTCGTGCGGCGCCGTGCTCCAGCGGACGTCATCGAAGATGAAGAACTCCGCTTCCGGCCCGAAGAAGACGGTGTCGCCCACGCCCGACGACTGGACGTAGGCCAGCGCCTTCTTGGCCATCGAGCGGCTGTCGCGGTTGTAGGGTTCTCCGGTGTCCGGGTTCAGCACGTCGCAGAACAGGAACAGCGTGGTCTGCTGGTAGAACGGATCGATCCACCACCCGTTCAGGTCGGGCTTGAGCAGCATGTCGGACTCGTTGATCGCCTTCCAGCCGGCGATCGACGAGCCATCGAACATGGTCCCGTCCTCAAGGAACTCCTCGTCGACCAGGTCGATGTCGAAGGTGACGTGCTGCATACGGCCCTTGGTGTCGGTGAAGCGGAGATCGACGTACTTCACGTCCTTCTCCTTGATCTCCGAGAGGATTTTCCTGGCGCTCATTTCGAGGGTCCGTTTCTTGGGGGAGGAAGAGAAACGGCCGCTCCGAAGGGCGGCCGGTGGTCTTGGCGGTCAGACGGCCTGGGCCCCTGTTTCGCCGGTGCGGATGCGGATGACGTCGAGGACGTCGGAGACGAAAATCTTGCCGTCGCCGATCTTGCCGGTGCGCGCGGCGGTCTGGATGGCGTCGATGACCGAGGAAACCATGTCGTCGGGGACCACCACCTCGATCTTGATCTTGGGCAGGAAGTCGATGACGTATTCGGCTCCACGATAGAGTTCGGAATGGCCCTTCTGGCGACCATATCCCTTGGCCTCCAGCACGGTCATGCCTTGCACCCCGGCGTCCTGGAGCGCTTCCTTCACTTCATCGAGCTTGAACGGCTTGATGACGGCTTCGATCTTTTTCATCGGCGATCCCAGGCGGGCTTAATACGCCGCGCGCTCGGGCGGTAAAGGGACATTGCATTGCACAATAAGGCAAGCCTTTTTCAGCGTCCGGCGCCATCCGTGAACGGAGACGATACGCGGTGAGCGGGCCCTCTCTGCCGGATTGGCGCGACAGCTTCCCCTGGCCCGGCCCGGAGACGCACAAGCACGCGCGCGGACGGCTGGGCGTTGTGTCCGGCAAGGCGACCCAGACGGGGGCGGCGCGGCTGGCGGCGCGAGCAGGACTGCGCATCGGAGCGGGCCTGGTCCGCGTCCTGTGCCCGCCGGATGCGGCGGCGGTGATCGCACCGGCGCTGGAGGCGATCATGCTGACCTCGTTCGGCTCGCCCGAGGCGCTGGCCCACGAGGCGCGGGGCATGGACTCGGTTGTGATCGGCCCGGCCGCGGGCGTCGGCGACGCCACGACGACGAATCTGCGCGCCCTGGCGGAGACGGGCGCAGCGCTGGTCATCGACGCCGACGGGCTGACGTCTTTCGAATATTTTCCCGACGAGCTGTTCGAGGTGCTGGACCGCGACGACGTGCTGACGCCGCACGAGGGCGAGTTCAGACGGCTGTTCCCCGATCTGCTGGAGGTCGGGCGCGAGGCGGCGGCGGCCGAGGCGGCGCGGCGGGCGGGCGCGGTGGTGCTGCTGAAGGGGCCGGCGACGGTGATCGCCGCGCCGGACGGGCGGATCGCGGTCAACGGCAACGGCACGCCGTGGTTGGCGACAGCCGGAGCCGGTGACGTGCTGGCGGGGATGATCGGCGGCCTGGTGGCACAGCGGATGGACAGTTTCGACGCGGCCCGCGCGGCGGCCTGGCTGCACGCCGAGGCGGCGCGGAGGTTCGGCCCCGGGGTGATCGCCGAAGACCTGCCGGAGAGCCTGCCGGCGGTGCTGGCGGCGCTGTACGAGCGGAGGGCCTGAACGGCCGGTCGCAGGCCTCGCCGGTTCAATTCGCGCGCGAAGCGGCCTATTCGGGGCCTCCTCGCCGCCGGAGTGCTGAATTGCTGATCGTCCTGTCCCCGGCCAAGCGGCTGGATTTCACCGAAGCCGACCCCGCCCTCCCCGCCTCGGAGCGACGCTTCCGTGAGGACACGGCGTCGCTGGCCCGCACCGCCCGCGCCCGCACCGTGGCCGAGCTGCGCCGGCTGATGGGGATTTCCGACGATCTGGCGCGGCTGAACCGCGAACGCTTCCAGGCCTTCGACGCTGCGTCGACGGATGGCGTGCAGGCGGCGTTCGCCTTCGCGGGCGACGTCTACGAGGGGCTCAAGGCGCGCGAGCTGGATCGTGACGGCCTCGCCTTCGCCCAGAACCACATCCGCATTCTGTCCGGCCTCTACGGACTTCTGCGGCCGCTCGACCGCATCCAGCCCTACCGACTCGAAATGGGGACGCGGCTGAAGACCCGGCGCGGGTCCAGCCTGTACGACTTCTGGGGCGACCGCATCTCGAAATGCCTCAACGCCGAGGCCGAGGGCATGGCCGACCGGACGCTGGTGAACCTCGCCAGCCAGGAATATTTCGGCGCCGTCGACGCCAAGGCTCTGAAACTGCCCGTGGTGACGCCGCATTTCCGCGAATCGAAGGACGGCGAAAGCCGCATCATTTCCTTCTTCGCCAAGAGGGCGCGCGGCGGGATGGCGCGTTTCGCCGTCGACGAGCGCATCGAGCGGGCCGCGGAGCTGAAGGGCTTTGACCGCGACGGCTACCGCTTCGACAAGGCCGCCTCGACGGAAACGGACTGGATATTCACCAGAACAGGAAATTCTTGAGGCCTGTCGCCTTCGCAAGCGCGAACGGCTAGGCTGATGGCAGAGACAGACGGACGAGACCTCAATGTTCCAGTGGCCCAAACGCGGTGACGGCTCGGAAGCCGAAAGCGCGCCCTTCCGCGACATCGGCGACCTCAAGGGTCAGGTGGCGGTGATCTCGGGCTCGACCTCCGGCATCGGCCTGGCCTTTGCTCGCGCCATCGCCTCGCGCGGCGGCGACGTGGTCCTGAACGGCCTCGGCGATCCCTCCGAGATCGAGCGGACTCGGGCCGAGCTGGAGGCCAGCTGCGGCGTCCGCGTCCGCTACCACGCCGCCAACATGCTGCGCGGCGACGAGGTCGCCGACATGGTCGCCTACGGCAAGCACCAGCTGGGCCGCGTCGACATCCTGATCAACAACGCCGGCGTCCAGCATGTCGAGGCGGTGGAGAAATTCCCGTCCGACAAGTGGGAGCAGATCATCGCCATCAACCTGTCGTCGACCTTCTATGCGACGCGGGCGGCGATCCCGATCATGAAGGCGCAGGGCCGCGGCCGGATCATCAATGTCGCTTCGGCCCACGGCCTCGTCGCCAGCCCGTTCAAGTCGGCCTATGTCGCGGCCAAGCACGGCGTCATCGGCTTCACCAAGACGGTCGCGCTGGAAGTGGCGCAGGACGGCATCACCTGCAACGCCCTGTGCCCCGGCTATGTCGAGACGCCGATCGTCGAGAAGCAGATCGCCGACCAGGCCCGGGCGCGCGGCGTGTCGAAGGAGCAGGTGTTGAAGGACGTCATCCTCGGCTCGCAGCCGACCAAGCGGTTCGTGACGACGGACGAGCTGACCGGGATGATGCTGTATCTGGTGTCGGATCTGGGAGCGTCGGCCAACGGAGCCAGCTTCTCCATCGACGGCGGCTGGACGGCGCAGTAGGGGGCGTTTCCGCTGATGCGTTGTGGCCGCTGAGGATGGAAAGCGGCTATCGAGGCGCAGCGATCAGGTTGGAGTTCTGATTAGTCGCCCGAGCAGGTGACGCCATAGCTCAGCACTCGGTCGTCGTCGCCGGCGGTCATCACGTCCAGTACGCCGCCAGTACCTTGGTATTTGAGGGCGCAGTAACCCATCCCCGTCCCTGAACAGGCTTCCACCTCGATCACGCCGCGACGGGTCAGTCGCTCCACCCCGCTGTATTCCCTCTCATTCCCGGTCTGAGGAAGCGGCCGCCAGCCGTACGCGATGAGCTCGGCCCGCGCGACCTCGATCGACTTGCCATAGACGTTCGGCACGGTCGCGGTTCGGCGACAGAAGGTCCGCTCCGGGGCGACGCCCGTCAGACGCGGATGGTCCTCATCCAGATGCAGTTCGCCCAGCGGCGGGGCCGGATAGTCGCCGCCCCAGACCAGCAGGGCCCCGTTTTCCATCGGCTCCACCGCCCCCAAGGTCGTGTCCGACCCGCGCGGCGAATAGGCCAAGCCGACGAGCCGCGTTCCGTCGAAGACGCCAATGTTCCCGTTGCGGGCCGTGCAAACGGCGCTCGTGCCCGGGTCGAAGCCGCTGGCGAAGGTCACCACCCGGTACCGACCCAAGGGCGCCTCGGACGTCACGATCCAGCCCCGCTCTGCGACCGCGCGCCCGGTCGCGGTGAGGTCGGTCGCGCGATAGCCTTCGCAGTATTCATCCATGGCGCCGCTTTCGGGCGAGCGGGGAAGGTCGGACACGGCGGCAAGCGACACGCCTCTCACCTCTGACCCAATCTCGACGGCTCGAGCGCGGGAGCAGGCATTCAGGACGACCAGGGTCAGCAGTCCCGCTCCCAAGGCCGCAATAGCCCGTCTCGAATTTTCCATACCGGGAGCGTAGTCGAACCCGCCGATCGTCTGCAACCGATCAGCGAAGCCACCTCCAATCAGAGCCAACTCCTCGAAAGCGCTTAATCCGCAACGGGTCGAAATCGGCCTTAGCCGACATACCCTGCCGCGCGCTTCAGCCGGTCGTTGATCGCTTCGCCCAGGCCGTGCGCCGGGATGGGCGACACCGCGATGCCCGTCGGCTTTTCGCGGTCGGCTTCGCGCAGCATCCGGAACAGGTTGGCCGCCGCCTCGCGCAGGTCGCCGGAGGGGCTGAGGCTCCAGCGGCGGTCGCCCACGCCGGGGCCGAAGCCGAGCAGGATTTCGCCCTCCCCCGCCGCCTCGGCGTTGATCCGAACCGGCGCGTCCGGGGCATAGTGCAGCGCGGTGCGGCCGGGGGAGCGATGCCCCTCCCCACCCGCATCGAGCGGACCGACCACGGCCTCGATTTCCTCGCGGGTGACCGAGCCGGGGCGAAGCAGGGCGACGCGGCCGTCCAGCACCGAGACCACCGTGCTCTCGACTCCGACCGCGCAGGGGCCGCCGTCCACGGCGTCGGCGGCGGCGAAGCCGGTCTCCTCCAGCGCGTCCTCGAAGGTCGTCGGACTCGGCCGGCCCGAGCGGTTGGCCGACGGCGCAACGACCGGCTTGCCGAAAGCCGAGATCACCCCCCGCGCCCGGGGGTGACCCGGCACCCGCACGGCGACGCTGTCCAGTCCGGCGCGGGCAAGGTCGCAGACCCGCCCACGGTCCCGCACCGGCGCGACGATGGTCAGGGGACCCGGCCAGAACGCCTCGGCCAAGGCTCGCGCCCGGGCGTCAAACACGGCGATGCTCTCGGCCGCCACGGCGTCGGCGACATGGGCGATCAGCGGGTTGAAGCGCGGCCGGCCCTTGGCCTCGAAGATGGCGGCGACAGCGGCGGCGTTCCCGGCGTCGGCGGCGAGGCCGTAGACCGTCTCGGTCGGCAGGATGACCAGACCGCCGGCGGCCAGCGCCTCGGCCGCCTGGGCGTCCGTGGCCCCTAGGCCCGCCGCGCCTGCAGCGAAACCCGCACCGTCACTTCGCGGCCGACCATCCTGTTCCACGCGCCTGCGGTTCCTATTCCGAATTCCGTGCGGTCGAGTGTGAACGCGCCGGTCAGATGCGCCCGGTCGCCGGTGACGCGCAAGTCCAGCGGAAAGCTGACGGGGCGGGTCCGCCCCTTCATCGTGATGTCGGCCCTGGCCGAGTACCGGTCGGCGCTGACGGATTCCAGCGAGCGGAGATCGAAGCGGATGACCGGATGGCTGGCGCTGTCCAGCATGCCCGGCCCGGTGGCGCGACGGGTCAGGGACCCTGAACCCATGCGCAGGGAGGCCGCCTGAACCACCACGGTCGCCCGCGTCCGCCCGGGGGCCGCGGGATCGAAGGTGATGTCGCCGCGCCAGTCCTCGAACTGTCCGCGATGCGGGACCCCCAGCGCCCGCACCGTCAGTTCGATGCTCGAGGCGTCGCGGATCACCACCCATGGCGTCGGCGCGGCCCCGGCCAGTCCGAAAGCCAGAACGCCGATGAGCAGCGCGCGGCGCCTCACGCGCGGCGAGGAATCAGCGGGATCATCCTGTGCAGGACGTTGTCGCGGTCGACGAACTGGTGCTTCAGCGCCCCGAGAATGTGCAGGACGACCAGGGCGATCAGCAGCTTCGCCGCCGTCTCGTGCAGGTCCATCAGGTCACGCGCCGTGTCGCGGCCCCCGCCGATGGGCAGCGCCGGCCATTCGAACAGGCCGAAGAAGAGGATGTCCCGACCGGCGGCCGAGGAGGCGGCCCAGCCGACCAGCGGCATGGCGATCAGCAAGACATAGAACAGCACGTGGGTCGCCCGCGCCGCCAGCTTCTGCCAGCGCGGCGTCTCGGCGGGCAGCGGAATGGCCGGATTGGCGATGCGCCAGCCCAGCCGGATCAGAGTCAGCACCAGGATGCTCAGGCCCACCGACTTGTGGATGTTGACGAACTCGCGCGAGATCGGGCCGTCGGTCGCCTCATGGGCCTGGATCAGGATGATCTGGGTCACGACCAGCGCGGCGATCAGCCAGTGCAGGATCAGCGAAACGGTCGAATAGCGGTTGCGCGGCTCGGCCACGGTCTTCCTCCCTCTCAGGCGCCGCCCCAACCTGCCCCAGACCAAACGCTTCGCCAAGCCGCGCCTTGCCTGACCCCGCGGCAAGGCGGCATGAACAGGCGCACAGTTTCGAGAGCCGAGCCGATGACCTACCGCGCCCCCGTCCGCGACCTGATCTTCACCCTGACCGAAGTGGCGGGGATCGATGCGGTTTCCGCCACGGGGGCCTTCCCGGACTATGACGCCGAGGTGATGGCGGCGGTGCTCGAGGCCGCGGGTCAGTTCTCCGAGGGCGTGCTGGCGCCGCTCAACCGGATCGGCGACCAGAAGGGCGCGGCCTACGCCAACGGTTCGGTCACCGCCGCTCCCGGCTTCGCAAACGCCTACCGCCAGTTCGCCGAGGGCGGCTGGACGGGCCTGTCCGCCCCCGCCCACGCCGGCGGCCAGCAACTGCCCAAGGCGCTGGAGCTGGCGGCCTATGAGACCGTGCACGCCGCCAACATGGCCTTCGGCCTGTGCCCCATGCTGTCGCTGGCGGCGATCGAGGCGCTGGAGGCGGTCGGGACCGACGCCCAGAAGGCGACCTACCTCTCGAAACTGGTGTCCGGCGAATGGACCGGGGCCATGGTCCTGACCGAGCCGCAGGCGGGCTCGGACCTCGGCGCCCTGACCGCCACGGCGGTTCCGAACGGCGACGGGACCTACGCCCTGACCGGCCAGAAGATTTTCATCACCTGGGGCGACCACGACGCCACCGACAACATCGTCCACATGGTGTTGGCCCGCCTCCCCGACTCCCCGCCGGGGCCGAAGGGCATCAGCCTGTTCCTCGCGTCCAAATACCTCGTGAAGCCGGACGGGACGCTGGGCGAGCGCAACGCCTTCCGCCCTGTCGGAGTCGAACACAAGCTGGGCATCCACGCCTCGCCGACCTGCGTCATGGCCTATGAGGACGCCACCGCCGAGCTGGTCGGCCAGCCCAATCAGGGCCTGGCCCATATGTTCGTGATGATGAACGCCGCCCGGCTGGCCGTCGGCGTCGAGGGCGTCGGCATCGCCGAGCGCGCCTACCAACAGGCGCTGGAGTATGCACTCGAGCGGCGCCAGGGCCGGTCGGCCTGGACCGGCGAGGCCAACGCCCCGATCATCGACCACCCCGACGTACGCCGGACCCTGTCGGTGATGAAGGCCAGGATCGCCGCCGCCCGCGCCATCTGCCTGTCGACCGGCGTCGCCGCCGATCTGGCCAAGCACGCGGGCACGGAAGAGGAGCGCCGGCGCTGGAAGGGCCGCGAGGACCTGTTCACTCCCATCGCCAAGGCCTGGTCGACCGACGTCGGCGTCGAGGTCGCCTCGATGGGCGTTCAGGTCCACGGAGGCATGGGATTCATCGAGGAGACCGGCGCGGCCCAGCACTATCGCGACGCCCGCATCGCCCCGATCTACGAAGGCACCAACGGCATCCAGGCCATGGATCTGGTCGGGCGCAAGCTGGGTCAGGACGGCGGGCGGTCGGCGCGCGAGCTGATCGCCGACATGAAGGCGACGCTGGCCGTGCTGCCGCGGCTGTATTCCGGCAAGCCGGTCGAACGGTTCGCGAATGCGATCGAGGCCGTCGAGGACGCCACCCTGTGGCTGCTGGACGCCAAGGCCGACCCGGCGCGGGCTGCTGACGTGCTGGCCGGGGCCGACGCCTATCTGAAGCTGCTCGGCGACGTGGTCGGCGGCTGGATGCTGGCCAGGGGCGCCCTCGCCGCGGGGGTCCGCCTGGACGCCGGCGACGGCGATGCCGCCTGGCTGCAAGGGCGGATCACCCTCTATGAGGTCTACGCCGCCAATGTCCTGGGTCACGTCTCCAGCCGGTTGGCCGCGGTCGGACAGGGCGGCGACCTGCTGGAGCGGATGAGCGCGGAGGTGCTGGCCGGCTGATCAGGGTCCCGCGGGCGCGTCCAGCAGGGCGATGGTCTCGCGCACATAGGCGGCGTGGGCGACGATGCCGATGCCGAGGGGCTCGTCGCCCGGTCTCACCTCCGACACCAGCACGCCTGCGATGAAGGGATGTTCGGGCTGGATCGCGCCTGGAGCCTTGCGCGCCGCGGGCGTCCAGAACACCGGCCCGCCCGAGTTGCCGGGGAAGACGGGAAAGTCGAGCAGGAACACCGGGAACGACTCGATCGGCGTCAGCGGCCACGAAGCCACTCGCCCGACACGCAGGATCGGAAAGCCCGCTGTGTTGGACGAATAGCCGCGCGGATATCCGAGGGTGAACAGTTCGTCGCCCGGGCCGACCTGCCAGGCGTCGAGCGCCTCGGCTTCGGCGAGCCAGCCGAGGGGAATGGCGGCGCGGGCGAAGACCGGCGGGGCCGAGACCTCCATCACCGCGATGTCGCGCACCGGATGCCGGGTCCAGACCGGATCCCCGTTCTCGCGCCGGATGCGGAGCGGCTCGGGCGCGAACTTCCAGCCGCCCTCCGGCATCTGCACCCGCCAGCCGATGCGCGCGTCCGGCGAGGCCATGCCGTTCAGCACATGCTGGGCGGTGACCAGCACTGTGCGCGGCGTTCCGTCGGGACGCGGCGCGTCGATGAGGAACCCGGTCCCGACCCGCCGCGTCGACGGATCGGCGTTGCGCTGGTCCAGTTGAACGGTGGCGGCGATCAGGCCGACCGTCAGGTCCCAAGCGGGCGCGGTCAGCGCCGGCGGAGGCGTCTCCTGAAGGGATTCGGGCGGGATCTGGAGATCGAACATGGCGAGATGACGCGGCGGCTCTTTGTTCATTTGACGGCGGCGGCGTCGCTCGCACAAGGTCCCGTCCTGTTGCGCAAACGGGGGGCCTGTACGATGAACCGCCGCGACCTGATCGCCACCGCCTCCGCCGCGCTGGCGGCGACCGCCCTGCCCGCCCGGGCGAACTCCACCGGAGCCTCGATGCCTCAGACCGCCCCCGTCCCGCCCGTCGCGAAGAAGATTCCGGTGCGGATCGAACAGCTGGGCCGCGTCCGGGTCGACGACTATCAGTGGATGAAGGACGACAATTGGCAGGCCGTCCTGCGCGACCCGACCCTGATCAAGGCCGACGTCAAGGAACACCTGACCGCCGAGAACGCCTACCGCGAAGCGATGATGGCCTCGACCCTGCCGCTGCAGGCGCAGATGTTCGAGGAGATGAAGGGGCGCATCAAGGAGGACGACAGCTCGGTGCCGTCACCGGACGGGGGCTGGGAGTACTACACCGAGTACCGGACGGGCGATCAGCACCCGCGGTTCATGCGCAAACCGCGCACCGGCGCCGGCGACCCGCAGCTGCTACTGGACGCCAACGCCCTCGCCGCCGGCAAGGCCTATTCCGAGGTCAGCGCCGCCGAACACAGCCCCGACCACGCCCTATTCGCCTACGCCGAGGACGCCCAGGGCTCCGAGGTCCACCAGATCTTCGTCAAGGACCTGAGCTCCGGTGAGGTGCTGCCCGATCCCATCGGCTCGGCGACCGGCAATTTCACCTTCTCGCCCGACAGCCAGTGGGTCTTCTGGACCAACCGCGACGACAACGGCCGGCCCGACAAGATTTTCCGCCGCCCCGCCCGCGGGGGCGAGACGACACTCGTCTACGAGGAAGCCGACGAGGGGATGTTCATCAGCGTCGGCCGCACGTCCGACGACGCCTTTGTGGTCATCTCCATCGCCAATCAGGAGACCTCGGAAGCCCGCGTCATCCCCGCCGCCGACCCGACCGTCGCGCCGCTGGTGCTGGAGCCGCGGCAGGTGGCCCGCCTGTACGACGCCGACCACTGGGGCGACCGCTGGGTGATCCGCACCAACGCCGACGACTCGATCGACTTCAAGATCGTCGAGGCGCCCACCGCCAGCCCCGGCAAGGCCAACTGGACCGACCTCGTCCCGCACACGCCGGGCCGCTACATCGAGGGCGTGGCGCTGGTG
Source organism: Brevundimonas sp. (assembly GCF_035627055.1). Lineage (GTDB taxonomy): Bacteria > Pseudomonadota > Alphaproteobacteria > Caulobacterales > Caulobacteraceae > Brevundimonas. Next base: position 143,461 of record NZ_DASPMM010000015.1, on the reverse strand, counting down.
AAGGACTTCATCGCCCGCCAGGAACGCGCCGACGCCAACACCCGCATCATCATCCGCGACCGCGCCGGCGCCGAGCACGAGATCGCCGTCGACGAACCGGCCTATTCGCTGTCCCTCGGCGGTGCGTCCGAGTTCGACGCCTCGATCATGCGCTACGGCTACAACTCGCCCTCGACGCCGACCTCGACCTACGACTACGACCTGAAGACCCGCGAGCGGACCCTGCGCAAGGTGCAGGAGGTGCCGTCGGGGCACGACCCGGCCGACTATGTGGTCGAGCGGCTGAACGCCCCGGCTTCGGACGGCGAGCTGGTGCCGGTGACGGTGCTGCGCCGCAAGTCGACGCCGGTGGACGGCTCGGCGCCGCTGCTGCTGTACGGCTACGGCTCCTACGGCATTCCGATGCCGGCGAGCTTCTCGACAAACCGGCTGTCGCTGGTGGATCGGGGCTGGATCTACGCCATCGCCCATATCCGCGGCGGCTCGGACAAGGGCTGGAACTGGTTCCTCAACGCCCGCAGGATGACCAAGAAGAACACCTTCACGGACTTCATCGCCGCGGCCGAACACCTCATCTCCACCGGCTACGGCAAGGCCGGGCACATCGTGGCGCAGGGCGGATCGGCCGGGGGGCTGCTGATGGGAGCGGTCAACAACCTGCGGCCCGACCTCTGGGCCGGCGTGATCGGCCAGGTGCCGTTCGTGGACGTGATCAACACCATGAGCGACACCAGCCTGCCGCTGACGCCGCCGGAATGGCCCGAATGGGGCAACCCGATCGAGGACCCCGACGCCTACGACTACATGATGAGCTACAGCCCCTACGACCAGGTCGAGGCCAAGGCCTATCCGGCGGTGCTGGCCACCGGCGGGCTGTCAGACCCCCGCGTCACCTACTGGGAGCCGGAAAAGTGGGTGGCGAAGCTGCGGCCGGCCACGACCTCAGGCAGGCCGGTGCTCCTGAAGATCAACATGGAGGCCGGACACGGCGGGGCGTCAGGCCGGTTCGACTACCTGAAGGAGGTCGCCCACGACTACGCCTTCGCGGTATGGACGATCGAGAAGGGCTGGGAGCGGACCTGACCGCCCCCGCTCTGCCCCGCTACGGATTCAGGGTCCAGGTATAGGCGCCGACATCATCGGCGTGCATGGCCACGAAATTGCGGATTTCGTAGTCGACGGGGCAGGAGTCGCTCCCATCGGACCAGAAGGTGTAGGGGCCCGGATACTGAACACACAGCGGGTGGTTGCCCGACCATGTCCGGCCCGAACCGTCGAGCGTGTCGCCGTACATGTAGAAGTTGGCGTTGTCGGTGCTGACGATCGCCTGGCAGGTTCCGTTGGCGACCTCGAACCAGCCGCGGTTGATGAACTGGCCTGAGCCGACCTCGACATAGGAGATGGCGACCGTGCCGTTGCGACCGCTCTCGTTGCAGACCTGAATGTCGACCGTCGCGGAGGTGGACTTGTTCGGCTTGACCTGGGCGGCGGCGACGGCCGGCGCGAGCGCGGCCAGGACTGCGCCGGCGAGGGCCGCAGCAAGGTTCGATTTCATGTCTCTGGTCTCCCCCGAATTCAGCCGCCAGAGTATCACAGGTCGCGGACGAATCCACTGACGGCAGCTGAGGCCGGGGCAAGCAGGGACTGACCAGATGACCCTCACGATCCGCGACGCCGCCGAGACGGACCTTCCCCGCGTAGCCGCCCTTTACGGGCGGGAGGTGCTGAGGGGCACCGCGACCTTCGAACTTGAGCCTCCGGGGCCGCAGGAGATGGCGCGCCGCTTCGCCGCCGTGAAGCGGCACAACCTGCCCTGGCTGACCGCCGAACTGGACGGCGCCTTCGCCGGCTACGCCTATGCCTCGCCGTTCCGGCCGCGGCCGGCCTACCGGTACGGGGTCGAGGGATCGGTGTACATCGAGGAGGCGGCGCGCGGCCACGGCGTCGGCCGCACCCTGCTCGACGCCCTGATCGGGCGCGTGCGCGCGATGGGGCTGCGCCACGTGATCGGCGCGATCAGCGACAGCGACACCAGCGCCGCCTCCATCGCCCTGCACCGGTCGCTCGGCTTCCGGGAGGCCGGCGTTTACCGGCAGGTGGGGTGGAAATTCGAGCGGTGGCTGGACGTGACCCTGATGCAGCTCGATCTTGCACCTGAAGGCGCGCCGCCCGGGGCGCCGGGACTCGACCTGACCGGCGGTCTGGCTTGAAGCCACGGACCCCAGCGCCTAGTTGGACGGGATGCGCGCGCTCCACGCCTTGATGATGCTGTTCGGCGCCCTGGCGGTGCTGATGACCGGCGCTGTTCCGGCGAGCGCGTGGGCCGACACCTCATCGACCCCGCCCTGCCATGAGACGGCGATGGCTCACGGCGGGGCCGAGACTCCGTCGCCGGCGTCGGACACGGCGATGACGGGTCTCGACTGTTGTGTCGCCTGCGTGGCCGCGCCGGCGCTGCCAATCCCGGACCGCGCCCGTCTGAGGTCGCCACAGCCCGCGCCGGCCGCGCCGGCCGTCACTCTCCTTTGCGGCGAACAACCAGCCCCTGAACCGCATCCGCCCCGCGCCGACCTCCTCTGAAAGCCAACCTGCGCGGCGACCGCCGCGCGAGATTTCAGCTAGTTCAGGAGGCCATGATGGCTGCCCGCTCCTTCGCGCCCTTCGTCGGCGCATCCCTGCTCGCCCTCGCCCTCCCGGCGGCGGCGCAGGATCATTCACATCACCCCGCCCCGCCGGCCCGGACGCCGGCGACCGCCCAGCCGCAGACGCCGCCGTCCACCCCGCCGCCCGCTGATCCCCATGCCGGCCACGACATGTCCAGCATGGCCATGTCCGACGGCGACGACATGCTGGACGATATTGTCCAGCGGAGGCCGACGAGCGCCCTCGGCCACTGGCCGATGACCCGGGACGCCTCCGGCACAAGCTGGCAGCCCGACCTGTCGGAGCATGGCGGCGTTCACGCGACGCGCGGCGACTGGTCCCTCATGGGCCACGCCCAGTTCACCCTGGTTCACGACCGGCAGAACGGCTTGCGCGGCGACGACAAGACCTTCGTCGACGGCATGATCATGGGATCGGCCCGGCGCGACTTGTCCGACGGCTCGACGCTCAACCTGCGGGCCATGCTCAGTCCCGAGCCGTTGATGGGCAAGACTGGCTTCCCGCTTCTGCTCGCGGCCGGCGAGACAGCGGACGGCGCAACGCCCTTGGTGGACCGCCAACATCCGCACGACCTGGTGATGGAGCTGTCAGCCAGTTACGCGCGGCGGCTGAGCGACACGGACAGCGTCTTCGCCTACATCGGCCTTCCGGGGGAACCGGCCTTCGGACCGCCCGCCTTCATGCACCGCATGAGCGCCATGGACAGCCCCGAGGCGCCGATCACCCATCACTGGCTCGACTCGACCCACATCGTCTTCGGGGTGGCGACGCTGGGCTGGGCTCACGACGGCTTCAAGCTGGAGGCGTCGTCGTTCCGCGGCCGCGAGCCGGATGAGAACCGTTACGACATCGAGAGCCCCGAACTGGACAGCTGGGCTGTGCGAGCGTCGTGGAACCCCTCGCCCGAATGGTCGCTGCAGGCCTCGTACGCGGACGTGACCGCGCCGGAACAACTGGAGCCGGACGAGGATGAAACCAAATGGTCGGCGAGCGCGATCCACACCCGCAGGCTGGGTCTTGGCGGCTGGTGGTCATCGACCCTGGCCTGGGGCCGCAAGACCAATGACCACGACGAATCAAAGGACGCCTGGCTGCTCGAGACGGCGGTCAGTCCTGACGACCGGTGGACCCTGTTCGCCCGGGCGGAGCGGATCGAGACGGACGAGCTGCTGCCGGGTCCCGGAGGCGGCCACGGCGAGCTCCACACCGTGTCCAAGGCCTCCGTCGGCGCGGTGCACGACTGGCGGTTGAGGGACAATGTCCGCTTCGGCGTCGGCGCGCTTTACAGCCTCAATCGCGTCCCCGCTGCGCTGGAGGCCGCTTACGGCGGCGATCCGGACGGCGGGATGGTCTTCATGAGGCTGAAGATCGACTGACCGGTCCTCGCGCCGCGCTGGCTCCGGTCAGTGCGGCGCGATGTCCTCCGGCGGGGTGGTGAGCCAAGGCGCCAGGCGGAAGCGACGGGGCGGATCGCCGATGGTGCGGTGGTGAATGAACTGGCGGGCGAAATCGACGACAGCGCGGATGGTGTGTTCGTCGAAGGGCTTGGACACCGCGCCGAGCGCCCCGGCGAACCCCTCCGGGATTTGTTCGGGGTTGGCGGTCAGGAAGACGACGGCGGTTCCGTAGTCGCTGACCAGCCGCTGGGCGATCCGCGGGCCCGTCATGCCGTCCAGAAGGTTAATGTCGATCAGGGCCAGATCGGGACGTTCGCGGTCGGCGATGGTGAAGGCGCTCGCCTGATCCATAGCGCAACCGACGACGTCGCAGCCGGATTCGCCCAGCACCAGCTCCAGTTCCATGGCCAGGAGAGCCTGGTCTTCCACGATGATGACCCGCAGGTCGGGCGGCTCGGACACGATGGTTCCCCCGAACGCTAACCAGACCCGTTTACCAGCGCTGTGTCCGATAGCGGACGGACAAACGCCTGATTGGCTATTTGGTTCTGTGTGGAGTAGAAAAAGCCGGGGCTTTTCAGTGTCTGGGGGAATGATGGCCACGGTCGCCGGGGACGGCATCGTCGAATTGCAACGCCGGTTGCTGGGGGGCTACCAGCTGCTGCAGACGCTGGTCGGCATCCGCCTGCGCTGCGTCACCGACCCCGAGAGCGTGCGCCACCTGACCTGGCTCAGCGACGTCACTGCGGCGATGGAGTTGATCAGCCGGCGGATGACGGTCGAGGGTCCGCTCGACTTCGGCGGCTACCTTGAGGATGTGGCGGCCTTCTGGACCCGGGCCTGCGAGGGGCGGCCGGTTCGGCTGGACGTGCGCGGCCAGTCGGCCCTGCTGCCTGACAGCCACCTGCTGCCGCTCGCCATCATCACCCACGAGCTGATTTCAAACGCCTGCCGTCACGCCTTCCCCGACGGGCGGCGCGGCTCGATCGCGGTGGCGTTCTCGCGCGCGGTGGGCGGCGTCAGCCTCGTGGTGCGCGATTCGGGGATCGGAGCCGAAACCCTGGAGCCCGGAGAGGGCCTGGCGTTGGTCAAGGGCCTGGTCGAGCACCTGGGCGGCTCAATGACCATCGAGACCGCGCCAGACGCCGGCGTCGGCGTCCGCATCCGCCTGCCGCTGGAATCGCTGCAGGCGCACTGAGGCGCGTTCCGCAGGGCCGTTGGCTGTGCTGTCAGGAAAGGCGGATGGCTGGGGAACTAGGACTCGAACCTAGAATGACGGTACCAAAAACCGGAGTGTTACCATTACACCATTCCCCAGCAGGTCCGGCGTTCCCCGGGGCGGAGCGCCGGGAGGCGTGCGAGATACGACAAGGCCGCGGGCGATGCAAGACGCGGATTCCAGACTATTTCGCAGCGGGGCGTTTCCCCGCTTGCGGGGGGCAAACCCCGTCGCTATAAGCCCGCTCCTCAAGTCGGAGTGTGGCTCAGTCTGGTAGAGCACTGCGTTCGGGACGCAGGGGTCGCAGGTTCGAATCCTGCCACTCCGACCATTCATTTCCCGAGACCCTGAAGCGATGGCGGCGAGACGATGGTCCGCCCCGCCGCTGGCCCGGATCAACGATACAGCACGACCTCGGCGCCCTCCTCCGTGCGGCCGCTGAGACGCGAGGGGCCGCCGCGCAGGATGGCCACCGTCGCGCCGCCGGCCTTGTAGAGCGCCACCCGGCCGTCCTCGAGACGCCAGGTCGACACGAACATCAGGTCGCCGAAGCAGCCGCTGGCCGAGGCCCCGAGCGCGCCGAAGGACGGATTGGTGGTCAGGCGCAGGGTGCATTCGCGGCGGTGGCCGGTGTTGGTGGTCTCGATGTGCTTCCAGGCGCCGGAATAGTCTTCGGCGGAGAGGCGGGCGCTCCAGCCGCCGCGGTCATCGCGACGATCAAGGTCGCCGGCCGTCGGGCCGGGGCCGGCGTCGCCTTCGCGGGCGAGGGTCAGGCCGTCGCCGATCAGCCGGCCCTCGACCATCATCAGCCGCATCGGGTCCTGGTCGCCGGCGCCGCGGAACAGCAGGGCCTCGCCGTTCTCGACCCGCCAATTGCTGATCCGGGCCAGACGCGCCGGGCAGCCTTCGGCGCCGACGCCACGCACGCCGAGGAAGGCGCGGTCGCGGAAGGTCAGGCGGCAGTCGCCGACATCTCGGCCGCCGTCGTCGGCGACCCAGACGCCAAATGCGTCCTCGGCCCGGATCCGCTCGGCACGGCGGCGGAGCGCCCGCGACTCAGGGTCGGCGCGGTCTTCCAGCGCCCCGACCAGCGCGCCGATCGCGGCGTCGGCGTCGACCGAGATCGATCCGCCGACGGTGGTGCTGCGGGTCACGCTGCGGGTGGTGTCGCCGTCCTGGGTGGTGGTGGTCTCAGAGCGCGTGGTGGAGCGTTCGATGGACTGGGCGAGCCCGGGCGAGGCCGCCGCGACAACGGCGGCGGCGGCGGCGAAGACGGCGATGGATCTGGACATGGCACCCCACTGACAAAACAGGGGGCGGAAGCTAGCAAACCACGGTCAAGGTTCAACCTTCGGATGCGCGGCGGGCGACCTGTTGGAGATGGGCCCCGACCGCCTCGATGGGGCGCCGGCCGAGAGCCTTGCGGCGGGCCAGCAGGTCGGGGGAGCCGGCGTCGTAGTCGGCCATGAGCTGTTTGACGAAGGCGCCGGAGCGGACCTCGGCCAGCACCTCGTCCATGGCGGCCCTGGAGGCTTGGCCGATGACGCGGGGACCGGTCAGATAGGCGCCGTATTCCGCCGTGTTGGAGATGCGGCCGAAGGCGCCGGCGATGCCCATGGAGAACATCAGGTCGGTGACCAGCTTGACCTCGTAGAAGCATTCGAACCACGCCACCTCGGGCGGGTAGCCGGCCGCGACCAGCTTGCTGAAGGCGGCGTCGATCAGCTCGCCGACCCCGCCGCAGAGGACGACCTGCTCGCCGAACAGGTCCGATTCGCATTCGGCGGCGAAGGTGGTCTCGAGGATGCCCTTGCGGCCGCAACCGAGCGCCGCCGCGTACGACAGGCCCAGAGCGTGGGCCTCGCCGCTGGCGTCCTGATGCACGCCGAACAGGGCGAACACACCCTCCCCCTCGACATAGAGGTCGCGGATGCGCGGCCCGATGCCCTTGGGCGAGGCGAGGATGACGTCGAGGTCGGAGCGCGGCTGCACCAGGCCGAAGCGGACCGACAGGCCGTGGGCGAAGACCAGGGCGGCGCCGGGCTGCATGGCCGGAGCCAGCTCGTCGCGCCACAGGTCGCGGTGAGCCTCGTCCGAGACCATGACTGCGACGACGTCTGCGCCGGCCGCGGCCTCGCCGGCGGTGAGGACGGGGAAGCCGTCGGCCTGGGCCTTCACGCGGGTGGCGGAGGCGGCCTTGAGGCCGACGACGATGTCGGCGACGCCGGAGTCGCGCAGGTTCAGCGCATGGGTGCGGCCCTGGCTGCCGTAGCCGATGACGGCGACGCGCCTGCCGCGGATGATCGACAGATCGCAGTCTCGGTCATGGAAGACGGGCAAGGGCGTGCTTAGGTGTTCGGTCATGAGCACAGACATAGCGCCTTCCGACGTGGTCGCCTTCTGGAAAGAGGCGGGCCCGAAGATGTGGTTCGCCAAGGACGAGGCCTTCGACGCGCGCTTCCGCGAACGGTTCGAGGCCGCGCATTACTCGGCGGCGCGGCGCGAGCTGGATTCCTGGGCGGAGACGCCGGAGGGGGTGCTGGCCCTGCTGATCCTGCTGGACCAGTTTCCGAGGAACTGTTTCCGGGGCACGGCCCACGCCTTCGCCACCGATCCACTGGCGCGGATGTTCGCGGCGACGGCGCTGGACGCGGGGTTCGACAAGGCGGTGGAGAACGACCTGCGGCGGTTCTTCTACCTGCCGCTGCAGCACGCCGAGGACCGGGCGCTGCAGGACCGGCAGCTGGCCCTGTTCCAGACCATGGAGCGGCCGGCGGACGACCGCTGGGCCGAGCACCACCACGCCGTCATCGAACGCTTCGGGCGGTTTCCGCACCGGAACCGGGCGCTGGGGCGGGAGACGACGGCGGAGGAAAAGGCCTTCCTGGAGGCGGACGGGTTCCGGGGCTGAGCCGCCCCCGGCGACGACCGGCGGATCGGGTTTTACCCGGATGAAATGCAAAAATGCAGTGCGAAGCGTCCGTAGAGTCCGATGCGTCCGTAGAGTGCATAGCGTCCGGACCGTCCGGTGAAACGATGCGCCTGGGACGGCGCTCGGGGGTCTGGTTGTCAAAGACCGGCGGCGATCCGCGCATTATGGGCCCGCCGCTTCCTGCGGCGGGTTCAGGACGCTGGCGCGGAGGGGATGCTTAGCGGAAACAGCGGATTAGCTCTGCGGATTATGGAGGCTGAGGCCGGATTTGCAGCGCAGCAATTGCGTTACCTCCCCATTCGCGAAGGCGAATGGGGAAGGACCGATCGCGAAGCGATCAGGCGGGGCCGCAAGAGAGTACGGCGCCAATCCCCCCGCACCGCGCCGCCCCCTCCTGGTCGCTGCTTCGCATCGACCTGTCCTCCCCATCCGCCTTCGCCGATGGGGAGGTGAACGGGGGACGGAATGCGTTGAGCTGTGGGCAAGACCGGCCGGAGGCTGCCGCGGCCTGCGAATCAGCGGCATCCTTCCCGCCATGAACGCCGTCGCCACCCTCGCAGAGCTGCAGGCCCGCACCGGGGCCGTCGCGGCCGATCATCCCGAGTGGCAGTATCTCAACCTGCTGCGCGACATCCTCGACAACGGGGCGCGGCGCGACGACCGGACGGGGACCGGGACGCTGGGCGTGTTCGGGCGGCAGATGCGCTTCGACCTGTCGAAGGGCTTTCCGGTCCTGACCACCAAGAAGCTGCACCTGCGCTCGATCATCGTCGAGCTGCTGTGGTTCCTGCGCGGCGAGACCAATATCGGCTGGCTGAAGGAGAACGGGGTCAGCATCTGGGACGAATGGGCCAACGCCGAGGGCGAGCTGGGGCCGGTCTACGGCAAGCAGTGGCGGTCGTGGGCCGCGCCGGACGGACGGGTCATCGACCAGATCGAGAAGCTGATCCACGGGCTGAAGACCAATCCGAACGGGCGCCGGCACATCGTGTCGGCGTGGAACCCGGCGGATGTGGACGACATGGCCCTGCCGCCTTGCCACTGCCTGTTCCAGTTCTTCGTCGCCGAGGGGAAGCTGAGTTGCCAGCTGTATCAGCGGTCGGCGGACGTCTTCCTGGGGGTGCCGTTCAACATCGCGTCGTATGCGCTGCTGACCATGATGGTGGCGCAGGTGGTCGGGCTGGAGCCCGGCGAGTTCGTGCACACCTTCGGCGACGCGCACCTGTATCTGAACCACGTCGAGCAGGCGGAGACGCAGCTGGCGCGCGAGCCGCTGCCGCTGCCGGCGATGACCATCGCGCCGAAGGACGACCTGTTCGCGTATCGGGTCGAGGACTTCGTGCTTGAGGGCTACGAGCCCTGGCCGCACATCAAGGCGCCGGTGGCGGTCTGACCCGACCGTCTCCTCCCCGCCGCGAAGCGATGGGAGGGGGACCATCCGGAGCCGCAGGCGCAGGATGGTGGAGGGGTCGAGCGGCGCCCCCGACGCAAGACCACGACGATGCGCGCGGTTCCGTCGCCGGAGCGCATACGATCCTCCTTCACCCCTCCACCGCTTCGCGGTCCCCCTCCCCATCGCTGCGCGACGGGGAGGAGACAGGGGCGGCGTCGAGTCTGTAGAAGCGCCGTCATGAATCTCTCCGACCTCACCGCCGACGTCCTGCGCATCTCCGACATCTATGCCCGTGAACACGGCATCGACCGGTCGGGGGACTGGGCGCTGCTGAAGGTGCAGGAGGAACTGGGCGAGCTGACCGCCGAGCACCTGCGGATGAGCGGGCGGGCCCGGGGCGCGGCGGATGCGGACAAGCTGGGCGACGAGGCGGCGGACGTGCTGGGTATGCTGCTCATCTATTGTCAGGGCGCGGGGGTGGACATCGAGGCGGCGATGCAGCGGAAATGGCTGCACTGGCTGGAGAAGACCTCATGATCGCGCCGCTTTTCGCCACGCTCGCCCTGGTCGCGGCGCCGCAGCAGGCGCCGGATCTGACGACGGTGGTCCGAGCCACGCTCGAACACTGCGTCTCGGGCGGGCCGGCGGGGGGCGGCATGGTGACGGACCTGTCCGACGCCGACTATGCGCAGCCGTTCCGCAACGAGCATGTATGCGGGCTGATGGCCGAGGGCTGGACCGGCGACGACGGGGCCATGGCGGCGGCGGCGCGGGCGGCGGTCGGGGCCGAGGAGCCGGAATGGACCGGGACGGTGCGCGAACTGCAGGTCAATGAATCGGGCCCGGCGCTGTGGACGCGGCTGGAGCAGGTCGAGGGCTGGGCCCCCGCCTCGCTGCTGATCATCGAGCCGCGGCCGGGCGAGCGCGGCGACGTCGAAATCCATTTCGATCCGGCGGGCTAGACCATGCCCCTGCCCCATCTCGCCCTCGTCGTCGCGCGGGCCCGCAACGGCGTCATCGGCCGTGACGGCGGCCTGCCGTGGCGGCTTCGCTCGGACCTGCAGCGGTTCAAGGCGGTGACCATGGGCAAGCCCTGCATCATGGGGCGGCGGACGTGGCAGAGCCTGCCGCTGAAGCCCCTGCCCGGCCGGCTGAACCTGGTGCTGTCGAAGGACGAGTCGTTCGAGGCGAAAGGCGCGGTGGTCTGCACCACGCTGGACGAGGCGGTGGAGATCGCACGCGAGCAGGCCATGGACGACGGCGTCGACGAGGTCTGCGTCATCGGCGGAACGGCGCTGTTCGCGACGGCGCTGCCGCGGGCGAAGCGGCTGTACCTGACCGAGGTCGCGGCGGAGCCGGAGGGCGACGCGGTGTTCCCGGCGTTCGACGAAGCGGCCTGGGTCGAGGTATCGTCGGAGGCGGTTCCGGCCGGCGAGAAGGACGACCACGATTTCGTCTTCCGGGTGCTGGAGCGGCGCTGAACAGGAGCTTCCGCCATGCTGATCGTGACCACCAACGACGCGCCCGGATACCGGGTGGTGAAGACGCTGGGACTGGTGCGGGGGATCACGGTGCGGTCGCGCAACGTCATCTCGGACGCCATCGGCGGGCTGCAGTCGATGCTGGGCGGGCGTGTCGGGGCCTATGTGAAGCTGGCCGAAGCGTCGCGGGCCGAGGCCTATGAGGAGCTGGTCGCCCACGCCCAGGGGATGGGCGCCAATGCGGTGATCGGCATGCGCTACGAGGCGAATGAGATCATGGAGGGCGTCACCGAGGTGCTGGCCTATGGCACGGCGGTGGTGGTGGAGCCGGCGTGATCCGCCCCGGGCTGGCCGTCGCGGCGGCCCTGACGCTGACGGCCGCGGCCTGCGCGGCGCAGGAACCGCCGGCCGCGCCGGCCGGACCTGTCGTCGCGGCCGACGGGGACACGCCGCCCGACCGCCCGACGCTGGTCGTCTGCACGACCATTCTCGGCACGATGAGCAACGCCATGCTCGAGGGACGGGCGACGGGCGACCGGGCCGCGGTGCTGGCGGGCTACGCCGCCTATGGGCGCAAGGCGGCGGCGGCCCTGGGCGATGTGGAGAGCCGGCAGGCGATCGGCAGCTCCTACGCCTTCTACGACTCGCTGACGCCGGGCCAGTTGGCGGCGGCGGCGGACATGTGCCTGCGGGCCGTCGACCGGGACTTCGCCGAAGACGACTGGTGGTGACCGGGGTCCGGGTGTGCGAAGGTCGCGGCGCCCGGAGGACCGGGCGGGGTCGGGGGACTTGAGATGGGCGTTCTGAGCTGGCTGACCGGCACGCGGGCGGCGCCCGCGGGCGTGCCGCGCGAGTCCGCGGCGGCGCTGCGCAAGCGGCTGCTGGGGCTGAACCGGGAGACCGCGCCCTTCGTCGTTCGCGACGGCAAGGCGGAGGGCGTCGACCTGGTCGCCGAATGGAAGATCGTCGATGCGCAGTGGTACGAGATCTTCGCCAAGGCGGGGATCCAGCGCGTGTTCAAGGTGCTGATGAAATTCGACGAGGCGCGCGGCGTGGTGCGTTCGGCCGACCAGGAATGGTCGGTGGAATGGCGGGCGGGCGTGCCGGAGCTGAGCCTCGCCGCATCCGGCTTCCGTGGCCAGTCGTGGGAGATGAGCTTCGAGAGCGTCCACGCCTTCCGCGAGGACGGATCGTGGGGCGAGGTCTACAGCTACCGCTTCAACACCAGCGAGATCAAAGGGCCGCTGCACAAGGCGGCGGCCGAGGGCGGCTGGGGCTGGAAGGGCGTCTCGTTCGGCAGGCTGTGAGCTAGACGCCGAGGACGTCCGCCACGCGGGCGGCGACGACGGCGAAGCGGCGGGCGGTCTCGCCGTCCGGCTCGGAGGAGACCAACGGCGTTCCGGCGTCGCCCGCCTGGCGCAGGGCGGCGTCGAGGGGGAGGTCGCCGAGGAAGGGGACGCCGAGGCGTCCGGCCTCCGCCTCCGCTCCGCCGCGGCCGAAGACGTCGCCGCTCATGTTCTCGATGAGCCCCAGGGTCGGAACCTTGACCTTCCGGAACAGGGCGTGGGCGCGGCGGGCGTCGGCGAGGGCCACCTCCTGCGGGGTCGAGACGATCACCGCGCCGTCCAGCGGGGTCTTCTGGATCAGGGTCAGCTGGACGTCGCCGGTGCCGGGCGGCAGATCGACGACGAGGACGTCGAGCGGCCGGTCCTCCGTGCCCCAGCGGGTCTGGGTCAGCATCTGGGTGATGGCCTGGGAGGCCATGGGGCCGCGCCAGACCATGGCGTCGGTCTTCTCGGTCAGCAGGCCGACGGACATGACCCTGAGGCCGTGGGCCGCGTGCGGCTCCATCATGCCGTCGCGGTATTCGGGCTTGCCGGAGACGCCGAGCATGGTCGGCAGCGAGGGGCCGTAGACGTCGGCGTCGAGCACGCCGACCGACAGGCCGCGGGCCGCCAGGGCGGCGGCGAGGTTGACGGCGACGGTGGACTTGCCGACGCCGCCCTTGCCCGAGGCGACGGCGAGGACCCGGCGGACGTGGGCGGGGCGCTCGGTCGGGACCGGGGCGTTGGGGCGGATCTGGTGGACGGCCTGGGGCGACAGGCCGGCGGTCCTGAGGCGCGGCTTCTGCACCGCCTCGGCGGTCAGGACGACGGAGACGCGGGCCATGCCCGGCAGGGCCTTGAGCGCGGCCTCGGCGGCGTCGCGGACCGGGGCGTAGGTCGAGGTCTCTCCGGGCGGGACCTCCATGACGAAGCCGGCCCGGACGCCGTCGGCGGCGGGGGCGACGGTCAGGCCCTGCACCAGCCCCGCCGCAGCCAGCCCCTGCCCGCTCTTCGGATCGGTCACCGCGTCGAGGGCGGCGAGAACCTGGGCGCGATCGGGGGTTGGATGGGACACGGCGGGGGACTCCTGTGGTGCGTCGGGCTTGCCGGGCGCGAGGCCGGCGTTCTATCGCCGATATAGGTCATCCCCGCGAGCGCCGATTTGTCCCAGATCACATCCCGACCCGCCGTGACGCTGCTGGCCGGCCCGACCGCCTCGGGCAAGTCGGCGCTGGCGCTGGAGATGGCGGAGCGGACCGGGGCGGCGATCGTCAACGCCGACAGCCAGCAGCTGTACGCCGACCTGCGGGTGCTGAGCGCCCGGCCGTCGACCGGGGAGGAGGCGCGGGCCGAGCACCGGCTGTACGGCGTCGCCGACGCGGCCGAGGCCTGGTCGGTCGGGCGCTGGAGCCGGGCCGTCATGCCGGTGCTGGAGGACCTGGCGGCGGCGGGACGGCCGGCCCTGCTGGTGGGTGGCACGGGCCTGTATTTCACGGCCCTGACCAAGGGCTTGGCGGATGTTCCGGATGTGCCGCTGGAGGTGCGGGAGGCGGCGGGGGCGCTGTACGACCGGCTCGGCGAGGCGGCGTTCCGGGCGCGGCTGGCGGCGGTCGACACGGCGGCGGCGGCGCGGATCGAGGCGGGGGACCGGCAGCGGCTGACGCGCGCCTGGGCGGTGGCGGAACACACCGGACGGGCGCTGAGCGACTGGACGGCGGAGACCACGCCCCTGCTGGCGCCGGGGTCGTGGACGGGGCTGGTGCTCGAGCCGGACCGGGCGGCGCTGTACGCCCGCTGCGACGCGCGGGTGGCGCGGATGGTCGCGGACGGGGCGCTGGACGAGGTGCGGGCGCTGGTGGCGCGCGGGCTGGACCCGGCCCTGCCGGCGATGAAGGCGGTGGGGGTGCGCGAGTTCGCGGCGCATCTGGCCGGCGAGACGACGCTGGAGACGGCGGTCGAGGCGACGCGGCAGGCGACCCGCAACTACGCCAAGCGCCAGCTGACCTGGTTCCGGAACCAGACGCCGGAGTGGACGCGGGCGCCGGCGGCCGACGCGCAGACGACGGGCTGACAGGCCGGGCAATCCGGCTAGGGTGGCCGGACGTCTTCGGAGAGCCCCATGTCCCGCCCCTCTGTCGCCCTCGCCGCCGTCCTGCTCGCCCTCTCGGCTGGTCCGGGGCTGGCTCAGCATGGGCACGATGCGCCGCCCGCCCGGGTCGCGCCGGCGGCGGGCGAGGCGGCGGCGGCGGTGGACGCCTTTCACGCGGCCCTGCGGGCGGGCGACCGGGACGCGGCGCTGGCCCTGCTGGCCGAGGACGCGCTGATCTTCGAGGCGGGCGGGGCCGAGCGCTCGAAGGCCGAATACGCCTCGCACCATCTGGAGGCCGACGCCGCCTTCGCCGCCGCCACCGAGGACGCCGTGACCCGGCGCTCCGGCGACGTCTCGGGCGATGTGGCGTGGATCACCAGCGAGGGCCGGACCACGGGCGCGTTCAACGGCCGGCCGGTCGACCAGATCACCACCGAGACCATGCTGCTGCGCCGCCACGCCGACGGCTGGCGCATCCAGCACATCCACTGGTCCTCGCGGGCCGCGCGGGCGGACTAGAGGGCGGCGGGCGGCGGCAGCAGGCCCATCACGGCGACGAGGCCCAGGACGATCAGCCCGAGGGCGAACTCGACGGCCAGGGTGCGCCGGAGCCGGGCCAGATGCGGCGCGGCCGAAGCGCCCGCCGCCGACAGGCGCGGCGCCAGTCGGTAACGGTGCAGGACGGCCAGCGTCACCATGCCGGCGAAGGCCGCCAGCTTGGCCGCGAGCAACAGGCCCCACGGCGTCCGCGGCGCCGCCTGCAGGCCGTCCGGCCCCACCAGCACCCAGGCATTGACCAGGCCGGACAGGACCAGGACGGCCACGGCGACGGCGCCGACGTTGGCGAAGCCCACGAGGGCGGCGGCGAGCGCTTCGGCGGAACCGTCCGCTCCGTGCCGTCGGCGCGCCAGGACGACGAAGGCGGCCAGGGCGCCGATCCAGATCAGGGCGGCCAAGGCGTGGACGATGTCGGCGGCGAGATGGGGCCAGCGCCACGCCCCCTCGGTGGCTCCGCCGTGCCCGGTCCAGGCGAAGGAGGCGGCGATCAGCACGGCCGGAACGATCAGGCTCCGCCACAGGACGTCGCCCCGGAGAGCCAACGCCAGCAGCAGGGCGAGGAGGGCCAGGGCCGCCCGCACGACATAGGCGGCGCCGAGGCCGGTCCCGGAGATCACGAAGCCGAGGGTTTCGGGCTTGACCGCCTCGGCCATCGACCCGGCCATGACCGCGGTCTGGGCGACGAGGGCGGCGAGCGTCGCGACCAGCAGGACGGCGGCAGCGGACAGGGTCAGGATTTCCGCCCAGCGGGGCCGGACGCCGGCCATGGCGGCGTGGCTGTAAAGCATGAAGGCGGGGACGCCGAGGACCATGGCCGCCGCCGCGTACTGGATCACACGCAGCCCGATCAGCAGGACCTCGGTCATCTCACCGGACGGTGAAGCCGTAGGAGCCGGTGATGCGGTGGCCGTCGTGGGTGGCGATCCGCCAATTGACGGTCCAGGCGCCCGCCGCAAGCGGCCGGAGCGGGCGGGCGGACAGGGTCTTGCCGTCCTCGCTGACGGTGGCCCGAACGGCCGTCTCGCGCCCGGCCGCGTCGACCAGGTCGAGGGTCGAAAAGGCCGGGACCATCCGGTCGCTGAAGGTCAGGGAGATCACGCCCGGCGCGGCGACGATCGCATCGGCCGCGGGAGTTGAGCGCACCAGCCGCGCGTGGGCGGAAGCGGCGCCGGCCGGGGCGGCGACGGCCAGGATGACGGCGGCGGCGGCGAACAGACGATGATGGGCCATGACTCTCCTGACTATGCCGGCGGGCTGTTGTCCAGCGCGAGCACGATCGCGAAAGCCGCGGGCCCGGACGGCCGTCGTCGAGGCGGCGCGGTCCACGCACCGCGAACCCCTTGGAATGACAGGCTCCATAACCTATATTGGAGGGGTCCGGGTTCGCCCGGACTATGGCGATAAACGCGCCTGTAATAAGCGGACCGGACCCGGGTGCGATTCCCGGCGGCTCCACCATTTCCTCCCGTGTATCGGCGGGCGGTGCGGGGCCGACTAGCATCGACGGACGTGTAAAGAGGACTGCTTTCGCCCGTCCTGGCCCACCGTATCGGGCCTTTAACTAACTGCGAACGATAACTTCGCTGGAGAAGTCGCTCTCGCCGCGTAAGCGGTTCGGGTGATTTCGAACACTTAAGTCCTCGGGGATCAGTTCCCGGGGCGGGGCCGCCAGGGGGCCTGCCAACAGAACCCCTGGCACTTTCCCTCCAGTTTACCGTCTCGCCATCTTCCGCCCGCGCCGCCGCGCGTTTAAACCCTCCGACTGCAACGCCGAGGGACCCGATGGCCGACGAGACCCCGCCAGTCGACGAGATGCACTACGAGCAGCTGGCGCAGGACGCCCTGCGCGGCGTCATCCGCTCGGCGCTGGAGCGCGCGGCCATGCCGGAAGGCATTCCGGGGGCGCACCATTTCTACATCACCTTCAAGACCCGCGCGGCCGGCGTCAGCGTCCCGCCCGACGTGCTGGCCAAATATCCCGACGAGATGACGGTGGTGCTGCAGCACCAGTACTGGGACCTGAAGGTCGAGACCGACCGGTTTTCGGTGATGCTGAAATTCGGCGGCATGCCGAAGGTGCTGTCGATGCCCTACACGGCGGTGACGCGGTTCTACGACCCGTCGGTGCAGTTCCTGCTGCAGTTCGAGACGCCGCTGATCGAGGAGGCGGCGGCCGAGGCGCCGGAGCCGGAAGCCGCCGAAACGCCGCCCTCGAACGGGGATGACGGGCCCAAGGTCGTTTCGCTGGACCAGTTCCGCAAGAAGTAGGCCTTTTCCACCGCGCCGCTTGCGCTAACTTCGACCCCGGACGTGGGCGAGGCGCGCATGGGTCGGGGATTATTGCTGCTGATACTGACGGTGTCGCTGGCGGGGGCAGGCTCCGCCTGCGCCCAGAGTCCGGCGGCGCAGAGCCGTTTCGAGGGATGGGCCGCTGCGGTCATCGCCGGGGACTGGCGCGACGGCGGCGGGAGACCCATCGACGCCTTCGACAACGCCCGCCGCGACGTGACGAAGGGCCTGATCGAGGCCGGCCTGCCGCGCGAAAGCCTGGTCGACTATTCACTGAGGCCGGACGCCGCCGACCCCGTCACGGCGGCCGAGGCCCTGGCCGGCGTGGCCGAGGCGACCAGCCGGACGACGCGCGGCTGCCTGTTGTATTTCACCTCGCACGGCTCGCCCGATGGGTTGGTGTTCGGACCGGCCGCCACCATCACCCCGGCCGCGATGGCCGTCCTCGTGCGGCAGTGGTGCGGGACCCGGCCGACGGTGGTGATCGTCTCGGCCTGCTATTCTGGCGTCTTCACCACGGCCCTGGCCGCTCCCAACCGGATGATCCTGACCGCCGCCCGTCGCGACCGGACCTCGTTCGGCTGCGGCGCCGAGGAAACCTGGCCGTGGTTCGACGGCTGCATCATAGAGAGCCTGCCGGCCGCGACCGACTTCCTGGCGCTGGCCGCCGCGACACGAGCCTGCGTGGCCCGCAAGGAGCAGGCGGCCGGGATCACGGTCCCGTCCGAGCCTCAGCTGTTCGTGGGACCGGAGATGCAGCTGCGCCTGCCGACGCTCCGCTTCCAGCGGGGTGCGGGATGACCTTGAGCGTGGACCCTGACGGCTGGTCCCCCGCGGCCTGCCACTGCGGCGCGGTGCGGTTCCGCGTACGGCTCAGCGAGGGGCTGGCCAGCGCGCGGCGCTGCGACTGTTCGCTGTGCCGGATGCGCGGCGCCGTGGCGGTGACGGCGGGGCTGGACGGGGTCGAGGTGCTGGAGGGCGCGGAGGCGCTGGGCGAGTACCGGTTCAACACCGGGACGGCGCGGCACTTCTTCTGCTCGAAATGCGGCATCTACACGCACCACCGGCGGCGCTCGAATCCGGATGAGTACGGGGTCAATGCGGCGTGCCTGGAGGGGGTGAGTCCGTTCGACTTCGCGGAGGCGCCAATCAACGACGGGGTGCATCACCCCAGCGACGGCGGGGGTGGCGTGGTCGGGGTGTTGAGGTACATCCCGACCAGATGAAACGTCATCCTCGGGCTTGAGCCGAGGATCAGACGGCGGGCCGAACTGTGCGCCCGAGGCGGCCCGCAGACCGATACCGCTTCGTTTGCACCGAGCACCGGATGATCTGGCCCTCGGGTCAAGCCCGAGGGTGACGGCGGAGGCAGGGTTATCGGCGCGGGAAGACCCGGATGGTGATGCGCTCGCGCTCGCCCTCGTGGCGTTCGACCAGCAGGCGGGCGACCTGGGCGTCGTCGTGGAACAGGTAGCCCTTGATGGCGTCGAGCAGGGCCTTGGCGAGGTTGTCGAGGTCGATGTGCGGCGGGTCGCCCACGTGCTCCATGCGGATCTCGACGACGAAATCGCCCCAGGAGGGGCGGGACTGCCACTCCTTGCGCATGAACTCGTAGACCAGCGGCTTGTAGTATTTGGCGTGGGTGGTCAGGCCGTCGATGGCGATCTCGACAGCGGCGCCGGTCTCGCGCAGGCGGACCTTGCCGGTTCCGATCCAGCCCTGGGTCACGAGCCCTTGGCCCGCCAATCGGCGAGGCAGGCGGCGTCGAGACCGATCTCGACGTCCGTCATGGCGACAGGCTCGACCAGCTGTTCGTCGCGGGCGGGCTGACCATGAATGTCGCGGACCAGATCCAGACCCTCGGTGACGGTCCCGAAGGCGGCGAAGCCCTGACCGTCTGGATTGCGGCCTCCGCCAAAGTCCAGGGCGGGGGCGTCGTGGACGACGATGAAGAAGCTGGAGGTCGCCGTGTCGGGACCGTCGCGCGCCATCGAGATCGCGCCGGCCAAGTGTCGAAGGCCGGTGTCGCGGGTGCGCTCCAGCGGAATCGGACCGAATCCGGGGTCGTCGCTGCCCGCGTCGGTCTCGGCCTGTATGACGTCGATGGGGTTCGGGTTGTCGTTGGTTTCCGCCACGACCGTGCGGAAGAAGCGGCCGCCACGGTACCGGCCCGCCCTGGCGTAGCGCACGAAGTTGCAGACGGTGACGGGCGCGGCCTCGACATCGAGGGCGAGCCGGATGTCTCCCCGATCGGTGTGGATCGTCGCCATGATCGGCGGCATGGGCAGCCCCACCGTCTGGTCGAACGGGGGCGCCACCGTCGACGCGGGGGTCTGCATCGTCGCGGCGAAAACCGCGGCCAGCCACCAGCTCATCGTCGTCTCCCGTCCTTGTCCCCTCGCCTGCCCGTGCTACACCGCCGCGCATCCTCCCGCCACGCCTGAAGAGCCTGCCGCGCCATGACGAACCGCACCGAAACCGACACCTTCGGCCTCATCGAGGTCGCCTCGGACCGTTACTGGGGGGCGCAGGCGCAGCGGTCGCTGGGCAATTTCCGCATCGGCTGGGAGAAGCAGCCGCTGCCGATCGTGCGGGCGCTGGGCATCGTCAAGCGGGCCGCGGCCGAGACCAATATGGCGCTGGGCAAGCTGGACCCGAAGCTGGGCGAGACCATCGTCGCTGCGGCCCAGGAGGTCATCGACGGCAAGCTCAACGACCACTTCCCGCTGGTCGTCTGGCAGACCGGCTCGGGCACCCAGTCGAACATGAACGCCAATGAGGTGATCTCGAACCGGGCGATCGAGATGCTGGGCGGCGAGATGGGCTCCAAGAAGCCGGTCCACCCCAACGACCACGTCAACATGAGCCAGTCGTCGAACGACACCTTCCCGACGGCCATGCACGTCGCCTGCGCCGAGCAGGTGGTGAAGACGCTGATCCCGGCCCTGAAGCACCTGCACGGCGCGCTGAAGGCCAAGAGCGACGCCTGGCAGGGCATCATCAAGATCGGCCGCACGCACACGCAGGACGCGACGCCGCTGACGCTGGGCCAGGAGTTCGGCGGCTATGCGCAGCAGGTCGCCAACGGCATCGAGCGGATCGAACAGACCCTGCCCAAGCTGATGGAGCTGGCCCAGGGCGGCACGGCCGTCGGCACCGGGCTGAACGCGCCCGTCGGGTTCGCGGAACAGGTCGCCGAGCGCATCGCCGCCATCACCGGCCTGCCCTTCACCACCGCGCCGAACAAGTTCGAGGCGCTGGCGGCGCATGACGCCATGGTGTTCAGCCACGGGGCGATCAACACGGTGGCGGCGTCGCTGTTCAAGATCGCCAACGACATCCGCTTCCTCGGCTCGGGCCCGCGCTCGGGGCTGGGCGAGCTGGCCCTGCCGGAGAACGAGCCTGGCAGTTCCATCATGCCGGGCAAGGTCAATCCGACCCAGTCGGAGGCGCTGACGCAGGTCTGCGTTCAGGTGTTCGGCAACCACGCCGCGATCACCTTCGCCGGCTCGCAGGGGCATTTCGAACTGAACGTGTTCAACCCGGTGATGGCCTACAACTTCCTGCAGTCGGTGCGGCTGATGGCGGATGCGGCGGTGAGCTTCACCGACAACTGCGTGGTCGGGATCGAGCCGCGCGAGGAGAACATCAAGCGCGGGCTGGAGAACAGCCTGATGCTGGTGACGGCGCTGAACGGCAAGCTGGGCTATGACGCCTGCGCCAAGATCGCCAAGACGGCGCACAGGAACGGCACCACCCTGCGCGAGGAGGCCGTCGGCGGCGGCTATCTGACGAACGAGGAGTTCGACGAATGGGTGCGGCCGGAGAAGATGATCTCGCCGGGGTGATGGGCGCCTATTTCCGGTTGGTAGCGGGGCCAAGGGTTTCGGCGTAATCTGGAGCCATGGCCGAACCCGAATTGAAGAAGATCGAGATAGAGCCGGAACTGCTGGAACAGGCCGCGCGGCTCGGCATCGACGTCACCGGCGTGGATGAGCGCAGCCTGCGCCTGTACCTTCAGAAGGTCGATCCCGCGGGGGCCGAGAGCCGGGCAAAACGCTGGGCGGGAGAGAACGCTGAGGCCATCCGTCTCCATAACGAGCGCATAGACCGCTATGGCGTCTTCGGCGAAGACCTGCGCCGCTGGTGATCCGGCAGTTCGACGTCATCGAAAATCCATCGGTCAGATCGCGGCCGATTGCGCCATATCTGGTCGTGGTCCAGTCGCAGTTCTATGACGAAACCCCGACCCTACTTGTCGCGCCGTTGCTGAAAATGCCGATCGAGGCCGTGCTGACCAGCGTGAGCCTGAGGGTGGAGTTCGAAGGAGATCCGTTCGTGCTCCTGCTCTCCGAGATGGGTGCGATCGACCGTCGACCGCCAACGCGACTTGCCGGCTCGCTGGGTCGGTATGAAGACGACATCCGCCGCGCCCTCGACCGGCTGTTCACCGGCTTCTGAGGTCAGTCCAGCGTCCGCCAGCGAGCCTGGGCCTCTTCCTGGGTGCAGTTGAGGAAGACCTTGCGCTCGTCGGCGACGACGCGGTCGATCAGGTCGAGCGGCAGGACATGGTGCTTGCCGTCCGTGCCGGCGTCGCGGCGGGCCAGCTTGAGGCCGTCCTCGGTCAGTCCGTCGGCCTCGCCGACGTGGCGGTTGTCGGAGCCGAGGACCTCGAAATCGTCCTCGATGGCGAAGGCGTCGGCGGGCATCAGTGCTTCTCCATCCAGCGGGCCTTGGCCTCGTCCCGGGTGACGTTGAGGTGGACGTGGGCGTCGACGTGGTCGACCCAGCTGACCGGGATCATGTGGTGTTTGAAGCCCGAGCCGAGGTCCAGCTTGGCCAGTTCGATCTGGTCGCCATGCACGTGATCGACCCGGCCGACGTGCTCGCCGTCGGAGCCGACGACTTCAAGGCTTTCGCGAAGGAGCGAGAGGTCTACCATGGAGAACTCCTGACGGATGGGGTGTCAGGAAAACCGTCCGGCGGAGCGCCGGTTGCATAACGGAGGCGTCATGGGCGAGGTCGTGAACCTGAACCGGGTCCGCAAGGACAGGGCCAGGGCCGAGAAGAAGGCCGACGCCGCCGCCAACCGGGGGGCGCACGGCCGCTCGAAGGCGGAGCGCACGAAGACGGCCAAGGAGCGGGCCGCCGCGGACCGGCTGCTGGACGGGTCGAAGCTGGAGGACTGAGATGGGCGACATGCCGCACAACCGGCACGGACTGATCCCCATGCTGGTCGCCATCCGCGTGGCGGCCGAGCGCAAGCGGCGGAAGGCCGAGGCGGAGGCCGCGAAGGAGGGTCAGCCGCCGGAGACGCCGAAGAAGAAGAAGCGCGGCTGGTTCTAGGCGGCCGAGACCTTGGGGGCGCGGATCAGCAGGACCTGCCCGGCCAGCACCAGCGCCAGACCGGCCAGGGCCGGCCAGCCGAAATGGGCCCCCTCGAACAGGATCGAGACCAGCATGGCGATCGGCGGGGTCAGCGCCGAGATGTAGCTGGCCAGGGCGTAGCCGCGGGCGCGGGCGACGCTGAAATAGACCACGAAGGCGATCACCGAGCCGAACACCGACAGGTAGAGCAGCGAGCCGATATAGGTGAGGCTCGGCTCGATCGACCATTCGACGCCGGTGGCGAGGCCGTAGAGACCGAGCAGGCCCGCGCCCCAGGCCATGGCCCAGGCCGTCGACGGGATCACGGCGGATCCGGCATTCTGGCCGCGCCAGGCGAAATAGTTGCCGAAGGCGGAGGCGACCACGGCCACGAGGGCGAAACCGACGCCGGTGGCGCTGGCCTCATCGAGCCCGGCGCCGAGCATTTCCGAACCGGACAGGACGGCGACGCCGACGACGCCCAGGGCCGCCCCGCCCCATGACAGGGCGGCGGCGCGCTGGCGCGCGGCGATGCGGAACAGGATCAGGTTGAGCAGGGCGAGCGAGGCGAAGATCACCGCCACGACAGCGGACGGGATGCGCCCCTCGGCGGCGTAGGTGAAGCTGTAGCTGATCGAGAAGGCGAACACCCCCTGCCCCGCCGCGGCGAGGTGCTGGTTGAGGGTCAGTTTCAGCGAGCGGCGCGTGACCAGGCAGCCGGCGAAGATCACGAGGGCGGCGAGGCCGAAGCGCCAGACGATCGAGGCCAGCGGCGCCACATGGCCGAGCTGGAGGGTGATCGCGTACCAGGTCGTGCCCCAGATCGCCGCGCACAGGGCCACGCCGCCGATCGCCAGCAGCGTGCCGCGGGAGAGGCCGGGGGTCGGCGGAGCGAGGGACTCGGTGGGCGCGGTCATGTCAGCCAAGTGGATGAGCCCGCGGCCGGGCGCAAGCCGAGGAATGGGGACAGCCCCACAAGCAGCGCTTATGGCGGCCGAAACGCGCCGGCCGGCTCGCCCCCCGCTGCCGGGTCGGCTAGGCTTGGCCGATGCTCAGAAAGCGCTCCGTCTCCCTGTCCGGCCACGCCACCTCGGTGGCGCTGGA
This sequence comes from Brevundimonas sp., assembly GCF_035627055.1. Taxonomy (GTDB): domain Bacteria; phylum Pseudomonadota; class Alphaproteobacteria; order Caulobacterales; family Caulobacteraceae; genus Brevundimonas. The sequence goes on along the minus strand of NZ_DASPMM010000015.1, from coordinate 119,643 downwards.
GCCCGCCTTCTGGGCCGTGCTGGACGCGGTGGCGGGCGAATTGGGACTGACCCATGCCGGGCTGATGAAGCGGATCGACGAGCGGCGCGGACGCACGCCGCTGGCCTCGGCCTGCCGGCTGCTGGCCCTGGCGTGGGCGGCCGGCGACCGGTCTTTCGCCGAACAGGAGTCGTCCGATTGACAGCGGCCAAGGTTGGCGCATCCTCCGCCCCGGAGAGCGCATCATGGCCGACAACAAACTGATCCCCGCCGCCGTCGTCGGCGGTCTTCTCGCGGTCGGGCTGATCGGCGGAGGGGGGCTGGTCGGACAGGGGGTGGTCAACGCCCGCGTCGGCGACCGTTCGGTGACGGTCAGGGGCTTGGCCGAGCGCGACGTGCAGGCCGACCTGGCGGTGCTGCCGCTGCGCTTCACCGCTTCCGGCGAGGTGTTGTCGGAGGTGCAGGCCCGCATCGACGCCGACCTGGGGGTCGTGCGGCGGTTCCTGGCGGCGCAGGGCTATCCGGCCGACACCATCACCCTGGGTCGGCTCGAGGTGTCCGACCGCCGCTCGCGCGAATACGCCCAGCAGGACGGCGGGCCGCGCTTCATCCTGGCCCAGACCGTGATCGTGCGGACCACAGATGTCGCCCGCGTGCAGGCGACCACCCGGGCGCTGAACGACCTCGTGCGTCAGGGCGTGGTGCTGCAGGACTTCAACGGCCCCACCTACATCTTCACCAAGCTGAACGACGTGCGGCCAGCGATGATCGCGGAGGCGACGGCCTCGGCCCGCAGCGGCGCGGCCCAGTTCGCGGAGGACTCGGGGACCCCGCTCGGACCGATCCGGCAGGCGACGCAGGGCTCGTTCGAAATCCTGCCCCGCGAGGGCTATGGCGACGCCAGCCAGTCGCCGGACCAGAGGGTCCGGGTCGTGACCACCATCAGCTATCGTCTCAAATAGGCGCTCAGGTCGCCGGATCGGGGTTGGGGACGCTGGGCGGCTCGACGTCCGGCAGTTCCGGCATCTTCGGCGCCTCGGGCAGGCTCGGGGCCGGCAGATCGACATCGAGATCGACCTTGGTGTCCGTAGCCCGGTTCAGGCCGCCGTTCGAGAACACCACGATGGCGATGATGACCAGCACCACCACCAGGCCGCCGACGAGGAAGCCGATCCAGCCGGCTCCGCCGCTTCCGCCCGTGGAGGGGTTGTTGATGGTGGTGTGATGCACGACCTCGGGCCGGTCGTCGCGCGGCGGAAGGTTCGGGTCGGTCATGGATCAGCCTCCCGTTCCGGGAACCGCCGGGGCCGAGACCTCGGGCACATCGACGTTGACGTCGACCTGTTCCGGGGTGGAGGCGCCGCCGCGGGCGAAGACGAACCAGGCCACCAGGGCCAGCACGACCACGACCGCCCCGACGATGAAGGCGAGACCGGTGTTGCCGCTCCCGCCGCCGGTGTTGTTGATGTTGTCAGCCATGGCCGTTCCTCCTGGTCGCTTTTGACCGTCGAGGAACGGCTTGGCCGTTAGGCGGTTCCGTCTCAGCGCGGCGGCAGGCGATCCCGGATTTCGCCCATGCGGTTGTACATGAGGTACATCAGCAGCCACATCTCGCAGATGAAGCGCCAGAACACGAGATAGACCACGCCCAGGATCGGGGCGAGGATGATCATGATGGCGCCGCCGCCGCCCCCCTCTCCAAGGCCCATCATGCCCATCAGGCCGCCGCCGAGCATGCCCATGACCGTGAAGAGCAGGATCAGAACCAGGCCGATGTAGTAGACGATCTTGATCAGGACGCTGCCGATCAGGTGATCGAAGCCCCAGAACCGCTTGATCAGATCCTGAAAGCCCGTCGATCCCGTTCCACTGGTTTCCATCGTCATGTCGCCCTCCCAGAGCAGCCGGGGCGATGCGCCCCGTGTAGGAGTGTGTGGGCACCCGCGCGACGTGTAAAGAAACGCCGTTCCGAGCCCCCCGACCCCCTTTCGCTGGGGCGTGTGCTACATATGTTCTCCGATTCCCGAGACGCTTGGAGCCCCGTGACCGATCTGCCCTCCCCCCGAATCTCCGACCTCGCCCGCTCGCGCGGCCCCGGAGGCGTCGAAGCTTCCGGAGCGCCCGACTATCTGGCCGGTCTGAACCCCGAGCAGCGGCTGGCGGTGGAGACGGTGGATGGGCCGGTGCTCGTCCTCGCCGGCGCCGGCACGGGCAAGACGCGGGTGCTGACCACCCGGCTGGCGCACATCCTGGCGACCGGAAGGGCGCGGCCGTGGGAGCTGCTGGCCGTCACCTTCACCAACAAGGCCGCGCGCGAGATGCGCGAGCGGATCACCCAGCTGATCGGGCCGTCGGCCGAGGGGCTGCGCTGGCTGGGCACCTTCCATTCGGTGGCGGCGCAGATCCTGCGCAGGCACGCCGAGCTGGTGGGGCTGAAGTCGACCTTCACCATCCTCGACACCGACGATCAGGAGCGGGTCTGCAAACAGCTGCTGGAGGCGGCCAACCTCGACACCAAACGGTGGACGCCGCGCTCGCTGAGCGGGCTGATCGACCACTGGAAGAACCGCGGCTGGACGCCCGAGAAGCTGCCCTCGACCGAGGATTTCGCCAACGGCAAGGGGCATGCGCTGTACGCGGCCTATCAGGCGCGGCTGGTCAGCCTGAACGCCTGCGACTTCGGCGACCTGCTGCTGCACAACCTGACGATCCTGTCGAAGCACGCGGATATCGCTGAGGAATACCGCCGACGCTTCCGCTACATCCTGGTCGACGAATACCAGGACACCAACGTCGCCCAGTATCTGTGGCTGCGGCTGCTGACCTCCTCGACCGGCAATGTCTGCTGCGTCGGCGACGACGACCAGTCGATCTATGGTTGGCGCGGCGCCGAGGTCGACAACATCCTGCGCTTCGAGCGCGACTTCCCGGGCGCCAAGGTGATCCGGCTGGAGCGCAACTACCGATCGACGCAGCACATCCTGGGGGCCGCCTCGGGCCTGATCGCGGCCAACAAGGGGCGGCTGGGCAAGACGCTGTGGACCGAGGACCTGAGCGGCGACAAGGTCCGGGTGCGCGGGGTCTGGGACGGCGAGGCCGAGGCGCGGCTGATCGCCGACGAGATCGAGACCGCGCGCCGGCAGGGCGTGGCCTACAAGGACATGGCGGTGCTGGTCCGGGCCTCGTTCCAGATGCGGGCGTTCGAGGAGCGGTTCGTGCTGCTGGCCATCCCCTATGTGGTGATCGGCGGGCCGCGCTTCTTCGAGAGGGCCGAGATCCGCGACGCCCACGCCTATCTGCGGCTGATCCTGTCCGAGGACGACGACCTGGCCTTCGAGCGGATCGTCAATACGCCCAAGCGCGGGATTGGGGACACCAGCGTGCAGAAGGTGCTGCAGATCGCGCGGCTGTCGAACCGTTCGGCGATGGCGGCGGTGCGCGACCTGATCACCTCGGACGAGCTGCAGGCGCGGACGCGGACGGCGCTGTCGAATTTCGTGCGGGATATCGACCGCTGGCGGGCGCTGGCCCAGACCACGACGCACTGGGAACTGACGGAGACAGTGCTGGAGGAGAGCGGCTACACCGACATGCAGAAGGCCGACCGGGCGACCGGGCAGACGCGGCTCGACAACCTCAAGGAGCTGACCCAGTCGATGCAGGCCTTCGACACCCTGCCCGCCTATCTGGAGCACGTCTCGCTGGTCATGGATCTGGACCGCGGCGGGTCCGATGACGCGGTGCAGGTGATGACGCTGCACGGCGCCAAGGGGCTGGAGTTCCCGCTGGTCTTCCTGCCGGGCTGGGAGGAAGGCGTCTTCCCCAGCCAGCGCAGCATCGATGAGAAGGGCGAGAAGGGGCTCGAGGAGGAACGCCGCCTGGCCTACGTCGGCGTGACCCGGGCCAAGCAGGACGCACGCATCTCGTTCGCCGCCAACCGGCTGGTCTACGGGCGTTGGACCTCGCAGCTGCCGAGCCGCTTCGTCGACGAACTGCCGATCGATCACGTCGAGGCCGAGAGCGACACCGGCTATTACGGCGTCACCCCCGGCATGAAGGAGGCCAAGAGCCGCTGGGACGAGATGCCGACCTTCGGCAGCGGCTATTCCTCGCCGGGCTGGAAGCGGGCCCAGTCGTTCACGGCGGCGCGCACGCCGGCGGCGCGGCCCGCGCGCCATGCGCTGATCGAGGGGGACGGCCGGCTGGTCGCCACCGCGGACCCGCAGGCGGGCGGCGGCTGGTCCAAGGGCGAGCGGGTCTTCCACCAGAAGTTCGGCTATGGCCACATCACCGGCATCGAGGGCAACAAGCTGCTGGTCGCCTTCGACAAGGCAGGCGAGAAGAAGGTGATCGACACCTTCGTGGAGAAGACCTGATGCGGATGCTGGTTTTGGCGGGGGCGGCCGTGGCGCTGTCGGGGTGCGCCGATCCGACGTGGAGCGACGACGCGGTGACGCGGTTTCTCGAGCGGACCGAGATGTGCGAGCACTGGATGGGAGAGGAGCCCTTCGACGACGCGCGGCGGGCGCAGATCGACCGGAACATCAACGATCTGCGCTGCACGACGGTGCGGCGCGACGGCGAGGCGTTGAAGCTGAGCCGGCGGGACCGGCCGGAGGATGTGCGGCTGATCGACGAGGCGCTGGCGGGGTTCTGACGACTCGACGGGTATCCGACGGGGCGCATCACCAACGGTTGCAATCTCTGGCCCCCTCCCCGGCGCCGTGCGACACTGGCGGACATGGCGCGCTTCACCCTCAAGCTCGACGACTACACGCTGCGGAAGCTGAGCGAGGCGGCGCAGGCGGCGGGGGTTACGCCCGGGCGGATGGCCGGGACGATGCTGGAGGCTTGGCTGCGCGACGAGGTCGGGCCTGGTCTGGAGCGCGCCCCGCCCGGTGTCGACGAGCCGGCCCGCGCCTGGGCGGATGCGGCCGACGAAGAGGCCGGGCGGCGTGCGACGCCGGAGGCCGCTGAGGGCCTGGTCGTCGAATTGGCCGAGCCGATGGGCTCCCGGTTTGCTGGAATCGCGAGGGACGGCGGCCTCCCGCAGGCGGTGCTGGCGGCCCATATCCTGGATAGCCGGCTGTTCGACTACGACGACTTCGAATGGCCCGAGGGCGGCGATCCGCGCGACGATAACGCGGACAATTATGACCTGAACGAAGTCGGACGGCCCTGGAGTGAGGTCAGGCCGGAACTGGAAGCCTATCTCGAGCGCAAGCTCGCCGAGCGCAAATGACGCTGACGCTTTCGGCGCGAGCCGAACGCGACCTGGCCGAGCAGATCGAATGGCTGGCCAAGCGGTCGCCGCAAGCAGCGCTGAAGGCGACGGCGCGCATACTTCACGTCTTCGACCTGCTCGAAGAGAATCCGTTGATCGGCGCCGTGACGGAACGAGGCTGGCTGGAAAAGGCCGTGAAGTTCGGACGTGACGGCTACGTCATCTGCTATGTCGCCCGGAGCCGGGACGTGTTCGTCGTCCGATTCAGGCACAGCCGCCAGGACCGGGGCTGAGCCCACCCCCAACCCTTCGTTAAGCCCGTTGGCCGACCCTGCGGGCGTGCACGAATCCCGTCCAGACGACGTCCTGATCGAGACCCCTCCGACCCTTTGGGAGCGGGCGATCTGCGTCGTCGTCATCGCCATGATGACCGGGGCGCTGATCGGGCCGGTGTTCGCGCCGCTGCAGGAAGAGACGCCGGTGCTGCGGCTGGTGTGGCTGCCGGCCTATGCGGCGATCTTCGGCATGGCGCTGTATCGCATCGACCGGCTGTGGCGGGCCTGGCCGGCGGCGATCGCCCTGATGCTGCTGGTCGGGCTGACCTTCGCCTCGCGCTACTGGTCCATCGATTTCGAGACCACCAGCCGGCGGGTCATCGCCCTGGCGATCAGCGGGGTGTTCGCCCTGTATCTGGGCGCGGTGTTCCGGGGGCCGCACCTGCCGCGGCTGCTGATGCACACGGCGCTGCTGATGGCGGTGGGCAGCCTCGTCATGGTCTTCGCCTTCCCCTCGATCGGCGTGCACCAGTTCGAAAACGCCGGACTGTGGCGCGGGCTCTGGTACGAGAAGAACCAGATGGGGGCGGTGATGGTGATCGGGGCCACGGCCTCGGCGGCCTGCCTGGCCTCGCCGGACCGGCGGCGGCTGCTGCCGGCGATCGCGCTGGGGCTGTCGTCGATCCTCGTGCTCGCCACCCAGTCCAAGACCTCGCTGCTCTGCCTGCTGGTCGGACTGTCGCTCGTGGGCGGCTTCTGGTCGCTGCGGCGCGGCGGCGCGGCGTTCAGCGTCGTGGCGATCTGGGTCGCGGTGGTGCTGGCCGGGGCCGGCGTCTGGCTGTGGGAGACCCATTCGGTGGCGGTGCTGGAGGCGCTCGGCAAGGATCCGTCCCTGACCGGCCGCACCGAGATCTGGGACGCCCTGATGCGCAAGGTCGCCGACAAGCCGTGGACCGGCTACGGCTACGGGGCCTTCTGGGGCCGCGAGGGCGAGTCCGTGCCCGCCGACTGGGTGCGCAAGGAGACCCAGTGGCCGGTCCCGAACGCCCACAACGGCTGGATCGACCTGCTGGTCCAGCTGGGCTGGCCGGGGGCGGTGCTGGTGGGGGTGCTGATGGCGGCCACGGCGGCCGTGACGGTGCTGCGCTCGATGGGCCAGGGCGTGCGCGAGGGCTGGTGGGCGCTGGGCTTCCTCGGGGCCTTCTTCGTGCTCAGCCTGTCGGAGTCGATCCTGCTGGCGCACCAGGGCCTTCCGTGGGTGCTGTTCATGGCGGTGCTGACCCGGGCCATCCTGCCGGCGCCGGCGCCGGGCGCCGTCCCGCTTGTGGAGAAGCGCCGCCGGGCCTACCAGACCGGTCCCCGAATCGCAGCACAGTATCGGTATGGGTCCCAACGCCGCGCCTTCCCTGTTCGATGACATCCCCGAGCCGCAAGGCCCGGAGCTGACTCCCGCCCCCAAGCCGACGCCCGATCCGGCCCTGACGCCCCAGGCCGCGGCGCCGCGTCCGGAGCCTGCGCCGCATCCGCGCCCGGCCGACGTGCCCGCCTCCGCCCCGCTGGCGGCGGCCACCGGCTATTCCGCTTCGTCGATCGAGGTGCTGGAGGGACTGGAGCCGGTCCGCAAGCGCCCGGGCATGTATATCGGCGGCACCGACGAGCGGGCCCTGCACCACCTGTTCGCCGAAGTCCTCGACAACGCCATGGACGAGGCGGTCGCCAAGCACGCGAAGCTGATCACCGTCGACCTCGACGCCGAGGGCTGGCTGTCGGTGCGCGACGACGGCCGCGGCATCCCGGTCGATCCGCACCCGAAACACCCCGGCAAGTCGGCGCTGGAAGTGGTGATGACGGTGCTGCACTCGGGCGGCAAATTCTCGGGCAAGGCCTATGAGACCTCCGGCGGCCTGCACGGCGTCGGCGTCTCGGTGGTCAACGCGCTGAGCGAGCGTCTGGACGTCACGGTCTGGCGCGACGGCTTCGAGTGGAGACAGTCGTTCAGCCGTGGCCTGCCGCTGGGTTCGATCCAGCAGGTGCAGCCGTCGAAGAAGAAGGGCACCCTGATCCGGTTCCGGCCGGACGATGAAATCTTCGGCGTCGGGGCGGCGTTCAAGCCGGCCCGGCTGTTCCGCATGGCGCGGTCCAAGGCCTATCTGTTCCGCGGCGTCGAGATCCGCTGGACCTGTTCGCCGGAGCGGATCACCGACCACACCCCGGCCGAGGCGGTGTTCCACTTCCCCAACGGCCTGGCCGACGCCCTGGCCGAACGGGTCGGCGGCCTGGAGACGGTGACGCCCGCCTTTTCGGGTCGGGTCGAGCGCAAGGGCGAGGCTGGCGCGGTCGAATGGGCCGTGACGTGGAGCCCGATCGGCTTTGGCGAGGCCGACGGCTTCGTCCAATCCTACTGCAACACCGTGGCCACGCCCGACGGCGGAACCCACGAGGCGGGTTTCCGGGCGGCGCTGGTCAAAGGCCTGAAGGCCTATGGCGAGCTGACCAACGAGAAGCGGGCCGGGCTGATCACGGCCGAGGACGTCATCGCCAACGCCGGGGCGCTGATCTCGGTGTTCATCCGCAACCCCGAGTTCCAGGGCCAGACCAAGGACCGGCTGTCGTCGCCGGAGGGCGCGCGGCTGGTCGAGCAGCTGATGCGCGACCCGCTGGACCACTGGCTGACCGAGAGCCCGAAACAGGCCAACACCCTGCTCGGCTTCGTCATCGACCGGGCCGAGGACCGCCTGCGCCGGCGCAAGGACAAGGAGGTGCAGCGGGCCGCCGCCACGCGCAAACTGCGCCTGCCCGGCAAGCTGTCGGACTGCAGCCGCCAGTCGGCCGAGGGCACGGAGCTGTTCATCGTTGAGGGCGACTCGGCCGGCGGCTCGGCCAAGCAGGCGCGCGACCGGACCACCCAGGCCATCCTGCCCCTGCGCGGCAAGATCCTGAACGTCGCCTCGGCGACGGCCGACAAGCTGCGGGCCAATATCGAACTGTCGGACCTGGCGCTGGCGCTGGGCGTGCAGCCGGGCAGCCGGTTCAACATCGAGGACCTGCGCTACGAGCGCATCATCATCATGACCGACGCCGACGTGGACGGAGCGCACATCGCGGCGCTGCTGATCACCTTCTTCTACCGTTCGATGCCGGAGACGATCCGTCAGGGCCGGCTGTTCATGGCCCTGCCCCCGCTCTACCGGATTTCGGCAGGCCCGCTCTCGGAATACGCCCGCGACGACGCCCACCGCGACGAGCTGCTGGCCACGGTCTTCAAGGGCAAGAAGGTCGAGATCGGCCGCTTCAAGGGTCTCGGCGAGATGATGGCCTCCCAGCTCAAGGAGACCACCATGGACCCGAAGAAGCGCACCCTGGCGCGGGTCACGGTGCCGGCTTCCGAGGACGAGATCGAGGACCTGGTCGAGCGTCTGATGGGCAAGAAGGCCGAGGCCCGATACCAGTTCATCCAGGACAACGCGCGGTTCGTGGTGGATGAGCTGGACGTGTAGGCGCCCGGGCGGCGGCTATTCGCCTGCCGCACGCCCGCTCCGGCAGCCGCCGCCGATCCCCGTCGCATCGGAGCATGCCAGCACCTCCGCGACCGTTCCCCCCTCCAGCCGCAACACGACGCTTCTGCCCGAGGCGCAGGTCGTCTCGTACCAGGCGCCCGATGGACCGGCGCCCATGTAGCGCGCATCCGCCGCCCTGCAGCCTTGTCCGGCATCTCCGGCCTGTGGAGTCGCCAGCCACCGATTGGCCCTGAGCGCGCGCTCGGTCTGGGTGGTGAAGCGGCACTCGCCGCCCTGGGCGGCCACGGTTATGCAATCGGTGACGATCCAGCCGTCGCCGTCGGCCTCCAGCCAGGCCCCGACATCGTCCCGGCAGCCGGCTTCGTAGATGAAGCTGTCGTCGACCGAGACGCCGATCAAGGCGCCCTCATCGACCCTGCAATCCAGACCCGCCCGGCGCGCGAACCGCGTCACCACCGGGACGGCGTTGCGGTTGCTGGGCGTGTGGCACACCGGCGGCAACGCCCGCCTTGTCGCCCGACGGCGCTCGGTCTCCAATTGCGCCTCCAGCGCCAGGCAGTTGAACGCCAGCGGCTCCGGTCCCCCGACCAGCAGATAGCCCGGCCCGTCGCGGCAGACCGCCTCATAGATCGGCCGGAAGTCCTCCGTGCGTCCCATGTAAATCGCCGACCTCACGCGGCAATCGACGCCCGCCGCCCGCGCCGCATCCTGCGCGCCCATGGCCGGTGGGGCGGCGTTGACCGCCCGGTCGAATTGGGTCTGTGCAACGGCCGGTGGGGACGCTCCGAGAACAGCCAGGCACCCGAGAACAAGACCCCATCGGGCGCGGCCTGGACTTTTCAATCGATGACCCCGCCCCTGACGATGGCTCCCCGGGGAACCTCCCGAACATAATAGCTGATCTTGACGTGGACCAGGTAAGGATTATCCTTACCGCATGATCACGAGCCGTATCACAAGCAAGGCCCAGACGACGGTGCCGCAGGCCGTTCGCAACGCCTTGGGCCTGCGTGAGGGTGATGAACTGGCCTACGAGATTCGCGACGGGCAGGTCACCTTGACGAAGGCGCGAGGCGGCGTGCGGGACGATCCTTTCGCGACCTTCGAGGAATGGGACAGCGAGGCCGACCGGCAAGCCTATGCCGGGCTTTAGCGCCGGCGACGTCGTCAAGGTCCCATTCCCGTACACCGATCGGGAGGTCCGGCAGCGCCGCCCCGCCCTGGTGGTGTCCGCCACCCCGCTCGGAGACGATGGCCGGCTCTACTGGGTGCTGATGATCACCAGCGCAGAGCACCGCCGATGGCCGGGAGACGTCGCTCTCGGGCGGCGCTACGGCGAAGCTGGTCTCCCGTCGCCCTCCCTGATCCGGACGGCCAAGATAGCAACGGTCGAAGCCGTCCGGATGGAGGCGCTCGGCCGCTTGCCGGACGCGTTCATGGAAACCGTTCGGGCCGAATTGGATCAGGTGCTCGAGCGCGCGACGTAGGCGTCAGCAGGTCGTCGGTTCGCCGTAGCGGCTGACGATGGCGTGGGCCCGGCCTTCGCCGAGCAGGTGCAGAGTGGTCAGCCGGTCGTATTCGCATTCCGGCATGTCGGCGGCTTCGGCGTAGCCGAGGGCGCGGGCGATCAGGGGCACGGTGTTGCTGTGGCCGACGATCAGGATGGTGGCGTCGTCGGGCGCGGCCTCGACCTTGGCGACGATGGCGGCGAGGTGGGCCTGGATACCGGTGTTCAGCGGAACAGCTTCGGACGTGACCGAGTGATACGCCGCCGTCGGGGCGGCGGTCAGGATCGTCCGCTGCAGCGGGCTGGTCAGGATCACCGAGGGGTGGGCGTCGGTCAGTTGGGCGGCGAGCGCCTGCGCCCTCGCCTGCCCGGCTTCCGAGAGCAGCGGATCGGCGCTGGCGTCGGCCTTTTCGGCGTGGCGGACGACGATGACGGTCTGCGCCGCCGCGGTCGAGGCGGCGAACAGCGACAGCACGGCCGCGAGCAGAAGGCGTTTCATGGTGATCTCCCCCGGGGTTCGACTCACACGGCTAGGGCCGATGGCGGAGCCGGGCAAGATAACTTCCTGTCATGATCCCGCGGACGCTAGTGCTCGGCCCACTCGCCGCGGGGTTCGACGAAGGCCCGCTCGCCGCTGACGTCGGCGTAGGTCATGCACAGGTCCTCGAACACCCGGCCCCACGAGAAGCGCTCGACGGCCTTGACCCGGGCGGCGGCGCCGACCGCCTCGATGTCTCGGGCGAACAGGGCCTCGACGGCGGCGGCGTAGTGGACCGGGTCGGCGCTCTTCGCCAGTTGGCCGACGCTGTCGTCGACGGTTTCCTTGACCCCGCCGGCGTTGACCCCGACCACAGGACGGCCGCAGGCCATGGCCTCCAGCACGATGAGGCCGAACGGCTCCTTGTCATTGGCGTGAACGAAGGCGTCGCAGGAGGCGATGATCTTCGCCACCGCCTTCGGATTGGCCTCGTACGGCAGGGAGATGACCCGCTCCTCGGCCGGAAGGCCGGCGCCGGCGCCGACCAGCACGAGATGGTAGGGCGCGCCGAGGCGCTGCACGGCCTCGATCAGCACGTCGATGTTCTTCTCGCGCGCCGGCCGGCCGGCGAAGCACAGCAGCCGGGCCGAAGCCGGCAGGCCCAGCTTCTTCAGCAGCCAGTCCCGGTCGCGGCGGTCGGGATGGAAGGTGTCGACCTCGACGCCCAGCGGCTGGATGACGATGTCGGTGATGCCGGCTTCCTCCAGCCGGCGCGCGATGTAGCGGCTCGGCGAGACGACGCGGTCGAACTGGCCGAACAGGCGGGCCCAGCGCTTCTCCACCGGCTTCTTGGCCCATTCGCCGAAATGCAGGGCGGCGAGGCCGGCCGGATCGGAATGGCAGAAGCCGACGACCGGGCAGCCGGCGCGCTGGCCGGCCTCCAGGGCCCCCTGCCCCGGCGTATAGGGATCGCCCGCCTCGATCACCGAGGGGTTCAGCGACGCCACCCACGCGCCCCAGCGGCGCACCGACGTCGGCCAACGGTAGCCGTCGCCGAACGGCAGCTTGGTGGCGTGAAGCTGGACGATGCCGTCGTCTCCCGCCTTGTGGTGCTGGCCGGGCACCACCAGCGAGTGGGCAACGCCGGGGCGGTTCGCCTCCAGCCACGCCTTCTTGGACAGCAGGTAGCGCTTCACCCCGCCCGAGCGCGGCGCGTACAGCATGGTGGTGTCGACCAGGCGGGGGCGTTCGTCCTCTCCGGCGGCCTTGGTGGCCCGCAGGGTTTCCGAGACCTCCTCGTCCCAGCCGGGGAAGAGGCGCAGTTCGCCTTCCTGGACCTCCAGCCCGGCCAGGTTCATTAGTTCCTTCTCCGCGGCGCTGATACCGAGCGGGCCAACGCGCCGGACCCGCTTCTGGATGCGGCGGGCCTTGCGGACCTTGGACATGTGCGACTTCACCATCCGCGCGCCGTAGCGCCCGCGACGGCGAAGCTCAAGCGTCATCCTTTGGCGTCATCGTCGCGCCGTCCGGCGCTGGAGGGGCTTCCGAGGGCGTAATGCCCCGCCGGGCCAGCGCCTCGCGCAGCAGGACCTCGACCTGGGCGTTGACCGAGCGCAGTTCGGCGGCGGCCAATCGCTCGACCGCCGCCATCACGCCGGAGGACGCGCGCATCAGGAACGGCTTCCTGGGGCGCGCCATCTCAGCCGTACAGCGTCCCGGCGTTGACCACCGGCTGGGCGTCGCGATCGGCGCACAGGACGACAAGCAGGTTGGAGACCATCGCCGCCTTGCGGTCTTCGTCCAGTTCGACGACGCCGCGTTCGCCCAGGTCGACCAGGGCGGCCTCGACCATGCTGACCGCGCCGCGAACGATCAGGCGGCGCGCCGCGAGGACGGCTTCGGCCTGCTGGCGGCGGAGCATGGCCCCGGCGATTTCCGGCGCATAGGCCAGATGGGCCAGCCGCGCCTCGTCCACGGCCACGCCGGCGACGCTGACCCGGCCCACCAGTTCGTCGCGGAGGCGGCCGGCGACGTCCTCGGCGTCGGAGCGCAGGGTCAGTTCGGGTTCGGCGTCCTCCTCGCCGTGGTCGTAGGCGTAGTGGGAGGCGATGTCGCGCAGGGCGGTGTCGACCTGGATGTTCACGAAGGCCTGATAGTCATCGACGTCGAACAGGGCCTGGGCCGAGTCCTCGACGCGCCAGACGACGTTGGCGGCGATCTCGATCGGGCTGCCGCGCTTGTCGTTCACCTTCAGCTTGTCGCTGGTCAGGTTGCGGACCCGCAGGCTGACCTTCTTGCGGCTGTACCACGGCATGACCCAGCGCAGGCCGGTCTTGCGGTCGGTGCCGCGGTAGTCGCCGAACAGCAGGATGGCCATCCCCTCGTTGGGTTGCAGCGAATAGAGGCCGCAGACCAGCAGCAGGCCGATCACGGCCGTTACGATGCCGCCGACGACGAGGACGGCGTTGTCGGGATCCTGCGCCACCAGCACCGGGCCGCCGATGATCAGCAGCAGGCCGAGGAGCAGCATGAGCAGGCCGTTGGCGGTGGACGCCGGCCGCTCGGTGGATTTCGAGTGGGTCGTGGTCATCAGTCCCTCCTGATTCGATATGACAGTGATATCACTTTGATGTCCACGCTGGCAATAGCCGCGCTTGTCACCGTCACCGGAAGGGCGCCTTCGGCCTTGCATTCGCCTCAAATTCGAGAAACTTGAGGCAGGCTGGCGTGGTCCCTGTTAGAGGATCGCCGGCGTCTCTGCGCGTGTCGTCCACAGGGGTTTCTCCGAATGCGTATTCTACTTGCGACCGCGGTGGCGATCGCTCCCCTGCTGGCCGCTTCCGGCGCCATGGCCGAGGTCGTGATCTCCACGAACCGGACGACGCCGATCACGACGCTGAACGCCACCGGCAGCGGGCCTGACGACATTCACATCGTGTCCGGCGGCATGATCACGGTGAACACCGGCGCGGCGGTGACGGTGAATTCCAGCCACGACCTGGATATCGACGCCGGCGGGTCGATCAGCATGGGCAACGCCGCCAACGGCGCCACCGGAGTGCTGATCCAGGGCGGCAACACGGCTGACATCACCATCGGCGGCGCCATCGGCGTGACCGACGACATCACGGCCGAAGACGACATCGACACCGACAACGACGGCGACGGCGATGGTCCCCTCGCCCACGGCTCCGGACGCTACGGAATCCGGCTGGCCGGCGCAGCGCCGCTGACCGGCGACATCTTCATCCAGTCGAGCGGTTCGATCGCCGTCGACGGCGACGACTCCTTCGGCGTCTCGCTGGAAGCGCCGCTGAACGGCGATTTCGGCAGCTTCGGCACCATCATCGTGGTGGGCTCGAACAGCTACGGCCTGCAGACGACCGGCGACATCAGCGGCGATGTGACCCTGGGCGGCGCGATCACGGCGCGGGGCGAAAATTCGACCGGCGCCTCGTTCGAAAGCGACATCGGCGGCGCCCTGGTCATCCAGTCGAACATCACCGCGAGCGGTTATCGCTTCACGCAACGGCCGAATGAGCGTCCGGAAGGCTTCGAGGAGAACGCCGAGAACGAACAGGGGCTGCTGTTCCTCGACGAACTCGACGCCGACGACCTGCTGCAGGGCGGCCCGGGCGTCAGCATCCAGGGCAATGTCGCCGGCGGCGTCGTTCTGGACCGCCCCCCGACCTATTCCAGCGCCGGCTCGGAAGGCGACGACGACGGCGACGGCGTCAAGAACGGCGACGAGGACGACGACGGCGACGGCACCAAGAACCGGAGCGACAACGACCGCGACGGCAACGGCCTGGCCGACGCCTCCGAGACGACGGCGGCCGTGAGCGTCTTCGGCTCCGCCCCGGCGATCGAGGTGGGGGCGTCGGGCCAGTCGATCGCTCTCGGCAACGTCGGCGTGGGCGACGAGGCCTATGGCTTCATCAACCGCGGCACGGTCACGGCCCAGGGCGTGTACGGTCGGATGACCGTGGGCGGCGTCGTCGTTGACGGCATCGAGGCCAACGCCATCGTGTTCGGCGGCAACGCCGGCCAGACGGTCGACCTGTCCGGCGGGTTCCGCAACGAAGGCACGGTCGTGGCCCTGGCGTTCGACGCCGACGCCACCGCGATCCGCTTCGGAGACGGCACGATCGCGCCCGCCGTGTTCAACAGCGGCGCCATCACGGCCGGGGCGAACAGCACCGAGGCCGCGACGGTGACGGCCATCCGCATCGACGCGGGCGCCACGGTCACCAGCCTGGTCAACAGCGGCCCGATCCTGGCGAGCACCGGCGGCGGCGTGGCGGACACCTTCGCCATCCAGGACCTCAGCGGGACCCTGACCTCGATCACCAACAACCGGTCGATCCAGGCCACCGTCAGCCCGAACGAGGCCGGAGACGCCGTCACGGGCGTCGGCACGGCGATCGACGTCAGCGCCAACACCACCGGCGTCACCCTGGTGCAGGACGGCATCGCCGGCACGGCGACGACCGCCAATCCCGACACCGACGGCGACGGCGTGCCCAACGGCTCCGAGCCGATCATCGTCGGCGCGATCAACCTGGGCAGTGGCGGCGATACGGTCGACATCCGCAACGGCCTCGTGCTCGGCGACATCGCCTTCGGCGACGGCGCCGACTCACTGTCGGTCTCGGGCGGGGCCGTCATCCGCGGCGAGCTGTCCGACACGGACGGGGCCTTAGACATCGATGTCTCGGACGGCACGCTGGAGTCGCTCCAGTCGACCGCCCTCGACGTGTCCAGCCTCAACGTCGGGGCCGACGGCGAGCTGATCGTGACCCTCGACCCCGCCAATGGGGCGTCGGGCTATTACAACGTCTCCGGGGCGGCCACCCTGGCGGACGGCGCGGGCCTGGGCGTCCGCTTCACCTCGCTGCTGGACGCGCCCGAGCGCTTCACCCTGATCGACGCGACGACGCTGAATTTCGGCGACATCGACCTGACCTCCCTCGAGGAGAACTCGCCCTTCCTGTACGTCGTTGAGGCGGGGGCCGACGTGCCCGCCGGCCAGGTGTTCGCCGATGTGCGCCGCCGCACCGCGGAAGAGGCCGGGCTGATCACGGTCGAGTCGGAGATGTTCGACTCCTTCTACGGCGCCATCGGCGCTGCCGACGCCGAGGCCGTCCGCAACGCCTTCCTGGCCCAGACCAACCGCGACGACTTCCTGAACCTGTACGAGCAGCTGCTGCCCGACCATTCGGGCGGTCCGCTGCTGTCGCTGGCCTCGGGCGTCGACGCCGTCACCCGCGCCCTGACCGGACGCAACGCCGCGGCGCGCCCCGGCGAGACCAGCGCCTGGGTGCAGGAGATCAATTTCTACGCCGACAAGGACAAGACCGAGAGCTACGGCTTCCGCTCGGAGGGCTTCGGCGTCGCCGGCGGCGTCGAGCGCGGCACCGGCCTGGGCGCCGTGGGCCTGTCGGTCGCCTTCACCTCGTCCGATCTCGAGGATCCCGAGGCCGAGGCCGAGGAAGTGCTGTCCGCCAGCCTGCTGGAACTCGGCCTCTACTGGCGCGCCCAGGGTCAGTACTGGACCACCTGGGCCCGCGCCGCGGCCGGCTACGCCTCGTTCACCTCCGAGCGCCGCTTCGTCGGGGCCGGTCTGAACCTGTCCAACGAGTCCGACTGGAACGGCTTCACCCTCGCGGCGGCCGGCGGCCTGTCGTACGAGCGCGAGTTCGGTCGCTTCACCATCCGGCCCGAGGCCTACGCCGAGTTCTTCTCGCTGAGCGAGGACGGACACGTCGAGGAAGGCGGCGGCGACGGCTTCGATCTCGAGATCGACGACCGCGAGGGTCACATGTTCTCGGCCACGGCCGCGATCAATTTCGGCATGAAGATGGGCCAGAACGACTGGCTGCGCCCGGAAGTGCGGATCGGCTGGCGTCAGAACCTCTCGGTCGATCCGGGCGAGACCATCGCCCGCTTCCGTTCGGGCGGCGGCGACTTCACCCTGACCCCCGGCACCATCGAGGGCGGCGGTCCGATCGTCGGCTTCCGCCTCAACGTCGGCAACGAGCTGGGCATGCTGTCGGTCAGCGCGGACGCCGAGATGATCGACGACTACGTCCGGTACATGCTGTTCCTGCGGGCCAGCTTCCGGTTCTAGGGCCGGGAGCGACGGACGGGCGGCTAGCTCAGCTGGTCAGAGCACCTCGTTTACACCGAGGGGGTCGGGGGTTCGAACCCCTCGCCGCCCACCATCCGCTTGCGGTCAGCTGGCGTTCACCATTCCGCGTTCAGAGTGCGGCGTCGGGAGAGTTCCAATGAAGTTCATGTTCACACGCAGCGCCGCCCTCGCCGCCGTTCTCGGCGGGGCGCTGATGCTGCAAGGCTGCCTGGTCGGGGCGGTGGTCGGCACGGCCGGCGCGGTGGTCGGCGGAACGGCCAAGGCCACGGGGGCCGTCGTCGGCGCGGGCGTCGACGCGGTGACCACCTCCGATGAGGAGACGCGGGCCCGGCGCGAGCGGGAGCAGCGTCAGCACGAGCGCGAGCAGCGCCGCTGCGAACAGCGCCAGCGCCAGGGCCGCGACTGC
Organism: Brevundimonas sp.; assembly: GCF_035627055.1. Lineage (GTDB taxonomy): Bacteria > Pseudomonadota > Alphaproteobacteria > Caulobacterales > Caulobacteraceae > Brevundimonas. The sequence continues at coordinate 102,105 of NZ_DASPMM010000015.1, read as the reverse complement.
TGATCTAGAGCGTCAGAACGCACCGCTCGTTGATGGTCGGGCGGGCCACCTGGACGCGGCACAGGCCCGGCCATTCCGGCGTCAGCCGCCGGGCGAACCACCGGCACAGGTTTTCGAGGCTGGGCAGTTCGAGCCCCGGCTTTTCGTTGAGCATGCCGTGGTCGAGCTCTTCCGCGGCGGCCTTGAGGGCCCGGTCCAGAGCGCCGAGGTCGGCGACCCAGCCGTGCTCGGCGTCCAGGGTCTCGCTGCGCACCGTCGCCTCGACCGTGAATGAATGGCCGTGGACGCGGCGGTAGATGCTGCCCTCGGGCTCGTTGGGAAAGTGGTGGGCGGCGTCGAAGGTCGCCTGTTTGGTGATTTCGAAGACGGGCATTAGCGGACGCCGATGTATTTGTGGGTCTGGACGCTGAGCCGCCATTTGGGATGGCTCAGGCAATAGTCGATGGCCGCCCCCGTATTGGCCTCGCGGTCGGGGCCGTCCATGGGCTGGAGCCAGAAGCGCTCGAAGGCGAGGTGCTCGAACCGGTCCGGCATGGCCGCCGGCTGCGGAAAGACCAGCTTCAGCTCCTGACCCGAGGTCTGGACCACGGGCGCGTCGGCCTTGGGGCTGACGCAGATCCAGTCGATCCCGGCCGGAGCGGCCAGCGTGCCGTTGGATTCTATGGCGATTTCGAAGCCGCGGGCGTGCAGGGCGTCGATCAGCGGGGCATCCAGCTGGAGCAGGGGCTCGCCGCCGGTGCAGACCACCAGCTTCGGGTCCCCTGCCCGTCCGCGCCACATCGAGGCGACGTGTTCGGCCAGGGCGTCGGCGGTGGCGAACTTGCCGCCGCCGTCGCCGTCGGTTCCGACGAAATCGGTGTCGCAGAAGGTGCAGACGGCCGTGGCGCGATCGCGCTCCAGCCCGTTCCACAGGTTGCAGCCTGCGAAGCGCAGGAAGACGGCCGGACGCCCGGCCTGCCCGCCTTCGCCCTGCACCGTCAGGAAGACTTCCTTCGCCGAATAGGTCACGGCCGGGCCACCCATTCGGCATGGCCCACGGCGCGCAGCTCGCAGGCCGGGCAGTCGCCGCAGCCGTAGCCCCAGGGCTGCCGGTGGTCGCGGTCGCCGCGGTAGCAGGTGTGCGAGGCCTCGACGATCAGTTCGACCAGCGGCTGGCCGCCAAGATCGTGGGCCAGCGCCCAGGTCTCCGCCTTGGTCAGGGCCATCAGCGGCGTCTCGATGACGACCGGTCTGTCGAGACCGAGGCTGAGCGCCTGCGCCATCGCCTCGATCGTGTCGCGCCGGCAGTCCGGATAGCCCGAGTAGTCGGTCTCGCACATGCCGCCGACCAGCACCTCCAGCCCCCGCCGGTCGGCCAGGGCGGCGGCGACGGTCAGGAAGACCAGGTTGCGGCCCGGAACGAAGGTGGTCGGCAGGCCGCGGGCGTCCAGCTCGATGGCCCGGTCGGCGGTCAGGGCGCTTTCGGCGATGCGGCCATAGCCGGTCAGGTCGACCACGTGATCCGGCCCCAGCCGGTCAGCCAGATGGGGCAGCACGAGGCCCATGCCCTCGCGGACGGCCAGGCGCGCCTGCATCTCGACGGCATGGCGCTGGCCATAGTCGAACCCGACCGTCTCCACCCGCTCAAAGCGCGTCAGCGCCCACGCCAGACAGGTGGCGCTGTCCTGTCCTCCGGAGAACAGCACGAGGGCGGATTTTGCAGGCGTTTTCAGTGAATCGCTCATGACAAACCTGCGGTCGGCCGGTCGGCCGCGCGCATGGACAAGGGTGATGGGCCGCTCCGGGACCGGGCCCGGGCGAGGGCGCGCCTTCTACACCAAGGGGCCGACCGGCGCAAAAGCGGCGCGAAAACGGCGGCGGGGCCTTAACGCTTCTGCAAACCGTTTCCTGCCAGTGTCCATGGCTCGAAGTGGAGTGCCGGTGAGTATGCCGACAATCGAAGTTCTCACCGAGCGCGCCGAGGCGGTGACGCCCCTGACGCTGGGAAGCGAGGTGTTCGCCCGCTTCGAGAGAGAACCCGACACCCTCGTCATCGCCGTCGTCGACGGCTGCCGCCCCGTCGGCCTGATCGAGCGCAACGCCTTCCTGCTGAAGATCGCCGGACCGTTCGGACACGCTCTCTACGCCCAGCGGCCGATCACCCATGTGATGGACGCCGAGCCGGCGGTCGTCGAGGCCGGCGTGGCCATCGACACTTTCTGCGACGCCCTGCAGAAGAGCGGCCCCGGCGCGCTGATGCGCGGCTTCATCGTCACCCGCAACGGCCGCTATCACGGCGTCGGCACGGCCGTGTCCCTGCTGCAGGCGGTCAACGACAGCCAGCGCCGCCAGAACGTCGAGCTGGCCGAACAGGCCCGCGAACTCAGCGACAGCCGGACCCAGGCGCTGATGGCGGCCCGGGCCAAGAGCCAGTTCCTGTCCATCATGAGCCACGAGCTGCGCACGCCGATGAACGGCGTCCTCGCGGTGGCCGAACTGTTGCGCCGCCAGCCGCTCAACGCCCAGGCGCACGCGCATGTGACGACGATCGTGGAATCTTCGGAGACCCTGCTGCGCATCCTGCAGGACGCCCTGGACCTGTCCCGGGCCGAGGCGGGCGAGCTGGCGCTGCAGGCCGAACCGACTCCGCTGCGGGGCCTGATGGACGACATCCAGGCCATGTGGGCGCCGCGCGCCTCGCAGGACAACGTCACCCTGATGATCGGCTATGAGGGCGACACCGACCTGGCCGCCGTCGTCGACGGAACGCGCCTGAAGCAGGTGTTCAACAACCTGATCGGCAACGCCCTGAAATTCGCCCGCAACGGCGTGGTCGAGGCGAGCCTGAAGGCCGTGGCCGCCGGCGACCGCATCACGCTGGAGGCCCGCATCCGCGACGATGGCCCGGGCGTGGACGCGGACCGCGTGGACCAGATCTTCGAACCCTTCGTGCATGGCTCCGGTCAGGACGGCGCCGGGCTGGGCCTGTCGATCTGCCGCCAGATCATCGACCGCATGGGCGGCCGCATCTGGGCCGAGAACAATCCCGGCCGCGGCGCGACCTTCGCCTTCGATCTGGAGGTCGACCGCACCCGCGTGGAGGCCGCGCCGGCGTCGAACATCCAGTCCCTGTCCGATCACGAGATGGCCAGCACGCCGCACATCCTGATCGTCGACGACAACGCCACCAACAGGGTCGTCGCCCAGGCCCTGTGCGAGATGTTCGGCTGCACCTCCGAGACGGCCGAGGACGGCGTCGAGGCCCTCGAGGCGGTGCAGGAGCGCCAGTTCGACCTTGTGCTGATGGACATCAAGATGCCGCGCATGGACGGGGTCCAGGCGACGCAGGCGATCCGGGCCCTGGCCGCGCCGGTCAACGCCATTCCGATCGTGGCCCTGACCGCCAACGCCGACCCGGACGACGCCCGAAAATACCTCGCCTGCGGCATGGCCGCCGTGGTCGAGAAGCCGATCAAGCCCGAACGGCTGCGCATGGCCATGAACGCGGCCCTGGATCAGATCGCCGCGTCCAACGCCGCCGCCGCGCCGGCCAAGGGCCGGGCCTCGCGCTCGGCCGCCTAGACCGCTTCCGCCACGGCCTCCTCGTCCTCGTCGTCATAGCCGACCAGCCGCAGGGCCCTCGCCTTGTGGCCGTTCAGCTCGCACCAGCGCAGCAGGCCTTCCTCGCGGCCGTGGGTGATCCACACTTCCTCCGGCCGGAGCTCGGCGAAGGTGGCGGTCAGTTCGGGCCAGTCGGCGTGGTCCGACAGCACCAGCGGCAGCTCGACGCCCCGCTGCCGGGCCCGGGCGCGCACGCCCATCCAGCCGGAGGCGAAGGCCAGCACGGGATCGGCGAAGCGGCGCGACCAGCGGTCCTGGGTCGCTGAAGGCGGGGCGATGACCACCTCGCCGCCCAGGGCGTTCGGCTTCAGGCCGGTCGCGGGCGACAACGGGCCGAGGTCGACCCCCTCGCGCTCATAGAGCCGATTCAGCCGCTCCAGCGCGCCATGGACGTAGATCGGCCGGTCCCAGCCGGCCTCGCGCAGCAGGCGGATGACCCGCTGCGCCTTGCCCAGCGCATAGGCCCCGACCAGATGGGCGCGGTCCGGGAACTGGCGCAGGGAGTGGATCAGGCGGCCGATCTCCCCGGCGTCCGGCGGATGGACGAAGACCGGCAGGCCGAACGTGGCCTCCGAGATGAAGACGTCGCAGGGCACGGGCTCGAAGAGGGCGCAGGTCGGGTCGCGGCGGCGCTTGTAGTCGCCGGAGACCACCATGGTCAGGCCCTTCCACCGGATCACCGCCTGGGCCGAGCCGAGCACATGTCCGGCGGGGACCAGCCTCACCTCGACCCCGTTGTGGGACGCGCTCTCTCCATAGCCGACGGGCTGCTCGCGCCCGGCGAACGCCTCGCCGTAGCGCTCGGCCATGATGGCCAGCGTTTGCGGCGTGGCCAGCACGGCGCCGTGCCCGGCCCGGGCGTGATCCGAATGGCCGTGGGTGACCACCGCCCGGTCGACCGGCCGGACCGGATCGACGTAAAAGTCGCCCGGCGGGCAGTACAGGCCGGCCGGGGTCGGCCTGAGCAGGTCCTCGAAGCGGATCATGGGTCGGATATGGGCCCTCGCAGCCGATGGAGAACGCGCGAGCCGCGCTTGCGTCCACGCCCGCCTCCGGTTGATAGCAGGGCATGGCGTCCGCGACCCTCGTTTCCCTGTTGCCCCAGCTCGCCTCCGGCGCGGCCCACACGCATGCGCTGGGCTTCGCCTATGAGGGGCTCGAAGGAGACCGGGTGCGCATCCGCGTGCCGTGGCGCGAGGACCTGGTCGGGGATCCCGACACCGGCGTGCTGGCGGGCGGCCTGGTCACCGCCCTGCTCGACCACGTCGGCGGCCTGGCGGTGTGGATCGCGCTGGATCAGTTCGAGCCGATCGCGACCCTCGACCTGCGCGTCGACTACATGCGGGCGGCGGAGCCGGGGCGGGCCCTGATCGCCGAGGCGCGCTGCTATCGCCTGACCCATTCCATCGCCTTCGTACGGGCCTGGGCCTTCGAGGACAGTCCCGACGACCCGGTTGCGGCGGCCCAGGCGACCTATGTGCTCAGCGCCCGCGACGGGCGGGAGGCGGCGAAATGAGCGAACTGCTCGGCCGTCTGCCGTACGCCCGCTTCCTCGGCCTGACCTCGGATCAGGCCGGCGACGCCCTGACCGTGACCATGCCGTTCGCCGACCGGCTGATCGGCAATCCCATGCTGCCGGCCCTGCACGGCGGGGCTACGGCGGCCCTGCTGGAGCTGACTGCAGTGGCGCAGGTCGCCCTCTCCTACCCCAGGTTGCGCCTTCCGCGGCCGATCAACGTGACGGTCGCCTATCTGCGCACCGGCCGGCCCGCGGACGTCCATGCCCGCGCCCGGATCAGCAAGGCCGGGCGGCGGGTCGCCCATGTGCTGGCCGAGGCCTGGCAGGAGGACGAGGCGCAGCCGATCGCCTCGCTGACCGCGCACTTCCTGGTCTCAACCTACGATCTCTAGTTGTATAGTGTTGTAACGTCCGATTGCTTCTCCTAGGTGATGGTTAATCACGGGAGGACAACATGACGAGACAAGGCATCGGGGAAGCCCTCGCGGCCCGCCTCTACTCAGCCGAATCGGCGATCGACAGGGCGATGGCGGAAGCCGCCGCGCTTGCGGCCGCCCTGCCTGGAGCCCGCGCCGAAGCCTATTTGTCGGCCGTCACCGGCCAGCGCGCCTTCTCCGGCGCGGCGGCCGCGATCGGCGCCCTGGCCGAGGCGCGGGGACATCTGGTCCAGACCCACACCACCCTCGCCGCCCTCGCCCGACGGCTCGGCCTGGAGGCGCTCGCGGCCGGTCCTGTCGACAAGCCCGGGGACACGCCGCCCATCGGCGGCGTGTGTCCGGAAGGCGACACAGAGCGCCGCATGGTGAACAAATCCCTACCGAGTACTGCAGAGTTATGTTAAGGCCTCGTTTACCTGTTTTGTTTGGAGGCTTCTCATGGATAAGGCTCAAGTGATCGCCAGCGTCGCGGGCGATCTGAATGCGACGGAGCAGTCCGTTGACGAGGCCATCACCCGCGCCACGACTTTGGTGCAGTCGATGATCGGCGCCCGTACGGCGCTCAACCTCTCCCCGGTCGCCGCCGCCGAGGCCCAGGCCAAGGCCTTGGAGGCCATCGCCCAGCTCGGCGCCGCCCGTCAGGCCCTGGTGGCCTGCCACGGCGAACTGGCCAAGGACCATCGGCGCCTGGGCTACGGCGTCTACGCCGGTCCGATGGGCAAAGGTGAAGGCGGCAGTGAGCGGCCGCCGACCACGGGCGAGCATCGGCTCCGCGCGGTCTAAATTCGAGGTAATGTCAGCGACCGGGCATTTCCGCTTTCGCTGACTTCAGGCACTGTCGCCCCCGTGCTTTACTCGCACGGGGGCGATTCTGTGTTTGACTCAATCCACGTCCAGATTGGCATGGCGCTCGCGGCGGTCGTCGTGGGTTTCATGTTCATCAAGGGCGACGAGCCGGAAAGGATCGCCGGCGGCTTTTACATGTTGATCAGCCTGGCGATGGTCTTCACCTCGGACCACGAGGTTGAAGGTGCGCCGCTGTGGGGCAGAATGGCGCTCGACAGTCTCCAGCTCGTCGTCTTTCTCGGGCTGGTGCTGCATAGCCGGCGGACCTGGCTGATCTGGGCATCGGCATTTCAGGCGCTGATCATCACCGGCCACATCCTGGTCGCCGCCAATCTCCGCCCGTCCCTCGTCGCGTTCGCCGCCATGAACAATGTGGCGAACTACGGCGTCCTCGTCGCCATGGCGGTGGGCACCTTCTGGGTGTGGCAGGAGCGACGGGCCGCCTCCATGGGGGGCGGAAAGGTCTAGAAGGCCTCCCGCCCGCGGCGTAGCCTCCCGAACGGAGGGGCCATCGCGTGTTCGACACCATCTATTCGCAGGTCGGAGCGGCGGTCGGCGTGGTCGTCGTCGCCTTCGCCTTCCTGAAGGGCGACGAGCCCGAACGGGTCGGCGGCGCCGTCTACGCCCTCGCCGCCCTCGCCGCCCTTCTGGTCCAGGACGACGCCGGCCTGTACGGCCCGCAGTGGGGCCTGATGGCCGTCGACGTCGTCACCCTCGCCGCCTGGGCCGCCCTGGCGTGGAAGAGCCGGCGGTCGTGGCCGGTCTGGGCCAGCGCGCTTCAGTCGCTGATCGTCATGACCCACGTTCTCACCCTGGTGGACGTCCGGCCGCCGATTGTCGCCTTCTACGCCGTCATCAACCTGGCGAATTACGGCGTGCTGCTGGCCCTTGCCCTCGGCGCCGCCCACGCCTGGCGCGACCGGCGCGCGCTCGGGCTGGAATAGCCCGGCTCCGGGGCATAGGTGGATATTCCTATCGTCATGCGGTATCGTGGGCCGAATCGGCTCCCCGGAGCCGTCGCGGACTCGCCGACATGCCCCTCTCCCACGGCCAGCTCTGGAAGGCGATCGACGGCCTGGCCCGGCGCGAGGGGATCAGCGTCTCGGCCCTGGCGCGGCGGGCGGGACTGGACGCCACCAGCTTCAATCCGTCCAAGCGCTTCGGTCCGGGCGATCCGCCGCGGCCGCGCTGGCCCTCGACCGAGAGCCTGACCCAGGTCCTGCAGGCCGCCGGCCTGTCCCTCGGCGAGTTCGCGGCCCTGGCCCACGATGCGCCCGAGCGCGCCGCGACCGTGCCGATGCTGGGCATGGCCCAGGCCGGGCAGGACGGCTTCTTCGACGACGCCGGCCTGCCGGTCGGCGACGGCTGGGAACAGACCGAACTGCCGCGCCCGAAGGAGACCCTGCTGAGCCTGCGGGTCACCGGCGACTCCATGGCTCCCGTGTACCGCGAGGGCGACCGCATCATCGTCGACCGCGAGGCCTCGGACGTCCGCAGGGGCGACCGGGTGGTGGTGCGCACGACCGGCGGCGAGACCCTGGCCAAGGAGGTGGCCGGGCTGACCGCGCGCGCGGTGACCCTGGCTTCGGTCAACCCGGCCTATGAGCCGCGCGTCGTGGCCCGCAAGGACATCCTCTGGATGGGCCGCATCCTCTGGGTCAGCCAATAGGTTTGGCGGCGGTCGTCGGCCCTCCGGGACCTCCCGACCCGACGGGCCTGGCGCTTCGCGCATGCCCCCGCGCTCAAACAGCGAGCGGCCGCGCCGCGAGCGTCAGCGCCGTCAAGACAACAAAGGCCGCCCTTCGCGGGGCGGCCTCGTCGTCGTTCGGGGAGGACCGGCGGCTCAGTAGCTGGTCACATAGTGGGCGTTGACCCAGCCGCCGCCGGCGATCTGGACCCATTCGCCCTGCGAACCGATGGCCGAGAACGGCTGGCCGGCCGACAGGCTGCCGACCTGGCGATAGTTGGTCCCGGGGCCCGAGCGGATGCGCAGGTTCGAGGTGGCGCGGTAGCCGCCGGCGTTGGCCTGGGCGTCGGCGCGGGCGCGCTGCTGGTTGCAGCCGATGTAGGAGCCGGCCGCAGCGCCCGCGCCGGCGCCGACCACGGCGCCGAGGGTGCGCTCATTGTCCGAGATCTGGCTGCCGGCCAGACCGCCGACGATCGCGCCGATGATGGCGCCGGTCCTCTGGCGTCCGCCGGGGGCGTCGCAGCTGGTGATGCCGTTGGAGCGCGACTGCGCCATGGCGGCGGTCGGCAGGGCGGCCGGGGCCAGCGAGGCCAGCACGGCCGCCGAGGCCAGAGCGACGGTGATCTTGTTCTTCGACATGGCTCATCTCCTGTCATCGAGTTGGTCGATGGCAGGCACAATGCGCGGCCGGACATGAAGGCTCCCGGAGGCGCCCCGTTATGTTCGGTTCACGTACGTTACCAGACGAACGCCGGTCGGCAGCTCAGGAGGCGAGCGCGCCGTCCGCCCCGTCCTCGATCAGCTTGATTGTCTGGGGCAGGCCGTAGATGGCCGCGAAGGAGCCGAAGCGCGGCCCCTGCGACGCGCCCAGCAGCACCTCGTACAGGGCCCCGAACCAGGCCCGCAGCGGCTCGAAGGCGTGTTCCTTGCCCACCGCATAGACCTCGGCCTGGATCAGCTCCCCGTCGGTGGTGTCCGCCGGCAGGGCCTTCAGCCGCGCCGCCAGATCGAGCAGCGCCGCCTTTTCCTTGTCGTCGGGCAGGCGGTAGGCCTTGGTCGGTCTGACGAAGTCTTCGTAGTAGTTCAGCGCCCGGTCCATCAGCTGGTCCAGCAGCGGCTCGTTCTCCGGCGTCGCCTCGGGCAGGTATTTCGCGAAATAGGCCCACAGCTGCGCCTTGGACGAGGCGTTGGCCACGCCGACCAGGTTGAGCAGCAGGGCGAACGACACCGGCGAGGTGTGGCCGGGCGGGTTTCCGGCGTGGATCGACCAGACGGCGTTGTCGATCCGCTTGGCGGGTTCCTGCGTCTTGTAGGCCTCGATGAAGGCCAGATAGTCGTCGATGGCCCGTGGAATGACGTTGAAGTGCAGCGACTTGGCCGACTTCGGCGACTGGAACATGTACCAGCTCAGGCTCTCCGGCGTGCCGTAGCGCAGCCACTCGTCCATCGTCAGGCCGTTGCCCTTGGACTTGGAGATCTTCTTGCCTTCGATGTCGAGGAACAGCTCGAAATTGAAGCCCTCCGGCGGGACGCCGCCCAAGGCGCGACAGATCTTGCCGCTCTCGCGCACGCTTTCGATCAGGTCCTTGCCCGACATCTCATAGTCGACGTCCAGCGCCGTCCAGCGCATGGCCCAGTCGGGCTTCCACTGCAGCTTTACGTGGCCGCCGGTGACCGGGACCTCGGTGCGGCCGCCAGCGGGGTCGTCGAACACGATCGTGCCCTTGGCCACGTTCCGCTCCAGCGTCGGCACCTGCAGCACATGGCCGGTGACCGGGCTGACCGGCAGGAAGGGCGAATAGGTGGCGCGGCGTTCCTCGCCGAGGGTGGGCAGCATGATGGCCTGGACGGCGTCGAACCGCTCAAGCAGACGCAGCAGGACCTCGTCGAACCGGCCCGACCGGTACTGCTCCGTCGACGACAGGAACTCGTATTCGAAGCCGAAGCCGTCGAGGAAGGCGCGCAGACGGGCGTTGTTGTGGGCGCCGAAGCTGTCGTGCGTGCCGAACGGGTCGCGGACCACCGTCAGCGGCTTGTGCAGGTCCTCCCGCAGCATCTCGGGATTGGGGATGCCGTCCGGGACCTTGCGGAGCCCGTCCATGTCGTCGCTGAAGGCCACCAGCCGCGTCGGCCAGTGGTCGCCGGTCAGGGCGCGGAAGGCGTTGCGCACCATGGTGGTGCGCGCCACCTCGCCGAAGGTGCCCATGTGCGGCAGGCCGGACGGGCCGTAGCCGGTCTCCAGCACCACCGGCCGCTGCAGCGCCTCGAACGTCGCCAGCGCCTCGTCCGCCTTCCCGGCGTCGATCAGCAGTCTGGCGGCGTCGCGTTCCGCGTCCGACAGCCGCTTCTTCAAAACGTGGTTCAGAAGATTGCGGGCCTGTTCGAACGGCCAGGACCTGGCGTCGCGCGCGAGGGTTTCGAGGTTCTGCAGCATGGGCGCGGTTTGCAGCTTCCCGGCCCGCCGGTCAACGCGCGGTCGCTCAGCCCCGGCGGTTCAGGGCCCAGGCGACCACGGCCACGCCCGCGCTGACCACGAGCGCGTCCTCGATCAGGCCGCTCTTCGTCTGGCCGATCCGCCGCATGACGCGCTTGCGGCCCGCAAGGGTGGCGTAGGCCAGCGGCGTGGCTGTGGCGATGGCGAGCAGTCCGCCGGCTTTCTCCCGCCCCTTCGGAGCCAGCGCCGCGCCCGCGATGCCGGCGCTCATCACCCGGGCCAGCAGGCCCAGAAACACCGTGCGATCCGGCGCTGACTTCATCTTGTCGCCGAACAGCTCGCCCACGCCCATGGCCAGGGCGCCGGCGGTAAACACCGGATGCCCCAGCAGGACCAGACGCCCCGGAGTCTCGCGCCCGGCGAGATGCGCCCCGGCGAGGGCCGCCATCGGGGTCATCGATCGGGCGCTGGCGACTGCGCCGATCAGGGCGGACGGAAGGAGAGCGGGTGATTTCATTCCGCTCCAACCCGCCCGGCCGCATCCGGTTCATGGCCTCGCTTGGCATGGGATCGCGCCCGCCTTGACCCCGCCCCATCCCCGTGGCCTTTGCGCCGCCTGATGAAGACCGCCGAGTTCGACTTCGACCTGCCGGAAGACCGGATTGCGCTGCGCCCCGCGGAGCCGCGGGATTCCGCGCGCCTGCTGGTGGTGCGGGATGGCGGCCTCGAAGATCGGGTTGTCCGCGACCTGCCGGACTTCCTGCGGCCCGGCGACGCCCTGGTGTTCAACGACACGCGGGTGATCCCGGCGCGGCTGTCGGGCGTGCGCGAGCGGATCGGGCCGGAGGGCGAGACCCTGACCGTCGAGGTCGAGGCGACGCTGCACCACCGCGACGCGCCAGACGTCTGGTCGGCCTTCATGAAGCCGGGCAAGCGGATCAAGGCCGGCGACCGGGTGCGGTTCGGGGCCGAGGCGGACGGGGCCTGCCTGCGGGGACGGCTGGACGCCACGGTCGAGGCCAAGGGCGAGGACGGCCTGGTCACCCTGCGCTTCGACCTGTCCGGGCCGTTCCTGGACGAGGCGATCCGCGACGTCGGCGTCATGCCCCTGCCGCCCTACATCGCCGCCAAACGGGCCGAGGACGACCGCGACCGGTCGGACTACCAGACCATCTTCGCCCACTGGGACGGCTCGGTGGCGGCGCCGACGGCGGGGCTGCACTTCACGCCGGCGCTGATGGCGGCGATCGAGGCGAAGGGCGTCTCGGCCCACGCCGTGACCCTGCACGTCGGGGCGGGCACCTTCCTGCCGGTCAAGGCCGACGACACCGCCGATCACCGGATGCATGCCGAGTGGGGCGAGGTGTCCGCCGATACCGCCGCCGCCCTGAACGCCGTCCGCGCCGCCGGCGGCCGCATCGTCTGCGTCGGCACCACCTCGCTGCGCCTGCTGGAGAGCGCCACGGACGAGGATGGCGCAGTGCGGCCCTTCCACGGCGACACGGCCATCTTCATCACCCCCGGCTACCGTTTCCGCGCCGCCGACGTGCTGATGACCAATTTCCACCTGCCGAAGTCGACCCTGTTCATGCTGGTCAGCGCCTTCGCCGGACTGGAGACCATGAAGGCCGCCTATGCGCATGCGGTGGCGGAGGGGTACCGGTTCTATTCCTATGGGGATGGCTCGCTGCTATTCCGCGCGGCTCCATGACCTTCGCCTTCGACATCTCCGCCACCGACGGCCGCGCCCGAACCGGGGTGCTCAAGACGCCGCGCGGCGACATCCGCACGCCCGCCTTCATGCCGGTCGGCACGGCCGCCACGGTCAAGGCGCTGACGGTGGATCAGGTGAAGCAGACCGGGGCCGACATCCTGCTGGGCAACACCTATCACCTGATGCTGCGGCCGGGGCCGGAGCGGATGGAGCGGCTGGGCGGGCTCCACAATTTCATGCGCTGGGACAAGCCGATCCTGACCGACTCGGGCGGCTTCCAGGTCATGTCCCTGTCCGGGATTTCGAAGCTGACCGAGGAGGCGGTGACCTTCTCCAGCCATATCGACGGCTCGAAGCATGTACTGACGCCCGAGCGGTCTATCGAGATCCAGGCCGACCGGCTGGGCTCGGACATCGTCATGCAGCTGGACGAATGCGTCGCCTGGCCGGCCGAGGAGCCGCGCGCTCGGTCGGGCATGGAGCTGTCGGCGCGCTGGGCGAGGCGGTCGAAGGACGCCTTCGGGACGCGGGATGCGCAGGCCCTGTTCGGCATCCAGCAGGGTTCGACGTTCGAGACCCTGCGCCGCGAGTCGTCGGACCGGCTGCGGGAGATCGGCTTCGACGGCTACGCCATCGGCGGCCTGGCCGTCGGCGAGGGCCATCAGGCCATGTGCGAGGTGCTGGACTATGCGCCGCAGATGCTGCCCGCCGACCGGCCGCGCTACCTGATGGGCGTCGGCAAGCCCGTCGATCTGGTCGAGGCGGTGTACCGCGGGGTCGACATGTTCGACTGCGTCCTGCCCACCCGCGCCGGGCGGCATGGTCAGGCCTGGACGTGGAATGGCCCGATCAACCTGAAGAACGCCCGCTTCGCCGAGGATCAGGATCCGCTGGACCCCCAAGTCCCCTGCCCGGCCTCCGTCGACTATTCAAAAGCCTATCTGCATCACCTGATCCGGGCCGACGAGATCCTCGGCAAGGTGCTGCTGAGCTGGCACAACATCGCCTTCTTCCAAGCCCTGACCGCGGCGATGGGGGCGGCGATCGCCGAGGGCCGGCTCGAGGCCTTCCGGCGCGACTTCCACGCCCGCCACGTCACCAACGGCGCCGGCTAGCGCTGGCTTCGGCCGCGCGGCCGGAACCAAGCGGGGGCCGCCGGCGGGGCGCAGTTGCGGTTCATCCCGACGCCCTTCAGGAAGGCCCGCCGCATCCGTCCCGCCTGGATGGCCGACTGCACATGGCGGCTGTGCTGCTCGGCCCCCGACAGACGCCGGATCCAGCTGCGGCCGGGGATGAAGTCGGTGGTGGCGTCGCGGATGGCGTCGAGCGCCGCCCTTGACGCGGCGTCCGAGGCCCGTTCGCCCAAGGTCGAACCGTCGGGCGCCGGCGGCTCGTCGGTGTCGGGGCCCAAGGCATCGTTCAGACGGGCGATCTCGGCCCCGATGGTGGCGCAGTGGTTCAGGTTGCGCAGGTCGTAGGGATTGGCCTCCGCCTGCAGCAGCACGGTCGGGATGTACTGGCGGCGCAGGTTCAGGTCATCCAGCGGCGCGGTCGCCGCCGCCCCCACGCCGGAGCCGAAATCCTTCACCGCCCCGCCGCAGCCGGAGAGCAGGACCGCAACGGCAGTGAACAGGACGAGCGCGCGCATGGGGTCTTGAACCACGCCCGGGCCCGAACCGGAAGGCCCCGCCTAGCGCCCGTCGGCCGAGCCGGTCTTGACCCGGTTGCGGTTGCCGGCGCGGGTCTTGGGTCCCTGCTGGTCCATCTTCTCGGTCCGTTCGGGCCGGTTGCGATTCGTGCTCCCCAGCTGGACGTCGTCGGCCCCCAGCGGATCGCCCTCGTCCATGAAGTCGGCCACCTCGCCGGCGGCCGGCGGCGCCAGGGTCGAGTCCGACACGTCGGAGGCGGCATAGCTGCGCGGCTCGGGGCGCAGACCCTCGCCCCCCGCCTGCGTCTGATCGCCGGGGCCGACGGGATCGGTGGCGGCGTTCTGGGCCGTGGCCTTCGAGGAATGGACGTTCTGATGCGGCATGGCGGGCTCCTTCGCTGTCTTTCGACAACGGGGCCTGCCTGCCGTCAGTTCCTGCAAAAGGAGGTGGTACGTCCTCTCGGGCTCGAACCGAGGACCCTCTGATTAAAAGTCAGATGCTCTAACCAACTGAGCTAAGGACGCACACCGACGCGGCCCGCGCTTGCGCGCCGCGACGCGCCTTCTGTTGCAAAGCGGGGCCGGGGTCAAGCGTCGCCTCGACGGTCATGACCGCGACGGCTAGGAAATGGCCATGAAACCTCTGTCCGGCCTGCGCATCCTCGAGTTCGACGGCCTCGGCCCGGTGACCTTCGCGGGCATGGTGCTGGCCGATCTCGGGGCCGAGGTGCTGCGCCTGACCCGCGGCGCCTCGGCGGGGGCGCCGGCGTTCAGCGAGGTCGGGGGCGCGATCCTGCACCGGGGGCGCCCGGCCGTCGAAGCGGATCTGAAGGACACGGCCGATCTGGAGCGGGTGCGCGGCCTGGTCGCCTCGGCCGACGCCCTGATCGAGGGGTTCCGGCCCGGGGTGATGGAGCGGCTTGGACTGGGGCCGGAGCCCTGCGCGGCGCTCAACCCCCGACTCGTCTACGGCCGGATCACCGGCTGGGGCCAGACGGGGCCGATGGCGCGGCAGGTCGGTCACGATCTCAACTACATCGCCCTGTCCGGGGCCCTGTCGATGATGGGCGAGCCGGACCGGCCGCCGCCGCCGCCGCTGAACGTGGTGGGCGACTATGGCGGCGGGGCCATGCTGCTGGCCGTCGGCGTGCTTGCCGGCCTGCTGGAGGCGAAGACGACCGGCCGCGGGCGGGTGGTGGATGCGGCGATGACCGACGGCTCGGCCCTGCTGACCAGCCTGTTCCATGCGCTCGCCGCCAAGGGGCTGTGGAGCGACGCGCGCGGGGCCAATCTGCTGGATGGGGGCGCGCCCTTCTACCGCTGCTACGCCTGCCGCGATGGCCGCTTCGTGGCCGTGGGGGCGCTGGAGCCGCGGTTCTACGCCGCCCTGCTGGAGGGGCTCGGCATTCCGGCGGCGGAGGCCCCGCAGCACGACGGCGGCCGCTGGCCGGCGCTGCACGCCCGATTCGCGGCCGAGTTCGCCGCCCGGGACCGGGACGACTGGGCCGCCCGTTTCGCCGACAGCGACGCCTGCGTCACGCCGGTTCTGACTTTGCCCGAGGCGACGGCGCATCCCCACAACGCAGCGCGCGGGACCTTCGTCGAACAGGGCGTCATCCAGCCGGCGCCGGCGCCGCGCTTCGGTGGCGAGCCGCCCGCGGTCACGCCGCAGCCTCCGGCCCTCTCGCTGGATGAGGCGATCGCCGGCTGGCGCTGAGAGCGCGCCTCAGGCCACGGCCGCGTCGGGGGATTTCCGGCGCTCGGCGGCGCAGGCTTCGGCGAGCGTCCCGGCCAGCATGACGGGGTCGATGGGCTTGGTCAGGAAGGCGTGGACGCCCGCCGCATCCCAGGCCGCCCGGTGGACATCCAGGGCGTTGGCGGTCAGGGCGATCACCGGGGTGCCGCCGTTGACCACGCCCTGACGGATGCGCCGCGTCGCCTCCAGCCCGTCCATCACCGGCATCTGCATGTCCATCAGGATGGCGTCGAACGGCTCCCGCGACGCCGCCTCCAGCGCCTCGGCGCCGTTCTCCACCAGCGTCAGTCGGCAGCCGTGCGGCTCCAGCAGCAGGGTCAGGATGCGCCGGTTCACCTCGTGGTCGTCCGCCGCGAGGATGGAGCGGCCCTGCAGCGACCCCGCCACCTCGATCTGGCGCTCGGGGCGGGCGGCCTCGCCCTCGACGGCCTGCATCGGCAGCGACAGGGTGAAGGTCGAGCCCTGCCCCTCGACGCTCGACACGGTCAGGTCGCCGCCCATGATTTCGGCCAGCTTGCGGCTGATCGACAGGCCGAGACCGGTGCCGCCATGGCGGCGGGTGGTGCCGACATCGGCCTGCTCGAAGCTGTTGAACACCTGGGCCAGCCTTCCGGCGGGGATGCCGCAGCCGGTGTCCGAGACAGCCACCGACAGGCGGACGCCGTCCCAGTCCACGGCGACGACGATCTCGCCGTCCTGGGTGAATTTCACCGCATTGGAGAGCAGGTTGAACAGGATCTGCTGGAAGCGGAGCGGATCGGTTCGGACCGCCTCGGGCACGTCGGGCGAGACGCGCAGCGACAGGCGCACGCCATTGGCCATGGCCCGGGGCTCCCACAGGCGGCCGAGCGTCGCCAGCCGTTCGCGCACGACCATGTCGGCGCTTTCCAGCTCCATCTTGCCGGCCTCGATCTTGGAAAAGTCCAGCACGTCGTTGAGCAGGCCCATCAAGACGTCGCCCGCGTCGATCAGCATCGAGACATGCTCTCGCTGGCGGGTGTCGAGCCGGGTCCGCCGCAGCAGGTTGGCGGCCGAGATGACCGCGTTCATCGGCGTGCGAATCTCGTGGCTGACGACCGCGAGGAAGTCGGACTTGGCGGCGCTGGCCACCTCGGCCTTCTGGCGCGCGCGCTGCTCGGCGTCGCGGGCGGACTTGAGCGCGGTCGTGGTCATCGAGCTCTGGCGCACGGCGACCACGAGATGGCTCATGTAGAGCATGCAGCCGATGGCGATCAGCAGTTCGTGCCAGCGCCCTGTGGCCACCGCCCCGAAGATCGGCAGGCCGAGGAAATAGGTGGCGTGAGAGGCGACCGCCGAAATCAGTATGGGCCGCACGTGATGCATGTGCAGGCTGACGTGGAGCAGCCCGCCGGCGCACTGGACCATGGCGAAGATCCGGCCGACGTCCCCGCCCTGGAACCACATGTAGGCGGTGATTCCGGCATAGACGACGACGCCGATGACCGTCGTGACGCAGGTCAGGGCGACGTAGGCGCGGTCCGGACTCCATTCGGGGTTCCGCCGAAAGCGGGTGAACACCGCCCAGTCGAGCGCCTGGGTCGCCAGAACAGCCGCGAACCAGATCAGCGGCCAGGCCGTCGGGGTTACAACCCAGGCGGTGGCGCCGATGAAGGCCGCGAGCGCAATCCGTGTCTTGAGTTCACGATATCGCACCTGCGAAACCATGGCGTAGGCGGTCGCCGTCATTGAAGGCCCTCCAGTCCGCCACCTTCGCGCGAATTGGAAAAGGATTGGTTGCCGCCTGGATGACCGCGGGCGCTAACTTGGCTATGGAACAGCCTATACCGTCGCGCGTTGGAACGCCGACCCGGGGAGCTGCCAGATGAAACGTCTTTTCGCCCTTGTCGCCATCGCCGGCGCGGTCACCCTGAGCGCGTGCGACGATCCGCGCCCGGCCGAGCCTGAAGTGCTGGACGCGCCGATGGAGGAGCCCGTCGCCGCCGCCGTGGAGGAAGTGCAGGCGCCCGTGGCGGCGCCCAGCGCCACCGACGCGCCGCCCAGCGACACCCTTCCGGCCGAGAAGCGCACCTCCGAGGAATCGGTCCAGCCTGACAGCGAGACCCTGTTCTACTGACCAGCAGGGCGGCGCCTAATTTGCGCCGCCGGCGGATGCGACCCCGCCCGCCGTCCGCCAACCACAGGGCGCCCGCCCGCTGACGAAGCCCGCTGACGAAGGTTCCAGTTTGACGCCGAGGCCCGCCCTGTTTCTTTCCAGCGTGGCGGGGTTCGCGCTGCTGGCTTCGACGGCCGCCGCCGACCCGCGCGCCCAGGTGCGCGGCGAGATGGACGCCGAGCTGCGGGCGCAGATCGAACGCGCTGTCGGCGAGGTCGACGGCCCGCCCTCCAACCGCTTCGAGGCCCGCCGGCGTGCGCGGGGAGCGATGGAGGCCGCCGAGGCCCTGCTGCGCTCGGAAGGCTACTACCAGCCGGTGCTTGAGGACGTCGTCGAAGGCGAGGAGACGCCGGTCGCCATCGTCAATGTCACGCCCGGCCCCCGCTTCGCCCTGACCGAACCGATCGTCAACTGGGTCGAGCCCCCGCCCGAGCCGACCCTGCAGGAGCAGGTCCGCGGCGACATCGGTCTGAAGGCGGGGGATCCGGGGCGAGCCGTCGACGTCATCTCCGGCGAGGGGCGGCTCGTGGCCGGGCTGAACCGGCGCGGCCACGCCGACGCCCACGCCGATCCCCGACGCGTCGTCGTCGATCACGCCACCCTGACCGTGCAGCCGACCTACAACATCGTGGCCGGGCCCCTGGTCCGTCTTGACGGGGTGCGGCTCGAGACGCGCGGTCCCACCAATCCTAACTGGGTGGCGGGGCTTGCGCCGTGGTCGGAAGGCGAGGTCTACGACCCCGAAGACGTCGCCGAACTCGAGCGCCGGCTGCTCGAGACGGGGGTCTACGACGGGGTCGGCGTCGCCCTCGCTCCCGCCGCCCAGACCAACGCCGACGGCAACCGTCCGATCATCGTGACCCTGACCGACCGGCCGCGGTGGATACAGGAAGCCGGCGTCACCATTTCGACGTCGCAGGCGACGGTGACGGCCGGGCGCGCGACGTCAGCGACCGGAGGGTCGGCGATCGAGGGGCTGTGGACCTATCACAACCGATTCGGGCGCGCGGACACCCTGATCTGGCAGGCGCGCCTCGCCGACGTCGATAGCCGTCTGGGCGTCGATCTGCGCCTGCCCCACTGGCGCAGGCCGGGCCGGACGCTGAAGCTGTCGGCCGCCCTGTTGAACGAAGACACCGACGCCTACCGACGCACCGCCGTGGCCGTCGCCGCCGACCTGCAGCAGCGCCTCGGCAAAGCCTCGTGGTTCAGCTATGGCCTCGGCCTCGACGCCGGCAAGTATGACGAGAACCGGTTCGACCCGGTCACCCAGCTGCCGATCAATATCGAGCGCGACCTCGTCATCCTGACCGGCCGGGGCGGCGCCTATCTGGACCATTCCAACGATCCGCTCGATCCGACGACGGGCTGGCGGCTGACGGCCTCGGCCCAGCCGACCGCGGTGGCCGGCGAGGGCGCCACCGTGTTCCTGCGCACGGAAGCGCAGGTCACCGCCTATCTGCCGATCCAGGACAACGCCAGGACCGTGCTGGCCGGCCGGGTCCGGCTCGGTTCGATCGTCGGCGGCGAGGAACTGACCGTGCCTTCGGACCGCCTGTTCTATTCCGGCGGGGGCGGATCGGTGCGCGGCTACGAATACCAGGGCGTTGCGCCCCGCCTGCCCGACAACACCCCCCGCGGCGGGCTGAGCCTGTTCGAGTTTTCGGCCGAGGTGCGGCGCGACGTATTCCGCAACTTCCAGGGCGTGGTCTTCGTCGACGCGGGCTCGGTCGGCTTCGACCCGGCCCCCGACTTCAGCAACATGCGCTACGGCGCCGGCTTCGGCGTGCGCTACAAGCTGCCGTTCGGCCCCATCCGCGCGGACATCGCCTTCCCCCTCGACAAGCGCGAGGGTGACGCCGACTTCCAGGTCTACGTCAGCATCGGACAGGCGTTTTGACCCAAACGCCGCCCCCCTCAGACGCGCCCGAGACGCCCGCGGTGAAGGCGCGCAAGAAGCGTACGCGGCTGCAGGCCCTCGCCTTCTTCGGCGGCATGGCCGCGGCGATCCTGGCGGCGCTGCTGCTCGTCACCCTCGTCGGCGGCCGGATGTATCTGCTGTCCGACTCCGGACGGTCGCTTGTGACCAGCTTCGTGGCCGGCAAGAAGCTGGGCCGCTACGGGCGGATCAACGTCGAGGGCGTGCGCGGCGACCTGTTCGACGACTTCACCATCGACCGGGTGACGGTGACCGACGCCGACGGAGTCTGGCTGGAAGCGCGCCGGGTGCGGGTCGACTGGGACTGGTGGCCCCTGATCACGCGGCGCTTCCACGCCACCGAGGTCGAGGCCGAGGTGATCCGCCTGATCCGCCGGCCGTTGGTCGAACCGACGACCGAGCCGCCCGGCCCCCAGCCGCTGTCGGTCGACATCGACCGCTTCGCCGCGGATGTCGAATTGCTGGAGGGCTTCAGCAAGGAATACGGCCGGTGGAAGCTGGCCGGCGAGGCGCTGGTCCCGCGCAAGGGCCTGAAGCGCGTCACCATCAACGCCGACAGCAACAGCCGGCCTGGCGACTTCTTGCGCCTGACCGGCGCGATGGGCGAGGACATCGCCGACGCCCGACTGAACCTGCGGGCCGAGGAGGCGCGAGGCGGGCCCATCGCCGGCGCGCTCGGCTATTCGCCCGACCAGCCCTTCCTCGCCACCGCCGTGGTCAATGGCGAGGTGATCGAGGCGCTGGTCCGGACCGGGGAATTCACCCCCCTTAGGATCACTGGCCGCTACGGACCGGAGCAGACCCGGATTTCCGGCTACGTCGACTTCTCGGGCTCCGACCTGCTGGACCCCTTCGTGCGCCGCATCGGCCGCACCGCCCGCTTCGCCCTGGCGACGGCCCCGGACCGCAATGACGACGGCCTCCAGGGCGTCGGCTGGCGGCTGATCTCCGACAACCTCAACTCCAGCGCCAGCGGCCTGATCCGGATCAGCGACCGCACCGTGCCGCAGGGCGTCCGCGTCCGGGTCTCGACGCCGTCCCTGACGCGGCTCGCCGGCCGCCCGCTCGGCGACGGCGCGGCCTGGTCGGCGCTGTTCCGGGGCGACGCCAGGACATGGAGCCTGCAAGGCTCCATCGACGTGCTCGGCGCGGAGCTGTCGAGCTACCGGGCGCAGCGCATCCGCGGGCCGGTGAACGTCCGGGCCAGGGCCGGCCGTTACGACATCGACGGAGACCTGCGGGCGGCGGGCGGCTCGCCGGCGGGGATCATCGGCGGCCTGCTCGGATCCGGGCCACGGCTCCAGTTCGAAGCCGCGCGCCTCGCCGACGGCTCGTACCTGCTCGAGCGGCTGGACGCCGAGGGACAGGGCCTGAAGGTCACCGGCACGGGCGGGCGCAATCTGCTGGGCGGCCTCGGCTTCCGCGGCCGCGCCGAGGTCACCGACGCCTCGCGGCTGCGCAAGGGCGCCGCGGGCGCGTTCGGCGGAACCCTCGCCGCCTCCATGCCACGCAGCGGCGCGCCGTGGCAGGTGACGTTCGACGGCCGCGGCCGCCGTTTCGCCCTCGGCGTCGGCGAGCTGGACCGCCTGCTGGGCGAGACGCCGCGGCTTCAGCTCGTCGGGGCGCTGGACGGCGGCCGGGTGGTGCTCGATTCGGCGCGGCTGAGCGGCGCGCACGGCAACGCCGCGGCGCGCGGCTTCGTCGAGGGCGACGGCCGGCTGCGGCTGGCGATGAACTGGAACGCCCGCGGCCCCTTCGGCGTCGGTCCGGTCGAAATCGACGGCGCGATGACGGGCAATGGAACGGTCGGCGGCACCCTGGCCCGGCCCAGCGCCGACCTGAAGGCCGCCTTCGGCCGTGTCAGCGCCGGCGCCCTGGTCCTGACCGACGCAGCCATGGACCTGAGCTTCCGGCGCGGCGCCGATGCGTCGGACGGACGAATTTCGATCGTGGCGCAGTCAAACTACGGCCCGGCCCGGGCCAGCGGGAATTTCTATCTCGGCGGACAGCGCATCCGCCTGACTGACGTCGATCTCGACGCCGGCGGGGTGACCGCGCAGGGGGCGATCGCCCTGTCGAACCGCTTCCCGTCCAGCGCCGACCTCACCTTCGCGGCGCGTCCGGGCGCCTTCCTCGCCTCAGGCACGGCCGATGGCCGCATCCGGCTGACCGAAGGGGCCGGCGACGACACGGCCATCCTCGAGGTCAGCGGCCGCAACGTCCGGCTGACCGGCTCGACCTGGGTGATCCGCTCCCTCGACCTGAACGGCCGGGGCACGCTGGACCGCCTGCCCTTCACCCTCAAGGCGGATGTCGGCGGCCGCACGCCCGTGAGCTTCGACGGCACGGGGGTCTACTCCCGCCAGGCCACGGCCCAGACCGTCGTCCTGGAAGGCTCGGGCCGGGTTCGCGAGATCGCCTTCGCCACCCGCAATCCGGCGGTGCTGGCCCTGTCCGGCGACGGCCGCGTCGCCCGGGTCGATCTCGGCGTCGGCGGCGGCGTGCTGACCGGCGAACTGCGCCAGGATTCCCGGGCCGCCATCATCGAGGCCAACCTGACGAGCGTGGAACTGGGCTCGCTGGCGCCCGACCTGCGCGGGCGGGTGACGGGTCGGCTGTCGCTGCGGGGCGCGGGGGCCGACCTGTCCGGCTCGGCCAACCTGACGCTCGCAGACGTGCGCAGCATCGATGCGCCGAGCGGCCTGGCCATCGACGGCGTCGTCAACGCCGTGCTGGTCGACAACACGCTGCGGGTTCAGGCCCGGGTCTCCGACGAGGGCAACGTCCGGGCCAATGCGGATGTCACCCTGCCCGTCGAGGCCTCGGCCGCGCCGCTGCGCCTCGCGGTGGTGCGCACCCGGCCGATGTCCGGCGAGATCGACATCCAGGGCCAGGTGCAGCCGGTCTGGGACCTGTTCCTCGGCGGGGATCGCTCACTCTCGGGGATCATCAACGCGCGGGCGACCCTCGCGGGCTCGATCGCCGCGCCACGCATCAATGGACGCCTCGACCTGTGGCAGGGCGGGTTCCGCGACAACGCCACCGGCCTGCAGTTGCGGGACGTGACCCTGGCCAGCCGCTTTGATGACACCACCGCCCTCGTCGAGAGCTTCTCGGCCACCGACGGGTCTGGCGGAACGGTCGAGGGCGACGGCCGCATCGGCTTGCGCGAGGGCTCGGGCTCCAGCGTCGAACTCACGCTGGCCCGCTTCCGCATCATCGACAACGACATCGCCGAGGCGCGGGCCTCGGGACCGCTCAGCGTCGTGCGGGCGGAGGACGGCAAGATCCAGCTGACCGGCCGCATCGACATAGACGAGGCGCGGATCGAGGCCAATCCGCCCGGCTCGCGCGGCATCGTCGAGATGGACGTGATCGAGATCAACAAGCCCGGCGGCGACATCCCGGAAGAGGAACAGAACCGGCCGCGCGGCCTGCAGATCGGGGTCGACATCGCTATCCGGTCGCCCGGGGGCGACGTGCGGGTGATCGGGCGGGGCCTGAACGTCGAGATGAGCGTCAATGCGCGGGTCACCGGCACGATCAACCAGCCGACCCTGACGGGGACCGCCCGGGTCGTGCGCGGCGACTATGACTTCGCCGGCAAACGGTTCGTGTTCGACGAGCGGGGCACGGTCACCCTGTCGACCCGGCCGGAGCTGATCCGGCTGAACCTGACCGCGACACGGGACGATCCCGCCCTCACCGCCACCATCCGGGCCACCGGCACGGCGGCGCGTCCCGAGATCACCCTCACCTCGACCCCCGCCCTGCCGCAGGACGAGATCCTGTCACAGGTGCTGTTCGGGCGCTCGGCGTCGCAGCTGTCGGCGTTCGAGGCGGCCCAGCTGGCGGCGAGCGTCGGCGCGCTGGCGGGCGGCGGCGGCTTCGACGTGATCGGCAATCTGCGCGAACTGGCCGGGCTGGACCGGCTGTCGTTCGGCGGCGAGGCGTCCAGCCTGACCGTGGCCGGCGGGCGCTACCTGACCGACGACATCTATCTGGAGATCATCGGCGGCGGCGAGAACGGCGCGGCCGTGAACGTCGAGTGGCAGGTGCGGCGCAACCTCACCGTCAGCTCGAAATTCGGCGGACAGGGCGACGCCAGCCTGTCGATCCGCTGGCGCCGCCAGGCCCGCCAGCCGGGAACCGGTCGCGGGGACCGGCGCCCCAACCGCTAGAGCGAAACGGGCCCGGTCGGACAGCGTCCGGCCGGGCCCAGATTCGCTCCGGTCTGTCCGGCGCTCAGTAGGCCTGGGCGTCGCGGAACTTGTTCATCGCGCTGGCGCCGCGAATGCCGGCGATGTGGAGGATCAACTCGACGACCATCACGGCGAGACCGCCGTACACCTGCCATGCGGGGCCGGCGGCGGCCTCGAGGCCCATCTGGTTGGCCATCACCATGCCCCAGATGCCGGTGCCGAGCCCGTAGACGACGAGGACCGTGAACAGGATCGGAATGACGATATTGGGCTTGAACCACTGGACCAGGCCGAGGATCAGCTGAACCACGAGCAGGAAGGCCCCGAAGCCGATCGCCATACTCGTCGCCACGCCCGCCATGCCGGCGGCGCCCGGCGACTCGGCCGTGGCCTCGGCCATGGCGGCCTGCATGACCTCGGCGCCCGGGCCCATCATCCAGGCCAGCCCTATCGCCCCCCAGATCACGCCAAGAAAGATCGCTATGGCGCTGGCGCGCGCCGCGGCCTTCGCCTGCTCTGCATTGGTTATCGCAGCGGTCGGGTTCATCGCCCTCACCATGTCAGTCATGCCAGTTCCTCCCTGTGTTGGCCCGAGCACCCTATAAGGCGCGGGCGGCGGCGCAACGCACATTCGGTCCTCGCCTTCACCTTTGCGGTGCGGGCCGCTAGGGTCGCCACGCATGCGGATTCTCCCCCACGACCAAGCCGTGCTCGACCATGTCGCGGCGCGCGAGGCGGCCATTGTCGGCCGGGCGGTCGACTGGGCGAACGTCAATTCCGGCAGCCGGAACGCCGCCGGGCTGGACGCCGTGCTGGCCCTGTTGGAAACGGCCGCCAAGCCCCTCTCCGCCCGGATCGAGCGCCTTGCCACGGCGGGCGCGACCAGTGTCGGCGACGACGGCCGGGTACGGACCGAGGCGCATGCGGACGCCCTGAAGATCACCGCCCGCCCCGACGCTCCGATCCAGGTCGTCCTGACCGGCCACTACGACACCGTCTTCCCCGCCGACAGCGCCTTCCAGACCGTCGCCACCCGCGCCGACGGCGCCCTGAACGGGCCCGGCATCGCCGACATGAAGGGCGGGATCAGCGTCATGCTGGCGGCCCTGGAGGCGTTTGAGACCCATCCCGACAAGGGCCGCGTCGGATGGACGGTGCTGCTGTCGCCGGACGAGGAGATCGGCTCGCCCGCCTCCGCCCCGCTGCTGGCCGAACTGGGCGCGCGCGGCCATGTCGGCATGACCTATGAGCCGGCGATGCCGGACGGCTCGCTGGCTGGCGCGCGCAAGGGCAGCGGCAACTACCACCTGATCGTCACCGGCAAGGCGGCCCACGCCGGCCGGGCCTTTGACGAGGGCGCCAACGCCGTCGCGGGCGCGGCCATCATCGCCGCCCGCCTGCACGGCCTCAACGGCCGGCGCGAGGGCGTCACCGTCAATGTCGCGAAGATCGCCGGCGGCGGGCCGCTGAACGTCGTCGCCGACAACGCCGTGGTCCGCTTCAACGTCCGCGTGCCGGACAAGGACGCTTCGGACTGGATTGAAACGGCGGTGCGCGAGATCGCGTCCGAACCGCCCTTCCCCGGCCTGACGCTGGACCTGCACGGCGGCATGACCCGCGCGCCGAAGCCCATGGACGCCTCCCAGTCGGCCCTGTTCGAGGCGGTGCGCCAGACCGGCGCCCTGCTTGGGCAGACCCTTGCCTGGAAGCCTTCCGGCGGTGTCTGCGAAGGCAACAACCTGCATGCGGCCGGCCTGCCCAATATCGACACCCTCGGGGTGCTCGGCGGCGACATCCACTCGGATCAGGAGTTCGCCTGGCCGGCCAGCTTCGTCGAACGGGCCCGGCTCAGCGCCCTGATCCTGTGCAAGATCGCGTCGGGCGAGATCGACGCCCTGAAACTGAAATCGCTACGTCTGGAGACGATGTAACCCATGCTCGTCGTCCGCCCCGCCGGCCCCGCCGATCTCGACCACCTGCTGGAACTGGCCATCCTCAGCGGCCCGGGCTTCACCAGCCTGCCCGAGGATCCCGATCAGCTGGCCGAGCGGCTGGAGCTCGGCCGCGACAGCTTTTCCGGCAAGCTGGCCCCGCAGGACTGCTGGTACACCCTGATGCTGGAGGAGTCGGACACCGGCGACGTCGACGGCGTCGGCTCGGTCAAGGCGGCGGTCGGCCTGCACCGCCCGTTCTTCTCGTTCCGGGTGGTGACCAACACCCAGTCCTCGCCGTCGCTGGGCATCAAGCTGGAACAGAAGACCCTGGTGCTGGTCAACGAATGCAGCGGATGGACCGAGGTCGGCTCGCTGTTCCTCAAGGCCGACCGGCGCAAGGGCGGCGCGGGGCGGCTGCTCAGCCAGTCGCGCTACATGCTGATCGGGGCCCAGCCCGAGCTGTTCGCCGAGTCGGTGCTGGCCGAGTTGCGCGGGGTGTTCACGCCCGACGGCGCCTGTCCGTTCTGGGATCATGTGGCGCACAAATTCTTCCCGATGGAGTTCGACGACGCCGACCGCATGACCGGCTCGACCGACAAGCAGTTCATTCTCGACCTCGCCCCGCGCCATCCGATCTATGTCGAGCTGCTGCCCGAGCCGGCCCGGGCGGTGATCGGCAAGGTGCACCCGCAGGGCGTGCCCGCCATGGCTCTGCTCGAGAGCGAGGGCTTCCGGCCCAATGGCCTGGTTGACATCTTCGACGCCGGGCCGACGGTCTGCTGCGACCGCGACAACATCCGCACCGTGCGCGACGCCCGCCGCCTGACCGCCCAGATCGTCGAGGAGGTCGAGGCCGAGCTGCCGGCCCTGATCTCCACCGACCGCGTCGCCGACTTCCGCGCCGTTCGCCAGCGGGCCCATATCGAGGGCGATACGGCGACCCTGACCCGCGAGACCGCCGACGCGCTGAAGGTGCGGTCCGGCGACACGGTGCGGGTGAAGACGTGAGCGCCTATCTGGACCCCATGAGCAAATTCCAATCCATCGATCCCGCCACCGGCGAAACCGTCTGGGAGGGCGCCGCCGCCTCGCCCGCCGAGGTGCAGGCCGCCGTCGACCGCGCCCGCGCCGCCTTCCCCGATTGGGCCGACCGCCCGCGTCAGGACCGCATCGACGCGATGAAGCGCTATCAGGCGGTGCTGAAGGACCGCGCGCCGCAGATGGCCGAGGCCATCAGCCGCGAAACCGGCAAGGCCCTGTGGGAGACGACGACCGAACTCGCCGCCATGCAGGGCAAGGTCGACATCTCCATCCGGGCCTATGACGAGCGCACCGGCGAGCGCGCGGCTGATACCGCCTTCGGTCACGCCACACTGCGCCACCGTCCGCACGGCGTCGCGGCGGTGCTGGGCCCGTTCAACTTCCCCGGCCACTTGCCCAACGGCCACATCGTCCCGGCCCTGCTGGCGGGCGACACCGTCGTCTTCAAGCCGTCGGAAGAGACGCCCCTGACCGGCCAGCTGATGGCCGAGGCCTTCGCCGCCGCCGACCTGCCCGCCGGCGTGATCAATGTCGTCCAGGGCGGGCGCGACACGGGCGCGGCCCTGCTCGACGCCGGCATCGACGCCCTGATGTTCACCGGCTCCGGCGCGGCGGGCGCGCATTTCCGGCGCAAGTTCGCGGACGATCCGCACGTCATCCTCGCCCTCGAGCTGGGCGGCAACAATCCGCTGGTCGTCTGGGACGCCGCCGACGCCGAGGCGGTGGCCGGCATCGTGGTCCAGTCCGCCTTCATCACCACCGGCCAGCGCTGTTCCTGCGCCCGCCGCCTGATCGTGCCCGAGGGTCCGCAGGGCGACGCCATCGTGGCGGCGGTGGAATCAATAGTTGATCGGCTGATCTTCGCCCCGTGGAACTCGACGCCGGAGCCCTACGCCGGACCGCTGATCTCGGTGAAGGCGGCCGAAGCGGCGCTGAAGGCGCTGCAGGACCGCATCGCCATGGGCGCGAAAGTGATCCGCGCCTCGGGCCCGGTCGGCAACCTGCCCGGGGCCTTCGTCAGACCGGCCATCATCGACGTCACCGGCGTCGCCGTGCCCGACGAGGAGATGTTCGCCCCCTTCCTGTCGGTGACCCGCGTCGCCAGCTTCGACGCCGCCATCGCCGAGGCCAACGCCACCCGCTACGGCCTGTCCGCCGGCCTGGTCAGCGACGACCCGTCGAACTGGCGGACCTTCGTCCGCCGCATCCGCGCCGGCGTGGTCAATTTCAACCGCCCGACCACCGGCGCCGCCGGCGACATGCCCTTCGGCGGCCTCGGCGCCAGCGGCAATCACCGACCGTCGGCCTACTATGCGGCGGACTACTGCGCCTATCCGGTGGCCAGTTTCGAGGCGGAGTCAGTCAAGAATATCGAGAGCGAGATCAAGGGCCTGCGCTCGTGAACGCGACCGCCGTCGAAGCCAACGCCGACGGCCTGATCGGCCCGACCCACTCCTATGCGGGCCTGTCGCCCGGCAACCTCGCCTCCAGCCTCAACGCCGGCGAGGCCTCCAACCCGCGCGCGGCGGTGCTGCAGGGCCTCGACAAGATGAAGCGGCTGGCCGACCTCGGCCTGCCCCAGTTCGTGCTGCCCCCGCACGAGCGGCCGAACATCCCCTTCCTGCGCTCGCTCGGCTTCACCGGCTCCGACGCCGCCGTGCTGGAGCGGGCGTGGAAGTTCGCGCCCTCCTTCGCCGCCGCCGCCTGTTCCGCCTCGCCGATGTGGGCCGCCAACGCCGCGACGGTGACGCCCAGCGCCGACGCCGCCGACGGCCGGGTCCACTTCACCCCCGCCAACCTGATCACCAACCTGCACCGCTCGCTGGAGCACCAGCAGACCAAGCGGGCGCTGGACGCCCTCTTCCCCGACCCCGCCCGGTTCGCCGTCCACGACGCCCTCCCCTCCGTGGCCCACCTCGCCGACGAGGGCGCGGCCAATCACGTCCGCCTGTGCGCCGATCACGGCCAGCCCGGCGTCAACCTGCTGGTCTGGGGCCGGGAAGCCTGGGAGCACTGGCAGGGCCAGTATCCGGCCCGCCAGACGCGCGAGGCCTCCGAGGCCATCGCCCGCCGTCACGGCGCCTCGGGCGTGGTGCTGGCCCGTCAGTCCGCCGCCGCCATCGCCGGCGGGACCTTCCACAACGACGTGGTCTGCGTCGGGGCGCTGGACACCCTGTTCTTCCACGAACTGGCCTTCGAGCACACCGCCCGGACGCTGGAGGCCATCCGCCGCGCCGCCGACGGCCGTTTCGAGCCGGTCTTTATCGAGATCGCGGCCGCCGACCTGCCCCTCTCCGACGCCATCTCCAGCTACATCTTCAACTCGATGCTGGTGCGCATCCCCGGCGAGGCCCGCCTGACGCTGATCTGCCCCACCGAGACGCGCGACAACGCCCGCAGCCGCGCCGTCGCCGAGGCCCTGACCGCCTCCAACGGTCCCATCGGATCAGTCGAATACGTCGATGTCCGCCAGTCGATGCGAAACGGCGGCGGCCCCGCCTGCCTGCGCCTGCGCGTCGCCCTGACCGAGGCTGAACTGGCCGCAACCAACCCCGCCATGCGGATGACCGACGAACTGCACGCCCGCCTGTCGATCTGGGCGGCTGCCTGGTACCGCGACACCCTCAGTCCCGCCGATCTGGCCGACCCGGCCCTGCTGGACGAGAGCCGAGGCGCGCTTGATGAATTGACGTCGATCCTCGGGCTCGGCGGCGGCTTCTATCCGTTCCAGCGAGACGGGGCGTGACCGCCAATCCGTGGCTCGTGGCGGCCGGCGCGCTCAGCGCCGCCGCATCCGCGGCCCATCTCGCCATCATCGTCGGCGGGCCGCGCTGGTACGACTTCTTCGGCGCCGGGCCGCGCATGGTCAGGCTGGCGGAGCAGGGCTCGCCAAAGGCGGCGCTGATCACCTTCGGCATCGCCGCCGTCCTCGCCGTCTGGGCGGCCTACGCCTTCTCCGGAGCCGGCCTGATCCCGCGCCTGCCCCTGCTGAAGCTGGGTCTCGCCGCCATCAGCGCCATCTACCTGCTGAGGGCCGTCGGCTACATTCCCGCCCTCTACGCCACCGGAGCGTCGGTCGGCGCCTTCGCCTGGATCAGCTCGGCGATCGTCCTACTCTACGCCGTCGTGCACATCGCCGGGACGCTGCAGCTATGGCGGACCTGACCCATCGGATCGCGACCGAGGCGGACATCCCCGCCCTCGTCGCCCTGATGGACCGCGCCATCAGCGGCCCGCTCGCCGCCTTCCTGACGCCCGACCAGATCACCGCCAGCCGCCGGCTGATGGGCATCGACAGCCAGATCATCGCCGACCGCACCTATTTCATCGTGGAGCGGGACGGCGTCCTCGCCGGCTGCGGCGGCTGGAGCGCCCGGATCACCGAATACGGCGGCGACCACACGCCTGGCCGTATCCCCTCCCCGCTGACGCCCGGCGTCGACGCCGCCCGCATCCGCGCCATGTACACGGCGCCGGAGTTCCTGCGGAAGGGGGTCGGCCGCCTGATTCTCGGCCTGTGCGAGACCGCCGCACGCGCCGCCGGCTACGACCGCGCCGAGCTGGTCGCCACCCTCGGCGGCGAGCCCCTCTACCGCGCCGCCGGCTACCGCGAGATCGAACGCTTCGAGGACGACCGCGGCGGCGCGCCCGTGCCGCTGGTCAGGATGGGCAAACCGCTGGATGATGCGGCCCTCTGAGGGGGGATGCCGATGACAGACGCCGCCATGTCGCCCGCGCGGCGTCTTAGGAACATCATCGGCGGCTCGGCCGGCAATCTGGTCGAGTGGTTCGACTGGTACGCCTACGCCGCCTTCACCCTGTATTTCGCCCCGGTCTTCTTCCCCGGCGGCGACAGTACGGCCGAACTGCTCAAGGCCGCCGCCGTGTTCGCGGTCGGCTTCCTGATGCGCCCGGTCGGGGCGTGGATCATGGGCGTCTATTCGGATCGCAAGGGCCGCAAGGCGGGTCTGACCCTGTCTGTCAGCCTGATGTGCGCCGGCAGCCTGATCATCGCCTGCACGCCCGGCTACGCCACGATCGGTCTCGCCGCCCCGGCCCTGCTGCTGCTCGCGCGCATGCTGCAGGGCCTCAGCGTCGGCGGCGAATACGGCTCGTCGGCGACCTATCTGTCCGAGATGGCCACGGCGAAGCATCGCGGCTTCTGGTCGAGCTTCCAGTACGTCACCCTGATCTGCGGCCAATTGCTGGCCCTGGCCCTGCTCATCCTGCTCCAGAACACCCTCAGCGAGGGCGCGCTGGAGAGCTGGGGCTGGCGCATCCCCTTCTTCGTCGGCGCGGGGCTGGCGGTGGTCGTGTTCTGGATCCGGCGCCGCCTCGACGAGACCTCGGCCTTCATCGCCACGGACATGAGCGAGGCGCCGAAATCCAGCGCCCTGCTGCTGATCCTCAAACACCCGAAGGAGGCGCTGATGGTGCTCGGCCTGACCGCCGGCGGCACCGTCGCCTTCTACACCTACACCACCTACCTGCAGAAATTCCTCGTCAACACGACCGGCTTCAGCAAGGCCACGGCGACCGAGATCAGCGCCGCCGCCCTGCTGGTCTTCATGCTGATCCAGCCGGCCGTCGGGGCCTTGTCCGACCGGATCGGCCGGCGGCCGGTGATGATCGCCTTCGGCGTGCTGGGCGTGCTGTTCACCGTGCCGATCATGACCGCCCTGTCAGGCGTCGACAGCCCGCTCATCGCCTTCCTGCTGGCCATGGCGGCGCTGGTCATCGTCAGCGGCTACACCTCGATCAACGCCGTGGTGAAGGCCGAGCTGTTCCCGGCCCATATCCGGGCCCTGGGCGTCGCCCTGCCCTATGCGGTCGCCAACGCCCTGTTCGGCGGCACGGCCGAATACGCCGCCCTGTGGTTCAAGGACGAAGGCATGGAAAGCGCCTTCTTCTGGTACGTCACCGCCCTGATCGGCGTATCGTTGCTGACCTACGTCCGCATGCGCGACACCGGCCGCAACAGCCTGATCGTCCACGCCGACTGATCAGGCCGCGAACCGTCCGCCTCGCGCCGCATAGGCCTGGGTGCCGCGGGAGAAGACGCGGTCACCGGGCAGGATGGCGTCGATGGCGATGTCTTCCGCCCCCTTCAGCCGCGCATAGATCGGCCCGAAGTCCTGCAGCGTCTCGCGCTTCAGCTGATCGATGCTGTCGATGACGAAATAGACCTGCTGGAAGTCGTCGATCCGGTAGAGGGTCCGCATCACCCGTTCCAGGTCGAAGCCCAGGCGGTTCGGCGACGGGTCCTCCAGGGCGAAGACGCTCTCCGTCGCCGACGAGACGATGCCGGCCCCGTAGATTCTCAGCCCCTCCGTATCCTGCATCAGGCCGAACTCGACCGTGTACCAGTACAGCCGCGCCAGGTTCTGCAGCATGCCCAGCGAGGCCGCCCGCTGCCCGCCCTTGCCGTAGGCCTCCATATAGGCGGCGAAGTCGGGGTCGGTCAGCATCGGCACATGGCCGAACACGTCGTGGAAGATGTCTGGCTCCTGCAGGTAGTCCAGCTGGTCCGGCTTGCGGATGAACTGGCCCGAGGGGAAGCGCCGGTTGGCCAGATGGTCGAAGAACACCTCGTCCGGCACCAGCCCCGGCACGCAGACCACCGTCCACCCGGTCAGGGCCTGCAGCTTGGGGTTCATGGTCTCGAAATCGGGGATGCCGCCGGTGTTCAGGTCCAGCGCCGTCAGCCCCTTGAGGAACACGTCGGCGGCCCGGCCCGGCAGGATCTTCATCTGGCGGGCGTACAGGGTGTCCCAGGTCTGGTGCTCGACCTCGGTGTACGCAGCCCAGTTCTGCGGGATGGTCCAGTCCGCCGCGGCCCCTTCGGGCGGCGCTTCGAAGACGTGCTCGAAATCGGACATGGGGCGCTCCTGCTCCTCGGACTCTGGCGGTCCTTAGCGCCAATCTAGGCGCGGCGCACGGGGCGCGCCAGCACCCGGCGTCAATGGATGGCGTGGGTCTTGGGGGCGTGACGGCCGCGGGCGTCGACCGTGAACCAGCGGGACTCGGCCTCGCGCGTCACCGTGGCCAGCTCGGGATCGTGTTCCAGCGCGTCTTCCGGCGCATAGGCGACGAAACCACCCTCCGCGCCCAGCGCCAGCACCTGGTAGAAGGGCTGGTCGGGCGAGATCACGCCGGTGTCTCCCGGCTTGCCCGCGAACACCGGGTCGACGTCGATCACCACGCCGCGGAAGGCGGCTTCGCGGTGGCGGACGATCTGCCCGAGGCCGAATTTGGCGACGATTTCATCAGTCATGGCCGGAGCATGCCCGCCTGAACCTGAGCCGCATGCCCGCCGCGCCGTTCATTTTCGCGTCACCGTCCTTGGCGCGGACGCGAAGGCGGGGCTAGGTTGGTCGGGACGGGCGCCGCTTCGGACCGCCCACCTTGAAAGTTCGGCCCATGCCGGAGACCGACGACGCCCGCGGGGGCGTCCAGCGGTCCCAGCGTTCCGGGTCCGGCGGCCAGCGCGCCCGGGGCGGCGCCTCCGACGGATCCGGCGTTTCAGGTCGGGAGCCGCCCCTGTACGGGGCGCTCGATCTGGGGACCAACAATTGCCGCCTGCTGATCGCGCGCCCGGCGCGGGACGGCTTTCGGGTGGTCGATTCCTTCAGCCGCATCGTGCGTCTCGGCGAGGGCCTGTCGCGCACCGGCCGGCTCGATGACGCGGCCATGGAGCGCGCCTACGACGCGCTCGTCCTGTGCGGCGAGCGGGTCGCCAGGAAGGGCGTGGACTCCGCCCGCCTGATGGCCGTCGCCACCCAGGCCTGTCGTCAGGCGGATAACGGCGCCGCCTTCATCGAGCGGGTCCGCGAAGGCACCGGCCTGAGGCTGCGCATCATAGACCCCGTCGAGGAGGCCCGGCTTTCGGTCGAAGGCTGCCTGAACCTGTTCGACCAGTCCGCCGAGGCGGTGCTGGTGGTCGACGTCGGCGGCGGCTCCACGGAGCTCAGCTGGCTCAGGCGGACCGACAGCGGCTTCGCGCTGGAAGGCTGGATGTCGGCGCCGATCGGGGTGGTCACCCTGGCCGAACGTCATCCCGAACCGGAAAGCAAGGCGGCCGCATCGCTGGGCCCCTGGTACGAGGCCATGGTCGCCGACATGGGCGAGGCCCTGTCGCAGTCGCCGGTCGATCCCGCCCTGCGCGAGGTTTTCGCCGGCGGCCGGGCTCATCTGGTCGGCACCTCGGGGGCGATCACCAGCCTCGCCGGCATCCATCTCGGCCTGCGCCGCTACCAGCGCAACCTCGTGGACGGCCTGTGGATGACGCGCGGCGACTGCGAGAAGGCCGCCGAGCGCCTGATTCACCTGGGTCCGGATGGCCGCGCGGCCGAGTCCTGCATCGGGCCCGACCGCGCCGACCTGGTGCTGGCCGGGGCGGCGATCATGGAGGCGGTGCAGCGCGCCTGGCCCTCGGAACGCGTCAGGGTCGCCGACCGCGGCCTGCGCGAGGGCCTGCTGCTGCAGCGGATGCGCGAGGACCGCCGGCCGCGGCGACGCCGGCGACGGGGGCGGAGCCCGGGGAATAACGGGAGCGTGCAAACGCCCGCCTGATCGCCCTCCGCGAAGGTCTAGGCGGGAGGACGCCTCTCCTCCTGGGGTTTCGGATACTCGATTCCGGAGGGGAGACGGGCCGTGTCGCAAACATCCGTCGAGAGCGAGCTCGGCGTGCAGGGCGGCAGGCCCCGGTCCCGGCTCCAGGGAAGGCTGGTGCAGCCACAAGCCATGCAGGCGACCAGCAGGGCTCCGGCGGATTTGGTCAGGCGGCGCATGCTGTTTCCTCCATGATTACAGAACCTGAACCGGGACGGCGACGTCGCAGACCGAGAAATCGGCCCCGCGGGCCGCGCGGGTTTCGTCGACGATAGCGCGGAAGCGCGCCGAGTCGGCGGCCAGCATCTGGACCACGGGACGTTCAGCCTCGGGAATGTCCGCGGCGACCCGGACGCGCGTCATGCGGTCGGGCTGGGCCGCGGCCATCATGCCGTTCTCGCCGTCGCCGACCTGCAGCGACCGGACCACGTCGAGTCCCGCCACCGTCATACCCCAGATGCTGTAGCGCTTGTCCAGGGCCGGATAGGCCTGGCGCATGATGAAGAACTGGCTGTTGGCCGTGTCATTGCCCTCGTCGCGGGCCATGCCGGCGACGCCCGGGCAGTAAAGGCCCCAGCCGTGCA
Source organism: Brevundimonas sp. (assembly GCF_035627055.1). Lineage (GTDB taxonomy): Bacteria > Pseudomonadota > Alphaproteobacteria > Caulobacterales > Caulobacteraceae > Brevundimonas. The sequence goes on along the minus strand of NZ_DASPMM010000015.1, from coordinate 67,019 downwards.
CCTTGCCGTCCCCCGTCTGGGCGAAGGCGGAATCCGGCTGGGTCTGGACCGGCAGGGAATGGAAGAAGCCGACCCGCGCGCCGGTCGGCTCGGCCACGGCGGCGAACGGCATGGTCGGGTCGCGGCGGAAGGTGAACTCGGCCTTCAGGTCGGGATAGGGGCTCTGGCCCTCGCCATTGCCCAGCGGATCGCCGGTCTGGGCCATGAACCAGTCGATGACCCGGTGCCAGGAGACATCGTCGTAGAAGCCGCGCCGGGCCAGCAGCTTGATCCGCTCGACGTGCAGCGGCGCGACCTCGGGAAACAGCTCCAGCAGGATGCGCCCCTTCGTCGTGTCGATGACCAGCAGGTTCTCGGCCGGAACGGCGCGCCATTCGGTGGCGGCGATGGTCGTCTCCGGCGTCGGCGCGGGCGGCGGCGGTCCGCCGGCCTCCTGGGCCATGGCGGGCGCAGCCAGCAGGGCGGCGGCGAACAGCGCGGCGGCGGAAATCGACTTCATGGCATCCTCCCCAGGAATTCAGAACGGCAGGTTCAGCCCCCGACGACCTCGGCGGGCGGCTGCACGTCGCAGATGTTGAAGGCGGCGCCGCGTTGGTCCCTGACCCGCATCACCTCGCGCTGCAGGGCGGCCCCCGTGGCGACACGCACGGTCGGCCGCTCGTTCGCGGGCAGGGCCGCGGCGGTGCGCGCGCGGGTCATCAGGTCGGGATCGGTCACGGCTCCGTTGTCCGCCTCCGAGCCGGCCTTGAGGGCGCGGACGACCTCCATCCCGACCACCACCCGGCCGAACGGCGTATAGCGCCCGTTCAGATCGTCCTTCGGGCCGGTCATGAGGAAGAACTGGCTGTTGGCGCTGTCCGGCGAATTGGCGCGCGCCATGCCGGCGACACCGGGGCAGAACAGCCCTTGGGCGCCCGTCTTGAAGTCGGCGGTGATCATCATCTGGGCGTCGGGCTGGGTGATCACCGGCACGGAGCCGATGAGGCCCAGCTGGCCGCCGGGGGCCGCCTCGACCTGGACGAAGCCGGCGTCGCGGCCGCGCCGGAACTCGAACTCGCCGGCCAGGTCGGGCAGCTCGCTGCCGCCCTGCCCCGTGCCCTGCGGATCGCCGGTCTGGGCCATGAAGTTCGGGATCACCCGGTGGAATTTCAGCCCGTCGTAGAAGCCCTGGTCGGCCAGGGTGCGGATGCGCTCCACCGACCGCGACGCCATGCGCGGCTCCAGCTCAACCAGGATCCGGCCGTGGACGGTGTCGATGACCAGCAGGTTCTCGGGCGCGACCGTGCGCCACTCGGCCGGGGCGGTCTGGGCGAAAACGGGGGCGGCGGCCAGCAGCGAAAGCGAAAGCGCGGCGGCGGTGACGATCTTCAAGACGGCGACTATCCCTTGACCTTGGCCCGGACCGCCGCGGCGACCGTCGGGCTGACGAAACTGTCGATCGCACCGTCCAGCCGGGCGATCTCCTTGACCAGCCGCGAGGCGATGGCCTGGTGCCGCGGGTCGGCCATCAGGAAGACCGTCTCGATGTCGGCATTGAGGCGCTGGTTCATCGCCGTCATCTGGAACTCGTATTCGAAGTCCGCGACGGCGCGCAGTCCGCGCACGATGATGTTGGCGTCCAGCGATTCGGCGAAATGCATCAGCAGGCTGTCGAACGGCCGCACCTCGACCTTCGCGCCCAGGTGGGCGACCTCGGCGCGGACCATGACCACCCGCTCGTCGGTGCTGAACAGCGGGCCCTTGTCGTCATTGCGCGCCACGCCGATGACCAGTCGGTCGACCAGCTTCACGGCCCGCCCGATGATGTCCATATGCCCGTTGGTGACGGGATCGAATGTGCCTGGGTACAGGCCGATGCGCATCGATGGTCTCCCCGCCCTTTGGTCCGGTTTAGCAGGTGCGAAACGGACGGCCTAGATCGGCTGACAGGGCTGTGAAGCCCAGGCCGCCCGCAGGGCCTCCAGCGGCGGCGGCCCGAACGCGTGACCGTCGATCGAGGCCACCGCGCAGGCCGGCGTGGCGCTGTTGCACAGGAAGGCCGCGTCGAACCCGGACAGATCCGCCAGCCCGACCGACTCCGTCGCCCCGCTCAGACCCGCCGCCTCCAGTCCCCGCTGCACCAGCGCCTGCGCCACGCCCGCCAGCATCGGCGCCTGGGGCCAGATCACCTGCCGGCCCCGCACGAAGCCGATGTTCCACAGGCTGCCCTCCGAGACGCGGCCTTGCGCATCCACGAACAGGGCGTCGTCGAACCCCGCCGCCTTCGCCGCGCGCCGCGCCCGGATCAGGCCGAACGTCGCCACATGCTTCAGATGCGCCTCTTCCCGCGCATAGGTCCGGGTCTGCAGCCGCACGCCCTCGCCCAGCGGCGACGGCGGTGGAAACGCGGCGGTCATCACCCTCGGCCGCCCCGACCAGCCGGGCGTGCGCGGCGACAGCTCGGGCGCGAACAGGCTGACGCGCAGCCAGCACTCGCTCCGATGGCCCACGGCGGCCCGCATCAGGTCGCGCAGCCGCGCCTCGCCGACCGCCTCGCCGAACAGCTCCAGCGCCGAGGCCTCCAGCCGCTCCAGGTGCAGGTCCAGGCCCCTTGCCCCGCCGCCCTCGACCCGAAACGACGTGTAGGCGCCGTAGTTGACCAGGGCCACGTGGGCGAGGTCCGCCACGGTGGCCGGGAGGCCGTCGATCAGGATGTCTCCGGCCTCCGCCATGTCGGGTTCAGCGGAGAGATCAGCTCTCGCCGCCGTCCTCTCCGCCCTCGGCTCCGTCGATCTCGACCTCGCCGTCCTCGTCGCCGCCGCTGTCCGGCAGGCGCTCGACGGAGACGACCTTCTCCCCCTCCGCGGTGCGGAAGATGGTCACGCCCTGGCTGGCGCGGCCGACGATGCGGACCTGCCCGACCGGCGTGCGGATCATCTGCCCGCCCGAGGTGACCAGCAGCAGGTCGTCGCCCTCCTCGACCGGGAAGGACGCCGCCAGGCGGGTGCCGGCCCGACCGCCGAGGCCGTGCGCGGTCAGCCCCTGCCCGCCCCGTCCGGTGCGCCGGTACTCATAGGCCGACGAGCGCTTGCCGAAGCCGGTCTCCGTGACCGTCAGGATGAACTGCTCGGCGGCGCCCATTTCGGCGATCCGCTCGACCAACAGGGCCGTGTCGGCGATAGCCTCGTCGTCCGCCTCGACCGGCGTGTCATCCTCGTCGCCGGCGGCGCGGCGCATGGCGTTGGCGTGGCGCACGTAGGCGGCGCGCTCCTCAGGCGTGGCGTCGAACCGGCCCAGCACGGCCATCGAGATGACCTCGTCGCCCTTCTGCAGGCGGACGCCGCGCACGCCGGTGGAGTCGCGGCCCTTGAACACCCGCACGTCGTCGGCCTTGAAGCGGATCGCCCGTCCCAGCGCCGTGGTCAGCATGATGTCGTCGTCGGCCTTGCACAGGGCGACGCCGACCATGGAGTCGCCGTCTTCCAGCTTCATGGCGATCTTGCCGGCCCGGTTGACGGTGGCGAAGTCGCTCAGCTTGTTGCGCCGCACGTCGCCCGACTTGGTGGCGAACATGATGTCGTAGGCGCCCCAGTCGGCCTCGTCCTCGGGCAGCGGCAGCACGTTCATGATGCTGTCGCCCGGCTCGATCGGCAGCAGGTTCACGAACGCCTTGCCGCGCGACTGCTGGTTGCCCAGCGGCAGCCGCCAGACCTTGAGCTTGTAGGCCTTGCCGTTGGTGGCGAAGAACAGCACCGGCGTGTGGGTCGAGGCCGAGAACACGCCGACCACGGCGTCGTCGTCCTTCATCGCCACGCCCGAGCGGCCCTTGCCGCCGCGATGCTGGGTCCGGTAGGCGTTCAGCGCCACCCGCTTGACGTAGCCGCCGACGGTGACCGTCACGACCATGTCCTCGCGCGGGATCAGGTCCTCGTCCTCCAGTTCGAAGTCGCCGTCGCCGATCATCGTCCGCCGCGGCACGGCGAACTCATCCTTCACCGCCAGCAGGTCCTCGCGGATCACCGCCAGGATGTTGGCGCGGTCCGACAGCAGGGTCAGGTGGCCCTGGATGGTGTCGGCCAGGCTGCGCGCCTCGCCGAAGATGTCGTCGCGGCCGAGCCCGGTCAGACGGCTCAGCGTCAGCGCCAGGATGGCCCGCGCCTGCTCGTCCGTCAGGTTCAGCTTGTCGCCGTCGATCAGCATGGAACGCGGGTCGGCGATCAGCTCGACCAGGGCGATCATGTCGCCCACCGGCCAGCTCTTGCCCTGCAGCCGCTCGCGCGCCTCGGTCGGGTCGGCCGACGAGCGGATGATGTGGATCACCTCGTCGATATTGGCCACGGCAACCGCCAGGCCGACCAGCACGTGGCCGCGGTCACGGGCCTTGGCCAGTTCGAACTTGATGCGCCGGACGACCACCTCTTCCCGGAACTCGAGGAAGGCCTCCAGCAGCTGGCGCAGGCCCATCTGCTCGGGCCGGCCGTGGTTCAGCGCCAGCATGTTGACGCCGAACGAGCTTTGCATGGCGGTGAAGCGCCACAGCTGGTTCAGCACCACGTCGCCGGAGGCGTCGCGCTTCAGCTCGATGACCATGCGCATGCCGTCGCGGTCGGACTCGTCGCGGACATCGGAGATGCCCTCGATCCGCTTCTCGCGGACCATCTCGACGATCCGCTCGATCAGGGTCTGCTTGTTGACCTGGAAGGGCAGCTCGGTGACCACGATGGCCTCGCGGTCCTTGCGGATGGTCTCGATCGTGGCCTTGCCGCGCACGATGACCGAGCCGCGGCCCTCGCGCAGGGCGTTGCGGGGCGCCGAGCGGCCCATGATCTCGCCGCCGGTCGGGAAGTCCGGGCCCGGGACGATGTCCAGCAGACGGTCGTCCGCGATGTCCGGCTCGTCCAGCAGGGCCACGCAGGCGTCGATGATCTCGCCGAGATTATGCGGCGGGATGTTGGTCGCCATGCCGACGGCGATGCCGCCCGCGCCGTTGACCAGCAGGTTCGGAATTCGCGCCGGCAGGACGACAGGCTCAAGCTCCTTCTCGTCGTAGTTCGGCTGGAAATCGACCGTGTCCTTGTCGATGTCGGTCAGCAGCGCCGAGGCGGCCGGGGCCATCCGGGCCTCGGTGTATCGCATCGAGGCCGGCATATCGCCGTCGACCGAGCCGAAATTGCCCTGGCCGTCGACCAGCATCAGCCCCATCGAGAACGGCTGGGCCATGCGCACCAGCGCCATATAGACCGAGGCGTCGCCGTGCGGGTGGAACCGGCCGAGCACGTCGCCCACCACGCGCGCGCATTTCGAATAGGGCCGCTCGGGCGTCATCTTCAGGTCGTGCATCGAATACAGGATGCGGCGGTGCACGGGCTTCAGCCCGTCGCGCGCATCCGGCAGGGCGCGCGACACGATCACGCTCATGGCGTAGTCGAGATACGAGCGGCGCAGCTCGTCCTCGATCGTGATGGTGGAGATATCGCCGCCTGCGCCCGATGACGGGGGCAGGGCGTTGGTGTAGCTGTCGTCGGTCAAGGAAATCGGGCTTTAAATGGCCGGAATCGGAACGTGATCCGCTAACGGGTTTTCTAGCATCCGGGGGCTGTGGTGGCAAAGCGAAGCCGCCGTTTCGCGCCCCTCTGCACAGGGATTTTGAACCATGCGCGCCTCCCGCCTCGCGACCCTCGCCGCCCTGCCCCTCCTGGGTGCCCTCGGGGCCTGCGTCAGCGTCACCGCCAATGATTATTCCGACCGCCCGGCGCGGGCCGCGGTCGGCGATTTCGGCGAGGCGACGCTGTTCAACGCCGCCGGCCAGAACGTCGGCCGGGCCATACTGACGCAGGGTCCGACCGGCCTGCTGATCCGCATCGAGGCGGACGGCCTGACGCCCGGCTGGCACGGGGCCCACATCCACGCCATGGGCCAGTGCGCCGCGCCCTTCACCTCGGCCGGCGGCCACATCAACCACGGGGAGCCCCAGGCCCCGCACGGCCTGCTCAACGCCCAGGGACCCGACGACGGCGACCTGCCCAACGTCTTCGCCGACGCCGGCGGCCGGGTCCGGGCCGAGGTCTTCACCACCCGGGCCCGCATCGCCCGCGACGGCCCGGGCCAGTGGCTGTGGGACGCCGACGGCTCCGCCCTGGTGATCCACGCGGCCATGGACGACCATGCGAGCCAGCCGATCGGCGGCGCCGGCGCCCGCGTCGTCTGCGGCGTCATGGCCGCCGGCTAGGCGGAGAAGGCTTGTAAAGCCCGCGCCCTGCCGGGCATCGTGCCGGCATGGCGCTCCTCTACGGCGATCCCGCCCCGACCTTTGCGATCGAAGGGGTCAGCAACCCCCGCTACGTGCTCGACACGGCGGCGGGCCGCTATCTGCTGCTCATCTTCGTCAAGGCCGGCCCTGCGGTCGCGGCGGCGCTTGAAATTCTCGAACGGCGGCGCGCCGCCTTCAACGACCTGCACGCCAGCGCCTTCATCATCGTCGTGGGCAAGGACAAGGCTCGAAAGTCGCGGCGGGACGCCCTTCCGGGCATCCGCTTCCTGTTCGACGCGGATGGCGGCGTCGCCGATCTCCATGACGCGCGCGAGGCGGAGCGCTGGGTCCTGCTCGATCCCGCCCTGCACGTCATGGCCGCCGTCGGGCCGGACCAGGCCGGCGCCCTGGTCGATCGCCTGCCGTCGCTTGCGCCTCCCGCCGTGCACGGCGGCTTCCCGTCCACCGCTCCCGTTCTCGTGACCCCGCGCATCTTCGAACCGGCCTTCTGCGAGCGGCTGATCGCCCTCTATCGCGAGACCGGCGGCGAGCCGTCGGGCTTCATGCGCGAGGTCGACGGCGTCACCACCCTGATGATGAACGACCAGCACAAGCGGCGCTCGGACGTCATCGTCGAGGACGACCTGCTGCAGAAACAGGCGGTGGCCCGCCTGACGCGCCGCCTGCTGCCGCAGATCGAGAAGGTGTTCAACTTCCGCCCCACGCGGATCGAGCGCTATCTGGTCGCCCGCTACGACGCCGAAACCGGCGGCTTCTTCCGGCCGCACCGCGACAACACCACCAAGGGCACGGCGCACCGGCGTTTCGCGGTGTCGATCAATCTGAACGCCGACTACGACGGCGGCGACCTGAGGTTCCCCGAGTTCGGCGACCGCACCTACCGCCCCCCGCCCGGCGGCGCCTGCGTCTTCTCCTGCTCGATCCTGCACGAGGCGACGCCGGTCACCCGCGGCGAACGCTTCGCCTTCCTGCCGTTCCTGTATGACGAGGCGGCGGCGAAGGTGCGTGAGGAGAACCTGAAATTCGTCGATCCGGCGCTGACGGCCTAGCAAAGGGTGGCAGGCCGACCTGTGGACCAGGCCGCGCCTCCCATTCCTTGTCGGATGCTCGAGCCAGCCTAAACGCGAAGGCGGAGGACTTGCGCTGATGGCGCCTGGACGACAGCATCGGTCGCGCAGGACAACCGGGGTGTCCCCTCATGTCGAAAATCTCCCTTCGGGAAGCCACTGAAGTCTTGCTCTCACTGCTTCGCGGAGAAAGGACGTGGGCGCATGTCGGCCCGTCCTACGAGGAGACGGGCCACGGGGACGTTGCCCTGCGCACCAACGACGGCTGGGTCATCAGCCTGCACACCAGCTACGACGAGCTGAAACATACGGCTTACATGATCGCACCCGATGGTCGCCGGGGCGATGAAAGCATCTGGCGCCCGGAGGCGGTGGCCGCCGGCAAGATCTGGGGCGATCCGATAGATGCCTTGGGGGATGCCGAGTTCGACCATCTGGAGCGCCTCGCCATTGCAGCCCGGCCTGCGAGCCTCCCCCTGGAGGCTCAGGTCCGCCGGCCTCAACGGAATTGACTGTCCGCGGGCCGCCGCTCGGCTTCTGGGGGGCTGACACCCCTGATTTCTCAGGAGCATCCGGGAGAGCGGATCAGGTCACTCGGCGTCGCAGTCGACCTCGTTGGCGGCGCCCTGCGCGTCGATTGGCGACCTCCAGAGTGTCTGCGTGGTTTGACCTGGGTCGGCGAAGTACTGATTGCCACCCCCAAACCGGGATCTGAAATTGATGCCGATCCGGCGCTGCGTGCGATTGATCGCTCGACCATACCATTGGCCGCCACTGACGCCGGAGACGATGACAACGTCGCCGGTGGGACAGCTCAGGTGCATGTCAGCGATCGTCTGGTCCGGGTACTCGTCCGCCTCCATCAGATAGGCGAGGTCGGACGACGAGCAGCCGGCGGTTGTAACGGCGACGGCCAAGGCGGCGACGAAAAGGACGCGACTCATTCTTACCCCCTGCAAACCCATGAATTCGATGAGACTAACCGATCTGGCCGGGCGGCCAAGGGGCTGCGGCTCACAGAATCGACGGTTGATTGCATCGCACATTCGAGGATGGGGCTGGAGATGACCGCAACGGGTCGGTAGCAGTCCTTTCCCGGGACAGGATCAGTCCGCGCGGAATTGCAGCTCCGCCAGCCGCGCGTACAGCCCGCCCCTCGCCATGAGGGCCGCGTGGGTCCCCTCCTCCACCACCTGGCCGTCGTCCATCACCACGATGCGGTCGGCGCGCAGCACGGTGGCGAGGCGGTGGGCGATGACGAGGGTGGTGCGGGCCTCCATGGCCTGATCGAGCGCCGCCTGCACCAGCCGTTCGTTCTCGGCGTCCAGCGCCGAGGTGGCCTCGTCGAGCAGCAGGATGGGGGCGTCGCGGACCAGGGCGCGGGCGATGGCCATGCGCTGGCGCTGCCCTCCGGACAGGCTCTTGCCCCGCTCGCCCAGCGGCGTGTCGAAGCCCTCCGGCAGGGCCTCGATGAAGGCCAGGGCCTGGGCCTCATCCGCAGCCCTCCGCACCTCATCCAGAGTGGCGGTTTCTTGCCCGAAGCGGATGTTTTCGCTCGCGGAACCCGAGAACAACGGCGCCTCCTGAGAGACCCAGGCGAAGCGTCCGCGCACGGCTGTCGGATCGGCGTCGCGCACGTCGACGCCATCGACCGAGACCACGCCCGCCTGCGGATCGTAGAAGCGCAGCAGCAGGCGGAACACCGTGCTCTTGCCCGCCCCCGACGGCCCCACCAGCGCCACCGTCTCGCCCGGCCGCACGGTCAGGGAGAAGCCCTTCAGCGCCGGCAGGTCGGGTCGTCCGGGATAGCTGAACCGCACCGCCGACATCGACACCTCGCCGACCGGCGGCTCCGGCAGGGCGCGCGGCTCGGCGGGCGGCGCGATCGACGGCGTGCTGCGCATCAGCTCGTCGATCCGCTCCATGGCCCCGGCGGCTTTCTGAACGTCGCCCCAGCTCTCGCCCAGGGCGCCCACGGCCCCGGCCGCGAACACCGACAGCAGCACGAACTGCAGCAGGGCCCCGGGGCTCATCCGCCCGGCGATCACGTCCTGCGCCCCCAGCCACAGCACCAGGGTCACGCCGCCGAACATCACGGTGATGATCATGGCGGTCATCAGCGCCCGCGCCCGGATGCGCACCAGCGACACGCCGAACGCCGCCTCGACCGCCTCGCCGAAGCGGGCGATGGCGCTCTTCTCGCGGCCGAAGGCCTGCACCGTCTCGATGGCGTCGACGCTCTCGCCGGCGAAGCCGACTGCGCTGGCGAACCGGTCCTGCGAGGCCACGGTCAGCTTGCGCACCTGGCGGCCGAACAGGAACAGCGGCCCCAGCAGCAGCGGCACGACCAGCAGCACCAGCCCGGTCAGCTTGGGGCTGACCACGAACAGCAGCGCCGTGCCGCCGATCAGGGTGAGGGCGTTGCGCAGGGCGTAGGAGACCGAGGTAGTCAGCAGCGTCTCGACCAGGGCGATGTCGGTGGTCAGTCGCGACAGCACCTCGCCGGTGCGCATCCGGGCGTAGAAGGCGGGGTCCAGCGTCAGGATGCGGTCGAACAGCCCCTTGCGCACATCGGCGATGACCCGCTCGCCGGTCTTGGTGACGAAGAAATAGCGCACCGCCGTCGCCACGCCGAGGAACAGGGCGTTGGCCGCCAGCACCATGAACCACAGGTTCAGCTGCGCGCCGTTGTTCTCGAAGCCGTTGTCGATGGCCCCGCGCGCCGTCACCGTCAGGGCCAGCGAGGCGGTGGTGGACAGGATCAGCCAGACCGCGGCCATCGCCATATGGCCCTTGTGGCGCAGGGCGTAGGGCAGCAGCCGGCCCAGCGGGCGGATGTCGCGCTTTTTCGCCCGCCGCTGGCCCGCATCGCTCATCTGCTCGGCCAGAAGCGCGCCGGCGCCCGGCCGTCCGCGAAGGTCGGCGACGTCGGGGGCGGGAGCGGTGGAGTCAGTCATGGAGCGGGCCTCTTGCCCCGGAACGGCCCCCGGTGTAAACGCCGCCGCTCATTCCCGCCGCCTCCCGGCGGGTTTCTCATTTTCGCGCACCGACGGTCGGCATCGTCATCGCGCAGAGACCGGACAACGACCATGAAGGCCGATACGCACCCCGACTACCACTTCATCACCGTGACGATGACGGATGGTACGACCTATCAGACGCGCTCCACCTACCAGAAGGAAGGCGCCGTCCTGAACCTCGACATCGACCCGCTGACCCACCCGGCCTGGACCGGCGGCAACCAGCAGATGCTGGACCGGGGCGGCCGCGTTTCGCGCTTCAACAACAAGTTCGGCGGCTTCATCAAGAAGTAGTCGGTCTGGCTTTGCGGCCACACCCGACGGCAAGACGATCACGAAGGCGTCGGTCCCCGGACCGGCGCCTTTCTGTTTGGCCGGAACGCCGATAACATGCCCGCGTTGGACCACCGGGGCGTGGACGCAGGGTCCTGCGTGGAATCGGGCGAAGAGCAGCAGTGATGAATCGACGGCAACTGGGTCTGGGCGCGGCGGCGGCGGCCATCGCGTCGGCAAGCGGGTTCGCCGCGAGGGCGCAGACCCGCGACCCGGCGTCGGTCGCCTTCTACGACAGCTTCAACGACCAGCTGGCCCGCCTGCCCGCCACGGTCCAGCCGGACGTTCGCGCCTTCTACGAACTGAACGGCTGGCGGCCCGTGTGGACGCCCGAGCGCCTGCAGGCCCTTCGCGGGGCCGCCGCCCGCGCCGAACGCCACGGCCTGTCCCAGGTCGACTTCTTCGACTTCGAGGCCCTCGCCGCGACCCCCGCCACCGCCGAGATGCGCACCACCGCCGCCGCGCTCGGCTACGCCCGCGTCCTGTCCGAAGGCCGGGTGCGGCCCGAGACGGTCGAAGACCTGTGGGAGATGCAGAAGAACCGCGTCGACCTGCCCGTCGGCCTGAACGACGCCCTGGCCCAGACCCGGCTGGTGGACTGGTACGAGGGGCTGGCCCCGACCGATATCGGCTATTCCAACCTGTCGGCGGGCTATGTGCGCTATCGCCGGATGATCCGCGACGGCCGCGGCTGGCCGACCTTCCAGATGGGCCCGACCATCGAGCCGGGGACCAGCGACGCCCGCATCCCGATCCTGATCCAGCGCCTCGTCGCGGAGGGCGACCTGTCCGCCGCCGACGGCGCCCGCCTGGCGGCGACGGGCGCCTTCTACGGCCCCGAACTGGTCGAGGCGGTAAAGGGCTTCCAGGTCCGCCACGGACTGGGCGCCGACGGCCGCATCGGCACGGGCACCCAGCGTTCGCTGTCGGCCTCGGCCGAGGACCGCGCCCGCCAGATCGCGCTCAACCTCGAACGCCGCCGCTGGCTGAAGCGCGACCTCGCCCCCGAGCGGATCGAGGTCAACACCGCCGCCGCCATCATGGTCTACTGGAAGGACGGCAAGCCGGTTCACTCGAACCGCGTCGTGTGCGGCTCGCCCAGCAACCAGACCCCCAGCCTCGAGAAGCAGTTCGCCTCGGTCGTGGCCAATCCGCCGTGGTACGTGCCCGCCTCGATCGCCCGCAACGAGATCCTGCCCAAGGGCCCCGGCTATCTGGCCAGCCAGAACATGTACATCTCGAACGGCCAGGTGATCCAGCGCGCCGGGCCCACCGCCGCCCTCGGCTACGTGAAGTTCGAGCTGCGCGACAGCTACGCCATCTTCCTGCACGACACCCCGTCCAAGGCGGCCTTCAACCTGTCCATGCGCCAGCGCAGCCACGGCTGCGTGCGGGTCCAGGGCGCGGTCGACTTCGCCCGCCTGCTGCTGTCGCCCGATCCGGTCCTGCTGGCCGAGTTCGACGAGGCCCAGGACACCCGCGAGACCAAGCGCATCCAGACCGGCCGCGAGATCACCGTGCGCCTGCTCTACTGGACCGCCTTCGTCGACGGTCAGGGCCGCGTCGCCTTCCGCGAGGATGTCTACGGCCGCGACGACAAGCTGGCCGAGGCCCTCGGCATCGCCGTCAGCCTGCCCCGACCGGTCGATGACGGCCGCAACGTCGCCAACGACGTCGGGCCGTAGGCTTACTGACGGAACGCCGCCGCCAGCCGGTCCAGTTGGCTCTGCACCGGATTGACCGCCTCTTCCTCGGGCGCGTCCAGGTACATGCGCCGGTCCAGGTGCAGCACGCGGTCGTACAGCTTCTCCGTCCGCACCACGTATTCGATCAGGGCGATGGGCAGTTCGGGGTGCGTCGGCTCGGCCTCGATCTTGCGTTCGGCCAGACGGTAGCGGGGCTCGCACGCCGCCGCCGCCGTCATGTCGCCCTCGCGCACCGCCCGCTGCACCAGCAGCCAGGAGGCGATCTGCATCAGCCGCGTGGTCAGCTTCATGCTCTCGCCGGCATAGGCCAGGGCCGTGGCCCGCGACAACAGCTTGGATTCACGCCGCCCGTCGCCATCCAGATAGGCGGCGGTCTCCTCGACCAGCTCCATGCCTTCGCGGAAGGTGCGGTCGAACAGCTCCGACCGGGCGAAGTCGTCGACGACGGCGGCGCGGCTGCGTCCGGTGGGGATGAGTTCGTCGCTGGGCATCAACTCGGTCAGACTCATGTGCAAGGCGCATCCGTATCACGACCGGCACGGTTTCGCGCGGCGCCATTGCCGTCTGCAACGGCCATGCCAACAGACTGATTCAGGAGCGTTTCAGGAGCGGAAGTTGAACATGGCGTCGGCCGCGTTGCGCTGCGACGACTTGCCGTCGATGGCCGCCTTCGAGCGGGCGATCTCCGCTTCCAGCCCGGCGATGCGCTGTTTGAGGTCCTCGACCGAATAGCCGTCCAGGTCTTCGCGCGTCAGGGCGATCAGGGGCGCGCCGCGCGCCGGACGGGGCTCCAGGTCCTCGAACATCACCGCCTCCTTCTTGGCCAATCCACAGGCAAGCGCCTATCTGAACGCCCGGACAGGGACGATTGCAAGAACGGGGGGCCGATGCGGGCTGTCGAAATCACCGGCGGATCTGGACCAGCGGAGGCGCTGACGCTGGTCGAGCGGCCCGATCCGGTCGCCGGCCCCGGGCAGATCCGCATCCGCGTGCGCGCCGCCGGCGTGAACCGTCCTGACCTGCTGCAGCGCCTCGGCCGCTACCCCGCGCCGCCCGGCGCCTCCGATATCCTCGGGCTGGAAGTCGCCGGCGAGGTCGATCAGGTGGGGGAGGACGTCGGCCGCTGGTCCGTCGGCGACCGGGTCTGCGCCCTGCTCGGCGGTGGGGGCTATGCGGACTACGCCGTCGTCGACGCCCGCCACGCCGTGCCCATCCCCGACGGCCTCGATTTCGTGCAGGCCGCCGCCCTGCCGGAGACCGTGTGCACCGTCTTCACCAACGTCTTCGAGGACGGCGCCCTCAAGCCCGGCGAAACCCTGCTGATCCACGGCGCGACCAGCGGCATCGGCGTCACCGCCATCCAGATGGCCAAGGCGGCGAACGCCCGGGTGATCGCCACCTCGCGCGGCGCAGACAAGACGGAGGCCGCCCGGGCCCTCGGCGCGGACCTCAGCCTCGACGCGCGGTCCGACGACCTCGAAGCCGCGATCACCGCCTTCGGCGGCGTTGACGTGGTCCTGGATATGGTCGGTGCCGACTATGCGGCCCTCAATCAGTCGGTGCTGAAGCCGTTCGGTCGCTGGGTGGTCATCGCCACCCTGTCCGGCGCGCTGGCGCAGATCGATCTGGGCCGGTTGATGATGAAGCGCATCATCCTGACCGGCTCGACCCTGCGCGCCCGCCCCGCCGCCGAGAAGGCGCGGCTGATCGGAGCGGTGGAGGCGACCGCCTGGCCCTGGCTGGCCGAGGGCCTGGTCCGGCCGCCCATCGACGCGGTCTTCCCGCTGGAACAGGCCTCAGCCGCCCACCTCAGGCTGGAGGCGGGCGGCCACGTCGGCAAGATCGTGCTGACGGCCTAGCGGCGACCGCCGCGAACCGGCCGCAGCGACGAAATCCGGTCGTTCAGACCGTGCTGCTGCAGGTTCCAGACGTCGTCGCTGAAGGTCCGGCACGTGCCGCGGAAATAGGCGTCGGTGCAGACTTCCCACGTGCCGCGGAACCGCATCGAACTGATCGCGTCGTTGAACTCCGTGTTGCGCAGGTTCGACATGTCGCCCCGAAAGGTGGCGGAGGCGCCGCGATACAGGGCGTCGCGATAGACGGTGATCTCGTTGCGCCGGCCGCCGCCCCAGCCGCCGTCGTCGTCGGGACGTCCGCCGCCGCCGGGACGACCTTCAAAGGTCCCGCGATGCGGCCCGCAGACCAGCAGGCCGTTGTCGTTGCGGATTTCATAGTCGGAGCAGCGGTTCAGCTCGATGGATGTGCCGCGCACGTTTCCTCGACGGTCCCGACAGTCGGCGTACAGCCGGCCGCGGTTGACGTATTCGCCGCTGCAGCTGTCGCGGTAGTCGCCACGGGGCGCGACGCGCTCCTGGCCGCCGGGGGCGAAGGGCGCCGCCTCCTGCGCGGGGCCGCCGGACATCACAGCCAGGGCGGCGAGGGTTTGGATCAACATGGGTCCCTCCATCGGGTTTCAACGACGCACAACGCGTCCGTGGAGGCACTGTTCAGCTTCGCCGATGAACCTTGGCTGTATGGCGATGTCGGCTTTCGTTTTCTTTTGCCGCGAATGGGCCTATATCGGTGCTCTCCGCGCCCGGCCGAAAGGTCGGGCGCCGTCGTATCCGGAGCTCGCCGCGGCGGGCCAAAAACAGAAGCAAAGACGCTCATGACCGACATCCTGATGCCCAAGGCCACCGCGGTCTGGCTGGTCGACAACACCTCCCTCACCTTCGAGCAGATCGCCGACTTCTGCGGCCTGCACCCGCTGGAAGTGCGCGGCATCGCCGACGGCGACGTGGCCCGCGACATCCGCGGCGCCGACCCGCTCGTCAACGGCCAGCTGACCCGCGAGGAGCTGGACAAGGCCCAGAACGACGAGACCTACCGCATGCAGGCGGTGGTCAGCCGCCACGCCGAGCTGATGAAGAGCCACAAGCCGGCCCCGAAATACACGCCGGTCTCGCGCCGCCAGGACCGCCCGGACGCCATCGCCTGGTTCGTGCGCAATCACCCGGAAGTCACGGACGCCCAGATCGCCAAGCTGCTCGGCACCACCAAGTCGACCATCGAGAGCGTGCGCAACCGCACCCACTGGAACAGCGCCAACATCAAGCCGGTCGACCCGGTGACGCTGGGCCTCGTCGGCCAGCTGGCGCTGGACGAACTGGTCAAGAAGGCCGCCGACAAGAAGGCGAAGGACGACGCCAAGAAGGGCGGGGCCACGCTCCAGCCCGTCGACGCGCCCGAGCCCGCCGAGCCGGAATTCGTGCCGGAAGCCCGCGAACGCCGCGGCGCCGAGCCGACCGCCGAATCCGTCTTCGGCAAGAAGGACTGAGACTGAAAACGGCCCCGGATCGCTCCGGGGCCGTCGTTCCTTCTGCGGGAGGCCGTCGCTAATGCGTTCGGGCCTCCAGGCTGGTGATCTGTTCCTTGAGCCGGAGCTTCTGCTGCTTGAGCTCCCTGACGCGAAGCGAGTCCGCCGCCGGGTGGGTCATTTCACGCTGGATGGTCTGGTCCAGAACGCGGTGACGATTTCCCAGTTCGCGGATACGAGCTTCGATGGTCATGGCTTGCGCCTCCATGTCTAAGGGACCACTAGATTGAGCGCCCGGCTCGACCGGCTGTGGAATCACTTTCCGGTGAGGCCGCCGGCCGTCCGGACCCGACGATCGTGGACCCGAAAATGGCCGATGATTTGAACGGAGCCGTACGCGCCTCGCCTCCCCGCCTCATCGTCGGGATTTCCGGCGCTTCCGGCGCGGCCTATGGCGTGCGGACGCTGGACGCGCTGCGGGACCTCGGCGTCGAGAGCCATCTCGTCGTCACCCGCGCCGCCCTGCTCACCCTGTCGCAGGAGACCGATCTTTCGGCCGACGACCTGATGGCCCGCGCCGACGTGACGCACCGCCTTCAGGACGTCGGCGCCTCCATCGCTTCGGGCTCGTTCCGGACCATGGGCATGATCGTCGCCCCCTGCTCGGTGCGGACCATGAGCGAGATCGCCACCGGCGTGACCTCGACCCTGCTGACCCGCGCCGCCGACGTCGTGCTCAAGGAACGGCGGCCGCTGGTGCTGATGGTGCGCGAAACGCCGCTGCATCTCGGCCACCTGCGAACCATGACGGCCCTGACCGAGATGGGGGCGATCATCGCACCGCCCCTGCCGGCCCTGTACGCCCGCCCCGCCTCGATCGAGGCGATGATCGACCAGTCGGTCGGCCGCGCCCTGGACCTGTTCGGACTGGAATGGTCCGGCGTGAAGCGCTGGGCCGGCCTGAAGCCGACGACGGCGGAATGACGCCCGACGACCGGCTGTGGGACTGGGCGGTGCGCGCCTACGGCTCGGAGGGGGTCGAGGAGGCCTGCTTGCACCTCCAGGACGCCGCCGGCCAGAACGTGCCCCTGCTGCTGTGGGCCGCCTGGGCCGCGCGCAGCGGACGCCGGCCGGACGCCGACACGCTGGAGGCCGCCTGCGACGTGGCCCGCGCCTGGCAGGAGGCGGCCATCGCGCCGCTGCGGGCCGTCCGGCGCACCCTCAAGGGCCGCAATCCCGATCTGGAGGACGCCGATCGCGAGGCCGTGCGCAGCCAGGTCAAGGCCGTCGAGCTGGAGGCGGAACGCCGGCTGCTGGCCGCGCTCGAGGCGCTCGCGCCGCCGCCAGAGGGCGGGCCGCGGCCTGTGCTGGACGCCCTGGTCGCCGTTGCGCGCCAGTGGTCGCCGATGACGCCGCGGGCCGGACTGATCCAGCTGGCCGAACGGCTTCCGGCCTGACCGCCGGCGCGTTATACAGCCGCCTCCGGGGCCTGAAGATGAACGACGACGATCCGTTTCTGAGCGAGGAAGAGCTGGCGCTGCACGCCCGACTCAAGGAGCTGCGCCAAGAGCACGCCGACCTCGACGCCTCCATCGAGGCGCTGGCCCGGATGCCCGTGCCGGACCAGCTGACCATCGCCCGGCTGAAGCGCAAGAAGCTGACTCTGCGCGACGAGATCGTGAAGATCGAGGCGATCGTCCTGCCGGACATCATCGCCTGAGGCTCAGCGGCCCTTCTTCCTGACCCACATGGCGGCGTCGGCTTCGGCGAGCCAGACTTCCGGGTCGGTGTGCGCGGCGAAGGCGCGGACGCCGAAGGAGCCCCCGAGGCCGGCCGAGCGGCCTTCCCATTCGAACGGGGCCTCCTCGAGGGCGGCGGCCAGCTTGCGGGCCTTCTCGCGGCCCTCGTCGAGACCCGCGTTGAGCATCAGCAGGCCGAACTCGTCGCCGCCCAGCCGGCCGACGGCATCGGATTCGCGCAGGTTGGCGCGCATCATCTCGGCGACGTGGATCAGGGCGGCGTCCCCTGCCGCATGGCCCAGGGCGTCGTTCACCCCCTTGAAGCCGTCGAGGTCGAGATACAGCAGGACCGCCGGCACCTCGTGGCGCTGGCAGAAGGCCATGGCGCTCTTCATGGCGGCCACGAAGCCGCGCCGGTTGAGCGCCGGCGTCAGGACGTCATGATCGGCCGCCGCCTCCGCCGCCTCGGCGCGGCGGCGCAGGGCCTCGACCTCGGCGCGGAGCCGTTCGATCTCGGCGATGGGGTCGATGACGGCCGCGTCGGTCACAGAAGAAAAAGGCTCCCCGGCCGGCGACTCACTCGGCTCCGACCCGCGTTCAGCCTAACGCCCTCGGTTGCGGGCGCAACGCGAGTCCTGTATCGCGCCGCTTTCCCGCGAAAGGCGCGTGCATGGCGACTCAGACCCCGCCCGTTGCAATCATCATGGGCAGCCGCTCGGACTGGCCGACGATGAAGCACGCCGCGGAAGCGCTGGATCGCCTCGGCGTAGCCTGGGAGGCGAAGGTCGTCTCGGCCCACCGCACTCCGAAACGGCTGTTCGACTTCGCCACCGGTGCGCGGGCCGCAGGCTACAAGGTCATCATCGCCGGGGCCGGCGGCGCCGCCCACCTGCCCGGCATGGCCGCCTCGATGACGGAGCTGCCGGTGCTCGGCGTGCCGGTCGAGTCCAAAGCCCTCAAGGGCATGGACAGCCTGCTCTCCATCGCCCAGATGCCCGGCGGCGTGCCCGTCGCCACCCTCGCCATCGGCGAGCCGGGCGCCAAGAACGCCGGCATCCTCGCCGCGCAGATCCTGGCCCTCTCGGACGAGACGCTGGCCGGACGACTGGCCGCCTTCCGCGAGGCCCAGACCGAGGCGGTCCACGAGACGGTCGAGGACTGAGTGACGCCCCTCCCCCCCGGCTCCACCCTCGGCATACTCGGCGGCGGCCAGCTGGGCCGGATGCTCAGCCAGGCGGCGTCGCGGCTCGGCTTCAACGTCGTCATCCTCGATCCGGAGGAGAACAGTCCCGCCGGACGGGTGTCGCAGGGCCAGATCGTCGCCGCCTATGACGACCTCACCGCCCTGACCGTGCTCGGTCGCGTGGCCCAGGCCGTGACCTTCGAGTTCGAGAACGTGCCGGCTGCCTCCGTGGCCACACTGGCGGAAGGCGGGGCGCTCGTCGCCCCCGGCCCCAAGGCTCTGGCCGTGGCCCAGGACCGGGTCGAGGAGAAGACCTTCCTCAACGGCGTCGGCGCCGCCACCGTCGACTTCGTCCCGGTCGACAGCCTCGACGACCTGCTGGCCGGGCTGGAGCGGCTGGGCGCGCCCGCCCTGCTCAAGACCCGGCGCGAGGGGTATGACGGCAAGGGGCAGGTCTGGGTCCGTTCGGCCAAAATGGCCGCCGATGCCTGGCACGCCGTCGGCGAACGCCCCGCCATCCTCGAAGCCAGAGCCGCCTTCACCCGCGAACTGTCGGTCATCGCCGCCCGGGGCCGCGACGGAAAGATCGCCGTCTATCCGTTGGGCGAGAACACCCACAGGGGCGGCGTGCTCAAGACCACCGTCGCCCCCGCCCCCGTCGACGCGAAGACGGAGAAGCGGGCCAAGGCCATCGCCAAGGCCGTCCTCGAAGGCCTCGACTACGTCGGCGTGGTCGGCGTCGAGCTGTTCGACATCGGCGGCGGCACGCTGCTGGTCAACGAGATCGCGCCGCGCGTCCACAACACCGGCCACTGGACCCAGGACGGCTGCGTTTGCGACCAGTTCGAACAGCACATCCGCGCCATCGCCGGCTGGCCGCTGGGCCCCACGACCGCCCACGCCCGCGTCGAGATGACCAACCTGCTCGGCGACGAGGTCGAGCAGTGGCAGAGCCTGTCCGGCAAGCCCGACGCCCGCCTGCACCTCTACGGCAAGGCCGAGGCCCGCCATGGCCGCAAGATGGGCCACGTCAACCGGGTGAAGCCGCTCTAGACCCCGGTCTTGGCCCCGTACCTCAACCGGCTGAGCACGTCGGTGACCTTCCGCAGCGGCGCGTCGAAATCCTTGCCGGCCTTCCATTTCTCGAAGGCCATGACGTTGTCGATGCGGCGCGCCACGAAGGCGTCGGCGGCGTCCTTGCCGGCGAACCAGCGCATGGTCAGGGCCGGGATCAGGATGCCCGACAGGATCGCCCGCTTGGAATAGTGGTTCCAGTCGGTGGCGGTGTCGCCGGCCCAGTTCCACAGCTCGTCGGCGGTCTCCCACGCCAGCTGCAGGCCGAGATCGACATTGGTCGGCAGAGCCAGGAAGGCGGCGCACCGCTTCGTCGCCTCCAGATCGGCGGCCCCCGCCTCCATCCGCGCCGAGACCGCGCGGGCGATTCGCTCGCGGATCTTCAGCGACTTCGGATCGACGTCGGCCAGCGACGCCATCGCCCGGTCGTCATGCCGCCGCGACAGCAGGGCGGCGAGGTCCCGCGCCCCGTTGGGAAACAGCAGTTCCTCGTCCCCCGGCGACAGGCCGTTCGCCTCGCACGCCGCCCGCACCATCCGGCTGTTCCAGCCCAGCGCCGGCGCACGCTCGAGGGCGGCGTCCAGCACCGCCTGCTCCATGCGGTCGGCCCAGTCGCCCTTGGGCGGGTCGTTCGACAGGTGTGGCGCCTCGGTCATCCAGCCAGCATAAGCCCGTCGCGCGGGCGTTTCGAGCCTTCACATCTTGCCGCGACGATCTGGACAGCGCGGGGCCGCTCGTGTATCAGCCCGCCTTCACTCGCGGACCCGGTTCGCCGAGGAAGATTTTTATTTGTCTGCCCGTCTCCCTCACAGGACGCGGCGGGCGGCCAAAGGAGAGTTCAACCTGGTACAGATTTTCGTTCGCGATAATAACGTCGATCAAGCGCTGAAGGCCCTCAAGAAGAAGATGCAGCGCGAAGGCAGCTTCCGCGAGATGAAGCGCCACGTGCACTACGAGAAGCCCTCGGAGAAGCGCGCCCGCCAGAAGGCCGAGGCCGTGCGCCGCGCCCGCAAGCTGGCCCGCAAGCGCGCCCAGCGCGAAGGCCTGCTGCCGCCGCCGAAGCCCCGCGTCCCGGGCGCCGGTCCGGCCCGCGGCTAAAGCCGACGTCCGAACAGAAGATCAAGGGCCGCCCCGGGCAACCGGAGCGGCCTTTTTCTTGGGTCGCACCTCGGCATTCGCCCCGCTCGCTGTCCCGGCTATGATGCGGGCGACGCAACCGGAGGGACGTCGTCCCATGGCTCGCTGGACGCTCACGCTTTCGTCCCTCTATCTGGCCGTGATCGGCCTGGCGCTGATGTTCCTGACCGTGAAGTTCGGAGTCGGCGCCGTCCCGGCGGACGCGTCGCCGGAGCTTCTCGCCCTGCTGAGGCTGCTCGGCGGACCATTCCTGGGCATCGCGGCGCTCAACGCCCTGTCGCGCAGAGCCCCCGCCGGGGACTGGCTGCGCGCAGTCCTCATCGCCAACGCCATCGGCTTCGGGGCGGTCGCGCTGAACGACGTTCACGGCGTGGCGACGGGCGAGGCGCGCGAACTGGCCAGGGTGTTCCTGGTGGTCCACCTCGCCTTCGCCGCCGCCTTCCTGACCGCGCTCCTTCGGGCCCGGCGCGCCGCCTCCGCCGCGGAGGCCTAGCGACCCCGCCCGATCGCGCCGGCGAAGCTCCTCCAGCTCAGCTTCACGTCCGACAGCGCCCCCGCCCGGAAGGCGCGGCCGGCGATCCAGATCATCAGCAGGGCGAAGGCGAACATGCCGGCCATGGTGCCGACGATCTCCAGCATCGGCGGCTCCGACGGGGCCCGGGCGCTCATCAGGAACGGGGTGAAGAACGGGATCCACGACATGATCTGCACCAGCGGCGCGTCCGGGGTGCGGATAGCCATCTGCATGACCAGCAGCGGCACGACCAGGATCATCATGATCGGCCCCATCAGGGTCTGGGCGTCACGCGGCGTCTCGCAGAAGGCCCCGATGGCCGCGAACAGCACCGCGTACATCAGATAGCCGCCGACGGCGTAGACAGCGAAATAGAACAGCAGGCCGCTGCTGAGCAGAACCTCCCCGATCATCGGCGCGTACTGCGGCAGACCGGCGATCAGGCCCGCCGCGCCGATGCCGCCCCAGGCCAGCAACACCGTCACGGTCAGCAACGCCACGCCGAGCACCTTGCCGGTCAGGATTTCCGTCGCCGAGGCCGATGACAGCAGGACCTCGAGGATCTTGTTCGACTTCTCCTCCATCACGCTGTTCAGCAGGATCGAGGCGCCGGTGATGATCAGCGACCACAGCAGGAAGCCGGAGAGCAGGCCGATGATCCCCGGCAACTCGTCCCGGAAGGAGGTCTCCCCGCCGCTGGCGGAGTTCGGCGACAGGGTCTTGATCTCGGGCTCGAAGCTGTTGGTCGCTTCCACCACCGCCACGTCGATGCCGACCGACTGGAAGACCTCGCTGCGGTTGGCGTCCTTCAGGGCGCGCTCGATGAAATTCCCCACCGAATCGTCCGAGGCGCGGCGGGTCCACACCCGGGCGCTCGGCTTGCCGTCGACCCGGTCCAGAAGCACGACCGAATCGAGCTGCTGCGCCTCCGGGACCTCATCGCCGAGATAGCGACGGACGAGCTCCTCGCGGGCTTGCCCCGGAGCCGAGGCCGCCAGATCAGCCGGCGGCGTGACGATGGTCATCTTGAGCCCGTCCAGCTGGCTCAGCGCGGCGCCGGCCGCCGCGGCCCCGGACTTGCCGCCGGCCTTTTCGGCCTCGGCCTCGGCTTCGCGGCGTCTTTCCTCGCGACGATCCTTCTCCTGCTGCAGCACGGACTGGACGGAGGCGGCGAGGCCGGTCGCCTGCGGCCCTTCCTCCAGCACGACGACCTCGCGGATCGGCTCGCTCGACTTCATCAGCACCGGGATGGCGCCGCCCAGGACGCCGAAGATCGGAAAGGCCAGCAGCGACAGCCAGAAGCCGACAGTCTTGGCGTAGGCGGCGAACTCGCGCCGGGCGATCAGCAGGGTGCGTTTCATCGGGCGGCCTCCGCGGCTTTGACGGACTGGTCCTGATCGGGGTTGTCGCCGGTCAGGCCGATGAAGGCGTCGTGCAGGGTCGGCTCGCGCAGCTCGAAACGCCGCACGTCCAGACCGTTGAGGAAGGCCGCCTTGAGCGCATCCTGTCCCCGGCCGCCGGGCGTCAGGCCTGCCTTCAGGACGCGGACGCCATCGGCTTCCGATATTATCTTCACGGCGCTGACGCCGGGCAGCGCCGCCGCCTGATCCGGAGCGATGGCGCCCTCCAGTTCGAGGAAGCGCGGCGACGAGGCGCAGGCCTCGGCGACCGTCCCCTCGAACGCCTTGCGGCCCCGGGCCAGCAGCACGACCTTGTCGCACAGCCGCTCGGCGTGCTGCATCACATGGGTCGAGAACAGCACCGTGGCTCCGTCGGCGGCGAGTCCGCGGATCATCGCCTCAAGCCCCTGCTGGTTGACCGGGTCGAGGCCCGAGAAGGGCTCGTCGAGGATCACGAACTCCGGCCGGTGCACCACCGAGGCGATCAGCTGCACCTTCTGGGACATGCCCTTGGACAGCTCCTTCATCTTCTTGCGCTTGGCGGCGCCGAGGCCCTGCGCGTCCAGCATCTCGCGGGCCCGCTTGCGGCCCTCGCCCGTCGGCAGGCCCTTCAGGGCGCCGAAGAAGGCGATGGCGTCGACCGGCGTCATCTTCTTGTAGAGACCGCGTTCCTCGGGGAGGAAGCCGATCCGGTCACGCACCTTGCGCCCGTCGTCGGCGCCGAGAATGACGATCCGCCCCGACGTCGCCGGCTGCAGGCCCAGGATCATGCGGAGGGTCGAGGTCTTGCCCGCGCCGTTGGGACCGAGGAAGCCGCAGATCGTGCCCTTCTCGACCTGGAAGCTGAGGTCGCGCACGGCCTGGAAATCGCCGTAGCGTTTGCTCACGCCCTCAAGCGTCAATGCCGCTGTCATATGCCCTCCGCCGGGTGCCGGTTCCTGGACATTGGTAGGATTGTAAAGGACGTTTGACAACACCTCCCCGCTCGGCCGCCGTGCCTTTGTCGTGAATTCCGTGTCATGTTCGGTGGATAGAGTCGGCGCGCCGCCGGAATCCCGCATGCCTTACGAAATTCCCCCCTCGCCCGTCGCGCCGCCGCCCGGGTCCCGCCTGTGGACGGCAGGGGCCAGCGCCGCCGTGGCCGTCGTGGTGCTCGTCGGGCTGGCGGCGTGGCATCGGGAGCTCGCAGGGCCGCTGCTGGCGGGAGCGGCGCTGGTGACGCTGACGGCCTGGGCGGTCAACCGGCGGCCCACAGGCGCGCCTCTTTCCGGCGGCGGCGCCGCCGCGGGTCAGTCCGGGGCAGACGGGCCGCTGGCGGACCAGGCCCTGCTCGACGGCCTGTTCGAGGCGCTGTCGGATCCGGTGCTGGTGGTGTCGGGCGGCGAAGCGGACGACATCGCGAGCCGTCGGGTGGTGTTGGCCAACGGCGCGGCGCGCGACTTGCTGAAGATTCCCCGCGAGGGCACGCTGCTGGTCTCCGCCGTCCGCGACCCGGCGGTGCTGGAGGCGGTCGACGAGGCCCTGTTCGGCGGCGTCGAGCGGAGCACCGACTACGCCGGGGCCGGGGCCCGCTCCCGGCACTGGCGGGCGCTGACCCGTCCCCTGCCCCCGGCCGGCGGCCACGCCCAGGCCCTGGTGGTGTTGCGCGACGAGACCGACGTGCGGCGCACCGAGATGATGCGGGTCGACTTCCTCGCCAACGCCAGCCACGAACTGCGCACCCCGCTGGCCTCGCTGTCCGGCTTCATCGAGACGCTGAGGGGGCATGCCCGCGACGATCCGAAGGCGCGCGACAGGTTTCTCGACATCATGGCCACCCAGGCCGAACGGATGAGCCGTCTGGTCGCCGACCTGCTGTCGCTGAGCCGGATCGAACTGAACGAGCACATCCCGCCGGCGGGCCGGGTCGACCTGGCCCGGGCCGCCTCGGACGTGATCGACGCCGTCAGCGTCCTGTCCGCCGAACGCAAGGTGGGGGTGGTGGTGCAGGACCGGGCGGTAAGCGCCCCGGTGCGGGGCGACCGCGACGAGATCGTCCAGGTGGTCCAGAACCTCGTCGACAACGCCATAAAATACTCGTCCGAAGGCGACGTCGTCGAGATCGTCGTCCAGCCCGAGGTGACCCTGGACCATGCCTCGGCGCCCTGGTCGGGCGGGAACCGGGGCGAAGGCGCCACGCGGCTGCCGCTGGTGACTCCCGATCGCGAGCCGGGGCGTCGCTACGCGGCCGTCACCGTACGCGACCACGGTCCGGGCATGGACCGCGAGCATCTGCCCCGCCTGACCGAGCGGTTCTACCGCGTCGAGGGGCAGAAGAGCGGAGAGCGGGCGGGCACCGGCCTGGGGCTGGCCATCGTCAAGCACATCGTCAACCGGCATGGCGGCGGCCTGACCGTGGAGAGCGCGCCGGGGCGCGGGACGGTGTTTACGGCCTATTTCCCCGCGGCGGCGCGGAAGACGCCTTGAGGCCCTCCCAAACCGGCGCGGACACTGGCCGAACGCCGTAACAGAACTGTCACGCCGCCGTCTCAATCCTCTGACCATTCGCGGGCAGGTTCCGGACCGCGACGACCGGGAGACCGGATCGTCCGATTCACCGGTTCGGGACCCGCATGACCTGGCTCTTCCTGCCGATCCTGATCGCCGCGGCCGCCAGCGCCTGGCTGGGCGGGCGGGCGCTGGCCAGCCGCCGCCAGCAGGGGGTGAAGGCCCATTCGCGCCCGGGCCAGCACGGCGCCTATGCGATGATCTGGAGCGTGGTCCCGGCGCTGGCGGTGCTGGTCGGGGCGACCGTCTTCCGTCCGTCCGTCGGCGCCGGGGCGGCGGCGGCGGGGGCTGCGCTGGCCGCCGCCGCGGGCGCGCTGTTCGCCTTCAGTCGCATCCGCCCGGACCTGCGGGCCCGCAACCGGGTCGAGAGCTGGATCGTCGCCGTCCTGTTCGCCAGTTCGGGCGTGGCCGTTCTGACCACCGTCGGCATCATCGCCTCGCTGGTGTTTGACTCGCTGCGCTTCTTCGCCGCCGTGCCGGTGAGCGAGTTCCTGTTCGGGACGCAGTGGAGCCCCCAGACCGCGATCCGTGCCGACCAGGTCGGCTCCAGCGGCGCCTTCGGGGCCCTGCCCCTGTTCGCCGGCACCTTCCTGATCATGGCCATCGCCATGCTGGTCGCCGCCCCCGTCGGCCTGTTCGCGGCCATATACCTGTCGGAATACGCCGGGCCGGTGTTCCGGGCGACGGTCAAGCCCGTGCTGGAGATTCTCGCCGGCGTGCCGAGCGTGGTCTACGGCTTCTTCGCGGCCCTGACCGTCGGCCCGGCGTTTCGCGAAGCGTTCAACGGGATCGGCGCGCAGCTGGTGGGCGGGCCGCTGGACGGCCTGGGCCACTATCTGATGCTGGTCCAGAACCAGATGGCCCTCGTCGCCGGGGGCGTGATGGGGATCATGCTGATCCCGTTCGTCAGCTCCCTGTCCGACGACATCCTCAACGCCGTGCCGCAGAGCCTGCGCGACGCCTCCTACGCCATGGGCGCGACCCGGTCCGAGACGGTCAAGCGGGTGCTGCTGCCCGCCGCCCTTCCGGGGGTGGCCGGGGCCATGCTGCTGGCCATGTCGCGGGCCATCGGCGAGACCATGATCGTGGTCATGGCGGCCGGCGCCGCCGCCAATCTGACGCTCGATCCGCTGCAGCCGGTCACCACCGTCACCTATCAGATCGTCACCCTGCTGACCGGCGATCTCGAGTTCAACACCCCCAAGACCCTGGCCGCCTTCGGCCTCGGCCTGACCCTGTTCCTCGTCACCCTGGGCCTGAACGTCGTCGCCCAGCGTATCGTCCAGGCCTATCGGCAGGCCTATGACTGAGACCGCCCTCCCCCTGCCCGTGGACGGTTCCGGCCGCGTCGAACGCATGCGCGCCGGCCTGAAGCGCCGCCATGCGCGCGAGACGCGGTTCCGGCTGTACGGCCTGCTGGCCATCGGCGTCGCCGTCGGCTTCCTGCTGCTGCTGCTCGGCCGCATCGTCGAACAGGGCCACAGCGCCTTCTACGGCCACAGCGTCACCGTCCCGGTCTATCTGGACCCGGCGCGGATCGATCCGACCTATCCGCAGGGGACCAATTTCGAACTCCTGGCGGCCGAACAGGCGCTGACCAGGCTGGGCGTCGCCGACGATGCGGCGGGCGCGAAGTCGCGGGCCATGCGCGCCCTGTTCTCGTCCGAGCTCAAATTCATCGCCGCCGACCGGGTCGAGGCCGAGCCCGCACTGATCGGCCGGACCGTGCGGATTGTCGCCCCCCTCTCGGACGACGCCGACCTCTATTTCAAGGGCGAGATCTCGCGGGACACGCCCGAGGCGCAGCGCCGCCTGTCCGACGAGCAGATCGCTTGGCTGGACCGGATGCGCGCCGACGGCCAGATCGAAAGCCGTTTCAACAGCGCCCTGTTCGCCCGCGGCGACTCGACCGAACCCGAGCTCGCCGGGGTGCTCGGCGCCGTGGTCGGCTCGTCCCTGATGCTGCTGGTCACCGCCGTCATCGCCCTTCCGCTCGGCGTCGCCGCGGCCCTCTACCTCGAGGAGTTCGCGCCCAGGGGCCGGCTGACCGACCTGATCGAGGTGAACATCAACAACCTCGCCGCGGTGCCGTCGATCCTCTACGGCCTGCTGGGTCTGGCCGTGTTCATCAACTGGATGCACCTGCCCCGCGCCAGCCCGCTGGTCGGCGGCCTGGTGCTGGCCCTGATGGCCCTGCCGACGATCATCATCGCCACCCGCGCCTCGCTGAAGGCCGTGCCGCCGTCCATCCGCCAGGCCGCGCTGGCCATGGGCGCCTCGAAGACCCAGACCGTGTTCCACCACACCCTTCCGCTGGCCATGCCGGGCGTGATGACCGGCGCCATCATCTCCATGGCCCACGCCCTGGGCGAGACCGCGCCGCTGCTGCTGATCGGCATGGTCAGCTTCGTGCCGGGCGTGTCGCTCGGCCTGACCGAGGCCGGCGGGGCCCTGCCCTCGCTGGTCTACATCTGGGAAAACGCCTCCGAGCGGGCGTTCCACGAGCGCACCGCCGCCGCCATCCTCGTCCTCCTCGCCTTCATGGTCGTCATGAACGGCGCCGCCGTCCTCCTTCGGCGCCGCTTCGAACGCCGGTGGTAGTCCAATGAAATTCCAGCTGTTCCGCGCCCCCGACGGCGCCCATGGCGGCTCTCCGGCCGAGGCCGCGCTGATCGCCCCGCCCTCCGTCCTGCACAGCGCCGACCCCGCGGCGCCGGTCAAGATCGCCGCCCGCGAGGTGTCGGTCTTCTATGGCGACAAACAGGCCCTGTTCGACGTCTCGATCGACATCGCCGACAAGACCGTCACCGCCCTGATCGGCCCGTCCGGCTGCGGCAAGTCGACCTTCCTGCGCGCGATCAACCGCATGAACGACACCATCGCCGGGGCCCGCGTCTCCGGCCGCATCGAGATCGACGGCGAGGACGTCAACGACCGCTCCGTCGACCCCGTCCTGCTGCGCGCCCGCGTCGGCATGGTGTTCCAGAAGCCCAACCCCTTCCCCAAGACCATCTACGAGAACGTCGCCTACGGCCCGCGCATCCACGGCCTCGCCGACGGCAGGGCCGAGCTGGACGGCATCGTCGAGGCCTCGCTCAGGCGCGCCGGCCTGTGGGACGAGGTCGCCGAGCGCCTGCATTCGCCGGGCACGGGCCTGTCCGGGGGCCAGCAGCAGCGCCTCGTCATCGCCCGCGCCATCGCGGTGGAGCCCGAGGTCATCCTGATGGACGAGCCCTGCTCGGCCCTCGACCCCATCGCCACGGCCCGGATCGAGGAGCTGATCGACGAGCTGCGCGAGCGCTACTGCATCGTCATCGTCACCCACTCCATGGCCCAGGCGGCGCGGGTCAGCCAGCGCACCGCCTTCTTCCACCTCGGCCGGCTGGTCGAGATGGGCGATACCGAAGACATCTTCACCAACCCGCGCGAGCCGCGCACGCTTGACTACATCACCGGCCGTTTCGGCTAGGACCCGTCCATGACCCAGCACACCGTCAAGGCCTATGGCGACGAACTGGACCAGCTGACCGCCGAAGTCGCCCGCATGGGCGGCCTCGCCGAGGCCCAGGTCGCCGACGCCGTCGAATCCGTCGCCCGCCGTGACGTGGCCCTCGGCCGCGCGGTGATCGAGCGCGACCAGAAGCTGGACGCCCTGCACCGCGAGATCGAGAAGAAGGCCATCCGCCTGATCGCCCTGCGCCAGCCCGTCGCCTCCGACCTGCGCCGCACCCTGGCGGCGATGAAGCTGGCCACCGACCTCGAACGCACCGGCGACCTCGGCAAGAACATCGCCAAGCGCGGCCTGGTGCTGGCCGAGGGCGAGCCGATGCAGCCCCTGACCCGCTCGATCGAGCGGATGGGCAAGCTGGTCTCCACCCGCCTGCGCGACGTGCTCGACGCCTACGCCGCCGGCGAGATCGACCGGGCGGTCGCCGTCTGGAACACCGACGACGAGGTCGACGAGCACTACAACAGCCTGTTCCGCGAGCTGCTGACCTACATGATGGGCGACCCGCGCACGATCAGCGCCTGCACCCACCTGCTCTTCATGGCCAAGAACCTCGAGCGCATCGGCGACCACGCCACCAATATCGCCGAGACCATCTATTATGAGGTCACCGGCCAGGAGTTCACCGGCGAACGCCCGCGCTGGAACCCCGACGCCGCCGAAGACTCCCCCGAACCGCCGACGTCCGCCTGATTTTCCGGAGAACCGCCGTGCAGCCCTATGTTCTGGTGATGGAAGACGAGGACGCCCTGGCGACCCTGCTCCAGTACAACCTCGAGAAGGAAGGCTACCGGGTCGTCGTCGCCGCCGACGGCGAGGAGGGCATGCTGCAGATCGAGGAGCGCATGCCCGACCTGGTCCTGCTCGACTGGATGCTGCCCAAGCTCAGCGGCATCGAGGTGTGCCGGCGCATCCGCGGCAAGGCCGAGACGCGCAACCTGCCGATCATCATGCTGACCGCGCGCGGCGAGGAGAGCGACCGCGTGCGCGGCCTCGACACCGGCGCCGACGACTACATGACCAAGCCCTTCTCGATGGTCGAGCTCAACGCCCGCATCCGCGCCGTGCTGCGCCGCATCCGCCCGGGCCTGGCCGACGACCGGCTCAACCACGGCGACATCGTCATCGACCGCGTCGCCCACCGGGTCCGCCGGGCCGGCCAGGAAATCCACCTCGGCCCGACCGAATTCCGCCTGCTCGACCACCTGATGCAGCACCCCGGCCGCGTCTTCAGCCGCGAACAGCTGCTCGACGCCGTCTGGGGCTCCGACGTCTACGTCGAGGCCCGCACCGTCGACGTCCACGTCGGCCGCCTGCGCAAGGCGCTGAACATCGAGGGCACCGTCAACCCGATCCGCACGGTGCGCTCGGCGGGCTATTCGCTGGACCTGGGCGGATAGGGCGCCGGCGGGCCACGCCCTTCCCGCTCCTCACCTCGATCTGCGTCCGGCCGGAAAGCGCGCAGTACGCTGTCCGGCCGGCGCGCCCTGACAGATGCCTAGAGGCCCTTGGGGTTGGGCCCGAAGCGGTTGTCGCCGCGCTGGCTGTCGGTGAGGCCGATCCAGAGCAGGAAGCCGAGCCCGACCAGGAACATCAGACCGAACACGCTCATGGCCGGTCCGATCAGGGCGAAGATCGCCGCCGGGTCCTCGTTCTCCAGCGCGGAGGCGTTCATGAAGGCGCTCGCGCCGATCATCATGAAGGCCAGGATCGTGCCGACGATCCCCACCGCATAGGGAATGGCGGCCAGCCAGCCCGAGTGGCCCATGTCGTGGAGCCGCTTCACGGTGATCGCCAGGTTCGGCCAGATCAGCGCGATGGACAGGATGAACCCGAGCAGCGGGATCCAGCCGAACACCACGCCGAGACCCAGGCAGATCAGCCAGCCGATCCAGAAATGCGATCGGCGCGACCGGCCCTCGAACGAGAAGAGAAGATGCTTCCAGTCGAAGCCCTGAACCTGGGTTGAAGAGTCGATGGTCATGTGATTCTCCCCTGACCGGCCGATCTGATGAGGGGAGCATGACTGAGGGGGCAGACCTTCGCAAGCCGCGGTTAGGCCAGCGAGACGCCCCTGCCGGTTTGGCGGAAACCCGTCCGGGCCGAACCACAATTCCGCCGCCGTCGCCGGTCCAGCTATGCAACCGGACATAGGGGGAGGCTCGAAGAATGATCGGCATGGTCATGGCGGCGGCGTTGTCTGCGGCGCCCGCGTGCGTTCCGCCGCCGGGCACGGAGGCCCTGCTGGCGACGCCCCAGCGGGTCATCGTGATCGGCGAGATGCACGGAACGGCCGAGACTCCGGCGGCTTTCGCCGAAATCGTCTGCGCCGCCGCGGAGCGGGGGCCGGTGACCGTGGCGCTGGAGCTTCCGCAGGGGATGCAGCCCAGCCTCGACGCCTTCCTCGCCGCGCCGGATGCGGCGGCGGCGCTGGCGGCCCTCGAGGGCAGCCCCTTCCTCGACCCGGCGATGAACGACGGTCGGTCCAGCGAGGCGATGCTGGCGATGCTGAACTCGGTCCGTGAGCTGAAGCTGGCCGGCCGGGACGTCGCCTTCCACGCGTTCCAGCCGTCGCAGTCTCGCCCGCGCGGCCTGGACCAGTCGTGGTACGAGCTGGACATGGGCCACATCCTGGCGATGGCGGTCTTCGCCCGAGCCGACGCCCGGGTCCTGGCGCTCGTCGGCAACCTCCACGCCCGCAAGACCGCCATAGACCGCTTCCCCGATCTCGGCCTGCCCGCCGCCGCCCACCTGCCGGCGGCGGACACCCTCACCCTCAACGTGGCCCAGCAGGGCGGCGAGGCCTGGAATTGCCAGCGCGAGTGCGGGCCCAACGCGTCGATCTCCACCTACGACGGGGAGGCGCGGGGTGTGGTGCTCGAGCCTGCCGGAGACGGCGCCTACGACGGCGTCCTCGCCCTTGGACCGACTACGGCGTCGCCGCCGGTCCGGCCCGCCGCGGACGATCAGCCCTCCCCGACGTCCTCCGGCTCCAGCTCGTAGACCGTCGCGCAGTATTCGCACGTCACCCGGATCTTGCCGTCCGGCTCGACCATCTCCGCCCGCTCCTCGGGCGCGAACGACGCCAGCACCGTGCCGATGCGGTCCTTCGAGCAGCGGCACACCGCCTGCAGCGTCCGGGCGTCCTCCAGCCGCACGCCGTCCTCGTGGAACAGGCGGAACAGCAGGGTCTCGGGCGACACGGTCGGGTCGATCAGCTCGTCGTCGCCCAGCGTCTGGAACAGGGCGCGCGAGCGGTCCCACGCCTCTTCGGTCGAACCGCGGGCGTCGTCCCCGGCGATCAGCTGGATCAGCGCCCCGCCGGCCCGCCACGCCGTGCCGGCGTCGGTGGTCACGGCGCCGACCGCGAGCCGGACCTTGGTCGGGATCTGCTCGGACTGCTGGAAATAGTGTTCGGCGGCCAGCGACAGGCTCTCGCCCTCGATCGGGGTGATGCCCTGGGTGCGCTCGAAATCGGGGCCGCGGTCCAGCGTCATGACGAACACGCCGTCGCCCAGCAGCGTCTTCGCGCCGGGACGCGAGAAACCCTGCGAGGCCGCGGCGACCTCGGCCTCGTCGAAGCGGCAGTAGCCGCGCAGGTGGCCCTGCGTGTCGTAGTCAGCGACCACGTAGCGGACCGGACCGTCGCCCTGGGCCTGGACGATCAGCCGGCCGTCGAACTTCAGGCTGGAGCCGATCAGGGCGGCCAGGGCGCAGGCCTCGCCGAGCAGGGCGGCCACGGGCTCGGGGTAGGCGTGGGCCGACAGGATGGCGTCGATGGTCGAACCCAGACGGACCAGCCGGCCGCGCACCGGCCAGCCTTCGATCTGGAAGGCGGCGGCGATGTTGTCGGCGGTAGGCGCGGCGGCGGGCGCGTGATCGGTCACGGCGGTCCTCGAAAAGGGGCGGTTGTGCGGAAGCGCCGCAAGATAGGCGCCCGTATCGCGATTGGTAAGGGCGGCGTGCTAGACGAGGAACCGGCGGGGTTGCGGTCCCGTTCCAGAAGGCCCCTGTCGAACCTGTCCAGCCGGCGATTTCATGACCAAAGCGACGCTCAAGCCCCTGAAACAGCAGGCCATCGTGGTCACCGGCG
The DNA here is from genome assembly GCF_035627055.1 of Brevundimonas sp. Classification (GTDB taxonomy): domain Bacteria; phylum Pseudomonadota; class Alphaproteobacteria; order Caulobacterales; family Caulobacteraceae; genus Brevundimonas. Next base: position 34,132 of record NZ_DASPMM010000015.1, on the reverse strand, counting down.
CGACCTCGGGCATCGGCCTGGCGGTGGCCCGGCGGGCGGCGCGGGCCGGGGCCTGCGTCTTCCTGATCGCCCGCGGCGAGAACGACCTGAAGGCGCTGACCGAAGAGTTGCAGGCCAGCGGCGCGCGCGCCGCCTGGGCCGTGGCTGACGTGGCCGATCATGAAGCGCTGAAGGAGGCGGCGGAAAAATGCGTGCGCCTGTTCGGCGGCTTCGACACCTGGGTCAACAACGCCGGGATCTCGATCTTCGGGGAGATCCGCGAGACCTCGCTGGACGACCAGCGGCGGCTGTTCGAGACCAACTACTGGGGCGTGGTCAACGGCTCCATCGTCGCCGCCGACCACCTGCGCGAGCGCCCCGGCGGCGGGTCGATCATCAACGTCGGCTCGATCCTGTCCGACGCGCCGATCCCGGTGCAGGGCGTCTATTCCGCCTCCAAGCACGCGGTGAAGGGCTTCACCAACGCCCTGCGCATGGAGCTGATGCGCGAGGAGGCGCCGATCGCGGTCAGCCTGGTCAAGCCCGGGGCCATCGACACCCCCTACAACAAGCACGCCCGCAACCTGACCGGCTATGCGATGCAGAACCCGCAGCCGGTCTATGCGACCCATGTGGTGGCCGACACCATCCTCTATTGCGCCGAGCATCCGATCCGCGAGATCACCGTGGGCGGCGGCAGCCGCCTGATCGCCAGCTTCTATTCCGCCCTGCCCGGCCTGGCGGAACCTCTTTTCGCCCGGTTCGCTCCTAGCCTGATGCGGGACAGGAGTTCCGCCTGGCAGCCGGACGAGGACGGGCTCTACGACCCGACCGAGGACGGCCTCGACGAAGAGGTCTACTATCCGATGGTTCGACAATTCTCCGCTCTCGCCGAGGTTCGGAAGCATCCCGGAATCACCGCCGGCGTGGTGGCCATTCTCGCCGGAGTCGGCCTCGCCACCCTGCTGCTGAACCAGCGCACCGGGCCGACGCGGCTGGAAAGCATCCGCGGGCGCTTCAACCCCCGCGGCTGGGTCGATACGACGGGCCTGCGCAGCCGCTTCGACGACCTGACCGAGACGGTGCGGCGAGGCGTCAGCGAGGCCGGCGAGCGGGCCGCGGAGTTCGGCGACGAGGCCGGGCACCGCTCGCGCCGCTTCCTGCACGACACCCGCCATTCCTCGCGCAAGGCGCTCAAGAAGCACGGCAAGCGCGCCCGCCACTACGCCTCCGAAGCCGGGACCTACGCCCGCGATCACGCCAGGGAGGGCGGCGCCATCCTCGCCCTCGCCACGATCGCGGCCGCCGTCGGCGCAGCGGCCCTGGACGCCCGTCGGCCGGACAGCCGCCTGCGCAGCCTCGGGCGCTTCTGAGGGCCTGCGTCCGGTTTTGACGTAGGCCTCTGATAGGGTGACGCCGGTGGTCTCGATCGAGGCGGCCGGCGTGTCCACGTCTGGACGATGCGGACGCAGCGCACTCTACGGACGCAGTGCACTCTACGGACGCTTCGGACGGTATTTTTGGTTTTATCCGGGTAAAACCCGCCGCCATTGCTGCACGTGCGAAGCTGGGCCAAGGTCGCGCCATGGCCGGGACCTGGGTTTTCGATTTCGACTCCACGCTCGTCGACTTCGAGACGCTGGAGGCGCTCGCCGGCCTCGCCCTGGAGGGCCACCCTGACGCTTCGTCCATCCAGGCTGAGATCGGACGGCTGACGGACCTCGCCATGGCCGGCGAGATGCCCTTCGCCGAGGCCCTGAAGCGTCGCCTCGCCCTCCTGCCCCTGACCCGCGCCCATCTCGCCGCCCTGTCCGGCGAGGCCGTGGGCCGCCTCTCCCCCTCGGTCCGGCGCAACCTCGCCTTCTTCCGCGATCACGCCGGGCGGATCGTCATCGTCTCCGGCGGCTTCCGGGAGGTGATCGCAGGGGTGGCGGATTTCCTCGGCGTCCCTCCGGACCGGGTCATCGCCAACGACCTCGCCTACGACGGGGACAGGGTCGCCGGCGTCGCCGACAGCCCCCTGCTCGACCCGTTCGGCAAGGCGGCGGCGCTCAGGGCCCTGAACCTTCCAGGCCCCGTCGTCATGGTCGGCGACGGCTGGACCGATGCCGAGGTGAAGCAGGCCGGGGTCGCCCACCGCTTCTACGCCTTCACCGAGGTGGTGCGCCGGGACCGCGTCGTCGCCGCCGCCGACGCCGAGGTGCGCTCCATCGACGAGCTCCTGCATCTGGAGGGCCTCGCCGGCCGATGGTCCTATCCGCGCAGCCGCATGCGCATCCTGCTGCTGGAGGCCGTCCATCCCGCCGCCGTCGAACGGCTGGAAGCCGCCGGCTATCAGGTCGAGACGGTGAAGGGCGCGCTCGCAGAAGAGGCCCTGATCGAGCGCATCAGAGGCGTGCATGTGCTGGGCGTCCGCTCCAAGACCGCGGTCAGCGCCCGGGTTCTTGACGCCGCCGACAAGCTGATGGCGGTCGCCGCCTTCTGCATCGGGACCAACCAGATCGATCTCGACGCCGCCGCCGGGCGCGGGATCGCCGTGTTCAACGCCCCCTATTCCAACACCCGCTCTGTGGTCGAACTGGCCGTCGGCCTGATCATCGCCCTGCTGCGCGACGTCGCTGACAAGTCCGCCGCCATGCACCGCGGCGAATGGAACAAGTCCGCAACCGGCGCGCGCGAGCTGCGCGGCAAGACGTTGGGCATCGTCGGCTACGGCGCCATCGGCTCCCAGCTGTCGGTGCTGGCCGAGGCGCTGGGCATGCGCGTCATCTTCCACGACCTGACCGAGCGCCTGGCCCTGGGCAACGCCCGCCGCATGCCGTCCCTCCAGGCGCTGCTGACGGAAAGCGACGTCGTCAGCCTGCACGTCGACGGCCGGACCGAAAACACCGTCCTGATCGGCGCCGCCGAGCTGTCGCGGATGAAGCCGGGCGCCCTGCTGCTCAACCTGTCGCGCGGCCATGTGGTCGACGTCGGCGCCCTGGCCCAGGCCCTGGGCTCGGGCCGCATCGGCGGCGCGGCGGTCGACGTCTTCCCTGACGAGCCGGCCACCAACGCCGATCCGTTCGACAGTCCCCTGCGCGGCCTGAGGAACGTTATCCTCACCCCCCACATCGGCGGCTCCACCGAGGAGGCCCAGGAGGCCATCGCCGAGTTCGCCGCCGAGCGGCTGCTCGGCTACCTGAATCGCGGCGACACCACCTTCTGCGTCAACCTCCCCAACGTGCAGCTGGCCGAGGTGTCCGGCGCCCACCGCATCCTGCACATCCACCGCAACCAGCCCGGCGTCCTGGCCGAGCTGAACCGCGCCCTGGCGGCGGCCGGGCTGAACATCCTCGGCCAGCACCTGAAGACCGACGAGCGCACCGGCTACGTCATCACCGACGTGGACCGCGACTATGATCCCGCCTCGCTGCACGCCCTGCGCAGTGTGGCCGGGACGCTGCGGTTCCGGATGCTGCACTGAAAGCTTCCCCGGCGGCATCTTGCGCAGCGCGAAAACGCGCGCAGAGTGCTCGCAACGGTCGCATGATGACGGCCGAGGGAGGATCATCGATGTCTCGTTTCCTGCGCAACGCGGCCGCCGCCGCGCTGGCCGTCGCCGCTGTCGGCGCGTTCGCCTCGGCCGCCAGCGCCCAGAGCTACGACCGTCTCGTCGTCTTCGGCGACAGCCTGAGCGACAACGGCAACCTTTACGCCGTGACCTTCGGCACGCAGCCGCTGTCGCCTCCCTACTACCAGGGCCGCTTCTCGAACGGGCCGGTCTTCACCGAACTGCTCGGCTTCAACGCGGGACGCTTCACCGCCGGGGCCCCGCTGACCGGCAGCGTCAACTACGCCTTCGGGGGAGCGCGCACGGACAACGCCGCCAACCCGCCGGGCATGCGCAACCAGTTGCTGGCCTACACCGGCGCCGGCGGCACCTTCGGCAGCAATGATCTCGTCAGCGTCCTCGGCGGCGCCAACAACCTGTTCCAGCAACTCGGCGCCTACGGGGCCCTGTCGCCCGCCCAACAGGCCGCGACCAACCCCCAGGCCTTTGTCCAACCGACCGCCCTGGCCGCCGCCGCCGATATCAACTTCATCGTCAACTCGGTCGCCGCGGCGGGCGCCGGCACGGTGCTGGTGACCAACCTGCCCCGGCTCGGCATCACCCCGCAGTTCAACCAGGGACCCGCGGCGCCGCTCGGCCCGCTGGCCGACTTCGCCGGAACGACCTTCAACTCGGCCCTGTCGACGGGCCTGTTCACGGTCGCTGCAGCCAATCCGAACAGCAACATCATCCTGATGGACCTGTACAAGATCAGCGACACGCTGGCGGGCAGTCCCGGAGCGTTCGGCCTGAGCAACGCCCATGACTCCTGCTTCAACGGCGTCACGGTCTGCGCCAACCCCGACAGCTACCTGTACTGGGACAGCGTCCATCCGACCGCGGCCGGGCACCGACTGATCGCCGCCTTGGCCAACGACTATCTCTACTACGGCGACCTGGGAGCCCAATCGACCGTCCAGGCCGAGACCGGCTTCCGCCAGCGTGAGGACCTGTTGGACCTCGCCAGCGAAGGGCTGTCGGCGCGGGCCGCCTGGAGCCCCCGCACCCGCCTGACCTTCGGGGCGATCTACGACAGCGTTGAGACCGACGCCCGCGGCGTGGCGGCCCGGGCCGACGCCAGGGGCTGGGGCGGCCGGTTCGGCCTCGACCACGTCATCTCCGACAGCGCCCGCTTCGGCGTCGCCGGCACCTTCCGCACCGCGGAAGTCGAGGCAGGGGCGATGGAGTTCGACGTTCAGACCTATGCCTTCGACGTCTACGCCGGATGGCGTTCGGGTTCGATGTTCGTCAGCGCCGCCGCCGGCGGCTCGATCGACCAGTATGACGACATCAGCCGCGTCACGGCGCTGGCCCCGGTCGTGCACAGCGGCGAAACCGACGGCGGCAGCCTCGGCGCTCGCGTGCAGGCCGGCCTGTGGTTCGACATGGGGGGCATCGCCCTGTCTCCCCGCGCGGCGGTCAACTTCGTCTCGACCGAGGTCAACGGCTACGTCGAACAGGGCATCGCCGCCCAGTACCAGTACGAGGACCGGACCGTGCAGGCGGCGAGCGGGGAAGTCTCCCTGCGCGCCGAGGGCGGCGGCGAGGGGATGAATTTCTGGATCGAAGGCGGCTACCGCGACTCGTTCGGCGAGAGCAGCGACGCGGTCCGGGTCGGGATTGCCGGCAACCCCGCCCACGTGCTCGAGCGGGCCTTCGACGATCCGTTCGGCGGCTCGATGATGGCGTCGGCCGGGCTCGAGGCCGAGGTCGGACCGGGGACCGTTTCGGTCGGCTACCGCGGCCGCTTCGGCGACGCGGCGGACAGCCACGTCGGGGCAATCACCCTCAGCCTGCCGCTCCAGTAAGCTGATCGCGAAAACCGGATCAGGCGCGTCGCAGTCGGGCGGCGCGCCTTTTTCGTACAAGCCGTTTCTATTGTTTTTAAACTTGTTTTTACCGCTCCGCTGCGACCTCCTGTCGCCCCGACGGAACCTTTTCGGCCCCAAAGTCGCCCCCGCCGCCGCGTAGGAAAGACGTCCTCCCGGTCGCCGGCCGAGAGCGTCGCCCGTTGGCGGCCCGCCGGCGCCTTCACCGCTCAACAGAGCCGAAAAGACGGAGCTGACGCCGCCCATGCGACGCCTGTTGCCGACCGCCCGGTCGTTCCTTTTCCATTCCGGCCAGGCCGCTGCGCTCGGCGCGGCCGCCGTGCTGGCCATGGCCGCCGCCCCGGCCCCGGAGCCCTACTACGCCCCGGCCGAACCCGAAGTCGCCGTGCCCGAGGCCCCGCCCGTCGCGGCCGTGGCCCAGCCGGCCGGGCCGATCACCCGCCTCATCGCCTTCGTTGCGCCGCTGCGCGGCTACGCCATCAACTCGGCGTTCGGGCTGCGTCGTCTGGCCAGCGAAGCCAAGGCGCGCCAGCACAAGGGCGTCGACATGGCGGCGCCGACCGGCACGAGCGTCTACGCCGCCTGCGAGGGCGAGGTGCTGCGCACCGGCTACGACGCCGGCGGCTACGGCCGCTTCATCGAGCTGCGCCACCCGAACGGCATGAGCACCCTCTACGGCCACCTGAGCCGCATCGACGTCGCTCGGGGCGATCGCATCGGCGCGCAGGAGCGGATCGGCCTGGTCGGGTCCACCGGCCGCTCCACCGGCCCGCACCTGCACTTTGAGGTTCGCCGCGACCACGCCCAGATCAATCCGACCACCGTGGTCGGCCAATCGTTCGAGATCACGGTCGATCCCGCGGCCGTCTAGGTCCGGTTGCACGCCACGGTTTATTCACCCCTTTGCCGGATGCTGTTCGGTCAAGAGGGGGCGACTTGGACCGAATCCTTTACTGCCTGACGATCGAGCACGACCTGCGCTGGACGCTGGCGGCCGCCGTCCTGTGCGTGTTCGGACTCGGAACGGCCTTCCGGCTGCTGGTTGAGGCGCGCGGGCTCCAGCGCGCCCGGCGGCGTGAAGTCGCCCTGATCGGCGCCGTCGTCGGCGGCGTGGCCGCCTTCTCGACCCACTTCGTGGCCATGCAGGGTTATCAGGCCGGCGGCGAGGTCCGGTACGGCCTGGTCCTCACCCTCGCCTCGCTCGCCCTTGGCGTGGGCGGGGTGGCGCTCGGTTCGGTCATCCTGATGATCAAGGGCAACCGCCTGTACCGGGGGCTGGGCGGCATGGTCGGCCTGTCCGGCGTCGCCGCCATGCATTTCGTCGGCATCGCCGCGCTGGACCTGCCCGGCCGGGCCATCGGATGGGATCCTGTCCTCGCCGGCGCAGCCGTCGTCGGCGGCCTTGCGGTGGCGCTCCTGACCGGCGCGGTCGTCTACGGCAAGGGTGCGGCGCGCTTCGTCGCCACCTGCATCTCGGGGGCGCTGTCGATCATCGTCCTGCATTTCACGGCCATGAGCGCCATGACCGTCACGCCCGAACCGGCGGCCCTCGCCACCGCCGCCAGCGTCTTCGGTCCCACCTTCTCCGCCTCAACCATGCTGGCGGTGCTGACCGTCATGGTCATGAGCATTGTCGGCGTCGCCGGCGCCGTTGCCTGGATGGGCTATTTCTCGCGCTCCAGCGCCCTGAACCAGATCCGCGAAGCCATCGACGCCATGCCGGACGGCCTGGCCTTTTTTGACGCCGACGACCGGCTCGTGCTGTGGAACAACCGCTATGACGAGGTGAACCCGGAGCTGTCGTCCAACCTCCAGGCCGGCATGACCTTCCGCGAGATCATCCAGATCGGCCTCAGCGAGGGCCTCTACGCCGAGGCCAAGGGCCGCGAGGACGAGTGGATCCGGGAGCGGATGGAGTCGCGCCGCGCCCTGTCCGCCATGATGGAACAGCGTATCGCCGGCGACCGCTGGCTGCGTGTGGCCGACCGGCGCACGGCCGCCGGCGGCATCGTCACCGTCTGCACGGACATCACCGATCTGAAGAACGACGCCCGCGCCCTCGCCGAGGCGCGCGACGCCGCCGAGGCCGCCAACGCCGCCAAGAGCCAGTTCCTCGCCAATATGAGCCACGAGATCCGCACGCCCCTGAACGGCGTCATCGGCGTGGCCCAGGCCCTCGGCGCCACCAACCTGTCGCCGCAGCAGGTAGAGATGCTGGAGCTGATCCAGTCCTCGGGCCGTACGCTGCAGGTGCTGCTCAGCGACATCCTCGATCTGGCGCGGGTCGAGTCGGGACGGCTGGAACTGTCGGAGGAGGCCTTCGATCTCGGCCGCGCCGTTCGGGATGCGGCCCAGCTCTATGAAGCCTCCGCCCGCGACAAGGGACTGCAGTTCTTCGTCGAGATCGCGCCGGAGGCGGACTGCTGGATCGCCGGCGACGTGGTGCGTCTGAAGCAGATCCTGACCAACCTCGTCTCCAACGCCGTGAAGTTCACCACCGAGGGTTTCGTCAGCCTGACCGCCGCGGCCGGCCCCGACCGAAACGGAGCGCCCACGCTGCGCTTCTCCGTCGAGGACACCGGCATCGGCTTCGACTGCCAGACCCGGGACCGCCTGTTCAGCCGGTTCGAGCAGGCTGACGGGGCCATCACCCGAAAATTCGGCGGCTCCGGCCTTGGCCTGGCCATCTCGCGCCAACTGGCCGAGATGATGGGCGGCGAGCTGGATTGCGAAAGCGAGCCCGGCGGCGGTTCCGCCTTCATCCTGACCGTGCCGTTCAAGGCGGCCCAAGCCCCTGCGATCCCCGGCGGGGCGACGGACGCGGACGAGGCTCAGGAGGGCCGCACCGTGCGCGTGCTGCTGGCCGACGACCACCCCGTCAACCGGCGCGTGGTCGAGATGATTCTGGCGCAGGCGGACGTGGCGCTGACGTCGGTGGAGGACGGCGCCGAGGCGCTTCAGGCGATGCGCGACGCCGACTACGACCTGATCCTGATGGACATGCAGATGCCGGTGATGGACGGGCTGACGGCGACCCGGGAGATTCGCCTGCACGAAGCGGCGATGGGCCTGGACCGGACGCCGATCGTCATGCTGACGGCCAACGCCCTGCCCGAGCATATCGTCGCGGCCGAGGCCGCCGGCGCGGACCTGCACCTGGCCAAGCCGTTCGACGCGGCGGATCTGCTGAACCTGCTGGTCAGCCTGCCCCGCGCGGCCGCCAAGTCGATGGCGGCCTGATCGGACCCCTCTATTCGTAGCCGTGCGCGGCCTCGTTGATGACCTGCGACGGCATCGACGAGAAGTCGACGGCGACCGGCTGGGCCAGCTTTCGCTGGAAGGTCTTGATGACGTGTTCGAGACGCCGGCGCACCTCGCGCTCGGCCTCCGAGCCGGTATCGAGCTTCAACGGATCAAGGCAGAAGTCGATGATCGCCTGCGGTCGGGACATGGGTTCCATGGGGGGTCTCCTGCTCATTCCGCCGCGACGAACTGCGCGGCTTCGGTGGATTGCTGCATCGCCGTGGTCGAGGACCTGCCGTTCGAGATGACCGTGGCGACCTGGTCGAAATAGCCGGTGCCGACCTCGCGCTGATGGCGGGTGGCGGTGTAGCCGGCGGCCTCGTTGGCGAACTCGCGCTGCTGAAGCTCGGAATAGGCGGCCATGCCGCGCTCGCGGTAGCCGTCGGCCAGCTCGAACATGGCGTTGTTCAGGCTGTGGAAGCCGGCCAGGGTCACGAACTGGAATTTGTAGCCCATGGCCCCCAGCTCGCGCTGGAACCTGGCGATGGTGGCGTCGTCGAGCTTCGCCTTCCAATTGAAGGACGGCGAGCAGTTGTAGGCCATCAGCTTTCCGGGGTGCTCGCGCTGGATCGCCTCGGCGAAACGGCGAGCGTCGTCCAGATCCGGGTGCGAGGTCTCCCACCACAGCACGTCGGCGTATTTCGCATAGGCGAGGCCGCGGGCGATGCAGTGATCCAGGCCCGTGCCGGGCTTCAGACGGAAGAAGCCCTCCGGCGTGCGCTGGTCCCGGTCAATGAAGGGGTGATCGCGCTCATCGACGTCCGAGGTGATCAGCTGGGCGCTCTCGGCGTCCGTCCGCGCCACGATCAGCGTCGGCGCCCCCATGACGTCGGCCGCCAGCCGGGCCGCGATCAGGTTGCGCTCGTGGGCCCGCGTCGGGATCAGCACCTTGCCGCCCAGGTGGCCGCACTTCTTCTCGGAGGCCAGCTGGTCCTCGAAATGGACCCCGGCGGCGCCCGCCTCGATGAAGGCCTTCATGATCTCGAAGCTGTTCAGCGGCCCGCCGAACCCGGCCTCGGCGTCGGCGACGATGGGCACGAACCAATCCCGCTTCGCGCCGCCCTCGGCGTGCTCGATCTGGTCGGCGCGCTGCAGGGTGCGGTTGATGCGGCGGCACAGCTCGGGCGCGGCGTTGGCCGGGTACAGCGACTGGTCAGGATACATGGCGCCGGCCGTGTTGGCGTCCGCCGCCACCTGCCAGCCTGACAGATAGATAGCCTTAAGTCCGGCGCGGACCATCTGCATGGCCTGGTTGCCGGTCACGGCGCCCAGCGCATTCACGAACGGCGCGTCGTGCAGCAACTGCCACAGCCGGTTGGCGCCGCGCTCGGCCAGGGTGTGGGTGATCGGCAGCGAGCCGCGCAGGCGCAGCACATCCTCGGGGCTGTAGGGCCGCTCGACGCCGTCGAAGCGGCCGTGGGGTGAAGGAACGAGCTCGGCGAAGCTGGTCATGGTCGGTCTCTGCGCGGGCGGGCCGGGCTGGCCGCGGATCACGCAGAGGGAAACACGCGAATGTCATGACTGACACATCCAAACCGCCTACATTATAGTCGGTTGGTCACATTATGACACTTGCTGTTAAGTCATTCTGTGACATCGTGCGGCTATGGAAGCGACCGCCGACCGCAAGCTGTTCCTGGGAGGCCGCCTCAAGCGGCTGCGCCGCGATCTGGCCCTGACGCAGACCGCCATGGCCGCGGACCTTGGGGTATCCCCCAGCTATCTCAATCACATAGAGCGAAACCAGCGGCCGGTGTCGGCCCAGCTGCTGCTGCGTCTGGCCGACACCTACGACGTCGACCTGCGCACACTTGGCCAGTCCGGCGGTCCGGCCACCGAGTCGGAACTCGCCGAGGCCTTCGCCGATCCCTTGTTCCAGGGCTTGCCGGTCCCGCGCCACGAGATCGTCCAGCTGGCGGAGGACCAGCCCGCCGCCGCCGACGCCCTGCTGCGCCTCTACCGCGCCTTCGCCGACCGCCGCGCCCGCGACCGCGCCGAGGCGGACGTCACCGGCGGGGCGGGCGACGAAACCCCGGCCGATCGGGTCCGGGACTACATCCAGGGCCGGCGCAACCACTTCCCCGAACTCGACGCCCTGGGCGAGACGCTCGCCGATGCGCTTGAGGCGGAGACGCCCGGGGAATCGTTCGAGACCCAGGCGCGGGCGAGGCTGCTCGCGCGTCACGGTCTCGCAGTCCGCACCCTGCCGGCCGACGTCATGGTCGAATGGACCCGCCGCTACGATCCGCACCGCAGGCGGCTGTTGCTGTCCGACACGCTGGGCCCCTCCTCGCGCGCCTTCGCCGTCGCCTTCCAGCTGGCGCTGTCCGAGCACGACGCCGAACTGACGGCCCTGACCGACGCCGCGGGCGCGCCCGACGAGCCGACGCGGCGTCTGCTCAAGGTCTCGCTGACCAACACCCTCGCCGCCGCTGTCCTGATGCCCTACGGCCCCTTCCAGCGCACGGCGGAGGAAACCGGCTACGACCTGGGGCGGCTGCAGGCCCGGTTCGGGGTCAGCTACGAGCAGGCCGCCCACCGGCTGACCACCCTGTCGCGGCCCACGGCCCGGGGCGTCCCGTTCTTCCTGATGCGGGTGGATCAGGCCGGCAACATCTCCAAGCGCTTCGCCTCGGGCGCCTTCCCGTTCTCGCGCTTTGGAGGGGCCTGCCCGCGCTGGCGGCTGCACAGCGCCTTCCGCACGCCCGGGCGCATCGTCACCCAGATCATCGAGACGCCGGACGGCCAGCGCTGGTTCACGTTCGCCCGCACCGTCGACCGCCAGGGCCACGACGCCTTCACCGAGGGGCACGACCTCGCCATAGGCCTCGGCTGCGAACTGAAGCACGCCCATCGCCTGGTTCACGCCCGCGGGCTCGACCTGGCGGCCCCCGAGATCACCCCGATCGGCCCCGCCTGCCGCCTCTGCCACCGTCATCCCTGCGCCGAGCGGGCCGCGCCGCCTGTGGACCGGCCGCTCAAGGTCGACGACTGGTCGAAATCCGTCAGTCCCTACCCGTTCGACGACGCCGCCAACGCCTGAGTCAGGCCTCCAGCTCCGCACCATCGAGGGTTTCGCGGATCAGGCTCGCCAGATCGGCTTGGGCGAACGGCTTGGCCAGGCGCGGCAGGCTCGAGGCCACGCCGTCAGCCGAGAGGTCCGCATAGCCCGAGGTGATGATCACGGGCAGGTCAGGGTGGGTGCGCCGCACCACCTCGGCGAACTGCGATCCCGTCATGTTGGGCATGATCTCGTCGCTGATGATCAGGTCGATGTCGGGCAGGCCCCGCAGCGCCTCCAGCGCCTCCTTGCCCGAGGACGCGACGACCACCTCATGGCCGAGGTCGTCGAGCATGGCGGCGGTGTTGGTCAGGACCAGGCTGTCGTCATCGACGGCGAGGATGCGCAGTCGGTGGCCGGCCTCCGCCGGAGGGTCGGCGTCGATCTCCGTCGCGAACAGGGTTCCCGTCCTGATGACGGGCAGCCACAGTTCGACCTGGGCGCCCGCGCCGGGACGGCTCGTCATAGTGAGCCAGCCGCCGGATTGGGCGGCCAGGCCGTGGACCATCGACAGGCCAAGCCCCGTGCCCTTGCCGACTCCCTTGGTCGTGAAGAAGGGTTCAGTCGCGCGGGCGAGCGTGGCCTCATCCATGCCCTCCCCGGTGTCCGCGACGACGAGCCGGACATAGTCCCCGGGCGCCAGGGTGGCGTGGGCGCCGATCCGTTCGGGCCTGGCGCTGATGGTTATGGAGCCGCCGCCGGGCATCGCGTCCCGGGCGTTGACGGCCAGGTTCATCAGCGCCGCCTCGAGCTGATACGGGTCGGTGTGCACGCGCGGCAGGTCGCCGGGGAAGCGCATGTTGACCTCGATGTTCGGACCGATGGTCCGGTCGAGGAAATTCATCAGGCCTCGGACGAGCGACGGCACGTCGACCGCCTCCATCTTGAGTTCCTGCTTGCGGGCGAAGGCCAGCATCCGCTGGGTCAGCACCGCCCCCCGCTGGGCCCCCTGGATGGCGTTGTCGATCAGCGGCGTGACGCGGGGGTCATAGGGCACCCGTTTGCGGACCAGCTCCAGACTGCCCAGAACCGCCATGAGCAGGTTGTTGAAATCATGGGCGATGCCGCCGGTCAGCTGGCCGACCGCCTCCATCTTCTGCGACTGGAACAGCGCCTCGCGGGCCTCCTCCAGCGCCCGTTGCGACTCCATCCGTTCGGTGATGTCGCGAGTGACCTTGGCGAAGCCGATGAGCCCGCCGTCGTCGTCACGGATGGCGTCGATGACCACATGGGCCCAGAAGCGGCTGCCGTCCTTGCGGACACGCCAGGCCTCCTTCTCGAACCGCCCGACCCGGGCGGCCGTCTCCAGCGCCTTGGCGGGCTCGTCGGTGGCGCGGTCCTCTTCCGTGTAGAAGCGCGAGAAATGCTCGCCGACGATCTCGTGCGGCGCATAGCCCTTGATCCGCGCGGCCCCAGCGTTCCAGCTGCTCACCCGTCCCGTCGGATCCAGCATGTAGATGGCGTAGTCGGTCACGCCCTCGACCAGCAGGCGGAACTGTTCGCGGCTGCGGCGCAAGGATTCTTCGGCCAGCTTCCGTTCGGTCAGGTCGCGCGTGATCTTGGCGAATCCGACCAGTTCGCCCGACGGAGACCGCACCGGATCGATGACGACGTGGGCCCAGAACCGGGTTCCGTCCTTGCGGATGCGCCAGCCTTCGTGCTCGAAACGGCCCTCCTCCGCGGCGGCCCTCAGCGCCTCCGCCGGCGTCCCGGCCGCGCGGTCCTCGTCGGTGTAGAAGCGGGAGAAATGCTCGCCGAGGATTTCCGAGGGCTCGTAGCCCTTGAAGCGCTGGGCGCCCGAGTTCCAGCTGGTCACATAGCCATGCGGATCGAGCATGTAGATGGCGTAGTCGGTGATCGCGTCGACCAGCAGCCGGTAACGATCCTCAACGACAGAAATCGATCCCGACAACTCAGCCAAGTCCATACGCTCGCCCCCCGGCCCCGTATTCACGGAACTGTCGGTAACGCCGCGGGACCTGTACGGTTCCGTAGCGAACGGCGGCGTCAGGTCAGGATGACCTGCGCACCCTCGCGCCGGTGGGGCACGCCCGCGCGCTCGAACAGGCCGGCGATCGCGCGCGCCGGATCGTCCGAACCGTGGTCCAGCATCCGTTCGATGTCGCGGCGCAGCGCCGGATCGCCCGAAACCCGGTCCAGCGCGGACAGCCACTCATCGCGGCTGAGCACCCCGTCGGCGCGGTTTGCCGCGATCAGGGGCTGGAGGAAGTCGAGCCAGTCGCCGCCCGAGGCGCGTTTCTGGGCGGTTTCGGCGGCGAGGGCGAAGACCGCGCCGCAGGCGTAGTGCGCTCTGAATTCCCCGCGGTCGGCCGAGGTCGACACCGGCTGGTGCGCGAAGCCGATGCAGTCATCCACGGCGGCCTGCAGCCGGCTGCGTCCTCCGTAGGCGGGGTCGACCGCCTGCAGACCGCGAACGGCCATCAGGTCAGCCCCGCCCTCGGTGATCCAGGAGTCCAGCGCGGTCTCGTAGTGAACCGCCCCGCCAAGCCAGAAATGGGCGCTCTCATGGCCGATGAACCACCGCGCGAGATTGCGCACGCCCGTCGTGGGCTCCAGCACTCCGTCGCCCTCGAACGCCATGACCACCAGCCCCGGCAGGACGCTGCCCGCCATGCTCGACGTGTCCGGCGTCGGTCCCGTCCAGCTCATCATCACCGTGGGCGCGGCGACACCGCCCGGGCCGAGGCGGGCGGCGTAGTGCTCCGCCACCCGCGGCGCGTAGCTGGACAGCTCAGCGGCGATCCACGCGGGCAGACCGGGATCGACCACGGTCGACAGCGCCTCGCCGGGCACGACCTCGGCGGGGCCGAACAGGATGTAGGTTCCGACCCGGGTCGAATCCGGGTCCACCAGCCGCTCGCCCTTCGCCAGCACCGCGCCCTCGGCATCGCTCCAGGTCGTTCGCGTGGGCCCGGCGGCGTCGATCATGGGCCCGAGGTCCCGGGGCAGGACGGCGAGCGCGTCGGCCGTATCGAGCGGGATCAGGTGGAAGACCTCGCTGTACCAGGCCACGGCCCCGGTCGAGAAGGTCAGAACCGGATCGTAGTTGGCCTCCAGATCGACGAAGCTCGGTTCCAGGCGCAAGCGGATCCGCCGCGGCGCCGGCGCGCCGTCCACGCCTCGCAGCACGTCCCGCCCGGCGACGGTCTCAAGCGCCACGCCGGGCGTCTCGACCGTCCACTGATGGACGCGCCAGCCGCGACCGTCGGAGAGGGGTTCGGACTCGCCGAACACCCAGACCGGCGCGTCGCGATCCAGGGTGAGGTCAAGCGTCCACGCGCCGGCCTCGTGGCGCACCACGGCCGTGGCCGGGGCTGCCGGCGTTTCCCCGGGTGCGGGCGCGGCGGTCGGCATCAGGACGGCCAGGGCGGCCGCAAGGGAAAGGATCATGGGAAGCCCCTCTTCGATCTTCCCGCCGTAGCCATGCCGCCGAACAGTGTCAGCTTAAGCTTTGGTCAGGCTTGGGACCGATCGGGGGCCGCGCCGGCCAGCGCCTTTCCGGCCGCGGCCAGTTCGTCGGCCATCACCGTCTTCAGCCGCTCCGGCGCGACGATCTGCACCTGTCCGCTCCAGCTGAACAGGTGCCAGGCCAGTTCCCGCATGCCCGAGGCGCGGAAGCGGACGATGACGCCGCCGTCCGCCTGATCCTCAAGGCTCTGGGTCGGGTGCCAGCGCCACGCCCGCGCCTCGGCCGCCCCCTCCGGCGAGACCTTCAGCACCACGTCCTCGATCTCATCCTGATAGATGCCGAACGACTGGCTGGCGAAGGCCTGCAGGTCAAAGTCCGCAGGCGGCGACGCCACCCCCTCTCCGGCCCGCACGGCGCTCATGCGGTCCAGGCGAAAGGTCTGGATGCGGCCGCTCTCGCGGTCGGCGGCGACCAGATAGTTGGCGCGGCCGAACATCACCCCGCAGGGCGCGACGCTGCGGCTCCGCGCATCGGCTCCGGGCCGGCTGTAGATGAAGCCCAGCGGCCGCCCCGCCAGGATGGCCTGGCGGATCTCGGCCAGCACCGCCTCGTCCGCCGAGGGGCGCGGCCCGGCTTGCACGGCGATGGTTTCGGCCCGCACCAGCGCCTCCAGGTCGGGCGCCAGCCGGTTCAGCGTGGTCGAGCGCATGGCCGACTTCAGCTTGCGCTCCAGCCCCTCCAGCGCGGACGCCCGGCCCGGCTCGCCGCTGGCCCGCAACCCTTGCGCGGCCTTGGTCAGCTCGACCAACTCCTCGGTCGTGGGGGCCTGTTCGAAGGCCGACAGGCCGCCGCGAATGCGCCAGCGCTTGTTCGGCGGGTCCGAAACCTCCTCGGTTTGCGGGAACAGCATGATCACCGCGTCCCGCAGCCGCTCGGCCGTGCGCCGCCCGACCTCCAGGTCGCGTTCGATATCGCCCAGCGTCAGGCCCTCGGCGCTGGCCGCCATGCGCCGGGCTAGGTCGATGACCATGGCCGCCTTGTCGTGTCTCATGCCGCCACAGAAGCATACGTCCGATTTTGACGCAACGCTGCTTCACACTCCAACCATCGACAGACACACCGCCTCAGGAGTTCTCCCATGGCCCGCGCCTTCGCCCCCCAAGCCGCCATTTCCGCCTCCCGCTACCTGGTCGTCCCCTGTGAGGCCGACGGCTTCGGCGACCTCGCCGTCATCTGGGACCGACTCGAGGAACAGGTCATCGACGTCATCGACGCCCGCCTGTCGGCCCGCTACGCCGACGAGGACGCCCTCTGGGACGAGGCGCGCCCGGCCTTCGATCCGGCCGAAGACTTCCGCATCGCCGCCTGAGATGGCGCTTGCCCTGTGGATCGTCGGCGCCGGGTTTGTGCTGGTCTGGTGCGGGACCGGGGCGCTCCAGATCGCGCTGTGGCTGATCCAGCTGGCGCTGCGGCTGATCGGCTGGCTGGCGGTGCTGGCGTTCGGCCTCGTCTCCCTGGCGGCGCTTGCCTTGCTGGACCGTCGCGAGTTGGCGCGCATCTGGCGCCGCCAGCGGGCCGATCAGGCCGTCGCAGCGGCGCTCGCCCGCGAACGCTGGTCCTGAGCCGAAATCAGTCGGGGTATTGCTCGCGCATCCACGCCACCGAACTCGCCGCCATCTCGCGCAGCACGTCCAGGTCGACGTCCGCCAGCCTGTTGACGTAGAGACACCCCCCGCCGGTCTTGTGCTTGCCGAGGCGCGCCAACAGCTCCCCGAAGTCCGCGAAGCCGCGCATGATGTAGAGCACCAGCTGCGCCTTGCGCGGCGAGAAGCCGATGATCGGCCAGTCACCGGTCGGCCCCTTGTAGCGCCCGTAGCCGACGATCGACGGCCCCCACATCACCGGCTGTTCGCCGGTGACTTCGGCCAGCATGGCCCGCACCACTTCCGCATCCGCGCGCCGTTGCGGGTTTTCGACCGCCGCGATGAAATCGGCGACCGGCGCGTCGGTGGGTTTGGTCTTGGGTTCCGCGGCCATGGGTCAGGCGGCTTCCGGGGCGGAGGCTCTGAGCAGGCCGGCGACGCCGATGTCCTCATCGATATCAGGCCAATGGATGCCGAGGCCCGCCGCCGCCGCCTCCCAGTTCGCTCGCTCAGCGGGAGTCGCCGACTTCAGACGCGGGAACCAGTCCAGCGGCGCGGCCAGGCGGCACCCATCGCGCAGGCGCACGATCAGCTCGGCATCGGTGACTTCGACGCCCGCGACCCGCTCATCGATCCTGACGGCCGAAATAGCCATTCCAAGCCTCCAGAAGCCGTTCCGGTCTTCGGTCATCTTGCGACACATCTCGGCCATCTCCCTCGCAATAGCCGATATTGCGCGCCGCCGCGACGGAGCGGCCTTCCCCTTCACGATTCCGCCGCCCGCCAAGCGCCCTCTTCGAAAACATAGGCCCCGCCGCCGATCCATATCGCGCCGAAGGGCCCGCGGATGTCGCCTCGCGCCGTAGCGGAATAGACGACGCCTTCCCGCAGGGGCTTGGCGGCGACCAGTTCGACAGCTCCCGATGGCGCCTCCCCGTACACAAGCGGCCCGAAGCGGACGCACCCGCCGTCGCGGCCTTCGATCCTCCAGACCACCAAGTCCTCCGACAGGGGAGCGGTCGGTCCCGCCTGGATCGTCAACTCGGAAAAGCAGACCGGGCCGGCGCGACGTTCGGGCGTAAAGACCGGCTGGTGGAGAGGTCCCGCGACATGAACCAGGAGTGTGGTCGAGCAGCCGGCGAGCAGCAGGCCGATGGCAGCCGCCGCCCCTCCTGAAACCACCTTCCCCATCACAGCGCCTTCACGATCCCCTCGACCATCTTCTTGGCGTCGGCGAACAGCATCATGGTGTTGTCGCGGAAGAACAGCTCGTTCTCCACCCCCGCATAGCCGCTGCCCATGCCGCGCTTGATGAACAGCACCGTCCCCGCCTTCTCCACGTCCAGGACGGGCATGCCGTAGATCGGGCTCTTGGTATCGGTCTTGGCGGCGGGGTTGGTGACGTCGTTGGCGCCGATGACGAAGGCCACGTCACAGCTCGAGAACTCCGAGTTGATGTCCTCCAGTTCAAACACCTCGTCGTATGGCACATTGGCCTCGGCCAGCAGGACATTCATGTGGCCGGGCATGCGGCCGGCGACGGGGTGGATGGCGTATTTCACCTCGACCCCCTCCTCCTTCAGCTTGTCGCCCATCTCGCGCAGGGCGTGCTGGGCCTGGGCCACGGCCATGCCGTAGCCGGGCACGATGATGACCTTCGAGGCGTTCTTCATGATGAAGGCGGCGTCCTCGGCCGAGCCCTGCTTGACCGGCCGGGTCTCGACGGCGCCGCCGCCGGCCGCCGCGGTCTCGCCGCCGAAGCCGCCGAGGATGACGCTGATGAAGCTGCGGTTCATGCCCTTGCACATGATGTAGCTCAGGATCGCGCCCGAGCTGCCGACCAGCGCCCCGGTGATGATCAGGGCGATGTTCTCCAGCGTGAAGCCCAGCGCCGCCGCGGCCCAGCCGGAGTAGGAGTTGAGCATCGACACCACCACCGGCATGTCGGCCCCGCCGATGGGGATGATCAGGGTCGCGCCGAGGATCAGGGCGATCCCGAACACGCCCCAGAAGGCCCATACCGCCGTCCCGCCCGAGGCGATCATCACCGCGATCAGGGCGACGAGGCCGAGCCCCAGCCCGATGTTGATCAGGTGCCGCGCCGGCAGGATGATCGGCGCCCCGCTCATGTTGCCGTTCAGCTTGGCGAAGGCGATCACCGAGCCGGTGAAGGTGACCGCGCCAATGGCCACGCCGAGGCTCAGTTCGATGATCGAGATGGTCCTGATGCCGCTGGCGAGGTCGAGCGGGTCGTTGAGGATGCCGAACGAGCCCGGCGCATAGACCGCCCCAACCGCCACCAGACAGGCCGCCATGCCGACGAGGCTGTGGAAGGCGGCGACCAGCTGCGGCATCTGGGTCATCTGGACCCGCGCCGCGATCAGGGCTCCGGCCCCGCCGCCGATCACCACGCCGCCGCCGATCAGCGCCAGGGTCAGCGGATCGAGGTCGCCCGCCGACCATAGCGTCGCCAGCGTCACGCCGACGGCCAGCGCCATGCCGACCATGCCCAGCGTATTGCCCCGCCGGCTCGTCTCCGGGCTCGACAGCCCCCTCAGGCTGAGGATGAACAGGACGCCCGAGACCAGATAGGCCAGGGCCGCGATCGATGCGTTCATGCGGTCAATTCCCCCTCATCGTCGCCTTCACTGTCCCGTCGGCGGGCACGCCGTCCGGGCCAGCCGCCACAGGGCCGCGGCAATGAACAGCGGCGCCAGGATCGCCAGCGCCCAGTCCATCACCCCCATCGGTTTCTCCTGCGCCACGATGCGCAGCAGAACGGCCGACGCGATCAGCACCAGGCCGCAATCCAGCAGCCGCACGCGCCGCACCGCGTCCTTCTCCCTGAACCAGCTCCACAGCCACAGGGACAATCCGATCGCCGAGGCGACCCAGGACGCGCCGACCGCGAGTTGCTGGATGTCGAAGATCACCGCGGCCGCTTTCTCGGCGCCAGCCGCCCCTGATGCACGGAGCGGATGCCGTTCATGACGAAGATCAGCCCGATCCCCAGCATGGCCACGGCGAGCAACCAGTTCTCCTCGACCCCGTAGTCATAGGCCTTCCACAGCCAGAACAGGCTGATCACCGGATAGATGATCGCCGCGATGACGCGCTCGACCTTCTGTCGCCTCTCGCCCTCGAGACGGCCGCCGACGATCAGGAAGCCGATCACCAGGATCAGGACGACCGGAAAGGCGAATAGGAAATACAGGTCGGGGGCGGGAATCACTTGGGTCGGTCCTTCTTGCGATACATGGCCAGCATGCGTCGGGTGACCATGAAGCCGCCGAAGATGTTGACGCTGGCCAGGGTCACCGCCGCGACGCCCGCGCCCTTGGCGATCCAGCCGTCATCGCCGCTGGCCGCCGCCGCCGCGATCAGCCCGCCGACCACGATCACCGACGAGATGGCGTTGGTCACCGCCATCAGCGGCGTGTGCAGCGCCGGCGTCACCGACCAGACGACGTAATAGCCGACGAAAATCGCCAGCACGAAGATGGCCAGGCGGAAGATGGTGGGGTCGACGTGTTCCATCAGCCTTTAACTCCCTCATGCACCACGGCCCCGCCGTGGGTCACCGCCGCGGCCCTGAGGATTTCATCCTCCAGATCGACCGACAGCGCTCCGTCCCTGACCATCAGCCCGACGAAGGCGCTGAGGTTGCGCGCGTACAGGGCCGAGGCGTCCGCCGCGATCCGCCCGGCCATATTGGTCCAGCCGACGATCTGGACGCCGTTGGCGGTCGTCACGACCTCCCCCGGCTTCGCCTCCTCGACGTTGCCGCCGTTGTCGATGGCCAGATCCACCAGCACGCTGCCCGGCTTCATCGAGGCCACATGCGCCGCCATGACCAGCCGGGGCGCAGCGCGCCCGGGGATCAGCGCCGTGGTGATGACGATGTCCTGCTTGACGATGTGCGAGGCCGTCAGCTCGGCCTGCTTGGCCTGGTATTCCGCCGACATCGGCTTGGCGTAGCCGGCGGCGGTCTCGGCGGCCTTGAACTCCTCGTCCTCGACGGCGACGAATTTGGCCCCGAGGCTCTCGACCTGCTCCTTCGACGCCGGCCGCACGTCGGTGGCGGTGACCACCGCCCCCAGCCGCCGCGCCGTGGCGATGGCCTGCAGTCCGGCCACGCCCGCGCCCATGACGAAGACCTTGGCCGGGGCGACCGTGCCCGCCGCCGTCATCATCATCGGAAAGCCCTTGCCGAAGGCGTAGGCCGCCTCGATCACGGCGCGATAGCCGGCCAGGTTGGCCTGCGACGACAGGGCGTCCATGACCTGCGCCCGGCTGATGCGGGGCACGAACTCCATGGCGAAGGCGGTGACGTTCGCACCGGCCAGAGCGGTCACCGTTTCCTTGTCCCGGTACGCATCCAGCAGGGCCACGACGACGCTGCCCGGCTTCAGCGCGCTGGTCTCCTGCGCCGTCGGACCGCGCACCTTCAGCAGGATGTCCGCTCCGGCCAGCACCGCCTTGGTGTCCGGCTTCACCGCCGCGCCGGCGGCCGCATAGTCCGCGTCGGGAATGGAGGATCCGGCGCCGCTCCCCGCCTCGACCGTCACGGTCGCGCCGAGGGCGGTCAGCTTCTTCACCGTTTCCGGAGTGACGGCGCAGCGCGTCTCGCCGTCTCGGCGTTCGCGGGTCACGGCGATGGCGACAGCCAAGCGAATCCCTCCGTCATCTCTCGACCGGGGAACGTTAGGCTGATCGGGGACGGCGCGTCAAAAGAGCCAGCGCCGGGATGGGGCCCGAGGGGCTAGTGTTTCGACTTCTTGCCGGCGCGCAGGAAGAGGACCCCGGCGGCCAGGATCACCAGCCCCGTGATCGCGCCCCCGATGAAGCTGCCGCCCGGCTGGAACCACAGCACCAGGAAGGCGATCGACGCCGCCGTCAGCAGCGAGCCCCACTTGGCCAGGTTGATGAACAGCGTGAAGGTCGCGGACTGCTCTTCGATGTGCTGCGAACCGCGGACGTAGTCGTCGTGGGCGTCGGTAGCGTGGTGCGGGTCGGCCATGATCGGGTCCGGGAATCTGCAGGAGACGTTGGCGCCCTTATAGCGGCGCGGCGCGCACGCTCAAGCGGGCGGCGACAATTCGCGCCGCGGCTCAGTCGAGGGACGCCAGCACGTCGCGCGTAAAGGCGATGTGGTCGAACCGCGCTCCGGCCGGGTCCTCGCCACGGCGCACGATGACGATGTTCCGGCTGGGTACGATGATCACATACTGGCCGCGGTTGCCGTTGGCCGAGATGGCGTCCGCCGGGATGCCCTCCGACTTGTCGAACAGCCAGAAGGTCGCGCCATAGCCCTGCTCGCCGCGCGGCTGCGGTCCGGAGGGACGCGAGACGTAGTCGCGCCAGCCCTCGGGCAGGATGCGGACGCCGTCCACCACCCCGTCGTCGACATACAACTGCCCGAAGCGCGCCAGGTCCCGCGCCGTCGACCACACCTGGCTGGACAGCACATAGTTGCCCCGCCAGTCGGTCTCGGCCCAGGTGTCGTACATGCCCAGCGTCCGGAACAGTTCCGACGGCGGATGCTCGGCAAAGGTCGGGGCGATGCTCAGGATGGCCAGCAGGATGTCGTTGTTGGCGTAGCGGAATCGCGTCCCCGGCGCTGCAACGAGCGGCCAGGCCGGAGCCTGTTCGTCTACCCCCACGCCGCCGAAGTACAGGGCGTCGGTCCGGTTCCCGGCGAAGTCGCTGGTCAGGCCGGACGACATGCGCATCAGCTGGTCGAGCGTGATGGCGGCGCGGGGATCGCCGCCCCTGCTCCAGTCGGCGAGGTAGACCGGCGCGTGAACGTCGACCTCGACGCGCTGCACCGCGGCCCCGATCACCGTCCCCGCCAGGCTCTTGGCCACTGACCAGGTGCGCTGCGGCGTATCGGGGCCGAAGCCGTCGGCGTAGCGTTCGGCGATCAGCCGCTCATCCTGCAGCACCACCACGGCCGTGGTGCCCGTCCCGGCGCCGTAGCCGTCCGCGAAGGCTCGCTCCATCACGGTCGCCAGCTCGAGCGGGTGGCGTGGCGATCCCGAGCGGAATGGCAGGTTCGGCGAGACCGTCGGGGCGGGCAAGGGCGTGGGTCCGCCTATCCAGCCAACCGGCATGATGGCGCATCCCAGCCCGGGGCGAAACAAGGCGACGCGCGGCGGCATGTCCTCGCTCCACGCCACCGACGTTCCGCCGGGCAGGACCTCGACCGGCAGCTCCCGGACCAGGGGATCAAGTTCCGGATAGATGCCCACCAGTTCGTTGGCTTCGACGCTTTCAAGGGTGCGCTGGCCGCCCGCGGCCTCGGCGTTCTTCAGCGCGCTGCAGACGGTCAGGGCCTTGTAACCGGCCGCCATGGCGCGCGTGGCCGGCGTCGGCGCCGAGGGTGGCGTCTGGGCGAACGACGGCCCGGCGAGGGCGGCGAGGGCGGCGAGGGCGGCGAGGATCAGGAGGCGCATGGCCGGACGCTCGCCCGGCCTCCCCGCCCCGTCAACTCAGACCAGCGCCTCGAACTGGTCGATCAGGCCCTCCAGCCGCTTCGTTCCGATCGTCCAGAAGGCCGGGTCGCGCGGGTTCAGTCCGAACGGGGCCAAGGCCTCGACGTAGCCCTTCGACCCGCCCCCCGCGAGCAGGTCGCGATACAGCGGCGTGAAACCCTCCTGGTCCTTCGCCCGCGTCTCCATCAGCGCCGCCACCAGCAGGTCGCCGAACGCATAGGCGTAGACGTAGAAGGGCGAGTGCACGAAGTGGCCGACATAGGACCACCAGTGCTCATAGCCGGGGTTCAGCGTCACCGCCGGGCCCAGCGAGCCGCCCATCTCCTCCAGCCACAGTTCGCCAATCCGCTCGACCGGAACCTCCCCCGCCGCCCGCTCGTCGTGGAACCGGGTCTCGAAACGGTGGAAGGCGATCTGGCGGATGACGGTGTTCAGCCCGTCCTCGATCCGCCCGGCCAGCAGGCCGCGCTGCTCGGCCTTCGGCGCGGTCTTCAGCAGCCGGTCGAAGGTCAGCCCCTCGGCGAAGATCGACGCCGTCTCGGCCAGCGTCAGCGGCGTGTCGGCCAGCAGGCTGCCCTGCCCCGCGGCCAGCGTCTGATGCACGCCATGGCCCAGTTCGTGCGCCAGGGTCAGCACGTCGCGCCGCTCGCCCATCCAGTTCAGGAACACATAGGGGTGCCGGTCCGACGTCACCGGATGGGCATAGGCCCCCGACTGTTTCCCCGGCCGCGCCCGACCGTCGATCCACGGCCGTTCGAAGAAGCCGCGCGCCCGGTCGGCGAACTCGCCGCCCAGGTCGCCGAAGCTCTCCAGCACCAGTTCCCGCCCTTGCGCCCAGTCATAGCCGCGCGGGGCGCTGGTCTCGATCGGCGCGTTGCGGTCCCACTGGTCCAGCTTCGCCTTGCCCATGGCCCGGGCCTTGAGCGCGTAATAGCGGTGCGACAGGCGCGGATAGGCCGCCGCCACCGCCTCGGCCATGGCGTCCACGGCGTCGCCGTCCACCTCATTGGCCAGGTGGCGGCTGTCGGCGGGCCGCTTGAAGCCGCGCCACTTGTCCTCCAGCGCCTTGTCGGCCGCCACCGTGTTGAGCACCAGCGCCATGGTCTGGGCCCGCGCGCCCAGCGCCTCGTTGAGGCCTTCGGCCGCCGCCTTGCGCCGCGCCCCCCTGGGGTCCGATAGCCGGTTCAGGGCCTCCGACAGGGTCAGTTGATCCTTTCCGGCCCGGACCTTCATCGCCGCCATGGTCTCGTCGAACAGGCGCGGCCACTGGGCGCTGATCGGGCCGCGCTCGGCGAGGAAGGTCTCCAGCTCGTGCGACAGCTCGTGCGGCTTCATCGCCCGCACGCGCCGCAGCCACGGCCGCCAGCGCGCCGCGGGAGCGTGAGCCGTCAGCGCCGCCTCGATCTCCGTCTCCTCCAACTGGTTGATCTCCAGCGTGACCCAGACGGTCGGCGTGGCAATGGCGGTGATCTTCTCGCGCACGGTCCCTTCGAAGCCCTGAGCGGCGGCGTCATTGCGGTCCGTCGAGGCGGCGAGGAAGGCATAGGCGCCGAGCGCGCCCAACAGATCCGAGGCCTGTTCGTACAGCGTCACCGCCCGGTCCAGCCGCTGGCCCAGCGTCGCGGCGTCGACGCGCACCTCCACGAGCCGGCCTTGCAGGGCGTTGAGCTCGCCCACAAGCGTCCGGGCGCGCTCGAGGTCGGCCTCGACGCGCGGGTCCTCGCGCGAGGCGTACAGATCGGTCAGGTCCCAGACCGGGGCTTCGGCGGGATCGGCGGGAGTCTTGAAGGGCGCGTTCATGGTCTTCCTTGTGGGGATGCGGCTCGCCCGGCGCAACGGCCGAAAGCCGCCAGACGTGCATCGCCCCGCCTGCGACACCGGCGCGGAGGAGACACCCATGAGCTTTCACATCCACAGCCTGCCGTTGGCCCCGTTCGAGGCCCTGTTCGATCTGGACGACGCCGCCCTGACCGCGACCGGCGCGCGCCGCATGATCGTCGACGCGCCTCACGCCGCGCCCTGCCGGGTCAGCCTGGCGGACGCCGAGCCCGGCGAGCGGCTGATCCTGCTCAACCATCGCCATCTCGACTCGCCCGGCAGCCCCTATCGCTCGGACGGGCCCATCTTCGTGCGGGAGGCGGCGGTCGAGGCCCGCCCCGCCGTCGGCGAGATTCCCGACATGCTGGGCCGCCGCCTGCTGTCCGTCCGGGCCTATGACGCCGACTGGATGATGACCGACGCCGACGTGGTCGAGGGCCGCGACCTCGCCGCCCGCCTCGAAGCCTGGTTCGCCGACCCGCTCGTGTCCTGCATTCACCTGCACACGGCCCGGCGCGGCTGCTTCATGGCCTCGGCCGAGCGGGCCTGACGCCGGTCAGGGTTCGAAACCGGCGATCAGGGCCTTCAGCTCGGGCTCGTCGACGCGCCGCACCGCCTCGTCGCGCGAGACCCAGAGCCGCTCGCGCTCGTCCCGCTCCTGCCAGTCGGGGTGTTCGGCGGTGACCTCCAGGGCATAGACCGAGACCACGCACCAGCGCGGCGCCCGGCGCTTCAGCACCTTCAGATAGCGGAAGGTCCCCAGCGGCGCCTCATCCGTCACGCCCTCGATTCCCGCCTCCTCGAGGGCTTCCTGGGCGGCGGCCTCGGCGTCGGTCTTGCCGGCCATGCGCCCGCCCTTGGGCGTGACCCAGCGCCGCGTCTCGCGCGAGGTGACGAGCAAGAACTCGATCCCGCCAGACCCGCGCCGCCAAGGGAGGGCGGCGACCTGACGCCGCTCGGCCTGTTCGTCGCGCGGAGGAAGCTCGGCCATCAGGTCAGGAAGGCCCCGCCGATCCAGTAGAACAGCGCCCCGATGGCCGCGGCGGCCGGCATGGTGATGAACCAGGCGACGACGATGCTCCGCGCCACGCCCCAGCGCACCGCCGAGGCCCGGCGGGCGGCCCCCACGCCGACAATGGCGCCGGTGATGGTGTGGGTGGTCGACACCGGGATGCCCAGGCCCGTGGCCATGAACAGGGTGATGGCCCCGCCGGTCTCGGCGCAGAAGCCCTGCTGCGGGCTCAGCCGCGTGATCCGCGACCCCATGGTGTGGACGATACGCCAGCCGCCGAACAGGGTGCCGAGGGCGATCGCCGCCTGGCAGGTGATCACCACCCAGAACGGGACATGGAACTCGCCGCCGGTCATGCCGCGCGAGAACAGCAGCACGGCGATGATGCCCATGGTTTTCTGCGCGTCATTGCCGCCGTGTCCCAGCGAATAGGCCGAGGCCGAGATGAACTGCATGCGCCGGAACGCCTTGTCCGCGGTGGCGGGGTTCACCTTCACGAAGGCCCAGGACACGATCAGGACCAGCACCAGCGCCAGGGCGAAGCCCACGGCGGGCGACAGGAAGATGGCGCTGACCGTCTTGGTCACCCCCGCCACCACCACGGCCCCGGTCCCCGCCTTGGCCACCCCGGCGCCAAGCAGGCCGCCGATCAGGGCATGCGAACTCGACGATGGAATCCCCGCCAGCCAGGTGATGACGTTCCAGCTGATCGCCCCCATCAGCGCCCCGAAGATCACCTGGTCCGTGATCACCGACGGATCGATGATCCCGCGCCCGATCGTGTCGGCCACGTGCAGGCCGAAGAACAGGAAGGCGATGAAGTTGAAGAAGGCCGCCCAGCCCACCGCATAGAAGGGCGGCAGCACCCGGGTGGCGACGATGGTGGCGATCGAATTGGCCGCGTCGTGCAGGCCGTTCAGGAAGTCGAACAGCAGGGCGACGGCGATCAGGAAGATCAGGATCAGCAGGGCGCCGTCCATGAGGCGCTCCTACAGGTGCTCGACCAGGATGCCGCTGATGCGGTTGGCCACGTCCTCGAACCGGTCGACGACCTTCTCGAGGTGGTCGTAGACCTCGCCGCCGATCATGAAGGCCATGGCGTCGCCGCCCTTGTGCGCCTGATAGAGCGCCTTCATGCCCTCGTCGTAGAGGGTGTCGCTGTCGCTCTCCAGCCGCGCGATCTGCTCCGTCAGCTCGTTCAGCCGGCCCCGGTTCTTGCGCATGTCCGGCAACAGGGCGACCGCCTCGACCGTCAGCGTCGCCGCCTCGACGGCGATGTCGCCCAGCTGACGCATGTGCGGCGCGAAGTCGCGCATCTCGTACAGGGTGATGACCTTGGCGGTCTTCTGCATCTGGTCGATCGAGTCGTCGAGCGAGTTGGTCAGGCCGCGGATGTCGGACCGGTCGAACGGCGTGATGAAGCTGCGCCGCACCGCGAACAGCACCTCGCGGGCGACGTCGTCGGCCTCGTGCTCGTGATCGACGATCTTCTGGCACCAGTGCGGCGTCTCCTCGCCGCCCTCCAGCACCTTGCGCAGCGCCTCGGCGCCCCTGATCAGCGTCGCCGCGTGGGCGTCGAACAGGCGGAAGAAGTTGTCTTCCTTGGGCAACAGCGCCTGAAACCAACCCAGCATCGGCGAATCTCCCGCAGAATCCGTGGCCGGTCACTCCCGCGTCCACGCGGGTGCGTCAACCCGTCAGGACGTGGAGGGTTCGGATTCGCCCCGTCAGCGGCCCTGCTTAGCCGCCGCCTCGCCGATCGCCGAACAGTCGAAGCGGAGGCAGAATTTCTCCATCAAGCCGGCCATCCGCGGGAGCAGCAGCGAACTCATCACCTCCTGCATGTCCATGGTCATGTCGACCTGCTTGCGCACGATCGACCGCCCGACCGGCGACTCATAGAAGGCGATGGCGCTTTCCAGTTCGGGCACCGTGAAGCTGTCGGCCACATCATCGCGAAACTCCGCGACAGTGGCGTCCATGACCTCCGCCAGCGTCTCGCTGACGCTCTCGATCAGCCAGGCGCGCTGTTCGGCGGGCAGTCCCGAGGCTTCGTAGCTCTGCTCCAGCTGACCCCGCATCTGCTTCACCAGATCGCCGCCCTGGGTGAGGACCAGATAGCGTTCAGCCAGCGCCAGGTGGTTCTGACGCGCGGCGTCCGGCGCCGCCTGGGCGAAGGCCGGCCCGGCCGACATGGCGAGCACGGCGGCGATGATGGCGATTGTGCGCATGGTCCTTCCCCTCGGCATCCCATCCTCGCCCCTGGAACAGAAGGGCGCAAACGAAAACGGCGGCGGAGATCGCTCTCCGCCGCCGCTTCCATTCAGTCTGAAAGGCCGATCAGGCGCCCAGCGAGGCCGGGTCGATCTTGAAGCCCGGGCCCATCGTCGACGACAGGCTGATGCGCTTCACATAGGTGCCCTTGGCGCCCGCGGGCTTGGCCCGGGTCAGGGCGTCGACGAACGCCTTGACGTTGGCTTCCAGGGCGGCCTGGTCGAACGAGGCCTTGCCGATGCCGGCGTGGACGATGCCCGCCTTCTCGACGCGGAACTCGACGGCGCCGCCCTTGGCGTCCTTGACCGCTTGCGCGACGTTCGGGGTCACGGTGCCGACCTTCGGGTTCGGCATCAGGCCGCGCGGGCCCAGAACCTTACCCAGACGGCCGACGAGGGCCATCATGTCGGGGCTGGCGATGACGCGATCGAAGTCCATCATGCCGCCGTTGATCTGCTCGTACAGATCCTCGGCGCCGACGTATTCGGCCCCGGCCGCGCGGGCTTCGTCAGCCTTGGCGTCCTTGGCGAAGACGGCGACGCGGACGTCGCGGCCCGTGCCCGAGGGCAGGTTCACGACACCGCGGACCTGCTGGTCGGCGTGACGCGGATCGACGCCCAGGTTGACGGCGATCTCGATCGACTCGTCGAACTTGGCCGAGGCGTTGGACTTCACCGCGGCGATGGCGTCGGCGAACGGCATGTTGACCATGGTGTCGCCGGTGCGGGCCTTGAAGCGCTTGGTTTGCTTGGCCATGTGCTTAGCCCTCCACGACGTTGAGGCCCATGGCGCGAGCCGAGCCTTCGATGATCTTGGTCGCCGCGTCCAGGTCGTTGGCGTTCAGATCCTTCATCTTCTTTTCGGCGATCTCGCGCAGCTGGGCGCGCGTGATCTTGCCGGCCACTTCGCGGCCGGTCATCTTCGAGCCGGAGGTGATGCCCGCCGCCTGCTTGATGTAGTGGGTCGCCGGCGGCGTCTTGGTGACGAAGGTGAAGCTCTTGTCCTGATAGACGGTGATCACCGTCGGCAGGGGCGTGCCCTTCACTTCCTTCTCGGTGCGCGCGTTGAACTCCTTGACGAAGCCCATGATGTTGACGCCGCGCTGGCCGAGGGCCGGGCCGATCGGCGGCGACGGCGTGGCGTTGCCGGCCGGCACCTGCAGCTTGATGTAGCCGAGAATCTTCTTGGCCATTGGTCTCTCCTTACAATGGCCCTGAACTCAATCAGGACCGGTGAGCCGTGGTCGTGGCATGGCTGCCTCCCACGGATTTATGCGGGCGAACCCGCACCGCCCCTCAGAGCGAGGCGCGCGTGTAGCGGATCAGGGGCGGAAAAGCAAACGTGGAGCCGCGCCGCCTGCGACGCGACGCTCCCGCCGCAAGCTGCGGTCTAGCCCGCGACCTTCTCGACCTGGCTGTATTCCAGATCGACCGGGGTCGGGCGGCCGAAGATGGACACCGCGACCCGCAGGCGCGCCGCGTCCTCGTCGACGCTCTCGACCTGGCCGTCGAAGCTGGCGAACGGCCCGTCGATGACCTTGACGGTCTCGCCGATGTCGAAGCGGATGGTGGGCTTCGGACGCTCCACGCCCTCTTCAACAGCGCCGATGATGTTCTGGACCTCACGCTCGGAGACCGGCAGCGGCTTGGTGCCGCCGGCCGCGCCGAGGAAGCCGGTCACCTTCGGGGTGTTCTTGACCAGGTGATAGGCGTCGTCGGTCATCTCCATCTTCACCAGCACATAGCCGGGGAAGAATTTCCGCTCCGAATTGACCTTGCGGCCGCGGCGGATCTCCACGACGTCCTCGGTCGGGACGAGGATTTCCGAGAAACAGTCTTCCAGCCCCTGCTGCCGCGCCTGGTCCTGCAGGTGCTGCGCGACCTTCTTCTCGAAGTTCGAATAGGCGTGGACGATGTACCACTTGTGGCGCGGGTTGGCGGCGGGCTTGCCGGAGTTCGGGGCGGCGGGGGCGGCGTCGGTCATGGGCGTGTCTCTTACTGACCGATGGCCAGGATGAAGCGCGAGGCGAAGGCCAGGCCGGTGTCCACGAGGAAGAAGAAGGTGGCGGCGATCACGACCATGATGAAGACCATCACCGAGGTGATCCAGGTCTCCTTGCGGCTCGGCCAGACGATCTTGCGGCCCTCGGCGTTCACCTGGCTGATGAACTGCGGAATCGAGACCCGCGGCTTCTTCGGCGCGTCAGCCGCGACGGCGGCCCCGGCGATCGCGGGCTGGGCGGTCTGGGGGCGGCGCCCGTGGGTCTTGGCCTTGGCCATCATTGATCCGTCAAAGAATTGATCCTGTCGCCCCCAGATAGGGTCTCCCATCCGGCGGCGACAGGGGAAATGGCAGGAGTTGGGGGACTCGAACCCACGACCCCCGGTTTTGGAGACCGGTGCTCTACCAGCTGAGCTAAACTCCTAGACAAACAACAGCGCGCCCCGAAGGGCGGATGTGATCGCCAGACCGGGGCGTATGCCCCACGCCGCCGGGCTTTTCAAGGGCGGAACCGTCAATCCTCGTGGTGCGCCGCCACGGCGCTGGCCTCGTCTTCCGGCTTGATCACCTGCCGGAACAGCAGCTTGTCGATGCGGCGGTCGTCCATGTCGATGACCTCGACCTCGAAACGGCCCAGCTGCAGGATTTCGCCCTCGTCCGGCACGCGTGACAGCTGGTGCAGCACCAGGCCCGCGACGGTGTGGAAGCCCTCCGCCTCGCCGAAGTCCTCGCCCAGCGCATCCGCCAGCTCCTCGATGTCGGCCTGGCCGTCGACCATCCAGCTGCCGTCCTCGCGCTGCCGGATATAGGCCTCTTCCTCGTCGTGGCCCTCGTCGAAGTCGCCGGCGATCATCTCCAGCAGATCGGTGGCCGTCACCACCCCCTCGAAGGCGCCGAACTCGTCGACCAGGAAGGCCATGTGAACCTTCGACGCCTTCAGGATCTCCAGCGCCTTCAGCACCGAGGTCGACTGCGGAATGAAGGCCGGCGTCTGCACCAGCCGCTCGACGTTGAACTCGCCATTGTCCAGCAGGCTGTCCAGCAGGTCCTTCTTGTGCACCACGCCCAGCGGGTTATCGACATCGTTCTCGCGCGCCACCACGATGCGCGAATAGGGGCAGGTGCGGATTTCCTGGCGCAGCTGCTCCTCGCTGTCGTCCAAGGCGATCCAGAACACCTCGTGGCGCGGCGTCATGGCCACGCGGATGGGCCGGTCGCCGAGGCGCAGGATTTCTTCGATCATCTCCTGCTCTTCCGGCTCGATCAGGCCCGAGGCGGTGCCCTCGGCGATCATCGTCTCGACCTCTTCCTGGGTGACGTCCGATCCGTCGCGGTCCTTGACCCCCATGACCTTGAGGATCGCCGAGGTCGACACCGTCAGCACCACCACGAACGGCTTCAGCACCGTGGCCACCATCGAGATCGGCGCCGCCATCTTGGAGGCGATCGGTTCCGGGAAGATCAGCGCCAGCCGCTTGGGCACCAGTTCCCCGACGATGACCGAGACATAGGTGATGAAGACGATGACCAGGGCGGTCGAGGCGATCTGATTCCAGTGCCCGAAGGCCGGTGCGGCGTCGTTGAGGATGCGGGTCAGCTCGCCGGCGATCGACGCCTGGCCGTAGGCGCCGGCGGCGATGCCGATCAGGGTGATGCCGACCTGCACGGCCGAGAGGAAATGCGTCGGCTCCTCGGCCAGCTTCAGCGCCGCGCGCGCGCCCCGGTCGCCCCGTTCGGCCCGGCTCTGCAGCTTGGATTTGCGGGAGGACACGACCGCGAGCTCGGTCATGGAAAACAGGCCGTTCAGCACCACGAGCAGCAGTACGACGACGATGGCGATGGCTAACATCTAGGGGGAGCGAGACCGGCGCGGCGCGACAGTCGGCGTCCGCGTCGCGAATGATAGGGGGTAAATTCCCCCTCCGCCACGAATTCCTTCGCGATCAGCGGCTGCGGCCGGCCTCGACCCCCGCGTACGGTCCGGTGGTCGATCCGTCGTCAGGCCCGACGGCCGCGCAGGCCGACATCCCGATCAGGGTGCCGATGAACAGGCCGATCCGCAGCGCGCGACGCATGGTTACCCAATCCCTAATTCCGAGACCCGAACGTAGGGGACGGAATCGGGTTGCACGCAAGCCGCCGCCCCCGTCGGTTGCGGATTAACCCTCACCCGCCCCTGCCGCGCGAACGCGGGCTCCGGCCGGGCCGCTTGACCTCCGGTCCCGCGGGCGCATCCTCCGCCTGAACGGGAGGGGCGCCATGAGACTGACCCGACGCAGCCTGCTGGCGGGACTCGGTGGCCTCGCCGTCTCCGGCGCCCGCGCCGGCCCCGGCGGCGATCCGGACGTGGTCGTGATCGGGGCCGGTTCGGCCGGGATCGCCGCCGCCCTCACCGCCCGGGCCGCCGGCCTCGACGTCCTCGTGCTCGAAGCCATGGACCGGATCGGCGGCCGGGCCTTGACCGACACCGCCACCTTCGGTTCGCCCTTCGACGTCGGCTGCGCCTGGCTGCACAAGGCCGACGACAATCCTTACACCGACTACGCCCGCGCCGAGGGCTTCACCCTTCAGGCGCATGAATACGATCTCGAGCGGGTCTGGCTCGGCCGCGAGCCGGCGCCCGCCGCCCTCGTCAACGCCGCCGAGGAAGCGATGAGCGAGGCGATCATGGCGGCGCCGGCCGACGTGGCGGCCTCCACCGTCGTCGATCTGGTCTCGCCCGTGAACGAGGCGGCGGGTGACTACCTCGGCGCCCTGGACATGGCGGTCGACCTCGACGAGCTGTCGACCTTCGACTACGCCAACGCCGACGATCTCGCTCCCAACTTCCTCTGCGCCCAGGGCTACGGCTCCATCGTCGCCCGGCGCGGCCGGGGCCTGCCGGTGCGGCTCAACACCCCCGTCCGCCACGTCCGCTGGGATGGACCCGGGGCGGTGGTGGAGACCGACGCGGGATCGATCCGCACCCGCGCCGTCATCGTCACCGCCTCGACCGGCGTGCTGACCTCCGGCGCCATCCGTTTCACCCCCGACCTGCCCGTGGCGACGCAGCAGGCCGTGGCCGACATCCCCATGGGCATGCTGGCCAAGATTCCGCTGCAGATCCGCGACCAGCGCTTCGGCCTGGAGCCGTTCACCGACGTCCTGCTGGCCCGGCGCGGGCGGCGCGACCTGTATTTCCTCAGCTTCCCCTTTGGCGCCGACCTGATGGTCGGCTTCGTCGGCGGCGACCTCGGCTGGGAGCTGTCCGCCGCGGGCGAGGCCGCCGCCGTCGACTTCGCCACCCAGGGTCTGGTGGAGATGTTCGGCTCCAGCGCCGCCGCCGCCGTCGTCAAGGGCGGCCTCACCCCCTGGGCCTCCAACCCGTGGACGCGTGGGGCCTACGCCGCCGCCAGCCCCGGCCGCTACGGGGCCCGCGAGATCCTCGGCCGCCCCGTCGGCGACCGGATATTCTTCGCTGGCGAAGCCCTGGCGGGCGGCCTGATCCAGACCTGCGGCGGCGCCTTCCGCTCGGGCGAGGCGACGGCGCGCGCCGTCGCGAGGACGCTGGCGTAGGGCCCGACAGCAAAACGGCCCCCGGATCGCTCCGGGGGCCGTTCGCAGTTCGGATCGTCAGATCAGCGGGACGACTATTCCGTGATCTTGGACACCACGCCGGCGCCGACGGTGCGGCCGCCTTCGCGGATGGCGAAGCGC
>NZ_DASPMM010000014.1:0-114872 GCF_035627055.1 Brevundimonas sp. | reverse complement strand
ATGCGCAGGGCCTCGGACAGGGGTACCTGCTCGCGGCTGGTGGCCCGGTCGAAGCCTTCGCCCTTGCAGCGCAGGTCGATCCAGCCGGCGATGTTGGCGGCGACACCGGGCATCAGGCGCGAGCCCAGCGCCTCGACGCGGGCCTGCTCGACCGCGTTGTAGGCGTCGCGGGCGTCCTTGCCGGCGGGCTGGCGGCGCGCGTGGACGGCGTCGTCATGGAAGCGCAGGCGCAGCGCCACCGCGTCGGCGCTGCCGCGCAGGCGCGTCACCTCGTCACTGTCCATGTGCCGCGGCGGCAAGGGCAGGCGCACCTCCTTGCCCTTGTAGCCGGGCTGGCCGGCGGCATAGCCGACCGCGAGGTCGGTCTTTTCGGCGACCGCGCGCACCGCCGCGGCGAGCGAACGCTTGAAGACGTCGACCGGCCCGTCGTCGTGGCCGGCCCCGACGGCCGAGGTGCGCGCGCGCTCCATCTCAGCTCAAATCCGGGCTCAGCTCAGAACCGGGCCCTTCAGGGCCAGATCCTTGCCGAAGCAGCGCTGATAATACTCGGCGATGACCGGACGCTCGGTCTCGTCACACTTGTTCAGGAAGGTGACGCGGAAGGCGAAGCCGACGTCGTTGAAGATGCGGGCGTTCTCGGCCCAGGTCAGCACCGTGCGCGGGCTCATCACCGTCGAGATGTCGCCGGCGATGAAGCCGGTGCGGGTCAGGTCGGCCAGCGCCACCATCGAGCTGATGGTCTCGCGCCCCTCGGCGTTGTTGAACTGCGGCATCTTGGCCAGCACGATCTCGACCTCGGCGTCATGCTCGAGATAATTCAGCGTGGCGACGATGTTCCAGCGGTCCATCTGGCCCTGATTGATCTGCTGGGTGCCGTGATAGAGGCCAGACGTGTCGCCGAGGCCGATGGTGTTGGTGGTGGCGAACAGGCGGAAGAATTTGTTCGGCCGGATGACGCGGTTCTGGTCCAGCAGGGTCAGTCGGCCCTGGGCCTCGAGCACGCGCTGGATGACGAACATCACGTCCGGGCGGCCGGCGTCGTATTCGTCGAAGACGAGGGCGATCGGGCGCTGGATGGCCCAGGGCAGCATGCCCTCGCGGAACTCGGTGACCTGTTTGCCGTCCTTGAGGACAATGGCGTCCTTGCCGACAAGATCGATGCGGCTGACGTGGGCGTCGAGGTTCACGCGCACCATCGGCCAGTTCAGCCGGGCGGCGACCTGCTCGATGTGGGTCGACTTGCCGGTGCCGTGATAGCCCTGGACCATGACGCGGCGGTCGAAGCTGAAGCCGGCGCAGATGGCCAGGGTCGTCTGCGGGTCGAAGCGGTAGGCGTCGTCGATGTCCGGCACATGGCTGTCGCGCTCGTCGAACAGCGGCACGGTCATGTCGGAGTCGATGCCGAACACCTCGCGCACGGTGGCGCGGCGGTGCGGCTCCATGGTCAGGAGGGCGTCGGGGGTGGCGTCGAGCGGGGAGGTCATGCGGGAGCGATTACCGCACCCTCACCGGGTGGTCGAGGCCCATGCCGACGCGAAGGCCCGCATTGAGCGCGAAGGGCAGATGCGTGAGCAGGGGCGGGACGACGCCCTTGAGCCAGTCGGCCAGCGGCGAGGTGTTGCGGACCATGCCGGTCAGGCGGCGCACGCGATCCACGACCGCCGCGTCGACGGGGTGGCGGAGGCGGTTGTAGTCCTCGAGCCGGCCGGGCTCGCCGCCCAGGAAATCGGCGGCGCAGGCGGCGTAGACGAAGGCGTCCTCGATGCCGAGGTTCATGCCCCGCGCGCCCATCGGCGAATGGATGTGGGCCGCGTCGCCGGCGAGGCAGATGCGGCCGACCGTCATGCGCTCGACCGTGCGGTGGGAGATGTGGAAATCGCTCCGCCAATGGATGGTCCCGACCGTCCAGTCCGGCGGCAGGCTGTCGAGCAGCGGCCGGCCGAATCCGATCAGGCGGAAGGTCCGGCCCGAGAAGGGCAGGACGATCAGCGCCCCCTCGTCGTGCAGGTCGATCCAGCCCTGATCCGGCTGCAGGCCGTCGATGTCCGCGTCCATCAGGGTCCACGGCTCGTCCCAACCGTCGCCGGGGAAGTCGAGATCCAGCGCCTTGCGCACGGTGGAATGGGCGCCGTCGCCGGCGAAGAGGAGCGGGGTGGCGACCGTCTCGCCGTCCGCCAGGGTCGCCGTCACCGCGTCGGCGGTCTGCGACACCGCGGTCAGGGCCTTGCCGCGCTCCGGCGCGACGTCGAACCCGGCGAGGGCCTCGGTCAGCAGGGCCTCGGTGCGGGCCTGGGGCAGGATGACCATGGGGTGGTCGGCGCCCAGGGCTTTCCAGTCCGGCCGGAAGGTGGTCAGCGGCTCGCCGTTGTGGTGCAGGAACAGGGTCCGCATCTCCTGCGCCTCGGCGAGGATGCGGGCGGTGACGCCGGTATCCTCCAGCAGATGCAGGGTGCGCGGATTGACGCCCAGCGCCTTGGAGGTGCGGGTCGGCTCGGTTGCGGCGTCGATGACGCGGACCGGCACGCCCCGCCGGCTGAGGAACAGGGCCGCGGCCAGTCCCGCGGGACCGGCGCCGACGATCAGGACCTGCGGCGAGGCGCGCATACGGCCACGCTAGGCCGCCGTCAGCCTGACGTCCACATTGCCGCGCGTGGCGTTGGAGTAGGGGCAGACCTGGTGGGCCTTCTGGATCAGGTCGTCGATGACCGCCCGGTCAAGGCCGTGGTCGGTGACGGTCAACTCGACGTCGAGGTTGAAGCCCTCGCCGCGGGTGTTGTTGCCGAAGCCGATGCCGGCGCCGACTTTCGTGTCGGGGCCGACCGGCGTCCCGGCCTTGCCGGCGACCAGTCGCAGGGCGCCGAGGTAGCAGGCGGCGTAGCCGGTGGCGAACAGCTGTTCGGGATTGGTCCCGTCTCCGCCCTTGCCGCCCATCTCGGTGGGGACCGAGAGGCGGACGTCGATCTTGCCGTCGTCGGTGGCCGAGCGGCCTTCGTCGCGGCCGCCGCCGCTGGCGACAGCGTGGGCGCGGTAGAGGACTTCCATGGCGAGGCTCCTTGGATGGGAGCCACTTACCTAGGCGCCGCCGTCGCGGACGCTAGGCCAGCCCCGCCTTCTTCAGCGTCTTGTAGGCCTTGATGACGTTCTGGAGCTTGGCCTCGGCCCCGCGGTCGCCCTTGTTCAGGTCGGGGTGGAAACGTTTCAGCAGCTCGTGGTAGCGGGCCTTGATGGCCTTCTTGTCGGTACGGGCGTCGAGGCCGAGGTCGGCCAGGGCCGCGCGCTCCAGCTTGCCGATGCGCAGGTCGTCCTCGCCGCCGGGCCCGGCCTGCTCCTTCGTGCGCCGGCCGAACAGGCCGAAGCTGTCGCGCCAGCTGCCCGCGCCCGTGGTGTTGGACGTGCCGAATTTCGAGGCGAAGGCGGCGGCCTCGCGGGTGAATTTGCCGGCCTTCATCTCCCAGGTCGGACGGCCGCCGGTCATGGCCTCGTCCTCCTGGGCGGCGCGGACCTCGCCCTCGGACATGCCGGCGTAGAAATTCCAGCCCTTGTTGTACTCGCCGGCGTGGCGCTGACAGAAATCGTAGAAGTCGTTCAGCCGCTCGCGCGACTTGGGGGCGCGCGCCGTCGCGGGCATGCGGCAGTCGGGCCACTGGCACGGCTTCTCGCCCGGCTTGAGGTGCAGCACGTCGGCTTCGGCCGCCTCCTCTTCGGGCTTGGGCGGCTTGACCCGCATGTCCTTGAAGCGCGGCTTGTATTGAAAGGCGGATGACATCGCCCGAAGTGTAGGGTCGAATTGGTCACCAACAAGGACAAGCCCATGCCGGAAGGCCCGATTGCGTCGATTATCCGCGAAAAACTGCAGGCGGGCCTGTCGCCGACGCATCTGGAGATCGAGGACGACAGCGGGCGGCACGCCGGTCACCACCATGAGGGCGGCGTCGACGGCCGCGCCGGGGGCGAGAGCCATTTCAACCTCACCGTCGTCTCGGCCGCCTTCGAGGGGCAGGGACGGGTGCAGCGCCAGCGCGCGGTGAACGCCCTGTTGCGCGAGGAACTGGCGGGGCCGGTGCACGCCCTGTCGATCCGCGCCCTGACGCCGGCGGAGGCGGGGGCCGCCTGACGCCGCGGCTTATTCAGCCGGAAACCGTCAAGCGTCAGCGTTCACCTCGTCTTAGAATCTTGCCCATAGCGTTCGCCCCGGGTTGTTTGGGAGGGGCGCGCGCAATGGTCGAATCGGACGGAATCACCAAGCCAGCCAATGGCGAACCGGGTTCCGGCGAGGCCGCCCAGGCGCTGCGCGCCATTCTGCAGACGCAATACCTGCGCTATCTGATCATCGCCAGCTGGGCCGTGGGCCTGCTCGCCGTCGTCGGGCCGGTCGGATCGGCCCTGTGGTTCTTCGGCACGATCGCCGCCGGCGCCCTGCGCGGCGCGGTGGAGAAGCGCATCAGCGAGCGCGTCGGCGCCGGCTGGGGCCTGATCTTCCCGGCGGTCGCGACCGGCACCACCGCCGCCTGGGCCGCCGCGCCCCTGATGGCGTGGTTCTCGGGGCATCCCTTCGGCCAGCCGCTGGCCATGACCCTGCTGGTTTCCGGCTATGTGCTGGTGTTCGCCCAGCTGCGCAGTTCGCCGAAACAGGCCGTGGTGATCTCGTCGCCCTACGGCGTTTCCGCCGCCGTCATCGCCGCCTCGCTGTGGGGCACCGACCTGTTCTGGGCCTTCATGGGCGTGGTGCCGTTCACCGCCGCCGGCCTGGTCGTGCTGGTGCTGATGACCATGCTGCGCGAGGAACGCATCCGCGCCTTCCAGGAGCACCAGGCGCATCTGATCGAGGAGCTGGAGTCCGCCCGCGACCGCGCCAATGCGGCCAGCGAGGCCAAGTCGAGCTTCCTGGGCGTGATCTCGCACGAGCTGCGCACGCCGATGAACGGCGTCCTCGGGGCCGCCCAGTTGCTGGGCGCGACCCGGCTGGAGCCGACGCAGCGGGAGTATCTGTCGATCATCCGCAATTCGGGCGACAACCTGCTGAGCCTGCTCAACGACATCCTCGACATGACCAAGATCGAGGCGGGCAAGATGACCTTCGAGATGGTCGACGTCTCGGTCGAGGACCTGCACAAACGCGTCACCGGCCCGTTCCAGGCCCAGGCCGAGGCCAAGGGCCTGACCTTCTCGGCCCGGTTCGAGGGCGAGGCGCCGGCCGTGGTGCGCGGCGACCCGCTGCGCGTCTGCCAGGTGATCCACAACCTGCTGTCCAACGCCGTGAAATTCACCGACGCCGGCGAGGTCGCCTACACCGTGCGGTCCGAGCGGCTGGACGACGACAAGGTCCGCTTCGACTTCTCGGTCAAGGATTCCGGGGCCGGCATCTCGCCCGAGGATCTGGCCCGGCTGTTCCAGCCCTTCACCCAGGTGGACGCCTCGTCGACGAGGCGTTTCGGCGGCACCGGCCTGGGCCTGACCATCTCGCGGCGCATGGCCAACATCATGGGCGGCGACATCTCGGTGGTGTCGACGGTCGGCGAGGGCTCGATCTTCACCTTCACGGTCGAGGCCGAGGTGGTGGAATGGACGCGCGAG
Organism: Brevundimonas sp.; assembly: GCF_035627055.1. GTDB lineage: Bacteria > Pseudomonadota > Alphaproteobacteria > Caulobacterales > Caulobacteraceae > Brevundimonas. The sequence goes on along the minus strand of NZ_DASPMM010000014.1, from coordinate 109,298 downwards.
GAGGCCGCGGCGCCGATCGCGGCCGAGGTCGAGGACGGCCGCTCGCTGAACGTGCTGGTGGTCGAGGACCACCCGGTCAACCGGATGATCCTGGAGGCGTGGATGAGCTCGGCGGGGCACACCTCGTCGACGGCGGAGAACGGCCAGATCGCGCTCGACATGGCCAATGGCCAGCGCTTCGACCTGATCGTCATGGACGTGAACATGCCGGTGATGGACGGCCTGACCGCCACGCGCGGCATCCGCGCCGGCGGTGGGGCCAATGCCGAGACTCCCATCGTCGTCCTGTCCGCCTCGGCCCGCACCGAGGACCACGAGGCCGGCCTGGACGCGGGGGCCGACGCCTATCTGAACAAGCCGATCGACTTCGCCGCCCTGGCGCTGGTGATGAACCGGGTCGGCGGCGGCCGGGCCGCGCTGCGCTCGCTGGTCGAGGACGGCGAGAAGGCCCGGGCGGCCTGACGCCAGGCGGCAATAGCGTTCAAAAGCCGACGCTCGGGTGAACGGCGGGTGAGCACGGCCGTTCAGACCCGGCTCAAGGGCCGGGGCCCAGGGTGCGGGCAAGTCGAAATCCTTCGGCCGCACCCGGAGCCACACCATGAAGAAAGTTCTCACCGCCGCCCTGGCCGCGACGCTCGCCATGAGCTCGCTGGGCATCGCTTCCGCCGCCGAGGCCCAGTCGCGCGGCCAGCACGAACAGCGCCAGGATCGCCGCGACGACCGCCGCGACGACCGCCGCGACGACCGTCGTGAACATCGTCAGGACCGCCGTGAAGACCGGCGCGAATGGCGCCACGAGCAGCGCGAGGATCGCCGCGAGGCGCGCCAGGACCAGCGGGCCTACGCCCAATGGCAGCGGTCGCAACGCCGCTACAACGCCGGCCGCTACGTCGCGCCGCGCGGCTACGCCGTCCGTCAGTGGTCCTACGGCCAGCGGATGCCGTCCTACTACCGCTCGAACCAGTATGTGGTGAGCAACTACGGTCAGTACGGCCTGCGCGCCCCGCCCCGCGGCTACCACTATGTCCGCAGCGGCAATGACGTCGTCCTCGCCGCCGTCGCCGGCGGCCTGATCACCGCCGTCATCGCGGGCCTGTTCAACTAGGGCCTGATGCGCTTCGATTGAGGCGAGCGACGCCCCGGAAGGAGACTTCCGGGGCGTTTTCGCGTTTGAAGGACGGATGCGCGCCTTCGCCGAACTGCTGGACCGCCTGTCGCTGACGGCCTCGCGCAATGCGAAGCTGGTGCTGTTGAGGGACTATCTGCGGACCACGCCCGATCCGGACCGCGGCTGGGCCCTCGCTTCGCTGACCGGCGACCTGACCTTCGACGCGGCCAAGGCGGCGATGATCCGCAAGGCCGTCGAGGCGCGGATCGACCCGATCCTGTTCGGCTGGTCGTACGACTACGTCGGCGACCTGGCCGAGACGGTGGCGCTGATCTGGCCGCGCGATCCGGACCACCGCGCCAACCGCGAGCCCGAACTGGGCGAGGTGGTCGAGGCGCTGCGCACCGCCGGCCGCGGCGAGGTGGCGGGACTGCTGGAGGGTTGGCTCGACGCGCTGGAGCCAAAGGGCCGATGGGCGCTGCTGAAGCTGATGACAGGGGGTCTGAGGGTGGGGCTGTCGGCGCGGCTGGCCAAGACCGCCGCCGCCATGGTGCGGCCGGAGCAGGTGAGCGAACCGCCCGATCCGGACGGGGGAGAGGCGGCGGTCGCGCTCGAACCCATCGATGTCTCGGAGATCGAGGAGGTCTGGCACGCGCTCAGCCCGCCCTACGCCGACCTGTTCGCCTGGCTGGAAGGACATGGAGACCGGCCGGACGCCGAGGCGCCGGGGCGGTTCCGGCCGGTGATGCTGGCGGTCGCGATCGACGAGGCGATCGACTTCGCCAGGCTCGACCCCGCCGACTACGCGGCGGAATGGAAATGGGACGGCATCCGGGTGCAGGCCGTGCGCGAAGGCGGCGTGGCGCGCCTGTATTCGCGCACCGGGGACGAGATCTCGGGCGCCTTCGCCGACGTCATGGCGGGGCTGGCGTTCGAGGGGGCGGTGGACGGGGAACTGGTGGTCTGGCGTGACGGAGCCGTGGCGCCGTTCGGCGACCTGCAGCAACGGCTGAACCGCAAGAGCGTCGACGCGAAGATGATGGCGGCCTTCCCCGCAGCCATCGTCGCCTATGACCTACTGGCCGAAAACGGCGAGGACCTGCGGCTCCTGCCGTTGCGCGAGCGACGGACCCGACTGGAGGCGCTGGCAGCGGGGCATGGCGGGGGCCGGCTGCACCTATCGCCGATCGTGGCCTATGCGGACTGGGACGAGCTGGCCGTGCTGCGCGCCGATCCGCCGGTCGGGGCGGCGGCCGAGGGTCTGATGCTGAAGCGCTGGGACAGCCCCTATGTCGCGGGCCGGCCGAAGGGGCCGTGGTTCAAGTGGAAACGCGACCCGCACGTCATCGACGCCGTCCTGATGTACGCCCAGCGCGGCCATGGCAAGCGGTCCAGCTTCTATTCCGACTACACCTTCGGCGTCTGGACGGAGGAGGGGGCGCTGACCCCGGTTGGCAAGGCCTATTTCGGCTTCACCGACGAGGAGTTGAAACAGCTCGACAAATTCGTCCGGGACCACACCGTGGAGCGGTTCGGGCCGGTGCGGTCGGTGCGCGCCGAGCGCGATTTCGGCCTGGTGCTGGAGATCGCCTTCGAGGGGCTGAACCGGTCGACGCGGCACAAGTCCGGCGTGGCCATGCGCTTTCCGCGCGTCAGCCGCATCCGCTGGGACAAGCCGGCGCGGGAGGCCAATACCCTGGATGACGTGATGGACCTGCTCGACGCGCTGGAGAGCGGCGGCGGCCGGGTCGGTGTGGCGCGGGCGTGAAGAATCCAGCTCCACGGGGTGCCAAAGCCGGACAGGCGCGTTAGACCCGGCCCATGCTTTCGCTTCCGACTTCGCTGAATGACGCCGTGGCCGCCGGCCAGGAGGCGGTGAGCCTCGACGCCGCCGTGGTGGCAAAGCTGACCGACATGGCCGGGGACCTGGCGGTCAACCTGTCGATCGCCGTGCTGATCCTCGTCGCGACGATCATCGGGGCGAAATGGGCCTCGCGCCTGACCCGCCGTGCGCTGTCGAAGGTTCGGGGCTTCCGCCACGACCCGACCGTGCTCAGCTTCGTGGTGCAGGTGGTGCGGGTGGTGGTCTACATCATCGGCTTCATCGCCGTGCTGCAGCGGCTGGGCGTCCAGACCACCTCGATCATCGCGGTGCTGGGCGCCGCCTCGCTGGCCGTCGGCCTGGCGCTGCAGGGCACCTTGTCCAATGTGGCGGCCGGGGTGCTGCTGTTGGTGCTGCGTCCGTACAAGGTCGGCCATGTCATCGAGGTCGGCGGCGCCTCCGGCACTGTGCAACGGCTGGACCTGTTCACCACCCAGCTGTCGAACGCCAACAATCACAAGATCGTGGTGCCGAATTCGAAGGTGCTGAACGAGGTCATCGTCAACCTGACCGGCCAGAGGACGCGGCGCATCGAGATCAATTTCACCGTCGGCTACGGCGACGACCTGAACCGGGCGCGACAGGTGCTGGCCGATGTCGCCGTGGCCCACGAGAAGGTGCTGGCCGACCCCGCGCCATGGACGGGCGTGACCGGCCTGCTGGACAGCGCCGTGCAGGTCAGCCTGCAGGCCTGGGTGAAGGTCGACGACTGGTGGCAGACCCAGTCCGATCTGATCCAGGGCGGCAAGGAGGCTCTGGACGCGGCGGACATCGAAATTCCCTTTCCCCATCAGGTCGCCGTCCCTTATGGCGACGAGGCCGTCATGCCGGTGGTCACGGTGCGGACCGCGCAGGGCCGCAGCGACGACGGGATGGACGAGACTTCGGACGGGGATCAGGGCTGAGCCATGCGGTACGATTTCGGTTCGGATAACACCGCGGGGATGGCGCCGGCCGCCTTGCGGGCGCTGGTGGACGCCAACGAAGGCTACGCCCGCGCCTATGGGGCCGACGAAGTCACCGCCCGCGCCGCCGAACAGATCCGCCGGCGGCTGGACGCGGACGCGGAGATCCGCTTCGTCTTTTCCGGCACGGCGGCCAACGCCATCGCCCTGTCGATGCTGGCCTGGCCGCACGAGGCGGTGCTGGCCCACCACGCCGCCCACGTCTGCACCGACGAGACGGGCGCGCCGGGCTTCTTCGGTTCGGGCGTCGGCCTGATCGGCCTGCCGGGGTTTTCCGGGCGGATCGATCCGGTGGCGCTGGACGCCGCGCTGGAGGAGCCGGAGGTCGGTCACCGCCAGCCGCCGGCGGCGCTGAGCCTGACCCAGTCCACCGAATACGGCACCGTCTACACGGAGGAGGAGCTGCGGCGCCTGATAGAGCCGGTGAAGCTGAAAGGCTGTGGGGTGCACATGGACGGGGCGCGGCTGGCCAATGCGGCGGCGGCGGGCTTCGACCTGACCCAGATCGCCCGGCTCGGCGTCGACGTGCTGGTGTTCGGCGGGGCCAAGGCCGGGGCCAACTGCGCCGAGGCGATCGTCATGTTCGACCGGTCGCTGGCCCGGCGTATCGACAACCGGCTGAAGCAGGCGGGGCAGACCGCGTCCAAGGCCCGATACCTCGCGGCGCCCTTCCTCGGCCTGCTCGAGAGCAACGCCTGGGAGGACGGAGCCGCCCACGCCAATCTGATGGCGCAGCGGCTGGCCGACGGCATCCTGGCCGGATCGGCCTTCGCCCTGGCCCATCCGGTCGAGGCGAACGCGGTGTTCGTGCGCATGCCGCCGGCGGCCCACCGCCGGCTCAACGACCTGGGCTGGGCCTGCTACCGGTTCGACGACGGCTCGGTGCGCTTCGTCTGCTCCTGGGCCACGACCGCCGAGGCCGTGGACGAGCTGCTCGACGCCTTCCGGCGCCTCTGATAGCAACCAATGTCGGGAATGCGACTTTAGCGTATCGCGCTTCGGCGCGCCGCTGATGGAGGGCGGCGCGTGGCGAAGCAACCGGAAGATCAGGACATGCCGCCTTCGGACCGGGCCCTGCGCGAGGCCTTCGAGGCCATCGAGGCCGAGCCGCTTCCGGCTGCCATCGCGGACCACCTGGACCGCCTGACCGATGGTCCTGCCGACTCCGAGACGCCGAACTGAGGCTCAGGCGTCGCCGCGGGGCATGTCCATGGCCTCGGCCAGCCGGTTGCGGGCGCGGTTGACGCGGCTCTTGATCGTGCCCAGCGCGCAGCCGGCGATCTCGGCCGCTTCCTCGTAGGAGAGGCCGGCGGCGCCGACCATGACGATGGCCTCGCGATGCTCGGGGGGGAGGTCGTCGAGCGCGACCTTGAGGGCGCTCAGCTCCACCGTCCATTCCTGGCTGCCCTCGGCCGTCAGGCGGGCGGCGTGGTGACCATCCTCGTCGGCGACCTCCCGGCTGCGCTTGGCCACCGAGGAGTACCAGGAATTCCGCAGGATGGTGAAAAGCCAGGCCCTGAGGTTGGTGCCCGGCTCGAACCGGTCGCGATAGGTCCAGGCCTTGGTCAGCGTCTCCTGGACGAGATCGTCCGCGTCGGCGCCGTTGCGCGACAGGGACCAGGCGAAGGCGCGAAGGGATGGAATGCGGGCCGTGACCGCCTCACGCCAGTCCGTGCGATCGATGATGCCCCCCGAGCGGGCGGGGCCGGAGTCGTGACCCTCGTGGGGGGCGCTGGGCAGCGACATGCTGACAAGGCTCTCGATAGCTGGAATGTCGCCTTAAATCAGGGACGTGCGATCTCAACGCCTGCTCGGCGGGAGCGTTCCGCTGGACAGGGCGGCTTCTGCATGGAACAAAAGGGGACCGAACCCGGTTGACGCAAACCGCGGACGGGGGGCAGGGCCAACGCATGAGCGCATTGAACAGGGCCTTGGCGACGACCGGCGCGATGATCGAGGAATTCCGCCGCGTCCGCTCGGCCATGCCCGCGCTGGCCTGGGGGCTGAGCCCCGAGGATCTGGCCGCGCAGTCGATGGCGGACTGCAGCCCGGGCAAGTGGCACCTGGCGCATACCAGCTGGTTCTTCGAGGCGATGATCCTGGCGGACGCGCCGGACTACCGCCCCGTCGATGCGCGGTTCCAGATCCTGTTCAACAGCTATTACGAAGCCTTGGGCGAACGGGTCGAGCGGCGCGAGCGGGGGCTGATGACCCGGCCCTCGCTGGACGAGGTGCTGGCCTACCGGCGTGAGGTCGACCGGCGGATGGAGGCGTGGCTGGAAGGCGGCGCGCCGGATGCGCGGCAGGCCTATCTGTTCACCCTCGGCCTGCATCACGACCAGCAGCATCAGGAGCTGTTCCTGATGGACCTGCTGAACCTGATGGCCCGCTCGCCGCTGGACCCCGCCGCCTATGACGCGGAGCCGAGGCCGCGGCCGGCGCAACCCTCGCGGGGCGGCATGACGCGGTTCGAGGGCGGCCTTGTCCGGATCGGGCACGAGGGCGGCGGCTTCGCCTTCGACAACGAGGGGCCGGCCCATCCGCAGTGGCTGGAACCCTATGGGCTGGACCACGACCTGGTCGGCAACGGCGACTGGATCGCCTTCATCGAGGACGGCGGCTACGTCAGGCCGGAGCTGTGGCTCTCCGACGGCTGGGCGACGGTCAAGTCCGAGGCCTGGACCGCCCCGCTGTACTGGCGCCGCGACGACGACGGCTGGACCACCCTGACCCTGGCGGGCCGGCGGCCGGTCGATCCGGACGCGCCGGTGCGGCACGTCAGCTTCTACGAGGCCGAGGCCTACGCCCGCTGGGCCGGCCGCCGCCTGCCGACCGAGGCGGAGTGGGAGCACGCGGTCCGCTGTCGGCCGGACGTGTTCACGAATGCGTTTGGCGAGGTCTGGCAGTGGACGTCGAGCGCCTACGCCCCATATCGGGGGTTCAGACCGACCGAAGGAACCGCGTCTGAGTACAACGGCAAGTTCATGGCCAATCAGATGGTGCTGCGCGGGTCATCCTGGGCGACGCCTGAGGGGCATGGACGGGCCAGCTACCGGAACTTCTTCTATCCGCATCAGAGGTGGGCGTTCATGGGACTGAGACTGGCCGAGGACCTGCCGCCCCCGCCCGTGCGGGCGGGCCAGGACGGCGAGGCGGCCCGCTTCCGGCGCGATCTGGTCGCCGGGCTGGGCCGCTCGCCGAAGACGGCGTCGCCGAAATGGTTCTACGACGCCGAGGGCTCACGCCTGTTCGAGGAGATCACCCGCCTGCCGGAATATTATCCGACGCGGCAGGAGGCGGCCCTGCTGCGCCAGGTCGCTCCGGCCTGGGCGGGGCGGTTCGGCGACGGGGCGACGCTGGTCGAATTCGGTTCGGGCGCGAGCGAGAAGACCCGGATCGTGCTGGACGCCGCGCCCGGTCTGGCCGCCTATGTGCCGATCGACATCAGCGCCGACGCGCTGAACGCCGCCGCCCGGCGCATCGCCGACACCTATCCGGACCTGAAGGTCGCGCCGCTGGTCGGCGACTTTCTGCATCTGGCCGCCCTGCCTGAAGGGATCGGTGCGGGGCGGCGGGTCGGCTTCTTCCCCGGTTCGACGATCGGCAACCTGCATCCCGCCGAGGCCGAGGCCTTCCTGAGCGCGGCCCGCCGCCAGCTCGGCGCCGGCGCGCTGTTCATCCTCGGCGTCGATCTGGTCAAGTCGCCGGACGTGCTGGTCGCCGCCTACGACGACGCGGCGGGGGTGACGGCGGCCTTCAACCGCAACCTGCTGATCCGGGCGAACCGCGAACTGAAGGCGGGCTTCGACGTCGACAGCTTCGTGCATCGCGCGGTCTGGAACGCGGCCGCCTCGCGCATGGAGATGCACCTGGAGGCGACGCGGGACATGCAGGTGGAGATCGACGGCCGGATGATCGCCTTCCGCAAGGGCGAGACCATCCACACCGAAAATTCGCGCAAATTCACCGAAGCCTCGGTCCGCGAACTGGCGGCGGCCTCGGGCTGGACCGTCGCGGCCTTCGAGACCGGACCGGCGCCCTCGGTGGCGCTCGCCCTGCTGGAGTCCTGATACGGAAAGGGCGACGCCCAACGGCGCCGCCCGTCGATCCACCCGGGATCGCCGCGTCTATTCGGCGCGGCGGGCTTCCTTGGTGCGCGACCCGTGCGAGGCCTCGCCGCCCTTGCGCCCCGCCTGGGCGGCCAGGCTGCGGTCCTGCGAGAAGCTGCGCTTTTCGCTGGGCACGCTGGCCCCGCCCTTGCGCGCGATCTCGCGCTGTCGCTCGGGGTCCATCGAGGCGAAGCCCCGCTTGGAAACGCCAGAAGCTCGGGTGGGCTGACCTAAAGCCATTGCTGTGTCCTTTCACGCCGACGGTCGAGGTTGCTCTCTGAACCCTCGCGCCGTCGTCCGGTTCCGGTTCCGACCTCACAGAAACGCGAGCGAATCAGAGGGGTTCGCGCTGCCTCAATGGCCGTTGCCGCCATAGGGCCGGGAGTCGCCCTCGCCGCCGCCGCCGGGGTCGGGCGGGGGCATTTCCTCGGGGATGGAGCCGGGATCGTAGTCGGGCCCGGGCGTGTCCGGCTGGGGAATGTCGGGCTGGGGCGTGCCGGGCGGAGTGGGTTCGATGTAGGTCATGGCGGCCTCCTTCCCCTGGCTCAACGCGGGGCGGGTGGGCCCGTTCAATCACGAGCGGGACGGCCGGAACTCGGGGCGCGCGCGCGGATTGATCAGCCGAACCCCCGACCCCTTCAGGAGCCCCGTCATGACCGACACCCCCTACACCGGCCCGACCTCGCCCGAGGACATCGTGGATGACGTCGACGCTGGTTCCGCCCGCCTCGAACAGGAAGCGGACGCCATCCTGGCGGAGGGCAGGGCCTTCGGTCCCCGGCCGATCCACGAGGCGGTGCGCGAGGACGCTGTCGCCGCGGGCGAGTGGAGCCGCGCGCGCGCCGAACGCCTGCGCCGGGCGGTCGAGGATGAGCCCGTCAAGGCGACGCTCTACGCGCTGGGCCTCGGCGTCGTCATCGGCATGCTGATCGCGCGCTAGTCAGGAAGGGCCGCTGGCGGGGCGGGCGATCGGCGCCCGCTTCATCGCTTCATCCGACACGAAGGGATTGCTGCGCCGCTCGGCCCCGAAGGTCGAGCTGGGACCGTGACCCGGCACGAAGGTGACGTCGTCGCCCAGCGGCCAGAGCCGCGTAACGATGGCGTTCAGCAGGGCGCCATGGTCGCTGCGGGGGAAGTCGGTGCGCCCGATCGAGCCCTGGAACAGCACATCGCCGACCTGGGCGAAGCGGGCCTCGCGGTTGAAGAAGATCACGTGGCCGGGGGTATGCCCGGGGCAGTGGTAGACCTCCCAGGTCGTCTCTCCCAGCGTCAGCACGTCGCCGTCGGCCAGCCAGCGGGTCGGGGTGAAGCTGCGCGCTTCGGGCAGGCCGTACAGCTGCCCCTGTTGCGGGATGCCGTCGATCCAGAACTGGTCGTCCGGGTGCGGGCCGATGATGTCGAGGCCGGTCTTCTCCTGCATCTCGGCCGCACCGCCGGCGTGGTCGAGATGGCCGTGGGTGATCCAGATGGCGTCCAGCGTCAGCCCCTGCTTCGCCACAGCGCCGAGCAGGCCGTCGACCGAGGCGCCGGGATCGATGATGGCGGCCTTCAGGGTCTTGCGGCACCAGACGAGGGTGCAGTTCTGCTGCAGCGGGGTGACCGGGAAGACGGCGACGCCGATCGGGGGAGGGGGCTGGTCCATGGCGTCCAGATAGCGGCTCGGACGTCAGGCTGAAACCCGGACCGGTGCGGGTTCACGTTGACCTTTGAGGCGGTCATCGACATAAGGGCGGGCTTCAAAGGCGCCGCCTCGAAAGGGCGGCCCTTGTTGCTTTACCCACACCGCGCAGCGCCAGCCTCGAAGGCGCCGCCCCAGAGCGTCAGAATCCCGACCATGCAAGTCGTCGAAAAGTCCAACGAAGGCCTCAGCCGCGTGATCGCGGTGACCATTCCGGCCGAGGAGCTGAACCAGAAGCTGGACGCGAAACTGAAGGAAGTCGCGCCGCAGATGAAGCTCAAGGGCTTCCGTCCCGGCAAGGTCCCGACGTCGCATGTGCGCAAGACCTTCGGCCGCGACCTGATGGGCGAGATCGTCAACGAAGCGCTGAACACCTCCAGCCAGAAGGCCCTCGACGAGGCCAAGGTGCGCCCCGCCGCCCCGGCCGAGATGAAGCTGACCTCGGACATGGACAAGGTCCTGACCGGCGGCGAGGACCTCGCCTACGAGATGTCGCTGGAAGTGATGCCGGACTTCACCCCGGTCGACGTCAAGACGCTGAAGCTGAAGCGCCCGACCTACGAAGCCACGGACGCCGACCTCGACGAGGCCCTCAACGAACTGGCAGGGCAGGCCAAGTCGTACGAGGAAAAGACGGGCAAGACCGTCAAGGCCGCCGAGGGCGACGAGGTCACCATCGACTTCCTGGGCAAGCTGGACGGCGAACCGTTCGAAGGCGGCGCCGCCGAGGACACCCAGCTGGTGATCGGCTCCAACCGCTTCATCCCGGGCTTCGAAGAACAACTGAAGGGCGCCAAGGTCGGCGAGGAGAAGGTCCTCAACGTGACCTTCCCCGAGGACTACCAAGCCAAGCATCTCGCCGGCAAAGCCGTGACGTTCGACGTCAAGGTGAAGGCCATCAAGGCCGAGGTTCCGGCCAAGGTCGACGAGGACTTCGCCAAGCGCATCGGCCTGGAGTCGCTGGACAAGCTCAAGGAGCTGCTGCGCGACAACCTGAACCAGCAGTACAAGGGCGCCGCCCGCTTCAAGCTGAAGCGCGCCCTGCTCGACGAGCTGGACAAGGCCCACGACTTCCCGCTGCCGCCCAAGATGGTCGACGCCGAGTTCGACGGCATCTGGGGTCAGGTTCAGGCCGACAAGGACGCCGGCCGCCTGCCGGAAGAGGACGCCAAGAAGTCCGAGAAGAAGCTCAAGGACGAGTACCGCAAGATCGCCGAGCGCCGCGTGCGGCTGGGCTTGGTGCTGGCTGAGATCGGCCGCGCCAACAACGTCCAGATCACCGACCAGGAGCTTAACAACGCCATCATGAACGAGGCCCGCAACTATCCGGGGCAGGAGCGTCAGGTGCTGGATTTCTACCGCCAGAACCCCAACGCCGCCGCCCAGATGCGCGCCCCGATCTATGAGGAGAAGGTCTGCGACCTGATCTTCGACCAGGCCAAGGTGACCGATACGAAGATCACCAAGGAAGAGCTGCTCAAGGAAGACGACGACATCTGATCCGTCGTCCATCGCGTTGATCTGCAGCCCCCGTTCCGGACGCCGGAGCGGGGTTTGCGTTTCAGGACGCCTGATTGACGACCGCGCCTTTCGGGAACAGGGTTCAACTCCGGCCTGAGCCGGAGCGCAACCTGACGGCACGCCATGTTTCTCGCACCGCTGATCGGCGCCATGGCTCTGACGCTGGCGTCGCAACAGGCGCCCGCGCCGCAGGACCCTCTCCAGGCCCCGGCGGTGGTCGATGACGTCCTGGTCGATGGACGACGACTGGAAGAGCGGGTCCGCGCCTTCGTCGATGAGGTGGCCGCGCCGCCCCGGCGGCGGGGCATTGCCCGGTGGTGGGACCGGGTCTGCTTCGGCGTGGTCAATCTGCAGGCGGTCCAGGCGCAGTCGCTGATCGACCGCCTCTCGACGGTCGCGGACGAATACGGCGTGCGTCTGGCGGGGCCCGGCTGCCGGCCCAATGTGGTGGTGATCTTCGCCGACGACGGCCAGGCCATGGCGGACGCCGTGGTCGAGGCGGAACGTCCGCTGTTTCACCTCGGCGTCGGCGGACTCGACCGCGGCAAGGTGGCGCTGGAGCGGTTCCGGCAGTCGGACGCGCCGGTTCGCTGGTGGCACGTCAGCCTGCCCGTAATCGGCTCGACCGGGGAACGCGCGATCCGCATGCCGGGAGACTTCGGGCCGATCTACGTCCCGGCCGAGGGGCTGGTGAATCACGGTCGGCCGATCACCGACGTGCTCAACAAGGTCATCGTCATCGTCGATGCGGCGAAGGTCGAGGGCGTCGACGGCGACCAGCTGGCCGAATACCTGGCGATGGTCAGCCTGGCCCAGGTCGACCCTGACGGCGATATGACCGGCTACGACACCGTCCTGAACCTGTTCGCCGCCTCGACCGCGCCGGCCGGGCTGACCGCCTGGGACCGCAGCTATCTTGAGGGGCTGTACCAGTCGCGGCCGGACCGGATCGATCCGTCGGGCCAGGCCCGGTCGGTCACCCGGATCCTCAGGGCCGAAGAAAACGCAACGTCGGAGCCCCGGCCATGATCGTCGGCGGATTGCTCGCCCTCGCGCTGAGCGCGCAGCAGGTCCCGCCCGCGCCGCCGGCCCCCGTGGAGGAGCCGATCCGGCTGGAGGACGTCGTCGTCGATGCGCGGCGGCTGGAGTCCGCGGCGGAGGAATACGTCGACCTGATCGCCGCCCCCGCCGGTCGTCGCGGCCTGGCGCGGTGGCATGACGGCGTCTGCGTGGGCGTGGCCAATCTCGAGAACGCGCTGTCGCAGCAGCTGGCCGACCAGGTCTCCGACGTCGTGCGGAGCCTCGGCCTGCGGGCGCATGAGCCGCCCTGCCATCCCAGCGTCCTGATCATCGCCACCACAGATGCGGCCCGTTTCGCGGAGGAGTTCGTCGCCATGCGGCCGGTGCTGTTCCGCGTCGGATCGCCGGGGATGGACCGGGGCAAGTCTGCGCTGCGGGCCTTCATGACCGAGGACAGGCCGGTGCGCTGGTGGCATGTCAGCCTGCCGATCGACAGCCAGACCGGAATGCCGGTCATCCGCATGCCGGGGGAGGTCAACGGGGCCGGGGTCGGGGCGGGCTCTGTGATGGACTATGCGCCGATCACCAACGTCAATTCCCCGTCGCGGCTGAGCAGCCAGTATGTGGATGTGCTGAAGCGGGTGTTCATCATCGTCGACGTCGACCGGCTGAACAACGCGACGGCGCAGCAGCTGGGCGCCTACCTGGCCATGGTGGCGCTGGCCCAGATCAATCCCGAGGCGGACACCCGCCAGTTCGACACCATCCTGAACCTGTTCGACGATCCCGCCGCGGCCCCGCCCGGGCTGAGCGGCTGGGACCAGGCCTATCTCGAGGGCCTGTACGGCTCCGGCTCGGAATCGCACCGCATCAACCAGCGCAGCCAGGTCCAGGCTGTGGCGGCCGCGATCGCCGACGCCTACCGCGATCTCCCGGACGAGACGGAGCCGGCGCCGGTTCCCTGAGGCCGCTCGGGCCTCAGCCGGGCAATGCGCGGGACCGACCTGCACCGCCTGGGCCGTGTACCCGACGGACCTCGTCCGGAGCCGAACGAGGCGCGCGCGCCACCTCACGCCTTGCGTCAACCGGCCGGCGACGCGATATCCTGTCTCAACAGGCGGCGGCCGGTGAGTCGCGCGCCATGCATCCCGAGAAGGCCCAAATGCGCGATCCCATCGAACTGATGAACATGAACCTCGTCCCGATGGTGGTCGAGCAATCCAGCCGCGGCGAGCGGGCCTTCGACATCTTTTCGCGCCTGCTGCGCGAGCGGATCATCTTCCTGACCGGACCCTTCGAGGACGGCATGGCCTCGCTGATCTGCGCCCAGCTGCTGTTCCTGGAATCGGAGAACCCGAAGAAGGAAATCAGCATGTACATCAACAGCCCCGGCGGTCAGGTGACCTCGGCGCTCGCGATCTACGACACCATGCAATACATCCGCTCGCCCGTTTCGACCGTGTGCATGGGCATGGCCGCCTCGGCCGGTTCGCTGATCCTCGCCGCCGGCGCCGCGGGCCAGCGCGTAGCCCTGCCCAACGCCCGCATCATGGTGCACCAGCCCTCGGGCGGCTTCCGCGGCCAGGCCTCGGACATCGAGCGCCACGCCGAGGACATCCGCTACACCAAGCGGCGTCTGAACGAGATCTACGTCCACCACACGGGCCGCACCTATGAGGAGGTCGAGAAGACCCTCGACCGCGACCATTTCATGAGCGCCGAGGAGTCCAAGGCCTGGGGCATCGTCGACCACGTCTACGACAAGCGCGAACAGGCCGACGAGGATGGCGTCAAGACGCCGGGATCCTGACCGCCCCGCGACAAAGACAATGGAAGAGGCGCACCCGGGCGGTGCGCCTCTTTTCGTTTGTGCTATCAGGCCGCCATGCAGACGCGCGACACGAAGGGGACCGTCGAGGTCGACGGCGACATCTATCACTGGGAGCTGCGCCGCCAGCCGCGGCCGACCACGGGCGGCCAGTGGGAAGGCATCGCCGTCACCCTGCGGCTGCAGGACTTCAAGCGAGAGGCGGTGGTGCAGTTTCCGCCGCCGCTGCGTCCGAACGGCCGTCCCGACACGGAGAAGCAGTTCGTCAACGTCGACCATGTGCGCAACGCCGTGGCCGCGGCCATCGAGGCCGGCTGGAACCCCACCTCGCGCGGCAAGGCGGTGGCCTTCGACGTGGACGCCGAGGGGCGTTGAAGCCCGCCAGCCCTGCGAAGGGGCGGTGACCCGACAAACGCAGAACCATGGTATATGGCCCCATGTAGTATGGAGGGGGTCCCGTGATCCGTGCTCTTGCCACGGCGATAGTGCTTGGAAGCTCCGGCCTGGCCCACGGCCAGACCCCATCCCCGCCTGAACAGGAGCCGGTGGAGCAGGAGCCTGCCCAGGTCGAGGACGTCATCGTCAACGGCCGCAGCCTTGAGCAGCTGTCCACCCGGTTCGTGAACGAAGTCGCCCAACCGACCCTGAGGTGGCGAGGTCTGGCGCGCTGGTTCGGGCCGGTGTGTATCGGCGTCGCGAATTTCCGGCGGGATACGGCCCAGCATATCGCCGACTCCCTGGCGACGATCGGCGGGCAAATGGGCGTTCCGATCAACGACGGCGCGTGCTCGCCGAATGTCCTGGTCATCGGCGCCACGGACAGTCGCGCCGTGGCCGCGGAATGGGCCAGGACCCGCGGTTGGGCCTTTCACCGCGATGGTTCGCAAGGCGTGGGCCGCCCCTCGACCCTCGAGTGGTTCACCGACGCCGATGTTCCGGTCCGGTGGTGGCACGTCAGTGCCCCTATGTATGTCGACCAGATGACGGGCAGGGTGGGCAGGGGAAACCAGCCCTATGTGATCGCCAAGTCGCAGCTGTGGCCCCGACGGCGGGCGGACCTGCAGCAGATCACAATCATTGTCGACGTCGACAGGGTGGAGGGCGTCACGGTCGATCAACTGTGCAGCTATCTCGCCATGCTGGCGTTCTCCCAGGTGGACCCCGAGGCCGACACCTCCGGGTTCGACTCGATCCTGAACCTGTTCAAGGGACCGGATAGCCCGGGCGGACTGTCGGTCTGGGACAGGGCCTATCTCACATCCATGTACGCCGCCCCGGAAGACCGGCGTCTGTCTTCAGGCGACCAGGCGCGAGGGCTGACGTCCGTCCTGCGTGCGGAGGAGGCCGGCCCCACCGCGGTGGCGGAGCCTCGCTAGGCTACGGGCCGACCTTGCCGGTGAAGACACGGAAGCCCGGCTCGTCGGCGATGGTCAGCATCTCCGTGTCCCCCGAGGTGTCGCCATAGGCGGCCGCAAGCCGCACATCCCCGCCATAGACCGCCTGCAGCCGGCGCACCTTCTCCTCGCCGCGGCAGTTGGGGCTGGCGAAGGCGCCGGTGACTCGGTCGTCGGCGTCGAACACCAGCGGCGTGCCGAGCAGGGCCTCGGCGCCGAGGCGGCGGGCGAACGGGGCCACCGTGGTCTCGGGGCTGGCGGTGACGATCACCCGGTGCGCGCCCTTCTCGCCCCAGGCGTTCCACACGGCGAGGGCGTCCGGGCGCATGAACCTGTGCCAAATCCGGTCAGCGAAGCGTTCGGCGTCGGCCTCCAGTGTCGCGCGGTCCACACCCTTGAGGAATTCGCGCACCGAGGCGGCCTTGATCCGGCCTCGGTCCCGGTCGCGGGCATAGGTCGCCACCGCCGGCGCCATCCTCACAAGGCCCAGAGCCCAGCCGCCCGCCCCGGCGCGCCAGCGCAGG
The DNA here is from genome assembly GCF_035627055.1 of Brevundimonas sp. Taxonomy (GTDB): domain Bacteria; phylum Pseudomonadota; class Alphaproteobacteria; order Caulobacterales; family Caulobacteraceae; genus Brevundimonas. The sequence continues at coordinate 93,269 of NZ_DASPMM010000014.1, read as the reverse complement.
AATTCGGTGAAACTGTCCCGGATCGTCAGGGTGCCGTCGAAATCGAAGGCGACGATGGCCTGATCCTTGCGGGGCCGCTGGCGAAATGGAGCGTCGCTTCCCATGTCAGACATTCGCCGCGATCACCCTCAACAGTAAACCGTCCGCTTCCGCCTGCTGCTCCGCTTTCGCGGGGTTGTGGCGGGCGCGGGGATGGGTGATTGTCATTTTTTGAAGACCTTTGCGCCCATTGTTCGGGAATCAACGCGGAGGAAGCGCGTTAGGCCTCATATCGGGGCCATCGCGGGAGTGAGAAGGGTCGATGACCAAAGCCGCCGGCACAGACGCCAAAAGCACGCTCTACTGCTCTTTCTGCGGGAAGAGCCAGCATGAGGTGCGCAAGCTCATCGCCGGGCCGACCGTGTTCATCTGCGATGAATGCGTCGAGCTCTGCATGGATATCATCCGTGAAGAGCACAAAATCTCGTTCTCCAAGGCCAAGGACGGCGTCCCGAGCCCGAAGGAGATCCGCGAGGTCCTCGACGACTATGTGATCGGCCAGAGCCACGCCAAGAAGGTGCTGAGCGTCGCCGTCCACAACCATTACAAGCGCCTGAACCACGCGACGAAGAACAACGACGTCGAACTGGCCAAGTCGAACATCATGCTGATCGGGCCGACCGGCTCGGGCAAGACGCTGCTGGCCCAGACGCTGGCGCGCATCATCGATGTGCCCTTCACCATGGCCGACGCCACGACCCTGACCGAAGCCGGCTACGTCGGCGAGGACGTCGAGAACATCATCCTCAAGCTGCTGCAGGCCTCGGATTACAACGTCGAGCGGGCCCAGCGCGGCATCGTTTACATCGACGAGATCGACAAGATCTCCCGCAAGTCGGACAACCCCTCAATCACCCGCGACGTGTCGGGCGAGGGCGTGCAGCAGGCCCTGCTGAAGATCATGGAAGGCACCGTCGCCTCCGTGCCCCCGCAGGGCGGCCGCAAGCATCCGCAGCAGGAGTTCCTGCAGGTCGACACCGCCAATATCCTGTTCATCGTCGGCGGCGCCTTCGCCGGCCTCGAGAAGGTCATTTCGGCCCGCGGCGACGGAGCCTCGATCGGCTTCGGCGCCAAGGTCAAGGAGATCGACGAGCGCCGCACCGGCGACATCCTCAAGGGCGTCGAACCGGATGACCTGATGCGCTTCGGCCTGATCCCCGAGTTCATCGGCCGCCTGCCCGTGCTGGCGACGCTGGAGGACCTCGACGAGGAAGCCCTGGTCACCATCCTGACCGAGCCGAAGAACGCCCTGGTCAAGCAGTACAAGCGCCTGTTCGAGATGGAGAACGTCGACCTGACCTTCACCGACGACGCGCTGATCGCCGTCGCCAAGAAGGCCATCACCCGCAAGACCGGCGCCCGCGGCCTGCGTTCGATCCTCGAAGGCATCCTGCTGGAGACCATGTTCGAACTGCCGACCTTCGAGGGCGTCGAGGAGGTCGTGGTCAACGCCGAGGTGATCGAGGGCAAGGCCCAGCCGCTGCTGATCTACTCGGAAACCAAGAAGAAGACGGCCGACGGCGCCGCCTGACGCCAAGTCTCCATGTGACCGGAATTGGGGCGGGTCCGGCGACGGGCCCGCCCTTTTCGTTGGTCCCGGTGAGGCCGCGGCGCCACAGCGGACCGAGGCGGCGTTTTGCGGGGCGGCGGTGAAGGGCGCACAGCGGATGCGGGGAACCCGGCGCCCGCGCCCGCGGTTTGCCCCTGGAACGGCTGTGGATGGAAGGGACGGTCGGCCACCCGTCACGCTTGAACGGCGGGTGATCCGAACCACATACTCATTCAAAGGCCGCCGAACGGCGGGCCGAGTCGATACGGCGGGGCACGGTCGCCCCGAACGCCGGCGCGGCGGGCTCGAGATCAACGAGAGCCCCGGAAAGTAGGCATCATGTCAGAGACCAAAACACTGCCCGTCCTGCCGCTGAGAGACATCGTGGTCTTTCCGCACATGGTCGTGCCGCTGTTCGTGGGGCGCGAGAAGTCCGTCAAGGCGCTCGACGAGATCATGAAGGGCGAGAAGCAGATCCTGCTCGCCACCCAGAAGAACAGCGTCGACGACGATCCGCAGGCGGACGCCATCTATCCGATCGGCGTGCTGGCCACCGTGCTGCAGCTGCTCAAACTGCCCGACGGCACCGTCAAGGTGCTGGTCGAGGGCAAGAGCCGCGCGCGCCTGACCCGCTTCACCGAGCGCACTGACTATTTCGAGGCCGAGGCGGTCGAGATCGCCGACGATCCGGGCGAGCCGTCCCAGTCGGAAGCCCTGCTGCGCGCGGTCATCGAGCAGTTCGAAAACTATGTGAAGCTGAACAAGAAGGTGCCGCCCGAGGCCCTCAGCTCCATCCCCCAGATCACCGATCCGTCCAAGCTGGCGGACTCCGTCGCCGCCCACCTGTCGGTCAAGATCGCCGACAAGCAGGGACTGCTGGAAACCGTCTCCGTGCCGTCGCGGCTGGAGAAGGTCTACGGCCTGATGGAAGGCGAGATCAGCGTCCTGCAGGTCGAGAAGAAGATCCGCTCGCGCGTGAAGCGCCAGATGGAGAAGACCCAGCGGGAGTACTATCTCAACGAGCAGATGAAGGCGATCCAGCGCGAGCTGGGCGAGACCGACGACTCGCGAGACGAGATCATGGAGCTGGAGAAGCGCATCCGTAAGACGCGCCTGTCCAAGGAAGCCCGCACCAAGGCCGAGGCCGAGGTCAAGAAGCTGCGCAACATGAGCCCGATGTCGGCGGAATCGACGGTGGTGCGGAACTACCTCGACTGGCTGCTGTCGATCCCGTGGGGCAAGGCCAAGACCAAGCCCATCGACCTGAACAAGGCCGAGGCCATTCTCGAGGAGGACCACTACGGCCTCGAGAAGGTCAAGGAACGGATCATCGAATATCTGGCCGTCCAGGCGCGCACCAATACGCTGAAGGGCCCGATCCTGTGCCTCGTCGGCCCTCCGGGCGTCGGCAAGACCTCGCTGGCCAAGTCGATCGCCAAGGCGACCGGCCGCGAATACGTGCGGATGTCGCTGGGCGGCGTGCGCGACGAGGCCGAGATCCGCGGCCACCGCCGGACCTACATCGGCTCCATGCCTGGCAAGATCATCCAGTCGATGAAGAAGGCCAAGACGACCAACGCCTTCGTCCTGCTGGACGAGATCGACAAGCTCGGCGCCGACTGGCGCGGCGACCCGTCCTCGGCCCTGCTCGAGGTGCTGGACCCGGCCCAGAACAACGCCTTCGGCGACCACTATCTGGAGGTCGACTACGACCTCAGCAACGTCATGTTCGTGACCACGGCCAACAGCCTGAACATGCCGCAGCCGCTGATGGACCGGATGGAGATCATCCGGGTGTCGGGCTACACCGAGGACGAGAAGGTCGAGATCGCCAAGCGCCACGTCCTGCCCAAGGTGACGGCCGACAACGGCCTGAAGCCGGCCGAGTTCGTGGTGCCCGACGACACCATCCGCGACCTGATCCGCTACTACACCCGCGAAGCCGGCGTGCGCTCGCTGGAGCGGGCGCTGGGCGGTCTGGCCCGCAAGGCGGTGCGCGAAATGGCCCGCGAGAAGACGCTGTCGATCACCGTCGACGAAGCCAAGCTGGCCGACTACGCGGGGGTCAAGAAGTACCGCTACGGCGAGACCGACGAGGAGGATCAGGTCGGCATCGTCACCGGCCTGGCCTGGACCGAGTTCGGCGGCGACATCCTGACCATCGAGGCGATCAAGATGCCTGGCCGCGGCCGCATGACCGTGACCGGCAACCTGAAGGAGGTGATGAAGGAGTCGATCTCCGCCGCCGCCTCCTACGTCCGGGCCCGGGCGCTGAACTTCGGCGTCAAGCCGCCGGTGTTCGAGAAGACCGACATCCACGTGCACGTGCCGGACGGCGCGACGCCCAAGGACGGCCCCTCGGCCGGCGTGGCGATGACGGTCGCCATGGTCTCGGTCCTGACCGGGGTGCCGATCCGCAAGGACATCGCCATGACCGGCGAGATCACCCTGCGCGGCCGGGTCACCGCCATCGGCGGCCTGAAGGAGAAGCTGCTCGCGGCGCTCCGCTCGGGCATCAAGACGGTGCTGATCCCGGAAGAGAACGAGAAGGATCTCGCCGACGTGCCGGACAATGTGAAGTCGGCGCTGGAGATCGTGCCGATCAAGACCGCCGACGAGGCGCTGAAGTGGGCCCTGACCGGATCGCTGACTCCGGTGGAATGGGACGAGGCCGCCGAGCCGCTTCCCGCCGCGCCGCCGATCCAGGACCCCGGCACGGTGCCCGCCACGCACTGACCCCGCCTGAATGAAAAGAACCCCGCCCGGAGCGATCCGGGCGGGGTTTTTCGTTGTGTCGGAGATGGACGTCTAGAGGCTGTCGACCATCACCAGTTCGGCGTCGGCCCTGGCGGTGATGACGATCGCCGCCTCGTCCTTGATGGCCGCGCCGTCGCGGGCGTTCAGCTTGACGCCGTTGACCTCGACCTCGCCGACGGCGGGGACCAGATAGGCGCGGCGGCCCTCGGCCAGGCTGTAGGTGAGGCTCTCGCCGGCCTTCAGCGTGGCGCCGAGCACCCTGGCGTCGGCGTTGATGGCCAGGGCGTCGTCGGACGGGTCGCCCGAGGCCAGAACCTGGAACTGGCCGGTCCGGTCGCTCTTGGGGAATTCCCGCTGGCCCCACGACGGCTTCGCACCCGGCTTGTCGGTCTCGATCCAGATCTGGAACAGGGTGGTCAGTTCGTCCTCGAGGTTGAACTCGGCGTGACGCACGCCCGTGCCGGCGCTCATCACCTGCACATCGCCGGCCGGGGTGCGGCCCCGGTTGCCCATCGAGTCCTCGTGGGTGATGGCGCCGGTGCGGACGTAGGTGATGATCTCCATGTCAGCGTGCGGGTGGGGCGGAAAGCCCGATTTCGCGGCGATCTCGTCGTCGTTCCAGACGCGCAGCCGGCCCCAGCCCATGCGCGACGGGTCGTGGTAGCCGGCGAAGGAGAAGTGGTGTTTGGCGTTCAGCCAGCCGTGGTTCGCGCCGCCGAGGCTGGAGAAGGGGCGGACGTCGATCATGAGGGGTCTCCCGTTTGGGGCGCGCAGCCTACGGCGCGCCGGTCGGGAGCTATATAGGTAACAGTGTCAGTGGCGGAAAGGGGTTGACGGTCTGCGGCAGGGCTGGCCGGACGCCGGAAAGAGTAGAGGCGATCGGAAGGGTCGAGAACGTTTCGTCAGCTCGATCCGGTCGCCTGGCTGGCAATCCGCGGCGATGGAGAGCGTGAAGTACTCAGTCCGGTCTTCGACGGTGACCTGGACAAGGCTGTCCCGCGTGAATCTGCCCACCTGGATCGTGAAGCGATCGACCGTCCCGTAAACGGCGACGGGATCGCCCATCGGCGCGCGGTTGCTGATCGCCACGCCAGCCCACAAGAGTCCGGCCGTGGCCAAGACGCCGCTCGTGAGCATCAACGGCAAGATCCAGTCCGGGCCGCGTACCGCCCAAAGGAGCAGCAGTCGGTCCCTGGTGGCTCTTTTCATCCCATCTGCGCCCGGTGCCGCAGCATCGCGTCCGCCAGAACGCAGGCCGCCATCGCCTCGACCACCGGCACGCCGCGCAGCGCCACGCAGGGATCGTGGCGGCCCTTGGTGCGCAGATCGGTCTCGGCGCCGTCGCGGGTGACGGTCTGGCGTGGCGTCAGGATCGAGGAGGTCGGCTTGAAGGCGACCCGTGCGGTCACCGGTTGGCCGGTCGAGAGGCCGCCCAGCACGCCGCCCGCGTGGTTCGACAGGAACACCGGCCGGCCATCGTCGCCCATGCGCATCTGGTCGGCGTTGTCCTCGCCCGACAGTTCGGCCGCGCCGAAGCCGGCGCCGATCTCGACGCCCTTGACCGCATTGATCGACATCATGGCGGCGGCCAATTCGGCGTCGAGCTTCCCGTAGACGGGCGCGCCCCAGCCGGCAGGCACGCCCGTGACTTCCAGCGCGACAACGGCGCCGATCGAAGAGCCCGCCTTGCGGACAGCGTCCAGATACGCCTCCCACGCCGGGACGACCTCGGCCGAGGCCGCGAACAGGGCGTTGTCGTAAACCGCGTCGAAATCCAGCGCTTCCGGCGCGATCCGGTGCGGCCCCAGCTGAATCACGCCGGCGCGGATGCGCACTCCGTCGCCGAGAACCTTGCGCGCCACGGCCCCCGCCGCGACCCGCATCGCCGTCTCGCGGGCCGAGGACCGACCGCCGCCGCGGTGGTCGCGGACGCCGTATTTGGTTTGGTAGGTGAAGTCGGCGTGGCCAGGCCGGAAGGCGCGGGCGATGTCGCCATAGTCCTTCGATCGGGCGTCTTCGTTGGTGATCTCGATGGCGATCGGCGTGCCGGTGGTGACCGGGCCGGCGCCGTCGTCGAACACGCCGGACAGGATGCGGGCGGTGTCGCTCTCCTGCCGCTGGGTGACGAAGCGGCTGCCGCCGGGCTTGCGGCGGTCCAGCCACGGTTGCAGGTCGGCCTCGCCCAGGGGGATCAGGGGCGGGCAGCCGTCGATGACGCAGCCGATCGCCGGTCCGTGGCTTTCGCCCCAGGTGGTCACGCGAAACAGATGGCCGAAGGTGTTGTGGGACATGTCCCGTCAGGCTTAGGCCGCCAGCCGGTCCGGCGTCCAGACGCGGGTGAAGCGGATCAGCAGATCCTCGGCTGCCGAGGGCGCGTCGTCGGAGGGCCTCAGGTCGACGAACAGATGGCCCTGCGGTCGCCGCCCCCGAGCGGGCAGGCCCAGGCCCTTCAGGCGCAGGCGCAGCGGCGTCTGGCCGGCTACGATCCAGGCCGAGCGGGCTCCGGCGTGGGTGTCGATCTCCAGCCGGCCTCCATCCTCGCGCAGGCGCGTCGGGATCGGGTGTTCCATGAACAGGTCGTCGCCGAGCACCCTGAGCCCGTCGGCGGCCCGGATCAGCACCGGCAGGTAGACATCGGCGCCGCCGGCGCCGGCGCCGCGCAGGCGCAGATGCTCGCCGCTGCGAAGCCCCTTGGGCAGGCGGACGTCCAGCGTGCGTCCGGCGAGCCGGACGGCGACGCGGCCGCCGTTCAGGGCGTCCATCGGTCCGATGGCGACGACGGGCGGGGAGGGTGGGCGCGCCGGCGGGGCGGCCAGCGCCAGCGGCCGCGCCTCGTGGCTCTGGATCAGCCGCCAGGCCGCGATCACCCGCCGGAAGCGGTCGGCGTCTCCGCCGGGGGCGGAGGGAAGCGCGGCCTTCACCGCCGCCCGGAAGGCGGCCGTCAGCGCCTCGCCGTCAGCCGGGCCGGTCAGGCCCAGCAGGGCTTGGGCCTCGGCGAGGGAGGCGACTTCAGAGTGCGATCGGGCGCGCATCCGCCACTAAGGCCGCAATCATGGTCAAGGTCGGGTTAACCGTGACGCCTCTCCCCAGCGGGGTCGGGAGCGTCTATCTGGAGGTCATGACCGCGCCCGTGATCCCGCCCAGCCCGACCCGCGAGGAGTATGCGGAGCAATACGCCGCCGCCCTCGCCGCCAACGGGGACGAATCCATCTTCGAGCGGCCGGAACCGATCGCCCTGTTCGTGGAGTGGCTGACCGACGCCCGCGCAAGCGAACCCAACGACGCCAACGCCATGGCCCTGGCCACGGTGGACGCGGCGGGACTGCCGGACGCGCGGATGGTCCTGCTCAAGGACGTCGATGCCCGCGGCTTCACCTTCTATTCGAACCGCGAGAGCGCCAAGGGCGAGGCGCTGGCGGCGCATCCGGCGGCGGCCCTGCTGTTCCACTGGAAGTCGCTGCGGCGGCAGGTGCGGGTGCGCGGGGCCGTCGAACCGGTCAGCGCAGCCGAGGCCGACGCCTATTTCGCGAGCCGCGCCCGCGAGAGCCGCATCGGGGCCTGGGCCTCGGACCAGTCCCGCCCGCTGGACAGCCGCGCGACCCTGGAACTCGCCGTGGCCCGAGAGACCGCCCGCTTCGCCGACGGCGACGTGCCGAGGCCCGAACGCTGGACCGGCTGGCGCGTCTTGCCCGACAGCATCGAGTTCTGGCGGGACCGGCCATTCCGGCTGCATGACCGGCTGCGTTTTGACAGGGCTGCGGGCGGCTGGACGAAGACGCGGCTCTGGCCCTGAGGTTCAGGCGCCGTACCGGGCGAGGAAGGTCTCGACCGCCTCGGCGGCGATGGCCTCGATCGAGCGGCGCACGCGCACTTCGTCGCCCGTGACCAGCGGCACGAAGAAGACCGGGTGCTCGATCATCCCCATCAGGTGACCCGCCGCCCACGACGGATGCTCGACCGGCCCCAGGGCGCCCGACCTGGACAGCCGGACGATGATCCCGATCAGGGTCGCGCCGAACTCCGACCGGCCCTTCTCGAAGAAGCGCAGCGCCAGGGCCTGGAAGCGCGGCCGCTCGGCCATCACCAGCCGGAAGATCGAGCGCACGAACGGGTCGCCCATGAACCCGCCGTAGGCCTCGGCGAAACTGGTCAGGGCGGCGCGGGCGTCGCCCTCGATGGCGCGGACGCAGGCCATCTGGCGGGAGAAGTCCTCCGCGGCGTCGTCGATCACCGCCGTGAACAGCGCCGCCTTGCCGCCGAACAGGGCGTAGAGGGTGGCCGTCGACACCCCGGCCTCGCGCGCGATCGGCTCGATCTTGGTCGCCGCATAGCCCTCCCGGACGAAATGCTGACGCGCATGCCGCACGATCAGCTGCCGCTTGGGATCGGGCGTCGGGGCCGGAACGGTGACGGAGCCGTGCATGGGTGGGTCGCCTGCTTGAACGCCAAGCTGACGCACGCCAGACCGCGCGGTCAAGGGGTCGCCGACCGCTGTTCGACGATCAGCCGGTGAAGAGGCTCGCGAGCAACGGGTGGGCCAGCACCGGCGCCGCCAGCCGGACCACAGCCTGCGGGTCCTCCAGCCGCACCGCCGCCGTGGCGTCGGCGACGATGAAGTCGGCGTTGACCCGCGACGGCTCGGTCAGCCGCTCATGGCCCGGCCGGACGGTGGTGAGATACTGGTGGATCACGGAGTCGGCGGTCCGGCCCCGCTCGGCCTGGTCGCGCAACAGCCGGCGGATGAAGCGGATGTCGGCGGGGGTGTCCACGAACACCCGGATGTCGAACAGCTCGACCAGCCCGGGCGTGCACAGCAGGTGGGTGCCCTCGACGATCACCACCTGGGCCGCGCGCACCCGCTCGCCGCCCGGCTCCCGGCCATGATGGATGAAGGAGTAGATCGGCGCGGTGATGTCCCGGCCGGCCTTGAGCGCGGCGAGATCCCGGATCATCAGCTCATGGTCCCGCGCCGCCACGTCGTCGAAATCGAAGGTGGCGGCGTCGAAGCCCGGCAGGCTGGCCGCGTCGCGGTAGTAGGAGTCCTCGCGCACCAGCACAGCGGCGCCGGAGGGGAGGGCGGCGACCAGCGTCTCGGCCAGGGTGCTCTTGCCCGAGCCGGACCCTCCGGTGATGGCGATGAGAATGGGCATGCAGCCTTCTAGGGCCAAGCCGAGGCCAACGCCAAGGCGCCCCGGTTGACCCGGCGTCACGTTGCCTAACGCTGACCGCCCCGATACTCCTTTCGGCAAGCGTCTCGATAAGCAGACGCAGGCGAGGGATATCGATGCTCGGATTGATGCAGGACTGGCCGCTGACGGTCGACAGGATCATCGACCACGCCAGGAATTGGCACGGCCACCGCGAGGTCGTGACCCGCTCGGTCGAAGGCCCGATCGTCCGCACCACCTACGCCGAGATCCACGCCCGCGCCAAACGCGTCTCGGGCGTGCTCAAGGACTGGGACGTCAGGGTCGGCGACCGCATCGCCACCCTGGCCTGGAACAGCGGCCGCCACATCGAGGCCTGGTACGGCATCATGGGCATCGGCGCGGTCTGCCACACGCTGAACCCGCGCCTGTTCCCGGAGCAGCTGGCCTACATCATCAACCACGCCGAGGATAAGATCATCTTCGTCGACCTGACCTTCATCCCCCTGCTGGAGGCGGTGCTGCCGCACTGTCCCTCGGTCGAGCGGGTCGTGGTCCTGACCGACGAACTGCACATGCCGGCGACGAAACTGCCCGGCGCGGAATGCTACGAGGCCCTGCTGTCGACCGCCTCCGAAGACGTCGAATGGGGCGGCTTCGACGAACAGACCGCATGCGGCCTCTGCTACACCTCGGGCACGACCGGCAATCCGAAGGGGGTGCTGTATTCGCACCGCTCCAACTTCATCCATACGCTGCTGGGCCTGCAGACCACGGTGCTGGGCGCGACGCCAAGCGAGGTCATCCTGCCGGTGGTGCCGATGTTCCACGCCAACGCCTGGGGCATCGCCTTCGGCGGGCCGGCGGCGGGCTCCAAGCTGGTCCTGCCCGGCGCCCGCATGGACGGCGCGGCCATCTACGAGCTGATCGAGAGCGAGGGCGTCACCTTCTCCGCCGCCGTGCCGACCGTGTGGCAGGGCCTGCTGACTCACCTGCGCGAGAACAATCTCAAGATCCCCAGCGTCAAGCGCGTCCTGATCGGCGGCTCGGCCGTGCCGGAAAGCCTGATCCGCGCCTTCCACGACGAATTCGGCATCGAGGTGCTGCAAGGCTGGGGCATGACCGAAACCTCGCCGATCGGCACCCTGTCCAACCTGCCGCCCGAGCTGAAGGCCCTGCCGTACGACGAGCAGATGAAGTGGCGCGTCAAGCAGGGCACGCCGCCGCTGGGCGTCGAGCTCAAGCTGAAGAACTACGCCGGTCAGGAGATGCCCCACGACGGGCACACCTACGGGCGGCTGATGATCAAGGGGCCGACGATCGCCGGGGCCTATTTCAAGGGCGAGGGCGGCGACATCCTCGACCACGAGGGCTTCTTCGACACTGGCGACGTGGCCACCATCGACGAACAGGGCTTCATGCAGATCACCGACCGCGCCAAGGACGTGATCAAGTCGGGCGGCGAGTGGATCAGCTCGATCGAGATCGAGAACATCGCCGTCGGCCATCCCAAGGTCGATCTGGCCGCCGTCATCGGCGCGGCGCATCCCAAATGGGACGAACGCCCGGTGCTGGTCCTCAAGCTCAAGCCCGGCCAGGCCGAGAACAAGCAGGAGCATCTGGACTTCCTGCACGGCAAGATCGCCAAATGGTGGATGCCGGACGACGTCGTCTTCGTCGACGACATCCCGCTCGGCGCAACCGGCAAGATCGACAAGAAGACTCTGCGCGAGCGGATGAAGGACTACCGACTTCCGACGGGAGGCTGAGGCGGATGGCGACGGGAAAACGCGGACCGGGCGGGGGCGGGATGCGCCTCCTGGCGGTCGCCGTCCTGGCTCCGCTGTTCGTCCTCGTCGCCGCCGGGGGGACGCGGTTTGGCCTGTGGAGCTATGAGACCGGCCATGATGTCCTGACGATGCGCATCGGCGTGGTGCTGGCGACGATGGCGGCGCTGGCCGCCCTGGCGCTAGTGGTCGCCGCCTTGCGTCGCCGGGCCTCGCCCGGGGTGGCGGCGCTCGCTGTCATCGTCTCGGCCCTCACCCTGGGAGGGCTCTGGTGGCATATGACCCGGACCGCCTCCGGGCCGCCCGACGACATCAGCACCGACCTGGCCGAGGTCCCGGGCTTCGGTCCACTGGGAGCCCGCCGGGGTCGCTCGGGGCCAGCCGAGACGGGCGGCGCGGAGGCTTGCCCGGGAGCGGTTCCGGCGATGACCCAGGTGGCTCCGCAGACCGCCGCCTGGGCGCTGCAGGAATCGGGCTTCAGCCTGCAAGGAAGCGTCACGGTGGCGCGTGCGGCGGGGACCCATCGCGGCTTCTGGTTCGGCACGGCCCACGACGCGGTGATCCGGATTCGCCCCGGTCGGACGGACATTCGCGTCGCCGCCCGGGACGGACATCCGCACGCCGGCGAGGCCTGTCGGCTGGTGACGGAGATCAGCGCCAGGCTGCGCAGCCTCGAATAGGCTCAGGCCAGGCTCCAGACGGCGTCGATCGCGGGCTCCGGCTCGGCCCGGGCGCGTCCGGCCCGCTCCAGCGCGATCAGATGGGCCCAGACCGACAGACCCGCGGCCGGCCACAGGCGCGAATCCACCGCTGCGTAGAGGGTCGGAACCATGTCGGCGATCCGTCGCGGACCGGCCGTCAGCTGGCTGACGATCTGCCCTTCCCGCTCCAGCCGATGGGCCCGATAGGCCGCCAGGAACGGCCCCGGTTCGGTGATCGGCGCGCCGTGGGTCGGCCAGAGGGTCGAGAAGCCGCGGACGATCACTGCGTCCAGGCTGGCCATATAGGTGGTCATGTCGCCGTCGGGCGGCGCCACCACCGTGGTCGACCAGCCCATCACGTGGTCGCCGCTGAACAGGGCGTTCTCCTCGCGCAGCACGAAGGCCAGGTGGTTGGAGGCGTGGCCGGGGGTGGCCAGGGCTTCGATCGTCCAGCCGTCCCCCCCGATCATCTCGCCCCCGGTCAGCACGACATCGGGGGCGAAGGCCTCGTCGTCTTCCTCGTCCAGCGCGGCCGAGACGTGGACGACCCGGGCCGGCGGCCGCGCCGCCAGCACCGGCGCGCCGACCGCTTCGGCGAAGGGGCGGGCGAGGGGAGAGTGGTCCCGGTGCGTATGGGTGACCAGCACATGGGTGACCGTCTGGCCCTCCACAGCCTTGAGCAGGGCGGCCAGATGGGACTCGTCCGGCGGACCCGGATCGAGCACCGCCACGCCGGCGCCCGGCTCGGCCCGCCCGATCAGGTAGGTCCCGGTGCCGGTGAAGGTGAACGGCCCGGGATTGGCCGCGATCACCCGGCGGATCAGCGGCGAGACGCGATCGGCCCGGCCGTAGGCCACGTCCAGTTCTCGAACGAAGGGGATCATGCGGCGGGGCGGCGGAGGCGGCCCGGCCCTTGCCTCGCACCCCCGTAATTCATCCGCGGAGTGCCCGACATGGCCGTTTCCATCGCCCTGTCTGTATCAAAACGGCTCCAGCCCATCGCGGCGGCCTTCCTGTGTCTCATGGCGGCGCAACTCGCCGTGGCGTCCTGCACGCCCGATCCGGCCCCCTACGCCGTGCGGGTCGGCGTTGCGCGCTGAACCCTTATAGCGGAAGCCGGCTGAGGTCGTAGCCTGCGGCCGCCGCCGCCGCGCGCAGGTCTTCGGGGTCGGCGCCCGCCTCACGCTCGGCCATCGCCCAGGCGGCCGCCGACCGCATCCCCGACCGGCAGAAGAACAGCGCCTTGCCATCCTCTCCCAGGATCCCGAGGGCCTCGCGGGTGGCGGCGACTGCGGCAGGATCGGGAAGGCCTCGCGCCGGGGCGTGCACGACCGTCATTCCCGCCTCGGCCGCGGCCCGAGCGATCTCGGCGGCGGTGGGCTGGCCCGGCTCCTCGTCGTCGGGACGGTGATTCACCAAACAGGTGAACCCGGCTCGCCGCAGGTCCGAAACCTGCCCCGGCGTCACCTGGCCGGTGACCCACACCTGGCTGGAGAGGGGCCGAAAAACAGCGGTCGGGCTGGTCATTTGCTTAGGCTTTTCAACAGCGTCACCTTGTGTGTGGCGGGATTGCGACAGGCCCGCGACGATTGGGTTACGGGACCGTAATTATGCTGCGTTCGGCCGTTGCCAAGTCTAAGGTCAAGGCAATCTGCGTGCATTGGGGTGCGCGGAGTTTGGTTGCCGTCGATGCTCGCTTCCTCCTGGATGCGCCCGGCGGTCTCAGGAGGACCACCCTTTGAAGACCCAAACCATCAAGCAGCGTTTGCTGCATTCGACGATGATCGGCGGAGCGGCGCTCATGGCGCTGGTCGCGGCTCCGGCCGTGATGCTCGCGACGCCGACCACCGCGGTCGCGCAGGACTACACCACCGGCACGCTCGCCGGCACGGTGCAGGGCAACGACGGCCAGCCGATCGCCGGCGCCTCTGTCACGGTCCGCTCGGCGGCCCAGGGCATCAGCCGCTCGGCGGTCACGGGCGCTGACGGCAGCTTCCGCATCGCGCTGATCCCGACCGGCGCCTACGACGTCACCGTCGAGGCCGCGGGCCGCGACACCCTGACCGAGCGCGTGAACGTCACGCTCGGCGGCGTGTCGAACTTCGCCTTCACCGTCGGCTCGGCCGGCGGCGCCACGGACGTCGGCGAAGTCGTCGTCACCGGCGTTCGCCGCCAGCTCGACCTGTCGCGCACCGCGACCGGCGTGACCGTGGACGTCGACGAACTGGTCGACCAGGTCCCGGTGGCCCGCAACATCACGGCCGTCACCCTGCTGGCGCCCGGCGCCGTCGCGGGCGACACCTCGTTCGCTGTCGGCAGCGCCCAGCTCCAGGCTCCGCCGTCGCTGTCGGGCGCCTCGCCCGCCGAGAACGCGTTCTTCGTCAACGGCCTGAACATCACCAACTTCGTCAACGGCCTCGGCGGCGCCACGGTGCCGTTCGAGTTCTACAAGACGGTGGAAGTGAAGACCGGCGGCTACTCGGCCGAGTTCGGCCGCGCCACGGGCGGCGTGATCAACGCCATCACCAAGTCGGGCACCAACGACTTCGTGCTGGAACTGCACGGCACCTGGGCTCCCGACTCGCTGCGCGAGGACTCGCCGAACGGCGTGACCACGCCGAACGCCATCGGCGCCTACAACGCGCTGTCGGGCTTCGAAGAGAAGACCTTCACGGTCGAACTGGGCGGTCCGATCATCCGTGACCGGCTGTTCGCCTACGGCATCGTGGCCTACCAGGACACGGAATCGCAGGTCGCCACCCTGGGCGGCACCTATTCGGAAGACACCTTCAGCGACGACCCGTTCTACGGCGTCAAGCTGGACGGCTACGTCACCGACGATCACCGCCTCGAGTTCACCTACTTCGACACGTCGCGGACCCGCACCCGTCAGAACTACGCGTTCAACACCACGACGGGCGTGGTCGACTACAGCAACGTGCTCACCACCGACACCCTGCAACAGGGCGGCGAGAACTGGGTGGGCCGTTACACCGGCACCATCACCGACTGGCTGACCATCTCGGCCGCCTACGGTGAAAGCACCACCGACCAGTCGGCCGTGAACAACCTGATCGGCGAATCCCTGGTCAACGACTTCCGCGGCGGCACCACGACCCGCCGCAGCCGTCAGTCGGCGGCCGCGACGACCACGCCGTTCATCGCCGAACGCACCTTCTGGCGCGCCGACGCCGATATCTTCTTCGACATGTGGGGTCAGCACCACGTGCGGCTCGGCTACGACAAGGAAGAGACGCTGCTGACGGAAAGCTCCGTCCGCAACGGCGGCCGCAACATCGAGTACCGGGAAGCCGTCGCCGGCAACACCCTGGGCCTCGCCGCGGGCGACGAGTACATCCAGACCCGCGTCTTCACCTCGGGTGGCGGCTTCGGCGGCGAGAACACCGCCTGGTACATCCACGACTCGTGGGACGTGAACGACAACCTGAACCTGCAGATCGGCTTCCGGAACGACACCTTCTCGGTGGCGGACCCGAACGGCACCAGCTTCATCGACTTCGACGGTGAGAAGGCTCTGCGTCTGGGCTTCGCCTATGACCCGATGGCCGACGGCACGATGCGCTTCTACGGTTCGTACGGCCGCTACTTCCTGCCGCCGGCCTCGAACACGGCGTTCCGCATCGCCTCGCCGGCGATCGACTTCAACGAGTTCTTCCGCGGCAGCGGCCCCGGTGGCGACATCGGCCCGCTGGATCCGGTCACCGGTCTCCCGACCGGCGGCTTCGGCACGCAGATCACCTCGGCCACCGGCGCCACCAGCCTGCAGAACTGCCCGGCCGGCATCGGCGCTACGTCGCCCGGCGCCACGGCCTGCTCGCTCCGTGACGACGGCACCTCGACGCCGCCGGAACTGATCTCGGCCCGCAACCTGGCCTCGACCTTCGAGGACGAGTTCCGCCTCGGCTTCGAATACCGCATGACGGACCTCTGGACCGTCGGCGTCAACGCCACCTACCGCAAGCTGGGCCGGGTCGTCGAAGACGCCCTGCTCGACCAGGGCGTGATCGGCTACTGCCAACGCGAGGGCATCCCCCTGGTGCTGGCCGGCGCCGCCGAGGGCTGCGCCGAGCTGTTCCCGGGTCAGAGCTACTATCTGATCATCAACCCGGGCTTCGACACGGAAGTGACCCTGCCGGTCACCTTCGACGGCGAAACGGGTCCGCGGACCATCACCCTGTCGGCCGAAGACCTCGGCATCCCGAAGGCCACGCGTGAGTACACGGCCCTCGAGTTCACCTTCGAACGCGCCTTCGACGGCGTGTGGGGCCTGCAAGGCTCGTATGTGCTGTCCCGCTCGGAAGGCAACTACGAAGGCGCGGTCAAGTCCGACATCGGTCAGACCGACGCCGGCATCGTCCAGGACTTCGACTTCCTGTCGTTCATCCCGGGCGCCTACGGCCTGCTGCCGAACCACCGCGGTCACCAGTTCAAGGCCTTTGGGTCCTGGCAGGCGACTCCGGAGCTGCTGGTCGGCGCCAACCTGTCGGTCACCTCGCCCCGCCGCTACGGCTGCATCGGCCTGGCTCCGAACGACTACGCCGGCGGCGAAGGCCAGGTGGCCAACGACTCGTACGGCGCGGCCGCCCGCTTCTGCAACAACCTGGTTGTGGACCGCGGTTCCGTCTTCGCGACGGATTGGGTGACCCGCTTCGACCTGTCGTTCCGCTACAGCCTGGACGAAATGGTCCCGGGCAACCTGGTTCTGCGGGCTGACATCTTCAACGTCTTCGATCTCGACTCGTCCATCCAGGCGAACGAGTTCGGCGAGGGCGACGATGGCCAGCCGGAAGCCGACTACCAGGCCCCGACGGCCTTCCAGGCCCCGCGCTCGGTGCGGATCGGCTTCGACTGGGCCTTCTAAGGCGCCGTTCGGAACCAAAAGGATGAGCGGCGGGCCCCCGGGCCCGCCGCTTTTTCTTTGCCCCGATTTTTCGTTGCGGAGGGGCCGTCATCTAAAAACCATTGCCGCGTCTCAAGCGTTGCGGCATCCGAACCTCGTCCGACGGTCAGATTTCCGGAGCCTTCATGATCGCCAGCCTCGCCTTCGCCGCCGCCCTCCTGATCCAGGTCCCGCCCGCGGACGCCCAGGACGGGCCCGTCGTCACCGCCGCCCAGGACGGCCCGGTGGCCACCGCCGCGCCCGCGACGGGCGAGACGGTCGAGGCCCTGCGCATTCGTGAGGCGGTCGCCTACGCCAACCCCCTGCCGCGCGGCGCGCCGGAGCAGGACTATCCGCTGGTCGCCTGGTGCGAGGCGCTGGTGAACGGCCACGTGGCCCTGGGAGAGACCCTGACAGACGCCGATCCGCTGGACCGGGACATCATCCGGCTCGGCCGGCTCGAGGCCGCCGACTTCCATTCGGCCCTGCAGGCCGCCGAACCGCGCCAGACGCCCGCCAGCCGCGCCGCCGCCCAGGCCGCCGCGGCCGAGGCCGCCGCCAAATGGGCTCCCCTGGCGGGCCAGGACGAGGCGGTGCGCAGCCAGGCCTTCGGCCTGTTCTTCGGCCTGCCCGGTCGTTGCGAACACGCCGCCCGCCGCCTGCGCGAGAACATCACGACGCCGCCGGCGACCCCGGAAGAGGTCGGGCTGGAGTAGGGCGGGAGAGTGGCTGGTGGCTGGTGGCTGGTGGCTAGTGGGTAGTATCGGGAGCTCGGTCTTGGCCGGGAGGAGGCCTACTCAAATCAGCAGCCACTGGCGACTAGCCACCGGCCACCAGCCACCAGCCACTCCCCTTACGCCGCCGCCGCCTCCGCCCCCGGGTCGTAGTTCAGGATGGGGCCCAGCCAGCGTTCGGCCGTCGCCATGTCCCAGCCCTTGCGGCGGGCGTAGTCTTCGACCTGGTCGCGGTCGATCTTGCCGACGCCGAAATAGTGGCTCTCCGGGTGACCGAAATACAGGCCCGAGACCGCCGCCGTCGGAGTCATGGCGAAGCTCTCGGTCAGGTGAATCTCCGCCTTCGCTTCCGCCTGCAAAAGCTTGAACAGCGTCGCCTTTTCGGTGTGGTCTGGCTGGGCCGGATAACCCGGGGCCGGGCGGATGCCCTGGTAGGACTCGGCGATCAGATCATCGACCGAGGTCGCCTCGTCCGGCGCATAGCCCCACAGCCGGGTGCGGACCTCCTTGTGCAGCCGCTCGGCGAAGGCCTCCGCCAGCCGGTCGGCCAGGGCCGTGGCCATGATCGCCGAATAGTCGTCCCCGGCCGCCTTGAACGCGGCCGCCCGCTCCAGTTCGCCGTGCCCCGCCGTGACCGCGAAGGCCCCGATCCAGTCCTCGCCGTTCTCGGCCACGAAGTCGGACAGGCACAGGTTCGGCTTGCCGTTGGTCTTGGCCATCTGCTGGCGCAGGCCGTGGAAACGCGCCAGCTCCGTCGTGCGGCTCTCGTCGCTCCACACCACGACGTCGTCGCCGCGCGCATTGGCGGGCCAGAAGCCGACCACGCCCCGCGCCGTGTACCAGCGCTCCTCGACGATCCGCTTCAGCATCGCCTGCGCATCCCGGAACAGGTCGCGCGCCGCCTCGCCGACGATCTCGTCCTCGAGGATCAGCGGATAGCGGCCGATCAGCTCCCAGCTGGCGAAGAACGGCGTCCAGTCGATGTGGTCGGCCAGGTCTTGCAGATCCCAGCCGTCGAACGCCCTGCCCCCGAGGAACGACGGCCTCGGGGGCAGGGCGGGGGATTGCGGCCGGAAGCGGTTGGCCCGCGCCGCCGGCAGCGCCGCCCGCGCCTTGACCTCTCGCCCGCGTGCGAACTGCTCGCGGATGCGGACATATTCCTCGCGCGTCGCCCGTTCGTTCTTCGCCTTCTCCGTCGGCGACAGCAGGCCCGAGACCACGCCCACCGCCCGCGAGGCGTCGATGACATAGGTGGTCGAGCCGCGCCTGTAGCCCGGCTCCACCTTCACCGCCGTATGGGTCCGGCTGGTCGTCGCCCCGCCGATCAGCAGCGGGATGTCGAAACCCCGCCGTTCCATCTCGCGCGCCACGAAGACCATCTCGTCGAGGCTCGGCGTGATCAGCCCGGACAGGCCGATGATGTCGACC
The DNA here is from genome assembly GCF_035627055.1 of Brevundimonas sp. Lineage (GTDB taxonomy): Bacteria > Pseudomonadota > Alphaproteobacteria > Caulobacterales > Caulobacteraceae > Brevundimonas. Next base: position 74,227 of record NZ_DASPMM010000014.1, on the reverse strand, counting down.
TTGTGCTCGATCGCCGCGTCGAGGATGCGGTCGGCCGGAACCATCACTCCCAGGTCGATGACCTCGTAATTGTTGCACTGGAGCACGACGCCGACGATGTTCTTGCCGATGTCGTGGACGTCGCCCTTGACCGTCGCCATCAGGATCTTGCCGGCCTGCTGACGCGGCTGGCCCGACTTCTCCGCCTCCATGAACGGTTCCAGCCAGGCCACCGCCTGCTTCATGACCCGCGCCGACTTGACCACCTGCGGCAGGAACATCTTGCCCGAGCCGAACAGGTCGCCGACCACGTTCATCCCGTCCATCAGCGGCCCTTCGATGACGTGCAGCGGCCGCTCCGCCTGCAGCCGCGCCTCCTCCGTGTCCTGCTCGATCCAGTCGGTGATGCCGTGCACCAGGGCGTGCTCGATCCGCTTGGCCACCGGCTGATCGCGCCACTTCAGGTCGACGACCCGCGCCGCCCCCTTGTCGCCCTTGTACGACGGCGCCAGTTCGACCAGCCGCTCGGTGTTCGAGACGTTTGTCCGCGGCGGCTGGTTCAGGATCACGTCCTCGACCGCCTCGCGCAGCACCGGGTCGATGTCGTCATAGACGGGCAGGTCGCCGGCGTTGACGATGCCCATGTCCATGCCCGCCTGGATGGCGTGGTACAGGAAGACCGAGTGGATCGCCCGGCGGACCGGCTCGTTGCCACGGAAGCTGAACGACACGTTCGAGACCCCGCCCGACACCCGCGCGTAGGGCAGGGTGGCCTTGATCACCCGCGTCGCCTCGATGAAGTCGACGGCGTAGTTGTCGTGCTCCTCGATCCCCGTCGCGACGGCGAAGATGTTGGGATCGAAGATGATGTCCTCGGGCGGGAAGCCGACCTCGTCCACGAGGATGCGATAGGCGCGGGTGCAGATCTCGATCTTGCGCGCCGCCGTGTCGGCCTGGCCCTGTTCGTCGAAGGCCATGACCACCACGGCGGCCCCGTAGCGCAGGCATTTCACCGCCTGCTCGCGGAACTCGGCCTCGCCCGCCTTCATCGAGATGGAATTGACGATCGGCTTGCCCTGGACGCATTTCAGCCCGGCCTCGATCACCTCCCATTTCGAGCTGTCGATCATCACCGGCACGCGGGCGATGTCGGGCTCGGCCGCGATCAGGTTCAGGAAGGTGCGCATGGCCACGACGCCGTCCAGCAGCCCCTCGTCCATATTGACGTCGATGACCGAGGCCCCCGCCTCGACCTGCTGCCGCGCCACCGCCAGCGCCCCGGCGTAATCGCCCTCGACCACCAGCTTCCGGAATTTGGCCGAGCCGGTGACGTTGGTCCGCTCGCCGACGTTGATGAAGGTCGGCCTCATGCGCTGGCTACCCAGCCCCGGAAGGTGAACCCGACATAGAACGGCGTCACGGCTCCAAAGCCGGCCTCATGCAACAGCCGCTCGTCGTCTTCCGGGCTCAGCACGGGCAGGCCTTCCTCGACGCCCTTGCGGCGTTTCCGCGCCATCTCAGGCGTGCCGCCGGACGCGACGATGTAGGCCTCTTCGAGGTCGCGCCACCGGCTCCGCTCTTCAGCAGGCTGCTGCGGAAAGCTGCAATGGGCGACGACGAAGGGCGCGCCGGGGGCCAGCCGCTGGTGGACCTGCCGCAGGGTGCGAAGGCGCTCTGCCGCTGGCAGAAAATGAAGGGTGAGGATGCAGACCGCTCCGTCGAACGGCCCGGTCGGGGCGTCGTCGATATAGCCGAGGTGAAGGGTGGCCCGCCCTGCATGGTCGCCGAGTGTTTCACGGGCGAGGTCGAGCATCGGCTCCGAGGGGTCGACTCCGTCCAACGACCAGTCAGGCCGTGCCTCGGCCAGGAGGCGCAGCTCCATGCCGCCGCCCGCTCCCAGCACAAGGATCCTGCCGCCCTGCGGCGCGCGCTGGGCCAGAAGGACGGAGGCCATGAGATGCATGGAGTCGAAGCCCGGCACCGTCCGGCGGGCGTTCTGCGTATAGCTCGCCAGCGCCGTGCGCTCAGAAAAGGGTTGGGCGCTCAAGGTGTTCACGCCACCAGCTCGAACGGTTCCAAGCCCGAAAGCCGCATCGCCACCGGCCGCTCGGGTATCGCGCGGGGCATCACGCCGGCGACCTCGTCGGCGACATGGCGGATATGCTCCGGCGTGGTGCCGCAGCAGCCGCCGACGATGTTGACCAGACCCGACCGCGCCCACTCCTCGATGAAATGGGCCGTCTCGTGCGGCTGCTCGTCGTATTCGCCCATGGCGTTGGGCAGGCCGGCGTTGGGGTAGGCGGCGACGAGGGTGTCGGCCACCCGCGACAGCTCGGCGATGAACGGCCGCATCAGCTCGCCGCCCAGGGCGCAGTTGAAGCCGACCGCGAACGGCTTCGCATGCCTGACGCTGTGCCAGAAGGCCTCGGCCGTCTGGCCGCTCAGGGTGCGGCCCGACCGGTCGACGATGGTGCCGGAAATCCAGATCGGCAGCGACTCAAGCCCCTCGTCGGCGAGGTCGAGGATGGCCTTGATCGCCGCCTTGCAGTTGAGCGTGTCGGTGATCGTCTCGATCAGGAACAGGTCGACGCCGCCGGCGTGCAGCGCCTTCACCTGCTGGCGGTAGGCGTCATAGACCTGGTCGAAGGTGACCAGCCGCGCGCCGGGATCGTTCACGTCCGACGACATCGACAGCATCTTGTTCAACGGCCCGATCGAGCCAGCCACGAAGCGCGGCTTGTCGGGAGTCCTCGCGGTCCAGCGGTCCGCGACCGCCCGCGCCAGCTTCGCGCCTTCCAGGTTGATGTCCCACACCGCCTGCTGGTCCAGCCCGTAGTCGTCCTGGGCGATGGTCGTCGCCGAGAAGGTATTGGTCTCGGTGATGTCGGCGCCGGCGGCGAAATACTGATCGTGCAGGTCAGAGATGACATCGGGACGGGTGAGACACAGGATGTCGTTGTTGCCCTTCATCTGGCCGTTGTGGCCGGCGAAGCGTTCGCCGCGGAACTCGGCCTCGGACAGCTCGCGCCGCTGGATCATCACGCCCCAGCTGCCGTCGAGGACGAGGATGCGCTCCTTCGCGGCGGCATGCAGGGCGGCGATGCGGTCGGCGCGGCTCATGCCTCGGCCCTCTGCTCGCGCACGCCCAGCACCCGGCAGATGGCGTAGACCAGGTCGGCGCGGTTCAGGGTGTAGAAGTGGAAGTCGGCGAAGCCTTCCTCCTGCAGCCGGGCGCACATCTCGGCGGCCACCGAGGCGGCGATCAGCTTGCGGGTCTCCGGATCGTCATCGAGGCCGTCGAAATGGGCCGCCAGCCAGTCTGGGATGGCGGTCCCGCAACTGCCGCACATCCGCTTCAGCCCGGCGAAGTTGGACACCGGCATGATGCCCGGGATGATCGGGACGCTGAGCCCCGCCGCCCGCACCCGGTCGCGGAATCTCAGGAAGGCGTCGATGTCGAAGAAGAACTGGCTGATCGCCCGGGTCGCCCCGGCGTCGACCTTGGCCTTCAGCACATGAATGTCGTGAACCGACGAGGGGCTTTCGGGATGGCCTTCCGGATAGCAGCCGACGCTGATCTCGAAATCGCCACGCCGCGCCACGGCGGCGGCCAGTTCGGTGGCGTTGGCATAGCCGTCGGCGCGCGGGACGTAGGCGCCGCCGAGTCCCGCGCCGCCCGGCGGGTCGCCGCGCAGCGCCACGATGTGGCGCACCCCGGCGTCGCGATAGCCGTCGATCACCGCATCGACCTCGTCGCGGCTGGCCTCGACGCAGGTCAGGTGGGCGGCGGGGGTCAGATCGGTCTCGGCGAGGATGCGCTGCACCGTGCGGTGGGTGCGTTCCCGGGTTGAGCCGCCGGCCCCGTAGGTCACCGACACGAAGTCCGGCTTCAGCGGGGCCAGGCGGGTGACGGCCTTCCACAGGCTGGCCTCGGCCTCGTCCGACTTGGGCGGGAAGAATTCGAACGACACGCGCGGGCGCGAGGCGTCCTGACCGGCGCGCGCCACCGGGCCCAGCGGCGACAGCAGCAGGGCGCGCGCCTCGGCGAGACTGAGTGCGGGCGCGGTCACGCTACCTTGGCCTTCTGTCCGGACGTCCGTTCGGCGGTCCAGATCACCACGGTCAGGCCGTCCGTGTCTGGGGGCAGGGCGATCGTGGCGGAGACGGTCAGCCCCGCCTCGCCCAGCCAACGCCGCATCTCCTCGTCGGAGAAGCCGAGGCGGCGGTGCTGGTGCTCCTCGCGCAGGTGCTCCAGCGTGTGCGGGGCGAAGTCCACGATCAGCAGCCGCCCGCCCGGCATGACCAGCCGCGCCGCCTCGCCCACCGCCGCGGCCGGATCGGCGAGGTAGTGCAGCACCTGGTGGACCAGCACCAGATCGGCGCTCTGCTGCGGCAGGCGGGTGGCGAAGATGTCGCCGTGGCGCAGTTCGACCTTGTCCAGCCCGGCCCTGGTGACATTGGCGCGGGCGATGTTGAGCATGTTCTGGCTGAGGTCGAGGCCCAGCGACATCCTCGCCTTCTTGCCCAGAAGGGTCAGCATCCGGCCCGAGCCGGTGCCGAGATCCACGACCCGCTCGAACGGGCCGTCGCCCGCCGCCCTGACGATCGCCGCCTCGACCGCCGTCTCGCACACATAGAGGGAGCGGATGCGGTCCCACTGCGGCGCGATCCGCTCGAAATAGGCCCCGGCGGCGACTTCGCGGTCGCGCCGCACCTCCTCCAGCCGGCGGTCGTCAGCGTCGCCGGCGGCGCTGTCGAGCAGGTCCAGCACGGTGTCGATCAGCCGACGCGCGGGCGCGTCGGAGGTCAGGCGGTAGAACACCCGCGCCCCGTCCGGGAAGCGCTCGATCAGACCGGCGTCGGTCATCAGCTTGAGGTGGCGCGATACCCGTGGCTGGCTCTGGTCGAGGATGCGCGACAGCTCCATCACCGACAGTTCCTCGCCGGCCAGCAGCGACAGCACCCGCAGGCGGGTCGGCTCGCCCGCCGCGCGCAGGGCCTCGACGGTATGGTCTGCGGTCAGTGACATGAGATCATATAAGGATATCCTTATATGATTATGCAAGTGGAAACCGCTGGCCAGAGGCCTCGTTCAGGCACAATCTGCGGCCACCGGCGCCGCCGTTCGGAACCCTGACCATGACTCCTCGCGCCCACGCCCTGGCGGCTTCGGCCGCCGTCCTGTTCCTGTCCACTCCGGCCCTGGCCCAGACCGCGCCGGCCGCCATGCCGGGCGGCGGCATGGGGCCGGCCCGCAGCCTCGCCGACGTCCCGGCCTGGACCGACCGCCTGTTCGGCCGCCTCGACGCCAACCAGGACGGGGCGCTGACCGGCGACGAGCTGGCGGTGCTCAGCAGCGGCCCTGCCGCGGCCATGGGCGGCGGGCGGTTGCGCCGCATGATCGGCCAGTCGGACGCCAGCAACGACGGCCGCATCTCGCGCGAGGAGCTGACCGCCGGGGCCGAGCGGATGTTCCGCCGCATGGACGCCGACGGCGACGGTCGGCTGTCGGACGACGAGCTGCCCCGCCCGGCTGCGCCGCCGCGTGCGCCCTCGATCCCGCTGCCAGAGCCGGAACCGGAACCGATGACGATGCCGGACATGCCCGGCGGCTGATCAGTCTTCAGCCGGCCCCTTGCGGCCGAGGGCCCCGACCGCCGACCAGGCCTTGAAATCCACCCGCGCGCCCGTCGGCGCCGGCGCAACCTCCGGCGGCGCATCCGGCAGCGGGGCCAGCCGGCGCTTGTTGACGTGGCTGTCCGGCCGCGGCTGGGCCTTGTCGGGATACTCGCCGCGGAAATAGTAGCGCTGCCAGGCCTGCTTGATCGCCTCCGGATCCCCCGCCGCCATGCTGTTGTTGAACAGCGTCCGGGTCTCCTTCCAGGTCTCGTACTGGCGGGCCAGGTCGGCGTCGGCGTCCAGCGAGGTGCGCACCGGCTCGAACGCCTCGATGCGGCGGTGCTCGACCGGCTGAATGAAGCAGAACGGCTCGTCCTTCTCGAACCGCACCTTGCCGGGCGCCGTGAAGGCCCAGTTCATCGTGAACGGGTAGGGCAACCAGTCGGTCTCGACCAGCCCTTCCAGTGCGGCCAGCCCGTGCTTGAACCGGTTCGGCACGCCCGAGGCCCGCAGCGCCCAGCCCGGCGGCGTGCGGAACAGCCAGCCGGTGTGGAAGGTGATGATCCCGTGGGTGAAATGCGACTGGGCGAAATGGTCGAACAGGGTGGCGTCGGCGTCCGGGGTGAAGCGGATCGCCTCGGCCCCCAGGCCGCCGTCCCACTCGGCCTCGAAGCCGAACGGGCACAGCAGCTCCCAGCCCGTCGTATTGGCCATGCTCAGCGGCAGGCAGCGGTAGGGATGCCGCGCCGTGAAGGCGTCCATCCAGTCGCGGTCGGGCCGTCCGGGGACCAGCGCCGGCGGCGAAGGCCGGGTCGGGAAGCATTCCAGCGTCAGGACCGGCCCTTCGGCCTCTGAGGGAACGGCGGGCTCGGCGGACAGGACGGTTTCGGACAAGACCAGACTCGCGACTGCAGGACGGCCGCGACTATGCCACGGCCCCCGGTTTGCGCCAGAGCCCCTTACCCCTCCGGCACCGGCGTCTTCAGCGGCTCGCCCGCGAAGGCAGCCGCGAGGTTCTGGATCAGCAGGGCCAGCATGCCCTGCACCGCCTCGGTGGTCGCCCCGCCGGTGTGCGGGGTCAGCATCGTGTTCGGAACCCCGGCCCAGCGCGCCGCCTGCGTCGGCTCCTCCTCGAACACGTCCAGCGCCGCCTGGCCCAGCCGCCCGTCCTTCAGCGCCGCGATCAGGGCGTCCTCGTCGACCAGCTGACCGCGCGCCACATTGACCAGCAGCCCCGTCGGCCCCAGCGCCTCGATCACCTCGCGCGAGACCAGCCCGACATTGCCGTCGTCTGCCTTGCAGGCGACCACCAGGATGTCGCTGTCCCGGGCCAGCTCCAGCAGCGACCCGGCCCGCGGCCAGGCCGCCCCGGGCTTGTCCCGCGGCCCCCACCATTTGACGGCCATGCGAAGCGCCTCGCCGCGCCGCGCCACCGCCTCGCCGATATGGCCCAGCCCGACCACGCCCAGCCTCTGCCCGTTCAGCGACGGGGTGATCATCTTGGACTCGACGGTCCAGTCGCCGGCCCGCAGGGCCCGGTCGCCCGCCGCGATCTGGCGCCGCGCCGCCAGGATCAGCCCCAGGGCATGATCGGCGACGTCCTCGTGGTTGACCGCCGGCGCATGCGTCACCGCCAGCCCCCGCGCCCGGCACCACTCGACGTCGATGCGGTCGTAGCCGGAGGTGAAACAGGCGACGAGCTGAAGCTTGGGCAGGCTTTCGATCAGGTGTTTGTCGAGTGGAAACTCGCCCGCCACGACCAAGGCCCCGATATCGTGCGCCGCCTCGACCGGCGGCCCTTCCCAGAACCGATAGACATCGTAGGCGCCCTCCAGAAACGCCGTCAGCGGCGCCAGGTGACGCTGCATGATCAACAGGGCGGGACGCTGTGGCATGGGCCGCAGGCTAGCGCGGGCAGGGGCGAAAGGGGAGAGGGCCCGCCGCCCCGCCCGGGGAGGGGGAGGGCTCACCGGCTGAGCCGTCAACCCTCCCGTCCCGGCTTTCCGCGTCGCTTCGGCCGGATGACCGGCCCCGGGCTACCGCCCGAATTTCTGGAACTTGATCCGGTGCGGGATCAGGCTCTCGACGCCCAGCCGCCGCTTCTTGTCTTCCTCATAGGCCTCGAAGTTGCCTTCGAACCATTCGACGTGGCTGTCGCCCTCGAAGGCGAGGATGTGGGTGGCCAGACGGTCGAGGAACCAGCGGTCGTGGGAGATGACCACGGCGCAGCCGGCGAAGCCTTCCAGCGCCTCCTCGAGGTTCTGCAGCGTCTCGATATCCAGGTCGTTGGTCGGTTCGTCGAGCAGGATCAGGTTGCCGCCGGTGGCCAGGGTCTTGGCCAGGTGCACGCGGTTGCGCTCACCGCCCGACAGCTGTCCGACCTTCTTCTGCTGGTCGCCGCCCTTGAAGTTGAAGCTGCCGACATAGGCGCGGGTGTTGATCTCGCGCTTGCCGACCATCATCACGTCGGTGCCGCCGCTGATGGCCTGCCAGATGGTCTCCTCCGGCTTGAGGTCGTCGCGCGACTGGTCGACATAAGCCAGCTTGACCGTCTCGCCGACGCGGATCGAGCCGGCGTCGGGCTGTTCCTGGCCGGTGATCAGGCGGAACAGGGTCGACTTGCCGGCGCCGTTGGGGCCGATGACGCCGACGATGCCGTTGGGCGGCAGCTTGAAGGTCAGGTCCTTGAACAGCAGCTTGTCGCCGTAGGACTTCTCCAGCCCCTCGCACTCCAGCACGACATTGCCGAGGCGCGGGCCGGGCGGGATCTGGATGACCGCGTGGGTCTGGGCGCCGCGCATGCTCTCCTGCTCGTCGACCATCCGCTCATAGGCGGCCAGACGGGCCTTGGACTTGGCCTGGCGGGCCTTGGCGCCGGAGCGGACCCATTCCAGCTCGCGGGTCAGGGCGCGCTGACGGGCTTCGGATTCCGATTGCTCCTGCACGACGCGCTTGGTCTTGGCCTCCAGCCAGCTGGAGTAGTTGCCCTCGTGCGGGTGGCCCTTGCCGCGGTCCAGCTCCAGCGTCCACTTGGTCACCAGATCCAGGAAGTAGCGGTCGTGGGTCACCAGGATGACGCAGCCGGGGAAGTTCTCGAGGTGGTGCTGCAGCCAGGCCACCGACTCGGCGTCGAGGTGGTTGGTGGGTTCGTCGAGCAGCAGCATGTCGGGCTTGCTCAGCAGCAGCCGGGCCAGGGCCACGCGGCGCTTTTCACCCCCCGAGAGGTTGGTCACCTCCCAGTCGTCCGGCGGGCAGCGCAGGGCGTCCATGGCCATCTCGATGCGGCTGTCGATGTCCCAGACGTCGCCGGCGTCGATCTTCTCCTGGAGGGCGGTCATCTCCTCCATCAGCTCGTCGGAGTAGTTCTCGGCCATCTCCATGGCGATGGCGTTGAAGCGGCTGACCCACTGCTTCTCCTCGCACCAGGCCTCGACGTTCTCGCGCACGTTCAGAGCCGGATCGAGCTGCGGCTCCTGCTCCAGATAACCGCGCTTGACGCCGTCGGCGGCCCTGGCCTCGCCGGTGAACTCGTTGTCCAGCCCGGCCATGATCTTCAGCAGGGTGGACTTGCCCGAGCCGTTGACGCCCACGACGCCGATCTTGGCGTCGTTGTAGAAGCTCAACCAGATGTTTTCGAAGATCTTCTTGCCGCCGGGAAAGGTCTTGGTCAGACCCTGCATCTGAAAGATAAATTGCTGCGCCATGAGGTGCGGTGCGCCTTGTCGTCCGGGAATGGGGAGAGGTTGGCGCGGGGTGTAGCGACCGCGCGCCGTCAGGGCAAATGTCTAGCGCGAGGGCAGGGCGCTTTGATGGCGCTCTAGAAGGCCGAATTCGGGTCCGGCAGATACCGGCTGCCGACATAGGCCACGGCGAGCCACAGCGATGTCCACAAGGTCCAGATCACCACCGCCAGCGGAATGTCGGTATGGGCCGTCCCCGCCGCCGCGACCTGCCCGATGAGGCCCACGGCCGCCGCCGCCGCCGCGGCTGCATAGACCACGACCCGCGACCACCGACGGCAGGCGAGCAGCGCCACCGCCCCGACGATCAGCAGAATCCCGGTGAGCAACCAGGGGAATTGGGGCACCCAGAGCCCCAGGGTCATGTGGAAGCCGCTGTAGAGCAGCAGGAGCACGCCGGTGGCGCGGGGCAGGAACATGACGGGTTCGTCGCACGGGTTCAGCCCGAAATCAGGCGCGGCTGATCCTCGCCGATCATCGTTGGAGTCCGATTAACCGGCAGCGTTAACGTCGGCGCGCTCAGGCGTAGTTGAAGCTGATGGAAATCCGCTCGGCCCTGGCCGCGTTGGGCGGCACCTCGTGGCGCAGCCAGCTTTCCCACATCAGCACCGTGCCCGCTTGCGGGGCCAGGTAGACGAAGGGCCTTTCCGCCTCCGGCGCGTCGGCGTGAACGGCCGGACGGGCCATCATCATCGGCAGGCGCGGGTCCTCCAGCTTCAGGGCCGAGGCGCCGTCCGGCACTTCGACATAGACCGTGCCGCTCAGGAAGGCGTGCGGATGGATGTGACCGCTGTGCCCGCCCCCTGGCTTGAGGATGTTGACCCACAGGCTGTCCAGCCGCGGCTTCCGGGCGAGGCTGAAGTTCAGCGCCTTCGCATAGGCTCCGGCGTGCCGGTCCAGATGCCGCTTCAGTTCCGCGAACTCGGGCAGGCGCTGCGGCAGGTCGCTGAGCGAGCCATAGGAGGTGTAGCCGCGGTAGCCGTGTTCGCGGCACCACATGCGTCCCGCCTGATCCTCCGTCGCCAGCATGCGGCAGGCGTCGGCCAGCGCCCCATTGAAGGCCGGGAAGCCCGGAGCCGCGGCCAACGACGCTTCATAGATCTGGGTGACGAACAGCGGGCGCAGGGACATGGCGGCTGTCTAGCGCAAGGGGAGGGGGATCAGAAGGGCAGGGCCGCCTCGCCGCGCAGGATCGCCTCGGCCTCCGCCGTATGCTTGCCGCCGGAGCGGTCGTGCAGCACCAGTGGCGGCAGGATCCGCAGCGGCGCCTTGCCGGTCTTGATCGCCTGCACCAGCACCCGCTTGGCCGGCTCATCGGCAAAGGGGTGAACCGGCCGCACCGAGAAAGAGCCGGCCGTCTCGCCGAGCAGCGCCAGGAGGTCGGCCAGCCGGTCGGCGCGGTGGATGATCACGATGCGGCCGCCCTCGCGCACCGCCTTGAGCAGGAACCGCGTCCACGCCGCCAGCCCGTCGTCGGCCATCCACGCCCCGGACTTGCCGGGGGATGGCGCTCGCAACGCCCCCGGATCGTCGAAGAACGGCGGGTTGCTGATGGCCCGGTCGAACGGCTCCAGCCCCAGCACCCGGAACCCCGCGGCCACGTCGCCTTCAAGGATCGTCGCCTCGGCCCCGTTCAGCGCCGCGTTCTCCCGCGCCAGTTCGGCCATGGCCGGATCGCGCTCGAGTCCCGCCAGCCTGACGCCCGCCGTCCGGGCGGCGACCTGCATCAGCACCGCGCCGGCGCCGCAGCCGGCCTCCAGCACCCGCTCGCCCGCCTTCGGGCCGGCCGCGGCGGCCAGCAGCGCCGCGTCCATGCCGGCGCGATAGCCCCTGGCCGGCTGGCGCAGCCGGACGCGGCCGCCCAGCAGGGCGTCCTCGACGATGTCTCCGCCTTGCGGAACGAACGGTGCGACGGTCACGCGGCTTGACCCTTCATGGCCCGATCACCATTGTGCGCCGCGTCGCCGCCCTGCAAGCGGGGACCGGATTTTCAGGCGCGATCCTCCCCCCGCGCCGTGCCCATGAGTTCTCCGTTGGACGCTGTCACCGTCGCCCAGTCCCGCCCCAAGGGAGACGTTGAGCCGCTGGTGCGGCTGGCGATGCGCGACATGGCCGCCGTCGACGCCCTGATCGTCGAGCGGATGCAATCGCAGGTGCCGGTGATTCCATTGCTGGCCGAGCACCTGGTCTCGGCGGGCGGCAAGCGCCTGCGTCCCCTGCTGACCGTGGCGGCCGCGCGGGCGTCGGGCGCGTCGGACGACATCGATTCCTCCCGCAAGCTCGCGGCCGCCGTCGAGTTCATCCACACCGCCACCCTGCTGCACGACGACGTGGTCGATGGCTCCAACCTGCGGCGCGGCAAGACCGCCGCACACCTGATCTGGGGCGCGCCGTCCAGCGTGCTGGTCGGCGACTTCCTGTTCGCCCGGGCCTTCGAGCTGATGGTCGAGACTGGCCAGATGCGCGCCCTGGGCATCCTCGCCACCGCCTCCAGCGTGATCTCCGAGGGCGAGGTGCTGCAGCTCACGCGCGCCCATGACCTGAACCTCGATCAGGACACCTATCTGCGCATCATCTCCGCCAAGACCGCCGAACTGTTCGCCGCCGCCGCCGAGGCCGGCGCGGTCGGGGCCATGGCCGACGAGACGGCGGTGCAGGCCCTGCGCGCCTACGGCCTGAATCTCGGCCTGGCCTTCCAGCTCGCCGATGACGCCCTCGACTACGGCGGCACGTCCGAGGTGCTGGGCAAGAACGCCGGCGACGACTTCCACGAGGGCAAGGTGACCATGCCCCTGCTGCTCGCCGCGGCCCGCACGCGCGGCCGCGAGGACGCCTTCTGGGAACGCACCATCAACAAGGGCGAGCGCACCGAAGACGACTTCCGTCGCGCCCGCGAGCTAATCGTCGGCACGGGAGCCATCGGCGGCACGCTCGACACCGCTTGGGATTACGCCGCCGCAGCCCAGGAGGCGTTGAAGCCGCTCCCCGCCGGTGAATGGCGAGACGCGCTGGAACAGCTGGCGGATTTCGCCGTCAGCCGGGCGTCCTAGCGCAGGGTGGCGCAGAACCGCTGGATGCGCCGGCAGGCCTCCTCCAGCACGCTCTCCGACGTCGCATAGCTGATGCGGAAATAGGGGCTCAGGCCGAAGGCCGAACCCTGCACGACCGCCACGCCCTCGGCGTCCAGCAGTTCGGCGGCGAACGTATCGTCGCCGTCGATCGTCGTTCCGCCCTCGGTCTTCTTGCCAACCAGGCCCTCGATCGACGGATAGACGTAGAAGGCCCCCTCCGGCGTGGCGCAGCGGATGCCGGTCGCCTGGTTGAGCATCGACACCACCAGGTCGCGGCGGGCCTCGAAATGCTTGGCCCGCTCGGCGATGAAGTCCTGCGGGCCGTTCAGAGCCTCGACCGCCGCCCATTGGCTGATCGCCGAGGGGTTGGTGGTGGTCTGACCCGCGACCTTGCGCATCAGGTCGATCAGCGGCCTGGGCCCCCCGCCGTAGCCGATGCGCCAGCCGGTCATGGCGTAGGCCTTGCTGACCCCGTTCACCGTCAGCGTGCGGCCCGTCAGGTCAGGCGCCACCTGGGCCATCGTGCGGTAGTCGAAGTCGCCGTAGATCAGGTGCTCGTACATGTCGTCGGTCAGCACCCAGACCTGCGGATGGCGGCGCAGCACGGCAGCCAGCCCTTCCAGCTCCTCGCCGGTGTAAGCCGCGCCGGTCGGGTTCGACGGCGAGTTGAGGATCAGCCACTTCGTCCGGGGGGTGACCGCCGCCTCCAGCGCCTCCGGCCTCAGCTTGAACCCGTCCGCCTCATGCCCGACCACGGTCACCGGCTCGCCGCCGGCCAGCAGCACCATGTCCGGATAGGACACCCAGTAGGGCGCCGGCACGATCACCTCGTCGCCGGGAGACAGGGTGGCGACCAGGGCGTTGTAGATCACCGTCTTGCCGCCCGGCGCGACATGGATCTGGTCGGTCCCGTACGACAGGCCGTTCTCGCGCTTGAACTTCGCCGCCACCGCCATCTTCAGCTCGGGGATGCCGTCGACGTCGGTGTATTTGGTCTCGCCGCGACGGATGGCCGCGATGGCGGCTTCCTTGATGTTGTCGGGGGTGTCGAAGTCCGGCTCGCCCGCCCCGAGCCCGATGACGTCACGCCCCTCGCGCTTCAGCTCCCGCGCCCGCGCGGTCACCGCCAGGGTGGCGGAGGGCTTGACGCGGGCGAGGGCGGCGGACTGCAGGGTGGACATGGCGACTCCGGAAACGGCGCCCATTCCTTACGCAGTCGCGAAAGGCCGATCAAATGCCGGGGCCGGCCCGCCTCAGGCCGCAGGCGGCAGATACTCGGCGGGCAAGGGCGTCTCCGGCGTTTCGCCCAGCCAGTAGACGCTCAGGATCCACCAGCGCGTTCCGTCGTGGAACAGCTGGATGCTGTTGATCCCGCGCGCGAACGGCGCCGCGTCCGACAGGCTGTGCAGGCTCTCATAGGTGGACCACACATGCATCATGTGGCCGAACCGCTCGGCGCGCCGGGCGATCTCCCGCTCGTGGAAGCCGTCGCCGACCAGCAGCGGATTGCTGCGCTCGATGTATTCGTCCGGCGTGATCGAGCGGGCGACGCCGACGCCCTGGGCGTTGACGCCCGACGGCATCAGCCGCGCCGTCGGATGGAACAGGGACCGGAAACGGTCCCAGTCCCGCTCAACGCCGGCGTCGCCGGAGATTACGTCGTACAGAGCGGTCACGATGGCCTCGGGCGAGGCCACGTCCGCGGCTTGCGCGGCCGACGTCGCCGCCGCCAGGGCCGGCGGGGTCTGCGCGGCCGCCGGAGCGGCGCAGGCCAGAGCCAGGACGGCGCCCGTGGTCAGGATCGCCAGACGCATTACCGGCCCCTCAGCCCTGGCCGCCGAGGCGGCCGAACAGGTCGGACAGCGCCTTCAGACGCGTGGCGTCGGCTTTGGCCGTCTCTTCGGGAATGACGGCCAGCGCTTGGGACAGTCGGGCGGCGCTCGCCCGGTCGGCCCGCCCGCCGCGCCACTGCTCGACCAGCGTCCGGGCCCGTTCGGCCAGTCGGGCCTCGATCCCGTCCGACCGCGCCAGCTGGTCCAGATAGGCCTGGGCGACGTCGGGGCTGTCTTCCCAGACCGGACGGGTCTGGGTCTGCGGGTTGATCGTTTCGGCCATCACCCGTTCGGCGGCGGCGATCTCGGCCGCCGACAGCTGCTCGCTGGGCTGGAGCCGCAGGACGTCGAGGCCGCGGGCGATCTCGCTGGCGTAGATGCGGCCGTTCATCCAGTAGGCCGACCAGTGGCCGCCGACATACAGGTGCTCGGGGTCGATCGGCCCGCGATCGAAATACGCGATCTCGAACGGCCTGGCCGGATCGGTGAAGTCGACGATCGACACCCCGCCCTGGTACCAGGCCTGGACCATCAGGTCGCGGCCGGGCACCGGGATCAGATTGCCGTTGTGGGCGACGCAGTTCTCGGACGCGGTCTGGACCGAGGGCAGTTTGAAGAAATTCTTCCCGACCAGACGGCCGTCCTCGATCGTGGCGATCAGGTCGGCGCCCCAGGTGGCGGGATCCCCCGCCTGGCAGCGCGCGGCGACGCCGCCGCCCCATTCATCGGTGAACAGCACCTTGTCTCCGGCGGCGTTGAAGGTCGCCGAATGCCAGTAGGCCATGTCCGGGTCGAACAGCTCGGAGACCCGCGACGGGTGCTCCGGGTCCGAAATGTCCAGCAGGATGCCGTTGCCGCTGCAGGCCCCCGCCGCCAGCCCGATCTCCGGATAGGCGGTGATGTCGTGACACTGGTTGGTCTGGGCCGTCTCCTGGCCGGCGACGCCGAAGCGGCCGCCCTTCCACAGGCCGGCGATCTCGCCCGTCTCCCGGTCGGCGAAGATGCGCGGGCGGCTGACGATGGCCGCCTGCTCCGGCGCGTTCAGCGGCACCTTGATCACATCGATCGAATACAGGGCCGTCTCGGGGCTCACGCCCGGCTCGCCCCCCTGGCAGATCGACAGTTCGTCGCTTTTGCGCACGTCCGCCGTGCCCGAGACGTAGATGTACAGGACGTTGGGATCGGTCGGGTGCGGCACCTGGGTGTGGGTGTGCGATCCCCGGCAGGTCTGCACGGCCGCGATCTGGCGCGGCGCGCTCAGATCGCTGATGTCGAAGATGCGGATGCCGCGGAAGCGCTCGGCGTTGACCTCGCCCTCGGCGTCCCGAACCCCGCAGTCCAGGCGGGCGCGGTTCTGCTCGACCGACATGAACAGCAGGTTCCCGCGGATCGACACGTCGCCCTGACCGCCGGGACAGACCACGGACAGCACCAGCTCTGGCGCCCCGCGGGTCACGTCATAGGCGTTGAAGCCATGGAAGCTGCCGACGAACAGCCGTCCGTTCGACAGGGCGATGTCGCTGTTGGCCAGCGCCAGCGGGCTGTATTTCGGAGCGGGCAGGGGCTGGGCCGTGCCGGCCTCGACCGCCGCCGCGTGGGCGCGCGCCGCGGCGGCTTCCTCAGGCGTGGGCGGGCCCCACAGCGAGTCCGGATCGAAGAAGCCGGGCGCGGGCGCAACCGAATATTCCAGCGTCAGATTTGAGGCGACCTGGCCGGCGTCTCGCAGGCCCGGAGACAGGGTGGAGCGGGCGTCCACGCCCACCGCCGGCGCCTGCGTCTGGGCCGAGGCCGCCCCGAACAGGAGGCTCGCCGCCGCGGCGGTGCCCAACAGAAGACTGCGGATGATCATGGTCGCCCCTCGGATGAATGGGAATCTAGAACTCGGACAGTACGGACTGCATGCGCAGGATTTCGGCCGACTGATCGGCCGTGACGGAAGTGCTGAAGTCGGACAGCGTCGGATCCTCTCCGGCGTCGGGATCGTCCAGCAGGGCCCTGACCATGTCGAGGGCGCCCTGATGGTGCTGGATCATGCCTTCGAGGAACAGGCGGTCGAATGCGGGTCCGCGGGCCGCGGCGAGCGCCTCCATCCGGGCCGGCGACAGCATGCCCGGCATCAGCGGAACCTGCGGATCGCGCGCGCCGCCCATGTGGCCGTGGTGACCAGCGTGCAGATTCTCGGGTGCCGTCGATAGACCGCGGCTCGTCAGCCATTCCTGCATCAGCGCCAATTCGGCCGCCTGGCTCTGGCCGATCCGCTCTCCCAGTCGCCGGACCGTGTCCGACGCGGCGCGCGTGCGCATCAGCTCCACCATCTCGACTGCCTGCCGATGGTGGATGATCATATGCTGCATGAAGCGGACGTCGGCCTCGACGTAGCCGGTCCGGCTCAGCTCCACCGCCTCGGCCGCGCTGATCACCCGTGAGGGGGCCCCCGGAGCGCCGGGGTTGAAGATCGGCGGCGTCTGCGGCGTCAGGCCGACGATCAGACCCGCCATGATCCCTGTCAGCGTCAGGCTCAAACTCTCGGACTCCGGCCGGTCGAAGCGACGGCTGGCGGGAGACTAGGGGGCCGGGTCCCGCGGGGGCAAGGCGGAAATGGCGAGCGGCTCAGTCCTGCAGCCAGAACAGGTCCTCGACGCGCGCGTCCAGCGCCCGGGCCAGCGAGAGCGCGAGGATCGTCGATGGAATGAAGACCCCGTTCTCGACCGTATTCACCGTCTTGCGCGACACCCCGGCCTTCTCGGCCAGTTCGGCCTGGGTCAGCCCCGCCGCCGTTCGCGCCTCCTTCAAACGGGACGCCAGCCGCGGATCACCCATCCTGGCCGGCCTCGCGATCGAGCCAGGCGAAGCGCACGCCCGCTGTCGCGCCTGCGGCCGCCAGCGCGACCAACAACGCCACCGCTCCGAGCTGCGGTCGGGCCAGGGCCAGGCCCAGGGCCGCCGTGGCGCCGATCATCAGGACCAGGAAGGCCGCCGTCATGGCGCGCGCGCGAATCGCAAGGGTCAGCTCGTCCTCCAGGAACCGGCGGTTCCGCCGGGACTGTCCGTCCCATCCCATGGCGATGGCGGCGGTCAGCCAGGCGTAGAGTACGGGCAGGGTCACCGACAGGTAGTCGCGCAATCCGCCGGCTCCGGAGACGATCTCGTTCGCCGGCTCGATCGCCAGACCGGTGAAGATCAGGGCCACGAGCGGGAACAGGAACAGTTGCCGCGACCGCTGCCCCTGCAGCCGCTCCCGCTTGCCCTGGGAGCCCTGGGACATCCAGCCTCTGTTTCCCGGCCGGGCCGTCCAGGCCACGAGGGCGCCGCCCAGTACGAAGGCGGCTCCGAGTCCGACCGCGAAACCCGGGCCTGTCGCAGCGTCGCCGCTCTTCCCTTGGGCGACGACCCAACCGACCGCGACGGCCGCCAGCCCCACGAAGGCCAGTGCGAGGCCGCCGTAGAATTTTCGCGCCCGTTCGCGCCGCGTTCTCGCCAGCTCCTGCTCGTCCACGTTTGGTCCCTCCAAGTCATGTCACCTTGGGGTTACATGTCACCTATGGGTTACAAGTTTCAAGAGCGCTGTCATTGCGGTCGTTGCGGGCCGGGCCCCAGGGTTCTCGCTCCCGGCGTCAGCCGATGCTATTCCCGCGGCTGCATGCGCGCGCTCCTCGACTTCATCCTCAACATGGAAGGCCGCCGCTGGCGGGCAGCGCTGGCGACGGCCCTGCTGCTGGGCGCGACGGTAGCCCTGCTGATGGTCGGCAAGAGCCAGCTCGGGCTGGCGGCCGAGGAAAAACTCGAGGCCTGGCTGCAGGGCTACGCCGGGAGCCCGTGGGCCTTTGCGGCCACGGTGATCCTGTTCATCGCCGCCGCCTTCATCGGCGCGCCCCAGTTCATCTTGATCGCCGCCTGCGTCGTCGCGTTCGGGCCGTGGTTCGGTTTTCTCTACAGCTGGATCGCGACCATCGTTTCGGCCGGCGTGACCTATTGGCTGGGGCGGGGTCCGACGGCCCGGATGCTCGACCGCTTCGGCGGCCGCACCCTGAACCGGCTCAAGGGCTTCGTCGGCAAGAACGCCTTCTACGCCAGCTTCATGATCCGCAACGTGCCCTCGGCCCCGTTCATCGTCGTCAACATGGCGTTCGGGGCCACCCGCGCCTCCTTCCCCGCCTATCTGCTCGGCTGCGCCCTCGGGGTGCTGCCCAAGACCGCGCTGGTGGCCTTCTTCGGTGGAGCGGTGGTGTCGGCGGTGTCCGGCGACGGTATCTGGACCTCGGCGATCCTGGCCGGCGTGGCGGTGGTCTGGCTGGGGCTGATGCTGGGCGTGCGCGAGCTGGTCAAGCGGCGCGAGCGGGCCGCCGGCGCGCCCGACTGAAGCTTGGCTGACGCGAACGTGAACGGCCAAGGTGGGCATAGCCGCGCCGGGTGCGCCGGATAGGCTGCATGGGGGTTGTAATCGCCTTCGCACACTGCCAAACGGGCCTTCGGTCGGTCAGGCGTAACGATCAGGAGGCGGCGCGGATGGGGATGCGCGCGGCCGGGGCGTCGCCGAAGCGGATCGAGACTGCGAACGCCCTAATCAAGGCCCGAACGAACGGTATCCCGGATCCATGTTCAACAGCATTTTCGGCGCGATCTCCAACGACATCGCCATCGACCTCGGCACCGCCAACACCCTGATCTACATGAAGGGCAAGGGCATCGTGCTGAACGAGCCCTCGGTGGTCGCGCTCCGCAACGTCGGCGGCCGCAAGATCGTCCACGCCGTGGGCATTGAGGCCAAGCAGATGCTGGGCCGCACCCCGGGCCACATGGAAGCCATCCGTCCCATGCGCGACGGGGTCATCGCCGACTTCGAAGTCGCCGAGGAGATGATCAAGCACTTCATCCGCAAGGTTCATAACCGCAAGGGCTTCGTGAACCCCAAGGTCATCGTCTGCGTGCCGTCGGGCGCCACCGCCGTCGAGCGCCGCGCCATCAACGATTCCTGCCTCAACGCCTCGGCTCGCCGCGTCGGCCTGATCGACGAGCCGATGGCCGCCGCGATCGGCGCCGGCCTGCCGATCCACGAGCCGACCGGCTCGATGGTCGTCGACATCGGCGGCGGCACCACCGAGGTGGCCGTGCTGTCGCTGTCGGGCATCGTCTATTCGCGCTCGGTCCGCGTCGGCGGCGACAAGATGGACGAGGCGATCATCAGCTACATGCGCCGCAACCATAACCTTCTGATCGGCGAAACCACCGCCGAGCGCATCAAGAAGGACATCGGCACGGCCCGTATCCCGGCCGACGGCGAAGGCCTGTCGATCGACGTCAAGGGCCGCGACCTGATGCAGGGCGTGCCCCGCGAGGTCCGCATCTCCGAGCGTCAGGCGGCGGAAGCCCTCGCCGAGCCGGTCACCCAGATCGTCGAGGCCGTGAAGGTCGCTCTGGAAGCCACCCCGCCGGAGCTGGCCGCCGACATCGCCGACAAGGGCATCATGCTGACCGGCGGCGGCGCCCTGCTGCGCGGCCTGGACGCCGAGATTCGCGACCACACGGGCCTGCCGGTCTCCGTGGCCGACGATCCGCTGTCCTGCGTCGCCATCGGCTGCGGCCGGGTGCTTGAGCATCCGCGCTGGATGAAGGGCGTGCTCGACTCGGCCCTCTGAGGGCTGCAGTCGAAACGCCGCCTCAAATCCCTGTCATCCTTGACGGCATCGGGGTTGCGGCGGTTTCCAAACGGCCCGGTTTTTGCGATAGGCTCGGCAGATCGGCGGGGGGCGTCCCGCTGATTCCCTTTTTCTGAGGAAGGCGCGCCGTGGCGTTTCGCGACGGACCGTTCGAAAACATCAAGGTGCCGCTGGTCTGGACCGCGGCGGTCGCCGTCGTGGTCGCCGCCGTGGGCTGCGTCCTGCTGCTGATCAGCGACGCCCGGGCCCAGAATTCGCCCTACCAGCCGGTGCGCGCCGGCGTCGAAAGCGTGTCAGGCCCGGTCGGCGGCGTGTTCGCGGCCCCCGTGCGCTGGTTCGGCCACGCCAGCGACTATGTCGGCGGCTATTTCTTCGCGGTCTCGGAGAATCGCCGTCTCAAGCGCGAACTCGCGGAATTGCAGCCGTGGCGTGACCAGGCGATCGCCCTCAAGAACGTCAACGCCCGCTACGAGGCCATGCTCGGCATCCGCCCCGAGCCGCCGGTGCAGATGCGCACGGCCCGCTCCATCTCCGACACACGCGGCCCGTTCTCCAACGCCCGCCTGATCGACGTCGGCTCGGCCAAGGGGGTCAAGGTCGGCAATCCGGTGATCAACGAGCACGGCCTCGTCGGTCGGGTCGTCGGGACCTCGCCCAATATCAGCCGCATGCTGCTGCTCACCGATGTGGCCAGCCGCACGCCGGTGCTGGTCGACCGCACCGACGCCCGCGCCCTGCTGACCGGCGACGGCTCGGGCAATCCCCGGCTGGAGTTCGTGCGCGGCGTCGGCTCGGTCCAGGCCGGCGATCGCATCCTGTCTTCCGGCGACGGCGGCGGCTTCCCTCGCGGCGTGCCGATCGGCGTGGCCGCCAAGGGCATCGACGGGTCCTGGCGGGTCAAGCTGTTCAGCGACCGCGGCGCCATCGACTACGTCCGGGTCATGCTGTTCGAGGACTTCGGCCAGCTGATCGGACCGGACGACCTGATCGCTCCGCCCCTGGCCGCGCTCGACACCCTGGCCGAGGCCACGATCGCCCAGACCACCGCGATCACCGACTCGGCCGCGCGCCGCGCCGCCGCCCGCGAAACCGCGCAAGGCCCGGTCCCGGCGCAGGTCCCGCCGGCCCGCCCCGCCGCGACGCCGCCGGCCCAGGCCGCCGCTCCCCCCGCCGCCGCGACTCCCGGAGGGACCGAATGAGACGCCCCGTCGCGGTCCGCGTCGTCGGCCCGATGCAGTGGATCGTCTATCCGGCGTTGATCACCGTCGCGGCCGCCATCGTCCTGCAGACCCCGGTCGAGCTGTTCGGGCTGCACCTGCCGGAGCCGGTGATCCCCATGGTGCTGGCCTTCGCCTGGCCGCTGATCCGGCCGTCGGTCCTCGCACCGCTGATGCTGATGGCCCTCGGCCTGCTGCTCGACGTCCTGACCTACAGCCCGCTCGGGCTCTGGGGCCTGACCTTCCTCGCCATCTACAGCGTGGTGCTGGCGTCGCGCAGCTTTCTCGCCGGTCAGGACACAGCGGTGCTGTTCGTCTGGTACGCCGCCTGCTGCCTTCTCGCCTTCGTCCTGGCCTATCTGGTCATGGCTGTGATCGCCCCGACGCCCGCCAGCCTGATCTCCGTGGTCCTGCAGTTCGTTCCGACGCTGCTGCTGTTTCCCTTTGCGCACCGGCTGATCGAACGGTTCGAGGACGGCGACGTGAGATTCCGATGAGCTCGGAACCGTCGATCTTCTTCTCCGACGCCAACGAGCGGCAGGGGTCGTTCCTGCGCCGCACCTTCGTGCTGGGCGGGCTGACCACGCTCGCCGGGGTCGCCCTGACCGGCCGTCTGGCCCAGCTCCAGGTCTTTCAGGCCGGCGAATACGCCACCCTGGCCTCCAACAACCAGTTCAACTTCCGCCTCGTGCCGCCGCCGCGGGGCCGCATCCTCGACCGCAACGGCGTGGTCATCGCCGGCAACCGCCCCAGCTTCCGCGTGCTGGTGGTCCGCGACGAGACCAAGGACCTCGACCAGACCCTCGACCTGCTCGGCCGCCTGCTGCCCGACACCCTGGAGCGCCGCCGCGCCATCATCCGCGACGTCAACGCCGCGCCGCGGTTCTCGCCCGTGCCGGTCAAGAGCGACCTGACCTGGGAGGAGTTCGCCAAGGTCAATCTCTACGCCAACGAGCTGCCGGGCGTGATGGCCGACATGAACGAGGCCCGCTACTACCCGTTCGGCGGGGCCTTCGCCCATGTCATCGGCTATGTCGCCAAGCCCAACGACCGCGATATCAAGGCGATCGAGGCGCGCGGCGAGAAGGTCCCGGAGATTCTCTACAATCCGGGATTCCGCATCGGGCGCCAGGGCGTGGAGAAGTCTTTCGACGCGGACCTGCGCGGCGAGGCCGGCGGCAACCGGGTCGAGGTCAACGCCCGCGGAAGGGTCGTGGCCGAGGACGTCGGCGGCTCGCGCCCGGCGGTTCCCGGCAAGGACATCGTCCTCACCCTGGACGCCGATGTGCAGAACCGGGCGCTGGAGGTCTATGGCGAGGAGTCCGGCGGCTGCGTGGTCATGGACGTCCGCAACGGCGACATCCTCTGCATGATGTCGGCCCCGTCGTTCGATCCGAACCTGTTTGTCGGGGGCGTGCCGTCCAGCATCTACCGCGCCCTTGCCGACTACGAGAGAAAGCCGCTGCTGGACAAGACCATCAACGGCGTCTTCCACCCCGGCTCGACCTTCAAGCTGACCACCGCCCTGGCCCTGCTGGAGTCGGGCGTCGATCCGACCGAGCGGGTGGTCTGCACCGGCGGCTACCGCTACGGCAACCGGGTGTTCCGCTGCTGGGACGCCGGCGGCCATGGCCCCCAGACGATGCACGACGCCATCAAGAACTCGTGCGACGTGTATTTCTATCATATGTGCAACCGCGCTGGGGTCGACAAGATCCAGGAGGTCGCCAAGAAGATCGGCTTCATGCAGACCTACGACATCGGGGTCGGCAACCAGAAGGCGGGGACCGTCCCCAGCCGGGCCTGGAAGGCTCACTACAACCGCAACAATCCCAATCCGGAATCCCGGGTGTGGTTTCCCGGCGAAACCCTGTCCGTGGCGATCGGGCAGGGGGACGTCAACGTCACCGCCCTGCAACTGGCCGTCACGACCGCGCGCTTCGCCAACGCCCGCAAGGCGATCCTGCCTCGGTTGGTCAAGTCGGTCGGCGGCGTTGACCAGCCCAGCGGCGCCGAGGTGCCGGACCTGCCCTTCTCGCGCGAGCATCTCGAGATCGTCCGTCAGGGCATGGTGGCCGTGGCCAACGACGTCACCGGCGGCGCCTACCGCCAAAGCCAGCTGGGCCTCGGCGACATCCAGATGGCCGGCAAGACCGGCACGGCCCAGGTCCGCAGCTACGGGACCGGCTCCCGCAAGAGCAATGTCTGGGCGCTGAAGGACCACAACCTGTTCGTCGCCTTCGCCCCGGTCGACGAGCCGCGCTACGCCGTCGCCGTGATCATCGAGCACGGCGGCAAGGGCGGGGCCACGGCCGCCGCGCCGCGGGCTCGCGAGATCATGCGAACGACCCTGCTCAAGGATCCCGAGATGCTTGAGCGCATCCAGCGTCCGCTGCCCCCCGCGCCTGAGGGGCCGGCTGCGGACGAAGACACCTTCGGCGCCGCGCCCGACGATCCGGACGGCGTTGTGGCCGCCCCGGCCGCCGCCGAACCCGCGCCGCGCCAGGCGCCGACGGCCACCTCGGGCCCGCGCCCCTATCTGTCCGAGCCGCGCCGATGACCGCTTCCGCCCTGACCCGTCCCGGCGAGCGCGAACGGCTCACCGTCAAGCTGACCCAGATCGACTGGCGCTTCACCGCCCTGCTGTGCGTGGTCGCCGGCGTCGGGGGCCTGATGCTCTATTCCGTCGCAAAGGGCAGCTGGACGCCGTGGGCCGCCAACCATCTGATCCGTTTCGGCGTCCTTCTGGTCGCCATGCTGGTTCTGTCGCTGATCCATCTGAAATGGTGGTTCCGCCTCGCCTATCCGCTCTACGGCCTGGCCCTGTTCTTGTTGGTCTGCGTCGAGCTGTTCGGCTACACGGCCATGGGCGCGACGCGCTGGCTGGACCTCGGAGTGACCCGCATCCAGCCGTCCGAGATCATGAAGATCGGTCTCGTCCTGGCCCTGGCGCGCTGGTATCACGGCTCGACGGCCCGCGAGGCCAGCTTCCATTGGAAGCTGATCGTGCCGGCCCTGATGATCGGCATGCCGTTCCTGCTGGTGGCGCACCAGCCCGATCTCGGCTCGGCCATGCTGATCGGGCTGACGGGCGCCGCCATCATGTTCATGGCCGGGCTCAGCTGGAAGATCATCGCCGCCGGCGGCGTGCTCGCCGCGGTCACGGTGCCGCCGTACATCATGTTCGGCATGCACGACTACCAGCGCAACCGGGTCCTCACCTTCCTCAATCCGGAGGGCGATCCGTCCGGCACCGGCTACCACATCATGCAGTCCAAGATCGCGCTCGGCTCCGGCGGGCTGCTCGGCAAGGGCTATGGGCTGGGCAGCCAGAGCCAGCTGGAATTCCTGCCCGAGAAGCACACCGACTTCATCTTCGCCGCGGTGTCGGAGGAGTTCGGCTTCGTCGGCTCCTTCACAGTGCTGGCCTGCTATATCGCCATCATCCTGATCGCCCTGCGCATCGCCTCGCTGTCGCACAGCCATTTCGGCCGCCTCGGCGCGGCGGGCATGACCGCCACCTTCGCGCTCTACGTCCTGATCAACGGGGCCATGGTCATGGGCCTTGCGCCGGTGGTCGGCGTGCCGATGCCGCTGCTGTCGTACGGCGGCACGGTGATGCTGACGGTGATGATCGGCTTCGGCATGGTGCTGGCCACCCGCGTCCACCGCTACGCCGAACTGCCCAAGGGACACGGCCTGTTCTGATCCGCGTTTTCGCGCGTTAGGTTCGGGTCATGACCCAAGCCAAAGCCGATTCCGCCGCCGCCACGCCCCTGTTCGTCTCCGACTGCGGCGACGCCCCATGCCCGGAACCGGTGCTGCCGGCCGCTACGGCCGAGCAGACCGCGGCCCTGACCGACGGCGTGCGCATGCGCGAGAACCCCGCGGAATGGGCCTTCGTTCGCCTGTCCAAGCTGATCGAGGACTTTGAGAAGGGCCTCGACCGGGACGAGGAGGTCGGCGCCCGCATCGTCGGCCTGCCCGGCGACGGCACCATGTCGATCGACGACGTCGGCTTCTGGGGCCCGGACTTCATCATGTTCCTGGGCAAGAACGCCGACGGCAAGCCGGTGCGCCTGATCCAGCACTACGCCCAGATCAACGTCTTCCTCGACGTCCGCAAGAAGCCCGACGAACGCCCCGCCCGCCGCATCGGCTTCCAGCTGTCGGAGATGGTCGAGAAGACGAACCCGAAGTGAGGGGGTCAGGCATCAGGCAGCAGGAACAGGGCCTGGGGACTATGGGTTAGGAGGAGCGGGGCACGCCCAGGTATCGTTTCCTGCTGCCTGCTGCCTGCTGCCTAGAGGGAAGCCGCCCAATCCGTCGCTCTCACCAGGCTGTCGACGATGCCCGGCTCGGTCGAGGCGTGGCCCGCGTCCCTGACGACATCCAGCTTCGCTTCCGGCCAGGCCCGATGCAGCGCCCAGGCGCTGGTCATCGGGGTGACCACGTCGAACCGGCCCTGTGCGATCCAGCAGGGGATGTGACGGATGCGGCCGATG
The DNA here is from genome assembly GCF_035627055.1 of Brevundimonas sp. Lineage (GTDB taxonomy): Bacteria > Pseudomonadota > Alphaproteobacteria > Caulobacterales > Caulobacteraceae > Brevundimonas. The sequence continues at coordinate 48,607 of NZ_DASPMM010000014.1, read as the reverse complement.
TTCTTCAGCAGCCAGCCCTCCTCCGGGAAGAAGCCGCCGTTGGTGAAATACCAGTTCTCGATGCGGGCGAAGGCGACCGCGAAGTCCGGCTCCGCGAATTTGTCGGGGCGCGCCTCGGGCCCCTCGACGCTGACCGTCTCGCCCTCCCAGCTCGACCAGGCCACGGCGCAGCGTTCCCGCTCGGCCCGGTCATCGCCGACCAGCCGCTTGTAATAGGCGCCCATCAGGTCGTGACGCTCGGCCTCGGGGATCGGGGCGATGAACCGCTCCCAGGCGTCGGGGAAGAGGTGCGACGCCCCCTCCTGATAGAACCAGTGCAGCTCCGGCTTGGTCAGCAGGAAGATGCCGCGCAGGACCAGCGCCGCCGCCCGTTCGGGATGGGTGATCGCATAGGCCATCGACAGGGTCGAACCCCAGCTGCCGCCGAACACCACCCATTTGTCGATGCCCAGCAGCTCGCGCAGGCGCTCGATGTCCTCGATCAGCGTCCAGGTGGTGTTGTCCTCCAGCGAGGCGTTCGGCCGGCTGTTGCCGCAGCCGCGCTGGTCGAACAGCACGATGCGGTATTTCGACGGGTCGAAATAGCGGCGCATGCCCGGATTGACCGCGCCGCCGGGCCCGCCGTGCAGCACCACGACCGGCAGGCCCTGGGGATTGCCGCACTCCTCGTAATAGATCTCGTGCACGCCGTCGGTCGGCATGAAGCCGGTGGCGTAGGGTTCGATCTCGGGGAACAGGTCTCGGCGCGGCGTTTCGGGCGCGGGAAAGGCCATACGGGTACTCGGTCTCTTTTCGTGGTGGATCAGGCGCGGTCGATTTGTGTCCGCAATGCGGCATAGGCGATCAAAAGCCAAGCCGCGATCATCAGCAGGCCTCCGATCGGGGCCACAGCGCCCATGGCGCGGAGGCTCAGCAGGGCCACGGCGGACAGGGCGAGGCCGAACACCAGCCCCCCGGCGGCGGCCAGCCATCCGGCGACCGTGACAACCCGGTTTCGGGCCGGCCAGATGGCGCAGACGAGGGCCAGAACGGCATGCGCCAACTGGTAGTGCGCGCCGGTCGCCAGCAGGGACTTCACCTGCGGCCCCGCGCCGTGCGCCGCGAAGGCGCCCAGCGCCACGGCGAGCGCACCGTTCAGGGCGGCGAACACCGCAAGACTGCGATCGACTGTCATGCTGTGAACGCTAGCCGACAGAAGCGCCGCCGTCTGCTATTCGGCCGCCATGACCGCCGCCCAGCGCATGGCTTTGCAATATGTGTTGCTCTTCGGCGCCACCGGCGTGTCCCTTCCGTTTGCAGGCCTGTGGATGCGCTCGCAGGGGTTGAGCGGCGCCCAGATCGGCACGCTGCTGGCCGCCCCGATGCTGGCCCGGGCGGTGACCGGCCCGCTGCTCGCGGTCTGGGCCGACGGCTTCCGCTACCGTCGTACGCCGATCGCCCTGATGGGTCTGGTCATGGCGGCGGGCTACGGCCTCGCCGGAGTGTCCGACATCTACGCCGTCCGCGCGCTGGGCTGGTTCATCGGGGCCACGGCCATGGGCGTGCTGGTGCCGCTGACCGATGTCATGACGCTCAGACTGGCGGGGCGGCTCGGATTCAGCTTCTCCCTGCCGCGCGGCGCGGGCTCGGCCGCCTTCGTCGTCGCCAACATCGGCATGGGAGCCCTGCTGCTGCACTGGCCGGCCGATGGCGTCATCGTCTGGCTGGTGGCGGCGTCCCTCGGCCTCGCCGCCGTCGCCGCCTTGACCCTGCCGCCGGAGCGGGTCGCGGATGGCGCGCCCGTGGCCGGACTGGAACGCTTCCGCGGCCTCGGTCGACTGATGGCCGACCGGGTGTTCATGACCGCCATCTTCGCCATCGGCGCGGTCCAGGCGGCCCACGCCTTCCAGTACGCCTTTTCGGCCCTGCTGTGGAAAACCCAAGGGATAAGCGAGGCCGTAACCGGCTGGCTCTGGGCCTTCGGCGTCGTCGTCGAGATCGCCCTGATGTGGCTGTTCGAGCCGTGGCGACGCCGCGTCGGTCTCGGCCCGTGGAGCCTGCTGATGGTCGGTTCCGCCGCCGCCGTGGTGCGCTGGAGCGCCATGGCCTTCGCCCCGCCGCTGTGGCTGCTGTGGCCGCTGCAGGCGCTGCACGCCCTGACCTTCGCCGCCACCTTCCTGGCCGGGGTTCAGATCGTCGAACGGCTGTCGCCGCCCGACAGCCACACGGCCGCCCAGACGCTCAGTTCGGTCCTGTCGGCCGGGGTGCTGATCGGCCTCGCCACGGCCGCCTCCGGCCCGCTCTACGATCGGTTCGGGGCCGGCGGCTACGCGGCCATGGCGGCGATGTCGGTCGCCGGCCTGATCGCCGCCGCCTCTCTGAGGCGCCGACTGGCGGTCTGAGCGGGCAGGGGGCTCAGGACAGGTCGCCGATCGCCGCGTCCAGCAGCATGAAGGCCCGCCCGCCGTCGGAAGTCAGACGGCCCAGCACGCCCGGCCCGTCGTTTGCGGCCGCCCGGGCCGTCAGGTCGCGAGCGAAGCTCCGCACATAGGCCTCGGCGTCGGCGCGCAGGTCGGCGTCGGTCAGCACCCGCCGCGACACGCTGCGCACCGCCGCCGGGGCGACCCGGCGGACGATCTGCCGGGCCCGGTCGGGATCGCCGGCGGCCACCGCCTGGGCGGCTTCCTCGACGCGCGAGCGGGGCAGCAGGGCGTTCGGATCGACGCCCATGCGGCGAATGGCGCTGGTGATCCGCTCGCCCAGCGCCTCGCCGTCGGCGGCCGGCATGACCGGGGTGTCGAGGTCCAGCGGCGGGTCGCCCGGCCCGCCCTCGTCGACCAGATCGCTCCACCCCAGCCGATCCTTCTCCGGCTGGTTCGGCTGCGCCGCGCCGGGCATCGGCTCCAGCTTCAGCCGTCCACGAAGGCCGAAGCCGCGCGGCGCCTCGCTGCGCTCGGGCCGTTCAGGCCGGGCGCGCTCCGGCGTCTCCAGATCGGGGGAGGGCGCCGGCGGCGCGGCCTCGCGGCGGCGGCCGCCGGGGCTGTCGCCGGAGACCACGCCCATCAGCCGGACCGCCTCGGTGAGCATGTCGTAGTTGCGCCGCACCCGCTCCTGGAAGCCGGCGTCGAGCGCCTCGGTGTCGGCGGCCGCCTTCTGCGAGGCGGCGGACAGGGCGGCGAGCCCTTCCTCGACCGTGGCGCGCACCGCGTCGACCCGCTTCTGCGCCTCCTCCGGCAGGCGGGCGGCGCGTTCGTCCAGCTCGCCCATCGCCTCCTCGACCCGCGCGAGGGCGGTGTTCATCCGCTCCACCGTGGCCTCGAGCTGCTCCAGCGCCCGCTGGCCGGCCTCGTCCACCAGTCCGCTGGTCTCGGTGACGATCCGGCGAGCGCTGTCGACCCGGGCGTCGGCGGCCTGGTCGGCCTTCTGCGCGGCCTCGAACAGCGCCTCGCCCAGGCGGTCGGCGCGGACCTGCGCCTGTTCGGCGGCCTCCTCGGCGGCCAGTCGCGAGTCCTCGGCCGTGGCCTGCAGGGCCGCCAGCGCCCGTCGCGTCTCCTCCACCAGCGCGTCGCGCGCCTCTGCCGCCAGCGCCTCGAACTTGTCGAGCGCCAGCTTGGTCGCGCTGTCGAAGCCGTCGGCCTCGCGTTGCGACATCTCGACGAGGGCGCGGAACTGATCGGTCGCGGCCTCGACGAGGTCCTTGATGCTCTCGGTCGTCCGGGCCGAGGTCTGGCCAAGTTCGTCCGTGACGGCGCGGGTGGCGGACAGCTGTTCGGTCAGCTGGGCCCGCTGGCTCTCGACCTGGGCCGAGAAATCCTCCTGATCGGTGCGAAGCGCATAGGCGGCGGTGACGAGCGCCGCGCGCTGCTGGCCGAGGCCTTCCTCCACCGACTGGATCTGTTCCGCCACGCCCGAGCCGGCGTTCTCCAGCCGCAGGGTCTGCCGGGCCAGGTCGTCGGCGGCGACGCGGGCGGCGTCCTGCGCCTCGCCGGCGGCGGCGGCGAGATCGGCGGCGCGGGCGGCCAGCGCGGCCTCCGCCTCGCGCAACTGCGTCTGGGCCAGGTCGGAGGCGTCGACGACCATGCGCGACTGCCGTTCCACGGCGTCGATCACGCCCGTGGCCTGGCTGTCCAGCTGCACGCCGAGCGTCTGCATCTGGTCCCGCTCGTGGCCGAGCTGTTCGGCCAGCCGGCGCGCGGTGCGGCCGGCGGTCTCGGCCGCTTCGTTGAGTCGCGCCGTCTCCTGCGCCAGCGCCTCGCGCAGCAGGGTCATGTCGTGGCGTGCGCGCTCGGCGGCCAGCGACGCCTGATCGATGTCGTTGCGCAGCGTCTGCAGAACCTCGCCGGTCTGCTGGGCGGCCAGCGCGGTGGGGGCGATCAGCGCCTCGGACAGTTGCCGCGCCCGGCGCGTCTCGGCCGCCAGCCCCCCGCCCTGCCGCACCGCATGGGCCAGCATGATGGCCAGTCCGGCCGGCGCGAGGGCGATCAGGGCGTAGACGGCCAGCCGCAGGGGCTCCAGTTCGGCCGCGCCCGAACCGATCTCGAAGGCCAGCCAGGCGGCCACGCCTCCGATCCAGAGGGCCGCGGACACGCCGGCGAGCAGATAGGCGTGCCGTCCGGAGGGGGCGGCCTCGGCCCGTCGCGCCGGCGGAGCGGGCGAGGCGGGCGGCTCATAGGCCACCGGCGGGGCGTCGGCCGACTGGGCCAGTTCCGCCGTGGCCGTTGGGCCGGCGGCCGCGGTCTCGCGCGCAGCGGCCTCCGCCGCCCTCTGTTCGGCCTGGCGCTGCTCCTCGGCGAGGCGGCGGCGCCGGCGTTCCGACATCGGCCGCTCCGTCACCGCCTCGTGCGACGGCTCCGGGGCGGGGGCCGGCTCGGGCGGGGCCTCGAATTCGGCCACGGCCGCGACCTCAGGATCGGGCTCGGTGAGGTTCAACGGCGGCCGTTGGCGGGGCGACTTCATAAGGCGGCGATCTCGTCAGGCTGCGACGTCGCGCAGCCGGGGCGCGCGACCCGGCGGAACCCTAGCGGCTCATTCGCGGCGCGCAAAGGCGAGCGCCGACAAATCCGGTGCGGGCGTCAGCAGTCCTGTTGGCGTTCGGCGGCGGCGAGGAGGGCGGCCGGGGGCTTGTCGTTGCAGTCGCGCACCCGGTGAACCTCGCGCTGGGGCTTGTTCGGGGCGTCCAGCTGCAGGCCGAACTGCGACAGGGCCGCAGCGGCCAGCATGGCGATGAAGCCGATGATCATTTCGATCAGCGCCTGCATCGCCGACCTCCCCGTCAGATTGAGAGCGACTTATGCCCTGAAACCGTCGTTCCGGCAATCGGTCGCGATGAACGGCCCCGGGCGCCGGGGAGACGACGACCGCGCGGGATTGACCGCCGGCGGCCCATGATGGAACGGAACCGGCCGGCATGCGTCCTGTAGAGCTTGGGCGCGCGCCGCCGTCATGCGAATCGGTCAGGCTGCCTCCATGAGCCTTTCGGCGGACGAACAGAACGAGTCCTGGCTGACGCCCGGCCGGAACTGCTGGCGGGTCGAGACCGCCGGGCGGTTCGCGGTGCTGATGGAGAACGCCGCCTATTTCGAAGCGCTTCACTCGGCGCTGGAGAAGGCGCGGCGCTCCGTCGTGGTGCTGGGCTGGCAGTTCGATCCGCGCACCCGCCTCGACCCCGAGACCCTGCCCGACGACCACCACGCCCAGATCGGCCACCGGCTGCGCATGCTGGTCAAGGCCCGGCCCGACCTCGACGTCCGGCTGCTGATCTGGAAGTCGCCGCTGGTCATCGCCGCCTCGCAGGGCTTCTTCCCGCATCGGGCCCAGCGCTGGTTCCGCAAGCGGATGGTGGAGTTCCGCCTCGACCGCCCGGGCCCCCTCGGGGCCTGCCATCACCAGAAGGTCGTGATCATCGACGACGCGGTGGCCTTCTGCGGGGGCGGCGACATCAGCACCGACCGCTGGGACTCCGCCGAGCATCTGGACGGCGATCCGCGGCGCTGCCAGCCCTCGGGCCTGATCCCGCCGCCGCGCCACGAGGTGATGTGCGTCATGGATGGCCCGGCGGCTCGGGCCCTCGGCGACCTGGCGCGGGAGCGCTGGTTCCGCGCCACCTCCGAACGGACGGTCGCGGCGGAGACGGCCGAGGATCCGTGGCCGGACGGCGTCGAGCCCGATCTGTTCGACACCCCCGTCGGCATCGCCCGCACCGAGCCCGCCTGGGCGGCGCGGACCGAGGTGCGCGAGAACGAGCGCCTGCACCTCGACGCCATCCGCCGGGCGCGCCGGCTGATCTACCTCGAGAACCAGTATTTCACCTCGCCGAAGATCGCCGAGGCCTTGGCCGCCCGCCTGGCGGAGCCGGACGGCCCCGAAGTCGTGCTGGTCTCGACCGGCGGCAGCCCCAGCTGGTTCGACCAGATGACCATGGACACCGCCCGCTCCGAGGTCCTGTTCCGGCTCGAACAGGCCGATCGCAACAACCGCTTCTTCGCCTTCGCGCCCCACACCACGGGCGGCGAACGGATCATCGTCCACGCCAAGGTCTCAATCTACGACGACGAGGTGCTCCGCATCGGATCGACCAATCTGAACAACCGCTCGTTCGGCTTCGACACCGAGTGCGACGTCGCCGCCGCGCCTGCCACGCCGGAGGGGCGCGCGGCCATCCGGCGCTTCCGTCACCGCACCATCGGCCACTGGATCGGCGAGAGCGCCGACGAGTTCGCCGCGGCCGAGGCTCTTGTCGGCTCGGTCGGCGAGGCCATCCAGCGCTTCGACACCGGCCGGATGCAGACGCTGGGCGCGGAGCCGCCGTCGGCTGTCGAGCGGTTCATCGCCGAATTCCAGCTCGGCGACCCTACCGCCCCGGGGGACGCGTTCCGCCCGTGGAAGCGGCGCAGCCCATCGCAGCGCAACCGGCCGCGGATCAGCGCCTGATCTCGAAATCCACGACCAGCGGCAGATGGTCAGACGCCATCCTGGCCAGCGGCGAGAACGGCGCGGTGACCCCGGTCACCACCACCTCCGGGCTGGTGAAGCAATGGTCGATGCGGATCGCCGGGAAGCTGGACGGGAAGGTCTTCACCGACGGTCGCAAGCCGAGGCTGCGCTGGCAGTCGGACAGGCGCCGCGCCAGCGCCTGATAGGGGCGGGTGATCGAGGTGGCGTTGAAATCGCCGGTCAGCAGGGTCGGTCCGGTGCAGGACGGATGGCTCAGCCATCCCTCGCCGAGCAGGGCGGCGGCCTGCAGCCGCTGTTCCCGCGGGACCAGGCCCAGATGGGTGTTGATGACGTTGAGCGTGGCGCCGTCAAAATCGATCGCCGCCCACAGCGCGCCGCGCGGTTCCAGCCCGGGCACGCCCCGGATCGTCGGCAGGGCGCCCGATTTCACCAGCCGTTCGGGCCGCAAGGTCAGAATGGCGTCGCCATACTGTTCGGCCTCGACCTTCATCGCCGCATGAAAGTGGAAGGTCATGGCCAGACGATCGGCGATCGCGCCGGCCTGGTCCACGAGGCCGGTCCGAACGCGCCCGACGTCCAGTTCCTGCAGGCAGACGACGTCCGGTTCATGCTCGGCGATCACCGCCGCGATGCGCGCGACATCCAGCCTGCGGTCGACGCCGACGCAGCGATGCACATTGTAGGTCAGCAGGCGGGGCATGAAGTCCTGGAAACGGGCCGAAACGCTCTGTCAGCTCGGGCTAGGCCATTTCAGAGAGGAATGCGACCCCGGCAGGCCGCGTTCCGGCCCGCCTTCAGATCACCACCAGCCGGTCCGGAACCTCGTTGGGATTGCCGGCGCCGGGCGGGAAATGCGCCGCCAGCACCCCGCCGCACAACTCCACCGCCGCCTCGAACCCGGCCGCGGGATCGCCGCGCCTCAGCCCCTGCGACAGGACCTCGACGGCGTCTCCCCAGACCGAGGGGGCGACCTTGCCGTGGATGCCTTCGTCGGCGACGACCTCGACCTGATGGTCGGACAGGGCCGCGAGGATCAGCACCCCCGTGCGCGCTTTGGTGACGTGCAGCCCATGGGCGAGGAACTGCTGCACGGCGGCGTCCCGAACCCGCGCCCGGCGCACGGCGCGCGGGGTGACCCAGCGCGTCACCGGCGGCAGCCGGGTGATCAGATAGGTGACCAGAAAGACCACGGCCTGGATCACGGCGTAGGCGCTCAGCGCGTGGCCGATGGAGACGTCGCGCGCCGCCAGCTGCGCCGCCTCCCAGCTGTCCGCCATGCCCGGGATCCAGGCCGCTTCCAGGCCGAGAGGGATCAGGCCCAGCGGCAGGATCAGCGCCGCCGCCGCGGCCCAGCCCAGCGACACGTCGCGGTACGACGACACCCGTCGGGCCAGCACGCAAAAGATTTCGCCCGAGGTGCGCGCCTCGGCCGCCGCGATGGCCGCCGCGATCCGCTCCTGGGCCTGTGTCGTCAGTTTCATCACCATCCGCCCGACGCCCCGCCGCCGCCGAAGCTCCCGCCGCCGCCGCCGAATCCGCCGCCGCCGCCGAAGCCGCCTCCGCCGCCCCGGCCGCTGTTGCGCAGCGCCTCGGACGCGGCCCAGATCAGGATCGGCCCCACGCCCGAGCCGCGCCGCCGCCGGCCGCCCCGCGCCAGTCCGCCGATCATCGAGATGAACATCAGTCCGAGGATCATGGTGATCATGATCAGCGGACCGACCGGCACGGTCGCCTTGGGCTTCGCCGCCGCCGCCGCCCTTGCCTGGGCCTCGGCCGGATCGAGCCGCAGCTGCTTGTCGATCGCGTCCACACCCTTCTCGATGCCCTGCTCGAAATAGCCCTCGCGGAAGGAGGGCAGGATCTCGTCGTGGATGATCAGCGCCGACAGGGCGTCGGTCAGCACCCCTTCGAGGCCGTAGCCGACCTCGATCCGGACCTTGCGCTCCGCGGGCGCGACCAGCAGCAGGACGCCGTTGTTCTTCTCGGCCTGGCCGATGCCCCAGGCCCGACCAAGCTGATAGCCGTAGTCCTCGATCTCCAGCCCCTGCAGGCTCTCGACGGTGACGACCACCAGCTGGTCGGAGGTGTCACGCTCAAGCGCCTCCAGCCTGGCTGTCAGCGCGGCTTCCTTCTCCGGCGTCAGCAGCCTGGCCTGGTCGACCACCCGTCCGCTCAGGGCGGGGAAGCGCGGTGCGTTCGTCTGGGCGAGAGCGGCCGGCGCGCAGGCCAGCCAGAGTCCGGTCAGCAGCGCGACCAGCAGGGCGGGCAGGCGGTCAGGCCAGCGGATCGGGGATGAACTCACCGGGCGGGCGGCGCCGCGCCGGGCGTCACGGGGGCGGCGCCCCCGCCCGGCTGGGCGGGGTTCAGAGCGTCGAAATTCACCGTCGGCGCGGTCTGCGCCGCCTCGGTGGCGGTGAACAGCTGCATCGGCTCGGACCCGCCATGGATGGTCTTGGCCCAGATCACCGTCGGGAAGGTGCGCAGCGAGGTGTTGTAGTCGCGCACGGCCTCATTGTAGTCGCGCCGGGCCACCGAGATGCGGTTCTCGGTGCCTTCCAGCTGCGACTGCAGGGCGATGAAATTCTGGTTGGAGCGGACTTCCGGATAGCGTTCGACGACCAGCATCAGTCGCGACAGCGCCTGGCTCAGCTGGCCCTGCGCCGCCTGGTAGCGCTGGAAGGCGGCGGGGTCGGTCAGGGTTTCGGGCGTCACCGTCACTCCGGTCGCGCGGGCCCGGGCCTCGATGACCTGGGTCAGGGTGGTGCGTTCGGCGATCGCCGCGCCCTGGACGGTGGCGACGAGGTTGGGGATCAGGTCCGAGCGCCGCTGGTACTGCGACTGCACGTCGGCCCAGCGGGCCTTGGCGGCCTCCTCCTTGGTCGGGATCGAGTTGATGCCGCATCCGGCGGCCGCCGGCGCCAGGACCACCACGACGGCGAGAGCCGCGGCCCGTGAGCTCAAGGGATTCATCGTCGTCTCCTGACTGGGTGCAGACCCGGACGAACGACTATCGGAGGTTAGGGTTCGCCGTTCAAGCGTCCAGCGCTTCGGGCGCAACATCAGCCGCGCGGCAGGCGGCCGTATAGGTGTTGGCAAGGAGGCAGGCGATGGTCATCGGCCCCACCCCGCCGGGCACCGGCGTGAGCCGTCCGGCGATCCCCGCCGCCTCGTCGAAGGCCACGTCGCCCACCACGCGCGTCTTGCCCTGCGCCGCCTTCATCGGATCGCGCGACGGGACCCGGTTGATGCCCACGTCGATCACCGTCGCGCCCGGTCTGATCCAGTCGCCGCGGATCATCTCCGCCCGTCCTACGGCGGCGACGAGGATGTCGGCTGTCCGGCACAGCGCCGGCAGGTCGCGTGTGCGCGAATGGGCGATGGTCACGGTGCAGCTCTCGCCCAGCAGCAGCTGCGCCATCGGCTTGCCGACGATGTTGGAACGCCCGACGATCACCGCGTTCAGTCCCGACAGATCGCCCAGTTCGGACTTCAGCAGCATCAGGCAGCCCAGCGGCGTGCACGGGACCAGTCCCGGCAGGCCCACCGCCAGCCGCCCGGCGTTGACCACATGAAACCCGTCCACGTCCTTGTCCGGATCAATCGCGCCCAGCACCGCCGCCGAATCGATGTGACGGGGCAGGGGCAGCTGCACGAGGATGCCGTGGATGCCGGCGTCCGCATTCAGCGCGGCGATCAGCGCCAGCAGGGAGTCCTGGTCCGTCTCGGCGGGCAGGCGGTGCGTATCCGACCGCATTCCGGCCCGGGCCGTGGTCTCGCCCTTGTTGCGGACATAGATCTGGCTGGCCGGATCCTCGCCGACGATCACCACGGCCAGACCCGGCTTGACGCCGTGCGCCGCCTCCAGCCGGGCCGAGGCCGCCGCCACGCGCTCCACCAGCCCGGCCGCGAAGGCCTTGCCGTCGATCAGGGTCGCGCGGGCGGGATCGGCCGTCATGGTTTCGGCTCCGGTCGTCAGGAATCGTGCGGTGTGCGCGATTTACAGACGGCGCGGTTCGGCGTCTATGATCGAGCCGCAATCAGGGGGACCGCATGCGCCGTCAGACCATTCTCGCCGCCGCCAGCAGCCTGGCCCTCGTCCTGGCCGCCGGCCCGGTGCTGGCGCAGTCGGCCGAGCCGCTGGCCGTCGGGGCCACGGTCGAGGGCTCGATCGGCGATGGCGACCTGACCGCGGTCGAGGACTCCTACCGCTACGACGACTACGCCGTCAGCGCCCGCGCCGGCCAGCGGCTGGAGGCCGTGCTGCGGTCGGGCGAGTTCGACGCCTTCCTAGAGGTCTTTCCGGAAGATCCCGAGGCCGACGCCCTCGGCACGGACGACGACGGCCTCGGCGAGGGCACGGACTCGCGCCTGCGCTTCACCGCGCCGGCCACGGGAACCTACGTCCTGCGCGCCCGCCCGCTGTCGGGGCTGGAGGGCGGCGCCTATACGCTCAGCCTGATCGAACGCCCGCCTGCGGCCCGCCCCCCGCGACCCTCAAGCCTCCGCCTCGGACAGACCGTCCGCGGCGAGCTGTCGGGGCGCGACCCGGAAGCCGACGACGGCCTGCCCTACGACGCCTTCAGCTTCCGCGCCCGTCAGGGCGAGCGCTTCGCTGTGGCGTTGGACAGCGAGGCCTTCGATCCGGTCGTCCGCGTCGGCCGCATGGAGGGCGGCGCCTTCGTCGAACTGGCCCAGAACGACGACGGGCCCGACAGCGGCCTCAACTCACGCCTCGTCTTCACGGCCCCCGACGACGGCGACTACCTGGTCCGCGTCACGCCGCTGAACGCTTCGGCCGTGGGCGCCTACAGCCTCGCGCTGCAGGAGGGTCCGCCGCCCGTCGCGGCCGATCCGATCGCCATCGGCGCCACCGCCCAAGGCCAGCTCGCCGAGGGCGACGGCAAGAACGCGAACGGCATCCTCACCGATGCTTGGCGCTTCGAGGGCCGCGAGGGCCAGCGCGTGCGCATCGACATGACCTCCACGGACTTCGACACCTACCTCGAACTGTTCGACGAGAACCGGGTCAGCCTCGACCAGGACGACGACGGCGGGCCCGAGGACACCAATTCGCGCCTGATCTTCACCCTGCCGCGCACAGGGGCCTACATCATCGAGGCGCGGGCCTTCTCCGAGGCCACCGGCGCCTACAGCCTGTCGATCGCCGAGGTCGAGCCGGATCGCGCGCCCGAGGCGATCGCCTTCGGGGCCACGCTGCAGGGCGAAATCGGCGAGGGCGATCCGCGTGACGACGACGACCGCGGCTATGACGCCTTCGCCTTCTCGGGCCGCGAGGGCCAGAGAATCCAGGCCATTATGCGGTCCGGCGACTTCGACACCTTCCTGCAGGTTGGCAAGGCCGACGGCGAGTTCAGCGCCCTGGCCTCGGACGACGACGGCCTGATGGAGGGCACCGACTCGCGCCTCAGCTTCACCCTGCCTGAGGACGGCGACTATGTGCTGCGGGCCCTGCCGCTCGGCTCCGAGGGCAAGGGCCTCTACGCGCTCGAACTGATCGATCGCGGTCCCCAGCCCCAGCCCGGCAGCATCCTGCTCGGCTCGACCGCCTGGGGCGCCCTGACTGAGACCGACGCCACCACCGAGACCAACAGTTTCTACGACGCCTACCGCATCACCCTGCGCAAGGACGAGAAACTGCTCATCACCATGGTCTCGAACGACCTCGACAGCTTCGTGGCCATCGGCCGCGACAAGGGCGACGGCGAATTCGAGGTCCTCGGCTCCGACGACGACGGCCTGTCCGACACCCACGCCAAACTGGAGTGGACCGCGCCGGAGGACGGGACCTTCGAGGTCCGGGCCGGGGCCTATCAGCAGGGCCAGACGGGCGCCTACGCCCTGGCCGTCGAGAAGCAGCAGCCCTGAGCCGCGGCCAGCGGCGGAGTAAGCGTTTGACCGACATCACCGCCCGCAAGGACCAGCACCTCGACGTCATCCTCGCCGGAAAGGCCCGGCACGGCCTCGACAGCGGCTTCGCCGGCGTCCGCTTCGTGCACGAGGCCCTGCCGGATCTCGACCACGGCAAGATCGACCTCGGCGTCGACTTCCTCGGCCGCCGGCTGAAGACGCCCCTGCTGATCAGCTCGATGACGGGCGGGCCCAGCCGGGCCGAAGCCATCAACGCCCGCCTCGCCGAGGCGGCGCAACATCTCGGCATCGCCCTCGCCGTCGGCTCCCAGCGCGCCGCCCTCGAAGCCGAAGGTCCGACCCCCGGCCTCGACATGGCCCTGCGCCTCAAGGCCCCCGACACGCCCATCCTCGCCAATATCGGCGCCGCCCAGCTGACCCGTGGCTTCGGCGTCGACGAGGCGCGGCGGGTCCTCGACATGGTCGCCGCCGACGCCCTGATCGTGCACCTCAACCCCCTGCAGGAGGCCTGCCAGCCCGAAGGCGACCGCGACTGGTGGGGCGTCGGCGCGGCGCTTCAGGCCCTGGTCAAGGCGCTCGACGCGCCCGTGCTGGTCAAGGAGACGGGCGCGGGAATCTCGGCGGCCACCGCGAAACGTCTGGCGGAGATGGGCGTGGCGGGCATCGACGTGGCCGGGGCAGGGGGCTCCAACTGGGCCACGGTCGAGGGCGAGCGGGCGACGGACCCCGGCGACAAGGCCCACGCCGCCGTCTTCGCCGACTGGGGCATCCCCACCGCTCGCGCCATCGCCGAGGTCCGCGCCGCCTGCCCGAAGACGCTGATCATCGGCTCGGGCGGGATCGCCGACGGCGTGCAGGCCGCGAAGGCGATCCGCCTCGGCGCGGACATGGTCGCTCAGGCCGCCGGCGTCCTCGCCGCCGCCACCGTCTCGACCGAGGCGGTGGTCGAGCATTTCCAGACCGTCATCCGCCAGCTGCGCACCGTCTGCTTCTGCACCGGCTCGGCCAACCTCACCGCCCTGCGCAAGGCCCCGCTGCAGGGGTGAGCCCCTCATTGCTTTCGTCATCCCCCGGCAAGCGGCGTAGCCGCGCAGACCGGGGGACCCAGCGGCGCCGAAGGCGATCTGTTCAGGCAGGCTGTCCGCGACAGTTTCGCGCTCTCGCGCGCCGCTGGGTCTCCCGATCTCGCTTCGCTCGTCGGAGGATGACGATAGCGGTGTGGATCACGCCGACGGCAGCAGATCCCCCGCGAACGCCCGATACCGGCCCGCCCGGACTCCGTCCGTCGCCCGCGCGATGTCCGGCGCGAAATAGTGATCCGACCCATAGGCCGCCGCCGCCTCCCGCACGATCCCGAACACCCGCTCCAGCGCCGCAGACGAGGTCAGCGGGCGGTGGAACTCGATCCCCTGCGCCGCGGCCAGCAGCTCGATGGCCACGACCGTCGCGGTGTTCTCGGCCATGTCCAGCAGCCGCCGCGCCCCGTGCGTCGCCATCGAGACGTGGTCTTCCTGATTGGCGCTGGTCGGCACGGTGTCGATGCTGCACGGATGGGCGACCATCCGGTTCTCGGCCACCAGCGCCGCCGCCGTCACCTGGGCGATCATGAAACCCGAGTTCAGACCGCTCTCGCGCACGAGGAAGGCGGGCAGGTCGCTCATCTTCGGATCGACGAGAATGGATGTCCGCCGCTCGGAGATATTGCCGATCTCGCACAAGGCCATGGCGATCTGATCCGCCGCGAAAGCAACGGGTTCAGCATGGAAGTTCCCGCCGGAGATTACGTCGCCCTCGTCGATGAAGACCAGCGGGTTGTCGGTCACGGCATTGGCCTCGCGCTCCAGCGTCGCGGCGGCGCTCTTCAGCACGTCCAGCACGGCTCCCATCACCTGCGGCTGGCAGCGCAGGGAGTAGGGGTCCTGCACCTTGTGGCAGCCCTCGCGGTGGCTCTCCCGGATGGCCGAGCCGCTCATCAGCTCGCGCAGCCGCGCCGCTACCGCGATCTGACCCGGCTGGCCGCGCAGCGCATGGATACGCGCGTCGAACGGCGCGTCCGAGCCCTTCAGCGCGTCGACCGACAGCGCCCCGGCGGCCACCGCGGCCGCGAAGGCCGCCTCGGCCGCGAACAGCCCGGCCAGCGCCAGCGCCGTCGAGCACTGCGTCCCGTTCAGCAGCGCCAGCCCTTCCTTCGGCCCCAGCACGATGGGCTTCAGCCCGACCGTGGCCAGCGCCGCCTCGGCGGGCATCGTCTCGCCGTTCACCCGCGCCTCGCCGACTCCGATCAGCACGCAGCTCATGTGCGCCAGCGGGGCCAGGTCCCCCGAGGCGCCCACCGAGCCCTTCGATGGAACGCACGGCATGACCCCGCCGTTGACCATGGTGATCAGCGTTTCCAGCGTCTCGCGCCGGATGCCCGATGCGCCCTTCGACAGGGAGGCGATCTTCAGCACCATCAGCAGCCGCACCACCGCGTCGTCCAACAGCGGCCCGACCCCGCAGGCGTGGCTCAGCACCAGGTTCTTCTGCAGCGTCTCGAGGTCGTCGGTGGCGATGGAGGTGTTGGCCAGCAGGCCGAAGCCGGTGTTGACGCCGTAGACGGTCCGCCCCTCGGCCACGATGGCCGCGACCACGGCGGCGCCGCGCTCGACGGCGGTCCAGGCGGCGGGCGCGAGCTCGACCGTGCAGGGCCCTTCAAGGACCGCCCGCAGCTGGGCGAGGGTGAGGGGGGATTGGCCTATCGTGAGTTTCATCGTCAGGCCTTCAGGCTCGGCAGGTTGAGGCCGTTGGCCCGCGCGGCGTCCTTGGCGATCTCATAGCCCGCGTCGGCATGGCGCATCACCCCCGTCGCGGGGTCGTTCCACAGCACCCGCTCCAGCCGCTTCGCCGCTTCCGGCGTGCCGTCCGCCACGATCACCACGCCCGAGTGCTGGGAATAGCCCATGCCGACCCCGCCGCCGTGGTGCAGCGACACCCAGCTCGCCCCCGAGGCCGTGTTCAGCAGGGCGTTCAGCAACGGCCAGTCCGACACCGCGTCCGACCCGTCCATCATCGCCTCGGTCTCGCGGTTCGGGCTCGCCACCGACCCAGAGTCGAGGTGGTCCCGCCCAATCACGATCGGTCCCGACAGCTCGCCCGACGCCACCATGTCGTTGAACATCAGCCCCGCCCGGTGCCGGTCGCCCAGCCCGATCCAGCAGATGCGCGCCGGCAGCCCCTGGAAGGCGATCCGCTCGCCCGCCATGTCCAGCCAGCGGTGCAGGCCCGCATTGTCCGGGAACAGCCGCTTCATGGCTTCGTCGGTCTTGCGGATGTCCTCCGGGTCGCCCGTCAGCGACGCCCAGCGGAAGGGGCCGATGCCCCGACAGAACAGCGGCCGGATATAGGCCGGCACGAAGCCGGGGAAGTCGAAGGCGTTCTCGACGCCCTCGTCGAAGGCCACCTGGCGGATGTTGTTGCCGTAGTCGGTGGTGGGCACGCCCTGGGCATGGAAATCCAGCATGGCCTGCACATGCACCGCCATCGACTTGCGCGCCGCGGCCTCGACCGTCGCCGGATCGCTCTGCCGCCTCGTCTCCCACTCGGCCACGCTCCAGCCCGCCGGCAGATAGCCGTTGACCGGGTCATGCGCCGAGGTCTGGTCGGTCACCAGATCGGGCCGCACGCCGCGCTTCACGAGCTCAGGCAACAAGTCAGCGGCATTTCCCAACAGCCCGATGGATATCGGTTTTTCCGATTCCAGTGACTCATTCAGCAGCGCCAGCGCCTCGTCCAGCGTCTCGGCCATGACACCGAGGTAGCGCGTCTTCAGCCGCATCTCGATCCGGCTGCGCTGGCATTCGATGGCGAGGCAGGAGGCCCCCGCCATGGTCGCCGCCAGAGGCTGGGCCCCGCCCATGCCGCCCAGCCCCGCCGTCAGGATCCATTTGCCGGCCCAGTCGCCGCCGTGGTGCTGGCGTCCGGCCTCCATGAAGGTCTCGTAGGTGCCCTGAACGATGCCTTGGGTGCCGATGTAGATCCAGGAGCCGGCCGTCATCTGGCCGTACATCATCAGCCCCTTGCGATCGAGCTCGTTGAAATGCTCCCAGGTCGCCCATTTCGGAACCAGATTGGAGTTGGCGATCAGCACCCTTGGAGCATCCGCATGGGTGCGGAACACCCCGACTGGCTTGCCCGACTGCACCAGCAGCGTCTGGTCCGCCTCCAGCGCGCGCAGCTCGTCGACGATCCGGTCGAAGGACGCCCAGTCCCGCGCCGCCTTGCCGATCCCGCCATAGACCACCAGGTCCTCCGGCCGCTCGGCCACCTCCGGATCGAGGTTGTTCATCAGCATCCGCAGCGCCGCCTCGGCGGCCCAGGTCTTCGCCGTCATCTCGGGGCCGCGCGGGCTGCGGATGACGCGGGTGTTCTGTTGAGTCGTCATGGCTCCTCTTAGCCCCTTCTCCCCTTGCGGGAGAAGGTGGCCGAGCGCAGCGAGGTCGGATGAGGGGTCTCTCCGCCGGATGGGCGTTTCCGTCGACGAGGCCGCCTCCGGTGCGACCCCTCATCCGCCAGCCTTCGGCTGCCACCTTCTCCCGCAAGGGGAGAAGGGGTTATGTGGATGGATGACCGACTCAGACGCCCTCGGCTGGCGCTCCATTGCGGACCTGCTCGGAAATCACCCCGACGCCCCCGTCGCCCTGATCGGCGCCGGCCTCAACGAGCGCTCCCTGACGCCCGGGCGCTGCGACCTCGGTCCCAGGGCCTTCCGCGCCGTCCTGCCGCGCTTCTCGACCTATGACGTCGAGACCGGCGCCGAGCTCGCCACCCGCGTCCACGACGCCGGCGATGTGCCGCTGAAGGCGGTCTCCCCCGCAGACGCCTTCGAACCCGTCCGCGCCGCCGTGGCGGGGCAGGGGGCGCGCGCCCTGACCGTTCTGATCGGCGGCAACAACGCCATCACCCGTCCGGGCGTCCACGCCCTCGGCCTCGACCGCGTCGGCCTGCTCACCCTCGACGCCCATTTCGACCTGCGCGACACCGATCATGGCCTGACCAACGGCAATCCGGTCCAGGCCGTGCTGGAAGACGGTCTCGACGGCCGCCGCATCAGCCAGGTCGGCCTCGCCCCTTTCGCCAACACCCGCCGCGCCCACGACAAGGCCAGGGCCGCCGGCATCTCCGTCCGCACCGCCCGCGATTGCCGCGAGCAGGGCCTCGCCGCCGTCGTCGCCGCCGAACTCAATCGCCTCTCGGCCCTGTGCGATGCGATCTACGTCGATTTCGACATCGACGTCATCGACCGCAGCCAGTGGCCCGCCTCGCCCGGCGCCCGCCCCGGCGGCGTCTCCGTCCACGACTTCTTCGACGCCGCCCGCCTCATCGGCGCCCATCCGAAGGTCCGCGCCGTCGACCTCACCGAATACGACCCCTCGCTCGAGCTCGGCGACCTCGGCTCCCTGACCGCCGGCCGCTGGTTCTGCGAACTGCTCGCCGGGTTCGAGACGCGATGATCCTCATTACCGATTGCCGCCTCGCCACCATGGTGGAGGGCGGCCAGCCCTACGGCGTCATCGACGACGGCGCCCTGCTGATCGAGGGCGGCCGCATCGTCTGGGCCGGGCCCCGCGCCGACCTGCCTGTGCACAACGCTGTGGAAACTCACCGCCTCGACGGCCGCTGGGTCACGCCCGGCCTGATTGACTGCCACACCCACCTGGTCTTCGGCGGCGACCGCTCCGGCGAGTTCGAGCAGCGGCTCGGCGGCGCCACCTATGAGCAGATCGCCCGCGCCGGCGGCGGCATCGTCTTCTCCGTCGCCGCCACCCGCGCCGCCTCGGAGGACGACCTCTACGCCTCCGCCCTGACCCGGCTCGCGGGCCTCAAGGCCACCGGCGTCACCACCGTCGAGATCAAGTCCGGCTACGGCCTCGACCATGACACCGAGCTGAAGATGCTGCGCGTCGCCCGCCGCCTCGGCCGCGAGGCCGGCGTGCGCGTCCGCACCAGCTACCTCGGCCTCCACGCCGTCCCGCCCGAGCATCGCGCCGTCCGTGCCGCCTATGTGGACAAGGCTGTGGATGAAATCCTCCCCGCCGCCCACGCCGAGGGCCTCGTTGACGCCGTCGACGCCTATTGCGAGCCCATCGCCTTCTCCACCGACGAGGTCGCCCGCCTGTTCGACCGGGCCCGCGCCCTCGGCCTGCCGGTCAAGCTGCACGCCGACCAGCTGTCCGACGGGGGCGGCGCCGCCCTGGCGGCGAAATACAGCGCCCTGTCCGCCGACCACATCGAGCACACCACAGAGCCCGGCATCCGCGCCATGGCCGAGGCCGGCGTCGTCGCCGTTCTCCTGCCCGGGGCCTATCTGATGCTGCGCGAGACAACCCCGCCGCCGCTCGATCTGCTGCGCCGCCACGGCGTGGCCATGGCCGTCGCCACCGACTGCAACCCCGGCACCTCGCCGGTGGCCTCCATGACCGCGGCGCTCAACCTCGCATGCGTCCAGTTCCGCCTGACGCCCGAAGAGGCCCTCGCCGGCGCCACCCGCCACGCCGCCAGGGCGCTGGGCCTGCAACACGAGACCGGAACCCTCGAACCCGGCAAGGCCGCCGATCTCGCGGTCTGGGACATCGAGCGCCCCGCCGAGCTCTGCTACTGGCTCGGCAAGCCCCTGCTGCACCGCCGCTATCTCGGCGGCGTTGCCGCCTGAGCCTCAGGCGCGCCAGACGACCTTCGCCGCCAGATCCGGCCGCGGCCGCTCCAGCGGCGCCTCCGGCAGCGTGCCGATGTGGATGAAGCCAGCGACCTGCTCGCCCGCCTGAACGTCCAGCATTTCAAGCGCCTGCGGGTCATAGCTGTACCAGTCCGTGATCCAGCTCGCCGAATATCCCAGCGCGTTCGCCGCATGCTCCAGGTTCATGCACACCGCCCCCGCCGACAGCTGCTGCTCCCACACCGGCACCTTGTGGCCCTCGACCGGCGTTGAAACGACGAGAATGCTCACAGGCGGCGCCGTCAGCTTCGACAGGACCTTGGCCGCCTTGCCGGGGTCCGCCTGCCGTTCCGCCAGCGGCCGCAACTGCTCCGCCAGCGCCGCCCGGCTCTCGGGCCCCATGACCGTGAACCGCCACGGGAACAGCTTGCCGTGATCCGGCGATCGCGCTCCCAGCGTCAGAATGCGCTTCACCTCGGCCGGCGAGGGGCCCGGGCCCGTCAGCGCCTGGGCGGGCGCCGAGCGGCGCGCCGCCAGCCGGGCCTCCATCTCGGGCGAAGGAACGGGGAGGGGGAGGGCCTGGCCCAGATCGTCATCGGACATGCGGTCTAGCTAGTCGTCCGCGTCCCCGTGCGCCATATCCGGGCCATGACAGATTCCCGCGACGCCTTCGACGCCGACCGCCCGACCCCCGGCTGGGACGACCCCGACGACCGCCCGCCGCCGTGGCGCAGCGCCGGCGAAAGCCTGATCTTCGAGAACCCGTGGATGCGCCTGACCCGCCATCCGGCCACCGCTCCGACCGGCCACCAGTCCGACTATGTCGTCATGCGCCCGCGCAACCTGTCGGTCGGCGTCCTGCCGGTCCACGAAGACGGCGCGGTGACGCTTGTCGGCCAGCAGCGCTTCGCCCTGATGAACTGGTCATGGGAGATGCCCGAGGGCGGCGCCCCCTTCGACGAGGACCCGCTGGAGGGCGCGCGCCGCGAGCTGGCCGAGGAGGCGGGGCTCAAGGCCGCCCATTGGCGCGAAGCCCTGAAGGTCGAGATGGCCAACTCCATCACCGACGAGCGCGCCATCGCCTGGATCGCCTGGGACTTCCAGCCCGCCCCCCTGGCTCCCGACCCGACCGAGGTCATCCGCGTCGCCCGCGTCCCCTTTGGCGATCTGCTGCGCGAGATCGGCCGCGGTTCGATCCGTGACATGTTCACCGTGGCCACGACCTTGCGCGCCTACCATATGGCCCGCGAGGGCGAACTGCCGCCCGAACTGGCGAAGGCCATGCTGGCGAGCGTATGATGCCCGCGAAGGAGACCCGGATGCCCCAGCTCGAAGTCGTCGCCGCGCGCCCGGACACCTGGGCGCAGCTGCGCGCCGCGGCCGACGAAACCGCCCGCGCGGAACCGCACCTAGCCTCGCAGATGAACGCGGTGATCCTGTCGCACGGCGACCTCGCCGCCGCCCTCGGCTTCCAGATCGCCCGCAAGCTGGGCGACGCCGAACTGGGCGCCATGTCGGTGCGCGAGATCTGCCGCGACGCCTTCGAAGCCGACCCGTCCATCGTCGCCGCGGCCGAGGCCGACCTGCGCGCCGTCGCCGAGCGCGACCCGGCCATCAAGTCGCTGCTGCAGCCCTTCCTCTACTTCAAGGGCTTCCAGGCCCTGCAGGGCCACCGCGTCGCCCACTGGCTGTGGAACCAGGGCCGCGACGCCTTGGCCTTCCATTTCCAGAGCCGCATGTCCGAGCTTTTCCAAGTCGACATTCACCCGGCCGCCCGCCTCGGCGCCGGCCTGTTCCTCGACCACGGCACCGGCATCGTCATCGGCGAGACGGCGGTCGTCGGCGACGACGTTTCCATGCTGCACGCCGTCACCCTCGGCGGCACCGGAGCCCAGCGCGGCGACCGCCACCCCAAGATCGGCAAGGGCGTCCTGCTCGGCGCCGGAGCCAAGGTGCTGGGGAACATCACGGTTGGCGACTACGCCAAGGTCGCCTCCGGCTCGGTGGTGCTCAAGCCGGTCCCCGCGGGCTGCACCGTCGCCGGCGTCCCCGCGCGTCTGGTCAACTGCCCGACCGAGGCCGCCCCTGCCCGGACCATGGACCACACCCTGGCCGACATCGTCTACGACTTCGTCATCTAGGCGGGGCCGCGAGGCCTTCCCCTCCCGCGGCCCTTTCTCTAGGGTCCGCCGCTCAAGACAGACCTGAGGCCGAGCATGAACACCGCCGACATGAAGCGCGTCGAGACGCACCTGAAGCGCACCTTCAACACGGGCGGCATCATCCTGAAGCCGCGCGGCAAGCCCAGCGACTCGGCCGAGGTCTATGTCGGCGACGAATTCATCGGCGTCGTCTTCGAGGACGAGGACGAGGCCGGCAGCTTCATGTTCGAGATGGCCATCCTGGCGGAAGACCTGCCGGACGCCTGAGCCGCCCGACAACGAGCGCGCACGAAAAAGCGCCGGAGGAGCGATCCTCCGGCGCTTCGTCGTTTCAGGTCCGGTTTTCAGCCGGGGATCAGTTGGTCTTGCCGAAGATCGCGTCGAGCAGCCCGGTCAGGAAGCCCTTCTTCTCGGCCGGCTTGGCCGCGGTCGCCGGGGCCGGAACAGCGGCGGCGGGCTTCGGAGCCGGGGCGGCGGCCGGAACGGCGGCGGGCCTGGCCGCCGGCGCCGCCTTCGGAGCAGCGGCCTTGGGAGCGGCGGCCTTGGGCGCGGCCTTCGGCGCGGCGGCCTTGGCGGCCGGCTTCTTCACGGCGGCCTTGGGAGCGGCGGTCTTCGGGGCAGCCTTCGGGGCCGCCTTCGGAGCCGACTTGGCGGCCGG
Source organism: Brevundimonas sp. (assembly GCF_035627055.1). GTDB lineage: Bacteria > Pseudomonadota > Alphaproteobacteria > Caulobacterales > Caulobacteraceae > Brevundimonas. The sequence goes on along the minus strand of NZ_DASPMM010000014.1, from coordinate 26,274 downwards.
CTTCTTGGCGACGGCCGGCTTGGCGGCGGCCTTCGGCGCGGCGGTCTTGGCCGGAGCCTTCGCGGCCGTCGGCTTCGCGGCGCTCGACTTTGCCGCCGGTTTCGGCTTGGAAGCGGCGGTCGCCGCCTTCGGTTTGGCGGTGCTCGGCTTGGACGGTGCTTTAGCCATGGTTTCCCCGACCCCTCGGTTCAGTTGGTTGATGCTGGCGGTGGAGCGCACGCCAGCGCGTGTCTCGATTCGTCATGATAGCGGTGTTTGAGAAATGTCCGAGTCCGCAGTTCAAATAATAGCGAGGGGTCCGCGCGCGATCGCGGAGGCCGCCGCCGCCTCTCTGGATTCAGACCCGTTGCTGGAGGGCGCCACCTATTCGATCCTCGAGGAAGACGAGGACCGGGGCATATGGCGGATCGACGCCTTTCCCAATGATGAAGACGATGCGCGGGGCATCGAGACGCGGCTGCGCACCCACGACGGCCTGACCGTCCTGGTCGAGAAGCTGGCCGACGCCGACTGGCTGGCCATGTCCCTGTCGGGCCTGCCGCCGGTGCGCGCCGGGCGCTTCTTCATCTACGGCGCCCACGACCAGGGCGTGGTGCCGAAGAACACCGTCAATCTGAAGATCGACGCCGGCGCCGCCTTCGGCACCGGCCACCACGGCACCACCGTCGGCTGCCTGCTGGCCTTCGACGAACTGCTCAAGCGCGAACGCTTCGAACGGGTGCTGGACGTCGGCTGCGGCACCGGCGTGCTGGCCATCGCGGCCGCCCGGACCGGGTCAAGGGTGGCGCTGGGCACCGACATCGACGCCCCTTCAGTGCGCATCGCCAACGAGAACGCGAAGCTCAATCACGCCAACGCCCGCTTCGTCCACGCCTCTGGCCTCAACGACCGCAAGGTGCGCGGGCAGGGGCCCTACGACCTCGTCTTCGCCAACATCCTCGCCCCGCCGCTGGTCAGCCTGTCGCAGGACATCCGCGAGGCGCTGGCGCTCGGCGGGGTGGCCATCCTGTCCGGCCTGCTCCGCACCCAGGAACGCCGCGTCACCGCCGCCTACCTGTCGCGCGGCTTCGTGCTGGAGCGCCGTATTCGCCGCGACGCCTGGAGCGCGCTGGTCCTGCGCAGGGTGGGTTAACGGGCGGAACGGACCGCAACCGCAGCCGTTGCGCCAGTCCAATGGAGGACTGCCCGTGACCCAGTACGATCCGAACCTCGATCCGCGCCGTCCCGTCGATCCGGGCGACCACCTCGAAACCGTGGAGACCGTCGTCACCGGCCCGGGCGTGGTGACCGAGACGGTCGAGCGGGTCGTGGTCCGCGACTCCAACACCGGCTGGTGGATCGCCGGCATTCTCGGCGGCCTGGTGCTGCTGGCGGTGCTGTGGATCCTGTTCGCCCGCGGCGGCGCGCCCGATACCGAGGAAGCCCTGCTCGACGCCCGCCTCGACGCGGCCGAGGCCCAGGCCCAGGCCGATCAGGCGCTGGTCGCCGGTCAGGTCGCCGGCGCCCAGGCCAGCGTCGATATCGCCCGCGCCAACGCCAACGCCGCCGTCGCCGCCGCCGAGGCCCGCGCCGCCCAGGCCCGCGCCGCCGATCCCGTCATCATCGAGCGCGAGGTCCCCGTCCCCGTGCCCGTCCCGGCGCCTTCGTCGTCGCCGGACACGCCGGTCGTCTCCCCGACCTCGCCGCAAAACTGAGAAGCCGCGGACCGGGTTCACCTCCCCATTCGCGTCAGGCGAAAGGGGAAGACGGATTGGCGCGCCAGCGACCATCAGGAGGGGGCGGCGCAGGCGGTCAGGCAGTCCGGCGCAAACCCGCCTCTGCCGCCGCCGCCCCTCCTGGTCGCTGCTTCGGATGTCGTGCCTGCCGTCACCCTTTCCCAATCGTGGGCGCCAAGGCTATCTACCGCCCATGCGCCAGTCCTTCGATGACACCACCGACCCGTCCTTCGGGGCGAAACACCTGCCCCTCGTCCGGGCGAAGATGGCCGAGCAGGGCCTCGACGGCCTGCTGGTCCCGCACGAAGACGAGCACCAGAACGAATACCTGCCCGAGGCCAACGACCGGCTGGCCTGGCTCACCGGCTTCACCGGCTCGGCCGGCGCGGGCGTGGTGCTCAAGGACCGCGCCGCCGTCTTCGCCGATGGCCGCTACACGGTGCAGGTCCGCGCCCAGGTCGATCCGGCGCAGTTCGAAATCCGCTCGCTCGAGAACAACGGCGTCGCCGCCTGGCTCGAGACCGCCCCGAGGGGCGCCGTCATCGGCTACGATCCGCGCCTGCACAGCCCGGACTCCCTCGCGGCCCTGAGGCGCGCCGCCGACAAGGCCGGCGCCACCCTGAAGCCCGTCGAGCCGAATCCCCTCGACCTCGCCTGGGGCGACGATCGCCCGGCCCAGCCGGCCGCCCCCGTGGTCCCGCACGACGACCGCTACACCGGCGAGACCAGCGCTTCCAAGCGCGCCCGCATCGGCGCGGCCATCCGCGACGCCGGCGCCGAAGCCGCCGTCCTGACCGCTCCCGCCTCCATCGCCTGGCTGTTCAATATCCGGGGCGGCGACGTCATCCGCACCCCGCTGCCGCTGTCGCAGGCCGTCGTCCGCGGCGACGGAACGGCGCGGCTGTTCATGGACCCGCGCAAGGTCACCAATGAACTGCCCGGCTGGCTCGGCGACTCCGTCACCCTTGAAGCCCCCGAGGCCCTGCCGCAGGCGCTGGACGCCCTGTCCGACCAGCCGGTCCTGATCGATCCGGGCCAGTCCTCCGCCTGGTATTTCGATCGCCTCCAGGCCGCCGGCGCGACCATTGTCCGCGCCATGGACCCCTGCACCCTGCCGCGCGCCTGCAAGAATCTGGTCGAGATCGAGGGCAGCCGTCAGGCCCACATCCGCGACGGCGCCGCCCTGACCCGCTTCCTGCACTGGGTCGACACGGTCGCCCAGCAGGCCCTCCCCACCGAGCGCGAGATCGCCGAGGCTCTGGAAGGCTTCCGCGAGGCCACCGGCGCCCTGAAGGACCTGTCGTTCGACACCATCGCCGGGGCCGGCCCCAACGGCGCCCTGCCGCACTACAAGCCGGTCGGCGACAAGATCCGCCGCATCGAAAAGGGCAGCCTGCTGCTGGTCGACGGCGGCGGCCAGTATCTGGACGGCACCACCGACGTGACCCGCACCATGGCCGTCGGCGACCCGACCGCCGACCAGCGCCGCATGTTCACCCTCGTGCTCAAGGGCCATATCGCCATGGCCGTGGTGCGCTTCCCCGAGGGCACGACCGGCCACCAGCTCGACGCCCTGGCGCGCCTGCCCATGTGGATGGCCGGCCTCGACTACGACCACGGCACCGGCCACGGCGTCGGCTCCTATCTCGGCGTCCACGAGGGTCCGCAACGCATCGCCAAGATGGCCAACACCCAGCCCCTGCTGACCGGCATGATCGTCTCCAACGAGCCCGGCTACTACCGCGAGGGCCATTGGGGCATCCGCATCGAGACCCTGCAGGTCGTCACCCCGCCCGCGCCCATCCCCGGCGGCGAACGCCCCATGCACGGCTTCGAACAGCTGACCTTCGCCCCGCTGGACCGCAGGCTGATCGACGTCGCCCTGCTGACCCCCGACGAACGCGCCTACGTCGACGCCTACCACGCCGAGACGCTGGCCAAGGTCGGGCCGCTGCTGGATGGGCAGGCGCTGGACTGGCTGAAGGCGGCGGCCGCGCCGCTCTGACAGGGCCTTGCGAAACGGGCCGGGGGCCACGACCTGAAGCGCTGCAGACCGCAGGAGCGCCTTCATGAAAACCCGTCGTCTCGGCAAGGCCGGCCCCGAGGTCTCCGCCATCGGCCTCGGCTGCATGGGCATGGCGGCCTTCTACGGCCAGGCCTCGGACGAGGGGCAGGCGACGGCGGTGATCCACCGCGCCCTCGACCTCGGCGTCACCTTCTTCGACACGGCCGAGATGTACGGCCCGCACACCAATGAGATTCAGGTCGGCAAGGCGCTGGCCGGCCGGCGCGACGAGGCCTTCATCGCCACCAAATTCGGCATCGGCTACAACGCCGACCGCACCGCCCTGGCCGTCGACGGATCGCCCGCCAACGTCCGCCGCGCCATCGAGGGCAGCCTCAAGCGGCTCAACGTCGACCACGTCGACCTCTACTACCTCCACCGCGTCGACCCGAACACGCCGATCGAGGAGACTGTCGGCGCGATGGGCGAACTGGTGAGCGAGGGCAAGGTCCGCTTCCTTGGCCTGTCCGAAGCCGCGCCCGAGACCCTGCGCCGCGGTCATGCAACCCATCCGATCACCGCGCTGCAGACCGAATACTCCCTGTGGAGCCGCGAGCCCGAAGACGAGCTGCTGGCCGCTTGCGACGAACTCGGCATCGGCTTCGTCCCCTACAGCCCGCTCGGCCGCGGCTTCCTCTCCGGCGAGATCAAATCGATCGACGATCTCGCGCCCGACGATTTCCGCCGCTCCAATCCCCGTTTCATGGGCGAGAATTTTCAGAAGAACCTCGACCTCGTCTCGGCGGTGCAGGACATCGCCGCCGACAAGGGCGTCACCGCCGCGCAGCTGGCCCTCGCCTGGGTGCTGGCGCAAGGCGACCACCTCGTCCCCATCCCCGGCACCCGCCGCATCCGCACGCTGGAAGAGAACGCCGCCGCCGTCGACCTGACCCTGACGCCGGAAGACCTCGCCCGCATCGACGCGGTCTTCCCCAAGGGCGCCGCCTCCGGCCACCGCTACGCCGAAGCGGCCCGGGGGGCGCTGAACCGCTGAGCCTTACCGCGATTTAACTGGCCCGCCGCCTCCCGCCGGCGATAGTATTTGCAAATGCAAATAACATCGGACCAGAACGAGGCGGAACAGGCCCTGACGGCCTTGGGCTTCACCGACCTGGAGGCCCGGGTCTATTGCGCCCTGCTGGCCAGCGGGCCCGCCACCGGCTACCGCCTCGCCAAACTCGTCGGCAAGGCCCCGCCCAACGTCTATCAGGCCCTCGCCGCCCTCGGCCGCAAGGCCGCGGTGCTGGTCGACGAGACCGAGCCTCGCACCTGGCGCGCCGCCCGCCCCGCCGAACTGCTCGCCGTCCTCGGCGGATCCTTCGCTCACCGCCAGGCCGAGGCGGAACGCCGGCTGGCCAATCTCGCCGTCGCCCCCGCCGACGACCGCCTCTACCAGATCGCCGATCCCGACCAGGTCCTCGAACGGGCCCGGGCCATGCTCGCCGCGGCGAAGGACATTGTCCTCTTCGACCTCTTCGACGCCCCCTTGGCCGCCCTGCGCGAACCGCTCGAAGCCACTGCGGCCCGCGGCGTCACCGTCGCCGGCCTGGTTTACGGCCCGGTCGAGTCGATCGCCGGCGTCATCGCCCGCCGGGCGGCCGGCGAAGGCGTCGCCCGCGACCGATGGCCGGGGGCGCAGCTCAGCCTCGTGGTCGACGCCGCTGAGCATCTGGTCGCCCTGATGACCCCCGCCATGGACGGCGTGCGTCGCGCCATCTGGAGCGACAGCGCCTACCTCAGCTGCCTGCAGCACAGCGGCCTCTCGGCCGAGATTCGCCTCACCGGCGTCGCCTCGGACGCCCTGGAGCCGCTGGCCGGGCTGTCGCTGCTGCGCGCCGCCCCCCGCGGCCTCCGCGCCCTGATCGGCCCCGAACCACTCTCCCTCTCGCTCGACAGTCACGAGGTCTCCGCATGAGACGCGCCCCCTTCGCCGCCGCCCTGATCCTGCTCGCCTTCCCGGTGAGCGCCTGGGCCGACGACCCGACCGCCGTGCTCGACCGCTATCGCGCCTGGCGCGGCGGGGCGGCCTTCGAGCAGCTGAGCGCCGTTCGCGCCGTGGGCGTCCTGGCCGGCTCCGGCCTGGAAGGCACGATCGAACAGATCGCCACCGCCCAAGGCGACCTGCGCCGCGACATCGACCTGGGCGTCGTCCGCACCGCCAGCGCCCGCCGAGGCGCAGAGGGATGGACCCTGACCCCCGCCGGCCAGATCGAGGACATCGCCGCCGCCACGGCCGAGGATCTGCGCCGCGACGCCCTGCTGATGTTCGAGGCGGTGCTGGACGACCCTTCCCGGCTCGACCGCAAGCCGGACGGCACCCGCGACGGGAGGACATACGCCGTGGTCGCCGTCGATTTCGGCGATGACGACGTCCACGAGCTCTACATCGAACCCGCGACCGGCGCCCTCTACGGCCTGAGACGGGTCCGCGACCGGCGCGAGGCCTTCGTTCGCTTCGAGGACTGGCGCATGGTCGAGGGCGTGCGGATGCCGTTCGCGGAGATTTCCGCCGACGGCGCGGAAGGCGCCATCCGCTGGACGACCGTCGACGCCAATCCAGACCTGCCCGACGACGCTTTCGCCCGCCCCGGCCACGCCGCGGCCCATGTCATCGACGGTGGCGACGCCTCCAGCGGCTTCATGCCCTTCGACCTGTTCGCCGGCGTCCGCATCTACATCCCCGCCACCATCAACGGCGTCGAGACCGAGGTGCTGCTCGACAGCGGCGCCGAGATGACCGTGCTCGACAAGGCCTTCGCCGAACAGCTCGGACTCGCCGCCAGCGGTGAGGTCGCGGCGGTCGGCACCGGCGGCGTCGGCTCCGCCCAATTCGCCCAGGGAGTGACCATCGATCTGAACGGGATCACCTTCCCGGACCGGACCGTGGCCGTGATCGACCTCGCCGCCGTCGGCCAGGCGATCGGCCGTCCGCTGCCGGTCGTGCTCGGCAAGGACGCCTTCAACGGCCTGATCATCGACATCGATTTTCCCGGCCGCCTGATCGCCTTCCATGAGCGCGAGGGGTTCGCCGCGCCGGAAGGCCTGGTCGAGGTCCCGCTGGTCTCGACCGGCGCGATCCGCGCCGTACCCCTGTCCGTCGAGGGCCGGCCCCCGGCGCTGTTTGATTTCGACACGGGCAACGGAGGCTCGCTGATCGTCTATCCGGCCTATGCCGCGGCTGAAGGCCTGCTGGAGGGCCGTCCCGCCTCGACCGTCATGTCCGGCGCCGTGGGCGGCATGCGCGAGAGCGGCATCGCCACCCTCGGCACGATCGAACTTGCCGGGTTCGAGATTCGCGACGTACCGACCGTCTTTCCGCCCGCGGGCCCCTCGGCGGTGGACAGCGACCGCGCCGCTGGCAATGTCGGCATGGGCGTGCTCGGCCGCTTTCGGCTGGTCACCGACTTCGGCGGCGGCCGGATCTGGCTGGGCGCGGATTCCGCCAGCCTGACGCAACCCTTCGCGCGAGACCGGCTTGGCCTGAGCCTGCGCAAGGAGGGCGGGGTCATCGTCGTCCAGCGGGTGTCGCCGAGCTCGCCGGCCGCGGCGGCCGGCTGGACGGGCGGCGAACGGATCGCCGCCATCGACGGTGTGGCGGCCGCCGATCTCGACGCGCCGGCGCTGCGGGCCGTGGTCACAGGGCCGGCCGGCCGCGCCGTGCGCCTGACGCTCGAGGGCGGCGAGAGCCGCACCCTCGAAAGCCGGGATTTCTACTGATCAGCCGCCGGTCAGGGCCAGCCACTCGTCCTCGGTCAGCACCTGAACGCCGTGCTTCTGCGCCTCCGCCAGCTTGGAGCCGGCGCCGGGACCCGCCACGAGGTAGTCGGTCTTCTTCGAGACCGAGCCGGACACCTTGGCCCCCAGGGTCTCGGCCCTGGCCTTGGCCTCGTCCCGCGTGAACCGCTCCAGCGCGCCGGTGAAGACCACCGTCTTGCCGGCTACCGCCGTGTCGGATTTGGGCTTCTCCGCGTCCTCGATCCGGTCCAGTTCGGCCACCAGCGCCTCGACCATCGCCCGGTTGTGGGTCTCCCTGAAGAACAGCGCCAACGCCCGCGCCGCCACCGGCCCGACGCCCGAAACCCCGGCGATCTGCCCCAGCCCCTCGGACGGCCCCTCACTCCGCGCCACCTCCGCCAGCCTTGCCAGCCCGGCCCAGTCCTCCGCCAGCGTCCCGAGCCCTCGCCGCGCCGGCGCCGCCAGACCGGGGAAGGCGAGGGCGATCTTCTGGTCCAGCGGCGCCTCCGGCCACGGATCCTCCGCCGGCGGCGAAGCCTCCGCCAGCTGGGCGATCACCCGCGGCGACACCGCATGGGTCTCCGACAGCCGCACCCAGTCCTCGCTCGGCAAGCCCTCGGCCGCCGCGAGGCAGGCCGCCTCGAATGCGGCCCAGGTCTCGAACGCCCGCGCCAGCACGATCGAGGTCTGCTCGCCGATGTCCCGCACCCCGAGGCCGTAGATGAACCGGTCCAGCGCGATGGTCCGCCGCGCGTCGATCCCCGCCACCAGGTTGCGCACGCTGGTCTCGCCGTAGCCGTCCTCGGCCCGCAGCGCGTCCAGCTTGGCCTCGTCGCGGGCCAGCCGGAAGATGTCCGCCGGCTGGCTGATCCAGCCCCGCTCATGGAAGGCGACAAGCTGCTTTTCGCCCAACCCCTCGATGTCGAAGGCCCGGCGGCTGACGAAATGTTTCAGATGCTCGATCCGCTGGAACGGACAGGCCAGTTCCCCGGTGCAGCGCCGCACCACCGACTCCACGCCCGACGCGGTCGTCTCCTTCACCAGCGCCGTCCTCAGCGGACAGACGCAGATGTGGGGGAACGCATACGGCTCGCCCCGACCCGGCCGGTTCGCATCCACCACGCCGAGGATCTGCGGGATCACGTCTCCGGCCCTCTGCAGCATCACAGTATCGCCGATGCGCACGTCCAGCCGCTCGATCTCGTCGGCGTTGTGCAGCGTCGCATTGCGCACCACCACGCCGCCGACCGTCACCGGATGCAGCCGCGCCACCGGCGTGTGCGACCCGGTCCGCCCGACCTGGATGTCGATGCCCTCCAGGACGGTCTGCGCCTGCTGCGCCGGAAACTTGTGGGCGATGGCCCAGCGCGGGGTCCGTGCGACGAAGCCGAGCCGCTCCTGCCAGTCCAGCCGATCGATCTTGTAGACCACCCCGTCGATGTCATAGCCGAGCGAAGCCCGGTCGGCCTGCAGGCCGTCGTAGAGGGCGATCAGCCCCGCCGCGTCCTCGACTCGTCGCGACCGGTCATTCACCGGGAAGCCCCACGACTGAAGCGCCTGAAGCGCCTCCCACTGGGTCTGCGCGAATGGCTCCGACATCTCGCCCCAAGCGTAGGCGAAGAACCGCAACGGCCGCTGCGCCGTCATCGCCGCATCCTTCTGGCGCAGCGATCCGGCGGCGAAATTGCGCGGGTTGGCGTAGGTCCGCGACCCAGCCGCCTCGGCGGCGCGGTTGAAGGCGTCGAAGGCGTCGTTCGGCGCATAGACCTCGCCGCGCACCTCGACCACGGCGGGCCACCCGGAGCCGGCCAAGCGCTCGGGGATATCGGCGATGGTGCGAAGATTGGCCGTGACGTCCTCGCCGGTCTTGCCATCGCCCCGGGTGGCGCCGCGGGCCAGCACGCCGTTCTCGTAGCGCAGGCTGGCGGACAGCCCGTCGATCTTGGGCTCGGCGACGAAGGCGATCTGTTCGTCGCCCGGCAGTTTCAGGAAGCGGCGGATGCGGGCCGCGAAGTCCCTGACCTCCGCCTCATCAAAGGCGTTGTCCAGCGACAGCATCGGCACCCCGTGCCGCACCGGCGCGAACTGACTCGATACCGCCGCTCCGACCACCTGCGACGGCGAGTCGGCCATGGTCAATTCGGGGAAGCGGCTCTCGATCTCCAGCGCCCGCCGCTTCAGGGTGTCATACGCCGCGTCCGAAATCTCCGGGGCGTCATGGCCGTGGTAGAGGGCGTCGTGGCGCGCCAGCTCGGCCGTCAGCCGGGTGAACTCCTCCCGGGCCTGCGCTTCGGTCAGCTGATCGACGGCGGTGTCGGCCATGGGAATCGCATTCGCTCCATCATTTCGGCCGACTTCTAGCATCCGGGGCGAACGCCGCGAGGGCGCCGTCCGTTTCCCGCGTCATGACACGAGCTTAACCTGACGCCGCCGGTCTGGCCTGCTAGCCTGTGGCCGCTCCAAGGGAATCTCCATGCGCCACCTTCGCCTCGCCATCCTTTCGCCCTTCGCCGCCGCCCTGCTGCTCAGCGCCTGCTCGAGCACCGCGCCGGAGGTCACGGTCGCCGCGCCCGAACCGTCCGTCATGCACGCCCAGCTGCTCGAGGATGTCCGCATCCTGGCGGCCGACGACATGCAGGGCCGCGACACCGGCGCGCCGGGCGGCGCGATGGCGCGCGCCTACATCATCGGCCGGCTCGAGGCGCTGGGCGTCGCCGCGCCGCCGATGGGCCGCGAACAGCCGTGGGAGATGCAGGGCCGCACCCGCGAAGGGCCGAAGACCTTCAACGGAGTCAACGTCATCGGTGTCATTCCGGGCACGCGGGTGACCGACCGATACATCGTGGTCACCGCCCACTACGACCACGTCGGCGTCAACGACGCCCAGATCTTCAACGGCGCGGACGACAACGCCTCGGGCGTCGCGACCATGCTGGCCCTCGCCGCCGACCTGAAGCGCCAGGCCCCCGAACATAGCGTGCTGATCGTCGCCCTCGACGGCGAGGAACGCGGCCTGCTGGGGGCCCGGCATTTCGTCGAGGCGCCGCCGGTGCCGCTGACGTCCGTCTCGATGAACCTGAATTTCGACATGACCGCCCGCGCCGAGACGGACGGCAAGCTGTGGGTCACCGGGACCTACCAGAATCCGACCTTCCGGCCGATCCTCGAGTCGGTCCCGGCCAATGGCGCGGTCGCCCTGGCCTTCGGCAAGGACACGCCGCAGGACACCGGCGAGGACAACTGGGTCGACGCCTCCGACCACGCAGCCTTCCATCACGCCCAGGTTCCGTTCCTGTACCTCGGCGTGAACTACCACCCGGATTACCACCGGCCCTCGGATGACTTCGAGCGGATCACCCCGTCCGTGTTCATCAGCGCCACGGAACTGTCGATCGCCTCATTCCGGGCCCTCGACCGGGCGCTCGACCGTTAGGACGGATAGGGGGAGGGCCCGAATGCGCATCAGACATCTGACCATCGTCGCGGCGCTCTCTGCCCTGGCCGTCGCCGCCTGCGAACCTCCGACGCCGCCCGGCGACGCCCCGTCCCCGCCGGCGCCCGGCTTCGCCCATGCCATGACCTCGGACCTGTCCGGCTACTATTTGCCGGTCGGCGAGGCGGCCGCCGGCAAATGGCGGTTGCATCACCTGTTCGTCGGCCAGACGGCGGATTTCCAGGACTGGGAGGGCGGGACGCGCAGCGCCACCTTCGCTCCCCTTATGCTGGAGTTCGAGGATACGACGAGCGCGATGGTCCAGACCGAACTCGGCGAGGCGCGCAGCGTCACCGCCCGGGTGCTGCCGACCTCCTACGCGGTCAGCGACACCGCCGTCAGCTTCTCGGGACAGTCGCCGGAGCTGGGGCGGGTGAGCTTTGAAGGCCGCCTCGACCCGGGGGCGCTGGCCACGGCGCGGCGTAACCTCGGCGGCGACGGCGTGGTCATGACGGGGCGCCTCAGGGCGGGCGGCCAGACCCTCGACGGCGTCCGCATGACCTGGTGGATGGGCGACTGACGTCTCAGCCGCCGCTGCGGATATCCAGCTTCAGGCCCATGGCCTCGGCCAGCGCCTTGCCGCGCCGGCGGGTCTGCTCGCCCAGCAGGACATCGGCGTACCCTTCCGAGGCGGTCAGGACGAGCACGCCGTCCGTCACGGCCAGATGGGCATTGACCAGCAACTGCGGCGAACGGCCCGACAGGTCGCAGGCCAGGCGAATGGCGAGACCCAGCGCGCGCCCCGTGGTGCGCTGCTCCTCCGTCAGCAGCCGCACGACGGTGTCAGGCTCCGGCGTGGCCGCGCCGCCGCCGTAGCGGGCGTTGACGGCGGTGGCGAGCCAAGCCCGTTCGGCATGGGTCTGGCCGGGGATCGGCGCCCGCAGGACCTGGTCGAAGGCCAGTTCGACCCGGTGGTCGGGGTGCAGCCGCGCCCCGAGGTCGGCCAGCCGGCAGGCGGCGTCGGCCAACGTCAGATCCCGCTCCCGGCCGAAAGACCGAGGCAGGGCGGCGACGACGGGCTGGATCCAGCCGAACAGGGCGCCCGGCAGCCCCGGTGAAATGCCCTGCCGCGCGCCGAGAGCCGTGCATCCCGCCAGCAGCGGGTCGGCGGCCACGGTCTCTTGATCGAGCGCCTCATAGAGAAGGCCCTCGCGTACGCCCCAGGCCGACAGCACGATCCGCTCCAGCCCAAGGCGGTCGATCAGCCCTTCCAGCACCAGGGCTGCGTGCGGGAGGGTCTCGGCCCGCTTCTTGGACAGCCCCTTCCAGCTCTCCAGCGAGGCTTTCGACGACCGGGCGACGAGGCGGGCGATGTCGCGCGCCTCTCCGGCCTCCATGACATACTGGTGCACGATGTGGAGCGGATAACGGACATGGCCCATGTGCACCTGCGCCAGCGTCCGCCACGCGCCGCCGACGGCGTAGAGGGTGTCGGTCGTGAATTCGCCGGCAGGCTTGAGCCGTTTGGCGATGACCTCGCGCAGCGCGTCGACGTCGAAGGGTTTATCGCGGGTGAGCGAGAACGGCCCGAGCGGCAGGGTCACGCCGCGCCCGACTCCCCCGTCGCCGATCCGGACCAGCTCCAGGCTGGCCCCGCCGAGATCGGCGGCGACCCCGCGCGCCTCCGGCATGCCGCCGATGACGCCCAGGGCGGCGTAACGGGCCTCCTCCTCGCCCGAGAGCACCCGGATGACCAGGCCGGTCTCCGCCGCCACCCGTTCGCAGAAGGCTTGGCCGTCGGCGGCGTCCCGCACGGCAGCCGTGGCTGCGACGAAGGTGCGGGCCGGCCGGACCCCGTCGATCACCGCGGCGAAGCGCTTCAGCGCCGTCAGCGCCTGCGCCGCGCCGTCTTCCGACAGGCGGCCGGTCGAGGCGAGGTCGCGGCCGAGACCGGCCAGCACCTTTTCGTTGAAGACGGTCCAGACGGCTCGGCCCTCCAGCCGATACAGGACCATCCGCACCGAGTTGGAGCCGATGTCGATGGCGGCGAATTCGCGGGGCGTGCCGAGAGCGGCGACGAGTGCCTCGGGCATCAACGCTTCTTCCGCGACGGCTCGTAGCTCAGGTGGCCGGGCAGGGTCTTCACCTTGCGTCCGCGGCCCGACAGGCTGGGGTTGGTCATGAAATATTTGTGCGCCGAGAACGGCCGTTCGGGATCGGCGGGCGTGACGCGACGATAGTCGCCGTCGGCGTCCAGCACCCAGCTCTGGGCGTCGTCCTTCAGGTTCGCCACCATGATCTGATCCAGCACCTGGTCGTGCACCGTGGCGTTGAGAACCGGGGTCATCAGCTCCACCCGGCGATCGAGGTTGCGCGTCATCCAGTCGGCGGAGGAGATGAACAGCTTCGCCTTGTCGTGCGGCAGGTCTCGGCCGTTGGCGAAGGCGACGATCCGCGCGTGCTCCAGGAAGCGGCCGACGATCGACTTGACCCGGATATTCTCGGACAGGCCCGGCACTCCCGGGCGCAGGCAGCAGATGCCCCGCACGATCAGTTCGATGCGCACGCCCCACTGGCTCGCCCGGTACAGTGCGTCGATGACTCCCGGGTCGACCAGCGAGTTCAGCTTGGCCCAGATCGCGGCCGGCTTGCCCTTGGCCGCCGCGGCCATCTCGTGGCCGATCAGGTCGATCAGGGTCTCCTTCATGTTCAGAGGCGAGACGACCAGCGCCTCCAGCTCGTCCGGCGTGGCGTAGCCGGTGATGTAGTTGAACACGCGCGAGGCGTCGCGGCCCAGAACCGGATTGCAGGTGAACAGGCTCAGGTCGGTGTAAACCCGCGCGGTCACCGGGTGGTAGTTGCCGGTGCCGAAGTGGCAGTAGGTCTTCAGGGCCTCGCCCTCGCGCCGGACGACGACGCTGAGCTTGGCGTGGGTCTTGTACTCGACGAAGCCGAAGACGACGTGGACGCCGGCCCGCTCCATGGCCCGGGCCCATCTCAGGTTGGCCTCCTCGTCGAAGCGGGCCTTGATCTCGACCAGGGCGGTGACGTTCTTGCCGTTTTCCGCCGCCTCGATCAGGGCGGCCACGATCGGGCTGTCGCGCGAGGTCCGGTAGAGGGTCTGTTTGATGGCGATCACGTGCGGGTCGCGCGCCGCCTGCCGCAGGAACTGCACCACCACGTCGAAGCTCTCGAACGGATGGTGGATCAGCATGTCCTTCTCCCGCACGGCTGCGAAGATGTCGCCGCCGTTGTCGCGGACTCGCTCGGGGTAGCGCGGCTCGTAGCCGGAGAATTTGAGGTCCGGATGTCCGGTGGGGATCAGGTCGGAAACCTTGGCCAGGCCGAGCATGCCGTCGACCAGCACGATGTCCTGCGGCGCGGCGTCCAGCTCGTTGGTGATGAAGGTGCGCAGGTCGTCGGGCATCGAGGCCTCGATCTTGATGCGGACCACCGAGCCGAGGCGGCGCTGCTTCAGCGCCTCCTCAAACTCCATAACCAGATCCTCGGCCTCTTCCTCGATCTCGATGTCGCTGTCCCGGATCAGCCGGAACACCCCGCGCTCCAGGACATCGCAGCCGGGGAAGAGATGGTCGATGAAGAGCATCAGCAGGCTCTCAAGCGCCACATAGCGCTTGCGCCCAGGCGTCGAACGGCCGTCGGTCGCAAGGGGCCAGAACCGCTTCACCTGCGTCGGCACCGGCACGAGGTCGTAGAGGGTCCGGTTGTCCGAACGCCGCCTCAGCTTCAGGGCCAGCGAGAAACCGAGATTGGGCAGGAAGGGAAAGGGATGGGCCGGGTCGATCGCCATCGGCGTCAGGATGGCGAACAGCTGGCTCAGGAACTCCGGCTCCAGCCGCTCCCGTTCGGTGCGGGTGATCTTCGCCGGATCGACCACCTCGATCCCGGCGGCCGTCAGTTCCTTGCGTAGCTTGCGCCAGCGCCGCTGCTGCTCGTCCATCAGCCTGCCGGCGGCGACGCTGACCCGCTCAAGTTGCTCCGCCGGCGTCAGGCCGTCGGCCGAAAGCACCCGGACCCGCTCGCGCACCTGGCCTTTGAGGCCGGCGACGCGGGTCATGAAGAATTCGTCCAGATTATTGGCCGAGATCGACAGGAAGCGCAGGCGCTCAAGCAGCGGATGGGCGGGGTTGGCGGCTTCCTCGAGCACGCGGCCATTGAACTTCAGCCAGGAAATCTCGCGATTGAAGAAGCGGGACGGTGAGGCGAGCAGGGCCTCGGACAGCCCAAGCTGCGGCGCACGCGAGGACGGGACCTCCTCGCCCCGGGTCGTGTCATTGATCGCCGCGTCGCTCATGCCCCGGTTCTGACGCGCCGGGGACGCCGCCGCAACCTCGGTCGCGAACGGCAAAACGCCGGCCGATCGGATGATCGGCCGGCGCTTCATCCATCCGCAGCCGGCTTACCAGCTCCAGGCGTCGTAGATGACGTCGATGATGTAGCCGTCGAACTGGTCGATCAGATAGATGTTGTTGTCGACCAGCACCCAGCGGGTGCCTTCGGGCGGATAACCGAGGCCGTAGGTGCGCCAGTCGTCGAGGCTGTAGCGCCAGAAGATCGACGGCAGGTACTCGCCGACATGCCAGCGCTGGCCCCAGTAGTTGCGCGGGACATTGTAGTAGCCGTAGCCCGGCGCGAAATAGAAACCGATGCGAAGGCCGCTATAGCCGCGCCAGCGCCGATCATTGCGCCACCAGTCGCGGCCGTGACGGCGCTGCCAGTCGCGCCGCCAGTTGTCGCCGTTGAAGCGCTGGCGGAACTCGCGGTACTCGCGCCGATCCTGCCGGCGTTCCTGACGGTCCTCCCGTCGATCCTGACGGTTCTCACGGCGGTCTTCCCGACGCTCCTGGCGATTGTCGCGGCGATCTTCCCGACGATCCTGCCGGTCCTGCGGCCGGTCGGGACGGTTCGGGCGGTCGTCGCGCCGATCCTGCCTGCGCTCGCGACGGTCGTCACGGCGATCTTCCCGGCGCTCCTGCCGGTCCTCGCGGCGGTCCTGCCGGACCTCGGGACGGGCCGGCCGATCGGGCCGCGTCTCGCGCCGCTCCTGTCGGTCGTCGCGACGCTGCTCACGCCGCTCCTGCCGGTCCTGGGGGCGATCCGGGCGCGCGGGGGCTTCTGTCCGCGGCGCCGGGGGAGTCGTGCGTTCCGTCCGGGACTCGGCGCGGCTCTCGCGCCGCTCCTGGCGGGCTTCCCCCCGTTGCCGGGACGGTTGCAACACCTGGTCCTGGGCCAGGGCGGTCAGCGGCGAGGCCGCCGGCACGACGAAAGCCGCGAGAGCCGCGGCGACCATCAATGAGCGTTTCATTCTCGTTTTCTTCCTGCACGCCCCTGTCAGACGGCTTGCCTGCAAGGTCGCGTCCGGATCATGAACCGTGACTGAACGAAATGCGGCCAAGGCGGCGATCCGACACGAAAACGCCCCGCCGGCGGACCAGCGGGGCGTCTGCGTGCAGCCATGCGGACCGATCTAGAACACGTCGTGCAGGACGCTCGCGATCAGACCGGTGGCGATGGCGATCATCACGATGTCGCCGCCCGCATGGACGTAGCGGTAGCCGCGCGGGGCCGGGCCCAGGCCATAGACATAGGGATCCCGCACATAATAGCCGCGGTAGGACGACGGCAGGTAGCCGCCCCGCTCCCAGCGGTAGCCGTAGTAGCGTGGCTCGACGCGGTAGTAGCCGTAGCTCGGCGCGTACCAGTAGCCGTTGCGGGCGCCCCGATAGTCGCGGAAGTCGTCGCGGCCGCGCCACCAGTCGCGATTGCTGCGATCCCAGCGGCGATCCTGCCGTCGATCCTGGCGGAAGTCGCGGCGGTCGTCGCGCCGCTCCTCTCTGAACTCCCGCCGATCCTGGCGCCTGTCCTGGCGATAGTCCCGCGGGCTGTCGTAGTCGCCCTGGCGCCAGTCACGGCGATCGTCACGGCGTTCCTGACGGTACTCGCGGCGATCCTCCCGGCGATCCTGTCGGTGCTCCCGACGGTCGTCGCGGCGTTCCTGGCGATCGCGGCGGCTCTGGGCCTCGGCGGCGAGCGGGGCCGCCGTCGTGGCCAGGGCCAGGCCGATAATCGCGGCCCGGGTCAAGCGGTTCATTGTGTTCTCCATCCACAAGGCGGGACGGAAAGCGAAACCGGCCCGTTAAGCATGGGCCACCGTCCCGCCACGGTGATGAACTGCGCCTGAACGCCTCTGTCAGCTTTGGAGTTTGAGGGGACCCTGGGCAGTGCGCCCTGCCGTGAGCGCCGGGCCGGCAAGGTAACCTTTCGTAAGCTCGGCGGTGACTCTTCGTTAGCGCACCTGAATCAGAGATTTCCAAGAGATTTCATAGGTCTTTACGCCCGAGGTTATTCTCTCGATCCTGGCCGAAAAGGCCGCTTTCGGGCCGTTGCTGTTAACTTTAACTTCAAACCGCGGGTATTTCATTCGTGTCAGAGGGCGGGGCCAGAAAGGCTCCGGTTCGGGAGATACGGTGATGATCGCGCAAGAAACCGCGCCGACGACCAACGAAGAGCAGGGCCTGCCCCTGCCGACGGCCGACATGAGCGGAGACGACCTGTTCCGTCTGGGCATGATGTATTCGAGCGGCCAGGGCGGTTGCCCGATGGACCGCGTCTCGGCCCACATGATCTTCAACCTGGCTGCCATGAAGGGCTCCATCGAGGCGCGCGTGTATCGCCGCGAGATGAGCCAGGAAATGGAGCAGGACGAGATCGCCGAGGCCCAGAAGGCGGCCCGCCGCTGGATCGACGCCGGCGTGGTCCGGCTCGCGGCCTAGAACTGCTGGTACTGCCCGCCGATCGCGTAGCTGAAGCCGATCGGCAGGGCGTTGCGGAACAGTGAGACGAAGTTCGCCACCTCGCCCAGGTTCGAGCGCGGCACGAAGATGATGTCGCCGCGCCTGAGAGCCACGACCTCGCCGCGCCGGGGCCGCAGATCGACCGCTCGCATCATGCGCACGCCGCCGGGACCGCGCCGGATCAGCGCCACCTCCTGCGGCCGCGCCGTGGGCAGGAAGTCGCCGGCCTGGATGATGGCCTGATAGGCGTCCAGATCCCCATTCATCTCGATCATGCCCGGCGTCCGCACCTCGCCGCCGACCCAGACCCGGATCGGCCCCGCGGTCTTCAGCGTCACCTCGACGACGGGGCGGCGCAACTGGCTGGCGAAGGCCGCGGCGGCGTCGGCCTCGACCTCGGCGATGGTGCGGTCCGCGGCCATGATCTGTCCGACCAACGGCAGCGAGATGCGGCCGTCGGGCCCGATTCTCTGGGTGCGGGTCAGCTCCACCGCCGTCGGCGTGGCGATCTCGATCTCGTCCCCGGGGTAGAGGACGTACTCCGGTTCCATTTCGGTCCAGTCGGCGAAGCCGATCTCGGGAAAGGAGGTCCGACCGACCTCGCGGACCCGATCGGCGCCAGACGCCATCGGCCGGGGCATGCGCGAGCCGTAGTCCCCACCGCCACAGCCGGCGACCAGCGCCCCGCCGGCGCCGGCGAGGCCCAGTAGCAGCAGGCGGCGGTCGATGGACATGGCGGACGCGTTCCCAGAATCGAGGTCTCAAGCCAGCGTCGCCGCTTATGCGTAACCGATGGTTAACGCCGCTGGCCCAAGGCTGGTCCTGTTCAGTCCAGTTGATGGAATCAGCCCGCCCGCATGCGCACGACGGCCTACACGACAGTCCGCCCGCGCTACGGCTTCGTCGATGTCGTGGGCCTGCTGTTCCGCGAGCTGCTGCTGATGGTGGTCATCTTCCTGCTGGTGTTCGCGCTCGGGACGGCCGCCGTGCTGACTCTCAAGAAGTCCTACACGGCCAACGCCAGCGTCTATGCGGGCGCGGGCCAGGAATACGTCTACCAGCCGCGCGTGGGGACGAGCGAACGGGGCCAGCCTCTCGAAGCCGACGCCGTGGCCCTGTCCGAGGCGCAGATCCTCGGCAGCCTCGAGGTCAAGCGCAGGGCGGTGAGGGCCCTCGGGGCCGACGCGATCCTCGGCCCCGACGCGACGGGCACGACCGCCGCGAAGGAGGCCGCCGCCCTCAAGGTGCTCGACAGCAGCCTCGGCGTCGGCACCACGGCCGGCAGCGCCATCATCTCGGTGTCCTACGCCGCGGACGATCCGGTGAAGGCGGCGCAGATTCTCAACACGATCATCGACCAGTATCTGGTTCAGCGCCGCACGGTCTTCCGCGACCGCACCACGCCGGCGATCGCCGCCCAGCGGGAAGCATTCGAGGGCGAACTCGCGGAGGCCGACGCCACGTACAACGCCTTCATCGCCTCCAACGACATCGGCGATTTCGCCACGGCCAAGGCGGCGCAGGCGGCCGTCTACCAGACCACCTTGACCGAGGTGCTGTCGCTGCGGGCCCAGCTGAATCAGGCGACGCAGCGGCTGAGCACGCTTGAGGCCCAGCTCGCCCGCCAGCCGGCCGAGGTCGTGCTGCAGCAGGACCTCAACGTCTCGGCCCAGGACCAGATCCTGCAACTGCGCACCCAGCGCGAGGCGCTGCTGTCGCGCTACACGCCCGACGCCCAGCCAGTGAAGGACATCGAGCAGCAGATCGCCGATCTGCAGGCCTTTGTGGCCACAGGCACGACCGTGGGCGCCAAGGAAGTGCGCACCGGGCCGAGCACCATCTTCACCGAGATCGAGACGGCCCGCATCAACGCCGCCGCCGACCGGGACGGGCTGGCCGCCCGTCTGGCTGTCGCGGAGCGGCAGCTGGCGCAGACCCGGGACCGGCTGGGCGAACTGACCCGGCTGGAGTCGACCAACGCCAACCTGTTCGGCAACCGGGAAGTCCTGACCAACTACATCCGCGAATTCCAGCAGCGCGAGACCGCCGCCCAGGCCGACAGCGCCCTCGTCGCCGCCGGCGCGGACAACGTCACCGTCATCGAGCGCGCGGAGGCGCCGACCAGGGGCACCAGCCTGAAGGCCCCGCTGTTGGCGCTGGTCTTCCTGTTCGCCGGATTCACCGCCCTGTGCGTTGGCCTCCTGAGAGTGTTTACCCGCCGCGGCTACGTCACACCCGCCTCGACGGGCCGCACGCTGGAGATGCCCGTGCTCGCCGTCGCGCCGATGAAGGCCCGGTGATGCGCGCGCCCGCGCCCGTCATGGTAGCGTAGGGGCCTGTAGCCGGGCGCGTAGCGATTCGATGGTCGATCTGACATCCGAAATGGCCGCCCTCTGGGCGGCGCTGGGTCCGGCGCCGGGCCATCGCGGACGCGTGATCCAGATCGCCGCCGCCAATTCGGGCGAGGGGGTCTCGACCGTGGCGCGCGAATACGCCCGCCTCTCGGCGGTTCGCGCCCGTCGCCCGGTCTGGCTGATCGACGCCGACCTGGCGCAGCAGGGGCAGCTGGAGGCGGTCGCGGGCGAAGCCGACCGTTTCGGCGCGCTGGGCAAGGCGGCGATGGCCACGCCCGACGGCTCGACTTTTTTCGCGGTCACGCCCCGGATCACCGACCGGACCGGTAAGCCGGTGCATCCGGCGCGGCTGCTGACGGCGCGCCCCTGCCTCGGCGGCCGATTGTGGGTGACCCGCTTCGCGGCGGAGCACCTGCGGTCCGGCCAGCGGGCCGAGGCGCTGGCCGACCCCCGCTACTGGGACGCGCTGCGCAGGCACGCCGACACGGTGGTGATCGACAGCCCCGCCGCGGATCGCAATTCGATGGCCATCACCCTGGCCCCGTTCGTCGACGCCACCGTGCTGGTGGTGGCGGCCGAGAGCACGGCGGCGGGCGACCCGCTGATCCTGCGCGACGAGATCGAGGCGGCGGGCGGCAAGATCGCCGGCGTGGTGGTCAACCGCTCGACCTACAGGCCGCCGGCGTTCCTGAAGCGTCTGACGGGCTAGCTCGGAAGGCGTTCCCGGCGGGGCGGCCGTGGCGGGGTCCTTGAACCCGGGGCGCCAACCGCGCCGCCGTTCCGGGGCCTAGGCCTTCACGGCCTCCAGCCTGGCCAGCTCCCGCGCGCCGTAGAAATGCGGTTCCAAGCCCTTCATCCAGAGCAGCTTGCCGACGCCGCGCGCCGTGCGGTCGTAGAGGTCTGCACGCTTCGGGCTGCGGATCAGCGCCAGCACCGCCGCGCCGGCGCCCCAGACGACCGCTTGGCCGGCGCCGATGATCATCCAGCGCAGCACCGCCGGCCAGTCGCGGCTCGCCGCCGCCGTCTGGCTTGGGCCCTGCCCATAGGCGAAGGCGCGGGCGAGGGCGTATTTCAGCGTCGCGCGGTGGGCGGGCGCGAACTCCTCCACCCTGGCCTCGGCGGCCCAGCCGAAGCGGCCGCCGCGAGACTGTAGCGCCGCGAACAGGACATCGTCCTCGCCGCCGGCCTGGTCGGAGGCGGCGTCGAACGGGGCGGGGCCGGGGAGGGCGGTGGCCCGCAGCATCAGCGAATTGCCGCAGCCGTACGGGGTGTCGATCAGACCGGTGCTCGCGGGGCCTTCCCGTCCGAAGAACCGCTCCAGGTAGGGTTTGAGCCACGGAACGGCCTCCGGCGCGCGGCCCGTGATCGGCCCGAACACCGCATCGGCGCCGGTGATCTCCCGCGCCTTCAGAAGAGCCGCCAGCCATCCGCTCGAGGCCGCCTCGTCGTCATCAAGGAAGGCGATCAGCGGGGCGCGGGTGGCGGCCAATCCGGCATTGCGCGCCGTGGCCACGCCCGGCCGCGCGGCGTGGACATAGACCAGCGGCCACGGCGCCAACCGGCGCAGCGCTTCGACGCCCGGGGCTGCGGAGCCCGCCGGGTCGTTATCCACCACCACGATCTCCGACAGTCTGTCCGCGACGCCGGTCTGGGCGAACAGCGAGCGGAGCGCCCGCTCGAGGCTTTCCGGCCGACGCAGGGTCGGGACGATGATCGCAACGTCGGCCATCACACTGCGTCCGCATAGAGGGCGGCGCGATAGAGCCGCAGCGAAAAGGCCCTCGCGGCCACAGGCAGCCACCCCGTCTCTGCTGTCCGGCGCATCCGTCGGCGCAGCCAGGGAAGGCCGGGCAGGCGCTTCAGCAGCTTCGCCGCCCTGTAGCTTGGGTAGCCGGCGACGATCTCCGGATGCCGGGCGGCCATACGGGCGAAATTCGGGGCTGACTGCTCGTATTTGCCGGCCAGCGAGGCCACCGTGTCCAGCCCCATATGCGTCGCCGCATTGTCGAGGTGCACGACGCGGAAGCGGCGCGACACGCGCATCGCCCACTCCACGTCCTCCCAGCCCCAGCCGGTGAAGCCCGCGTCAAAGGCCTCGGCCTCGAACACGTCGCGGCGGACCAGCAGGTTGGAGGTGTAGACGTATTTCTCGGGCTGCCGCGCCCGCTCGATATACGGCACGCATTCGGACCTGGCCGCCATGGCCCGGTGAACGGCGAAGCGGGCGTCGGTCGGGGCCTGCAACAAGGAGAATCCGCCGAAGGCCACGGCCGGATCCTCCCGCGCCACCAGCTCGGCCCAGTCGCGCAGGAAACGCCGGTGGTCGGGCCGCATGTCGCTGTCGAGAAACAGCAGGCTGCCGCCGCGCGCCGCCGCCGCCAACCGGTTGCGGCCGATCGAACGTCCCTCGTTGGCGGGCAGGGTGATCAGCCGGGCGGGCAGGGCCATTGCCCTGATCTGATCGCTCAGCCGCGCCGTCAGGGCCGCGTCCCGGGTGCCGTCGTCCAGCACGATGACCTCGACCGCGCCGCCGACCGAGGCCGCCTCCTCGTCGAGCAGGGCGAGAAGTACGGACGGGTCGTCGCGCAGGAACGGCGTCAGCACCGACAGGGCCGGCCGGGCGCGCTTCCAGGCGGCGTTGTCGATGACCTTGGCCCGGGCGCTCACGCCGTCGCCCTCCGCTCGCGCGCCTGCGCCAGCAATCGCATCGCCACGTCGCGCACGCCGGCGGCGTTCAGGGTCAGGGCGGCGGCGGCGTAGACCACGCCCCCGACCGTGGCGTCCAGCATCAGCTCCGACAGGCCGCCGATCGCCGGCAGCCGCGCCACGACCAGAGCCATGACGCCGGTGGCCACCGAGCAGCGCACCAGACTGTCCCACGGGATCGGCAGCGCCATCACGCGTCGCCCGATCATCTGCGTCGCCAGCAGGCCGAGACCGAAGCTCGCGGCCGTCGCCCAGGCGGCGCCCATCAGGCCGAAGCGCGGTACGAGGATCAGGTTCAGCACCACGTTCATCCCGGCCGGAATGGCCATGGCGGCCAGCAGATGCTTCGTCTTCTTGCCGAGGGTGAAGGCCTGACCGAAATAATAGGCGGTCAGCCCGTAGAGCAGGGCCGACAGGGCGATCCATGGCGTAATGCTCGCCGCCGCACTCCTCAGGTCCTCGCCGATCAGCACCTCGGCCAACGGGCGGGCCACCAGCGCCACACCCGCGGCCGCCGGCAGGCCGATCAGCAGGAAGGTCGACAGCTGTTCGCGCGCCGCGGCCTTCAGCCGGTCCGCCCCGCCGCGCTCCAGCGCCATCACCAGGGCCGGCTGTCCGGCGGAGCCCAGCCACAGGAACAGCACGTCCAGGGTCCGGTTGGCGATCGAATAGCCGGCGTGATAGGCGCCCACCGCCGCCTCGTCCATGAAGGCGGCGAGCAGGAACCGGTCGGTCGAGGACAGGACCACGGTCAGGGCCAGGGACGCGGCGATCGGATAGCCGTACACCGCATAGCTGCGCACCCGATCCGGCTCGAAGCCGCCGCCGCGCGCCTGGCGCAGCTCCCCCGGCAGGACGAATGGCAGGGCGGCCAGCGGCGCGAGCCCGAGGCCCAGCAAGGGCGCGGCGCCGCCCCAGCCGGTCAGGGCGAAGCCGACCCCGATGGCCAGGCCGCCGATGGTGACGGTGATATCCAGCCACGCCGCCTTGGCCACCTCGCCAGCGGCGCGGAACCGTTCCTGGGCCAGCTTGACCAGGCTTCGCGCCGGCGCGCCGGCGAGTCCCGCCGCCAGGGCGATCTTGAACAGGGAATCGGTCGGCCAGAGCCAGACCGCGACGCCCGCGACCACGAGGAAGGCGAGGCTCAGCACAAAGGCTGTGCGGTAGAGGGACGCGAAATGACCCTGGGTCGCCGCCCCCGGCTGCTGGGCCGCCCAGAAGCGGGCCATCGCCGCCTCCAGCCAGCTGAACACCGCCACATGGGCGAGGGTCATGACCGAGAAGGCGAGGGCGTAGCGGCCGAAATCCTCGGGGCTGAGCAGCCGCGTGAACAGCACGATCGACAGGAAGCCGACCACCCCCTGGACGATATTGGCCGGCAGATAGCCCCAGACGCCGCGCCAGAACATCAGCGCCTCCGGATCATCGTACCGAGGCCCGGTCGCCGAGCAGGACCGGCACGGTGACGGCCATGATCCACAGGTCCAGCCACAGCGACTGCCGCTCGACATACTCGATATCCAGCCGGACCCGCGTGCGGACGTCCTGGGCTGTATGCAGCGGGCCGCGGGAGCCATTGACCGCGGCCCAGCCGGTCATGCCGGGCTTGATCCGGTGCCGATGGGCGTATTCCGCGACCAGGCGGGCGCTCTCGACGTGGCCGGTCTTCATGCCGATGGCGTGCGGCCTGGGCCCGACCAGCGACATCTCGCCGGTGATCACATTGAGCAGCTGCGGCAGTTCGTCGAGGCTGGTCTTGCGGATGAACCGGCCGACGCGGGTGACCCGGTCGTCGTCGTGGGTGACCTGCCGGCTGGCCGTGGCGTCGGCGGCCTCCTGCTTCATGGAGCGGAATTTCCACACCACGATCTCCTCGTGGTTGAAGCCGTGCCGGCGCTGGCGGAAGAAGATCGGGCCCGGACTGTCAAGGCGGATGGCAAGGGCGATCAGCGCCATCACGGGCGCCAGGAGCACCAGGGCGATCAGCCCCATCACCAGATCCTGCAGCCGCTTGTTGAAGGCGCGGCGGTCGTGGTCCACGGGCCCGGAGACATCGGCCAGCGGGGCCGCCGCCAGCCGGTCCAGCGCCGACCGGGTCTCGGCCTCGCCGTTCGGCTCGACCAGCAGGGTGACCTCGTTGGGCAGGGTCCGCAGCCGCGCGTTCAGCTCGCGCACCCGGGCCTCGGCCTTGGGGTCGATGGCCAGCACCACCCGGTCGACGTAGGGCGTCATCTTGTGGGTCAGCAGGTCGTCGGCGGTGCCGAGCACCGGAACGCCCTCGATGGCGCGCGGCGAGCGCGCCAGCCGGTCGTCGAAGATGCCCAGCACATTCAGGTCGCGCCGCTTCAGCGCCTCGCGGATCAGGCTTTCCGCCCGCCGCGTTGCGCCGACCAGCACGATGTTGGGGGTCAGCGCGCCCGATGCCCGCCAACGCCCGACCGTGTCGCTCCAACCCATGTGCAGGGCGTACAGGCTGATCAGAACCAGGCCGCTCCAGATCAGCCAGGCCGACCACTGGGCGGCGGCGCCCTGCAGCGCCCAGCCCGCGGCCATGGCGACGACGGCGCCGGCCGCAACGATCCCGGCCACTGACGCCAGGTGCAGCGATGTCTTCTGTCCACGGGCGAAACGGTACCGGCCCAGCGACCGCATCAGGGCCAGTACGGTCAGGCCGCCCAGGGCGAACGGCGCCAACTGGGAGACGTCCGCGTGCAACAGCGGCCCCGGACTGGACGCCCAGGCGCAAAGCAGGGTCACCGCCGTCACCGCGATCACGTCGAAGGCCCGGAAATAGTGCGCCGCCAGCCGTGACGCGTGCCGCTGCCGGGCGTTCAGCCAGACCTCGGGGCGGAACGGGCCGCGGCGCGCGGCGGCCGCGCCATCCCGGTCGACGGACATCGATTGCGCGAGCGCCTGCAGCCCGGGCACGTCGAGACCGCCGGCCAGGCCCGGATCGGCATCGAACGAAAGGCGGCTCGCGGCGTCGGTCAATATCGGCTCGCACGGACGGGGTTCTCCGCCACCTTGCACGGCCCCTCTCACTGTCGTGTTAACAGTGGAGCCCCGCGATCCCGCCACGGCGCCTTGCAAGACCCGTTGCGCCCGCCCGCGCGCTCCGCTATCCACGCCGCCTGCCGGAGACGTGGCCGAGTGGCTGAAGGCAACGGTTTGCTAAATCGTCGTACCCTGTAAGGGGTACCGAGGGTTCGAATCCCTCCGTCTCCGCCATCACCTTCCCAAGATGCTCAACGCTGCCCCCCCAAGGTCAGCGACATCCTGTGACCCGCGTGGTGCGACCAAGCGCTTCATGGACAGCCCATCTGGCGGGGACACGTCCGGCGTAAGGAAGTATTGCGCCTAATACAATATCCACAATGTAATATTCGGCGCTTGATGTAACGACATGTGCCTTGCTCAAGTATATATGTGACATTGATCAAGTATATCATCG
>NZ_DASPMM010000013.1:0-19595 GCF_035627055.1 Brevundimonas sp. | reverse complement strand
GCGCTTCGCCATCCGCGAAGGCGGCCGCACCGTCGGCGCCGGCGTGGTGTCCAAGATCACGGAATAGTCGTCCCGCTGATCTGACGATCCGAACTGCGAACGGCCCCCGGAGCGATCCGGGGGCCGTTTTGCTGTCGGGCCTCAAGCCGCGAGCGACCGCGTCGCGAGCATAGGCCGGCTCAAATGAACCGCACCTCCACCCCCGGCTTGACGGATGCGGCCAGCTGTTCGGCGTCCCAGTTGGTCAGGCGGACGCAGCCGTTGGAGGCGGTCTTGGCGATCTTCGACGGGTCGGGCGAGCCGTGGATGCCGTAGCTGTCGCGCGACAGGTCGATCCACACCGAGCCGACCGGATTGTTCGGCCCCGCCGGCACCACGACCTTCTCGTCGCCGCGGTCGTAGCTGAGCTTGGCCGGGTCGTAGGTGTAGTCGGGCTCGTTGGCGACGCCGAGCACGCGCAGGGTTCCCGACGGGGCGGGGCGTGCGGTGGAGCCGATGGTGGCGGGGTAGAAGGCCAGCAGCCGGCCAGAGGCGTCGAAGGCGCGGGCCGAGCGCTCGGTCTTGTCGACGACGATGCGGGCGACCTCGCCGAGGGGGCGGTCGGCGACGGCGGGGACGACGATCGTCTGGCCGGCGCGGCGGAAGTCGACGCCGGGGTTCAGCCCCTGCAGCAGGGCCTCGGTGATGTGGAAGCGTTCGGCCAGCCGCTCGCGCGCGGAGGTGTAATGGGTTCCAGCGGCGGCCTGGTCGGCGAGGTCGCCGGGCGGCGGGCTGAACGGACCCGCGAGGTCGGCGGCGGTCAGCACATAGGTGGTCATCACCGGGGCCGTGTCCGCGGCGGCGAGGCGCTGCAGCAGCTCCGCGTCGGCTGTGTCGCCCTCGCCGAGATCATTGGCCTTGCGCCAGGCGGCGATGGCCTGGCGGGTGTTGTCGCCGGCCAGGCCGTCGATGACCCCGGGCGAGAAGGGCGAGCGGTCTAGCAGAATCTGCAGCCGCACCAGGCCGGGATCGGGGGCGTAGGCGGCGGGGGCCGTCGGCTGCCCCCCCGGCGGCGTGGCGGGCGCGGTCGCGGGTTGCGGGACGCCGGCCTCGATCTGGGCGGCGGTGAGCAGGGGCTGCGGGGCGTTGGCGGCGGGCGCCGCCGGCGGTTCGGCGGGCTCGGGGGCTCCGCAGGCGGCGAGGGCGACAAGGGCGCAAGCGAAGACGGGGGCGATCAGGCGAAGCGACATGGGAATCCGGACAAGGGGCGGTCCGGCATCAATCCCTCGCGGGCCCCGCCGTTCCCGGCGGAGCCTCAACTCACGGGTTCGGCCGGCCGGTGGCGGGATCGGTCGCGGTGTCGCCGCTGTTGCTGCTGCCTTCGGAGCCCGGCGGCTCCTGGGCCGGACGCGGCGGCTCGCCTTCGCGGGCGGGGGTCCGCTCCTGTTCGTATTCGTTCTGGCGGCCGGGGGCGCGGGGTTCGGGCATGGAGGCTCCACGGGAGGACAGGATCACCGGAAACCAACGCCCGGGCGCGCCCCCGGCTCCGCAGCAGTTCGTTCACCAAGCCTCTAAACCGTAACGCAAGGGCGGCGGGGGCATGGTCCGACGACGGACTGGCGGCGGATCGGGGATCATGGACGAGGCGACGGAGATCGAGATCATCCGACCCGACGCGCTGCGGCCGCAGGACCGCGCCGCGTGGGAGGCCCTGCGCGCGTCCGAACCCGGACTGGACCATCCCTACCTCGACCCGCGCTACGCCCTGGCGGCGGCGGACGTTCCCGGCGCGGCCCTGGCGGTGTTCCGGCGCGCCGGCGCGGCCGTCGGCTTCTTTCCTTTCCAGCGGCGGGGCCGGCTGATCCAGCCGCTCGGCGCGCCCCTGACCGACTATCACGGCGTCATCGCCGCGGCGGGCGAGGGCCTCGACCCGGCGACGGTGGCGCGGCGGCTGGGCGGAGTGCTGCGCGCCGGCGGCTGGATGGCGCCCGCCGGGCCGCCGCCCGGCTTCATGGCGCGGACCCGGATGTCGACCGACGTCGCCGGCGGCCGCGAGGCGCTGGCGGCGCGGCTGGAGGAACGCAGCCATCGCTTCTTCAAGAACATGCGCCGGCTGCGGCGGGGCTTCGAGCGCGAGTACGGCGAGCCGGTGTTCACCTGGGACGAGCGCGATCCGGCTGTGCTGGACTGGATCGTCGCGCGCAAGCGCGACCAGTACCGCCGCTCCCGGCGCCACGACGTGTTCGCCTGCGGCTGGACCGTGGACCTGCTGCGCCGCCTGTTCGACGCCCGCGCCACGGGCTTCGGCCTGCGCCTGACCAGCCTGCGCACGGCGGCCGGCGATCTGGTCGCCGCGGAGGCCTCGCTGGACGACGGGCGCACCCTGCACCTGTGGTTTCCGACCTATGATCCGGCCTTCGCCCGTCACGGGCTGGGCACCATCCTGACCCGGCTCGAACTGGAGCAGGCGGCCGAAGACGGCTACCGGCTGGTCGACTTCGGGGCCGGGGAGGAGGGCTACAAGACGGCCCTGGCCGAGCCGGGCGGCGTGGTGTTCGAGGGGGTGGCCGAGGGGCCGCGTCCCGACCTGACCCGGCTGGCGGGGCGGCTGCTGGCCGCCGGGCCGGCGCCGCTGCGGCGGGT
Organism: Brevundimonas sp.; assembly: GCF_035627055.1. Lineage (GTDB taxonomy): Bacteria > Pseudomonadota > Alphaproteobacteria > Caulobacterales > Caulobacteraceae > Brevundimonas. Next base: position 16,973 of record NZ_DASPMM010000013.1, on the reverse strand, counting down.
GCAACTGAGCCTGAGCCGCCGCTTCGACATCATCAACGCCTGCGAGACGCGCGCCGCCGACTGGTGGGCGGCCGCGGCGGGCGCGGCCAGCGCCGCGGCGCGCAAGCTTCCCGGAGCCCCAGCATGACCGACCGCCTCATTCCGGCGTTCGACGCCGCCCGCCGCGAGGCCTTCGGCCGCACCCCCGTGGTCTACGCGCATCGGCTGATCGAGACCGGCCTGTTCGAGGACGAGGCCCTGGCGCGGCAGCTGGAGCGCCACCCGGCCGAACTGTTCGACATCAACATCTTCCACTACGACGCCGACGACCAGGCGATGCTGCAGACCGGGACCAAGGGCGCGCGCGGCGGCGCGGCCCTGCTGGAGGCGGCCAAGGCGGGGCGGATGTGGATCCAGATGCGCCGCATCCAGGACCACTGGCCCGAGCTGGCCGAGGCGATGCGGCGGGTGTTCGCCGACCTGTCGGACCATGTGCCGGGCTTCCGGCCGGTGCAGGTGACGGGGCAGCTCATCCTGTCGGCGCCCTCGGCCAAGGTGCCGTTCCACGCCGACCCGCCGGGGGTGACGCTGTTCCACCTGCGCGGCGAGAAGCGCATCTGGATCTATCCGGTCGACGAGACCCACATGCCGAGCCGCTCGATGGAGAACATCGTGCTGGAGCAGCAGACCGAGGACCTGCCCTATCATCGCGGCATGGACGCCAGCGCGTCGGTGTTCGACCTGAAGCCGGGCATGGCCGTGGCTTGGCCGCTGCATGCGCCGCACCGGATCGAGAACCAGGGCAGTTTCAACGTCTCGCTGTCGTGCGACTACCAGACCTGGCGCTCGCGGATGACCAACGGGGCCCATTACGCCAACGGCGTGTTGCGCCGCTGGGGCGCGCCGGTGCTGCCGGCCGACCGGGCCCCGTTGGCCGCGCGCGCGGCGCTGTGGGGCGCCTCGCTGGGGCTGCGCCGGCTGGGCGTGGTCAAGACCCGGCTCGAGTCCTACGAGCGCGCCTTCGAACTGGGCGACGAGCCGCCGCCGCCGGACAAGGGGCTGATCTCGCCGCTGGCGATGGGCGAAGCGCTCAAGTAGCGAGCCGCCGCGCGGCGAGCGGTCGCGTCGCCCCTTCCTTACAATGACGTCATGACCTCGATTTAAAGTGACTCGGCGGCGGTCCGGTCGCACCTTCCGGGCACATTCCGGAGAGGGAACACCGCCATGAAAGCCATTCTGCTGTCCGCCGCCGCCGCCGTTGCGCTGGCCGCCGCCGCAAGCCCGGCCCTGGCCAAGCCCGGCCCCACCGTCGAGATCGAACACGCCGTCGCGCGGGTCGTGGTCATCGTGGAGGACCGGGCCGACATCGGCGTCGAGATCGAACAGGGCGGCTCGCGCCTGCCCGCCCTGCGCGTCGAGCGCGACGGCGACCATGTTCGCATCGACGGCGGCCTCGGCCGCCGCGTCGCCGGCATCCGCATGGGCGACAGCATCCGCAACTGCCGCTCGGGGCCGGACAGCACCCGGCCGGGGCAGGGCGCCTCGGTCGAGGTGCGCGACATCGGCCGGGTCAATCTCGAGGACGCGCCCCTGATCGTCATCCGCTCGCCGCGCGCCGTGAACATCGACGCCGGCAGCGCCGTCTATGGATCGATCGGCCGTGGCGCCGCCTCGGTCGATCTGGGCAACGGCGGCTGCGGCGACTGGGTGGTGGCCAACACCGACGGGCCGGTGGGCCTGTCGTCGGGCGGCTCCGGCGCGATGATCGTCGGCACCTCCCGCTCGCTGGAAGCCAGCCTCGGCGGTTCGGGCGAGCTGACCGCCGGCGCCACCGGCGCCCTGGACCTGAGCATGGGCGGCTCCGGCACAGCCCGGATCGCGGAGGTCAACGGCGACACTGACATCGCCATTGGCGGCTCGGGCGAGGTCGGCATCCGCCGAGGCCGCATCCCCAACCTCGAGATCGCCATCGGCGGCTCCGGCGACATCGACTTCGGCGGCACCGCCGGCGACGTCAGCGTCTCGATCGCCGGCTCGGGCGACGTCCGCATCGCCGAGGCGACCGGCGCCGTCAGCCGCAGCGTCGTCGGATCGGGAGACATCCGCATCGGCCGCTGACCCCCAAGGCGCCGTTGCGACAGGGAAGGCCCGGGTGCGTGGAACCGCCCGGGCCTTCTTCCTGCGCGCCGCCCGGATTGCTGACCCGCTCACCAGCCAACGAAAAGCCCCGGCGGATCGCTCCGCCGGGGCTTCGTCGTTCGAACGTCCGTGACGCTTAGAGGGCGCCGAGGATGCCCATGACGCCGGAGCCCGGCAGGGCCGCGCCGGCGCGATCACGCGCCTGCAGGCCGCCGCCGAAGCTGTAGCGCAGGCCGACGGTCCAGGAGTCGATGTCGACGTCCTCGATGTCCGAGTGCGACAGGCCGGCGGTCACCGAGAACGGCGAGTTGGCGATCTCGTACTCGGCGCCGACGCCGTAGGTGACGCCGTCGACGTCGGCGTCGTCGATGGTCATCCACGACAGGCCGGCGTTCAGGCGCAGGGCGTCGGTGACGTAGAAGGCGGCGTCCGCGCCGACCGACCAGGCGTCCAGATCGACGTCGTCGGCGGTGGTGTAGGCCACGACGCCGGTCAGGGTCGCCTTCGACAGGTACTTCTGCACCTCGAGGCCGCCGGTCAGGGCGGTTTCGTCGGCCACGTCGGCCGCGCCGACGAAGCCGCCGACGCGCAGGTCGGAGCCGACCATCGTGGTCAGGTGGCCCGTGCCGACGAAGGTGGTGTCGTCGCTGCCGTCATCGAACTGGCTGGCGCTGCCGGCGACGGTGACGGTCCAGTCGCCAAAGGCCGGCATGGCGACCACGCCGTCGACGGCCCAGGTGTCGGCGTCGCCGCCGAGGCCGCCGAGGTCGATCTCGGTGTTGCCGTAGGTCAGGCCGACCGAGCCGACCGGGCCGTCCTGGGCCAGGGCGGGGGCCGCGGCGAAGGCGGCGAGGGCGGAGGTGACGAGGAGGAGAGACTTCATTTTTGTTTTCCTTGCTTGCCGCGGCCGGATTCGCCGCGACGGACCGCCGGGCTAACAGGGGGCAGGCGAGCGTAGCCATTACAAACCGGTCACAAACCGCCCCGGAGGCCGGAATGTTGCGCCGCAGCAACGCAATGTGGCGGTGCGGTGACAATGTGGCGGAGGCATTGCGGCGGCGTCTCTCCACGCCGTCATGAAGGCGGGTCCGGCGCCGCCGGGCGTCTTAGTTGCGGTCACCGCGTCGGACGGCCGTGATCAGCCGCCGCCATGCTTTCGCCGCTTGACGGAAGCGGAATCGACCGTCATAAGCCCCCACTCTTGTTGGACCGGCTGTGCACCTCGCTTGAGTTTGGGGTGCAGACGCGGTTCGCAGGAACGACCTGAGACCCTGTTCTTTGCAGTGACCCAGGACTTCAACGGCCTTCGCGGGAGACTGCGTGGGCCGATCGTTTTTGCGGACGTGCGTACTCTGAAGGCTTCGCGCCTGAAGACTCCGGTCTTTGAAATGGTTCACAGGGACGCAGGTTCGCCTGCTTGGGAATAGCTACCGATATGGATCAAAGCATCCGCATCAGGCTCAAGGCCTTCGATCACCGCGTCCTCGACTTTTCGACGCGCGAGATCGTCAACACCGCCAAGCGCACGGGCGCGACCGTTCGTGGTCCGATCCCGCTGCCGACCCTGATCGAAAAGTTCACCGTGAACCGCTCGCCGCACGTCGACAAGAAGTCGCGCGAGCAGTTTGAAATCCGCACGCACAAGCGTGTCCTCGACATCGTCGACCCCACCCCGCAGACCGTGGACGCGCTCATGAAGCTCGACCTGTCCGCCGGCGTGGACGTCGAGATCAAGATTTAAAGTAGAAAGAGGCGGGATCCGATGCGCACGGGCGTGATCGCCAAGAAGCTGGGCATGACCCGCGTGTTCGCCGATGACGGCGCGCACGTACCGGTCACTGTGCTTCAGCTCGACGGCTGCCAAGTCGTCGGCCAACGTACCCAGGAGCGTGACGGCTACGTCGCTCTCCAGCTGGGCGCTGGCACCAAGAAGGCCAAGAACACCAACAAGGCTCAGCGCGAAGCTTTCGCGAAGCTGGAAGTGGAACCCAAGGCCTATGTCACCGAGTTCCGCATCGATGCGGACGCGATGATGGATGTGGGCGCCGAGTTCTCGGCCGACCACTTCGTCGCCGGCCAGAAGGTCGACGTCCAGGCCGAGACCATCGGCAAGGGCTTCGCCGGCGCCATGAAGCGCTGGAACTTCGGCGGTCTGCGCGCCACCCACGGCGTCTCGGTCTCGCACCGTTCGCACGGCTCCACGGGTAACCGTCAGGACCCGGGCCGTACGTTCCCGGGCAAGAAGATGGCCGGCCACCTCGGCCAGGAAGTCGTCACCACCCAGAACCTGACCGTCTTCCGCGTCGACGCCGACCGCGGCCTGATCATGATCAAGGGCGCTGTCCCCGGTCACGAAGGCACGTGGGTCAAGATCCGCGACGCCGTGAAGAAGGCCCGTCCGGCTGAAGCCCCCTTCCCGGGCGGCGTGAAGTCGTCGAAGACCGCCGCGGCGGCTGCTGAACCGGCGGAAACGCCGGCTGAGGAAGCCCCGGCCGTCGAGACCACCGAAGGCGGTGAAGCGTAATGAAACTCTCGGTCATCAAACTCGACGGCAAGGCCTCGGGCGACGTTGAACTGTCGGACGCCGTCTTCGGCATCACCGACATTCGCGGCGACCTGCTGGCCCGCTACGTCAACTGGCAGCTGGCCAAGCGCCGCGCCGGCACGCACAAGGTCCAGACCCGCAACGAGAACTCTCGTACGGGCAAGAAGATGTACAAGCAGAAGGGCACCGGCGGCGCCCGTCACGGTTCGCGCCGTGCGCCGCAGTTCGTCGGCGGCTCGCGCGCCTTCGGCCCGATCGTCCGCGATCACGGCTTCTCGCTGCCGAAGAAGGTCCGCGCCCTGGCCCTGCGTCACGCGCTCTCGTCGAAGGCCAAGGCCGGCGACCTGATCGTGGTCGACAGCATCGCCCTGAAGGACTCCAAGACGGCGGCCCTGCGCACCACGCTGGGCAAGCTCGGCTGGAGCAAGGCGCTGATCATCGGCGGTCCGGAAGTCGACACGAACTTCGGCCTCGCCGCCCGCAACATCCCGCACATCGACGTGCTGCCGAACGCCGGTCTGAACGTCTATGACATCCTGCGGGCCGACAAGCTGGTGCTGACCAAGGCGGCTGTTGAAGCCATCGAGGCGCGCTTCTCTGAGAAGGAGGCCGCGTAATGGCCGGCGCTCAACCCACCGCCCGTCACTACGACACCATCCTGGCCCCGGTGATCACCGAGAAGGCCACGATCCTGTCGGAACAGAACAAGGTCGTCTTCCGCGTCGCGGACAACGCCTCCAAGGACGAGATCGCCGCGGCGGTCGAGGCCCTGTTCAAGGTGAACGTGCTGAAGGTCAACACCCTCGTCCAGAAGGGCAAGACCAAGCGTTTCCGCGGCATCATGGGCCGTCGGGTCGACATCAAAAAAGCGATCGTGACGCTGGCTGAAGGCCAGTCGATCGACGTCACCACGGGGCTCTGATCAGATGGCCTTGAAGACCTACAATCCGACGTCGCCGGGCCGCCGCGCCCTGGTGCTGATCGACCGCTCCGAGCTCCACAAGGGCCGTCCGGAGAAGTCGCTGACCGAAGGCCTGACCAAGTCGGGCGGACGCGGTCAGGGCGGTCGCATCGCTGTCCGCTTCCGCGGCGGCGGCGCCAAGACGCTGTACCGCAAGATCGACTTCAAGCGCCGCAAGTTCGCGGCCGCGACGGTCGAGCGCCTCGAGTACGATCCGAACCGGACCGCCTTCATCGCCCTCATCACCTATGAGGACGGCGAAAAGGCCTACATCATCGCGCCGCAACGCCTGAAGGCGGGCGACACGGTCGTGGCCGGCGAAAAGGTCGACGTGAAGCCGGGCAACGCCATGCCGCTGCGCTCGATGCCCGTGGGTACGATCATCCACAACATCGAGATGAAGCCGGGCAAGGGCGCCCAGCTGGCCCGTTCGGCCGGCGCCTACGCCCAGCTGGTCGGCCGCGATCAGGGCTACGCCCAGATCCGCCTCGGCTCGGGCGAGCTTCGCATGGTGCTGGACGGCTGCATGGCCACGGTGGGCGCGGTTTCGAACCCCGACCACATGAACCAGAATCTCGGCAAGGCGGGCCGCGTCCGCCACATGGGCTGGCGTCCGCACGTTCGCGGCGTCGCCATGAACCCGATCGACCACCCGCACGGTGGTGGTGAAGGCCGGACCTCTGGCGGTCGCACCCCGGTTACGCCGTGGGGCAAGGACACCAAGGGCACCCGCACCCGCAAGAACAAGGCTACGGACAAGTTCATCATCCGTACCCGCCACGTTAAGAAGGCTCGCTAAAGATGGCCCGCTCCTCCTGGAAAGGCCCGTTTGTCGACGGGTATCTGCTCAAGAAGGCCGACGCCGTTCAGACGTCGGGCCGCAAGGACGTGATCAAGACGTGGTCGCGCCGCTCCACCATCCTGCCGCAGTTCGTCGGCCTGACCTTCGGCGTCCACAACGGCCAGAAGCACGTGCCGGTGTCGGTCTCTGAAGAGATGGTCGGCATGAAGCTCGGCGAGTTCGCCCCGACCCGGAACTTCCCGGGCCACGCGGCGGACAAGAAGGCCAAAAGGAAATAACTGATGGCCCAGACCAAGAACCCCCGTCGGGTCGCCCCGACCGAAGCCCGCGCCAAGCTGGTGAATGTCCGGATCAGCCCCCAGAAGCTGAACCTGGTCGCCCAGTCGATCCGCGGCCTGCCGGTGCAGAAGGCGCTGAACGAGCTGGAATTCAGCCGCAAGCGCATCGCCACCGACGTCCGCAAGGTCCTGTATTCGGCCGTCTCCAACGCCGAGAACAACCACAACCTCGACATCGACAATCTCGTCGTCGCCGAGGCCTTCGTGGGCAAGAACCTGGTGATGAAGCGTTTCGCGAGCCGCGCTCGTGGCCGTTCGTCGCGCATCCTGAAACCTTTCGCGGAGATCACCATCGTGGTCCGCGAAGCCGGTGAGGCCGCCTGATGGGTCAGAAAGTAAATCCGATCGGTCTGCGCCTTGGCGTCAACCGTACGTGGGACAGCCGCTGGTTCGCCGGCGGCGCCGACTACGCCAAGCTGCTGCACCAGGACCTGAAGCTGCGCACGTGGCTGAAGGAACGCCTCAACGCCGCCGGCGTGTCGCGCATCATCATCGAACGTCCGCACAAGAAGTGCCGCGTGACGATCTACGCCGCCCGTCCGGGTGTCGTGATCGGCAAGAAGGGCGCGGACATCGAGAAGCTGCGCAAGGACATCTCGGCCCAGACCGAAGGCGAGGTTCACCTGAACATCGTCGAGGTGCGCAAGCCCGAGACCGACGCCCAGCTGATCGCCGAGAACATCGCGCAGCAGCTGGAACGCCGGATCGCCTTCCGCCGCGCCATGAAGCGCGCGATGCAGTCGGCCATGCGTCTCGGCGCCAAGGGCGTCCGCATCAACGTTTCGGGCCGCCTCGGCGGCGCTGAAATCGCGCGGATGGAATGGTACCGCGAAGGCCGCGTGCCGCTGCACACCCTGCGCGCCGACATCGACTACGGCTTCATCCAGGCCAAGACGACCTACGGCATCATCGGTGTGAAGGTGTGGGTCTTCAAGGGCGAGGTGCTCGAGCACGACCCGATGGCGCAGGACAAGCGCTGGGCCCAGGAAGCTGCCGGCCCGTCTTCCAACGAAGGTCGTGAACGTGGACCCCGCGGCGACCGCGGCCCGCGCCGTGACCGGGGACGTGAGAACTAGGTCATGCTGCAACCCAAAAAGACCAAGTACCGCAAGGCCTTCAAGGGCCGTATCCATGGCTCCGCCAAGGGCGGCTTCTCGCTGAACTTCGGCTCGTACGGGCTGAAGACGGTGGAGCCGGAACGCATCACTGCGCGTCAGATCGAGGCGGCCCGCCGCGCGATCACCCGCCAGATGAAGCGTCAGGGCCGCGTCTGGATCCGCGTCTTCCCCGACCTGCCCGTCACGGGCAAGCCGGCCGAAGTCCGGATGGGCAAGGGCAAGGGCGCCGTGGACCACTGGGCCGCGCGCTGCCACCCGGGGCGCATCCTGTTTGAAATCGACGGCGTGCCGGACGACATCGCCCGCGAGGCCCTGCGTCTCGGCGCCGCCAAGCTGCCGGTCCGTACGAAGGTGGTCACCCGCCTCGACGCCGGTGTCTCGCACGTGGAGCACGTCGGAGCATGACCAAGATCGCCGACCTCCGGGGCCAGACCCCCGACCAGCTGTCCGACGAGCTGCTGAAGCTCAAGAAGGAACAGTTCAACCTGCGCTTCCAGGCCGCCACCGGCCAGATGGAAAAGACCCACCGGGTCTCGGAAGTGCGCAAGGACATCGCCCGCATCTCGACGCTTCTGCGCGAGAAGCGTGTGAACGCGTAGGGAAACGAAGATGCCGAAACGAATTCTCGAAGGCGTGGTCGTCTCCGACAAGGGCGACAAGACCGTCGTGGTGAAGGTGGAGCGCACGCTGCTGCACCCCGTCCTCAAAAAGACCGTCCGTCTGTCCAAGAAGTATCACGCTCACGACGAAGCCAACGCCCTCAAGGTCGGTGACCTGGCCCGCATCGTCGAGTGCGCCCCGAAGTCCAAGCTGAAGCGTTGGGAAGTCCTTTCCACCGCCTCGGCCTCGTAACCAGAAGGATCGGATCCCATGATCCAGATGCAAACTAACCTGGAGGTGGCCGACAATTCGGGCGCTCGCCGGGTCATGTGCATCAAGGTGTTGGGCGGCTCCAAGCGCCGCTACGCCTCGGTGGGCGACACGATCGTCGCTTCCGTCAAGGAAGCCATTCCCCGCGGCCGCGTGAAGAAGGGCGACGTCGTGCGCGCCATCGTCGTGCGCACCGCCAAGGACATCATGCGCAAGGACGGCTCTGTCATCCGCTTCGACAAGTCGGCCGCCGTCATCGTCAACAAGCAGAACGAGCCCGTCGGCACGCGGATCTTCGGCCCGGTTCCCCGTGAACTGCGCGCCAAGAACCACATGAAGATCATCTCGCTGGCTCCGGAGGTCCTGTAGTCATGGCCGCCAAGATCAAGAAGGGCGACCGCGTCGTCGTCCTCACCGGCAAGGACAAGGGCCGCACCGGCTCCGTCACCAAGGTCCTGCCGACCGAAAACCGCGTCGTCGTGCAAGGCGTCAACATGGTTCAGCGCCACACGCGCCCGACCCAGGCTGACCCGCAAGGCGGCATCAAGAACAAGGAAGCGTCGCTTCACCTGTCGAACGTCGCGATCGCCGACGCCAACGGCAAGGCCACCCGCGTCGGCTTCCGCATGGAAGGCGACAAGAAAGTGCGCTTCGCCAAGACGACGGGAGACGTCATCTGATGGCCGACACCAAATACACGCCTCGTCTGAAGGACGAATATCAGGCCCGCATCCGCGCGGTGATGACCGAGAAATTCGGCTACACCAACCCGATGCAGGTGCCCAAGCTGGACAAGATCGTCCTCAACATGGGCATCGGCGAAGCCGTGGCCGACTCCAAGAAGGCCACTGCGGCCCTCAAGGACCTCGCCGCCATCGCCGGTCAGAAACCCGTGCCGACCAAGGCCCGCAACTCCATCGCCGGCTTCAAGCTGCGCGAGGGCATGGTCATCGGCGGCAAGGTCACGCTGCGCGGCGACCAGATGTATGAGTTCCTGGACCGTCTGATCACCATCGCGCTGCCGCGGGTGAAGGACTTCCGGGGCCTCAAGGGCACCAGCTTCGATGGTCGCGGCAACTACGCCACCGGTCTGAAGGAACACATCGTGTTCCCCGAGATCAACTACGACCAGATCGACCAGATGTGGGGCATGGACATCATCGTCTGCACCACGGCCAAGACCGATGAGGAGGCCAAGGCCCTTCTCACCGAGTTCAAGTTCCCGTTCGTGAACTGAGCGGGAAGGGATAGAGCACAATGGCTAAGAAGAGCGCCGTGAACCGCAACGAGATGGTGAAAGCCCTCGTCGCGAAATACGCCGACAAGCGGGCCGCCCTGAAGGCGACCGCCAACAACGAATCCCTGCCGCTTGAGGAGCGCTTCGAAGCGCGCCTGAAGCTGGCGGAGCTGCCGCGTAACTCGGCCGCCAACCGGATTCGCAACCGCTGCGAGGTGACGGGCCGTCCGCGCGCCTATTACCGCAAGCTCAAGATGAGCCGTATCGCCCTGCGTGAACTCGGCAACCTGGGTCAGATCCCGGGCCTGACGAAGTCCAGCTGGTAAGGGGAGCGACAGATATGATGATCAACGATCCCCTGAGCGACATGATCGCTCGCATCCGGAACGCCGCCATGCGCAAGCGTTCCAAGGTGCTCACCCCGGCTTCCCGTCTGCGCCAGCGCGTCCTCGACGTGCTGCAGGACGAAGGCTACATCCGCGGCTATTCGCTGGTTCAGAATCCCGGCGAGTTCCCGCAGTTCGAGATCGAGCTGAAATACTTCGACGGCCAGCCGGTCATCGCCGAGATCGCCCGCGTGTCCAAGCCGGGCCGCCGCGTCTACTCGGCGATCTCCGACCTGAAGCCGATCAAGAACGGCCTCGGCATCTCGATCCTCTCCACGTCCAAGGGCGTCATGTCGGACACCGCGGCTCGCGAAGCCAAGGTGGGCGGCGAAGTCCTCTGCAGGGTCTACTAAGATGTCCCGTATCGGCAAACGCACCATCGCTGTTCCGAAGGGCGTGACTGTCACGCTCGACGGCCAGACCGTGTCGGTGAAGGGTCCCAAGGGCGAACGCTCCTGGACCGTCGCCGAAGAGATCGAAGTCTCGCAGAACGACGAGGGCATCAACCTCGGCCTGCGCGTCGACACCCAGCGTGGCCGCGCCATGTGGGGCCTGTCGCGCACCCTGGTCGACAACATGGTCGTCGGCGTCACCACCGGCTTCGAAAAGAGCCTGGACCTGGTCGGCGTCGGCTATCGCGCCGCGATGAAGGGCAACGCCCTGTCGCTGCAGCTCGGCTTCTCGCACGACGTCGACATCCAGCCGCCCGCCGGCGTCACCTTCGCGGTGCCGAAGCAGACGGAAATCAAGATCTCGGGGGCCGACAAGCAGGCCGTCGGCCAGATCGCCGCCGTCATCCGCAAGCTGCGTCCGCCGGAGCCCTACAAGGGCAAGGGCGTGCGCTACACGGGCGAAAAGGTCCGGCGCAAGGAAGGCAAGAAGAAGTAAGCCATGGCTACCACTCTCAAGCAAAACGCCAAGCGTCGCGCCGAGCGCACCCGCCGCCGCCTGAAGGCCGTGGCCAACGGCCGCCTGCGCCTGTCGGTCCACCGCTCGGACAAGAACATCTCGGCCCAGATCATCGACGACGCCCAAGGCGTCACGGTGGCCTCCGCCTCCTCGCTGGAAGGCGAGAAGGGCAAGAAGGTCAAGGGTTCGGACGTCGCGGCCGCCGCCACCATCGGCAAGCTGATCGCCGAACGCGCCATCGAGAAGGGCGTCAAGGACGTCGTCTTCGACCGCGGCGGCTACATCTATCACGGACGGGTGAAGGCGCTGGCGGAAGCCGCGCGTGAAGCCGGCCTGAACTTCTAAGGGACGCGACAGATGGCGCAACAACCCCAACGCGGCGGCGGCGGCAACGATCGCAACCGTCGTGACAACCGCAACGCTCCCGCCGTCGACGGTCCGGATTCGGACATCGTCGAGAAGCTGGTGCACATCAACCGCGTCGCGGCCACGGTCAAAGGCGGCCGCCGGTTCTCGTTCGCGGCCCTGATGGTCGTCGGCGACGGCAAGGGCCGCGTCGGCTTCGGTCACGGCAAGGCGCGCGAAGTGCCGGAAGCCATCCGCAAGGCGACCGAAGAAGCCAAGAAGACCATGATCAAGGTTCCGCTGCGCGAGAACCGCACCCTGCACCACGACGGCAATGGCCGTTGGGGCGCCGGCAAGATCATGATGCGCGCCGCTCCTCCGGGAACGGGCGTCATCGCGGGCGGTCCGATGCGCGCCGTGCTCGAAACCCTCGGCGTCCAGGACGTCGTCGGCAAGTCGACCGGTTCGTCGAACCCCTACAACATGATCCGCGCCACCTTCGAAGCTCTGAAGGTCCAGTCGTCGCCCCGTCAGGTGGCCTCGAAGCGCGGCAAGAAGGTCGCCGACCTGATGGGCCGCCGCAACGACGGCGCCTCGGCGCCCGAAGCTGTGGAGGGCTGATAGATGGCCAAGACCGAATCCAAAGCCACCGTCACCATCCGCCAGACCGGTTCGCCGATCCGCCGCAAGTCGGACCAGCGCGCCACCCTGGCCGGCCTGGGCCTCAACCGCATGGGTCGTGAATCGACCCTGGAGGACACCCCCTCCGTCCGCGGCATGATCGCCAAGGTCGCCCACATGGTCGAAGTGGTCGAAAAGTAAGGCCGGCTGCGGCCGTGAGAAGTGAAGAGTGTCAGTGCTAGTGAGCATGCGGTTGCCGCCTCTGCTCACTAGCACTATTCACTAGTACCCCATTCCAAAGCCGAGTCCGGACCGCGTCCGGGCGCTAGCACCCGAAAGGATCAGGCATATGAAACTGAACGAAATCCGCGACAACGAAGGCGCCCACAAGAAGCGCATGCGCGTCGGCCGTGGCCCGGGCTCGGGCAAGGGCAAGACCGCCGGCCGCGGCGTCAAGGGCCAGAAGTCCCGCTCGGGCGTCGCCATCGGCGGCTTCGAAGGCGGCCAGATGCCGCTGTACATGCGGATGCCGAAGCGCGGCTTCAACAATCCGAACGCGCTGAAGCTGGCCGAAGTGAACCTGTGGCGCCTGCAGGAGGCGATCGACGCCAAGAAGCTGGACGCCAAGGCCGAGATCAACGGCGAGGCCCTGGTCGCCGCCGGCGTGATCCGCCGCGTCAAGGACGGCGTCCGCCTGCTGGGCACCGGCGAGATCAAGGGCAAGCTGAACCTGGTCGTCTGGTCGGCCACCGCTGGCGCCATCAAGGCGATCGAAGCGGCCGGCGGCTCGGTCGAGCAGCAGCGTATCGCCGCTGAAGCCAAGGCCGCCGCGCGCGTCGAAAAGCGCAACGCCGCCAAGGGCAAGGCCCCGGCCCCCAAGGCGCCGCAGGGCGACGCCAACAAGGTCTCGGCCCGCGCCAAGCGCACCGCCGCCAAATAAAGCTTGAGGGGCGCTCTCGCTAAGAGGGCGCCCTTCGCCTATCTGGACGCAAGCGCCGGATTCCTGTCCGATGCGCCGTTCTGATCAGTCGGGGTAACGACCTATGGCTTCGGCCGCCGAACAACTCGCAGCAAACATGAACATGGGCTCGTTCGCCAAGGCGACCGAGCTGCACAAGCGCCTCCTGTTCACGCTGATGGCCCTGCTGGTCTACCGGGTCGGCACCTATGTGCCGATCCCGGGGATCAACTCCGAAGCTTTCCTGCAGTTCTTCCAGAACCCGGATGGCCAGCGCGGCATCCTGGACATGTTCAACATGTTTTCCGGCGGCGCGGTCGAGCGCATGGCGGTCTTCGCCCTGAACGTCATGCCGTACATCTCGGCCTCGATCATCGTGCAGCTGATGGGCGCCGTGTATCCGCCGTGGGAAAAGCTGCGCAAGGAAGGCGGCGAAAGCGGCCGCAAGCAGCTGAACCAGTACACCCGCTATCTGACCGTCGTGCTGGCGCTGTTCCAGTCGACCGGCATCGCCATCGGCCTGAACGCCACGCCGGGCCTGATCGACCAGCCGGGCATCTTCTTCATCGTCTCGACCGTCACCGTCCTGACCGGCGGCACCATGTTCCTGATGTGGCTGGGCGAGCAGATCACGGCCCGCGGCATCGGCAACGGCATCTCGCTGATCATCATGGCCGGCATCGTCGCGGTGCTGCCGGGCATGATCGCGCGGATGTTCGGCATGGCGCAGCAAGGTCTGATGTCGCCCTTCGCCCTGTTGCTGGGCCTGGTGGCCGGGGTCGCCGTGGTGGTGTTCATCGTCTTCATGGAGCGGGCGCAGCGCCGCCTGCTGATCCAGTATCCGAAGCGCCAGGAAGGCAATCGCATGGCCGGGGGCGAGCGTTCGTTCCTGCCGCTGAAGGTCAACACCTCCGGCGTCATTCCGCCGATCTTCGCCTCGTCCCTGCTGATGCTGCCGACCACGGTCGCCCAGGTCACCGCCAACGCCGATCTGCCCTCGTGGCTGGACTGGCTGCCGGTCGTCACCGCGCAGATGCAGCACGGCCAGCCGATCTACATGGGCATCTACGCCCTTCTGATCATCTTCTTCACCTTCTTCTACACCTCGATCACCTTCAATCCCGAGGACACGGCCGAGAACCTGCGCAAATACGGCGGCTTCCTGCCGGGCATCCGTCCGGGCAAGCGCACGGCCGAGTATCTGGACTATGTGCTGACCCGCCTGACCACCATCGGCGCCATCTACATCACCGCCGTCTGCGTGATCCCCGAACTGTTCCTGCCCAGCAGCATGCTGATGGCCTTCGGCGGCACCTCCATCCTGATCGTCGTCTCGGTGACCATGGACACGGTGGCGCAGATCCAGTCCCAGTTGCTGGCGCACCAGTACGAAGGCCTGATCAAGAAGGCCAAGCTGCGCGGCCGCGGCGGACGCGGCAAGGGCGTGACCGCGCCGGCGCGGCGCTGACTTTGTTGGCGGGCTGTCGCGCTTCGCGCTGTTTGAGCCCAAAGCCCGGGGAGGGGCGGCGATGAACCTGATCCTGTTCGGACCGCCCGCGGCCGGCAAGGGCACGCAGGCCAAGCGTCTGGTCGAGACGCGCGGCATGGTCCAGCTGTCGACCGGCGACATGCTGCGCGCCGCCATCGCCTCGGGGTCCGAACTGGGCCTCAAGGTCAAGGACGTGCTGGCCCGCGGCGACCTGGTCACCGACGAGATCGTCATCGCCCTGATCGAGGCCCGCCTGCCCGAGACCGAGGCCGCCGGCGGCGCCATCTTCGACGGCTTCCCCCGCACCGTGGCCCAGGCCGAGGCGCTGGACGCCATGCTGGCGCGGCGCGGCGCGCGGATCGACCGGGTCATCCGCCTCAAGGTCGACGACGAGGCCCTGACCGCCCGGATCGCCAAACGCTTCGCCGAACAGGCCCGGCCGGACGACAATCCGGAAACCTTCCGCGAGCGCCTGGCCGTCTACAATCGTCAGACGGCGCCGCTGCTGCCCTATTACGCCGACCAGGGCCTGCTGACCGAGGTCGACGGCATGGGCGACATCGCCACGGTCTCCGCCGCCATCGACGCCACCCTCGACGCCTGAGCCGACCGGCCGCGCTTCGGCGCGTGAACGGAGGCTGACCCTTTCCCGTCCGGCGCGTTCATGCCTCATGTGGCATAGTCGACCTGTGGAAATTGGCTCGCTTCTCACCCGGGACCGGCTGCGCAAGCTGGGCGCCTTCACGGTCGTGCTGGCGGCCCATGTCGGCGTTTTCGCCCTGGTCGCGCGGACCCAGCCCCCGCCGTTGCAGCCGATGCCGCCCGTGTTCGAGGTGGAGCTGTTCCGTCCGGTCCCGCCCCCGCCGCCGCCCCCGCCGCCCGAGGAACCGACCGAGGATCCGGGCGGCGGCGCGCCTGCCGCGCCGTCGCGCATCCACGTCCCGCCGCCGCCGCGCGAGCCCATGCCGCCCGAGCTGCCCGCCCCCCGCGAACAGGCCCCCGAGCCGGAACTGGTCGTCGGCGTCGCGCCCACCGCCTCGCCCACGCCCGGCTTGGGTCAGGGCGGGGAGGGGACCGGCAGCGGCGCGGGCGTCGGCGCCGGCGACGGCCCCGGGCGCGGCGTCCGGACGGGGCCGCAGAACCTGCGCCGGCCGTCTCCCAGCGAGGTTCGGCGCTACCATCCGCCGGAGGCGCTGCGCCAGCGGGTCTACGGCACGGTCGAGCTGCGCTGCCGCATCGGCCGCGACACCCGGCTGGAGCAATGCACGGTGCTGAGGGCGACGCCCGACGGCTACGGCTTCGCCGAGGCGGGCCTCGCCGCCGCCCGCGACCTCTACCGCTTCCGCCCCGCCACCCTGAACGGGGCCTATGACGACTCGGTGAGCGTGGTCGTGACCGTGCCGTTCGGGCGGCCCTGACCCGGCCAAAAGCGCCCGCCGACCGTTGACGGGGCCTGAATCCCCTGTATAAGGCGCGCTTCCGCGAAGGGCGTCGACGCTCCTGGTCTGTTGACCGGAGCGTTTGTTGCGTCCGCACACGCGTATCTGGAGAGCTTCGTGGCCCGTATCGCTGGCGTCAACATCCCGACCAACAAGCGCGTCGAAATCGCGCTTCAGTACATCCATGGCATCGGCGCGCATGCGGCGAAGGACATCACGGCCAAGGTCGGCATCGAGCCGTCGCGCCGGGTCAACCAGCTGACCGACGCCGAAGTGCTGCAGATCCGCGAGACCATCGACCGCGATCACACCGTCGAGGGCGACCTGCGCCGCGAGACGTCGATGAACATCAAGCGCCTGATGGACCTGGCCTGCTACCGCGGCCTGCGTCACCGCAAGGGCCTGCCGGTCCGCGGTCAGCGCACTCATACCAACGCCCGCACCCGCAAGGGCAAGGCGGTTGCCATTGCCGGCAAGAAGAAGGCAACCCGCTAAACCGTTACTCCGTTTTCGAAGGACTGCAGGAACTCCATGGTCAAGGACAAGGCCGCGCGCCCCCGGCGCAAGGAAAAGAAGAACATCACCTCTGCCGTTGCGCATGTGAATGCTTCGTTCAACAACACGATGATCACCATCACCGACGCGCAGGGCAACACCATCGCCTGGTCGTCGGCTGGCAGCCAGGGCTTCAAAGGCTCGCGCAAGTCGACCCCGTATGCTGCCCAGGTGGCCGCCGACGTTGCCGGCCGCCGCGCCGCGGAGCATGGCGTGCGCACGCTCGAGGTCGAGGTCAAGGGCCCTGGTTCGGGCCGTGAATCGGCGCTGCGCGCGTTACAG
>NZ_DASPMM010000012.1:0-65830 GCF_035627055.1 Brevundimonas sp. | reverse complement strand
GGAGAACTTCGCATCGCACAAACCGCGCCCATAGGGCAGCCCGTACTTGGCCCGGTATTCATCGCCCGTCATCTCGTGGACGCCGCGGAGGTGAGTTTCCAGAATTCGGAAATCCATGCCGCACAAGAGGCATGTGATGCGGTCACCGCTGAGATAGGCGTCAACATCCTCCCGGCATTCAAACACGAACTCCTTTGGGAACCCTGACTTGACGATCCTTTTTGCGCGTGGCATCGGTTTGAAATTCTCCGCTAAGTGATTGCTATCTGCGCGACTCACCGTGACCGGTTTGAAACCAACGCGGTATTTACCAAGGCAAAGGGCTGACTCTTAATCAGCGGGTCGTAGGTTCGAACCCTACATCACCCACCATCGTCCTTCCCTTGAAACCAACTGCACCTTTTGGGCGTGTTTGGCTCGCCGGCGGGCGATCGTCAGAGTATCGGCGCGTCCAGGTCGCGGGCGGGAGGAGCCGGCGCGGGAGCAGGCTGCGGAGGATTGCGCGGCGGTGGCGGCGCAGCTGGGTTCGGGACCGTGGCGTCTACGGCCTCCGGCGCCGCCTCCCGGACACGTCGGGCTTCGACCGTACGCGCAACTTCCACTGCGGCGGCGATGCTTCTCAGTCCATAGCCAATGCCGCACTTCTGGTCGTAGTCGTGCACGTCATGCAGGACCGAGGTCCCATCCCATCGATCGAAGGCGCCGCCTTCGATCCGGGCTCTCAGGGCCTGTTCTTCGACGCTACGCGCCGCCAGGACCGCCTGCGCGATCACCTCGATCTCCCGTCCGCCGAACAGGTTGTCCTTCAGTTCCCGGTTCGTGGCTCCGAAGAAGGTCGCGAGTGAGGAGAGCAGATTGGCCGACTCCTCCGGACTGGCCAAACCGCCGGCAGTTGTCAGGGCCAGTTGCGTCAGGTTGAGGCCGATGTCCGCTGAATTCTGCGCCCCGGTGATTCCGACTAGGTAGTTGTCGCATTTGGCGTTCGACTGCGCGATCAGGCTGCGGGCAAGCTCACGGCGCAGTTCTCCGTCGATGACGCCGCCCCCGTCCTCCCGGGCATAGGCCGACTCGAAACGATCCTCCCATCGCTGGGAGAGCGACAAGACCGGCCCGTTCGCGGCCAGCCCCTCGTCATGCATCGTGAAGCGGCCGTCTCCATTGACGTCCGTTCCCGAGCTCGCGCAAGCGCCCGCCAGAAGCGACAAGGCGATGACGACAGCCGAAGTCTTCATTGGCTCCCCCAATCCGACGAACACTGTTCCCTCAAGGGTTGTTGGCTGTCAAGCCGCTCCTGCCGTGGCTGAATCGCCATCGTCCTTCCCTCCCCTCGCCATCCTGCCTAGGCTCGAACGTCTCACGGCGGAGGGCTCGGGCATGCGGCGGATGGCGATCATGACGGCGGTGCTGGCGGTCGGGCTCGGGAGCGCTGCGGCGGCGCAGGAGCCGGCCTCCCCGTTCGACGCGGTCGATCCCTTCATCGGCACGGCGGGCAAGGGCCACACCTTCCCGGGCGCAGTGGCCCCGTTCGGCATGGTCCAGCTCAGCCCGGACACCGACTACAAGCTGCTGCGCGAGGGCTACGACTGGGCCTCGGGCTACCGCTACGACGACCCGACCATCCTCGGCTTCTCCCACACCCATTTCTCCGGCACCGGCCACTCCGACCTCGGCGACCTGCTGATCACGCCCCAGTCCGGTGAACTGCGTTGGGACGCCGGCGCCGCCGACCAGCCCGGCTCCGGCTACCGTTCCCGCTACGACAAGGCCTCCGAGAGGGCCGAGCCCGGCTACTACGCCGTCACCCTGACCGACTCCGGCGTGCGCGCCGAACTGACCGCCGGCATCCGCGTCGGCCTGCACCGCTACGCCTTCCCCGAGGGCGCGCCGGCGCGGGTGCTGATCGACTTCCGGCCCTCCATCTACGACTACCCGGGCAAGGTGCTGTGGTCGCGCCTCCGGGTGCATCCCGACGGCACGATCACCGGCTTCCGCGAGACCCGCGGCTGGGCCCCCGGCCGCCAATTCTTTTTCGCCCTGCGCTTCTCGAAGCCCGTCGCCGGCTATGAGCTGCGCGACCGCGAGGAAAACGTCCCCTACCGCGGCTTCCGCCAGCCGGGCCGCTCCCCCGCCGATCGCCAGCAGGTCGAAGGCCGCCAGCTGGAGGCCGCCTTCGATTTCGGCGAGATCGACGGTCCCCTGCTGGTCCAGGTCGCGATCTCTTCCGTCGACGAGGCCGGGGCCCTCGACAACCTCGAGTCCGGGGGCGGCGCCTTCGATTTCGACGGCGTCCGCGCCAACACCCGCGCCCAGTGGGAGGAGGCCCTCAACGTCGTCGAGATCGACGCCGCGCCCGGGATGCGCACCAGCCTCTACACCGCCCTCTACCACGCCCTGATCGCTCCTTCGGTGCACAGCGACGCCGACGGGCGCTGGCGCGGGCCCGACAACGCCGTGCACCAGGCCGACTTCACCGTCCATTCGACCTTCAGCCTGTGGGACACCTTCCGCGCCGAGCATCCGCTGCTGACCCTGGTCCAGCCGGGTTTCCGCAACGCCGACATGGTCAACTCCCTGATCGCGGCGCAGCAGGTCAGTCCTTGGGGCATCCTCCCGGTCTGGTCCTTCGCGGGTCAGGAGACCTGGACCATGATCGGCTATCACGCCGTCCCGGTGATCGCCGACGCGTATCTGAAGGGCCTGCCCGGCGTCGACGGCGAGGCGGCGCTGAACGCCATGATCGCCAGCGCTGCCTACCGGCCCTACGGCGGCCTGGGCGACTATATGGACCTCGGCTACGTCCCCATCGACCGCGAGCCCGAAGCCGCATCCAAGACCGTCGAATACGCCTATGACGACTGGACCATCGCCCGCATGGCCGAACGGCTGGGCCGCGCCGATGTCGCCGCCGAGTTCGACCGCCGCGCCGGCTTCTGGCGCAACACCTTCGACCCCGCCACCGGCTTCGTCCGCGCCCGCCTTGCCGACGGTTCGTTCCGCGAGCCGTTCGACCCCACCGCCATCAACTTCGGCTCTGACTACACCGAGGGCAACGCCTGGCAGTATTCGTGGTTCGTACCGCAGGACATGGCCGCGCTGGTCACCGCCATGGGCGGCGACGCCGCCACGGTCGCGAAGCTCGACGCCATGTTCGACTTCGACAACTCCGGCCTCGACTACTCCCACGCCGAGGACATCGCCGGCCTGATCGGCCAGTACATCCACGGCAACGAACCCAGCCATCACTCGGCCTACGCCTACGTCTTCGCCGGCGCCCCGTGGCGAACCCAGGCGCGGCTCAAGCAGATCATCGACAGCCAGTACCACTCACGCCCCGACGGCCTCGCCGGCAACGACGACGTCGGCCAGATGTCGGCCTGGCTGATGTTCACGGCCATGGGCTTCTATCCGGTGACGCCGGGCAGCGGCCAGTACGTCATCGGCCGCCCCTTCACCGACCGCACCGTCCTCAACCTCGCCAACGGCCGCCGCTTCGTCATCGCTGCCGAAGGCCTGTCGGACGACGCGCCCTACATCCAGTCCGTCGCCCTCAACGGCCGCCCGCTCGACCGCACCTGGATCGCCCACGACGAGATCCTCGCCGGCGGCGAACTCCGCTTCGTCATGGGCGCGGAGCCGAACGTGGCTTGGGGCGCGGGGGGTGAGGCGCGGCCGTATTCGATGAGCGGGTACGGCGCGGCCGCGCGATGATTCATCCACCGACGCGCATCCAGGCATCCAATAGCGACCTTATCGCCCTGTCTTCCGGAATCAGGCGGTTCGCGGTTGTGGGCGAAGAGGCAGTCTGGACCGAAGCGGCCGATGGCAAAATCCGGGTCCTGGGCCCGACAGCGTTGGACCTCGCTGACTTCTTCGAGGTCTTTCCCTTGCGGGTGAGCGAGGCAACGCCGCCGCGCAGGCTGGACTGGCGAGTTTGGCCGTTCCAAACCTACCGAACGGATATCGTAAGCCATCTGGAGTGGCTCACCCCGGTCGGCGCCCCGGTATCGACAGAGCGACTTGGTCCGGGTGAAGCGCCTGCGGAAGCAAGCCAAATTTGCGATACCGAAGCCGGGCTTCTATTCACCGGCGGGCGCGGCGAACGGTTGCTGATCGCTAGCGATCCATTTCCGTACAGGATCGTCTGCACGACTGACGCAGAAGAGATCGACACATACTTGGCGGACTGCTCGCTGAAGCAGACCTAGCCCCTCACAAACCCCCTGAGCACATTCGCCTCCGTGCTCAGCACCATCCGGTTAAGGTCGATCCGCTTCGGCTGCGCGAACATCAGCCAGTAGTATTTCATCTGCTCCGACCACCAGTAGCCGGGGCAGTTGTCGCCCTGGGTCATCGGCCGCGTGGTGATGTCGGCCAGTGAGGTGTAGCCGTAGGCCGCCTTCGAGGTCGCCTTCATGTTGCGGTAGTGGACCGCCGCCAGCGCCCGGTAGCGCTCGTCGCGGTCGCCCTGCCACAGGTTCAGGCAGGCGTCGGCGAACTCGGGGCGCAGCCCGGTCCGCGTGCCGCGCGGCCTCCCCGTCGTCACATCGATCGACTCCGGGATGATCCCGTACTGCGCCTGCATCGCCGTATACGAGGCGAGGAAGTCGTCCCCCTCGGCCTTGAACCCCGCCTGCCCCAGCAGCCCCGCCAGGTATCCGCCCAGCACCGTCTGCGACGTGCCGGTGACCGCCCCGGTCTCGTAATCCACCATCGGGAACCACAGCCGCCCGTCGTAACGCTTGCCCTGATGCGCGATCATCGCCGCGAGGCATTCCTCGGCCGCTGTCTTCAGCTCCTCGTCGCCGAACAGCTCCCAGGCGTCCCACAGGTATTCGTAGAAACTGTCGGCATAGACATCGATCGAGGCGTTGCGGCTGATGAACTCGCCCGTCTCCGCATGGATGTTGGCGGCCATCAGGCCGATGCTTGAGCGCCGGTCCAGCGCATGCTCCATCGCCCGCTTGGCCGCCGCATAGTAGCGCTCGTCGCCGGTCAGCTGGCCCAGCACCCCGAACTCGGTCGCATAGGTGCCGATCTCGGCCAGATTGGTCTCCGGGTCGCGCACCGCCCCCGTCTTCAGGTTCACATAGCGGTACGGCAGCCCGTGCGGCGACGCCTCGAACGCCTTCAAAAGACGGTCGGCGAGATCACGCGCCTTGCTCAGCAGCACCGGATCGCCGCACGCGAGATGCGCCGACAGCAGGCCCCCGACCAGCCGGATATTGGTCTCGAACACCTGCGAATAGCCGTCGATATCGAAGTCGAGGCTCGACTTCACCCAGTCCACGCCCTGCTGGAACTCGGCGTCCAGCTCCATCAGCCACAGGGTGTCCAGCGCCTCGACCAGCGACAGGCCGAGGTCATGGCCCTCGATGAAGAACGACCGCGAGGTCCCGCTGACGGGATTGATCTCGTCCCGGCCCCACGCCTTGTCGACGTAATGGTCCCAGGCCCATTTGAACTCCGCCTTCACATCGGCCCCGAGCGCGGCCCAGTCCTCGCTCTGCGCGGCGGCGGGCAGGCCCGACATCCCGGCGAGGACGGAACCGCCCATCAGGGCGAGGGCGTGGCGGCGGTGCAGGCGGCGATGGGTCATGCGTCACCGTATCCCGATGACGCCTGCCCGCAACCGTTCAGCCCCGGCTCGCCGCCAGCCTCGGCCCGCCGGTCATCCACGGCGGCTCCGGCATCGAGCGCCGGGCGTGGGCCTGGGCCCGCGTCCACTGGTCGTGCAGGTCGTTGAAATAGGCGTCGTCCTCGGCGATCCGCCGGACATCCCCGCTCAGGAAGCCGCGCCGCAGCGTCAGCATGTCGAACGGCGCCCCGACCGACACGTTCGAGCGCATCGTCGTCGAGAACGAGATCAGCCCCAGCTTGACCGCCTCGGCCAGCGGCGTGTCGTACGCCAGGCCGCTCTCCAGGATCGGCTTGCCGTATTTCAGCTCGCCGATCTGCAGATAGGGCGTGTCTCGCCCGCACTCGATGAAATTGCCCTGGCTGTAGATCAGGAACAGCCCCATCTCGCCGCCGGCGATCTGGCCGCCCAGCAGCATCGAGGCCGAGGTGTTCAGGCTGTCCGCCTCCAGCGCCGGGGCGATCGACTGGCGCACGCTGCGCAGCGCATGGCCCAGCAACTGGGCGCAGCGGTACAGGCTGGGCGCCGTCTCCAGCGTCTCGGGCGGTTCGCCGACCTTCAGGTGCACGCCGTCCTTGACCATGGCCATGGCTGTCTGGGTCACTGACAGGTTGCCGGCGGTGCAGACGCCCAGCACCCGGTCGCCCGGCTGGTCGATGACATGCAGCTTGCGGTAGGACGAGATGTTGTCGACGCCCGCATTGGTCCGGGTGTCGGCGATCATCGCCAACCCCTCCTCCACCAGCATGCCCACGCAGTAGGTCATGCGACGCCTCGACTCAGGCCTGTATCCGTCATCTGGCGACGGTAACAGATTCCCTCCGCGGTCGATCCCGCAACTACGCCTGTTGCTGGCTCTGTTGCATGTCCGCATCACGCACGGCCAGCCGCACCGCCAGCCGCTCGCCGCCGCCGCCGTAGCTGGCCCCGCGCACCGGCGCCGCGCCCAGATAGTCCAGCCCCGCCGCCACCCTGACGTAGCGATCGGTTGGGCAGACGCCGTTGGCGGGATCGAAGCCGACCCAGCCCAGGTCCTCGATCCAGGCCTCGGCCCAGGCGTGGGCGGCGTCCTGATGCTCGGTGTCGTCACGCAGCAGATGGCCGGAGACGTAGCGCGCCGGCGTGCCCATCTGGCGGGCGCAGGCGATGAAGACATGGGCGTGGTCCTGGCAGACCCCGCGCCCCAGAGCGAGCACCTCGGCGGCGGTGTGCGTCGGCGTCGTCACCCCGACCTCGAAGGCCACCGAGCCGTGGATCGCCGTCATCAGCCGATGCATACGGTCCAGCGGCGGATGGGCCGAGAACTCGGACGCAAACACGGAAATCAGCTTGTCGCGCCTGGTCAGCGGCGTGTCGCGCAGGAACACCAGCGGCGACAGCGTCTCCTGGTCCGGCGGCACGACCCCGCCGGTGTCGCTGGTCATCACCTCGCCCGAGACCCGCACCGTCAGGCTCTGCGTCGGCTGTTCGGTGTAGAGGGTGTGCACCACATTGCCGAAGGCGTCTTCGGACCGGCGCAGGCGGGCGTCGACGTCGGTCTCCACCGCCCAGTGACGCACCTGCTGCGCCTCGCTGGAGCGCGGCGTCAGGCGCAGGCTCTGGATGATGAACCGCGCGGCCCGGTCGTAGGCGTAGGTGGTGGCGTAATCGATCAGGATGCGCATCGTTCAGGCCAGATACTGGTCATGGATGGCCTGGGCCAGACGGCCGTTCTCGGCGAGGAAGGCCTGGATGTATTCGTGCAGGCCCGACTGGAAGATCGCCTCGATGCGCGAATTGTCGAACGACCGCATCCGGTCCGCCGCCAGCCGCTGCGCCGGACCGCGCCGGCCGTAGTCGTTGGCCAGCCGCTCCAGATAGCGCACCATCGAGGCCTGGCAGCTGGCCAGCGAGCGCGGCATCTGCCGGTTCAGCACCAGCAGGTCGGCGACCAGCCACGGCTTGACGCTGTCGCGATAGACCCAGCGGTAGGCGGTCAGCGCCGACACCTCCCTCAGCAGGGTGGTCCACTGGAAATAGTCCAGCTGGCCCCCGACCCGCTCGCCCTCGGGCAGCAGCAGATGGTATTTCACGTCCAGCAGCCGCGCCGTGTTGTCGGCCCGCTCGATGGCCGCGCCCAGCCGCAGGAAATAATAGCCGTCGTTCCTCAGCATGGTCCGCGAGGTGGCGCCCTCGACCGACAGGGTGACCGTCTTCACCCATTCCAGAAAGCGCGTGAACTCGTCGCGCCGCGTCGGCTGGCCCTGCTCGGCCAGGCCGTTCCAGGCGCCGTTCAGCGCTTCCCACAGCTCGGTGGTCAGGGCGGTGCGCACCGACCGCGCATTGGTCCGGGCCCGGGTGATGCAGGCGGCGATCGACGACGGGTTCTCCGGCGAAAAGGCCAGATACTCGCGCACCGACTTCTCGGTCGGCGACCGGCCCAGCGCCTTGGGCACGCTGGCGCAGGCCAGGGCGCTGGCCCAGACGGTGCTGGCGTCGCCGTCGCCGCGTGTCGGTATCGCGGCCAGCCGGATCGTCGCCTCGAGGATGCGCGCCAGAAAGTCCGCCCGCTCGATATAGCGGCCAGTCCAGTACAGGCTGTCTGCGGTGCGGCTCAGCATCAGACGTCCAGCACCCAGGTGTCCTTGGTGCCGCCGCCCTGGCTGGAATTGACCACCAGCGAGCCTGGCTTCAGCGCCACCCGCGTCAGCCCGCCCGGCGCCACCTTCACGCCTTCGGGGCTCGACAGCACGAACGGCCGCAGGTCGACGTGACGCGGGGCCAGCTCGCCGTTCTTGTCCAGCGTCGGCGCGGTCGACAGCTCCAGCGTCGGCTGGGCGATGAAGTCGTCGGGATCGTTGATCAGCCGCTTGCGGAAGGCCTCGATCTCCGTCTTCGACGCCGCCGGCCCGACCAGCATGCCGTAGCCGCCCGAGCCGCCGACCTCCTTGACCACCAGATCGCCGAGGTTGGCCAGCACATGCTTCAGCGCCTCCGGCTCGCGGCACCGCCACGTCGGCACGTTCTTCAGGATCGGCTCCTCGCCGGTGAAGAAGCGGATGATCTCGGGCATGTAGGTATAGACCGCCTTGTCGTCGGCCACGCCGGTGCCGACGGCGTTGGCCAGAGTCACCGTCCCTTCCTGATAGGCGGTCATCAGCCCCGGCACGCCCAGCGCCGAGTCCGGCCGGAAGGTCAACGGATCTAGGAAGTCGTCATCGATCCGGCGATAGACCACGTCGACCCGCTGGCGGCCCTGCGTCGTGCGCATGAACACCTTGCCATCGTCGACGAACAGGTCGCGCCCCTCGACCAGTTCGACCCCCAGCTTGTCGGCCAGGAAGCTGTGCTCGTAGTAGGCCGAGTTGAACGGCCCCGGGGTCAGCACCACGATGACCGGATCGGCGCCCGCCGCCTCCGGCGCGCACGCCCGCAGGCTCGCCAGCAGCATGTCCGTATAGGTCTCGACCGGCCGCACCGGATAGTCGGCGAACAGGTCGGGGAACAGCCGCATCATCATCTCGCGGTTCTCCAGCATGTAGGAGACCCCGGACGGGGTGCGGCAGTTGTCCTCCAGCACGTAGAACTCGTCCTCGCCGGTGCGCACGAGGTCGACCCCGGCGATCTGCACCCACACGCCGCGCGGCGGCCGCCGGCCCTGCATCTCGGGCGCGTAGTGCGGATTGGTCAGGATCAGTTCGGACGGCACCACGCCCGCCTTCAGGCACTCCTGGCGTCCATAGACATCGGCCAGGAACAGGTTGATGGCGTTGACCCGCTGGACCAGCCCCGCCTCCAGCGCGGCCCATTCCGCCGCCCCGAGAATGCGCGGCGCCACGTCGAACGGGATCAGCCGCTCGCTGGATTCGGCGTCGCCATAGACGGCGAAGGTGATGCCCATGCGGCGGAAGAACAGCTCGGCCTGGCGCGAGCGCGATTGCAGCAGGCCCTCGGGCGCCTCGGCGAGCCAACGCGCCAGCCCCCGATAGCTCTCCCGGACGTCCGCCCCATAGGCGGCCGCGTCTCCTGACATTTCGTCGAAGGCCATGCCGCTCCCGCTGCAATGAGCCACAAGCGTGGCCAGATAACCTACGCGCGCGCAACAGGATTGTTGCACCGCCGAGCCCGGAGCTGACACCTTCGTGAGCGTGGCCGTCGGCCGGAACATCCCCGGTCAGGCCCGGTTTTGCAGTCCCACAGCAAAACGGAGTGCAGGACCATGCAGAATCCCTTCCGTCACGAAGATCAGGCCGGGCGGCCCGACCACGACGACCGCATGTCGCAGGGCGGCGACGGAAGCGGTCGGCAGCGCCCCGAGGAATACCGCACCTGGGGTGGCGGCGACGGCGGCCGCGTCGCCGAGGCCTTCCGCCACCAGGGTCACGACCAGAGCTACGGCCAGAACCGCGAACAGTCCGGCGCCTCCGGCTGGGGCTATGGCCAGAACCAGCAGAGCCAGTACGGACAGGGCATGTCGACGCCGTACAGCGGCGACCGCGGCTCAAGCGGCCCGTATGGCCCCGGCGGCCACCCGTCGGGATCGCAGGCCTGGGGCGGCCCTCAGTACGGCGGCCAGAGCTACGGCTCGCAGGGGTACGGCGGCCAGGGCTCGATGGGCTATGGCGGCATGGGCGCCCAGGCGTTCGACCAGCGCGGCCATGGCCAGTCGGGCGGCTCGGGCCCGCAGATGAGTCAGGGCTACGGCGGCGCCCAGGGCTACGGCTCCCCCAACACCGGCGGTCAGTTCGGCGGCCAGGCCTTCGGTCAGGGCGGCACGGGCCAGGGCTACGCTGACCACGGCTACGCCCCCGGCTCGCAGATCTGGGAAGGCTCCGGCCGCGGCATGGGCGGCCAGACGCACGAGCACCACGACTTCGAACCGGACTATCTGCACTGGCGCCAGCAACAGCTGTCGGCCTTCGACAAGGACTACAGCGACTGGCGCAACGAACGCCGTCAGAAATTCTCGTCGGACTTCGACACCTGGCGACAAAGCCGCCCGCGAAGCGAGGCCTCGGGTGAGACCCGCACCCCGGCCGAAAATCCCATCGTCGGCGACGTCTCCGACGGCGGCACAGGCAACGCCGCCGACGCGAAGAAGCGCTAGACGCGCCTCTCCTGCGTGACGAAGGGCCCGGCGGCGACGCCGGGCCCTTTTCACATCCGCTCGCGCGCGCCGGTCATCGCATAGCAGCTCGCCCGGGAGGGCCGCCGCCCGTCCCGGTCTCCATACGCCGCCCGGATCGAACAGATATCGGCCGGGCTCAGCCGCCCCTGCCAGCGCTCCGGGTTGCAATAGTTCATGATCGAGGCCGCGTCGTAATAGGTCTCGTCCGCGTCTTCCGGCTCCGGCGTGCTCATTCGCGCCACGCAGTCCGGCGCCCGCGGGCTGACGTGGTCGTGGCTGAAGCCCAGCGCGTGCCCCAGCTCATGCAGGGCGTCGGCGTAGAAACACCCCTCGCGCCCGACGCTGCCGCGCCGCCCGCAGATGCGGTTGGTCACCAGATACTCCGCGTTCAGCGTAATCGTCCCGCCGCGCACCAGATTGACCCCCAGATGGCTGGCCGAGGCGAACAGCTCCGGGTCGTGCACGATGCGGATCGGGATGCGCCGGTTCGGCCCGGAGACGGGGCTGCCGGCGCAGTCGGCGCGGATGTCGAAGTCCACCCTGGCCACCGCCTCCCAGGCTGCGGCCGCCTCCATCACCTTGTCGCGCGCCCAGCCGTCGGCCTCCGCCGGAGCCTGGAAGCACATCGGCGCCACCCCGTCCGGCCACATGTCGGCCTCGGCCGGCGGCGGGGCCATCGGCGGAGGCGGCGGAGGCGGCGGCGGAGGCGGCGGCGGCGGAGGAGGCGGCGGCGGCGCATAGGCCGGCTCCTGATCCGCCTGGAACAGCGCACACCCCGCCAGCGGCGCCACCGCAAACGCCGCCAGCACCAGCAGCAGAACGATCCTGAAACGGGTCATGTCCAGCGCGTCTCCGTCAGCGTCAGCGTCAGTTCCATCCACGCGGCCCGCGCATCCGGCCGGCCCAGCTCCGGCGCCAGGTCCTCGGCGAAGACGGTCACCGCCGCCGGTCCGTCGCCGGCCGCCAGCAGGTTCAGCACCTCCTCGCCGAACCGGAACGGCAGCACATACGGCCCGCCGTGGCCCCTGTGACCCTCCCCCGGATCGGGCAGGTGCACGAAGGTCGGCGACGAGCCCAGCGACCGCTCCCGCCCGCCCGCCGTCATCCGCACCTCCAGCGACCGGTCCTCCAGCCCCGCCTCGCTGGCGTAGGCCACGGCCCCCTCGCCCGCGATCACCAGCGTGTCGTCGGCGTCGCGCATCCGGGCCACCGCCTCGTCGGGCAGCGTCAGGCTCATCCGCCCGCCGCCGGCCGCCTCGGCCCGCATCGTCCAGCTCCGGCCGCCCGTGGGTATGCGCCGCGTCGCCCCCGGCGGTCCCGGCTGCGGCACGCTGAACACCGGGAACGGATACAGCCGGTCATAATCATACCCCAGCGGCCGCGTCTCCAGCGTCCCGCCCACCGGCAGCGCCCCGACCTCGCGTCCGTCAGGGTCGACGAAGCCGCTCACCGTCATCGCCGTCCATTCCGGCGGGTAAAGGTCCTTGCCCCGGGCGCCGTGCCAAGTCGCCCACACCCGGTCGACATTGCTGTGGTGCAGCCAGAACATCGGATCCTGGGCCGAGGTTCGCGGATGCTTCATGGCTCCGCCGATCAGCTGGTGGATGTGGTTGTGGCCATAGCCCTCGACCATCCCCATGCCCCGGGGCTGCCGCCCGCAGAAGGTCGCGAAGTCGTCCGCCGCCAGCCGGGCCGTATAGGGCGACTCCGCCCAGCGCGCCGCGGCGAAGTCCAGCGTCTCCACCCCCCGCTCCCGGTCGCGCTCGTACAGCGGCGAGTCCCGGTCGGTCACCCAGTCCGGCAGGTAGCGATGCTCCTGCCAGTCCCAGTAGGGCATGGCGAACCGCTCGTGCCCGGTCAGCCGCGCCACGATCTGCTCCAGATGGAGCAGCTGCTGCCGGTGCCACGGCAGGAACAGGCTGTTGTTGTGCTGCGCCTGGCGGTGATGGATGCGGGTCTGGTTCGCCCAGGACAGACGGTCGTTGCGCCGCTTCATCAGCCGCACCGCCTCGCCGAAGGCTGCCACGTCGTCGCTGGTCGCCGTCAGCGCGTCGACGCCCTGGCGCAGGCGCACCGGCGTCTGCGCCCGCAGAACCCCCGGCCCCACCGTCGCCGCGGCGACGCCTCCGGCCAGCGCCGCCCGCCGGTTCATCCTCATCGAAACGCCCCCGCTCCCCTCAACCGACGCGCGCGTCAGCCCTCCCGCCGAGCTTTCACGACTCCGCCGCCGCTGTCGAGCCATCGGCCGGGTCCTGGCCGATGAACCGGGCTCCGCGCGCCGCATCCCAGGCCTCGCGCACGCCCTGCCGCGGCTGGTCGACGCCGAACACCGCCAGTTGGGCGACCCACACCTCCGACAGCTGGCGCACCGTCTCCGGAATCCAGCCCGGCGGCTGCTGCCGCGCCCAGTTCAGCGGCGACACCGCGTTGAAGACCAGCAGGAAGGCCGCCGCCACCATCACCGCCCGGCTGGCCCAGCGCCGGTCGCGCGCCGCCACCCCCTCGTCGTCCAGCGGCGGCGCCGGCGGAAAGGCGAAGCGGCCCAGCGCCACCAGCGCGTTCTCGCGCGTCGGCAGGTCGTGCGCGTCCGCCGTCTCGATCCAGTCGCTCGGCGGGTCGGGCGGCGCGGTCACGCTCTCGGCCAGCGGCGGGAACGGCGAGTCGGGCTGGTGGGCCGGGAACGGCTCCAGCGGGATCGGCGGGTCTTCGGACTCGTCGGTCATGTCTCGTCCAACGTCCTAGAACTGGAAATAGATGAAGGGGGCCACGCCCTCGGGCCGCACCGCCTCGACCAGCAGGATGGCCGCGCCGATCAGCAGGCCCAGCGTCAGCGACGGCGCCGGCTTCAGCCGTTCCGCCATGCCCTCGATCGCCCGCGGCGGCAGCCAGTGCATCCCCAGCCCGCCCACGATCAGGGTCAGCAGCAGCGGCGTCAGCACGGCCACCGGCCCGATCCGCGCCAGCCCCTGCAGCATCTGCATCGCCAGCTCGAAGCTCTCGGCCCGGAACAGGATCCAGCCCAGGCAGACGATGTGGAAGGTGACCAGCACCCCGACGATGGTCAGCAGCACGGACCGCCGCTGCTCCGCCCCCTCCGGCCGCCGGAACACCGCCCGCCCCAGCCGCTCGATGACCTGCACCCCGCCGTGCAGCGCGCCCCACGCCAGGAAGGTCAGCGCCGCCCCGTGCCACAGCCCGCCCAGCACCATGGTGATGAAGACGTTGATGCAGCTGGCGAACAGACCCTTCCGCCCGCCCCCCAGCGGCACATACAGATAGTCCCTCAGCCAGCTCGACAGGCTGATATGCCAGCGCCGCCAGAAGCTCTGCAGCGAACTGGCCCGGTACGGCTGGTCGAAATTCCGCGGGAACGAATAGCCCAGCAGCGCCGCCAGCCCGATGGCCATGTCCGAATAGGCCGAGAAGTCGCAGTAGATCTGGACCGCATAGCCATAGACCGCCGCCGCGATGTCCACCGCCCCGAACGCCGTCGGATCGAAGAACACCGGATCGACCAGATTGGTCGACAGCTCCGACGCGATCACCGTCTTCTTGAACAGGCCCCAGACGATCAGCAGCAGGCCGTGCGTGGCCATCTCCCGCGTCAGCCGCGGCGTCCGGTCGAACTGCGGCAGCAGGTCCGACGCCCGCACGATGGGCCCCGCCACCAGGTGCGGGAAGAAACTCATCAGCAGCATGACGTCGAGCAGACTTCTCGCCGCCGGCGTCTTCCCGCGATGCACGTCGACCACGTACGAAATGCCCTGGAAGGTGAAGAAGGAAATCCCCACCGGCAGCACGATCTGCAGGAGCGGCAGGTCCCGCTCCCAGCCGAACCGCGCCAGCAGCTCTCCGGCCTCCTGCACGAAGAAGCCGTAGTATTTGAAGAAGCCGAGGATCAGCAGGTTGACCGCGACGCCCAGCGCCACCCACCAGCCGTTGCCCCCCTTGACCCCCGGGCCGTCCCCCCGCCGCGCTCGCGACCGGGCGATCAGCGCCGCCGCGCCCCAGTTGAGGATCGCGGAGCCGATCAACAGGCCGACGAAACGCCAGTCCCACTGCGCATAGAAGAACCAGCTGGCCAGCAGCAGGAACAGCTTGCGCCGCCCGTTCTCCCGATCCAGCGACCAGGCGGTGAAATAGACGACCAGGAAGAAGACGCCGAACGCCAGCGTGGGGAACAGCATCTACTGCGCGCTCCCCTCGGCGGCGGCGCTCTCCCTCGCCCGCCCCGCCTTCCAGCCGTCGTAGGCGGCCAGCAGGTCGCCGGCCAGCACGCCGCCGATCCAGTCGGCCCCGGCGCTGGTGAAATGCACCCGGTCGCCGCGCATGTAGGGCTCGGCCATCAACGCCAGCCGGTCCGCCGAGCAGTCGCCGCCCATCCGTCCATGCCAGTCCCAGAACGCCACACCCATGTCGGCGGCGACCCGCCGTTGCACGTCCCGGACCATCGCCAGCGTCGGCGGCGGAGCCCGCAGGCCGTCGGCGCTGCAGCCGTCGGTGACCCCGTTGCGCAGGGCGTCCGGCGCGCCGAGGATCAGGATCGAGGCCTCCCACGGCGCGAACTCGCGCATCCGCTCCACCTGGACCCGCAGCAGGCGCTCATAGGCCGCCGGATCGAGAGCCGGATCGAACCCCTCGTTGGTGCCGTAGGCGAGCACGACCAGCGACGGCGCGAGGAAGCCGATGACCATGTCCATCATCAACTCGTCCCGCGACGCCAGGTCCGCCAGCGTCGCCCCGGTCATTCCGAGGCTGGACACCACCACCCCGGGGCCGAGGCGCTCGGTCCAGACGGTGTCCAGCGTCACCCCCCGCCCGACCCCGCGCAGCGTCACCACCGAGGTGGGCCCGAACAGGTCCATCCGGTTGCAGGACGGCCCGTTGTCGTCCGATCCGTTCAGGTCGACGGGCCAGGGCGCCTCATCGCCGACATCGATGGACAGCCCCTCGCCCGGCCCCCGCGGCCAGCCGCAGACCCCCACCCGGCCCGCCTCAGCCCCCGGCTCCAGCCGCAGCGTCAGCTCCGCCCCCGGGACCGCCCTCGCCCGCACCGCGCCGGGCCCGAAGGCCGCCGTCTCCTCGCCCGCGACGGCGCGCAAGGGAGCCCGCTCCACCGTCCAGCCGCGCGTCTCCATCTGGACCTGGAATGGGGCGTAGCCGTCGTGCGGCGCACCCGCCGGCAACAGGCCCCGTCCGCCGGACCCGAACCGCTGTTGCAGGTCCGCCCTCAGCTTGCCGGTGATGCGGTCGCCCGCCGTATGGCTGTCGCCGAACTGGATGATGCGGACCGGCTCGGTCCGCGCTCCGGCCTCCATCGCCGCCAGGGCCTCGAACAGTCCGTTCAGGGCGTCCGCCTGGCACAGGCCGCCCGGGCAGACGCCGGTTCCCGGCCCGGGCGCAGGCGAGGGCTCATAGGCCGTCTGGGCCGCGACGGGCGTGGCGGCCAGCGATGCCGCCAGCATGACCCACGCCAGGCCGGGATTGATCGACGCCCCCCTCACTCCGCTCATCCCCGCGAAGGCGGGGACCCGGGTCCTTGGGCGGTGCGCCCGCCGGGCGGCGCGGCGGAAGCGGGAACCAGGCCCGCATCCCGCTTCAGCCGCTCGGCCAGCGGCGCGCTCATCCGCAGATAGCCGGCCATCGACATGTGGATGCCGTCGTTGGCCCGCATCAGCACCTTCCGGCCGCTGGCGTTGGGCAGATAGGCCTCGTAGCGGCCCTCCGCGTTGGAGGTCAGGTCGGTGGTCTCCAGGTAGGGCACGCCCAGCGCCCGCATCCGCGCCTCGACCACGCCGTTGATCAGCGCCATCCGCCCGTCGAACCGGCTGCTCTTCATGCGCGGCAGCCCGACCCAGTAGACCGCCACGTCGCGGCTGCGCAGCATCGCCACCAGATTGTCGATCCGGGTTGCGTAGGCGGCCTTCCACCCGTCGGTGCCGAAGTCGTGGATGACGCCGTCCAGGCTGATGCCCTGCGCGTCATTGGTGCCGAACAGGACCACCGCCACGTCGATCGGGGTCTCGTTGATCTGCCGCTCGGTCTTGGCCTGGATGTCGACGTAGTCGTAGCGCGACAGCCCGGTCGACACCTCCGAGAACTTCGTCACCGTGATCTTCGGCTCGTCCCGCAGGTCGCGGTACAGCCCGGCATAGAGCCCGTCGGCCATGGAATCCCCGAACACCCCGATGCGCAGCGGTCCCTGCGCCAGCCGCGCCGACAGCGGCGTCACGGCAGGAAGCGCCGGAGCGGCCGAGACAGGCAGGACTGGCGCCGGCGCCGGCGCGGCCGGCGCGGAGGCGTTGGCCCGGTCGCCCAGCATCACTGTGGGATTGCGCAGCCACTGCCGGCCGTCCGGCGTCAGCAGCAGACCGGCCAGCACGCCGACCACGAAGGTCACCGTCAATGTGTTGACCCCAGCCCGCAACTCGTCCCCCGAACGTGACTCCGCCAAGGCTCGCCTTTTACCCCATCACGCCGCCCTGACCATCTCGCGCCCGCCTGACGCGAAGAAAAAGGTTAACGGCGCCACCGTCGGGCGGGGCGTCGTCCGTCGTCTCCTCCCTGATCGCGCAGCGAATGGGGAGGGGGATCATTCCGGCGACTCAGCCGGAATGGTGGAGGGGTCAGAACGCACACCGGTCCCGGCCTGGACGGCGCCCCTCCACCGCTTCGCGGTCCCCCTCCCCATCGCTGCGCGACAGGGAGGAGACAGGAAGGCCGTGACGCTGTGCTGACAATCCGGGGACTCATGGTCGGGTTCGGCGGATAATGTCTCGCCGCATCAACGGCATCCCCGTTTCTCAAACCCGTCTTCCCGCCTGGGGGATGACAGCGCGCATAATGGCCCTGCGGCGTCGCATGACGCGCGCCGGTCATTGACAACCACAGCCTCCGCCGCGCCGTCTGGAGGCGCCGCGACCGGAACGCACTCTACGGACGCTTTGCACTCTACGGACGCTACGGACGCTTCGGACCCGTTTTCTGGTTTTTACCCGGGTGAACCCCCCCCGCTCCCCGGACCCGCCGGGGCTTGCCCCGCCCGCGCCGCCGCCGTAGAGACCGAACAAGGCCGTCGATATTCATCAGACGGTGAAAATCATGAGGAAGCGATGCGGAAGATCTTCCCCGACGCCAAATCCGCGCTTGAGGGCCTGACCTTCGACGGCATGAGCGTCATGTCCGGCGGCTTCGGCCTGTGCGGCATCCCCGAGCACCTGATCGCGGCGCTGCGCGACAGCGGCGTCAAGGGCCTGACCGTCATCTCCAACAACGCCGGCGTCGACGATTTCGGCCTCGGCCAGCTGCTCGGCACCCGCCAGATCGCCAAGATGATCTCGTCCTACGTCGGCGAGAACAAGGAGTTCGAGCGCCAGTACCTCGCCGGCGAGCTCCAGCTCGAATTCAATCCGCAGGGCACTCTGGCCGAACGCATCCGCGCGGGCGGCGCCGGCATCCCCGCCTTCTTCACCGCCACCGGCGTCGGCACCCTGGTGGCCGAGGGCAAGGAGGTCCGCGAGTTCGACGGCCGCCAGTACGTCATGGAGACCGGCCTCGTCGCCGACCTGTCCATCGTCAAGGCGTGGAAGGCCGACGAGCGCGGCAACCTCGTCTTCCGCAAGACCGCCCGCAACTTCAATCCGATGATGGCCACGGCCGGCAAGGCCTGCGTCGTCGAGGTCGAGGAGATCGTGCCTGTCGGCTCGCTCGACCCCGACCACATCCACACCCCGGGCATCTACGTCGACCGCATCGTCCGGACCGTGCCCGAAAAGCGCATCGAACAACGCACCGTCCGCCAGAGGGAGTCCGCGTAATGGCCCGCACCCGCGAACAACTCGCTGAACGCGCCGCGAAAGAGCTTCAGGACGGCTTCTACGTCAATCTGGGCATCGGCATCCCGACCCTCGTCGCCAACTACATCCCGGAGGGAATGACCGTGACCCTCCAATCCGAAAACGGCCTGCTCGGCATGGGCCCCTTCCCGTATGCGGGCGAGGAGGACGCCGACCTGATCAACGCCGGCAAGCAGACCATCACCGAGATCCCCGAGAGCGCCTACTTCTCCTCGGCCGACAGCTTCGCCATGATCCGCGGCGGCCACATCAACCTGTCCATTCTCGGCGCCATGGAAGTGGCCGAGAACGGCGACATCGCCAACTGGATGATCCCGGGCAAGCTGGTGAAGGGCATGGGCGGCGCCATGGACCTGGTGGCCGGCGTCAAGCGCGTCGTCGTGGTCATGGATCACGCCAACAAGCACGGCCAGTCCAAGGTGCTGAAAGCCTGCACCCTGCCCCTGACCGGGACCGGCGTGGTCAGCCGCATCATCACCGACCTGTGCGTCTTCGACGTCAAGCCGGACGGCGCCGGCCTCGAACTCATCGAACTCGCCGACGGCGTCACCCTCGAAGAGGTCGCGGCGAAGACCGAGGCGACCTACACCGTTGCCGAAGGCGTCAAGGCGTAGTCAAACTTCCCCGAACGGCGCTCCATGGCGCCCCGGGGAGGACGAGCGATGGCCGACGGAGCCTACCGCTGGCAGGGCCACGCGCCCACGCCCGACGCCGCCCGCGTCGACGCGATCCACGCCGGCTACGATGAGGCCGAAGCCCACGCCTTCGCCGAACCCGCCCGCGCCGCCGCCGTCGCCCGGCTCGACCAGGTCCTCGCCGCCCTCCGCGAAGCCGACACCGCCGGAGCCGGCGACCCGCTCAACCGCGCCCGCACCGGGCTCGCCTCGCTGAACCCCGCCGTCCTCGAGCCCCGCCGCGGCCTGGCGGCCCTGTTCGACAGCCGCAAGCGCCGCCTCCGGGATTTCCGGGACGCCTTCCGCCGCGCCGCCGCATCACTGTCCGACGTCGCAGGCGAACTGACCGGGCACGTCGAGGCCTCCGCCCGCCGCTCCGCCGATCTCGACGCCGTCTGGTCCGATCTCCGCGACGCCATGGTCGAGCTGGACGCCCACCGGCTGGCCGCCGCCCGCCGCCTGTCGGACCACCAGCCCGCGGCAGACGCCCCGCCGCATCCGTTAGAAGCCCGCCAGGCCGCGCTGGACGCCTGCCGCGCCGCCGCGCTCGGCGCCTTGCCGCTGATCCGCAACGCCCAGAACGCCGACGCCCGCGCCGCCGAAGCGCTCAGGGCCTGCAGCGACGGAGCCGCCGCGTGGAGCCGGGACTGGAGCGAAGCCCTCGGCCGGCCGAAGAAGGTCCGCCCCGACCGCGAGCGCCTGCTCCGCCTGCGTGACGACCTGCTGGCCCGCATCGACCGCGCCTCGGCCGAGCTGACGGCCTCGCGCGCCCGCCGCGCCGGGGTCGGGGAGCGTCTGTCGGAGCTGCGGGCCCCGCTCTGATCAGCCCGCGTTGGCGTCCGTCCAGGCCACGATCCGGGTGTTCAGGTCACGCGTCGCCGCGTCGAAGGCCTCGACGATGGCCGAGACCCGGTTGGCCGCCGCCGGCTGCTGCACCGTAAAGGTCTGCTCCGCCGCCACCGTCCGGTCGGGCAGGGCCAGCAGCCGCGCCCGCGCCGTGACGACCACGGTCGGGACCGCGCCCGGCGCTTCGTAGCGGGCCTCGAAGGCGCGGATGTCGATGTCCAGTGAGCGCTCGCCGCGGATCAGCTCGCGGGGCCCGATCAGCCGCACCCGCGTCGCCTGCGCCGCGAAGGCGTTCTCCAGGCTCTCCATGTACAGGTCGCTGGCCGGCGATATCCACCGCGCGTCCTTGATATAGGCCGTCTCCGTCCCGGTCACGCCGAGCAGCCTGTCGCCTTCGACGGCTTCCGGGAACTGCACCCGGCGCAGGTTGACCTCGCGCAGTCCTCCCTGCCCCTCGGCGACTGCGCTGTCCGCGGCAGGTCCGCCGAAACGGTAGGTCTGCACCGGCGGCGGCGACGACAGCAGGGCGCATCCGGCCACGGCCACGGTCGCCGCCGCCGCGATGGCGAGTCTGATCGAAGAACGGATCACGGCTGGACCTCCATTTCCTTGGTCGGCGGACGGCCGATGAAGTCACGCGGACTGGCCCGCACCTCGTCGATCAGCCCTTCCAGAGAGCGGGTCGCGTCGTCCAGGCCCTGGATCGCCTGCTGCATCTGCGGCAGGCCGGTGGTGACGAACTCGTTGACAGGCCCCTCGGCGCCGGTGGCGATCCGGTTGATCGAGGCCACGGCGGTGCGGGCCTCCTCGGCGGCGGCATTGATGTTGGCCACCGCCTCGCGCCCGTCGCCTTCGATGATGCCGCGCGTGCTGACCGCCAGCGCCTCGTATTCCGCCACCGCCGAATTGGCCCGGGTGAGCGCCTGCTCAAGCTGCTGCAGCATTCCCTTGCGGGCTTCCAGCTCGGTGCTCAGCGACTCGATGTTCTTCAGGCTGGTCGAGAACGACCGCACATTGTCGTCCGACAGCACCCGGTTGATGCGGTTCAGCGCATCCACCGTCTGCGCCAGCACCGTGCCCGATCCCGACAGCAGTTCCGCGATCGGCGACGGCTGGCTCTGGATCACGGGAACGACGTTGTCGGGATACTGCGTCTTCAGGATCGCGCTGTTCGGATTGCCGGCGGTGATCTGGATGTAGTTCAGCCCGGTGATGCCCTGCGGCTCCAGCTGGGCGCGTGACGTGACCCGCACCGGCGTGGTGCCGTCGATGCGGATGCGCGCGATGACCTGGTCGCCCTTCTTCGGGTCGAGGTTCAGGTCGGTGACCTCGCCGACGCGGATGCCGTTGAAATGCACCTCGCCGCCCTCCGACAACCCGCGCACCGGTCCGTAGAAGACGATGTCGTAGACGTCGTAGTCGCTGTTGAACTGCAACCGGGCCAGCCAGATGGCGAACACCGCCAGCGCCGCCATCAGGGCGATGGTGGCGATGCCGACGGCGGCGTAGTGGGCGTCTCTTTCCATCTCTCCGCTCTCCTCAGGCGGCCTTCTTGCCGGCGCGACCGCGCGGGCCGAGGAAGTATTCCCGGATCCACGGGTGGTCCGACTGCTCCAGTTCCTGAACTGTCGCCTTGGCCACGATCCGCTTGTCCGCCACCACCGCCACCTTGTCGGTGATGGCGTAGAGGCTGTCGAGGTCGTGGGTGATCATGAACACGGTCAGCCCGAGGTCATTGGACAGCTGCCGGATCAGGTGGTCGAAGGCCGCGGCGCCGATCGGGTCCAGCCCGGCCGTCGGCTCGTCCAGGAACAGCAGCTCCGGATCCAGCGCCAGCGCCCGCGCCAGCCCGACCCGTTTGCGCATGCCGCCGGACAGCTCCGCCGGCTTCTGGTGATGCGCTTCGGGCTTCAGCCCGACCATGGCGATCTTCATTTCCGCCAGCTCGCGGATGACGTCCTTGGGCAGTCTGGTGTGCTCGACCAGCGGCGAGGCGACGTTGTCGATGACACTGAGCGACGAAAACAGGGCGCCCTGCTGGAACAGGATGCCGGTCCTGCGCTCGATATCGGCCGCCTGTTCCTTGCTGAGGTCGGCCATGTCGTGCCCGAACACGCGCACCGAACCGCCTTCGGGCTCCTTCAGGCCGATGATGGAGTTGAGCAGCACGGTCTTGCCCGAGCCGGATCCGCCGACCACGCCGAGCACCTCCCCCCGCTCGACGTCGAGATCGAGGTTCTCGTGGATGACGCGCTCGTCAAACTGACTCAACAGCCCGCGCACCTCGATCAGGTTTTCCGGCTTGGCGGCCACCTGTTTTCCGTTCGACGCGGTCACCAGTTCAGCTCCAGGAAGATCATGGCGAAGACGGCGTCGAGGAAGATGATTGCGAAGATGGCCTGGACGACGGCGGCGGTCACGCGTCGCCCCAGGCTCTCGACATCTCCCGCCACCGCCATCCCCTGTCGGCAGCCGATAGCCGCAACGACGACGGCGAACACCGGCGCCTTGATCAGCCCAACGCCCAGATGGGTCGCCATCTTGGGGTCCTCGACCATCCTCTGGATGAAGAAGGACGGGCCGTAGGACAGCTCGCTCCACGTCACCAACAGCCCGCCGAACAGGCCCGCGATCATGCCGACGAAGGTCAGCAGGGGCAGCATCGCCAGCATGGCCGCCAGCCTGGGGATCACCAGCGCCTGGAAGGGATTCACGCCCATCACCTGCATGGCGTCGACTTCCTGGTTCATCCGCATCGATCCGATCTCGGCCGCGAACGACGACGAAGACCGGCCGGCCAGAAGCACGGAGGTGATAACCACCGCGAACTCGCGCAGCACCGAGACGGCCACCAGCTGGACCGTGAACACCGCCGCCCCGAACTGGGTCAGCATGTTCGCGCCCAGGAAGGCGATCACGGCGCCGATGAAGAAGTTGGTCACGACGATGATCGGTATCGCGTCCAGTCCGGCGCGTTCGCCCTGGCTGAACCAGGCCGCCCAGCGGATCCGCCCGGGATGCCGAAGCGCCGTGCCGACCGCGACGATCAGACGACCGAGGAAGGCGAGGGACAGGGTCGCCTCGGCGACGATGTCCTGGATGCCGCGACCGACCTTGGCGAAGCCGCGCACCCAGGCGGGCGATCGGCGCGGAGGACCGGCGCTTTCGCGCTCCAGCCGTTCGACGAGGGCGTAGGTGCGGCCCGCTTCGGGTCGCTGGACCCAGGCGGTCTCCGGCAAGACGCAGTTGCTCGCCTGGACGATGGCGAGGGCGCCGGCGGTGTCGAACCGTCCGAGTTCGCTCAGGTCGACATCGTCGATGCAGCGCTGGTGCAGCGCATCATCCAGACGTCGCGAGATCCGGCCGAGACTGGCGGCGGTCCAGTCGCCGATCAACCGCAGCGTCAGGCGACCCCCGCCGTCGTCAATCTGAAAGTCCGCTGCGGCCATGCCCCTACCTAGATTGCGCCGTTCGATTTGCCTACGGTGGGACCACGGCAAAGCTGGGGCAGAGCGGAACAACGCCGCCCGGCCGTATTCGTTCAGACACGGTGAATTCGCCGCTAGAGCAGCGCCCTGGCGCGTTCGAGATCGGCCACGAAGCGGTCGCGCTCGGCCGCTTTCGCCGCGGCGTCCGGAATGCGCAGCAGATAGGACGGGTGGACCGTCAGCACCGCCTTGGCGCCGTCCGCAAGATCCAGGCCGTGGCCTCGCTCCTTCGTCACCGCGACCTTGCGGCCCAGCACGCCGAGCGCCGCCGTACCGCCGAGGGTGACGATGACCTTGGGTTTGACCAGCCGCCGCTCCGCGTCCAGCCACCAGCGGCAGGCGCTGACTTCGCTGACCGCCGGCGTCTTGTGGATACGGCGCTTGCCGCGCGGCTCGTGCTTGAAATGCTTGACGGCGTTGGTGACGAAGACGTCCTCGCGGTCGATGCGCGCCTCCTCGAGAGCCGCGTCCAACACCCGCCCTGCGGGCCCGACGAACGGATGGCCGGCGAGATCCTCCTGATCGCCGGGCTGCTCGCCCACGATCATCAGCTTCGCCCGCCTCGGCCCCTCGCCGCAGACCCCTTGTGTCGCATCGCGCCAGAGCGGGCACCGGCGACAGGCCTGCACGGCCTGGTCGAGTTCGCCGAGAGTCGAGGGAACGAACCCTTCCTCGAAAGACTGGTCCCGGTTCATCCGCGACAGCGTCCTGGCGAGACGGGCGTTGGGTTCGGGGGCGGGCGCGGCGACCATGGCCTCTGTCCGAACCGCCGACTTCGCCACCAGTTCCGGGATCAGGGCTGCCTCGGGCAGGTTCTTCCAGTAGCGCCGGGGCATCTCCCCCTGCATCGTCCGGGTCTTCAACCGCGCCGGATTGAACGTCGAGGCGTAGTAGGTCTTCCAGACCTCCTCGATCTCGTCCTCCGTCGGGGCCATCTCGCGCGTCGCCGGGGGGCCAAAGGTCAGCGCCTCCCCTTTCCAGAACGCCGACCCATCCGGTGTCAGGATCGACCAGCGCATGCTGGTGAACCGGCGGGCGAAGAACGGCGCCGTCTTCTCCACCACGCGGTGCGCGGGCTCGAACCATGCGACCCAGTGCTCCCCCGTATCGTCTTCGACCTGTCGGAAGCGGACAAAGGCCTTCATCTTGTGGCTGGCCCGACTGACGTTCTTCGCCCGTTCGAAAGCGTCGGCGACTTCAGGATCCGTGACGATCTTCATCAGCTCCGACTCGCTCCCCAGACGCCAGAGCAGCCGGTAGAGCAGGTCGAACCGGTCCCCCGACCTGTGCAGAAGGACGTCCTGAGCCAGATCAACAAAGGCCTTCGGCACGCTGAACGGCGCTGCGTCCGTTGAGGACGGCGGCAGGCTCTCGTCGAACAGGCCGTCGCCCCCCGATCCGACGCGAAACGCCGCCCGCTCCGGAGGGACGCCCGCCAGCCGGAGGGCCCGGGCCGCCTTGCGCCAACCCTCGAAATCGGTCTCGCCGCCGAGAACAGCCACGTGCATCAGAACAGGCTCATCTGCACCGGAGCCGGATCGGGCGCGATACGAGCGCGCAGGTCGACGGCGTCGGTCAGGCCGCCGGGCGTCCAGTCCAGCGCCGTGATGAAGGGGCGAACCTTGTCGATCCCGCGGCACAGCCGGGCGACATCCTCCAGCCGCAGCGTGCGCCAGCGCCGCACGGACACGATCCGATCGACCGACTTCACGCCCAGCCCGGGCGTCCGCAGCAGCATCTCTCGCGGCGCGGTGTTCACATCGACCGGGAACAACTCGCGCCGATTCAGCGCCCAGGCCAGCTTGGGATCGATCGCGAGGTCGAGCATGCCGTCGGTCGCCGCCTCGCCGATCTCCGGCGCGGAGAAGCCGTAGAACCGCATCAGCCAGTCGGCCTGATACAGCCGATGTTCGCGCATCAGCGGAGGCCGGGCCAGCGGCAGGGCGCTGGAGGAATCCGGAATCGGGCTGAACGCCGAATAGTAGACCCGGCGCAGGCCGTAGCCGCCGTACAGCGAAGCGCTCCGGGCCATGATTTCGGTGTCGGGCGCATCGTCCGCGCCGACGATCAGCTGGGTCGACTGGCCGGCGGGCGCGAACCTTGGCGGCTTGATCCTGTCGCGCTTCTCCGGCCTCGCCGCCTCAGCGGCCAACCGTACCTGACCCATCGCCCTCTTGATCACGCCGGCGTCCTTCTGCGGCGCCAGACGTTTCAGCGCCTCATCGCGGGGCAGTTCGATGTTGGCTGACAGCCGATCCGCATACAGACCGGCCTCTTCGACCAGCTTCGGGTCGGCTTCCGGGATCAGCTTCAGATGGATGTAGCCGCGGAAGGCGTGCTCGGTGCGCAGCGTCTTCGCCACCCGCACCAGTTGCTCCATGGTGTAGTCGCCCGAGCGGATGATGCCGGACGACAGGAACAGACCCTCAATATAGTTCCGCCTGTAGAAGTTCAGCGTCAGCTCGACGACCTCTTCAACCGAGAAGCGGGCCCGCGGCACGTTCGAACTCGCCCGGTTGATGCAATAGGCGCAGTCGTAGATGCAGAAATTCGTCAGCAGGACCTTCAGCAGCGAGACGCAGCGGCCATCCGGCGTATAGGCGTGGCAGATGCCCATCCCCTCGGTCGAGCCGAGCCCCTTGCCGTCCAGCGAGTCCCGTTTCGACGTGCCCGACGACGCGCAACTGGCGTCGTATTTGGCCGCGTCTGCGAGGATGGACAGCTTTCGCCGGAGATCGATCTGGGCCATTTGTTCGCACTATGTTCCGGTCGGAACAGGGCGTCCAGCGTGGCCGTAAAGGCGATTCGTCGCGTCAGCTCAGATAGTTGAGCAGCGACACCTGTCTCAATTGCGAGATCACCTGCGCCGAGGCCTGGATGGCCACCTGCGACAACTGCAGATCGGTGATCGCCACCGCCATGTCGGCGTCGGTCCGGTTCGAGACCAGTTCATCGAGCGAGCCGAGCTGGGCCTGATGTCCGGTGGTGATGCTCTCGACCTGGTTGGCCATCGATCCGGTCTTGGCCATCTTGTCGATCACGCCCGTCGCCGCCTGTTCCAGCCGGCTGAGCTGGGTCGTCAGGAAGGTCTTCTGGGCCTCGGTCACCTTGCCGGTCAGCGGCCCATTGGCGCCGTCATGATAGATCTGGATGTCGCGAAGGATCTCCATGACCTCGCTGCCCAGTTCATCGGCAAGGAAGCCGGTCTCCAGGGTGGTGCCCTCGGCCACCCGGCTGGCCGTCTTGAGGGTGTCGTTCTGGAATACCGAGGCCACGTCGGGCGCGGCGGCCAGTTCGTCGAGGTTGGCCACCGTCACCGGCGACGTCGAAGTCGAGGCGCCGGAGAACAGATAGCCGCCGTGGTGGCGCATGGTCAGGCCGCCGCGGATCGCCTGGAAATGGCCTTCCAGCTCCAGCATCAGCGAGCCTGCGGAATCCGTAGCCAGGACGCTGCCGACCGCCTCCCTCAGGCCGGCGATGCCGTCGCTGATCTGGGTCATGGCCAGGTCCTGGGTCGTCAGGCGTGCAGTGACCGCCTTCGAGGTGTCGATAAAGCCCTGGATGCGGCTCTGGGCGCCTTTCAGCGCGGTCAACGTCTCGGCCTGGCGGCCGAACCCGGTCAGGTCCGTGGCGTTCTTCTGCGTCGAGACCCGCTCCTGCGCGTCCGCAGCCCGGGTCTGGGCCTTCATCAGGTCCAGCAGGGCCGATTGATAGTTTCCGAAGGTCGCGACGCGGGTCATCAGATCATCCCCAGAAGCGTGTCGTACATGTCCTTGGCGGCCTGGATCAGCCGGGCCGAGGCGTTGAAGGCCTGCTGGTAGGTGGTCATCAGGACCAGCTCCTCATCCAGGTTGACGCCCTCGTAGGCGGTCTGGCGCGCCGAGGCCTCGGTGGCCAGGGCCGCGGCGGTGTCGTTGCGGTTCTTGGCCGCCGCCGCCTTGCCGCCGATCTCGCCGGACAGCTCTGACGCGTAGCGCGATACCGAGATGGAGCCGCCCGAGGAGTCTCCAGCGGCGGCGAAATTGGCCGCCCGCTCGCCGGCGTCGGCCAGCAGCAGGGCGCCCCGCCCGTCGCCGGGGCTCAGCGCCGAGGCGCCGACCGCCGCGGACAGGTTCAACTGGGCCAGGGCCAGTTTGGCGGGGCTTTGGCGGATATCGGAGCGCAGCGAGAAACCGTCCGCGCGCGACGCCCTGACCCCGCCGCCGATGCCGAACAATTCGGTGACCGACACGCCCGACGGAACCTGGATCGTGGTGTCTTCGAGCACGCTCATCGTCGGCGGCGGATTGCCGTAGCCGGTGAAACCGAGCGACCCGTCCGCCGCCAGGGCGAACGAGCCGAACCGGCCAACGCCGGTCGCAGGGTCGTTGAGCGCGTTGATCAGATCGCCGACCGTACCGCCGGCGGGCACCGCGACCT
This sequence comes from Brevundimonas sp., assembly GCF_035627055.1. Taxonomy (GTDB): domain Bacteria; phylum Pseudomonadota; class Alphaproteobacteria; order Caulobacterales; family Caulobacteraceae; genus Brevundimonas. The sequence goes on along the minus strand of NZ_DASPMM010000012.1, from coordinate 37,805 downwards.
GGATGTCCCGCAGCTTCGATCCGCTCTCGCCCGTGAAGCGGAAGCTCAGCGCCTCGCCGGCGGTGAACCCGTGGGGAGAGGCCGCCGTCATGCCTGTTTCGTAGAAGGCGGGACGATCGGTCGCGATCAGGTCGTTGAGCCCGAAATAGTGCGAGAAGCCGCGCCCGGCCTTGGTCGAAGGGCTGGTCGGATCGTCAGCGATGGCCACGCCGTTCCCGCCGCTCGCGGCTATGCTCAACTTGCCGTCGACGAAGCTCGCCGTCGCCGCCCCGCCAAGCTGGCCGTTGAGGACCGTCAGGAAGGTCGCCGGCGTCGCTGCGACCCCGTTGACCGTCATCGTCGCGCCGCTGAAGACGATGTCCGCGCGGCTCTGCACGATGCCGGCCGCGTTGGTGATCGCCACGCTCGCCTGGCCGGTGAAACCGGCGATCGCGCTCTCGAACGACTGTCCCACATTGCGGCCGGTCAGACTGCTTGGGGCCGGCACCGCGCTGTTGGCGTTGTGGGCGCGATTCAACTCGTCGGCGACATGGGCCACCAGTTCCGCCAGCCGCTCGGCCGTCGCCGGCGCCTCGACATCGCGCAACTCGACCAGCCCCTTGATTTCTCCGGAGACGACAGTGTCCAGCAGCGAGCGCTTCTGGCCGCCCGGCTCGGTCACCCAGATTTCGTTGAATGCGGTCTCGCTCGTGACCGTGCCGGCGCGGGTGTAGCTGAGCGTCGCCGCCCCCTCGCCCGCCAGAAGCGTGCCGGCGCCGGTGCGGATCGAAACGCCGCCGACGGGGCGCGCCGTCACCCGGATATCCATCAGTTCGGCAAGCTGGCCGATCAGCGCCGACTGCGCGGTCTCCGCACCGGAGGCGTCGCCGTTGACCACGGTGGCGCGGGCGATCTCGAGGTTCAGTCCCTCGATCTGCTGCAGCAGGGTGTTGGCCTTCTCGACCGCGCTCTGGATACGGCCATCGGCGTCCTCGCGGACGGCCTGAATCTGCTCGCCGATCCGTCCCGCCTCATCGAAGAGCGCCTGGGTCCGGAACAGCGCGTCCTGGCGGCGGGGCGAAGAGGTCGGGTCCTCGGCGCTGGCCGAGAAGGCGGAGAACACTCCGTCGACCTGTGAAAAGAAGCCGCTGTCGCCGCCCGGATCGCCGAACAGCGACTGGATGCGGTCGTACAGCTCATGACGCACGCCCTGGCGCGCGGCTTCGGCGCCCGCGTTCAGGCTGGCCGCCTGGAGGAAACGGTCAGTGGCCAGGCGGATGCGGGCCACCTCGACACCCGCGCCCATGCCCTGGCTGGTCAGCGTGACCTGGTCGGCGATCTTGCGGACGTAGCCAGGCGTGTTGACGTTGGAGACGTTGTCCGAGACGACCCGCAGCTGGGTCTGGGCCGTGGCCAGCCCGCTCGTCGCCGTGTTCATGATGGCGTTCAGCGACATGCGAAGCCCTCCAACGCGGCGGCGCCCGGCAAGGCCTGCCACCCGATGCGCGCTTTTTGCCCGGCGTCTCTTGCGAGCGCCTCGGCCAAGTTACTGAAATTCCGCGAGATCGCGTTTCGCGCCTGTGTCATGACCGACGATGGGCGCAAACCGTGGGCCAACACCCAGGCCGGCCGACGGCGCCGTCCCGGGATTACGGGGAGCCGGGCAAGAATCGTCGCCGCACGGCAAGTTTCGACCGGTCAGCGAGGCCTGACGATCGGGGGGCAGGAACGATATATCCGGCGTTTTCCGTTGGTTAGGTCGTCACGCTGAACTGGCCCGCGACTTGCGCCGTGGGGTCCGAATGTCCGGCGCAGCAGGCGCCCCCGTCACCATCGCTCCGGCGACAGACCCTCGGGACCATGTCCGCTCAAGCCGTGCTCTCCATAATGGCGCCCGCCCGTCCGGCGGCGACTCCGCGCGGGTCTTCCGACGCCGGCGCGCCCGGCTTCGAGAGTCTGCTGGCGACTGCCGTTTCCGATAGCGACGCGCTCCCGGGGGCCGAGACCGGCAAGGCGACCGCCTCCGCGGAGCCCGGGACCAGGGACAGCGATGGACCGGCGGACAGCGGGGCCGAAACCGCCGCGCTCGAGGTTCCGCTCACGTCCCCGCCGGTGGCCCCGCCGCCCGTGAAAACCGGCGCGGAGATCGGAAAGTCGACCGTCACTGATCCCCCGGTCCTCCCCGGCGTCGCGCCGTCCAAGGAGGTCGAGCCGTTGGTCCTGCCCGGCGCCGACAGCGATACGGAACTGCAGATCCTGACCCGCCCCGCGAACGCACGAGGCGGTCCGTCCCAGACGGGGCCACAGGCCGGGACGACAAAAGGCGCCGAGCCGCAGGTCCTGCCCGGCGCAGAGGCGCCGAAGGGGCTCGAGCCGCAGGTCTTGCCTGGCGAGGCGTCCAACGAGGTCGCTCCTCCGGTCACGGGCGACGCGGACACCACGGCGGCGCGCCCGGTCGACGTCCCGGCCGCGTCGGCGAAAGCGAACGCCCCGACGCCCCCCACCGTGATACCGCCGCTTCGCCCGTTGGCCGAGCGAACCTCGAAGCCCCTCGATGAAGCGGCGAAGTCCGCCGAGGCGCCCTCCCCCTCCGCCGAGGCCAAGGGTCTCGGTCCGACCGTCGCCGCGGCTCCAACTCGGGCGGATCAGCCGGCGAGGGCGGCCGCCCCCGCCGCGGCTAACGTCCCTTCCGATCAGCCGGTCGTCGCGCCGGCCGAGGCGGGTCCGGCGGGCGACCCGGCGTCCATGTCGGCCGAGAACGCCGCCCCGGTCCGGGAACACGCCTTGTCGACCCTGTCCCGCGCCACGGTCGACGCCACGGCCCAGATCGCCGCCCAGATCCTCCGCAAGCTGGACGGCCGCTCGACCCGATTCGAGATCGCGCTGCGCCCGGACGAACTGGGCCGGGTGGACGTCAAGCTGGACATCGACTCCGAGGGCCGCCTGGCCGCCCGGCTGGCCTTCGACAATCCCGCCGCCGCAACCGACTTGCGTGGCCGGGCCGACGAACTGCGGCGCCAGCTCGAGGCCGCCGGCTTCCAGCTCGCCGACGACGCTTTCGAATTCACGGAGCGGGACAGCGGCTCCAGCGCCTTCGACCGCGGTCAGGACGCCCGCAACGGCCAAAGCCGCGCCTTCGCGGCCGCAGCGCGCCTGAACAATGAAATCGATGTGGCCCAGCCGCCGAAGTGGCTGGCGCTCTCCCTCTCGCCCTCGGGCGTGGACATGAAAGTCTGACGATGGTCGACGCCGTCACCACCACAAACACCGCGACGAACCGGATCAACGCCGGCTCATCGATGCTGGCTTCGAATTTCGAGACCTTCCTGACGCTGCTGACCTCGCAGCTGAAGAACCAGGACCCTCTCTCCCCGGTCGATTCCAACCAGTTCACGGCCCAGCTGACGCAAATGGCCGGGGTCGAGCAGCAGCTTCTGACCAATGAACTTCTCAAGAGTCTGGTCTCGGCCCAGGGCGGCGATGGCCTGGCCGGCGCGGCCAACTACATCGGCAAGGAGGCGACCGCGGCCTGGTCGGCGACCAAGTTCACCGATGGCGAGGCCGAGTGGAACTACGAGATCGCCTCCAACGCAGCCTCGGTGAAGCTCGAGGTGCTGGACGGTTCGGGCAATGTCGTCTGGTCGGGCGATGCGCCGGACAAGACCACAGGCGTGCATGAGTTCTCGTGGGACGGCGACGCCACCACCGGCAACGACGGCCAGGATGGGCAGGTCTATTCCCTGCGGATCACCGCCAAGGACGCCGCCGGCGGCGCCATCGACGCCCAGGTGCTGACCAAGGGACGCATCACCGGCGTCGAGATGTACGAAGGCGAGGCCTACCTGACCGTGGGCAACTCGATCCTGCCGCTATCCAGCGTGATCGCGCTCGAGGAAGCGCGCACCGCCGCCACACCCCCTCCCGCCGACGAAGAGGACGAGAGCCTGCTGGCCTCGATCGCCTCGTCGCTCAATCCCATGAAACTGTTCTCGTAAGGAGCCCCGCGCCATGAGCATCAACAGCGCACTACTGGCCGGCGTGTCCGGCCTGACCGCCAACTCGGCCGCCCTTGCGGCCATCTCCCAGAACATCGCGAACGTGAACACGGTCGGGTACAAGCGCTCGGCCGCCGAGTTCCAGACCGTGATCAACAGCCAGGTCTCCGGCGCCGGCTACTCGGCCGGCGGCGTGCTGGCGAGCGCCCGGCACTACACCGGACAGGCCGGACAGCTGCAGCGGACCACGTCCAACACCGACCTGGGCATCGCCGGCCAGGGCTTTTTCGTCGTCACCGAAAAGGCCGAGAACGTCCAGGTCACCGACGCCCGCCTGTTCACCCGGGCCGGCGCCTTCCGTGTCGACAACCTGGGCTATCTGAAGAACACCGCCGGCCTCTACCTCCAGGGCTGGCCGGTGGACTCCGACGGCAACATCGCCGCCGATCCCTCCGATCTGAACCGCCTGCGCACCATCAACGTCGGCTCGGTCGGCGGCACGGCGGAACCGACCACCCGCGTGCAGTTGAACGCCAACATCAAGTCGAGCCAGGCGGTGTCCGCCGAGGCCACCGACGCCGCCGCGACGCCGGCGGGCGCCAACGCCTATGACCCGGTCACCAACTCGATGGCCATGTGGGACCCCGAGACGGGCGACGGCGTGAAGCCGGATTTCGAACTGACCATCCCGGTCTCTGACTCCAAGGGCGGGCAGCGCACGATCGCCCTGTCGTTCCTGAAGAGCACCGTGCCGAACCAGTGGTACGCTGAAATTCGGGCCATTCCCGCCTCGGACGTGACGACCGGCGCCAACCTGACCAACGGGCAGCTGAAGACCGGCCTCGTCGCCTTCACCCAGGACGGGCGCCTCGACGTCGCAGCGATGGAAGCGATGGGCGCGAACGCCCTGTTCCCCGATCCTTCGGCCGCCACCCTGACCTTTGGCTCCTCCGACAGCGCGGCTCCCGCGGCCGACGAGTTCAACTGGGCCGCGGGTCTGGGCATCGACGATCAGGTCCTCGCCTTCGACCTGACCGCCTCGGCCGGCGGCCTGACCCAGTACGACAGCGCCTCGGTGGTCCAGGCCGTGCTGACCAACGGCACCGCCTTCGGCAACCTGTCCGAGGTCAAGATCGACGACACCGGCTTCGTCACCGCCATCTTCGACAACGGCGTGACCCGGCGCATCGCCCAGATCGCCCTGGCGACCTTCCCCAGCCCCGACGCCCTGCTCGAGTCGACCGGCAACGCCTTCCGGGTCAGCCAGGGCTCCGGCACCTACAACCTCAAGGCGGCCGGCACAGGCGGCGCAGGAACCATCGGGTCTTCACAGCTCGAGGCCTCGACCGTGGACCTCTCCGCCGAGTTCACCGGACTGATCACGACGCAGCGGGCCTATTCCGCCTCGTCGAAGATCATCACCACCGCAGACGAAATGCTCGCTGAGCTGATCAGCATCAAACGCTGATCTCTGAGTAAGGGGCCGTAAACCTCAATGAAGTCTTTGTTGATTATTGAGCGAATGGAGGGGAGCCATTTTAGGTTTTCCTTCACCACGACGCTTAAACGGCCCTTAGCCGCCGACCGCTACGGTTCGAACCTTAGTGATGGTGGTCAATGAGGCATAAGCCCATGTTGCAAGAGCGACGCCTTAACAATCAAGGCGAACAGTACGTGGTCGGCCCGACGGGCACGCCCCTGACCCTGCACGATCTCCCGCCGGCCAATACGGACCGCTGGGTGATCCGCCGCAAGGCCGAGGTCGTGGCGGCGGTGCGCGGCGGACTGATCAGCCTGGACGACGCGCTGGCGCGGTACCGGCTGACGGCCGAGGAATTCCTCGCCTGGCAGAAGGCGATCGACAAGTGGGGCATGCAGGGCCTGCGCACGACGCGCATCCAGCACTACGGCCGCGGCAGCTAGAGACACTCCCCGACGGTACGACGGCCGCTTCCGGAAACGGGAGCGGCCGTTGTCGTTTTCGGGCGTGGCCTCGAAATCGAACGGCTTTGGCACTAGATAGCGCGCCATGACGCTCGCAGAGGACATTTGCCCGGTTCCGACCATCGCCCGCGCCGACATGGACGCGGCGGTCGAGGCCGCGCGCGCGGCGGTCGGCCTGCCGGTCGGCTCGCGCGTCGTGGCGGCGATGTCCGGAGGGGTGGACTCCACCGTGGTGGCCGCCCTGCTGCACAAGGCGGGCTATGACGTCGTCGGGGTGACGCTGCAACTCTACGACCATGGCGCGGCGCTGAAGAAGAAGGGCGCCTGCTGCGCCGGTCAGGACATCCACGACGCCCGCCTGGCGGCGGAGATGCTGGGCATCCCGCACTATGTCCTGGACTACGAAAGCCGCTTCCGCGACGCCGTGATCGACCAGTTCGCCGACAGCTATCTGGCGGGCCAGACGCCGGTGCCGTGCATCCGCTGCAACCAGACGGTCAAGTTCCGCGACCTGCTGGACGTCGCGCGCGATCTGGGCGCGGAGGCCATGGCCACGGGGCATTATGTGCGGCGATCGGTGGTTGGAGACCGGCCGCAGATGCGCAAGGCGGTCGATCACTCACGCGACCAGTCCTACTTCCTGTTCGCCACCACGGCGGAGCAGCTCGACTACCTGCGTTTCCCGCTGGCCGATCTGGAGAAGCCGCAGGTGCGCGGCGTGGCGGCCGAGCTGGGCCTGCGCATCGCGGCCAAGCCGGACAGCCAGGACATCTGCTTCGTGCCCAACGGCGACTACCGGACGCTGATCGACAAGCTGCGTCCGCAGGGCCGCGAGGCGGGCGAGATCGTGCACATGGACGGGCGGGTGCTGGGCGCCCATTCGGGCATCACCGACTACACCATCGGCCAGCGCCGGGGACTGAACGTCGCCGTGGGCGAGCCGCTGTTCGTGACCAGGCTGGATCCAGCGAAACGGCACGTCATCGTCGGCCCGCGCGAGGCCCTGCTGACCGCCGCCCTGACGCTGGACGAAACCAACTGGCTGGGCGACGAGACCTCGATCGAGGCGGCGGCCGAGGCGGGCGCCCCCGTGCTGGCGCGGGTGCGCTCGACCCGACCGCCCTCGCCCGCCCATCTCTCGATGATCGGCGGCGCGGTATCGGTGACCTTCGATACCGGCGAGGAAGGCGTGGCTCCGGGTCAGGCCTGTGCGCTGTACGATCCCGCCGATCCGGACCGGCTGCTGGGCGGCGGCTTCATCAAGACGACCACGGCCGTTGTCTGACGCGACGGACGATCCGCTGGCGCTGGCTTCGCGCGCCGGGCTTCCGCTTGAGTTCCGCTACCTGCACGAGGCTTTCCCGCGCGAGCGGTGGAGCCTTGGCGGGCTGCACCCGACCGCGCGGCGCTGGCTGCACATGCACGGCGGCTTCCGGGCTCATCAGGCGGAGATGGGAGCCATGGTGGAGACCTGGCGCAGCGGGCGGATCGACGTGCCGACCCTGCACGGGAGGCTGATCCCGGCCCTTCAGCAGTTCTTGCAGCATCTCGACGGGCATCACCGGATCGAGAGCGGCCACTATTTTCCGGCCCTGCAGCGGCTGGAGCCGCGGATCGCGGCGGGGATCGAGCTGCTGGACCGCGACCACGACGCCATCCATCACCACATCGAGGCGATGGTGGAGACGGGGCGGGCCCTGCATCAGGCGGTGGCCGGCGGGGCCGCAGACGCGGCGGACCGGGTCGAGCGGCTGGCCGAGGTGCTGGACCGGGCCGGTCCGCAGCTGGCGCGGCACCTCGACGACGAGGAGGAGATCGTCATTCCGCTGATCGCGCTGCGGGGCGATCCGCTGGGCTAGGCGCCGCGCGTCGGCATCAGCTTGCGGCGCTGTCGGACGAGGGCGATGGGGCGACCGTCGGGGGCGTGGGCGACGCCGTCCTCGACCGCCCAGCCGCCGCCGACGTCGCGGCTGGTGAAGTGGAAATACGCCCAGCCTTCGGGCGAGGTCTCCGGGGTGATCTCGATCAGGAGGTCGGCGCGGAGGTCGATGCTGGCGGAGATGATCGGGGGCGCGGGGAAGGCCGTGAAATAGGTCGGGTAGAGGCCGTCGAGCAGGAACAGCAGCCGGGCCTCGTCGAGAGGCGCGGCGTCGGCGGTGCGCATCCAGCAGCCGAGCTCGGGGGTGCGGCCGGCGTTCTCGCCGAACAGCCTGGGGCCGGCGGTGAAGCGGTAGTCGATGTGACGGGTGAACCACGGACCGAAGGCGGGGTCCAGCGGCGTGGGGGCGAGCTCGTGGACGGGCGTCGGCGCGGCGGTCAGGGGCGTCAGCACCGGTCCGGCCACATCCCGGCCATAGGTCCCGAGGGCCTGGATGGCGGGGCGGTCGGGCTGGCCGCCGGAGACCGAGGCGTAGACGACGTTGCGGCCCCCGCGGTTCAGGACCGGGCGGAAGGCGGCGTCCTCGAAGCGGGCGGCGGCGAGGTACTGGATGGTCAGGGTCTGCAGCGGGGTCTCGATGCCGAGCCCTTGGCGCATGGCGCGGGCGGCGAGCGCCGCCATCAGGCCGCCGAAGGGGGCGCCGCGTTCCTGCGGGGCGGACTGGGGGGCGTTGGAGAAGCCGCCGTCGAGACGGGCGGTCAGGCTCCCGTCGCCGTCGTCGGTCAGGGACAGGGCCTCGGCGAGGGTCTGCTGGGTCATGGATCAGGCGTATCGCGAGCAAAGGATGGGCGGAAGGCCGAAACCTCCCGCCCCAGGCGAGGGATCGGGCAACGCCGCGAAGGGGGTGGCGGCGCGTCCGTAGCCAAACAAGACTGACCTAGTCCGTTCAGATTGGCAACCCTCTTGCCAAAAGCCTGACGCGGGGTCACCTTTGCACCATGGGACGCACCGCAGACTATTCTCGCCAGAGCTGTTCGATCGCCGCGACGCTGGAGGTGATCGGCGACCCGTGGACGCTGCTGGTCATCCGCGACGCCTTCAACGGGGTCAGCCGATTCGAGCAGTGGCAAGAGCGGCTGGGGGTGGCCCGCAACGTGCTGGCCGCCCGGCTCAAGTCGCTGGTGCAGCACGGGGTGCTGGAGCCCCGGCTCTATTCCGAGCGCCCGCCGCGCAACGAGTATGTGCTGACCGCCAAGGGCAAGGACCTGTACGGCGTGCTGGTCACCCTGCACGGCTGGGGGGCCAAACACGTCTATTGCGGCGCCGATGCGGGCGTCTCCATGACCCACAAGACCTGCGGCCACGAACTGACGCCGCGCATCGCCTGCGGCTGCTGCGGCGAGCTGGTCAAGCCGCGCGACATCCAGCTGAACCTCGCCGAGAACCGGCCCACCGTCGGCGAGATGATGCCGCGCGAACGGGCCGACGAAGAAGCCGCCTGAGCTTGCGCTCCGCCGCCAAACAGCCGATCTAGCCGTCCGATTTTTCAAAGCGTTTCCCAAGGCCCTGTCATGTCCGATCCGATCGTCATCTGCTCCTTCGCCCGCACGCCGATGGGGGGGTTCCAGGGCGCGCTGTCCGGCGTGAAGGCGACGGAACTGGGCGCCACGGCGGTCAAGGCGGCGGTCGACCGGGCCGGGGTCGATCCGGCGAAGATCGAGCAGATCTACATGGGCTGCGTGCTGCCGGCCGGGCTGGGCCAGGCCCCGGCGCGGCAGGCCGCGATCGGCGCCGGCCTCGGCCGCCACGTCGAGGCGACCACGGTCAACAAGATGTGCGGCTCGGGCCTGCAGGCGGTGATGATGGCCTCGGACGCCCTGACCGCGGGCAGCGCCGACGTGATCGTGGCCGGCGGCATGGAGAGCATGACCGGCGCGCCGTATCTGATGAACAAGCACCGCGGCGGGGCCCGCATCGGCCATGACGTCATCGTCGACTCGATGATGATGGACGGGCTGGAGGACGCCTATTCGCCCGGCAAGCCGATGGGCTCGTTCGCCGAGGATACGGCCGGGACCTACCAGTTCACGCGCGAGGCGCAGGACGCCTATGCGGTCGAGAGCCTGACCCGGGCGCGGCACGCCATCGCCAGCGGCGCCTTCAAGGCCGAGATCACGCCGGTCGAAGTGACCACCCGCAAGGGGACGCAGACGGTCAGCGAGGACGAACAGCCCGGCAAGGCCATGCCGGAGAAGATCCCGGGCCTGAAGCCGGCCTTCGCCAAGGAAGGCACCATCACGGCGGCCTCCTCGGCCTCGATCTCGGACGGCGCGGCGGCGGTGGTCATGACCCGCGAGAGCGTCGCCAAGGCGCTGGGCCTGCCCATCGTGGCGCGGATCGTCAGCCATTCGGCCCACGCCCACGAGCCGGGCCTGTTCACCACCGCCCCCGTGCCGGCGATGCAGAAGGCGCTGAAGAAGGCCGGCTGGTCGGTCGAGGACGTCGACCTGTGGGAGATCAACGAGGCCTTCGCCGTGGTGCCGATGATCGCCATGCAGGAGCTGGGGATCGAGCACGGCAAGCTGAACGTGAACGGCGGGGCGACGGCGCTGGGCCACCCGATCGGCGCCTCGGGCGCCCGGGTGCTGGCGACCCTGCTGGCGGCGCTGCAGGCGCGCGGCGGCAAGAAGGGCGTGGCCAGCCTGTGCATCGGCGGCGGCGAGGCCGTGGCCATGGCGGTGGAACTGGCCTGAGGCCTGCCCGGACTGAAAATACAGTCCGTAGCGTCCGTAGAGTGCATAGCGTCCGTAGAGTGCATAGCGGTCGTAGAGTCGTCCGCAGGGACCGTAGAGTGCGCTCAGTGCGCAACGGCTGATGCGCGCGCCCGGCCGGCCGGCAGGAGCGAGCCGCCCGTGGCGGCGCGGAAGCGTTCGATTGTCAAAGACCGGTCGCCGCGTCGTCGTGAAGCGACGCACCATTATGCGCCCGCTGGAAGCTGTGCTCGGAATACCGGGATGGCGAAGCGTCACGCGCCTGATTTCGCGCGAGGTTTTTCGCCCAACCCGACTATGAATCGCGGGATTGTCAGCACAGCGTCAGGGCGCGATCCGGCCGCGGCGGCGGCGGCCGGCGGCGGCCGCCGCGGCTGGATTACGCAGTCGTAATCTTCCCCGCCTTGCACCCCCATGCCCGGCCGGTAAGGTCCAGCGGCGTTTTGTCGGCAGGGGCGGAAAATCCATGCGTATCGGACTGTTGCTGGCCTCGGTCGCCGGCGTTTCCCTGATGGGCCAGTCGGCGCTGGCGCAGCAGAGCATCGGTCCCATCGACCAGTCCAAGGGCGGTTTCGAGGACAAGTTCCGCCAGTTCGAGGGCGAGGACTGGCCGACTCCGACGGACTATCGCAACGCCTCGGGCGCGCCGGGCCACCGCTACTGGCAGCAGCAGGTCGACTACGACATCGACGTCTCGCTGGACGAGCCGCGACGGACGCTGACCGGGCGCGAGGCGGTGACCTACACCAACCACTCGCCGGACGCCCTGGGCTATCTGTGGCTGCTGCTGGACCAGCAGAACTATCGCCGGGACTCGTTGGCGGAGCGCAGCCGGACCTACAGCAACTCGGAAACGGTCAGCGTCAACGAGATCAGCCGCATCCGCCGCTTCCAGGACTGGGAGGGCGGCTTCAACGACCTGCGCGTCACCGGCCCCGACGGCCAGGCCGTGCCGTTCACCGTCGTCGATTCGATGATGCGGATCGAACTGCCGCGGCCGCTGGCGACCGGCGAGAGCTTCACCTTCACCATCGACTTCACCCTGCCCCTGCCCGAGACCAACGTCGTCGGCGGACGCAGCGGCTACGAGTGTTTCACCAAGGCGCACGAGGACGGCAACTGCCTGTTCCTGTCGGCCCAGTGGTTCCCGCGGCTGGCCGTCTATTCCGACTATGAAGGCTGGCACAATTCGCAGTTCCTCGGCTCGGGCGAGTTCACCCTGGAGTTCGGCGACTACGACGTCTCCATCACCGTGCCGGCCGATCACGTCGTGGCCGCGACGGGCGAACTGCAGAACCCCGACATCCTGAGCCCCGAGCAGCGCGCGCGGCTGGAGCGGGCCCGGACGGCGGACGAGCCGGTCTATATCGTCACGCCGCAGGAAGCGGCGGCGGCCGAGGCGCGGCCGGCGCGCGCGGGCACGCGGACGTGGAATTTCAGCGCCGACAACGTGCGCGACTTCGGCTGGGCCTCGAGCCGGAAATTCATCTGGGACGCCATGGGCGTCGAGCAGCAGAGCGCCGAACACCCCGTGGTCATGGCCATGTCCTTCTATCCGAAGGAGGCCCGGCCGCTGTGGGACGCCTATTCGACCAGGTCGATCGCCCACACCCTGGACGTCTACAACCAGTTCGCCTTCACCTACCCCTACCCCACCGCGCAGTCGGTCAACGGGCCGGTCGGCGGGATGGAATACCCGATGATCACCTTCAACGGGCCGCGGCCCGTGCGGGCGGACGACGGCACGCTGACCTATACGGAGCGGGCCAAGAACGGGCTGATCGGCGTGGTCATCCACGAGGTCGGCCACACCTATTTCCCGATGATCGTCAACTCGGACGAGCGCCAGTGGACGTGGATGGACGAGGGTCTGAACAGCTTCCTGCAGTTCGAGGCCGAGAAGCTGTGGGACGCCGACTTCCCCGCCCGGGGCGAGCCGCGCGACATCGTCGAATACATGGTCAGCCAGGACCAGGTGCCGGTGATGACCCACTCCGACAGCCTGCTGCAGTTCGGCAACAACGCCTACGCCAAGCCGGCCACGGCGCTGGTGATCCTGCGCGAGACGGTGCTGGGGCGCGAGCTGTTCGACCGGGCCTTCCGCGAATACGCCCAGCGCTGGGCCTTCAAGCGGCCGACGCCCTACGACTTCTTCCGCACCATGGAGGAGAGCTCGGGCGTCGATCTGGACTGGTTCTGGCGCGGCTGGTTCTACTCGACCGACCACGTCGACATCGCCCTGGCGGGCGTGACGGCGGCGCGGCTGGAGAGCGCCGACCCGGAGGTGCGCGCCCGCGCCGCCCGCGAGCGCTTCGAGGCCGAGCCGGGCTCGCTGACGGCGGCGCGCAACGAAGGCATCGAGACGGTCGTCGAGCGCGATCCGGCGACGCGGGACTTCTACAATGAAACCGACCGCTTCACGGTCACCGCCCAGCAGCGCCGCGACGCCGAGAGCGCCGCCCGCAAGGCCGACGAGGACCGCCGCGCGGCCCAGGGCTTCGACGACAACATCTACCGCTTCACCTTCCGCAACGTCGGCGGCCTGGTCATGCCGGTGATCCTGAAGCTGACCTACAGCGACGGTTCGGACGAGACGATCCGCATTCCGGCCGAGGTGTGGCGGCGCAACAGCCGTGAGGTGGTCTGGCAGCATGTGTCGTCGAAGACGCTGACCGGGGCCGAGATCGATCCGCTGTGGGAAACGGCCGACGCCGACCGCAGCAACAATTTCTATCCGCAGCGCATCGACGCGCAGTCGCTGCGGCTGTCGCCGGCCCCGCCGCCGGGCGAGAACCGGATGCGGGACTCCGACGTCGAGGTCAGCCCCGACTCCACCGCCGCGCGCGTGCGCCGCAGGGATTGACGCCATGCTGAAACGCTCCCTTCTGACCGCCGCGCTGGTCGCGGGCCTGGCGACGCCGGCGCTAGCCCATCGCGGCCACGCGGGGCTGACGGTGATCGAGATCGACCAAGGTTCCGGCGCGGTCAGCGTGACGCACCGGTTCGCCGCGCACGACGTCGAGCCGGCCCTGCCCAGCATCGCCCCGGAGGCCCAGCCCAGCCTCGACGATCCCCGCGCCGTGGCCGACCTGGAGGCGCATCTGGCGGCGCGGTTCCGGATGTCGGTTGACGGGGCGGCGGTTGCGGTCAGCCGCACCGACACCGTGCTGGCCGGCGACAACATCCGCGTCGTGTTCGGCGGCGAGACGGCGGACCGCGACGTCCAGGCGGTGACCGTCGACCTCGACTTCTTCCCCGGCGTGCACGACGACCAGGAACAGCAGGTCAATGTGCGGGTCGGCGGGGTGACGCGGACCGTGGTGTTCCGCCCGGGCTCGGCGGCGCAGACGGTGAGCTTCTAGTCCTCCTCCGCCGCCAGCAGGTCGGCGGGGTCGAAGTCGTAGTCGAGGAGGTCCTTCGGCTTGCAGTCGAGGGCGGCGCAGAGCTTGGCGAGGGTGCGGAAGCGGATGCCCTTGACCTTGCCGGAGCGGAACAGGGACAGCTGGGTCTCGCTGAGGCCGACCTCGGCGGCGAGGTCGCGGGCCTTGAGGGCCTTCTTGACGATCAGCTGGTCGAGGGTGACGCGGATCGGCATCAGATCATCTCGTCCAACTCGGCCTGGACCTTGCCCGCCTGCTCCATGACCCCGCCGAGCAGGAACAGGGCCCCGCCGATCATGCCGAGGGTCATGCCCGAAACGTCGAAATAGGCCCAGCTGGCCTCACGCCCCCCGATCAGACGCATAAGATTGGTGACGCCGAACACACTGAGCAGACCGCCGAAGCCAAGCGCCAGACCGACCCGCCGCAGGGCGTGAACGAGGGTGGGCTGGATCAGCCGCCCCTTCGACAGTTGCCCCATGGCCGAGCCGATCGACCAGACGGCGAACAGGTAAAAGACGGACGGCAGGAGCCTCACGATCTCGGCCGACCAGAGAGCGGGCCACGGGAAGAACTCGCCGCGCATCATCAGGACCGTCGGCGCCAGCAGATACATGAGCGCCAGCAAGCCCCCGACGCTGACCACCATGAACATCGCAAGCCAGCGGAACTGGCGGCAGCGCAGGCGGAAGCGTTCGGTCGCGGTCTGGGTCACGGGCCAATCTCCGGGTCGGAAAGCTGTCTGATCTTTAATCTTGACTTAAAGAGCGGAGGTTTGCAACTTTATCTCCGACTTAAACGACACGAGACTGCAGCACGATGACCGCCGCCATCGAGACCCGTGACCTGACGCGTCGGTTCAAGCGCCAGTTGGCCGTCGACGCCGTGTCGATGACGGTGCCGGACAAGGCGGTCTACGGCTTCCTGGGCCGCAACGGCGCGGGCAAGACGACGACGCTGAAGATGCTGCTGGGCCTGATCCGGCCAAGCGGCGGGTCGGCGCTCGTCGGCGGCGTCGATGTGGCGCGCGACCGGATCGGAGCGGCGCGCAAGGTGGGCGCCCTGCTGGAGGCGCACGGCTTCTACGGCAATCTGTCGGCGCGCGAGAACCTGGACCTGACGCGGGCCCTGCTGGGCCTGCCGAAGGGCGAGATCGACCGGGTGCTGGAGGTGGTCGAGATGACCGATCACGCGCGGCGCCGGGTGTCGGACTATTCGCTGGGCATGCGGCAGCGGCTGGGGCTGGCCCGGGCCATGCTGGGCGCGCCGCCGGTGCTGATCCTCGACGAGCCGACCAACGGGCTGGACCCCGACGGCATCGCCGACATGCGGCGGTTCCTGAAGGCCCTGCCGGAGCGGACCGGGGCGACGGTGCTGCTGTCCAGTCACCTGCTGGGGGAGATCGAACAGACGGCGACGCACGTGGGCATCCTGAGCCACGGCAAACTGGTGCTGGAGGGCGAGCTGAGCCGGCTGAAGGCCGACCTCGCGCCGGAGATCGCGCTACAGACGGACGACGCCGTGCGGGCCACGGCGCTGGCGCGGGCGCGCGGGTTCGACGTCGCGGCGACGGACGACGGGCTGACAGCGAGGCTGAAGCCGGGCGAGGACGCCCGAACGGCTTCGGCCTCGCTGAACCGGGCGCTGGTCGAGGCGGACATCGCCGTGTTCGCCATCGGGGCGCGGTCGCGCTCGCTGGAGGGCATCTATCGCGAGGTGTCGCCGCCCGCGCCTGTCGCCAATGTCAAAGCCCGGCCGGAGTTCGCCTGATGACCGCTCCCTTTTTCGCGCCGCTGATGGTCGAGGCGCGCAAGCTGAACCGTTCGCTGGCGGCCTTGCTGGCCGTCGCCGCGCCGTCGCTGATCGCCCTCTTCACCTTCTTCAACATGCTGCGCGGCGAGGAACCGGCGCCGTGGGACATGTGGATGATCAGCGCCTGCGGCATCTGGGCCTTCTTCATGCTGCCGATGAGCGTGACGGCGCTGACGGCGCTGGTGGCGCATATGGAGCACGGGCCGCGGTCGTGGGATCACCTGCGCGCCCTGCCCCTGCCCCGCTGGCGGCTGTATGCGGCCAAGGCCGTCTGTGTGCTGGCCGTGGCAGCCATGATGAGCGCGGCGGTGCTGGCCATGACCTGGGGCGCAGTGGCGCTGGCGGCGGCGATCAAGCCGCAGCTGCAGCCGGTCGGCGTGTTCGACCTGGCGAAATACGCCGGGCTCATGGGCAGGATGTTCGCGGCGGCGGTGCTGATGATCGCCATCCAGCTGTGGGTCGCGCTGCGCTGGGCCAGCTTCGTGCCGGCGCTGGCGGTGGGGATCGGCGGGACCTTCTTCTCGGTGGTCGCGACGTCGGCGAAACAGGGGGTGTTCTTCCCGTGGCAGATGCCGGTGAACATGCTGGCGACGGACGCCTGGCGGGCGCAGACGGCGCTGGTCCTGGGCCTGGGGCTGGGGCTGGCGGCGATGGTCGCGGCCCTGATCCATCTGAGCCGCCGCGAGGTGCTCTGAGGGCTGTTGCGCGGGCCCAGGACGCATGGCAAGCCGACCTGGTCGGCAGGCTGACAGGAGCGATCCCCGTGCGTGAAGACGGCAAGCTGGACTATCTCGAACTCCCGGGCGGCGACCTGGCCGCGAGCAAGGCCTTCTACGGCGCGGCCTTCGGCTGGAAATTCGTCGACTACGGGCCGGAGTATGCGGCGTTCGACGAGGGGCTGGACGGCGGGTTCGACGGGCAGGCCGACGCGACGCGGACGCCGCTGCCGGTGCTGTTCGCGCACGATCTGGAGGCCATGGCGGCGAAGGTCGAGGCGGCGGGCGGCGTGATCGTCAAGCCGATCTTCGCCTTCCCGGGCGGCCGGCGCTTCCACTTCCGCGATCCGGCCGGGAATGAGCTGGCGGTGTGGTCGGAGACCTGACGGGGCGCAGAAGACCTAGCTGAAGACGGCCCTGCCGAGGTCCAGGCCGATCCAGACGCCGACGGCCGCGGCCAGCAGCCAGACCGCGACGACGGCGCTGAAGGCGAGCAGTTGTTCGGGACGCAATCGCATGATCAACGCACGTCCACGGACTGGGCGATGCGTTCGGCCAGGGCGCGGTCGGCGCCCTCGAGGCTCATGGTCCAGACGTGGATTTCGCGCGGCGTGGCGCCCTCGCGCAGGAACAGGTGCTCGCGGGCGTGGCGGACGCCGTCCTCGGTGGAGACGACGGTGGCGCGGCCGCCGGCTTCCAGCACCTCGCCGCTGTAGATCGGAAACTGGGAGGCGGGGCCGGCGTAGACCATGGCGAACGAACGGTCGCCGCGGCGGATGGTGTAGATCCTGAAGTCCGGGCCGGGGCGGCCGGTGACGATCTCGAAGCCGGCGGGAAGCTCGACCGCGAACGGCAGGGCGGCGCGGGCGGCGGCGTCCAGAACCGTGACGGCGGGGACCGACGGCGGCGGGGGCGGCTCGGCGGCGGGCTCGGCCGACCGGAGCGATTCGGAGGGGATCCGGGCCGGGGGCGCCGTCACCGCCGGAGCGGGGATGGCGCTGCCCGGCGGGGTGATCGGGGCCGTGCGCGGCGGGGGCGAAGGCTCGGTCGGAATCGGCGTCAGCCGCGCCGACGGCGGCGGCGAGACCGGCTGGGAGGGCGGCAGCCGCGGTTCGGGGGTCGGGCGGGCCGGCGGGGTGGCGGCCGGAGCGGGCGCGGGCTCCTCGCTCGCGGGGGCGGCGGCGGCCGGCGCGGGCTCCGGGGCGAGATAGGTCGCCGGGCGGGGCGGACCGCTGTTCAGGCTGCTGGTGATGTCGGAGCCGGGCGGCGGCGTCTGGGGCGCGGTCTGGCCCTGGGGCGACGCGGCGAGCAGCAGGGCGGCGGCGGCGGAGGCTGCGATGATCATGGAGCGGACTGTCGCGCCTCAGCCGGCGAACGGCAAGGCCCTGAGCGCGTAGGCGACGGCGGCGGTGACGGCCGAGGCGGCGACGGCGAGACCCGCGAACCAGGCCAGCCGCTTCCACAGCGGGCCGGCGGCCTCGTCGGGGCCAGGCGGGGGTTCGATTCTAATGATAGCCGGCCCCCGGCGTGACCTTGCCGCGGAAGACCCAGTAGACCCAGGCGGTGTAGCCGAGGATCAGCGGCAGGATGAAGGCGGTGCCGAACAGCATCAGCCCGAGGGCGTTGTCGGGCGCGGCGGCGGTCCGGAAGTCCACGGCATAGGGGGCGACATAGGGGAAGAAGCCGGTGGCCAGCCCGGCGTAGCCCGACAGGAACACCAGCACCGCGCCCGCGAACGGCCAGACGTGCGAGCGGCGCGCGGCCCCGAAACCGACGATGACCAGTCCCAGCAGGCCGAGCAGCGGGATCAGGCTGAGCGGCAGGAAGCGGCCGAGCTCGAACCCGGCCCCCGTCCAGCCCCAGCGCGCCGCGACCAGCGGATGCACCACCAGCGTCGACAGGCTGACGGCGAGCAGGAACAGGGCCGTCAGAACGCCGGCGAACAGGGCCCAGCGGCGGGCGTCGCCGTGCAGGGCGTCGGTGGTCTTCCACATCAGCCAGGTGGCGCCGAGCAGGCCGTAGCCGCAGACAAGACCGAAGGCGACCAGCAGGGTGTAGGGGGTGAACCAGTCGAAAGTCCCTCCGGCGAAGCGGTTCCCGGCGACCTCCACGCCCTGGATGAAGCCGCCGAGGATCAGGCCCTGGGCGAAGGCGGCGAGAATTGAGCCGACGGCGAACATGGCGGTCCAGAAGGGCCGCCCGCGCCGCTGGCCGCGGAAGCGGAACTCGAAGGCCACGCCGCGCAGGATCAGCCCGGCCAGCATCATCACCACCGGCAGGTAGAAGGCCGGCATCAGGATCGAATAGGCCAGCGGAAAGGCCGCCAGCAGCCCTCCCCCGCCGAGGACCAGCCAGGTCTCGTTGCCGTCCCAGACGGGGGCGACGGTGTTCATCATCACATCCCGGTCCTCCTGCGAATGGGAGAAGGGGAACAGGATGCCGACGCCGAGATCGAAGCCGTCGAGCAGGACGTAGAGCAGCACGCTGACCGCGATCAGCCCGGCCCAGATGAGGGGAAGATCGAGGGTCATTTCGGATCTCCCGGCGTTTCGTCCGGCGCCGCGGCAAGCGGCGTCCCGGGCGCGCGGCGGCCTTCCGGCTTCGGTTCCACATCGCCGGGCGCCGGGCCCTCGTCGAGCAGGCGCAGGATGTAGACGGCCCCGGCCACGAACACGACGGCGTAGACGGTGATGTAGATCAGCAGGGAGGTGACGACCGAGCTCGCCGTCACCGGCGAGACGGCGTCGGCGGTGCGCAGCACGCCCTGGACGACCCACGGCTGGCGGCCCACCTCGGTGACGATCCAGCCGGCGATGACGGCGATGAAGCCGGCCGGGCCCATGGCCACGGCGAAGCGCAGGAACAGGCGGTTGTCGGTCAGCCGCTTGCGCCAGACCTGCCACGCGCCCCAGAAGCCGAGGCCGATCATCAGCAGGCCCAGACCGACCATGACCCGGAAGGCCCAGAAGACGAGGAAGACCGGCGGCTGGTCCTGCGGCGCGACGGCGTCGAGGCCGGTGATCACTTCATCCGGGGGGGCGACGATGATTCCGGCGCCGGGGACGGCCAGTTCGAAATGGTTGGACCGGGTGGCGCGGTCGGGAATGGCGAACAGCACCAGCGGGTGGTTGGCCTTCGTCTCCCAGTAGGACTCGATGGCGGCCAGCTTCTGAGGTTGATGTTCCTTGGCCACCTCGCCCGACCAGTGGCCCGCCAGGAGTTGCAGCGGGGCGACCACCGCCAGCAGACCGACCGCCATGGTCAGGCCGATGCGGCTTTCCGGCTGATCCCGGTTACGCAGCAGCTGCCAGGCCGAGGCGGCGCCGACCACCAGAGCGGTCGTCAGGAAGGCGGCCATCAGCATGTGCACGAGCCGCGAGGGGAAGCTGGGGTTGAAGATCACCTCGAAGAAGCTGGTGGCCACGAAGCGGCCGTCGGGGAGGATTTCGAAGCCCTGCGGCGTCTGCATCCAGCTGTTGGCGGAGAGGATCCAGAAGGCGGAGATGGTGGTGCCGACGGCGACCAGAACGGTGGCGAGGAAATGCAGCCGCGGGCCGACCTTCTTCCAGCCGAACAGCATGACGCCGAGGAAGGACGCCTCGAGGAAGAAGGCGGTCAGGACCTCATAGGCGAGCATCGGCCCGATGACGCCGCCGGTCAGGCGGATGAACTCGGACCAGTTGGTGCCGAACTGGTAGCTGAGCACGATGCCGGAGACGACGCCCATGCCGAAACTGATGGCGAAGACCTTCACCCAGAACAGGTAGAGGGTCTTGAAGGCCTCGCGCTTCGTGGCCAGCCACAGCCCCTCAAGCACGGCGAGGAAAGCCGCCAGCCCGATGGTGAAGGCCGGGAACAGGATGTGGAAGGCGATGGTGAAGGCGAACTGCAGTCGCGACAGCAGCAGCGCGTCGAATTCCACGGCAGACCCCTGTGAATAGCCCTGTGGCGGTCAGGGCTACGGCGGCGGCGCCCTACGGTCCAAGGCGCCTTCCGTCGCGCGACGGAACGCCGCAAACCCGGAAAGGGTCCGTCGGCGGTCAGGCGGCGGGGAGTTCGACCCAGAAGGCCGCGCCTTCGCCGGGCGTGGAGACGACCCCGATCGTGCCGCCCTGCAGCTCGACCAGCCGCTTGGCCAGGGCCAGGCCGATGCCGTGCCCCTCGACCGTCGAACGTTCGAGCCCGAGGCGGTTGAACGGCTCGAACAGCTGGGCCTGCTTCTCGGGCGACAGGCCGGGGCCGCGGTCGATGACCTCGATGCGCACGCCGTCGTAGACCTTGCTGGCGCGGAAGACGACGAGACCGCCCTCGCCGCCGTATTTGACGGCGTTGGAGGCCAGGTTGGCGATGACCTGGGTCAGGCGCTGGGAGTCCGCCAGGGCCACCAGCCCGTCGCCTTCGCTGACCACATGCAGGCGGACGTTCTTCGCCTCGGGACGCAGGGCGGTGGCGCGGCGCACGTCCTCGAGCACGCCGGGGACGTCGGTGGGGCGCAGCTCGACCTTGACCGCGCCCGACTCGGCGCGGGCCACGTCGAGCAGGTCATGGGCGAGCGCCTCGACCTGGCGCGCGGTCTTGACCAGCATCTCGGCCATTTCGGCCTGGGTCGGGGTGATCTCGCCCAGCTGGCCGGCCTTCCACAGTTCGCCGATGCCGATGACGCCGCCGACCGGGCTCTTGATCTCGTGGGCGACGTTGGCGAGCAGGCGGGACTTGGCCTCGGAGGCCCGTTCGGCCCGCAGCTGGCCGGCCTTGGCGCGGTCGGAGAGGCGGTCCCGCTCCTCCAGCAGGGAGGCGACCAGCAGGATAGGGAGGCAGCCCAGCAGCACCATCAGCTGGGCCAGCAGGGCCTGGTCGGCCAGATTCGGCCCGGCCGAGATGAACGGCCCGTGGCCCAGCATGGCCCCGCCGACGGAGGTGATCGCCACCAGCACAAGGGCCGTCGAGACGCCGAGGACGCGGAAGCGCGCCGCCACCAGGATCAGCACCGGGATGACCACGAAACCGACCTGGACCCGGGCCTGGAAGAAGACGATGACGCAGGTCGCCATGAGCAGGGCCAGCAGCACGGCCGCCTCGGCCGCCTTGACCGGGTTGCGCAGCATGACCAGGTGGCGCCGGGTCAGCGACAGGCCAAAGGCGCCGAGCACCGCGATGCCGAGGGCATGCCCGAACCACCAGGTCTGGAAACTGTAGAGCGGGTCCGCCCCCTCGATCAGATACAGCGCCCCGGCGGCCGCGGCGGCGGCGGGGATGGGGGCGATGACGGCGGCGCTGAGCAGGAAGCGGCAGGCGCCGTCCACGCTCGCCAGATTGAGCGTCGGCGCGAACCGCCGGGCCAGCAGCACGGCGGCCACGATCTCCATCATGTTGATGACGGTGAACAGCGCGCTGAGAAGGTAGGAATTGCCCGCCAGCAGCTCCCCGGCGACGATGCCGGTGGCCAGCAGGCCGGCGAAGCAGACATCGTAGGACGGCCCGCGGGCGTTCCTGAGCCAGACCGCGACAGCGACGCCGCCGGCGCCCCACAGGGCGGCGACGAGGCCGGCGGTGCGGGCGAAATGGATGCAGACGACCACCAGAACCAGCACGGCCATGGCGGTGAAGATCGGGGCCAGCGGCTCGCGGAAGAAGGCCACGGCGCTGTTGACGGCGACCGGCGTCTCGGGACGCGGTTTCGCGGCCGGCTCGGGAGCCGCAGCCGTTTCGGACGGATCGAGCGCGCGGCTCATGAGCATTGGGGTTCCGGGGAAGCGGCCTCGTCTTCCGGTTTGCTTAGCTCACGCTTCCTAATATCCCCTGAAGGTCAGGCGCTTGCGGCGAGAACCTGATTGAAGGCCCGGACCGCCGCGGCGGGCCCCTCCGGATGGCTCCAGACCGCCGCGCTGACCGCCACGAAATCCGCTCCGGCCCGGGCCAGGTCGCCGGCGTTTTCGGGCGTGATGCCGCCGATGGCGACGCAGGGGACCTCGACCGTCTCCTGCCAGATGGTCAGGATTTCGGGGTCGGGGCGGTGCGCGGTCTGCTTGGTCGCGGTCGGGAAGAAGGCGCCGAAGGCGACGTAGTCGGCCCCGGCCTCGGCCGCGTCCATGGCCAGTTCGCGGCTGTCGTGGGAGGTCACGCCGATCATGGCGTCCGGGCCCAGCAGGCGGCGCGCCTCGGCCAGGGACGCATCCGACTGGCCGATGTGGACGCCGTCGCAGCCGGAGCGGGCGGCGAGGTCGGGCCGGTCGTTGAGGAGCACGGCGACGCCGCGGGCGCGGGCGACCGGGGCCAGCGCCTCCACCGCCGCGAGGAGGACGGCGTCGTCGGCGGGCTTGAGCCGGATCTGCAGCGCCGCCACGTCGCCGGCGGCGAGCGCCTCATCGAGCGTGCGCGCGAAGGCGGCGAGGTCGGCGATCTCCGGCGGCGTGATCAGGTACAGGCGGCACGGCGGGCGCGGCGGGGCGACGGGTTCTCTGGCCATGCGCGGCAAGTGCGGCGGCGCGAGGCCGGCGTCAATCCTCCGCGCGCGCCGCCGGGGCGAAGTTGAGCCGGCCGATCTCGCGGACGCCGCCGCCTTCCACCCGGCCCTCGACCAGTTCGTAGCCGAGCAGGGCGAAGACCCGCCCCCGCAGGAAGATCGGCCGGGCGTTGCCGTACCAGTCGGCGCAGGAGGCGACGCAGGCGTCGTCGATCGCGCCATCCGCCCGCGAAGCGAGTCGGCCCAGTTCGGACAGGCGGCGGTCGGCCCGACGCAGGAACAGCATGTCGGCGGCGCTGCTGAACAGATAGTCGTGTCGGCCCTCGATCGTCCGGTTGACGGGCAGGCCCAGCAGGCCGGAGGCGCCGTCGCGGCTGCCCGGGTCGGGGCTGTAGAAGAAGCCGTGGCTGCGGCTTTCCGACTCGCCGGCGGCCTGGGCGACGTAGCGGTCGGCCAGGCGCGGCCGGCCGGACAGGTCGACGGTCGTGAAGGCCACTTCGTCGTCGCCGGACACGACCAGGGCGTCCCGGCCGATGGCCTCCAGACGGGTCACGGGCTCGGCGAAGGCGAAGGTCTCGATCCGCCCGCCCCCGACCGGCACGACCATGACGGCGCCGGTGGTGGTGTCATCCTTCGGGTTCCAGCCGTTGCGGCTGAGCAGCAGATGCCGGCCGACGAAGCGGTTGTGGCCCTCGTCGTCTCCCGGCAGGTCGGCCAGGAAACGGTAGTCGCGCGCCGCGGCCTCGCGGGAGCCGTCGCCGAAGCGGCTGAACGGCAGGCGCAGCAGGGCCGGGGCGCCCTCGGTGAACTCGGGCCGCCACATCTCGTCGCCGCCGCCTTCGGACCAGACCACGACCTCGATCAGGTCGTGCCCGGCGTCCTCGCGGAAGGAAAACTGGTCCATGGGCGCGCCGCGGGTGAGCACGGCCTGGGGCCGGGAGCCGTCGAGAGGGATGCGGTAGAGCGAGGATTCCGGGGCGTCGCCCCGCTCGGTCCGCCGCCATGAGCGCCAGGTGTCGGAGGTCCACAGATAGACCGCCTGGGACGAGACGTAGAAGGTCCGCCCTTCCGGCCCGAGCACCACGGTGGCCTCGCAGGTCAGTTCCGGCGCGGTCAGGTCGCAGCGGCTGACGGTGTGAAGCGCATCGATCTCGCCGTCCTCGGAGCGGCGCATCTGGGGCGCGATGAACACCTGGCGCGGGCCGGCGATGCGCTGGAACGGCGCGTCGGGGTCCCCCGTCCAGCGGCGCACGCCGGGCAGCATGTCGAGCGGATCCTCATGCCAGCCGATGTCGAGCGGCGAATAGAGGATCAGTTCGTCGCCGATCAGGCGCGAGGCGTAGTTGCGCGACGAGTAATAGTCGTTCGAGCGCATGTGATAGGCGTCGCGGAAGCTCAGACGCCCGTCGGGCGAGAGGCGGAAGCGGCTGACCTCGGTCCCGCCGCGGCTGTAGCTGTAGCCGATGACCACGACCTGATCGCCGGACACCAGCATCTCGTCGTACCAGTCGCCGCCGGCGTCGACGCCGGGCGGGTAGGCGTTGATCGCGTCGACCGGCCTCAGGCCGCCGTCGGCGGTCGAGACGGTGAACAGCCGGCCGCGGCGCAGGATGACGAGGTGGTCGCCACGCACCTTGACGATGCCGCCCTCGTCGACGCCGGCGACCTGGGTGTTGGTGATGGAAGGGTCGGCCGCTCGGCTGGCCGTGAGCACGATCTCCTGGACATCCGCGTCATAGTCGGCGGCGGCCGCTTCGGTCGCGGGGGACGCGTCGGGCGTCGCGATGATCATCGGGGGCGGAGCCGTCACCGGAACGGCCACGGGCGGGGCCAGATAGACCGGCGCGCCGCCCGCACGCTCCTGAAGGAAGCGGCGAAGCTCCGCCTCGGTCCGGAACGGGTCGAGGCCATCTGCGGTCTGGGCCAGCGCCGGGGCGCCGCCCGCGCCGCACACCATGACCAGGGCCACCAAGGCCGTCCGTCCCAAACGCCAGCCACACATGTCACCGCTCCGCCTGTTCCGGCCAAGCTGAGCAGAGGACGGCGCTGCCGACAACCGTCGAAACCTGACGGCCCCTGAAGCCGCCTCCGTAAAGACCCGGAGGTGCGAACGACTTGCATTCGCCGCATTTGCGCTGCTAAAAGAGAACCGTTCGCAATCTCTTCTGTGGGTCCGTCCCGTGTACGTCTGCAACTGCAACGGCCTTCGCCAGCGTGACGTCGCCCGAGCCATCGAGGCGGGCGCGATGCGTCCGAAGGACGTCTTCGACCGTCACCAGTGCCGGCCCCAGTGCTGCCGTTGCGTCTGCGAAATGCGCGAGATGATTGAAGAGACGCGCGAATCCTACGCTCTCGCCGCCGAATAGGCCGGCCGGTCTCCCGGAAGGGAGATTCATTCGCATTTTCAATGTTGTGAGAAGTGTTCGCAGGTGAACACAACGGCTGTTTCCGTGTTAATTACGGCGGACAGGCGCGGGTGATTCAGACCGTCAGACGATGGGCGCCCCGCGGACGAAAGATACGACGATGAAGGGCGATCCCGCGATCATCCGCACGCTCAATGCGGTGCTGACCAACGAGCTGACGTCGGTCAACCAGTATTTCCTGCACGCCCGGATGTTCGAGAGCTGGGGGCTGAAGCACCTCGGCCAGATCATCTACGACGAGTCGATCGGCGAGATGAAACACGCCGACAAGCTGATCAAGCGGGTGCTGTTCCTCGACGGCCTGCCCAACCTGCAGGACCTGCACAAGCTGAAGATCGGCGAGAGCGCGGTGGAATGCCTCGGCTCCGACCTGGCGCTGGAGCTGGCCGGCCGCGATGCGCAGATCGCCGGCATCGCCCAGTGCGAGGCGGCCAAGGACTATGTCAGCCGCCAGATCCTGTCGGAGATCCTCGCCGACACCGAGGAGCACATCGACTTCCTCGAGGCCCAGCACAAGCTGATCGAGCAGCTGGGCGAGCAGAACTATCTGCAGTCGGCGATGACCGAGATCGCGCCGGACCGGAGCGCGACGGGGAACTAGGCCCCTCCCCCGCCCATTCCGCTCCCGACGCAGAGGGAGCCCGGCAATGAGCATCGACAACGCCCTGGACGACGCGCGCGAGGCGGCGACCGACTTCCTCAACGCCGAGGGCCGGCATCCGGGACATGTGGCGCTGGGCATCGCCCTGACGGTGGGCTTCGCCCTGGCGGCGACGGTGTTCGCGACCCGGGCGCTGTCGCCCGTGCGCGATCACCCGGACGACGATCACGCGCCGGTCACGGAGCGGCCCAGGGGTCCCCTGAGTCTGATCCTGCCGGCGGTGTTCTCGGTCACCACCCTGTCGGCGGTGCGGGTCTGGAACGCGCCCCACACGCGGGCGCGGACCGTGGCCATGTCGCTGTGGGCGGGAGCCCAGGCCCTGAATGCGGTGTGGATCGCGCTGCGTCCGGCGGGACGGGCGATGCAGATCGCGGCGGCGATGTCTTCGGCGGGGTTGGCCGCGGCCTTCGCCCACGAGGCGCGCAAGATCGACGTGCGGGCCGGCAAGCTGGCGTCTCCGATGGGCCGCAAGGTGCACATGGCCAATACGGTGGAGGAGCAGGCGACGGTGCACTGAGAAGTGACAGTGCCAGTGAGCAAGGGGTGAGCAAGGAAAGTGCGGGCGGTCCTGCATCGGCCCGCCTTGCCCGGAGACGCGGCTTCCTGTAGCGAGCCCCGTCGCGCACGGGGCTGCGCTCCCATCCTTCCGAGACACCGATGAAGATCAACGGCAACACCATCAAGCCCGGCATGGTCCTGCAGGTTAACGGCGGCCTGTGGGTCGTCACCAAGGCCAGCCACGTTAAGCCGGGCAAGGGCGGCGCCTTCGCCAACGTCGAGGCCAAGAACCTCGAGACCGGCAACAAGCTGAACGAACGCTTCCGATCGGAAGACAAGGTCGAGCGCGTCACCCTGGAGCAGCGAGACTACAGCTACCTGTACGACGGCGGCGACACCCTCGTGTTCATGAACGACGAGAACTACGAGCAGATCGAACTGCAGAAGGAATGGGTCGGCGAAGAGCGCATCCCCTACCTGCAGGAAGGCATGAAGGTGGTCATCGAGAGCCACGAGGACCGTCCGATCGGCCTCGAGCTGCCGGAGCAGGTGACGCTGGAAGTCGTCGAGACCGAGCCGACGGTGAAGGGCCAGACCGCCTCGTCGTCCTACAAGCCGGCCATCGCCAACAACGGCGTCCGCATCATGATCCCGCCCTACATGGGCGTCGGCGAGAAGATCGTCGTCGACACCACCACCGGCGAATACGTCCGCCGCGCGGACTAGCGAGTGACAGTGTCAGTGAGCGAGGGGTGAGCCGGATCGCGCGCCTTTCTCGCTCACCTCTTGCTCACTAGCACTGTCACCCGGCGTCCCCGGACGCCGCCTTTTTGAACTTCTCCGTCTGTCCGGGCGCTTCCGCCTTTCAAGGACTTTCGGACCAGGAGATTCCCCATGGCCCTCGCCTCCGCCCTGCTGCAAGTGATGATGGACGCGGTCCGCAAGACCGCCCGGCCGATGCTGCGCGACTTCGGCGAGGTGGCGCAGCTGCAGGTGTCGCGCAAGGGTCCGGGCGACTTCGTCACGGCGGCCGACATCAAGGCCGAGGACACCCTGTACGAACTGCTGATGAAGGCGCGGCCGGGCTACGGCTTCCTCGGCGAGGAGCGCGGCCTGATCGAGGGCACCGACAAGTCGCACATGTGGATCGTCGACCCGATCGACGGCACCACCAACTTCATGCACGCCATGCCGCATTTCGCCATCACGGTGGGGCTGCAGCGCACCGCGCCGGACGGCCATTCCGAGATCGTCGCGGGGGTGACCTACAACCCCGTCATGAACGAGCTGTTCTGGGCCGAGAAGGGCAAGGGCTGCTACCTGAACGACCAGCGCATCCGCGTCGCCGGACGCCGCGACCTGTCGGAGAGCCTGATCGCCACGGGCCTGCCGTTCATCGGCAAGACGGGGCATGCCCAGGCCATCAAGGACATCCACGCCATCGGCCAGCGGGTGGCGGGCATCCGCCGGCTGGGCTCGGCCGCGCTGGACTTCGCCTGGGTCGCGGCGGGGCGGTACGACGCCTATTACGAACGCAACCTGCAGCCGTGGGACGTGGCGGCGGGCATCCTGTTCGTCACCGAGGCGGGCGGCATCGTGACGACCATCGACGAGGACGGAAACCCGATGACGGGCGGGCAGATCCTGGCCGCGAACACGGAGCTGCATCCGCAGCTGCGGAAGGTGCTCAGGGGTTAAGGCCCTTCTCCCCTTGCGGGAGAAGGTGGCCGAGCGCAGCGAGGTCGGATGAGGGGTCGCACAGGCGATCACCGCATCCGACGCCGGCCACGCCAACCGGCCGCCGTCCCGTCGACCCCTCATCCGTCGGCCTTCGGCCGCCACCTTCTCCCGCAAGGGGAGAAGGACGCTGAATTCAGCCGCTGATCAGTCCGAAATCCGCCACCCGGCCCATCACCGCGCGGACCTGACCCAGCAGCTTGAGGCGGTTGTCGCGTTCCGCGGCCACGTCGGAGTTGACCAGCACCTTGTCGAAGAAGGCGTCGACCGGGGCGCGCAGGGCGGCGAGGGCGCGCATGGCGGCGGCGAAGTCCTCGGTCTGCAGGGCGGCGTCGACGGCGGTCGCGGCGGCGGCGGCGGCGGCGATGAGGGCGGTCTCCTCGGCCGGGGCGCCGGGCAGGGCGACGGGCTCTCCGGAGGGCAGCGGGCCCTTCTTCTCCTCGGCTCGCAGGATGTTCGAGGCGCGCTTGGAACCGGCCAGCAGATTGGCCCCGTCGTCGGTGGCGAGGAAGGCGTCGAGCGCCTCGACCCGCCGCACGATGCGGACGAGGTCGTCGTCGCCAAGCGCGAAGACGGCGTCGGCGAGATCATGGCGCTTGCCCTGGTCGCGGAGGAGGACCTTCAGGCGGTCGGCGAAGAAGGCGAGGAGTGCGCGATACGCTGCGACTCCCTCGGCCATGCCCTTGTCGTGATCATAGTCGGGAGAGGCCTCCTGTGCCCGCAAGACGGAGTCCTCCAGCTCCTGCTTGAAGGCGGCGTATGCGTCTGCCCCGACCACCGACTGAGCAGCGGAATGGAGGGCGTCCAGATCTTGAGATTCTCCCGCAGTGTCGTGGGCCACTCGGAGTTGGAAGAACTCCCACGAGAGACTGTTAAGCGGGAGTCGCACCCCATTCTCCAGCACCAGCCGGATCACCCCCAGCGCGGCTCGTCGGAGGGCGAACGGGTCCTTGGAGCCGGTCGGCTTTTCGTCGATGGCGAAGAAGCCGACGAGGGTGTCGAGCTTGTCGGCGAGGGCGACGGCGACCGTCAGGGGCGCGGTCGGGACGGTGTCGGCGGGGCCCTGCGGCTTGTAGTGGTCGCGGACGGCGTCGGCGATGGCGTCGGGCTGGCCGAAGGCGCGGGCGTAGTAGCCGCCCATCACGCCCTGCAGTTCCGGGAACTCACCGACCATGCCCGAGGCGAGGTCGGCCTTGGCGAGGCGGGCGGCCTGTTCGGCCTGATCCGGATCGGCGCCGACCAGCGGGGCGATCTCGCGGGCGAGGGCGGCGATGCGGTCGACGCGTTCGGCCAGGGTCCCCAGTTTGGCGTGGAAGGTGACGCCCTTCAGCTTGTCGTTCCAGACGTCGAAGCCGGTCTTGAGGTCCTCGTCCCAGAAGAAGCGGGCGTCGTCGAGGCGGGCGGAGAGGACGCGGCTGTTGCCGGCGGCGAGGGCCTTGCCGCCGTCCGAGGCCTCGACGTTGGCGACCACGACGAAGTGCGGCGCGAGGCCGTGCGTGGCCGGATCGCGGACGGCGAAATATTTCTGGTGCACCTTCATCGACAGGCGGACCACCTCGGGCGGCAGGTCGAGGAACTGCGGGTCCATGTCGCCGAGGATCGGGGTCGGCCATTCGGCCAGGCCGGCGACCTCGTCGAGCAGGCCGTCGTCGTCGACGAGGGCGAGGCCGCGGTCGTGGCAGACCTTCCGCGCCGCTTCGAGAATGCGCAGCTTGCGGTCGGCGACGTCGAGCAGGACGTGCTCGCGCTCCAGCTTCGCGCGGTAGTCGGCGAAGTCCTTCACCGCGAAGGGCTTGCCGGAGCCGAGGAAGCGGTGGCCCTCGGTGACGTCGCCGCTGTGCACGCCGTCGATGTCGAACGGGACCACGGCCCCATCGAACAGGGCGACGATGCGCTTCAGCGGGCGGACCCAGCGCAGGGTCCCGGAGCCCCAGCGCATTGACTTGGGCCACGGGAAGTTGCGGACGATCTGGTCGACCATGCCGGGGATCAGGGCGGCGGTGGGCTGGCCCTGGCTGCTGATGACCGCGAACAGCACGCCGTTGCGCTCGACCAGCTGGTCGCGGGTCAGGCCGGTCTTGCGCAGGAAGCCGTCCAGCGCCTGTTCGGGCGCGTTGGCGCGGGGGCCCTTGAGCTCCTCCTCGCGGTCCGGGGTAGCGGCGGGCAGGCCTTCGACGACGAGCGTCAGACGGCGCGGACCGGCGAAGGTCGTCAGGGCCTCATACGTCAGGCCGGCGGCCTTGAGGCGGTCGGCCGCCATGCGCTCGAGGTCGCGGGCCGCACCGGCCTGCATGCGGGCGGGAATTTCTTCCGAGAACAGTTCGAGGAGAAGCTGGGGCATCAGACGGTCCGGCGCTCGATGGCGAGCATCAGGTTGGGCGGCGAGTCGTCGCGGGCGGAGAAGGTGACGAACAGGGTCAGGGGCGCCGGGGACAGCGCCGCCGACTGGAAGGCGAGGAACAATTCCCGCTCGAAATAGAGGGCGGCGGTGACGCCGTGCTCGTTCTCCCCGACGTAGCCGCTGGTCCCGTCCGGCGAGTGGTCGATCATGCCGAAGCGGACAAGGACCGACGTCGGCTCGGCCCGCCCGTCCATCCGGATCTCGACCGGATCGATCGTCGTCCACTCCGGCGCGACCGCGCCCATGACCATCGGCATCCGCAGCTGGTCATTGGCGAAGACGAGGCAGCCGCCCAGTCTCGGCCCGCCCTCGGACCGGCGGTCCTTCAGCGAGACGACGCGATCGTCGCTCACGCCCGGGCCCTTTCCTGCTCGACCCATTCCGTCGCGCAGGCCTTACAGAGGTCGCGGATGCGGCCGATGTAGCTCTGGCGTTCGGCGACGGCGATGGCGCCGCGGGCGTCCATCAGGTTGAACAGGTGCGACGCTTTGAGGACCTGGTCGTAGGCGGGCAGGACCAGGGCCTGGCCCTGCGGGCCCTTCATGGCGAGCAGTCTGGCCGCCTCGGACTCCATGTCCTCGAAGCGGCGCTTGAGGCCATCGACGTCGTAGCCGTGGAAGTTCGCCTCGGACTGCTGGCGCTCGTTCTCGAGGAAGACCTCGCGGTAGGTCAGGCCCTCCTTGGTGAACTTCAGATCGTAGACGTTGTCGACGCCCTGGACGTACATGGCCAGCCGCTCGAGCCCGTAGGTCAGTTCGCCCGAGACGACGTCGACCTCGATGCCGCCGACCCCCTGGAAATAGGTGAACTGGGTCACCTCCATGCCGTCGCACCAGACCTCCCAGCCAAGCCCCCAGGCGCCGACGGTGGGGTTTTCCCAATCGTCCTCGACGAAGCGGATGTCGTGCAGTTTCGGATCGATTCCGATCGCCGCCAGCGATCCCAGATACAGGGCCTGGAGGTTCTCCGGGTTCGGCTTCAGGATCACTTGGTATTGGTAATAGTGTTGTAATCTATTGGGATTTTCGCCGTAGCGGCCATCTCCGGGGCGGCGGCTGGGCTGGACGTAGGCGGCCTTCCACGGACGCGGACCGAGCGCGCGCAGGACGGTGGCCGGGTGCAGGGTGCCGGCGCCGACCTCGATGTCATAGGGCTGGAGGATCGCGCAGCCCTGATCGCCCCAGTATTTGTGAAGCGTCAGGATCAGGTCCTGGAAGGCGAGCGGTTCGGTGGTCACGGTCGGCTTTTTCGTCCCGGGGAGAAGGCGGCGGACCCTAGACGCGAGCCCTGTTTGCGGCAAGGAGCCGGGACGTCGGGTTCATCACAACGGGCACGACGAGACCACGACGGACACAACGGGTTCCGCGCCAGGCACCGGCCCCGTCGTGTTCGTTGTGAGGACGTTGTGCTCGTCGTGAAGAACCGGGGCTCGCGAACCATGGACTCCGGCTTCGCCGGGGAAGACGGGGGACGGAATCTTAAGCGTCGGCCCGTAGCCTTCGCCGCATGAAGCAGATCGACCAGATGCGTCGGCGGGCCGCGCGGTATCTCGACGTGGAGACGGTCGAGATCGCGCCGGCGAAGGGCGTGTTTTCGCTGAGCTTCGACGATTTCCCGGCCAGCGCCTGGACGGAGGCGGGGGCGGTGCTGGCGGCGCACGGGGTCAAGGCGACCTACTATGTCTGCGGCGGCCTGTGCGGCGGCGTGAACATGGACCGGGACCAGTTCCGCGTGGAGCAACTGCAGGCGCTGCACGCCGCGGGGCACGAGGTCGGCTGCCACACCTTCGGCCACACCAGCGCGCTGCGGATGGACCGGGAGGCGCTGCGGCTGAGCCTGGACGCCAACGCCGCCTGGGTGGCGGAGCGGCTGGACGGCCATCGCATGACGACCTTCGCCTGGCCGTTCGGGGACGCGACGGTCGGGGCCAAGGGGATGGTGCGCGGGCGGTTCGATCTGGCCCGGGGCGTGCGCGACGGCGTCAACGCCGGACGCGAGGACCGGGCGCTGATCAGGAGCATCGGGCTGGAGAGCCGGCGGCTGCCGGGCTACGACCTCGAGGCGCTGATGGCCGAGGCGGCGGCGCGGCGCGGCTGGCTGACCGCCTATGGCCACGACGTGTCGGACCGGCCGACGGACTATGGCTGCACGCCGGACGATCTGGACCGGGTGCTGCGGCTGGCCAGGGCGGCCGGACTGGAGGTGCTGCCCGTGGGCGCGGCATGGGATGTGGTGCGGGCCTAGGCGGCTTCGCTCATCTGCGCCGTCCTGCGCCCATCCGCCCATCGGATCAGCGCCGCCCGCGGCCAGGCGACGATCCATGACCGGGCGAGGTACTCGCCCTTCTCGATCAGGGCGGCGCGGGTCGGTGAGCTGCTCGCGGCGCGCTGGGTGTGGATGTCGCCGGGGCCCTGGTGGACCATGAAGGCGCCGTGCTTCCGGGGGTTGAGGCGGAGGTAGGCGAGGCGCGGGCTGATCTGCTCCAGCGGCGGGTCGTAGAACCAGCTGGAGCCCAGCATGCCGGCCATGTCCGGGCGGCGCCTGAGGATCTCGGCGGCGGTGGCCCAGGCGCGGTCCCAGCCCGCCTCGTTGAAATCGGACAGTTCGCGGCTCTCGGTATGCACCTCCAGCCACGGCTTCCAGGCCTGGGCGGCGGCGTAGGCGGGGATGACCGACCAGCCCCAGCCCTCGCGGGCATGACGCAGGACCTGGCCGGGACCCATGGGCGAGCTGAGGTCGATCATCTGGGTACGGGCGCCGGGGACGCTGAGCACCAGCGAAATGCGGACGTCCTTGGCCCAGAAGTCCCGGTCGTAGGGATCGGCGGCGGCGGTCAGGAAGTCGGCGAGGCGGCCGATCCATTCCGGATAGAGCTCCAGCACCGCCGGCGGCAGATCGGCGGCGGGAACGCGGGCCGGCATCTCCAGCGCCCAGAGGGCGACGAGAGCGCGGCGGCGGTCGTCGGTCAGGGACGGGCCGAAGGCGACCTGAAGCGCCTCTTCGGCGCGGTGGCCGGGCTGGTCGAAATCCCAGTGCGGCGCAGAGGCGGCGGCCGCGTCGGCGGCGGCGTCCTTGAGGGCGTGGAGGCGGGCCCGGTCGTCGGGCGTGACCCGGGCCAGCACGGCCTCGAAGGCGGCGATGTGAGCGGGGGTCAGGACTTCCATCCCGCCACGATACACAACAGCGGTTGGCCGACCGTTAAGGGCCGCGCGCAGGAAAAAGGCGGCGGACCGGAGCCCGCCGCCTCTGTCGATTCACGGCCGTGGGGCGATCAGGCGCCCGCGGCGGCCGGAGCCGCCTCGCCCGGGGCCAGCACCTTGTCGATGACGAAGACGCCGCCGTTGGTGGCGTCGATCTCGGCCTGGGTGACGGTGGCCGTGTCGACGGCGATGGCGTCGCCGGTGCCGTCGATGGTGATCTCGACGCCGCCCGCGGTGGCGATCGGACCGCGCGCGCCCTTGATCTGGTCGGTCGTCAGCTCGGTCACGAGGACATGATAGAGCATCAGGTTGCGCAGTTCCTGGGCGTTGGCCGGGTCGAGCAGACGGGTGCGCTCGGCCTCCGGCAGGGCCGCAAAGGCCGCATCGGTCGGCGCGAAGATGGTGATGGCCGGGCGGGTGGCCAGGGTCTCGGTCAGCTGGGCCTGGTCGAAGGCGCGCAGCAGGGTGGTGAAATCGCCGCTGGCCTTGAGCACGTCGATGACGGTGCCGGCGGCGGCGGGCGCCGGGGCGGGCTCAGCCTGGGCCGGAGCGGCAGGAGCGGTCTGGGCCATGGCGGCCGGGGCGGCCAGCAGAGCCGCGGCGGCGGCCGCGGAGAACAGCGTGGTGCGAAGCATCAGTATCCCTCTTCTTCGTCAAGTGACCGCAAGGCGAATGGAAGCGCGGTCGTGATGATGAAATCCGCTCCGACGCATCCGGAGCGAAGTTCTGAGTTCCATATTGGCGTCAGTTGCGGCGAAACATCCGGGATCGTGAGGTAATCTCAAGGCGATTCCGGGATGGACTGCACAATACCGACGATATGCGGCCATAGAGCTTGGCGCGGGCGCAACTAACCCAGATTCGCGGGGGTGATCCACCAGCCAGGACGATTTTCCGACAGGAGACGGCCTGCGGCGGCGGCCCGGGCCAGGGTGTCGAACAGGGCGAAGACGGTGGCCCCCGAGCCCGACATGCGCGTCAGGCGCACGCCGGGCAGCGCCGAGACCGCGGCCAAGGCGTCGCCGATGGCGGGCGCCCGGGCGACGGCGGGCGCCTCGAGGTCGTTGCGCTGCGCCGCCAGCCACGCGATGACCGTGGTCGCGTCCCAACGGGATGGCGGCAAGGGCCGGTCGGCGGCGACCGGGGCGCCGGCGTCATAGGCGCGGTAGACCTCGCCCGTCGGGGAGGCGACGCCCGGATTGACCAGCAAGGCCGCAAGCGGCGGCAGCCGGGGCTCCGGCGTCAGGCGGTCGCCCCGCCCTTCCGCCCACGCCGGGCGCGCGTGCAGGCACATGGGGCCGTCCGCCCCGATCCCGGCGGCGAGGTCAGCCAGCGCCTCGTCGGACAGATCGAGCCCGAGGGCGTCCCGCGCCAGCTTCAGAGCGGCGCCGGCGTCGGAGGACCCGCCGCCGAGACCGGCGGCGATCGGCAGACGCTTGTCGAGGGTCACCGCCAGCCTCGGTTCGCCGACGCCCGCCGCCTCGCCGAGGGCGTGCAGCGCGCGCAGGACCAGGTTGTCTCCCGGCCCCTCAAGCCCCGCGGCGAACGGTCCCTCGAGGCGCAGCGACAGGCGGTCGGCGGGGACCACGCTGATCCGATCCCCGACGTCCGCGAAGGCCACGAGGCTGGCCAGCGGGTGGTAGCCGGCGTCGTCCACCTGGCCGACATGCAGGAACAGGTTGACCTTGGCAGGGGCGAGGGCCTCGAGCGTCGTCATGCCTCAGGGCTGGCTACCGGTGACGGGCGCGCCCGGAAGGCCGGCCGCCAGCTTGTGCTCGACCTCGGCGCGGCGCTCCGGCTCCGGCTCCAGCGTCAGCACCCGGTTCCACTGCCAGCCCGCCTCGCGACGGCGGCCGACCTGCCAGTAGGCGTCGCCGAGGTGGTCGTTGATTTCGGCATTGGCGGGCAATTTGGCGACCGCCTGTTCGAGCGTCTCGACGGCGCTCTCGTACTCGCCGCTCCGGTACTGGGCCCATCCCAGCGAGTCCTGGATGTTGCCGTTGCGGGGATCGGCCGCGAAGGCCCGGGCGATCATCTCCGCCCCCTGTTCGACCCGGCGGCCGCTGTCGACCCACAGATAGCCGAGGTGGTTGAGTAGGTCCGGGTTCTGGGGCGCCATCTGCAGCGCGGTCCACAGCTCGGCCTCGGCCTCCTCGATCCGCCCCAGCCGTTCCAGCGTCACCCCCCGGTCGAAGCGGACCTCGAGCGATTGCCGGGCCGTGTTAACGGTCGGGCGGTTGAGGACGGCGAGCGCCTCTTCGAAGCGCCCGAGATCGAAATAGTGGTTGGCGAGCAGGCGCGACACGACGACCTGCTCCGGAGCGGCCGCATCGGCGCGGAGAAAGGCTTCGAGCGCCTCCTCGCCGCGGCCCTCCTCGGCAAGGCTGACGCCGAGGCCGAGCTGGGCGCTGGCGTAGACGATCGGATTGTCGGTTCCGACGCGGACGAAGGCGGCGCGGGCGGCGGCGTCCTGATGCGCCGCCTTCAGGCTTTCGGCCAGGCGGATGACAACCGTGTCGTCGGGCCGGAGGGCGGTCGCGAACTGCAGATAGATGACCGACAGCTCGTGGAAATCGACCTGGCTGGTTTCCATGGCGGCGAAGGCGAGCGCGTCCGCGGCGATCTCGCCCGGGGTCGGCGCGGCCGGCGGCCTCCCGCCCTCGCGCACGCGCCGGCCGGCGATCAGGGCGCGCGGGTCGGGCGCGTCGCCCTCCAGGGCCGCCGCATAGACAGCGAGCGCCTCGTCGCGCCGGCCCCGGCGCTCGAGGAAGGCCCCGTAATGGACACGGAACACCCGCGCCCCATCCGGGATGGCCAACAGGGCGCGGTACTCGGCCTCGGTCTCCTCGAACCGGCGGCGGCTCTCCAGCAACTGGGCCCGCTGGTCCCGCAACACCAACCCGGCGGTCGACGTCGTGGGCGCCGAGACCGGCTGAAGCGCGGTGGTCCAGTCGCCCCCGGCGGCGGCGACGGACGGCAGGAGATAGGCCGTGACCGGGCCATACGGGTCCGGGAAGTCCCCGGCCCGCAGCAGGGCGAGGGCCCCGGCGCCGTCGCCGTCGCGCAGACTCCGGACCACCGCCGCAAGGCGTCCCGCGCCGGCGAACAGGGGCGTGCCCACGACGGCGGGCGTTAGACGCACGACGCCGTCGATATCCCCCGAGAACAGGCTGGCGACGAAGGCGTCGCCGCCCAGCTGGGGCT
Source organism: Brevundimonas sp. (assembly GCF_035627055.1). Taxonomy (GTDB): domain Bacteria; phylum Pseudomonadota; class Alphaproteobacteria; order Caulobacterales; family Caulobacteraceae; genus Brevundimonas. The sequence goes on along the minus strand of NZ_DASPMM010000012.1, from coordinate 739 downwards.
GTTCGGGGGTCAGCGACTGGCTCAGCGCGAGGAGCTCGGCGCCGGCGGCCTGATCGCCCCTGAGGCTGGCCACGCGTCCGGACAGGTAGAGCCCATAGGCGGACTGGCCGTCGGCCGTGAACGGGGCCGGGGCCCATATGGCCGGGATCGGCGGGGCGGCCGACTCGACCGCCAAGGCCTCGGCCTCCGGATCAGGATCGATGATCAGCACGGGGGCGCTCTGCCCGGCGGGTTCGGCGGCGGGCGGCGCCTCCTGCGCGGCGGCGGGCGCGGCGAAGGCCAGCAGGGCGCAGCCGGAGAGGAGCAGGCGAAGTGAGGTCAGGCGCATGGGCCGGAGCCTCACCGGGTTTTGCGGCCCCGGCAAGGCCCTTCGCCCGCGGGGGCGTCACATATTCGGATAGTTGGGGCCGCCGCCGCCCTCGGGCGTCGTCCAGACGATGTTCTGCGACGGATCCTTGATGTCGCAGGTTTTGCAGTGGACGCAGTTCTGCGCGTTGATGACGAATTTCGGCGCGCCGCCCTCCTCGATCCACTCATAGACACCGGCCGGGCAATAGCGCGCCGATGGGCCGGCATAGACGTCGTGCTCCGACGATTTTTGCAGCGCCATGTCCTTCACGACGAGATGCGGTGGCTGGTCCTCCTCGTGATTGGTATTGGAGAGAAAGACGGATGACAGCCGGTCGAACGTCAGCTTGCCGTCGGGCTTCGGGTAAACGATGCGCGTGCATTCGGAGGC
>NZ_DASPMM010000011.1:0-48628 GCF_035627055.1 Brevundimonas sp. | reverse complement strand
CGATCGAGGAGGCCGTGCAGAAGGCGGCCCGCACGCGCTACGGCGCCGAGCACGACATCCGCGTGCACATCGACCCGAAGACCGGCGAGACCACGATCAAGCGGATCGTCACCGTCGTCCCGGACGACTACGGAACCGCAGAGGTCCCAGAGGGTGAAGAGCCGACCGAGGTCTTCAACGACTACGCCATGCGCCGGCTCTCCGACGCCAAGGCCAGCGATCCCTCCGCCGAGATCGGCACGACCTACGAGGAGGTCCTGCCGCCGTTCGAGTTCGGCCGGGTGCAGACTCAGATGGCCCGCCAGGTGGTCACGGGAAAGGTCCGGGAAGCCGAGCGCGAGCGTCAGTACGAGGAGTTCAAGGACCGGGTCGGCGAGATCGTCAACGGCGTGGCCAAGCGCGTCGAATACGGCAACGTCATCGTCGACCTCGGCCGCGGCGAAGGCATCATGCGGCGCGATCAGTCGATCCCGCGCGAGCAGTTCAACATCGGCGACCGCGTGCGCGCCTACATCTACGACGTCCGGCGCGAGACCAAAGGCCCGCAGATCATGCTGAGCCGCGCCCACGGCGGCTTCATGGCCAAGCTGTTCGCCCAGGAAGTGCCGGAGGTGTACGACGGCGTCATCGAAATCCGCGCCGTCGCCCGCGACCCGGGCAGCCGCGCCAAAATGGCGGTCGTCTCCAACGACTCGTCGATCGACCCCGTCGGCGCCTGCGTCGGCATGCGCGGCTCGCGCGTGCAGGCGGTGGTCGCCGAACTGCAGGGCGAGAAGATCGACATCATCCAGTGGAACAGCGACGAGCCGACCTTCATCGTCAACGCCCTGGCGCCCGCTGAAGTGTCCAAGGTCGTGCTCGATGAAGAAGCGGACCGGGTCGAGGTGGTGGTGCCGGACGAACAGCTGTCGCTGGCCATCGGCCGCCGCGGCCAGAACGTCCGTCTCGCCTCGCAGCTGACCGGCTGGCAGATCGACATCATCACCGAGTCGCAGGACTCGGAGCGTCGCCAGCGCGAGTTCACCGAGCGCACCGCCCTGTTCCAGGAAGCCCTGGACGTCGACGAGGTCATCGCCCAGCTGCTGGTCACCGAAGGCTTCGCCACGGTCGAGGACCTGGCCTTCGTCGAGCCCTATGAAATCTCCGACATCGAAGGCTTCGACGAGGATACGGCTGAAGAGCTGCAGGCCCGCGCGCGCGACTTCCTCGACCGCCAGGCGGCCATTCTCGACGCCAGGCGCAAGGAGCTGGGCGTCGAGGACGGCGTGCTCGAAGTTCCGGGCGTCAGCCTGCAGATCGCCGTCGCCCTCGGCGAAGGCGGGGTGAAGACCGTCGAGGACCTGGCCGATCTGGCCACCGACGAAATCCGCGGCGGCTACGAGGTCAAGAACGGCGAACGGGTCAAGGTCCCGGGCGTGCTCGAGAGCTTCAACCTGGCCCAGGAAGAGGCCGAGATGCTGATCCTGCAGGCCCGCGTCGCGGCCGGCTGGATCGACGCCTCGGAACTGCCGCAGCCCGAGCCGGAGCCGGAATACGAGGACGAGGGCGAATACGACGCCGACGCCGTCTTCGCGCCCGCCGAGGGCGAGGAGGCGCCGCAGGCTGACGAAGACCTGGGCGACGAAGACGAGGTCCTCGCCGAGGACTCCGATCAGCCCGAAAACGCGTGATGGGAGACCGGGCCCTCCATGAGTCTGCGCGAAGCGACGATCGATAGGGAACGCCGGGACCTGGTGACGCACCAGGTCATGGACGAATCTCGCCTGATCCGCTTCGTCGCCGCTCCGGACGGCTCGGTCGCTCCCGACCTGGCGCGCAAGCTGCCGGGCCGCGGCCTGTGGGTCGCGGCCGACCGCGCCTCGGTCGAGGCGGCGGTGAAGAAGAACCTGTTCTCGCGCGCGGCCAAAGCCCCCCTGAAGCCCGCCGCCGACCTGTCCGGACTGGTCGAAAGCCTGCTGTTCCGGCGCTGTCTGGACCAGCTGGGGCTTGCCCGGCGCGAGGGCGTGCTTATCTCTGGCTTCGAAAAGGCGGCCGCCGCGATCCGTTCCGGCAAGGCCGCATGGATCGTCGAGGCCGCCGACGGGTCGGCCGACGGACGGGGCAAGCTGCTTTCCCTGGCGAAACACCAGCAACCGCCCCCGAAAGTCTGCGGCGCCTTCACGGCGGACGATTTGAGTTTGGCCCTCGGGCTGGAAAATGCGATACACGCCGTCCTGCTTGAGGGCGGGCGGGCCGATCGCTGGACCTTCGAGGTCGAACGACTGGCGGGATTTCGACCGCTTCTGCCCCCGGAGTGGGGCGAGAGGCCGGCTGAGGACCCGGACAAGGATTTGAGCGGGCGGGGTTCTGCTCCCTAGGGGGCAGGGCGCCGCGCGACTTTTTGTGTTTGAACGAGACGAGGACGGATCTCCCGCCCTCCCGAGTAAAGCGACCGGATGACTGACGAGAACGACAAGACCAACGACGGCCCGCAGACCCCGACCGGGACTCCGTCCCAGACGGGACCGCGCGCGCCGCTGAGCCTGAAGCCCCGGCAGGCGGGATCGGTTTCGACCGGCACCGTGCGCCAGAGCTTCAGCCACGGCCGCACCAAGACCGTGGTGGTCGAGACCAAGCGCCGCGTCGGCGCAGTCCCCGGGCATCAGCGCCCGCAGGGCTTCGACGTCGCGCGTCCGAAGACCGAGGCGCCCGCCGCCCCGCGTCCGGCCGCCCCCTCCCGCGAAGCCGGCGGCCTGTCCGCGTCCGAGCAGGAGGCGCGCCGTCGCGCCATCGAACTGGCCACCCGCCAGCAGGCCGAGCGCGAACGCGCCGCCGCCGAGGAACGCGCCCGCCGAGACGCCGCCGCCCGCGAGCAGGCCGCCGCCGCCGACAAGGCCGCCAACGCCGCCCAGGCCGAGGCCGCCGCGGCCCGCGCCGCCGCCGAAGCCGCCCGCGCCGAAGCCGCCAAGCTGACCGCCGCCGCTCCCGCCAAGGCGCCGGCGAAGGCCGCCGCCAAGCCGGCTGCGCCCGCGCCCGAGCCGACACCCGCTCCGACGCCGGCGCCCGCGCCGACCGAGGCCGCCGCGCCTCCGGCCCGTCCGGCTCCGCCGGCGCGCCCGGTGGTCAATTTCGGCCAGCGCGCGCCCAAGCCGCAGGCCCCCGGCCGCGCCGCGGCGGAGCGTCCCGCCTTCGGCGGCCGCTCGGCCCGCGAAGCCGCCATGGGCGGCGGCGAACGCAACTACGCCGAACGTCCGCAGGCCGCCGGCCGCCCGCAGGGCGGCGCCGCCCGTCCGGCCGAGCCGGTCCGCTATTCGGCCCTCAATCCGCGTCCGGCTCCCGGCGCTGCCCGTCCCGGCGGCGCGCGCACCGGCCCCGGCGGCCGTCAGGCTCCGAACGCCCCGCCCGCGACGCCCGACGTCGCCCGTCCCGTCCGCGCCGGCTTCGGCCGCCCCGCGGGGTCGAAGGCCGAGGAGGATCGCGACAAGCGCTTCTCGGACGCCGGTCCGGGCAAGGCCGTCAGCCGCACCCGCGGCGAACCCAAGCGCCGTGAAGGCCGTCTGACCATCCAGGCCGTGGCCGGCGGCGACGAGGACGCCGCCGAACGGATGCGCTCGCTCGCCTCGGTGCGCCGGGCCCGCGAACGCGAGAAGGAAAAGCGCAAGGGCGGCTCGACCGACGCGCCGAACCGTCCGCGCGAGGTGGTCATCCCCGACGTCATCACCGTGCAGGAACTGTCCAACAGGATGGCCGTGCGCGGCGTCGACATCATCAAATTCCTGATGCGTCAGGGCCTGATGATGAAGATCAACGACGTCATCGACACCGACACGGCCGAACTGGTCGCCGACGAGTTCGGCATGGCCGTCAAGCGCGTCTCGGAGTCCGACATCGAGACCGGCTTCCTGTCCGACGCCGTCGACGACGAGGCGACCACGCCGCGCGCGCCGGTGGTGGCCATCATGGGACACGTCGACCACGGCAAGACCTCGCTGCTCGACGCGCTGCGCACCACGGACGTGGCGGCGGGCGAGGCCGGCGGCATCACCCAGCACATCGGCGCCTATCAGGTGCGTCTGGAAAGCGGCGACCGCGTCACCTTCCTCGACACGCCGGGCCACGCGGCGTTCAGCGCCATGCGCGCGCGCGGCGCCAATGTGACGGACATCGTGGTGCTGGTCGTGGCCGCCGACGACGGCGTCATGCCGCAGACCATCGAGGCCATCCAGCACGCCAAGGCGGCCAACGCCCCGATCATCGTGGCGGTCAACAAGGTCGACAAGCCGGACGCCAATCCGCAGAAGGTCGTCAACGAGCTGCTGCAGTACGAGGTCATCGCCGAAAGCCTGGGCGGCGACACCCAGATCATCGAGGTCTCCGCCAAGGAGCGCACCAACCTCAACGGTCTGATCGACGCCATCCTGCTGCAGGCCGAGGTCATGGACCTGAAGGCCGATCCGGAACGCACCTCGGAAGGCGTGGTCATCGAGGCCAAGCTGGACAAGGGCCGCGGCCCGGTCGCCACCGTGCTGGTCAAGCGCGGCACCCTGAAGCGCGGCGACATCGTCGTGGCCGGCTCGGCCTGGGGCAAGGTCCGCGCCCTGCTCGACGAGCGCAACGCCCAGCTGACCGAGGCCGGTCCGTCGGTTCCGGTCGAGATCCTCGGCCTCGACGAGGCGCCGTCTCCGGGCGAGCCCTACGCCGTGGTCGAGAGCGAGGCCCGCGCCCGCGAGCTGACCGAGTACCGCGCCCGCGTGAAGCGCGAGAAGGCCACCGGCGGCGTCAACCAGGTCTCGCTGGTCGACATGATGTCGAAGCTGCAGTCCAAGAAGGTCTCGGAACTGCCCGTGGTCATCAAGGCCGACGTGCAGGGATCGGCCGAGGCCATCGTCGGCTCGCTCGACAAGATGGGCAACGAGGAGGTCCGCGCGCGCACCGTCATGTCGGGCGCCGGCGGCATCACCGAGAGCGACGTGCAGCTGGCCAAGTCGGCCGGGGCGCCGATCCTCGGCTTCAACGTCCGCGCCTCGAAACAGGCCCGCGACCTGGCCGAGCGCGAGGGGGTGGAGATCCGCTACTACGCGATCATCTACGACCTGCTCGACGACATGAAGGGCGTGCTCTCGGGCATGCTGGCGCCGCTGCAACGCGAAACCTTCCTGGGCAACGCCCAGGTGCTGCAGGTCTTCGACATCTCCAAGACCGGCAAGATCGCCGGTTGCCGGGTCGCCGAGGGCGTGGTCCGCAAGGGCGCCAAGGTCCGCATCATCCGCGACGACGTGGTGGTGCTGGAGCTGGGCACCCTCACGACGCTCAAGCGCTTCAAGGACGAGGTCAACGAGGTCCCGTCGGGCCAGGAATGCGGCATGCATTTCCAGGGCTTCCAGGACATCAAGGCCGGCGACTTCATCGAGTGCTTCACGGTCGAAGAGATCAAGCGCACGCTGGACTAGGAGAACGGCGGCGCGCCCGCGCCGCCGTTTCGCCTTATCCTTCACGGATCAACGCCCCATGCGCCGCATCCTGATCCCCGTTCTCGCCCTGGTCTCCGTCGCCGGACCGGCCGCGGCCGAGACCCGCTACCTTGCGTTTGACGCCGCCGATCGGGTCACCCAGGCGCTGACCCGCGGCGTGACGCTGGAGGCGGACCGGGGCCTGTTCGGCGCCATCAGCGTGCGGCGGATCATCTCCACCTCGCAGCGCGGCGCGGCCGACATCCGCCGCGGCGGCCCGGACGCGGTGCGCCGCGCCCTGCCGGCGGGGGCGACGGAAAGCGCCATCTACCACGTCTCGCCGGACGGCGACGGCCGCGGCCTGTCGCGCGCCCTGTGCCCGGGCTCGGACGACGTCTGGCTGGTCGCGGGACAGGTCCGGCTGGGGCGGCCGCTGACCCTGCAGGCCGTCGGACGCTGGCCGGACGGGGCCTACCGCCACTGCGTCCAGCTGTCCTATTCGTGGCGCGGCGAGTGGTTGATGCCGCCCGCCCAGCCGCTCGACGACTCCGGCGCCCCTGTGGGGGGATAGGCGTTCACCTCGCCGCCGACCCTCGCTAGGGTTGCGGCCATGACTGCCGCGACGGCCCGTTCACAGACCGCGCTGAAACGCCTCGCCGGCGCGCTGTCGTTCGTCTGCCTGGTGCTGTTCCTGCTGGCCATCGAGCAGCGCCAGACCGTGGCCGCCTGGGAGGCGATACGCCACGAGGCCGCGCCGGCCGCCGACCGGATTGTCGCCTGGGCCGGGCGTCTGCCCGCGGCGACCGCCGACGCCTTCGAGGGGGTCAAGGCCGCGGCCCGGGGCGAGAGCCGGCCGGTCGCCGCCCGGCGCGGATCGGACGCCGTGCTCAGCGGTGAGTACGGCCCCGCCGACGTGGCGACGCGCGAAGCCGCCGGCTCCCTGACCTTCGTCGCCGCCGAACTGCGCTTCGAGACCGGCGAGCGCCTGCGCACCCGGCCGCTGCGCATCGCCTTCGGCCGCGACGCCTTCACCCCGGGCCAGACCTTCGCCGCGCGGCTGAACGCCCCTGCCGACGCCCAGATCGAGCTGCGCGAGGTGGTCGCCCCCGTCCGGGGCCGGGCCGCGGCGCCGATCAGCCTGTGCGGCGGCGAGCCGGCGCATGCGGCGGCCCTGCTGCATCGCGGATCGCGCGTCGACCTGATGCTGTTCCGCACCCCCACGATCGGGCCGGACACGCCGCCGTCGGCGCTGTGCGGCGTGTGGAGCTTCACCGCCCGATGAAACGGCCGAAACGACAGAGGACGCGCACCGGGCTCGGCCCGATCGCCGCCGCCGCCCTCGTCGGCGTGATCGCGGCGCTGTGCAGCTGGACCACGCCGGGCGATCCGGCCCTGTGGCGCGCCGGCCCGGGAGCGCCGGGGATCGAACTGCACCTCCTCGACAACGGCTTCCACACCGATCTGGCGGTTCCGCGCGCGGTGCTGGAGGCCCGGCCGGGACCGCTGGCGGGGGCGGTGCGAGCCCTGCCGCCCGGCGACTGGATCCTGATCGGCTGGGGCGACGCCAAGTTCTACGTCGACCAGAGCCCGATGGAGGGCCGCCTGCCGGACGGGCTGCGGGCCTTCTTCCGGCCGGGCAATCCCTCGGTGATCATGCTCGACCCGGCCCAGCGCGATCCGCGCGCCCTGTTCGCGGAGGACGGCCGCCGCAGCTTCCGCCTGACCCCCGCCGGCTTCGAGGCCATGGCCGCCCACGTCGAGGCGTCGCTCGACCTGTCGTCGGGAGGACCCCGCATCGCCGCCGCCCGGACCGGGGATGACGCCCGCTTCTTCGCCAGCCGGGAGACCTTCTCGATCGCCCACCTGTGCAATCACTGGACGGCGGGCGTGCTCCATGCCGCGGGCCTGCCGGTGCGCCCGTTCCGCTCCATCGTCTCGTCCGAGCTGCTGGCCGCCATCGACCGGGCCGAACTGGACACCGCCGCCCCACGCGCCTAGACCGCCGGGCTTCGCTTGCCCGTGCCGGGTCCGAACCCCGGCGGGCGATCAGGAGCCACCCCATGAGCACCCGCAAACCCAATCCGAAGGCCGGCACCGTCAGCCAGCGCCAGCTGCGCGCGGCCGAGCTGATCCGCCACGCCCTCGTCGACGTCCTGCGCGAGGAGGACATCCACGATCCGGCCCTCAAGGAGGTGTCGGTGACGGTCACCGAGGTGCGCCTGTCGCCGGACCTGAAGCACGCCACCTGTTTCGTCGAGCCGCTGGGCGCCGGCGTCGACAGCGCCCCCGTCGCCGGCCACGTCGACGAGATCATCAAGGCGCTGAACGCCCATGCGAAATTCCTGCGCGGCGTGCTGGGGCGGCGCATCGACATGCGCTTCACCCCCGACCTGCGCTTCCGCCACGACGAGAGCTTCGCGGCGGCCGAGCGGCTGAACCGCCTGCTCGACGACCCGCGGGTTCAGGCGGATATCGCCAAGCCCGACGCCGACGATCTCTGATGGGCCGCCGCAGGAAGGGAGACGTCGTCAATGGCTGGGTCTGCCTCGACAAGCCGCTGGAGATGGGGTCGACGGACGCCGTGTCGAAGATCCGGCGGCTGTTCAATGCCCAGAAGGCGGGGCACGCCGGGACGTTGGACCCCTTGGCCTCGGGCATCCTGCCGATCGCGCTCGGCGAGGCAACCAAGACCGTGCCTTTCATGATGGATGCCGAGAAGGTCTATCGCTTCACCATCAACTGGGGCGTCTCGACCGACAGCCTCGACCGCGAGGGCGAGATCACGGACTGCTCCGATGTGCGGCCGTCGGTGGAGGCGGTGCGCGCCGCGCTGCCCGCCTTCGTCGGCGAAATCGATCAGGTGCCGCCGCAGTATTCCGCCATCAAGGTCGACGGCCAGCGCGCCTATGACCTGGCCCGGGACGGCGTGGAATTCGAGCTGGCGACACGGCGGGTGACCATCCGCGAGGCGGCGGTGACGGATGCGCCCGACGCCGACCATGTCGAGATCACCATGCGGACCGGCAAGGGCGTCTATGTGCGCTCGCTGGCCCGCGACCTGGCGGCGGCGCTGGGGGCCGAGGGGCACGTTTCGGCCCTTCGCCGCGAGCGGGTCGGACCGTTCTCGACGGAAAACGCCGTATCGCTGGATTTCCTGACCGATCTGGTGCATAGGGACGCCGCCTCGGAAGGCTTGCTTCCCGTCGCGACCGCCCTGGACGACATCCCGGAGCTGGCCGTGACGGATCAAGACGCCTTCTCGCTTCGGCAGGGACGGCCGATCGTTCTGCTCCCCAGACAGGTCGAAACGTTGAAGAGCCGCCTTCGGGAGGGCTCCAGAACCGTTTCAGCCTTTCAGGGCCAGACCCTCGTCGCTCTCGGTCAGTTGCGGGCCGGTCGCTTTGAACCCGACCGCGTATTCAACCTCCAATAAGGAGTTACCCGATGTCGATTACTGCTGAACGCAAGCACGAAGTCATCGCCGACAACGCCCGCAGCGAAGCGGACACCGGTTCGGCCGAGGTCCAGGTCGCGATCCTTTCGGAACGCATCGCCAACCTCACCGAGCACTTCAAGACCCACAAGAAGGACAACCACTCGCGCCGGGGCCTGCTCAAGATGGTCTCGCAGCGCCGTCGCCTTCTTGACCACCTGAACAAGGTCGATCGCGAGCGCTACACGGCGCTGATCACCAAGCTGAACCTGCGCCGCTAAGGGGCGCCGGACGACGCGGAAGAGTTTTTTCGAGGCGCGGGCCATGTCCGCGCCTCGTTCCGCATCCAGAACCAACCGCGCGCCGCGGCAGTTTCCGGCGCAGACGCGAGGGCTGAAACCGGTCCTCAACCACTCCCGGACGGTTCGCGATGGCGCGGCCGTTCATGGACCGAAGGACTGAACGCCCGACGCTCCACCCACTGATGGGACCCCGCGCGGAATCCGCCCGCGGGATACGAAAGACGAAACATGTTCGATATCAAACGCAAGACGATCGAGTGGGCCGGACGCCCGCTGACGCTGGAAACGGGCCGCATCGCCCGTCAGGCCGACGGCGCCGTGCTGGCGACCTACGGCGAGACCGTGGTCCTGGCCACCGTCGTCTACGGCCGCGCGCCCAAGCCGGGCCTGGACTTCTTCCCGCTGACCGTCAACTACCAGGAAAAGACCTTCGCCGCCGGCAAGATTCCGGGCGGCTATTTCAAGCGTGAAGGCCGTCCGACCGAGAAGGAGACCCTCGTCTCCCGCCTGATCGATCGCCCGATCCGCCCGCTGTTCGTCAAGGGCTTCAAGAACGAGACCCAGGTCATCGTCACCGTCCTCCAGCACGACATGGAGAACGACCCGGACGTGCTCGGCATGATCGCCGCCTCGGCCGCCCTGACCATTTCGGGCGTGCCCTTCATGGGCCCGATCGGCTCGGCCCGCGTCGGCTACATCGAGGGCGAGCTGGTCCTCAACCCGACCCTCGACCAGATGCCCGAGAGCGAGCTCGACCTCGTCGTCGCCGGCACCCAGGACGCCCTGATGATGGTCGAATCCGAGGCCAAGGAGCTGTCGGAAGAGATCATGCTGAACGCCCTGATGTTCGCGCATCGCGGCATGCAGCCGGTGATCGACGCGATCATCGACCTGGCCGAACACGCCGCCAAGGAGCCGTTCGACTTCCAGGCCGACGACGTTTCGGACGTGGTCGCCTCGATCCAGTCGCTGGTTGGCGAGGACATCAAGGCCGCCTACACCCACGTGGGCAAATACGACCGCCGCTCGGGCGTCGACGTGGCCAAGAAGAAGGCCGCCGAGAAGCTGGTGAAGACCGAAGAGAACCCGGACGGCGTCGACGCCTCCAAATTCTCCACGGCCTTCAAGGAATGCGAAGCCCACGTCCTGCGCCGCGACATCATCGAGAACGGCCATCGCGTCGACGGCCGCGCCCTCGACAAGGTCCGTCCGATCGTCTCGGAGGTCGGCGTCTTCCCGCGCACCCACGGCTCGGCCCTGTTCACCCGCGGTGAGACCCAGGCCATCGTCGTCGCCACGCTGGGCACCGGCGAGGACGAGCAGTACGTCGACGCCCTGAGCGGGACGTACAAGGAGAAATTCCTGCTCCACTACAACTTCCCTCCCTATTCGGTCGGCGAGACCGGACGGATGGGCGGCGCGGGCCGTCGGGAAATCGGTCACGGCAAACTGGCCTGGCGGGCGATCCGTCCGATGCTGCCGTCGTCGGAAGAGTTCCCCTACACCATCCGTCTGGTGTCGGAGATCACCGAGTCCAACGGCTCCTCGTCAATGGCCACGGTCTGCGGTTCGTCGCTGGCCCTGATGGACGCCGGCGTGCCGCTGAAGCGTCCGGTCTCCGGCATCGCCATGGGCCTGATCCTCGAGCCCTCGGGCGAGTTCGCCATCCTGTCCGACATCCTGGGTGACGAAGATCACCTCGGCGACATGGACTTCAAGGTGGCCGGCACGCGCGAAGGCATCACCAGCCTCCAGATGGACATCAAGGTCGCGGGCATCACCGAAGAGATCATGCGCAAGGCGATCGCCCAGGCTTCGGCCGGCCGCCTGCACATCCTCGACGAGATGGACAAGGCCATGGAGGCGCCGCGCGCCGAACTGGGCGAGTTCGCTCCGAAGATCGAGCAGATCAAGGTTCCGACCGACAAGATCCGCGACATCATCGGCACGGGCGGCAAGATCATCCGCGAGATCGTCGAAAAGACCGGCGCCAAGATCAACATCGAGGACGACGGCACCGTGAAGATCGCGGCGTCCGAGCAGGAGAAGATCGACGCGGCCAAGGCCTGGATCTCGTCGATCGTGTCCGAGCCCGAGCCCGGCATGATCTACTCCGGAAAGGTCGTGAAGGTCGTCGACTTCGGCGCCTTCGTGAACTTCTTCGGCGCCAAGGACGGCCTCGTCCACGTGTCGCAGATCTCGATGGAACGCGTCGCCAACCCCGCCGACGTCCTGACCGAAGGTCAGGACGTGAAGGTGAAATTCCTGGGCATGGACGACCGCGGCAAGACCAAACTGTCGATGAAGGTCGTCGATCAGGAAACCGGCGAGGACCTGACCGACAAGATCAACGCCGAGCGCGCCGAGCGTGGCGAGCCCCCGATGTCGGAAGACACCGGCGGCCGTCCGAAGCGTGAAGGCGGCGGTGATCGCGGCGGCGACCGCAGCCGCGGCCGTCGCCGGGACTAGGCTCCGGCGTCATCGCTGAAACGAAGAAGGCCCCGGCGGAAACGCCGGGGCTTTTTTCACGCCTTGCGGCGTCCTCCAGCCCGCAGCCCCACGCCCACGGCGAAGAGCAGGGCGAACCCCGCCACCAGCAGCGAATAGGCCAAGACAAGCAGGAGTTCGGCCCAGGACGGCGCCGTCACCTCGATCCCGACAGGGCCGACACCTCTGAGAGCGGCCTGGATGTTGATCCAGCCGTAGGCGGCGGCGAGCAGACCGAGCAGGACGGAGGCCGCCGCGGCCATTCGCAGGACCATCACCATCGGTCGCGCCGCCTCGCGCGCCAGCAGGCCAATGAGGCCGATGACGGGAACGGGAAGAGTCAGCAGCATGAGCAGGAGCATCACGAGCTTGGCGATGATGTCGGCGTCGAGGAACAGACCAGCCGGCGACGCACCCGGCGCATAGGTCGACAGGAGCCAGTTCATGGCAGTGAAAGCCGCCGTGAACGCCGCGGCGACGAGCGCCAACGCGATGAGATCGATCTTCATGCCTTCCCCCACCCAGCGCGGGGAGAGTGCCTGCCGGGGCCGGCGGCGGCAAGAACCGCTCAGCGCGGCGCGCGCTTGGCCAGGATGCGCTGCAGCGTCCGCCGGTGCATGCCGAGGCGGCGCGCGGTTTCCGAGACGTTGTGGTCGCACAGCTCGTAGACCCGCTGGATGTGCTCCCAGCGGACCCGGTCGGCGCTCATCGGATTCTCCGGCGGCTCCGGGGCCTCGCCGGTGGCCAGCAGGGCCTTGACCACGTCGTCGGCGTCGGCGGGCTTCTGCAGATAGTCGACCGCGCCGGCCTTGACCGCCGCCACGGCGGTGGCGATGGCGCCGTAGCCGGTCAGCATGACGATGCGGGCGTCCTCGCGCCGGTCGCGGATGGCCTCGACGACCTTGAGCCCGTTGCCGTCCTCCAGCCGCATGTCCAGCACGGCGAAGGCCGGAAGGGTGGTGCGCAGCGCCTCGCGGGCCTCGGCCACGGAGGCGGCGGTGGTCACCTCGAAGCCGCGGCTCTCCAGCGCGCGCCCCAGCCGGGTGCGCAGGGCGTTGTCGTCGTCGAGCAGCAGGAGGGTCCTGTCGGGCAGGGCGGCGATCCGGTCTTCGGTCTCGGGCATCGGCGGTCTCCTTGGCGCTGTGGTCGGTAACGGCGCGCCTGCGGTCAAGGTTCAGATAGGGGGTGCGACATCACGGCGAAACCTCCAGCGCGGGCCGGGGCCAGCGAATGGCGACGCGGGCCCCTCTGGGCTGGCCCTTCTGCGGAGTTGGGCCGCCATCGCCGGCCCCGACCGACACGCGGCCGCCGGTGCGTTCCAGCAGGGTGCGGGCGATGAAGAACCCCAGCCCCATGCCGCCCTGGCTGGGCGCGATCTTCTCCGCGGCCGGGGCGGCCTTTTCCTTCTTCCCCTTGCGGCCCGGCGCGGCGGCGGCGACAGAGGCGGCGATCTGGGCGGCGAGGGCGCGGCGCGCCTTGCCCTGCGGCCGGCTGGTCACATAGGGCTCGCCGAGGCGGGGCAGGATGTCGGGCGGGATGCCGGGGCCGTCGTCGACGACCTCGATCTCGATGAAGCCGGCGTCGACGAGGGCATGGACCCGCACCCGGCTGTTGGCGAAGTCGGCGGCGTTCTCGACCAGGGTCGACAGGCCATGCACCACCTCGGGCAGGCGGCGCACCCGGGGCGCGGCCTCGCCCGATGCGGTCCGCACCTCGACCTCGAAGGCCAGGTCGAAGCCGCGGTGCGGCTCAACGACCTCTTCCAGCAGGGCCTTGAGCCCGACCTCGGCGAAGGCGGCGTCGCCCTCCTCGGGCTGCTGGGACAGCTGTTTGAGGATGTCCCGGCAGCGTTCGGCCTGCTGCAGGATCAGGGCCGCGTCCTCGGCGGCGGCCGCGTTGCCGGAGGACTCGCGCAGCAGTTCGCGCGCCACGACCTGGATGGTGGCCAACGGCGTGCCCAGCTCGTGCGCCGCCGCCGCCGCCAGCCCGCCCAGCGCCGCCAGCCGCTGCTCGCGCTGCAGCACATCCTGGGTCGTGGCCAAGGCCAGTTCCAGCTTCTCGGCGTCGGCCGCCACCCGCCAGGCGTAGGCGGCCGTGAAGACCACGCCGGTGATCAGGGCCAAGCCGACGCCGAAGCGGTACAGCGGCGGCAGGTCCATCTCGGTCCCGGCCTGCCACGGCAGGGGCATGGAGAAGAAGAACAGGCCGACGGTGGCGGCGAGCACCAGCAGCCCCATCAACGCCGCCTGCCGGCCCGGCAGCGAGGCCGCCGCCACCGTCACCGGGGCGACCAGCAGCAGGCAGAACGGGTTCTGTAGCCCCCCGGTCAGGGCCAGCAGGGCCGACAGCTGCAGAATGTCGAAGCCGAGGTGGGCCGCCGTCAGCGTCCCGTCCGGGGCCGAGCCGTCGCTGCGCCTGAGCCGGGCGGTGGCGTTCAGGTTCATCGCCACGCTGGCGGCGATGACGGCGAGACAGCCCCACAGCGGCAGGCGGAAATGGAACCAGGCGGTGGCCACGGCCACCGTCGCGCTCTGGCCGGCGATGGCCATCCAGCGCAGGATCACCAGGGTGCGCAGCGACAGGCCGCGGCTGCGGCGCGGCAGGTTGCGCCAGCCGGCGAAACGGCCGCCGCCTTCCTCGATGAGGGACTGCGACGACAGGGGGTCTTGGGTCGGGCTCACCGCTCTTCTATAGACCAGCCGCGCCCGTGTGGCGCGTTCGCCCGGGGGTCGTGATGCCGCGTCGTTCCATCCTGCTGTTCGCCGCCGCGTGCGTCGCCATCGCCGCCGCCCTGATCGTGGTCACCCTGGTGGTCGTCAACCGCCCGGACCGCGGCCTGCAGCCGGGCGAAGTGGTCTCGACCGGACAGGCGGATATCGGCGGGCCGTTCCAGCTGGTCGACCACAACGGCCGCCCGGTGGACCAGACGATGCTGGAGGGCCGGTGGTCGCTGGTCTTCTTCGGCTTCACCTACTGCCCCGACTACTGCCCCACCACCCTGCAGGCGCTCGACGCCACGAAGCGGCGGCTGGGCGACAAGGGCCGGGACCTGCAAATCGTCTTCGTCAGCGTCGATCCGCAACGCGACACGCCGCAGGCGCTGAAGGATTATCTGTCGGCGGACGGCTTCCCCGAGGGGGCCATCGGCCTGACCGGCACGCCGGCGCAGGTCCGCGCCGCCGCCGACGCCTACAAGGTCTATTACGCCCGGTCGGGCGAGGGCGAGGACTACACCATGAACCACTCGCTGGGGGTCTATCTGATGGGGCCCGACGGCAGGTTCCGCACCACGGTCGCCGAGCAGCTTGGGCCCGAGAATTCCGCGCGGGTGATCGAGCAGGCCATGGCGCGGGGCTGAGTCCCCCCGGAACGGAACCTGCGCCGTTCACGACAAACTGATCGCCGATAATCTTTTTGCAGTGCGGCGCGTTCTATGCTGCCCTGCCATATAACGGCGGGGGCCGTCTCAGGACACGCATGCTGTATTCGCTTCACGAGCTCGCCTACGCCTCGGCGACGCCGTTCCGGTTCGGGGCCCAGATGGCCCGCCAGTTCTGGAGTTCACCGCTCAATCCGGCCGCCGACACCGCCCTGGGGCGGACGGCCTACGCCTCGGCCGAACTGTTCGAGAGCGTCACCCGCCGCTACGGCAAGCCCGACTGGCGTCTCGAGACGATCGAGATCGGCGACCGCAAGGTGCGCACCACCGAACAGGTGGTCTGGTCGTCCCCGTGGTGCCGGCTGGTGCGGTTCGCGCGTCACCTCGGCGACCTGAAGCGGGCCGGCAAGCCGGCGGCGGCCCCGGCGGTGCTGATCGTCGCGCCCCTGTCCGGCCACTACGCCACCCTGCTGCGCGGCACCGTCGAGGGCTTCCTGCAGGACCACGACGTCTATGTCACCGACTGGACCAACGCCCGCCAGGTCCCGATGTTGGAGGGGCGGTTCGACTTCTTCGACTATGTGGATCACGTGCGGACCATGCTGGGCGTGATCGGTCCGCGGGCTCACGTCGTCGGGGTGTGCCAGCCCGGACCGCCGGTGCTGGCCGCCTGCGCCCTGATGGCCGAGGACGGGGATCCCAACCGGCCCGCCTCGATGACCTTCATGGGTTCGCCGATCGATGCGCGGCTGTCGCCGACGGTGACCAACCAACTGGCGGAGGAGAAGCCCTTCACCTGGTTCAGGTCGAACATGATCCACACCGTGCCGTGGCCCTATCCGGGCTTCGGGCGGCGGGTCTATCCGGGCTTCGTCCAGCTCTACAGCTTCATGTCGATGAACGAGGACAAGCATATCGACGCCCACCGCCGCTATTTCCAGGACCTCGTCGCGGGCGACGGCGACGGAGCCCAGAAGCACGAGGAATTCTACGACGAATACCTCTCCGTGCTGGACCTCACCGAGGAATTCTACCTTCAGACCATCGACATCGTCTTCCAGCAGCACCTGCTGCCACGCGGCCTGCTGGAGCATCGCGGGCGCAAGGTCGACCTGACCAAGATCACGGACATCGGCCTGATGACCGTCGAGGGCGCCAAGGACGACATCTCGGGCGTCGGCCAGACCCAGGCGGCGCACACGCTGTGCACGGCCGTGCCGGATGACCGGCGCCTGCTCTACGTCCACCCCGAGGTCGGCCACTACGGCGTCTTCAACGGCCGCCGCTTCCGCGACGACATCTATCCGCGCGTGCGCGACTTCATCGCCCTCAACGAGGCCCTCAGTGCAGTACCGGAACGGCCAGCGGCTGCCGCCTGAGGCGGTCGGAGTCCCGGCCCGGCTGTCGGTCAATCCGCGCGCCCGGCGGCTGTCCATCCGCATCGACGCGCGCGCCGGAGAGGCGGTGCTGATCGCGCCGTCCGAGCGCGGCCTGGCGCAGGCCGTGGCCTTCGCCCGGAGCAAGGCCGGCTGGATGCGCGAACGGCTGGCGGCGCGGCCTCAGGGGACGCCGCTGGCGCCCGGCGGGACCGTCGCCCTGTTCGGCCGACCGGTCCGGCTCGCCGCCGCTGGCGGCGCGGGCGCGGCCCGCCTGACCGAGGACGCCGAGGGCCCGCTGATCGTCTCCGGCGGCGAGGGCGAGGCCTTCGCACGGCGCGTCGAGAACCTGTTCAAGCGGGTGGCGCGCGAGACGCTCCAGGCCCGCACCGACGTGCATCTGCGCGCCCTCGGCCTGCGGCCGGTCAGGATGTCGATCGCCGATCCGAAGTCGCGCTGGGGCTCGTGCAGCCCGCACAACCGCACCATCCGCTACAGCTGGCGGGTGATCATGGCCCCGCATGCGGTGATCGACTACCTCGCCGCCCACGAGGTGGCGCATCTGGTCCACGCCGACCACAGCCCGGCCTATTGGTCGGTGGTCCAGCGCCTGATCGGCGACCATCGCCCGCATCGCAAATGGCTGCGCGACCACGGGCCGGCGCTGCACGCGGTGGGGCGGTAGTCCCCGCCTAGAAGAACAGCGGATCGGCCTTCTTCTCCGGCGGCGGGGTCGGCTGCGGCTGCGGCTGCGGCGCGGGCTGTTCGCGCGGGGGCTGCGGCTGGGTCGGGCGCAGCACGGCCGGCGGGTCGCGGCGGGGCGCGGGTTCGCGCTGCGGCGGCGGCAGCGGCTCCAGCAGGCGTTCGTCCAGCGGATCGGCCTCGTCGCCGGGCGGGTTGTCGCCGAACAGGTCGCCGATGCGGCCGATCAGGCTCTCGACGGGGCTGGGCGGCTGCCAGCCCTCGGGCATCGGCGGCCCGTTGGGGATGGCCGGGGCGTTCAGGCGCGGCAGGGCCGCCTCCATGAAGCCGCGCCAGATCGCCGCCGGCGACGAGCCGCCGGTGACGCCGCGCATGGCGCTGTTGTCGTCCTTGCCGACCCAGACGGCGGTGACGAAACCGCCCGTGTAGCCGACGAACCAGGCGTCCTTGTAGTCCGAGGTGGTGCCGGTCTTGCCTGCCGTGTCGCGTCCCGCGATGGCCGCCGAGCGCCCCGTGCCCGAGGTCATGACCCCGCGCAGCATCTGGTTCATATAGTAGAGATACGGGTTCGAGATCGCCTGCACCGGCCCGGCCTCGCGGCTGGCGCGCTGGTAGATGATCCGGCCCTGAGGGGTGCGGATGCGGCTGATGCCATAGGCCCGGACCCGCTTGCCGCCGTTGGCGAAGGCGTCATAGGCCTGGGCCATGTCGATCGGCGACACCTCGACCGCGCCCAGCGCCATGGCCGGCTCCAGCCCGATGCGTGAGGTGATGCCGAGCCGACGCGCCGTGCGGGCGACGTTGTCGCGGCCGATCTGGTCGGCCATCGCCGCCGCCACCGTATTGGTCGACTGGGCCACGGCCTGGGCCATGGTCATCTCGCCGGCGTAGCCGCCGGAATAGTTGCGCGGAGACCAGTTGCCGATGCGGATCGGCTGGTCCATCACCCGCGTCTCCGGCGTGTAGCCGCTCTCCAGCGCGGTCAGATAGACGAACGGCTTCCACGCCGAACCCGCCTGGCGGCGCGCGTCGACGGCGCGGTTGAACTGGCTGTCGGCATAGGAGGCGCCGCCGATCATGGCGCGCACCCGGCCCTCGCCGTCCAGGGCGACCAGCGCGGCCTGCTGCACGCCCTTGGACCGGTCGCGGTCGAGGATGCGGCGCACCGCCCGCTCAGCCGAGGTCTGCAGGGTCAGGTCCAGCGTGGTCTCGACGATCATGTCCTCGGTCGGCTCGCCGACCAGTTCGCGGATCTGCTTGTCCAGCCAGTCGACGAAATACTGGGCATGCTGGCTGGCCAGGGTGCGCGACACGCGCACCGGCTCGGTCACCGCCTGGGCCCGCTGCTCGGCGGTGATCACCCCCGCATCGACCATCTCGTTCAGCACCACGGTGGCGCGCGTGGCGGCCCGTTCGCTCTCCGAGACCGGGGAATAGCGCGACGGGGCCTTCAGCAGGCCGGCCAGCAGGGCCGCCTCGCCGACGGTCAGAGTCTTGGCGCTCTTGTCGAAATAGCGCTGCGAGGCCGCCTCGATGCCGTAGGCGCCGGCGCCGAAATAGACCCGGTTCAGATAGAGGGCGAGAATCTCCTTCTTGGAGAATTTCATCTCCAGCCAGACCGCCAGCATCAGCTCCTGGACCTTGCGCTTCAGGTTCTGGTCCGGGCTGAGGAACAGGTTCTTGGCCAGCTGCTGGGTCAGGGTCGAGCCGCCCTGCACCACCCGCCCGGCCCGCATGTTCGCAGCGATGGCGCGGGTCATGCCGATCGGATCGAAGCCGGGGTGGTGGTAGAAGCGCCGGTCCTCGATGGCGATGAAGGCCGCCGGCACATAGTCGGGCAGGGCGTCGAGATCGGCCGGCGGTGCCTGCTGCGTCCCGCGCACCGCGATCAGCGCCCCGTTGCGGTCGAGGTAGGTGATCGAGGGCTGGCGATCGACATTGTAGAGGGTCGAGGTGTCGGGCAGGTCGCGGGCGAAGACGGCGAAGAAAACCACCAGGAAGATGACGCCCCAGATGGCCAGCACGGAGCCCCAGTAGATCAGCCGCTGCACCGGCGTGCGCGCCGGTTTCGGCCCGCTGCCGCCGCCGCGCCCGAAGCTGAAGCCGGAACCCGCCATCGAAACCTCATCCTGTCCGAACAGCGGTCTTAGCCGTTCACCGGACGCACGCAAACGCCCCTCACGTCGTCACGAGACCGTGAGGACCATTTCCGCCGAAAGCATGGCCTGCGGCCGGCCTATTCTAAAAACGCGTTCACCTCGGCGGCGAACACCGCGGGCTGATCCAGCATGATGAAATGGGCGCTGTCGTCGATCCGCTTCAGCGTCGCGCCGGGCAGGGTGGCGAACGAGGCGCGGTAGATGCCGTCGGTGATCTCGGGCGTCATCCGGGCGTCGTTGAACTTGACGTAGAGCACCGTGGTCGGGGCGGTGATGTTGGCCAGCTCCGGCCGCAGGTCTGTGACGACCAGTTCGCGAAAGGCCGAGGCGGCCACCTTCTGGTCGGTCGTGGCTCCCGCTTCCAGCGGCCCCGCGCGCTGGGATTCGGTGTTGATCATGCTGGTGATGCTGGCGCTCGATTCCGCCAGCCATTGCTCGCGCGGTGAGTTGGCCATGCCCTGGTAGATCATGTCGCCCATCGGCGCGACGCTTTCGGGCGTGGCGTTGCCGCCGCCGAACATGGCCCCCATGAACGGGATCATGTCGACAACCATCAGCTTGCCGACGGCCTCCGGGTGGCGCGCGGCCAGCATCATGCCGATGGATCCGCCCATGGAGTGGCCGATCACGGCGGGCTTATCGAGGCCCTGTTCGGCGATGTAGCGGGCGATGTCCTCGGCGACCGGGGCGGAGACCGGCCCCTCGGCATTGGCCTCGGCCGGCGCGCCGGCGAAGCCCTGGACGTGGATGCGGTGGACGCGATAGCGGCCCTTCAGCTCCTCGGTCAGCATGTCCCAGACCTCGGGCGAGGAGGACAGGCCGGGGATCAGGATGACATCGCCGACCGGATGCTCAGGGCCATCGACGCGGACATGGAAGCGGCCGGACTCGAAGTCGGCGTGGTGATGACCGTGATCGGCGGACCGGGCGTGGCCCGCGGCCGGGTCGTGCGCCCCATGGGCGTCCTGGGCGAAGGCGGGGGTGGTCAGGGCGGCGGCGGCCATCAGGGCCATAAGGGTGGACTTCATCGGCGGTTCCTCTTGAGCTTCGGGGCCTGAATATGACATATGCTTTACAGTGTAAAGTGCTTTTCATATCCAAACATGCGGCGGCTGGCGGGGAGGCCGGGCTCGCGCCTAGAATAGCAGACATGACGCCTCCCGATACCGCCCCTGTCGACGCGCCCGCCGGCGCGAAAGCCGCCGCGCCCGCCCCCTTCGGCAAGGGGTTCGTGCTGGATGCCTGGTATTTCGTCGCCCTGTCGCGCGACGTGGCGCCGGCCTCGCTGAAGCGGCACGAGCTGCTGGGCGAGCCCGTCCTGATCGGCCGCACGCGCGCGGGTCAGGTCTATGCCATGCGCGACATCTGCCCCCATCGCGCCGCGCCGCTGTCGGCCGGGCGGCTGGTCGAGAAGCCGGGCGAGGGCGAGACCATCGAGTGCTGCTACCACGGCTGGCGCTTCCGGCCCGATGGCGTCTGCGCCGCCATCCCGTCGCTGGTCGAGGACCAGGCCTATGAGGCCGGGCGCATCCGCGTGCGGTCGTATCCGGTGCGCGAGAGCCAGGGCATGGTCTTCGTCTGGGTCGCCTCCGACCCGCGCAATCCGTCCGAGCCGGACCATGAGCCGCCGGTCTTCCCCGGCGTCGTCGGCGGCGGGACCAAACTGGTCGAGTCGATGGATTTCGAGGCCCACATCGACCACGCCGTCGTCGGCCTGATGGACCCGGCCCACGGCCCCTACGTGCATCAGCAGTGGTGGTGGCGGTCCGAACATTCGATGCACGAGAAGGCCAAGGCGTTCGAGCCGCGCGAACTGGGCTTCGCCATGGTGCGCCACGCGCCGTCGTCGAACAGCCGGGCCTACAGGATCCTGGGGGGCGCGCCCGCGACGGAGATCAGCTTCCGCCTGCCCGGCTATCGCTGGGAGCATATCCAGGTCGGCGAGAAACAGGTTCTGGCCCTGACCTGCCTGACGCCCCGCTCGGACAACCGGACCACGATCACGCAGATCTTCTGGTCCGACCACTGGGTGTTCAACATCGCCAAGCCCTTCCTGCGCATGGGCGTGGTCGCGTTCCTGAAGCAGGACGGCGGCATGGTGAACCTGCAGAACGAGGGCCTGCGCTACGACCCGGCCCTGATCTGGATCGACGACGCCGACAAACAGGCCAAATGGTACCAGCAGCTCAAGCGGGAATGGGGCAAGAGCCGGGCCGAGGGCCGGGCGTTCCAGAACCCGGTCAAGCCGGCGACGCTGCGCTGGAAAAGCTGAAGGCCGCGGCGGATGCCGCGGCCTTCAAATTTCTCGACGATCCGACCGTCTCGACTACTGCCGCGAGATCGCTCCGGCGAGGATCACGTCGACCTGCTTGCCCATGCGCTCGGTCAGCTGGGCCGTGGTCCAGCCGTCGTAGGCGGCGCGGCGGTAGTTGGCGAGGAAGGCGTCGTAGATCAGCTCGGCGAGCAGGCGCACATCGGCGTCCTGGCGCAGTTCGCCCTCGCGCACCCCGGCCTGCAGCGTATCGGTGACGACCGACAGGATCGGCTTGATGGCGTCGCGGGTGCGCATCTCGGCGGCGACCGGCTGGAACCACGAGCGGGCGATCACGGCCTGGACCAGCGGCAGCTGCTCCAGCGAGCCGTGGTAGCCGGCGCCGAGGGCGGACAGCAGGCGGGCGCGGGTCGAGCCCTCGGAGGCCGCGGCCGCCTTCATGGTCTCGGCCAGCTTGACCAGGTCCGTCGACAGGACCGCTTCGAACAGCTCGGCCTTGTCCTGGAAATTGGCAAAGACGGCGCCGGTCGACATGCCCGCGCCCTTGGCGATGTCGCGGATGGTGGCGGGCTCGTAGCCGCGCTCGGCGAACAGCTGGCGGGCGGCGTCCAGAACCTTCTGGCGGGTGCGGACCTTGGCGGCCTGGCGACGGTTCAGCCGGGGGGTCTCGGTCTCGGAATCGGATGGGGTGGCAGACAGGGCGATATCTCGCATGAAACGGGTACTCGACTAAACGGCGGCTGAGGCGCGCCATCGAAAACTTGACCGCCGAAGCGATGGGGAGGAGGCGGACGCGATGCCGTGCGCCCGCCGGGAGTCGCCTTCCGACGACAGGGGCAGTCATCATGCAACGATGACCAAAATGGGGTGCGGAGATTAACGCGGCGATGACCGCTGCGGTTAACGCCGCGACATCTTGACCGGGTCAGCTTCGCCGCGTCGAATGCAGGGCGCGGACCCGGCGCTTGCGGCCGGGGCCCTCCGGCATGGCCTGCTGGAACAGGGCCCGGAAACGGTCGCGACGTTCGTGGATCGAGGCGAGCACCAGCCCCATCGGCACGCCCAGATCGACCAGGGTGTTCTCGGCCAGCTGCAGCGCCGCCTCGGTGGTCTCGGGCACCGCGTCGGTGACCCCGAGGTGGTAGAGCCGCTCGGCGTGGCGCTCGTCGCGGGCGCGGGCGATCAGGATCAGGTCGGGCCGCAGGCCGCGCGCCGTGCGCACCACCTCGTCGACCTTGGCCGGGGCGTCCATGGTCACCACCACGGCCCGGGCCGTGTCGACGCCGCACAGCTGCAGCATCTCGGCCCGTCCGGCGTCGCCGTAGAAGACGTTGGCTCCCTCGGCCCGGCCCCTGGCCACGGTCGAGGCGTTGGCGTCCACCGCCAGATAAGACTGGCCGTGCTCGGCCAGCATCTCGCCGACCAGCCGCCCGACTCGCCCGAAGCCGACGATCAGCACCTGGTTGTCGGCGGCGACCGGCTCCAGCGCGTCGGAGGGCAGGTCGGGCGCGGCCTGGGCGACCCGCGTCAGCCGGTCGGCGATCAGCGCCATCAGCGGGATGGTGAAGATGCTGATCGTCGCCGCCAGCATCACGGTGCGGGTGAAGTCCGGCGAGGCGATGCCCTCGACCATGCCGGCCCCGAGAATGACGAAGGCGAACTCCCCCGCGGGGCCGAGGACCAGCGCCGTCTCGATGGCGGTGCGGTTCTTCACCCCCCACAGCCGCGCCGCGCCATAGATCAGCCCGGCCTTCAGCAGGGTCAGGACGAGGGCCAAGCCGAACACCCCGGCCGGGTCCGCCGCCACCGCGTCGAGGTCGAGGCCGATGCCGACGCCGACGAAGAACACCCCCAGCAGCAGGCCCTTGAACGGCTCGATCGACAGCTCGACCTCGCGCCGGAACTCGGTCTCGGCCAGCAGCAGGCCGGCGACCAGGGCGCCGAGGCTCATCGACAGCCCCGCCGCCTGCGCCGCCAGGCCGGCGCCGACCACGACCAGCAGGCTGGCGGCGACGAACATCTCCTGCCCTTGGCCGCGCGCCTTGGCCTTGGCCACGGAGCGGAACATCGGCCGCAGCACCAGCCGCCCCAGCACCACGATCAGGGCCAGGCCGACCGCGGCGGGGACGAGAGTCAGCAGCGCCGGCCTCAGCACCGACGGATCGAACTCGCCCGCCGGCGTCGCCCCCGCCAGGGCCGCGGCGGCCATGACCGTGACCGTGATCAGGATCGGGGCCACGGCGAGGTCCTGGGCCAGCAGGATGGAGAAGGTGGTCCGGCCCGACGCGCCGCCCAGCCGGCCGCGCTCGGCCATCACCGGCATGACCACCGCGGTCGACGACAGGGCGAAGCCCATGCCCAGCACCGCCGCAGAGACGAGCGTCTGCCCCATGACCATGAACAGGCCTGCCAGCACCACCGTGCAGACGGCGACCTGGGTCAGGCCGAGGCCGAAGACCAGCTTGCGCATCGACTTGAGCCGTTCCCACGACAGCTCCAGCCCGATCATGAACAGCAGGAAGGCGACGCCGAGCTCGGACAGCGAGCGGATTTGGCCGGCGTCGGAAATGGTCAGCCACGATAGCCACGGGGCGGTGTCGGCCAGCCGCGCCAGCCCGTCCGGCCCCAGCAGCACGCCGGCGGCGAGGAAGCCCAGAATCGGACTGATCTTGAGCCGGTTGAACAGCGGGACCATAACGCCCGCCGCGGCCAGGAAGACCACCAGATCCTTGTATTCGCCGCCCGAACCGCCGTGAACCGTCATTCGCCCTCCGATGGTTCAGCCTACAGGCTGAAACGCCGCGCTGTCCGCGTTTCCGTCGTTTCATGACAAAAAATTCAGGCGACAGGTCGCCCTCCCGGCGTAGGGTCGCCGCCGACCTTCCGGAAAGTGAAGTCAAGTCGAGGGAAACCCACATGAAGAAGCTGCTTATCGGCGCCGCCGTCGGCGCCCTGCTCCTGCCCGCCGCGCCCGCACTGGCGCAGCATTTCTCCGACGATGGGCATGATCACGCCTGTTTCGACGAGGCCTGCACCGTCTTCGAACTGTTCCAGACGCCCGCCGAGGGCGCCGCCGTCATGGGCTTCCAGGGCACCGAGGCGCCCAAGTACGGGACCTGGGGCTTCGACCTGGCCGGCCGCGATACCTCGGTGGCCCCGGGCGACAGCTTCTTCCGCTTCGCCAACGGCGCGGCGCTGGACGAGATGCAGATCCCGTCCGACCGCACCAGCTACGGCTCCTTCGCCCTGCTGCGCGAACTGTCCGACAACCGCGTCAAGGCGATGATCGAGGGGCTCGTCGCCCGCACCGACCTGGCCCCCGGCTCGGACGAGCAGAAGATCGCCGACGCCTACCGCTCCTACATGGACGAGGCCCGCATCGAGGCGCTCGACGCCCAGCCGTTGCAGCCCTACCTGGCCGCCATCCGCGCCGCCGACACCCATGACAAGGCCGCCGTCTACATGGGCGAGACCCAGGGCCGCGTCGGCGGCACGATCTTCGGCACCGGCATCACCACCGACCAGAAGGCCCCGACCCGCTACGTCGTCTCGACCGGCCAGTCCGGCCTCGGCCTGCCCAACCGCGATTATTATCTGGAAGAGCGCTGGGCCGAGAAGAAGGCCCTGTACCGCGCCTATATCGAGCGCATGCTGGAGATGGTCGGCTGGGAAGACCCGGCCGCCAACGCCGACGCCATCCTCGCCTTCGAGACCCGCATCGCCGAGGCCCACTGGACCCCGATCCAGAACCGCAACCGCGACGAGACCTACAACGAATACAGCATCTCCCAGCTGGCCGCCGAGGCGCCCGGCTTCCCGTGGCAGGACTACTACAACGCCGTCGGCGTCGGCGAAGTGCCGCGCCTGATCGTCCGCCAGGACACGGCCATGCCGAAGATCGCGGCCATCTACGCCGAGACCCCGATCGAGGTGATCCAGGCCTGGCAGGCCTTCCACACCACCGACGACGCCGCCTCGCGCCTGTCGCGCCGCTTCGCCGACGCCCAGTGGGAGTTCCGCTCGCGCGACCTGAACGGCCAGCCGATGCAGCGCCCCCGCGACAAGCGCGGCATCAGCTTCGCCGAAGGCATGCTGGGAGAGGCCGTCGGCCGCCAGTACGTGGCCGAATACTTCCCGGCCGAGTCCAAGTCCAAGATGGAAGAGCTGGTCGCCAACCTGCGCACCGCCCTGTCGCACCGGATCGACAACCTCGCCTGGATGGGCGCGGAGACCAAGGCGGCGGCCCAGGACAAGCTGCGCAAATTCACGGTGAAGATCGGCTACCCGAACAAGTGGCGCGACTACTCCGCGCTTGAGGTCCGTCCCGACGACCTGTTCGGCAATGCCGAGCGCGCCGGCCTGTTCCAGTGGAACTATCAGCTGAACCGCCTGAACCAGCCGGTCGACAAGGACGAGTGGGGCATGACCCCGCAGACGGTCAACGCCTACTACAACTCGACCAACAACGAGATCGTCTTCCCGGCCGCCATCCTGCAGCCGCCGTTCTTCGATCCGGACGCCGACCCGGCCGTCAACTACGGCGGCATCGGCGGGGTCATCGGCCACGAGATCGGCCACGGCTTCGACGACCAGGGCTCCAAGTCCGACGGCGACGGCGTGCTGCGCAACTGGTGGACGGACGAGGACAAGGCCAATTTCCAGGCCCTGACCGCGCGCCTCGGCGCCCAGTACGACCAGTTCGAGCCGATCCCCGGCTTCAAGGTGCAGGGCGGCCTGACCATGGGCGAGAACATCGGCGACGCCGCCGGCAATGCGGTGGGCCTGGAGGCCTACCACCTGTCGCTGAACGGCCAGCCGGCCCCGATCCTGGACGGCACCACCGGCGACCAGCGCTTCTTCTACGGCTGGGCCCAGGTCTGGCAGTCGAAATATCGCGACGACGCCCTGCGCAACCAGATCGCCACCGACCCGCACAGCCCGGCCGAATTCCGCGTCATCGGCCCTGTACGAAACGTCGACGCCTGGTACGAGGCCTTCGACGTCCAGCCGGGTTCGAAATACTACCTCGCCCCGGAAGACCGCGTCCGCATCTGGTAAGGCGGCGGTTCCATCGAACAGGAAAGGGCCGGAGCGGCGACGCTCCGGCCCTTTTCGCTGGTGGCGAGTGGCGAGTGGTGGTGAGAGAGTCGACCGAGATCAACCTGCCGAGGCAGGGCGGTGGCGCCGCGAGCTTCGCCACAGCCGCTACTCAGGGGTCACAGCCACGGGCCACCCGCGCGCTTCAGGCACGAAAAAGCCCGCCGCGGGGGATACATCGCGGCGGGCTTCTTTCGCTCTCTACGGAGCGGACGTTTCCTCCCCGAAACGCCTCCGAAAGGCCGCTGCGTTTGAACGTCACGGCTTTCGAGTGGCCGCAGAATGACGACATTCCAACGGCCAAGTCAATGAAGTCGCGGGCGAAACAGCCGGTTTTCGCCCCTTATCAATGATAACTCACGCATCCGTGTGCGCGGCGTCGACGATCCGGCGAACGGTGGCGACCAGCTCGGTCCGCGCGGCCACGACCTGCCCCGGTCGCTCGGCCTTCCAGGCGTCGTTGTCGGCGATGCCGGCGGCGAGGGCCCGACCGGCGTCGAGGTCCTTGACCGTCACCTGACCGGCGGCGATCTCGTCGCCGCCGAGGATGACCACCGCCGGCGCCCCGCGGCGGTCGGCGTATTTCATCTGCGCCTTCATGCCGGCCCGGCCCAGGTAGAGCTCGGCGGCGATGCCGGCGTTGCGCAGCTCCGACACGGCGTCGAGGTAGTGCTGCATGTCGGCCTCGGAGAAGACGATCACCACCACCGGCCCGCGCACCGCGTCCGCCGCGCCGCGACCGGCCGCGCGCAGGGCCGAGGCCAGCCGCGACACCCCGAACGAGAAGCCCGTCGCCGGCAGTCGCTCGCCGGTGAACCGCGCCACCAGGTCGTCGTAGCGTCCGCCGCCGCCGATCGAGCCGAAGCGCACCGCCCGGCCCTTGTCGTCGGTGGTCTCGAGCAGCAGTTCGGCCTCGAACACGGCCCCGGTGTAGTATTCCAGTCCGCGCACGATGGTCGGGTCGAAGCGCACCGCCGCCTGTCCGACCCTCATGGCGTTGAGCGCCGCGTCGATGGCGGCCAGTTCGGCCAGGGCGGCCTCGCCCGCGGCGCCGACGTTCCCCGACCGGGCCACGGCTTCCAGCGTCCCGGAGCGCGAGGCCTGTCCGTCTCCGGCCGAGGCGAGGAAGCCCTCGATGGCGCCGATGACCCTGGAGGGCAGGCGCGCGCCCTTCGTATAGTCGCCGGACTCGTCCAGCCGTCCCTCGCCGAGCAGGGCGGCGACGCCCTCCCAGCCCAGCCGGTCGTATTTGTCGATGGCCCGCAGAGCCGTCAGCTTCTGGCCTGCGTCCTCGATCCCGCCGGCCTCGAACAGGCCGTCGAACAGCTTGCGGTTCGAGACCCGGATGACCGCCTGTTCGGGCGACAGGCCCGCCGCGTGCAGGCCTTCGCAGGCCATGGCGATGATCTCGGCGTCGGCCTCGGGCCGGTCCGAGCCGACGGTGTCGGCGTCGCACTGGACGAACTCGCGGAACCGTCCCGGGCCGGGCTTCTCGTTGCGCCACACCGGCCCGAAGGCGTAGCGGCGGAACGGCTTGGGCAGGATCTCCCAGTTCTGCGCCGCGAACCGTGCCAGCGGGGCGGTCAGGTCGTAGCGCAGCGCCATCCATTCGCCGTTGCCCGCCTCGCCCGGATCGTCCTGCAGGGCGAAGACGCCTTCGTTCGGACGATCGGCGTCGGGCAGGAATTTGCCCAGGGCGTCGGCGTATTCGAAGGCGCCGGTGTCCAGCGGCTCGAAGCCCCAGCGCTCGTAGACGGCGGAGACCCGCGTCACCAGCCGGCGCTCGGCGACCAGGTCGCGGCCGCGGCGGTCGGCGAACCCCCGGGGGCTGCGGGCTTCGGGGCGGAGAGGGGCGTCGGTCATGGCGGGCTTTTAGAGGGGCGAGGGTGAAAAGTGCTAGTGCTGGTGAGCAGGGCCGTCCTGCTCACTAGCACTATTCACCGCCGCCGGGCCGTTTCGCCCCTCGACCCACGCTTCAGATCGCCACCGGACTGGCCTGGGCCGCCGCCGCCGCCGACTTGCGGATCGGCAGCAACCGGCCGTAGGTCAGGCAGCGCCAGATCCACTCCAGCGGTCCCATCTGGAACACCGACAGCCACAGCGGCGACCAGATCAGCTGGGCGACCCAGACCGCGCCGACCACCATCCACATCTCGGCGGGATGATGCGTGCCGAACCACATCGGCCCCCACGGCGCATAGTAGAGGGTGACCATGATCAGGGTCTGGGTCAGGTAGTTGGTGAAGGCCATCCGCCCCACCGGAACGAGCACGCCGGTCAGCATCCGCAGCCCAAATTTGGTGATCAGGATCAGCACGCTGGCGTAGAAGAGGGTGATCAGGAAGGCCATGCCTCCCGCCCCGGCTGCCAGTCCGTGGGTGGGGTCGACCGCTTCGCCGGCCATCAGGTCCTGCCAGCGCCACAGGGCGAAGAGCGCCAGGTTCGCGCCGCCGATCACGACGGCCAGCAGATAGGTCCAGATCGGCGCCCGGCCCGAGAACCAGCCCGACTTGAACAGGCCCAGGCCGAGCATCATCAGCGGCACGGAGATCGGAATCAGGAAGGGGCTGGCCATCAGCTGGAAGGTCGCCCAGTTCGTGACGTTCTCCAGCAGTCCGGCCGGCCAGCCGCTGCGGTAGACGTCGATGGCCGCCGCGATCGAGGCGGCGTCCGCTGTCGGCATGCCGGCCTGCATCTGCTCGGCCATTTCAGGGGGCAGGTTCTCCATGCCCCAGTAGCCGAGGCTGGCGACGACGCCCCACAGGACGGTGATCGCACCGCCGATCCAGAGCAGGCGCGAGGCCTTCCACGACCGCATCAGCATCATCAGCAGGCCGCAGTAGGCGTAGTGGAACAGGATGTCGCCGTACCAGAACACCATGCCGTGGATCAGGCCGAAGACTCCCAGCCAGATCAGCCGGCGCCACAGCGCCCTGCCGCGCTCCCGGTCGGGCCGCTCGCCGCCGACCAGGAACACCGACACGCCGAACAGCATCGTGAACAGGGTGCGGAACTTGTCGGCGAAGAAGACGTCGGTGACCCACAGTCCCACCGTGTCGGCGTAACTGAGACCGCCGGGCGGCGGCGCGTCGGACATGGTCAGTTCGACAGGCCAGGCGAAGGAGACGGCGTTGACCGCGAGGATGCCGAGGATGGCCCAGCCCCGCAGCATGTCGAGGTTGAAGATCCGGTCCTTCGGCGCGATCGGCGCCTGCGCGGGCTTCAACGGAAGCGTGCTGTCGGCAGCGGCCATGGCGTTTTCCCCCCACTCTGGCGAGGGCCAACTTGGCCTGAACGGCCGGCTCGTCAAACTGAATTTCCTGTAACCGCCGGCCGCGGCGGTCAGTCGGGCTCGCGCTGGCCCATCAGGCCGAGACGGTCGCGCACCTCGGGCTGCGGCCGGAAGGCGATGAAGGCGGCGCACAGCCCGGCCCACAGCGCATAGCTGACCCCGACCAGCACAGCGACCGACAGGCCGCCGACCCCGTAGATCAGCAGCGAGGTCTCGCTGCCCCCCACCGCCTCGCCGACATTGGCGGCGTGCAGCCACTGCAGCACCGACTGGACCACGGCGAACAAGGCGCCGAGCGCCGCCGCCAGCAGGCCCCCGTAGAACATGAAGCGCCAGATCACCCCCAGCCGGGTCGCCGGCCGCCCGGTCGCCCGCCGCTCCCGGTCCAGCAGCCACAGTCCGCCGGGCACGGCCAACAGGCCGATGAACAGCACCAGCAGCCGCCAGTCGACCTCCAGTCCCGGCATCCAGTTGCTCGGCGGCCAGATCGGCAGGGTGATGACCAGCGGCGGCCACAGCGCCCCGAGCACCGCGGCCAGAAAGATGGCGTGCGGCTCGCGCCGCCACGTCACCCGGGTCTGGCCGGGGAAGTCCTCCGGACGCTCCAGCGGGGGCAGCTTCGGGCGGATCATCGGGTCGGCGCCGGCGTGTCGCCGGAATAGTCGTAGAAGCCGCGCCCGGACTTGCGTCCCAGCCAGCCGGCCTCGACGTATTTCACCAGCAGCGGGCAGGGCCGGTATTTGCTGTCCGCCAGTCCGTCGTAGAGCACGTTCATGATCGCCAGCACCACGTCCAGGCCCATGAAGTCGGCCAGCTCGAGCGGCCCCATCGGATGGTTGGCCCCCAGCTTCAGCGCCTTGTCGATCGAGGCCACGTTCCCGACCCCCTCATAGAGGGTGTAGATCGCCTCGTTGATCATCGGCACCAGGATGCGGTTGACGATGAAGGCCGGGAAGTCCTCGGCGTTGGTGGTGGTCTTGCCCAGCGATTCCGCAAACGCCACCGCGGCGTCATAGGTCTCCGCCGAGGTGGCGATGCCGCGGATGATCTCGACCAGCTTCATCACCGGGGCCGGCTTCATGAAGTGCAGGCCGATGAAGCGCTCCGGCCGGTCCGTGGCCGAGGCCAGACGGGTGATCGAGATCGAGGAGGTGTTCGAGGCCAGCAGGGTGTCGGGGCCCAGGTGCGGGACCAGGTCGGCGAGAATCGCCTTCTTGACCGCCTCGTCCTCGACCGCCGCCTCGATGACCAGGTCGGCCCTGGCCGCCTCGGCCAGCGATTTGGCCGGGCGGATCCGGGCCAGCGCCGCATCGGCCTCGGCCTGGGTGGTCAGGCCGCGCGCCGTCTGTCGCGCCAGGCTGGCGGCGATCGCCCCCTGGGCCTGCGGCACGCGCTCGGGCGCGGCGTCGTGGAGCAGCACCTCATAGCCGCCGGCGGCGACGGCCTGGGCGATGCCGGCCCCCATCTGGCCCGCGCCGACGATGGCGACTGATCGGATCGTGGTCATGAAGTCCGGTGAACTGGCGGGCGCTGGGCCCGATCGGAGCGGCACCCTAGACGGCCTGCCGGGCCGTGCAAGCGCTCGCCGCCGGTGGCGGCCTCGCGCCGTCCCGCCTGTCGCCCCGCGGTCACGCCTAGCCCAGCATCTGGATCAGGAAGGGCGCGCTCATCCGGTTGAACAGGATGCCCAGGAACTGCAGCGTCAGGATCGCCACGATGGGCGTGATGTCCAGCCCGCCCAGCGGCGGAATGATCTTGCGGAACGGGGCCAGGATCGGCCCGGTCAGGGCGTCGAGGAACGCCGCCACCTGGTTCACGAACCGGTTGCGGTGGTTGATGACGTCGAAGGCGAACAGCCAGCTCAGTATGGCCGACAGGATGATCGCCCAGGTCATCAGCCCCAGGACGGTGTTGACCAGCCAGACGATGGCGTAACCCATGGTGCGCGCGCTCCCGCAAATTCGTTCCGCTTCTAGCGCGCGTCGTCCGGCCGTGTCCAAGGATTCGCGGCCCGTCGCGACGTTCGGCGCCGAACACCGTTGACACCACCGGCCGCCCGCTCGTATGTCGCGCCCTCGCCTGCACCCGGAAAACGGGGCCGTAGCTCAGTTGGTAGAGCGCGTCGTTCGCAATGACGAGGTCAGGGGTTCGACTCCCCTCGGCTCCACCATCCCGCGCAGCGCCGACGCGCCTCGCGGGATGGACGAGTTTCCCGGCGGCCACACCTTCCCACGAAACCTGACAACGCCGTTCGGTCAGCTTGACGGACGCCGGTGATTGGCGTGGATTGGCCTCCGGGCTGAACCACAGCAATCTCTTCGGGGGAATCACAAATGAAACGTCTCATCGCAGCGCTCGCGCTGGCCGCCGTGCTCGCGCCCGGCGTCGCCGCCGCCCAGAACGCGAACCTCACCGCCAATTTCGGCGAGGTGCGCATCAACGCCGGCTTCACGCCGGACCCGTACCGCGTCAACATCACCGCCGGCGGCTCGATCGACGCCTACACCGACACCAATCTGCCGGCCGCCTGCGTCGGGGACATCTCCAACGCGCCGGACTATGAGGTCACCTACAGCGCCGGTTCGCTGCCGCTGGTGTTCCGCACCCGCTCGTCGACCGACACCACCCTGATCATCAACGGCCCGGACGGCCGCTGGTACTGCGACGACGACAGCTGGGGCGACGGCGACGCCGAGGTTCGCTTCAACCGCCCGTCCAGCGGCACCTATGACATCTGGGTCGGCACCTTCAACGGCGGCACCGCCTCGGCCGCCCTGCTGATCACGGAAACGCCGTAACGCGAGCGACCGCGCCGCGAGCGCCAGCGCACAAGCCGCGCTCAGGCAGCGAGCGACCGCGCCGCGAGCGACAGCGCATCAAAAAGACGCCCCGTCGGTCCGCCGGCGGGGCGTTTTCGCTACTGGTCCTCGTCGAAGCGGCGTCCGACCAGCTCGACCAGGGCCGCCACCGCCGCCTCCGCCTCGGGGCCCTCGGCGACGATCTCGATGCCGCAGCCGTTGCCGGCGCCCAGCATCAGCAGGCCCATGATCGACAGGGCGTTGACGGTGACCCCGTCGCGGGTGACGTGGACCTCGGCGTCGAAGCTGGAGGCCAGCTTGACGAATTTCGCGCTGGCCCGGGCGTGCAGGCCGCGGGTGTTGCAGATGTTGGCGGTCGCCGCCGCCCGTTCCCCCGGGTCGCTCACCGGGTCGTTCGCCGAGTCGGTCATTTCTCGCCCTGCAGCACCCAGCTGGCCACGGAGATGTATTTGCGGCCCGCGTCCTGGGCGTGGGCGACGCAGGCCTGCAGCGGCTCGCGGCCGCGCACGCTGGCCAGCTTGATCAGCATCGGCAGGTTCAGGCCCGCAATGACCTCGGCGTGGGTTTCTTCCATGACCGAGATGGCCAGGTTCGAGGGCGTGCCGCCGAACATGTCGGTCAGCAGGATGACGCCGTCGCCGTCGTCCACCGCGTGGGCGGCGTCGACGATGTCGCGTCGGCGGCGCTCCATGTCGTCCTCGGGCCCGATGCAGATGGCCGCGACGCCCCGCTGGGGCCCGACGACGTGCTCCATGGCCGACAGGAATTCGGAGGCCAGTCCCCCGTGGGTGACGATCACCAGGCCGATCATGAAGGCTTCACCAAGACTCGCGCCCCCGCGTCCCGGCCGTCCTCTGAACCGGCCGCAAGCCGCGCGGAATAGCCCAACTCCGTCCCGGGTTAAAGCCGGGCGAGCGCGGTCGCGACCTTTTCGACCGCCGAGGCCTCGAATCCGTTGAGGCGAAGCAACGGCAGGGGCACGCCCTGCAGCGTCCGCGACTCGGGCTCCGGCAGGCGCTCGACCGGCTCGTCGACCAGCTCGACGGCCAGGGCCAGACGCGTCAGGCCACGGGCGCAGACCGGGACGATGCCCAGTCCCCGCACCTCCATCCGCCCGGCGATGGTCTCCGGCGCGATGGCGTACAGCCGGCCGCCCGAGGCCGTCACATGGGTGTAGTCGTCGGCCACCAGTCGCCAGCCGCGCCCGATCAGCCTCAGGGTCAGGTCGCTCTTGCCGGCCGCGGACGGACCGGTGATCAGCACCGCGCGCCAGCCGACGCCGGGCGCCCAGCGCGCCGCCACTGCGCCATGCAGCGGCTGCGGGCTGATCACGAGCGGCGTCCCGCCGGCACGGCCGGCAAGGCGACCTCGAAGCGCGCCCCGATGACCTCGCCGCCGGGCCCCCGCCGGTTTTCCGCCCAGACCCGGCCGTCGTGGGCCTCGACGATCTGTTTGACGATCGACAGGCCGAGGCCGGAGTTGGTCCCGAACGCGGTCCCGCGCGGTCGTGCGGTGTAGAAGCGCTCGAACACCGTCTCGAGGTTTTCCGGCGGGATGCCGGGGCCGTCGTCTTCGACCCGCACGCGCACCGGCCGGTCGGGGTCGATCTCGTCACGCGACAGGGTGACCCGCACCTCCCCGCCCGCAGGGCTGAACGAGCGGGCGTTGTCGATCAGGTTGCGGAACACCTGTCCGAGCGGCCCGTCGCGGCCGCGGATCATGGCGTGTTCCGCCGCCGCCGTGCTGAAGCGCACATGCACGCCGCCGTCCGGCTTGATCCCCGCCTCATAGACCCCGACGATCTCGCTCAGCAGCACCGTCAGGTCGATGGCGCGCGGCCGGTCGCGGTTCAGCTCGGCGTCCAGCCGCGAGGCGTTGGAAATGTCGGTGATCAGCCGGTCCAGCCGCCGCACGTCCTGCTGCAGCAGGGCGGTCAGCGTCTCCCGCTGCGCCTCGGTCCTGACCAGCGGCAGGGTCTCCAGCGCCGAGCGGATCGAGGTCAGGGGATTTTTGATCTCGTGCGCCACGTCGGCGGCGAACCGTTCGATGGCGTCCATCCGGTCCGACAGGGTCTCGGTCATGGTCTCCAGCGAGCGCGCGAGATCGCCGATCTCGTCCTTGCGGCCGTCAAGGTCGGGCAGGGAGATGGCGCGGGCCCGCTGCAGCCTCACCGCGTCCGCCGCCGCCGACAGCCGCATCACCGGCCGCGCCACGAACAGGTGCAGCAGCAGGGACGACAGCAGCGACACGGCCAGGGCCACCAGGGCGAAGGGCGTCAGCGCCAGCCGCTGCGCCGCCAGCGTCTCGTCGACGTCGCCCGCCTCGAGCGTCAGCACCCCCAGCACCTGTTCGACGTGACGCACAGGGACGGAGACGGAGACCACCCGGTCACCGCTTTCCGACAGCCGCAGGGTGGCGGACGAGCGCCCGTCGAGCGCGGTCTCCACCTCTTCGGCCAGCGCCCTTTGGGCCTCGGCAAGCCTGCGTGAGTCCTTCGCCTTCTGTTTCGGATCCGGAACAACGGGCGGCGTGCCGGCGGGCAGGGCCGGCGGCAGGGGCTCGCCCGAGATGGCCTCGGTGACGTCAAAGCTGTCGGCGACCATGATGCCGTCGACGTCGAACAGGCGCGCCCGCTGGCCCTCGGGGATGAAGTTGTCGCGCAGCCAGCGGCTGGCCTCGATGTAGTTGAGCTCGGGGGTCGGCTCGCCCCGGGTGACGCCCAGACGCTCGTCGCCCAGCACCTGAACCAGCAGTTCGGCCTGGGCCGCCAGCGTCTCCTGACGCGCCTCGATCAGGCCGCGGCGCCACTCGTTCAGGGCCAGGGCGCCGACGAACAGGATCAGCAGGCTGAGCAGGTTGAGGGCGAGGATGAAACCGCCCAGCCGCGAGCCGCCGAACCGCTTGGGGCGGCGCGGCCGGTCGTCGTCGGCCGGGTCGGCCGGCTCAGCTTTCGCGGTATCGGTAGCCGACGCCATACAGGGTCTCGATCGCGTCGAACTCGGGATCGACCACCCGGAACTTCTTGCGCATGCGCTTGACGTGGCTGTCGATGGTGCGGTCGTCGACATACACCTGGTCGTCGTAGGCGGCGTCCATCAGGTTGTCCCGGCTCTTCACGAAGCCGGGCCGCTGGGCCAGGGCCTGCAGCAGCAGGAACTCCGTCACCGTCAGCTTGACCGGCTTGCCGTCCCAGGTGCTCTCGTGCCGGGCGGGGTCCATCGACAGCTTGCCGCGCTTGATCGCCTTGGTCGAGGTGTCGCCCGAGGCCTCCGGTTCGCCGCCGTCGGCCCCGGTGCGCCGCAGCAGGGCCTTGACCCGCTCGATCAGCAGCCGCTGGCTGAACGGCTTGTGGATGTAGTCGTCGGCGCCGAGGTTGAAGCCGAGAATC
Organism: Brevundimonas sp.; assembly: GCF_035627055.1. GTDB lineage: Bacteria > Pseudomonadota > Alphaproteobacteria > Caulobacterales > Caulobacteraceae > Brevundimonas. The sequence goes on along the minus strand of NZ_DASPMM010000011.1, from coordinate 12,493 downwards.
TCGTCGATCTCCTCGTCCTTGGAGGTCAGCATGATCACCGGGATCTGGCTGGTCTGGCGCAGGCGGCGCAGCACCTCCATCCCGTCCATGCGCGGCATCTTCACGTCTAGGATGGCCAGGTCCGGCGGGTTCGACTCCAGCGCTTCCAGGCCCGAGGCGCCGTCGTGGTAGGCGGTGATCTTGTGGCCATGGCTTTCCAGCGCCAGCGAGACGGACGCCACGATGTTTTCGTCGTCGTCGACCAGGGTGATGTTGGCCAAGGCGGTCTCCTTGCAGGTTTCCCGTTCCCGCACTCAACGCGCGGCAAGCGTTACCGTTCTAAATCAACTGGGTCAGATTACGGCGACAAAATGGGCCGCGCCGCCTGAATGCGCAATGAAACCCGGCCTTAAAGCCTTGGCGCCATGATGCGGGGTCATCAGTGCGAGCGTTCCATGGCCGGCCCCGTCCACTACGAAGTCTATATCCGCAAGACCGCGCCCGCCCCCTGGAGCCTCCAGATGGCGACGGAGGACCGCGCCAACGCCATCGAGACGGCCGAGGAACTGCTTCGCGACGACCGCGCCGCCGCCGTCCGGGTGACCAAGGAAACGCTCGACCCCGACACCATGGCCTTCAACAGCGTCACCGTCCTGACCCGCGGCGCGCCCGAGGTGCAGCGCAAGCGCGTGGTGCCCGAGGACGAGGCCGGCCCGCGCTGCGGCTCGCCCCAGGATCTCTACGCGCCAATGGCCCGCGACCTGATCGGCCGGGTGCTCGAGGACTGGCTGAACCGCCAGGGCGTCACCGCCTTTGAACTGCTGCACCGGCCCGACCTGGCCGAGAAGCTGGAGGCCTCGGGCGTCGAGCTGCAGCACGCCATCCAGAAGGTCGCCGTGCCCGAGAGCCAGGCCGTCGGCCAGCCGGTCCACGACCTCGTCCGCCACTATCAGAAGCTCAGCGAGCGGGCCATCGAGCGCCTGCTGTTCGCCGGTCGCAAGAACCAGTTTCCGGACCTGGAGAACCATTCGCTCGCCGACCTGGCCCACCGCCTCGCCGGCCAGTCCGACCGCGCCTTCATCATGGGCGGCATCATCTCGGGGGCGCTGAAGGGCGTACGCGGCGGCCGCGCCCGGCTGGACCGGCTGATGGACCTGGCCGACCGCGCGCCGATGGACGGCCCGCCCCACGCCATGGTCATGGTGGCCGTCGAACAGGTGATGTGCGAGCTGTTCGCCGCCCGCACCAATCTCGCCGACGTGCTCGGCCCGGCGCTGGACCAGGGCGCCTCCCTGGCCGCCGTGGTGCGGATGGTCGCCCCGCGCGAGGTCGCCGCCCTGATCAGCCAGGACCCCCGCCTCGCCCTGCAGGTGCCGATCGTCGACGGCCCCGCGGCCCGGCTGGGCGAGCGCGTCGCCTCCGGCCAGTTCCCGCTGCTGTCGGCCAGTCTGGCCCGCATGGTGGTGCGCGAGCTGATGAGCCCGCGACGCCTGCGCCCCAACGACGCCGGCGGCGAGATCGACATCCTGCGCACCCTGGCCATGACGCTGACCGCGACCGCCGGCCGGCTGCTGACCCTCGAAGAAGTCCAGTCGGCCTTCAACGAACGTTCCAAGGCGCTGGTCACCGCCGATTTCGTCGCCGCCTACGTCAAGTCCTGCAACACCGTGCTGTGCGAGGCCGAGGCCCTGACCCGGCTGTGCGAGAACGTCACCGGCACGGCCAACAAGCGCGCCGCCGCCCGCTGGCTGTCGGCCTGCGTCGGCTCGCTGCGCTTCGAGGGCGAGATGCGCGCCGCCTCGGCCGAACAGACCGCCGCCCAGAAGCTGGGCGTGCTGGCCAATCTGGTCCGGGCCGTGCGCGGCTGCGGCCTGTCCGAACGCGACGAGACCGAGATCGCCGCCGCCATCGGCGCCGTCGGCGGGACCGTCGAGGCGGAAGCGAGGATCACCGCCATGCTGGCCCGCTCGCCCGCCCCGCTGCAGTCGAAGCTGTCGGTGCTGCTGCGCATGGCCGCCGGCGAGACGGCGCCGCCCGGACCCGCCGCGGACCGCGCCCGGGCCGAGGCGCTCAAGCTGTTCCGCGCCCCCGACAACCGCGCCGCCCTCGCGGCCGCGCCCGACGCCCTGGTCCCGCTGCGCGGCCTGATGAAGGCCGCGGGCCTGGCCGCCTAGTCGAAGATGTCGAAGATGCTGTCGCGCTTCTTCTTGCGGTATTTGTAGTCGTCGTCGCGGTAGCGCGGCGGCTCGCGATAGCCCTGCTGCGGCTGCTGGCCCCACGGCTGCGGCGCGGCCTGCGGCGGATAGGGCTGCGGCGCGGCCTGGGCCGGCGGCGCGGCCGAGGCCCGGCCTTCCTCGGTGGCGGCGGCCATCAGCTTCTCCAGCTCGCCGCGGTCCAGCCAGACGCCGCGACAGCTCGGGCACATGTCGAATTGCACGCCGCCGCGCTCCAGCGTCTGCATGGCGGCGTTGTCATTGGGGCACATCAGCAGGGGCATCGGGACAGTCTCCGTGAAGCTGGGTGAAGAGCTATGGCCGGACGGGGGTTCCGGCAACAGGCCCGGCCCTGCGAGGCCCGCGACAAATGCGCCTCAGCAAGCCTGCCCGGCCGCCCAGCCCGACGACCACGCCCACTGGAAATTATAGCCGCCGAGCCAGCCGGTGACGTCCACCGCCTCGCCGATCACGTACAGGCCCGGGACCGCCTTGGCCGCCATGGTCTGCTGGTCCAGCTGATCGGTCGCCACGCCGCCCAGCGTCACCTCGGCGGTGCGGTAGCCCTCGGAGCCCACCGGCTTGACCGTCCAGCCGTTCACGGCGGCGTCCAGCCGGCGCAGGGTCTTGTCGCCGACCTCGGCCAGCTTGCCCCGGACGCCCTCGCGCTCGCAGACGCTCTCGGCGAGGCGGCGGGGGATGATGTGGCCCAGCGCCGTGTGCACCATCTGCTTGCCGTTCTCCTCTTTCGCCGCCTTGAGGCGCTCGTAGACGGGCTCGCCGGGGGCCATGGCGACGGTGATGGCCTCGCCCTCGCGCCAGTAGCTCGAAATCTGCAGGATGGCGGGGCCCGACAGGCCGCGGTGGGTGAACAGCATGGCCTCGGCGAAGCTGGCGCCGCCGCCCTGGACCACGGCGTCCACGGCGACGCCGGCGAGGGGCTTGAGCGTCTCCAGCAACCCGGCCTCGAAGGTCAGGGGAACCAGCGCCGGCCGCGTCTCCGTCACCCGCAGACCGAACGCCCGCGCGGCGTCGTAGGCCCAGCCGGTGGCCCCCATCTTGGGGATCGACTTGCCCCCGGTCGCCAGCACCAGCGAGGCGCAGCGCACCGTCGATCCGTCCGACAGCCCCGCCTCGAACCCGTCTCCGGCCCGCGCCACCCGCTCCACCGAGAGGCCCAGCGACAGCCGCGCCCCGGCCTCGCGCATGTCGTCGGTCAGCATGCGGATGATCTGCTTCGCCGAGTCGTCGCAGAACAGCTGCCCCAGGGTCTTCTCGTGCCAGGCGATCCCCGCCCGATCCACCCGCTTGACGAAGTCGTGCTGGCTGAACCGCTTCAGGGCCGAGGTCGCGAAACGCGGGTTCTCGCCGAGGAAGTTGGCGGGGCCGGTCCCCAGGTTGGTGAAGTTGCACCGCCCGCCGCCCGAGATGCGGATCTTCTCGCCCGGCGCCCGGGCGTGGTCGAGGAGGCGCACCGACCGCCCCCGCCGCCCGGCCTCGACGGCGCACATCATCCCGGCCGCGCCGGCGCCGACGATCAGGACATCCACGGTCTCAGGCTTCATGCGGCGGCTCTAGCATGCCCGGCGCTCAAGCCGCGAGCCACCCTGCCAGGCGCCTGTCCCGACCCCTAATGCGCCTCGTCCCAGTTCGCCGCCGCCCGAGCCTCGACCACCAGCGGCACGGTTAGCGCCACGGCCGGTTCCGCCGCCCCCTCCATCACCCGCTTGATCACCGGGATGGCGGATTCCGCCTCCGCTTCCGGCGCCTCGAACACCAGTTCGTCGTGGACCTGCAGCAGCATGCGGGTCTTCAACCCCGCCGCCGCCAGCGCGCCGGGCATCCGCACCATGGCGCGGCGGATGATGTCGGCGGCGGCGCCCTGGATGGGGGCGTTGATGGCGGCGCGTTCGCCGAACTGGCGCTCGGCCCCCGACTTGGAGTGGATGGCCGGGATGTGGATGCGGCGGCCGAAACAGGTGTGGACCATGCCGTGCTCGCGGACCTCGGCGCGGGTGCGGTCCATGTAGGCGCGGATGCCGGGGAAGCGCTCGAAATAGGTCTTGATGTAGGCGCCGGCCTCGCCCTGGTCGATGTTCAGCTGGGCGGCCAGGCCGAAGGCGCTGATGCCGTAGACGATGCCGAAATTGATCGCCTTGGCGCGGCGGCGGGTCTCGGGGTCCATCTGGTCGACGGGGACGCCGAACATCTCGCTGGCCGTGGCGGTGTGGATGTCGATGCCGGCGGCGAAGGCGCGCTTGAGCTCGGGGATGTCGCCGATGTGGGCCAGCAGGCGCAGCTCGATCTGGCTGTAGTCGGCGCTGATCAGGACATGGCCAGGGGCGGCGATGAAAGCCTGGCGGATCTGGCGGCCGGTCTCGGTGCGGATCGGGATGTTCTGCAGGTTGGGGTCGCTGCTGGCGAGCCGGCCGGTGGTGGCGGCGGCCAGCTGGTAGGAGGTGTGGACGCGGTCCGTCGTGGGGTCGGCGGCCTCGATCAGGGCGTCGGTATAGGTGCCCTTGAGCTTGGACAGCTGGCGCCAGTCGAGCAGGACGCGGGGCAGCTCGTGGGTGAGGGCCAGCTCCTCCAGCACGGAGGCCTCGGTGCCCCACTGGCCGGAGGCGGTCTTGCGGCCGCCGGGCAGCTGCATCTCGCCGAACAGGATGTCGCCGATCTGGCGCGGGGAGCCGACGTTGAACGGGCGGCCGGCGAGGGCGTGGGCGCGGGTCTCCAGCTCGGCCATGCGCATGCCGAACTCGGACGACAGGCGCTTGAGGCGGTCGGGGTCGACGCGGATGCCCGCCCGCTCCATGTCGGCGAGGACGGCCGGCAGGGACCGCTCCAGGGTCTCGTAGACGGTGGTCAGGCGGGCCGCGGCGAGGCGGGGCTTGAGGATGCGCCACAGGCGCAGGGTGACGTCGGCGTCCTCGGCGGCGTAGCAGGTGGCCGGTTTCAGCTCGACGTGTTTGAAGGATTTCTGGGCCTTGCCCGTGCCGGCGACGGACTTGAAGGCGATGGGCTCGTGGCCGAGGTGGAGGCGGGCCAGTTCGTCCATGCCGTGGCCGTGCAGCCCGCCCTCCAGCACGTAGGAGATCAGCATGGTGTCGTCGATCGGGGCGACGCGGATGCCCCTCCGAGCCATGACGGCGAGGTCGTATTTGCCGTTCTGGGTGACCTTGAGGACGGCGGGGTTCTCGAGCAGCGTCTTGAGCCGGGCGAGGGCTTCGGGCTTGCTGATCTGGGTCAGGGGTTCGCGGCTGTCGGTGTCGCCGCCGAAGTCGAGGCCTCCCGCGTTGGCCGCGGGCGGATGCTCATGGGTCAGCGGCACATAGCAGGCCTCGTTGGGGCCGATGGCGAGGGAGACGCCGCACAGGCCGGCGTGGGTGGCGCTCAGCGCATCCGTCTCGGTGTCGAAGCCGACCACGCCGGCCAGGGTGGCGCGGGCGATCCAGTCGTCCAGCTCCTCCAGCGTCTGGATGCAGCGGTAGGCGTCGGTGTCGAAGCTCTGGACCTCGGTCGGGCCGGTCGGGACCTGGCCGTAGCGGGGGGTGATGACGGGCGCGGTCAGGGGCCTCGGGCGGGCGACGAAGGCCGTCCCGTCCCTGGCCGTCGCCTTGCCGTCGCCGACGCGGGTGCGCAGCGAGCGGAACTCCATCTTGTCGAGGAAGGCGGCGAGGACCTCGGGGTCGGGGTCGCGGACGGCGAAGTCGTCGATCGGCTCGGGCGCGGGGGCGTCGCAGGTCAGGCGGCACAGCTCGCGCGACAGGCGGATCTGGTCGGCGAATTCGATCAGGGTCTCGCGCCGTTTGGGCTGTTTGATCTCGCCGGCGCGGGCCAGCAGCGCATCAAGGTCGCCGTATTCGAGGATCAGCTGGGCGGCGGTCTTGGGGCCGATGCCGGGGGCGCCGGGGACGTTGTCGACGCTGTCGCCGATCAGGGCCTGGACCTCGACCACCTTGTCCGGCGTGACGCCGAATTTCTCGAACACCGCCTCCTCGGCCAGGCGGCGCTCCTTCATCGGATCCCACATGACCACCGAGGGGCCGATCAGCTGCATCAGGTCCTTGTCGGAGGAGACGATGACCGCCTCGCCGCCGGCGTCGCGCGCCTTGCAGGCATAGGTGGCGATCAGGTCGTCGGCCTCGTAGCCGGGCAGTTCGACGCAGTGGACGCCGAAGGCGGCGGTGGCCTCGCGGACCAGCGGGAACTGCGGGATCAGGTCCTCGGGCGGGGCGCTGCGGTTGGCCTTGTACTGGTCGTACATCTCATTTCGGAAGGTCTTCTCCGAATGGTCGAAGATGGCCACCAGATGGGTCGGGCCGTCCGCGCCCTTCATGTCGCGGATCAGCTTCCACAGCATGTTGCAGTAGCCCTGCACCGCGCCGACGGGCAGGCCGTCGGACTTGCGCGTCAGGGGCGGCAGGGCGTGGTAGGCGCGGAAGATGTAGGCGCTGGCGTCGATCATCCACAGCCGCAGCGCGGGCCCGTCCTGGGTCAACTCGCGTTCTGGGGGCAGGTCGATGGTTTCGGGCGCGGCGGTGTCGGTCATGGGCGGAACATAGGGGCGCGAGCCGCCGCCGTCACCGCCCGTGGATCACGACACCCAGGTGTTGCGGCACTCGCCGACGGTCCAGCCCGCGAAGCCGGAGTGGACGCGGCATTCGTAGCCCATGCCGGCGAGGGGGCCGTGCATGATGCCGGTCTCGATCACCGCGCCGCGGCCGTCGTAGCTCGGGCGGGCGAAGCTGACCCAGCGCACGCGCTCGCGCGGGTCGCCGGGGCGGTCGGGATCATAGGCCTCGAAGGCGAGGCCGTAGCGGCTCCACTGGCAGCGCGGGGCGTAGTCGCCCTCGAAGCGGATCGGCAGCGGCGGGTTATCGGTGCCGTTGAAGCGGTAGTGCTCCTTGGCCACGGCGGCGATGACGGCGCAGTCGTCGCTGTCGGCGTGAGGGGTGGGCACGTCCGGGCCGGAGGGCGGCGGCGTGGCGCAGGCTCCGAGGAGGCTGACGGCGGCGAGAGCGGCGACGCGGCGCATGGTGGCTCCTACTTCTGACGCAGGCCCGAGATGGTGCGGTTGGGGGCGATGTCCTCGGCGGAGGTGATCAGGTGAACGAGGGCGGGGCGGCCGGCGTTCCGGGCCGCCTCGAGGGCGGCGGGGAAGTCCTCGGTGCGTTCGCAGCGGATGCCGAAGGCGCCGAAGGCCTCGGCATAGGCGACGAAGTCGGGGTTGCGCAGGTCGGTGGCGATGGTCCGCTGGGCGCCGGGATAGTGGGTTTCTTGGTGCATGCGGATGGTGCCGTAGGTCCCGTTGTCGACGACCACGACGACGGCGTTGATGCCATACTGGACGGCGGTGGCGATCTCCTGGCCGGTCATCAGATAGTCGCCGTCGCCGGCGATGCAGATGACGTCGCGGTCGGGATGGACGCTCTTGGCGGCGAGGGCGGCGGGGTAGCCGTAGCCCATGGCTCCGGAGGTCGGGGCCAGCTGGGTGCGGCAGGCGCGGTGGCGATAGAAGCGGTGCAGCCAGGCGGCGAAATTGCCCGCGCCGTTGGTGACGATGGCGTCGGCCGGCAGCACCTCGGCCAGATGGGCCATGCACTCGCTCATATTGACGGCGCCGGTGACCGGCACGGGCGTGGAGAAGGCCTGATAGTCGGCGTGGGCGGCGGCGCCTTCGTCGGCCCATGTGCGGCCCGGGTCGATGGAAGCGAGCGCGAGGGCGGCCAGCGAGTTATCGGCGGTGGCGCTGAGCAGCGGCGTCCAGACCCGGCCCAGCTCTTCGGCGCCCGGATGAATGTGGATCAGGGTGTCGGCCGTGCGGCCGCGCTCGAACAGGGTGTAGCCCTGGGTCGGGTTCTCGCCGAGGCGGGCGCCGATGGCGAGGATCAGGTCGGCGGCCTTGGCGCGCGCTGTCAGCTTCGGATTGCAGCCGAGACCGAGGTCGCCGGCGTAGTTGCTGCGGTCGTTGGAGATCAGGTCCTTGCGCCGGAACGACAGCGCCAGCGGCAGGCCCAGCCGTTCGGCCCAGTCGCCGAGGGCGGCGGCGGCCTCTTCGGTCCAGCCGGAACCGCCCAGCACCAGCAGCGGGCGCTCGGCCCCGGCGAGACAGTCGCGGACCTGTTCGACGAAGGCCGCATCCAGCGCCGCCTTCGCGGGAACAACCGGGCGCAACGGGGCCGGGCCGCCGTCCTCGTGCAGGATGTCCTCGGGCAGGGCGATGACCACCGGACCCCGGCGGCCCTGCAATGAGGTGGCGATGGCGCGCTCGACCACCTCGACGGTGCGGGCCGGCGTCTCGATCTCGGTGGCCCATTTGGCGAGGCCGCCGAACACCTCGCGGTAGTCGACCTCCTGGAAGGCGCCGCGGCCCCGGTCGGCCATGGCGATCTGGCCGACGAACAGGATCATCGGCGTGGAGTCCTGATGCGCCGTGTGCACGCCGATCGAGGCGTGGGTCGCCCCGGGCCCGCGGGTCACCATGCAGACGCCCGGTCTGCCGGTCAGCTTGCCGTAGGCCTCGGCCATGTTGGCGGCTCCCGCCTCGTGGCGGCAGGCGATGACCTGGATGCGGTCGCGCACGTCGGCCAGGGCGTCCAGCACCGCCAGATAGCTCTCGCCCGGCACGCAGAAGACGCGGTCGATGCCGTTCACGACCAGGGTTTCGATGAGGCGGCGGGCGGCGGTGTTGGGCGGCTGCAGGGTCATCCCGGCGGGTTAGCAGACGGCTCCAAACTTGACCATGCAACCCCACGGCCACGCTTGGCGTTTGAGGCGCGACATTTCACGTCGAAGGGGACCCTCCATGAAGAAGATCATCGCCCTCGGGCTTGTCGCCGCCGCCCTGGCGGTCTCGGCCTGCAACACCGTCGCCGGGGTCGGCCGCGACGTTCAGGCCGCCGGCTCGGCGGTCGCCGGCGCCGCTGACGACGCCCGCAACTGACGCTCAGTAGCTGACGCCGGTCAGGTAGAGGCCGTCAGACGGCGCCACAGGCCCGCAGGCGGCGCGGTTCCTCGCCTCCAGCGCCCGCGCCACATCCGCGACCGCCCAGCGGCCCTGACCCACTTCCGCCAAGGTGCCGGTCATGGAGCGCACCTGCCGGTGCAGGAAGCTGCGCGCCTCGAACTGCAGACAGATCTCGTCGCCGTTGCGGAACACGCGGGCGACGTCCAGCGTCTTCTCGGCCGATTTCGACTGGCAGTTCACATCGCGGAAGGTGGTGAAGTCGTGCAGTCCGACCAGCGACTGGGCGGCGTCATGCATGGCCTCTTCGTCCATCCGTTCGCGGATGTGCCAGACCCTGCCCTTGTCGAGCGCCGGAGGACCGCGACGGTTGAGGATCCGATACAGATAACGCCGCCCCGTCGCCGAAAAACGGGCGTGAAATCCGTCGTCCACCGACGCGCACTCCAGCACCGACGCCGCCTCTCCGACCAGATGGGCGTTCAGGGCGTTCATCACGGTCCGTTCGGGCCAGGCCTTGTCGAGATCGAAGCTGATGACCTGGCCGGTGGCGTGCACCCCTGTGTCCGTCCGCCCGGCCGCCGCAATCCGCACGCTCTGGCCGCAGAAGGCGGTGATGGCGCGCTCGACCGCGCCCTGCACGGTCGGCTGGCCCGGCTGGGCCTGAAAGCCGTTGTAGCCGGAGCCGTCGTATTCGAGCGTGAGCCGATACCGGGGCATCAGGCCAGCGAAGTCCCGGCCGGGATTGCGAAGCCGCGCAGCATCTCGTCCGCCGGCTGGGCGGCCTTGCCGGGGCGCTGGACGGTCAGCAGGCGGACGACGCCGTCGCCGCAGGCCACGCGCAGACCGCCCTCCAGCACCTCGCCGGGTTCGCCCTCGCCCGGGCCGGACACGCGCGACATCAGCGCCTTGATGCGCACCGGGCCGTCGGGCCCGGGGGCCTCGAACCAGGTGCCCGGGAAGGGCGACAGGCCGCGGATGTGGGCGTCGATCTCGGCCGCCGGACGGGTCCAGTCGATACGCGCCTCGGCCGGGGTGATCTTGCGGGCGTAGGTCGGTTCGCCGGTCTGGGGCGTCCCTTCGACCCCGCCGCGCTCGATGGCGGCGAGGGCGCGCGGCCACAGGCTGGCGCCGGTGTGGGACATGCGCTCGGACAGGGTCGCGGCGGTGTCGTCGGGGCGGATGTCCAGCACTTCGGAGAGCAGGATCGGGCCCTCGTCTAGGCCTTCGGACATGCGCATGATCTGGACGCCGGTCTGTTTGTCGCCGGCCATGATCGCGCGCTGGATCGGGGCCGCGCCGCGCCAGCGCGGCAGCAACGATCCGTGCAGGTTGAAACAGCCCAGCCGCGGTGCCTCCAGCACCTCGGGCCTGAGGATCTGGCCGTAGGCGACGACGCAGGCCGCATCGACCTCAAGGCTGCGGAAGGTCTCGATGGCGTCGGCGGCCTTCATCGAGGCGGGGGTGAAGACCGGCAGGCCCATGGTCTCGGCGAAGGCGTGCACCGGCGACGGGGTCAGCTTCTGGCCCCGGCCCCGCGGCTTCGGCGGCTGGCTGTAGACGGCCACGACCTCATGGCCGCTGGCGATCAGCTCGGCCAGCGAAGGCACGGCGAAGTCGGGGGTTCCCATGAAGGCGAGGCGCATGGGCGGCGGTGTGCCCTATGCGCGGGACGGCGACAAGGCGCGGGCCGGATGGCGCGGACCGGTTCTGACGCGTGACTGGCGGCGTTCGCCGCTGGTCGGTCAGCTCCCAGGCATCCGCCACTTGCCCGGCGGCTGCCAGACCGGGGCCCTCGTCGCTGGATTCAGGATGGCCAGAGGGGCTTTCGGCTGGGCAGGCGCCGGGATCAGTCCCGGCGTCGTGACGGGCGGATACAGCTCAGGATAGATGTGCGGGTCCGCCTTGCGCTTATCGAAGGTGTAGAAGGCGGGCATGGTGATGCGACGCCCCCGCGTGACCTTCAGCACGCCGTGCTCGTGGTGATAGCCGGCGCTGAACGCCACCAGCATCCCCCGTCGCGGCTTCAAAATCCGGTCCTGGGCGGTGAAATACAGTTCGCCGCCCTCATAATCGTCGTTGAGATAGACGATGCTGGAGAAGTCGCGCCACGGGGTGCTGTGCGCGCTGCCGTCAGGATTGCTGTTGTCGGTATGCGGCGGCAGGCAGGAGCCCTTCTCCCACACATTGAGCTGCACCGTGTCCGTCCACAGCGGGCTGGTCAGGGCGTAGAATTCGCCCAGCATGGCGGTGGCCCGCTTCTGGAAATCCCCCATGATGGCGGCCGCCGAGGCGTCGTGCTCGGCCACATCGCCCATGTAGACGATCCGGCCCTCCCAGAAGGCGATGCCGATCCGGCGATGCTTCACCAGCCCGTGCAGGCGGTCGAACATGGCCGTCAGTCGATCGCATTCCTTCGACGTCAGGAAATCCGGGATGATGATGAAGTCTTGGGCGGCGTACTCCATCGGAGTGATCGCGGCCGTGGCGCCGGACGCAGTCAAAACGCCATCGACGACCCGTTTGCGCCCGAGGAGGTTCGCCTGGGTCTGTTGAGGATTGATTGCGGCCATGCGGCTGTCGGCCGCCCACGCCCTGCGATCAACCATAGCTCCACCTCAACTCACCAGCCGCTCATGTCATCGGGCTACACGATCACGCGGGAGTTGAAAACTGACAAGGGCGCCAGCGTCGACCGGACCGCAGTCTCAGTCGAAGCGCGTGAAGACGCCGCCGCCCTCGTCCCATTCGCCGCCGGCGTCGAGGGCGTCGTCGAAGCTCAGCAGGCGGTCGATCAGCAGGCCGGCGACCACGCCCACGGCGGCGACCGCGACCAGCGAGACGATGCTGGCCACGCCGACCTTTTCATTGCGTGTCAGGCGGCGGCGGCCGGAGGGGTCGATGATGCGGTCGCGGTTGCGCTTGAGGCGGGCCATCAGGCGGCCAGCCTCGCCGCCTTCTTGACCTTGGCCACGGCCCGGTCGCGCTTCAGGCGCGACAGGTGGTCGATGAACAGCACGCCTTCGAGGTGGTCCATTTCGTGCTGGATGCAGACGGCGAAAAGACCCTCGGCGTCTTCCTCCGCCTGCTCGCCGGCGTAATTCAGGTAGCGCAGCTTCACCCGCGCCGGACGCTCGACCTCATCGTAGACTTCGGGGATCGAAAGGCAGCCTTCCTCGTAAGGCGCCGTCTCTTCGGAAGCCCACAGGATCTCGGGGTTCACGAAATAGCGCGGCTGGGGCTCCTCGCCCTCGCGGGCCAGGTCCATGACGATGATCCGCACCGGCTCGCCGATCTGCACGGCGGCCAGGCCGATGCCGGGCGCGTCGTACATGGT
>NZ_DASPMM010000010.1:0-327428 GCF_035627055.1 Brevundimonas sp. | reverse complement strand
GCTCCCACTGCTTGTAGGCATCCGGTTTCAGGAACTGTTTCACTCCCCTCGTCGGGGTGCTTTTCACCTTTCCCTCACGGTACTGGTTCACTATCGGTCACTGAGGAGTACTTAGGCTTGGAGGGTGGTCCCCCCATGTTCGGACAGGATTTCACGTGTCCCGCCCTACTCGAGGACCGTCGCTGGTTGACCCGTACGGGGCTGTCACCCGCTCTGGCCCGGCTTTCCAGCCGGTTCCGGTTGTGTCACGACGGCCACTGGCCTGGTCCGCGTTCGCTCGCCACTACTAGCGGAGTCTCGGTTGATGTCCTTTCCTCCGGGTACTGAGATGTTTCACTTCCCCGGGTTCGCCTCGTGAACCTATGAATTCAGCTCACGATCACCTTGCGGTGGGGTTGCCCCATTCGGAAATCTGCGGATCAAAGCCTGCTCGCGGCTCCCCACAGCTTATCGCAGCGTGCTACGTCCTTCATCGCCTCTCAGTGCCAAGGCATCCACCAGATGCCCTTGTTACGCTTGATCTCTCTTCAACCTTCGTCGCGTGCCCCGCACGCAGGGGCAACCCCGCGCACGCGACCCGCATCCTCGAAGATGCATCCTTCGGTCACACAATTACCCTCTTCACTTTGTCCAAGATCCCGGCGCCGCTGGAGGCGACGCCAACGGCCCACCGGCACAAGGCCGGTCGGCCGGGAACTCCGTTGTTGTGCCTTCGCCCTGGATGCCCCGCCCCCGCCACCGGGTGGTGGAGGCGAACGGGATCGAACCGATGACCTCCTGCGTGCAAAGCAGGCGCTCTCCCGACTGAGCTACGCCCCCGCCGCCGGCGCGCCGCGCCGGACGGGAAGATGGTGGGCCAGGGAGGAGTTGAACCTCCGACCTCACGCTTATCAAGCGCGCGCTCTAACCAACTGAGCTACTAGCCCAGAGGACCGGGCCGCCCGCGCCCGGCAACGGGCAAGGGCGGCGGTCGTCTTTGTCTGATCATCCAGGAGAAGGGATGCGCCGGCGGCGGCGCGCGGGGCCGAGGGCCGGGATCCTTAGAAAGGAGGTGATCCAGCCGCAGGTTCCCCTACGGCTACCTTGTTACGACTTCACCCCAGTCGCTGACCTGACCGTGGTCGGCTGCCTCCTTGCGGTTAGCGCACCGGCTTCGGGTAAAGCCAACTCCCATGGTGTGACGGGCGGTGTGTACAAGGCCCGGGAACGTATTCACCGCGGCGTGCTGATCCGCGATTACTAGCGATTCCAACTTCATGCACCCGAGTTGCAGAGTGCAATCCGAACTGAGACGGCTTTTGGAGATTCGCTCCCCCTCGCGGGATCGCTTCCCACTGTCACCGCCATTGTAGCACGTGTGTAGCCCAGCCCATAAGGGCCATGAGGACTTGACGTCATCCCCGCCTTCCTCCGGATTAGCTCCGGCAGTCCCATTAGAGTTCCCAACTAAATGATGGCAACTAATGGCGAGGGTTGCGCTCGTTGCGGGACTTAACCCAACATCTCACGACACGAGCTGACGACAGCCATGCAGCACCTGTGTCCCAGTCCCCGAAGGGAAAGCCAGATCTCTCTGGCGGTCCGGGCATGTCAAAAGGTGGTAAGGTTCTGCGCGTTGCTTCGAATTAAACCACATGCTCCACCGCTTGTGCGGGCCCCCGTCAATTCCTTTGAGTTTTAATCTTGCGACCGTACTCCCCAGGCGGATTGCTTAATGCGTTAGCTGCGTCACCGAGAAGTAAACTCCCCGACAACTAGCAATCATCGTTTACGGCGTGGACTACCAGGGTATCTAATCCTGTTTGCTCCCCACGCTTTCGAGCCTCAGCGTCAGTAATGAGCCAGTATGTCGCCTTCGCCACTGGTGTTCTTCCGAATATCTACGAATTTCACCTCTACACTCGGAGTTCCACATACCTCTCTCACACTCAAGACACCCAGTATCAAAGGCAGTTCCGAAGTTAAGCTCCGGGATTTCACCTCTGACTTAAATGTCCGCCTACGCTCCCTTTACGCCCAGTAATTCCGAGCAACGCTAGCCCCCTTCGTATTACCGCGGCTGCTGGCACGAAGTTAGCCGGGGCTTCTTCTCCGGCTACAGTCATTATCTTCACCGGTGAAAGTATTTTACAATCCTAAGACCTTCATCATACACGCGGCATGGCTGCGTCAGGCTTTCGCCCATTGCGCAAGATTCCCCACTGCTGCCTCCCGTAGGAGTTTGGGCCGTGTCTCAGTCCCAATGTGGCTGGTCATCCTCTCAGACCAGCTACTGATCGTAGCCTTGGTGAGCCATTACCTCACCAACAAGCTAATCAGACGCGGGCCGCTCTAAAGGCGATAAATCTTTCCCCCGAAGGGCACATTCGGTATTAGCTCAAGTTTCCCTGAGTTATTCCGAACCTAAAGGCACGTTCCCACGTGTTACTCACCCGTCCGCCACTAACTCCGAAGAGTTCGTTCGACTTGCATGTGTTAGGCCTGCCGCCAGCGTTCGCTCTGAGCCAGGATCAAACTCTCAGGTTGAGTTGACTATCTGACCTAAGCAGATCGGTCCGAAGACCGACTTGGCATTAGTTCTACGTATTCTTGACGAGATCCCACGAACGCCTCTCCGAAGAGCGACGTCATGGTGTCTTTTCAAAAAGACCGCAGTTGTCAGTGTCGAGACAATCTCTAGGATTGTCGCTAGGACACCGCCGCCTGCGTTTCTCTTTCCAGATCAACGATTTCAAAGACCCAGGAACCGGAGAACCGATCCCACCGTTTAGCGCCCGGTTGCGGCGGAGGCGGCGATGTAGTCGCCTCGCTTTCCCGTGTCAAGCGATCATTCCGAAGGACGATCTCTTTTCAGCGGCCCCGCCCGGAGGCGAGGGAGGCGGTGTTTACCGCCTCATTTTCCTGCGTCAAGTGGTTCTTTTTAAAGAAGAACCTCTCTCTGCAAACCCGCCCCGGAGGGCGGCGGAGGCGGCTATCTAGTGAGGCCGCTTATCCGTGTCAACCGGGCTTTTTGAGCCATTTTGCGAAGGCTGAAATCCGGAGACTTCGGGCCGCAAAAAACCGTCTGGAAAGCCGAGAGGCTTGCCTCTGTTTCGTCCGACGATTCGATTGGAGCGCGGAACCTAACCGAAACACCTTAAGGAAGCAACCCGCTTTCGCGACTTTCTTCCCGGGAAACCGTGGAGGCTTTCGTCTCCGTGGCCCCGGCGGCCGGCCCGTTTCCGAGCGAGGCGGCGATATACGCAGCGGCCTTTTGGACCGCAACCCGATTCCTGCGAATTCTCGAACTTTCTCGCGGACTCCCGGTCGCCGGCCGGCGTTCGCCGCCTCCCCGCCCGATGCGTCAGCCAGCCGCTATATAGGTGCGAAGCGACTCCGCCTCCTGGGTCGCCTCGGCGATCTGGCATTTCACCACGTCGCCGATCGAGATCACGCCGGCCAGCCGTCCGTCCCTGAGCACGGGCAGATGGCGGATGCGACGGTCCGTCATCCGGCCCATCAGGATGGTCACGGTCTCCGCCGGAGCCGCGAACACGACGTCGGCCGTCATGAAATCGGATACCGGCCGATCCAGAGCCGCCGCCCCGCCGGCGGCCATCGCCCTGACCACGTCGCGCTCGGACAGGACGCCGACCACCCGGTCCGCATCGCAAACGATGAGAGCACCGACCCGCAGCCTGTCCAGCTCGCCGCAGGCGTCGCCGAGGCGCACGTCCGGGCGGATGCTGTAGACGGCGTCGCCCTTGTCCTTGAGAATTTCGGCGACCAGCATCGCGGCTCCTCCTCTCTATATAGAGCGCGGCCGCGGACGGGCCGCTTCAGGCGGAAGGGTCGCGCAGATCGGGCGGGGAATCAAATGACGTCCGGCGTGAACCGAACAGCCGGACCCACGGCCCGATCAGCAACGCGCCGGCGATGAAGCCGAAGGCGTGGGCTTCCCACGCCACCCGCGCGCCCTCGGCGCCGGGCAGCAGGCCGATCACGCCCGCTCCGGCGTTCACCACCATGATGACCCCCGCCATCAGCAGGAAGCGGCGGTCGCCGAGGGGCCGCAGGGAGCCGTCGCGCCGTCCGAGCAGGCGCAACGCGGCTCCCATCACGCCGAACACCGCCCCGGAGGCGCCCACCAGCGGATCGAAGGTATCGGGGTGAATGAGGCCATAGCCCGCCGTGCCGACCAGGCCGGTCACCAGGTAGAAGGCGAGGAAACCGGCGACTCCGCGCGGCCCGGGCATCAGCCGGGCCACCGGCGGGGCGAAGGCGAACACGCCCAAGGCGTTCATCGCCACGTGCCCCCAACCGCCATGCATGAACATTGAGGTGAGCAGGCCGGGCCACCAGTCGCCTCTCCACAGCGACGCCGGCCTGAACGCCAGCGACAGACCGCCGTCGGGCAATCTTGCCTGTAGCCAGAACAGGGCTGGCAGGGATAGCGCCAACAGCACCGCCACCGCGGGAGCCTTGAAGATCGGTTCGGAGGGCGGCGACTCGGTCAGGGTGGGGCTCCGGAGCGGTTCGGCGGACAGATCGTCGTCAGGCCCGAGCATGGCAAGTGGTTCTTAATAACCATGATCCAGATTGGCACGGGGGTTGCTTGCCGGCCCGTAAACCATGATCGCCTGTGGAGGTTCGCCTTGACCATCCGGCCGAAGACCATCTCCGCGCTCCTCAGCGTCGCCGTCCTCGCCCTGCCTGCGGCCGCGACGGCCCAGTCGGCGGGTTCCTCGGGCATGGGCGCCTACCAGGCGGGCTACGGCGGCTCGCGCTACACCACCGCCCGGCCCCAGACCGGCTCGACCCGTGACCAGAACGGCAACCGCCTGATCGTCGACGGCATCATCCAGGCGGGCGCCAGCGCCTATTCCAGCGCCAGCGGCGGGGTCTCCACCAGCTTCACGGGCGCCGGCGGCCACAGCGGCCAGGGCGGCACGACCATCGGCGGCTCCACCGCGATCGGCAACAGCCTGAACGTCGTGGTCCAGGGCAACCACAACACCGTCATCGTCAATTCCACCCAGATCAACAACGGCAACGTCACCGCCGGAACCAGTCTGAACGGCACCCTGAGGCTTCCATGATTCACGGTCAGTCCGTTCGGCGTCTGAGGACGGTCGTCGCCGCCAGCGCCATCGCCGCGCTCCTCGGCGGCTGCATCTCCGCGTCGGCGGGGCCCCAGGGCGTGTATGCGACCCCGATCGGCAATGCGCCCGTGACCGCCAACCCGACCCCCTACTCCGCCGCTCTCTACTGCATGGCCGACTACGCCCGGCGCTACAACCTGCCGTCGCCGCGCATGGCCGTGGGCCGGATCAGCGACTACACCGGCACGGTCTCGGCCGACGGCGGTCGCCAGATCACCGGCGGCGCGTCACAGATGGCGATGACGGCCCTGGCGAAAGCCGGGGCCCGCCAGGTCGAACGCTACGACACCTCGGTCTCCGAGATGGAGCTGCGCTACGCCAACAACCGCCTGATTGGCGACGAAGGCCCCGCGGGAGCCGACGACAACCAGTATCGCCGCATCCTGGCGGGCCAGGTGCCGGGGTCGGACTTCTACATCGTCGGCGGCATCACCGAGGTGAACTACAACATCCGCTCGGGCGGGTTCGACATGGCCGCGGGCCAGGCCAGCACGGACACGCCGCTGTCGACAGCCTTCGCCGGCAAGGCCTTTGTGATGAACATCGCCATCGACCTGCGGCTGGTGCAGACCACCACGCTTGAGGTCGTCGACGTGGTCTCCTACCAGAAGCAGATCATCGGCCGCGAGATCTCGGCCGGCGTGTTCGATTTCCTGAACGGCAATGTCTTCGACATTTCCGCCGGCGAAGGAGGGCTGGAGCCGGTCCAGCTGGCGGTGCGAGCCCTGATCGAGCGGGCGACCGTCGAGTTCATGGCCAATCTGTACGGCGCTCCGGGACCGGAGATCTGCCTCTCGGCCGGCCCTGACCCGCTGGGCGGCACGACCGGCCCCACCGGCGGCTACTATCCGGCTTACCCCAACACGGACACGAACAATGGCGAAACCCGCGCGGATCCGTCTCGCTGGCACGATCGCCGCGACGGCGCTGTGCGCCGCAGCCGCTACTGAGGCTGTCGCGCAGACCCCGCCCCCCGGCGGTTCGATCGTCCTGAACGAACAGCTGCAACTGGGCGACGTGTTCTCGCAACAGACGCTGAACGTCGTCGACGCCCAGGACCAGGTCACCGTCAGCACCTCCGCCCAGGGCAACAGCGCGTCCGGGGCGGTCGAGAACGGCTCCATCACGGTGCAGTCCGACCAGGACATGCGCGGCGACGCGGTTGCGACCACCGACATGACCCTGGGCGGCGACACCGATGGCGTGGTCAACGCCACCACCCAGGCACAGGGCAACTATCTGGCGGTCAGCGCCTATGACGCCGACCTGACCATCGATGCGACCCAGTCCAACACCGGCGGCCTGGTCAGCGCGACCTCGCAGCTGGGCGACGACGACGCCCGCCTGCTGGACGGCGCCTACATCAATGCCTCGGCCATCTCCAACACGGTCGCGATGTACGGCGAAGGCTCGGTCGTCGCCGGCTCCATTGACCAGTCATCTTCGGCGACGGTCCGCGCCTACGACCGCATCGAGACCCAGTACATCCCGGCCGAAGCCGTGATCTCCAGCCAGGCCATCGCCAACGCCGTCCAGGTCAACAGCGGTCAGACCTCCGGCCAGGACCTCAGCATCGTCCAGTCCTCCACGGGGGACCTGGTCGAAGCCGAGTCCAGCGCCAACGCCGGCAACGCCTGGGATCTGGCCGGCCGCGCCCGCGCCAGCGCCAACCAGGCCGTGCTCTATAACGAGGGCGGGT
Organism: Brevundimonas sp.; assembly: GCF_035627055.1. Lineage (GTDB taxonomy): Bacteria > Pseudomonadota > Alphaproteobacteria > Caulobacterales > Caulobacteraceae > Brevundimonas. Next base: position 320,588 of record NZ_DASPMM010000010.1, on the reverse strand, counting down.
CCGTCGTGGTCGGGTCCAGCCAGGACAACACCGCCTTCGTCCGCGCCGCCGCCACCACCACCGCCTATGACTACGGCCGCGCCGAAGCCTCCGCACGGGGGGCAGCCAACGAACTGTCCGTCGGCAACAACGACATCTTCGTCGAGATCGACAACAGCCAGTTCAACTCGGGCGGCGTCGACGTCACCGCCACCTTCTCGGGCACGAACGGCTACGACGTCTATGTCGGGGCGGAGGCGGTGGGGAACAGCGTCACCGGCTACGCCTGTTCCGAGTGCGAGGGCTATCTCGAAGCCCGCAACAGCCAGACCAACGGCGGCGACGTCTCAGCGACCGCCAACGCGACCGTCGCCGGCTCGACCCGCGCCGTGATCACCGGCGCCAACGCCGTCGGCAACTCCGCGTCCTTCTATGTCTCGCGGCCGTCACATTAATCTTCCGTAACTTGAGCGGCCCTTCCGTGTCGCTGAAAGGTTGACGAGGGCGTCGGCGGTCGAGGATCGCAGCCCCTGTACCTTGTCCGGCGCGGCTTCCGATCAGGAGCCCTCGCGCCTATCGGAAAGAACCGCCCATGCGTTCCCCCCGTCGCCTGCTCCTCCTCGCCGCCGCCTCCATGGCGGTCCTCGCCACGGCCGCCCCGGTCCTGGCCCAGGCTCCAGCGGCGGCACAGGCCCAGCCAAGCGACCCATGGGCCCAGAGCGCCAGCGACATTCCGGCCGACTCCAACGTCCGTTTCGGGCAGCTCGCCAACGGCATGCGCTACGCCATCCTGCGCAACGCCACCCCGCCCGGTCAGGCGTCGCTTCGCCTGCGCATCGACGCGGGTTCCCTGATGGAGAACGAGGACCAGCTCGGCCTCGCCCACTTCATGGAGCACATGGCGTTCAACGGGACGACCAACATTCCCGAGAACGACCTGCTGCGCATCCTTGAGCGGCTCGGCCTGGCCTTCGGCGCCGACACCAACGCCTCGACCGGCTTCGACCAGACCGTCTACATGCTGGAACTGCCCCGGACCAACGACGAGACCGTCGACACCAGCCTGCGGATCATGCGCGAACAGGTGTCCGAGGCGCTGATGGCCCCGGAGGCGGTCGACGCCGAACGCGGGGTCATCGCCGGCGAGGAACGGCTGCGCAACACGCCCGGCCTGCGTTCGGTTAAGGCCCAGCTGGCCCTGCTCGCCCCCGGCCAACGCATTTCCCAGCGCCTGCCGATCGGCGACCTGGAGATCATCCGCACCGCCCCGCGCGAGCGCTTCGTTGAATTCTATGAGGCCTACTACCGCCCGTCCCGCGCGACGATGATCGCTGTCGGCGATTTCGACGTCGACGTGATGGAAGCCAAGATTCGCGGCGCCTTCGAGACCTGGCAACCCAAGGGCGCCGAAGGTCCCGAGCCGGATCTCGGAACCGTTGCGCCGCGCGACCCGGAAACCCGCATCCTCGTCGAAGAGGGCGTCCAGTCGTCCATCCAGCTGAACTGGATCAAGGCGCCGGACACCGATCCGGACACCGTCGCGGAGCGCCGCGACAACCTGCTGCGCAACCTCGGCGTCGCGGTTCTCAACCGCCGGCTGGGCGAGATCGCGCGGGCCGACAATCCGCCCTTCATCTCCGCCGGCGGCGGTCAGGCGACCCTTGCCGAAAGCCTCGACATCGCCTCCGTCTCCGCGCAGTTCAATCCCGGCGAATGGAAGCGGGCCCTGGAGACGATCGAGCAGGAGCAGCGCCGCCTGGTGCAGTACGGCGTGTCCGACGCCGAGCTTCAGCGTGAGATCACCGACACCCGGGCCGCGCTCGAGAACGCCGTGGCCGCCGCGGCCACGCGGCGCACGCCGTCGCTGGCCAACGCCTTGGTGGGCGCAGTGAATGACGAGCAGGTCTTCTCGGCCCCCCAGACCAACCTCGACCTGTTCAATGCCTCCGTGGAGGGGCTCACCGCCGCCCAGGTGAACGAGGCCATCAAGCCCGTGTTCGAAGGCGGCGGTCCGCTGGCCCTGGTGGTCACGCCCGTCGAGATCGAGGGCGGCGAGGCGGCGGTCACCGCCGCGCTCGAGGCGTCGCGTCAGGTCCCCGTGGCGGCCCCCGCCGCCCAGGCGCAGCTTGACTGGCCCTACGCCACCTTCGGCGCGCCGGGCACGGTGCAGGATCGCCGCGAGATTGCGGAACTGGGCGCCACGGTGGTCACCTTCGCCAACGGCGTCCGCCTGACCGTCAAGCCAACCGACTTCCGCGACGAGCAGATTCTGGTCAGCGTCCGCACCGGCATCGGCGAGCTGGGCCTGCCGACCGACCGTTCGGACCCGCAGGCCCTGGCTCCGCTGGTCTTCACCCAAGGCGGCCTCGGCAAGCTGACGGCCGACGAGCTCAGCCGCGTGCTGAACGGCCGCATCTATTCGGCCAACTTCGGCATCGACAGCGACACCTACAGCCTGTCGGGCGCGACCCGGCCGCAGGACCTCGCGCTCGAGATGCAGGTGCTGACCGCCTATCTGACCGATCCGGGCCTGCGCCCGGCGCCGTTCCAGCAGATCAAGGCCTTCTTCCCGCAGATCGTCGCCCAGCAGATGGCCACGCCCGGCGGCGCCTTCCAGCTGCAGGCCTCCGGCCTGCTGGCCAGCGGCGACAAGCGGCAGTCCTTCCCCAGCATCGAGGATGTCGCGGCCTGGACCATCGAGGACATGCGCGCGGGCGTGACCCACGGCCTTGCCTCCGGTCCGATCGACGTGGTCGTCGTCGGTGACGTGACCGTCGACGACGCCATCGCGGCGGTCGCCCCCACACTGGGCGCGCTTTCCGCGCGCGGTCCCGACGCCCAGCCGGCGCCCGGCGCGACCCAGCTCCGCTTCCCGGCGGGGGTGGCCGATCCTGTCCAGCTGAGCCACACCGGCCCCGCCGAACAGGCCCTTGGCTATGTCGCCTGGCCGACCACAGACGCCGTCGGCGACCGCACCGAGTCGCGCCAGGTCGCCATCCTGGCCGAAGTGCTGAAGCTTCGGGTGCTCGAGGAAATCCGCGAGCGGCAGGCCCTCGCCTATTCCCCGGGGGTCTCGGCCAGCGCCTCCGACGTGTACGAGGACTACGGTTCCATTTCGATCACCGCCCAGACGGCGGCCGATGCCCTGCCCGCCTTCTATGCGGCGGTCGATTCGATCGTCGCCGGCCTTCGGGACACCCCGGTCGAGGAAGACGAGCTGAACCGCGCCCGCCTGCCGGTCATCGAATCGCTACGCCGCAGTCAGGCCGGCAACGAGTACTGGCTCGGCCAGCTGGGCGACGTGGCCGCGAGGCCGGAAGAGGTCGAACAGACGCTGACCCACATCTCGGACCTGGAAGCGATCACCCCGGCCGATATCCAGCGCCTGGCCCGTCAATACCTGCGGCCCGACACTGCCTGGCGTGCCTCGGTGACGTCCTCGCGTCCGCCGGCGGAGGCTCCGGCCGCGGCGCCGGCCCAGTAGACGACAAAAAAAGGCCCCGGTCCTTTCGGATCGGGGCCAGTCGCTTCTCAGGATCGTCGACAGAGCCGACGATCGCCATCCTATTGAAGGCGCGATGACGCGCGGCTGAACGCCGGCAGCGGGTCTCGCGTCAGAATACGCGGCCGCCGACGCCGCCATCGAGGGTCATGGACGCGCCGGACACCGCGATGCCCTGCTGTTCGACCACTTCCTCGCGGTACTCGGTGTAGATCTCTTCCCGGACCATGGTGAGGATCTTGATGCCGGCGCCGTAACGACGCAGGAGCGAGCGTTCATTGCATTCCCGCTCGGCCTTCTGGGCCCGGCATTCCACCAGTCCGCCGCGGCCGTGCCACAGCGCCTCGCCCTTGCGGCAGTCCATGGTCTGGCCGTGGCCGAAGTCGGCGTCGCCGGTATATTCGGCCCAGGTGTACTGCAGCCACGTTCCCGCCAGGCAACGGTACAGTTCGCCCTCGTAGTCGGCGTCGACCTCGCGGTCGGGCCGCACCTGGGACGCCGGATGGGGTACATTGCGGTCGTCCAGGCAGAAGGCGCGGATGACCACCCGCTTCTCCCACCGGCGGCGCGACTCATAGGGCACGCGGACGGTCTGGCGCACCCGGGCGCCCTCGACCATCAGGCCGTTGATCGTGGTCGGATAAGGCTGATCCACGGTCACATAGGCCGATCCGCCGCCCGAAACCCAGACCGCGCCGCCCGCGCGGGCGTTGAGCCCCGCCCGGCTGCGCGCGCCAGCCTCGGCGTTGGCGTTGACGTTCACATTGACGTTGAAGTCGCCGCCGCCGCCGCAGCACGGCGGGGGCGGGGGCTGCTGGCAGCACGGCGGGGGCGGCGGAGGCGGGGGCGGCGGGGGCGGCTCGCAGCAGGGCGGCGGCGGGGGCGGACAGACCGGTCCACATTGCGCCGCAGCCGTTCCGGCGACCGCCGTCACGACGACGAAGGTCGCCACGGCCGGCGTCCAGTTCATGATCCGCACCCGCATGGGCCGACCTCCAGATGAATCTTCTCGCGTGCCCAGCAAGACGCGGGCCGCTCCAGCCTGCATCTGAACCGCAAAAGCCTTTCGTTTCCGTTGCGCTCGGCCCGGCCCGGTCCTTGCGGCGGCGACGCCAGAGGCCAAGGCGATGTTTCACCCTGACACGCAGTTCCTGATCGACCACTGGACGGCCCTCGCGCGCCGGCCGGAGTCGCGTGGCGGAATTCCCCATCGAGCCGCTCTCGAGCCCGACGTCCTGGGTCTGCGCCTGCCGAGGGCGTTCGTGGCCAGGCGTTCAGGCGAGGACGCCGCGATTCGCCTCGCCGGAAGCTGGATCGAGGCGTTCCACGGCGAAGACCTGAAGGACAGGTCGCTGCTGTCCCTGTGGCGCACGGCCTCGCGGCCGCTGGTGTCCACGGCCCTGACCCAGACCGTCCGCGAAGGCCGCCCCGTGGTGGTCGCAGCCCTCGCCGGCAGCATCGCCGCCCAGATCGAGATCACCCTTCTGCCGTTGCGCGGACCGTCGGGGCGGCCCGATCGCCTGCTCGGCCTGTACGCGCCGGCCGCCACCCTGACCCTGGCCGCCGACGAGCCCCGCCTGCTGACCGCCCGCGTCTCGATCGGGGTGGGAGAGGCGGCCCGCGCTCCGCTCAGCCTGGCGGCGGTCGGCGGCCGCCGTATCGCCTGACCGGCCTAACCGGATTTGAGATCCGCCGCGTAACGCTTCCAGTTCTGGACATAGTGGGCGGCCGACGCCTTCAAGGCCTCGATCTGCCCCGGCTCAAGCTGCCGCACCACCCTGCCCGGCTGGCCCATGACCAGTGAACCGTCGGGAATCTCCTTGCCTTCGGTGATCAGGGTGTTGGCGCCGATCAGGCAGTTCTTGCCGATCTTCGCCCGGCCCAGCACGACGGCGCCGATGCCGATCAGGGTGTTGTCGCCGATCTCACAGCTATGGAGCATGACCATATGGCCGACCGTCACCCCGTCGCCGATGGTCAACGGCTCGCCCGGGTCCGAGTGGAGCACGCTGCCGTCCTGGATATTGGTGTCCCGCCCGATGGTGATGGGGTCATTGTCGCCGCGCACGACCGCGCCGAACCAGAGGCTGGCGCCGTGCTTGAGAATCACGTCTCCTATGACGGTTGCGGTCGGTGCGATCCAGTATTCGCCTTGTGGTGGAAGCTGTGGTTTCTTGTCACCGAGGCTGTAAACATTCATCACGACACCGTCATTTCTGAACAAATCAAGGGCTTTAAGCTCTCGTAAACCACGCTAGCATCAGAGTGTAGATGCGATTCGAGGCCGCCATTTCCGCCCCGGATCCGAAGCCGGATCAAGCCCGGTCCGGTCAGACCCAGGAGAGCGCGCGTGACGCGTTCCGGTCGGCGGGTATTCCCGCTGGAAGTTGGTTCTTCCTCAGACCCGGGCGGATGCGCCGCGTCCCCTTCCCCGACCACCTTCGTTCGAGGCGATGCTTTTGCGGCATCGCCTTTTTTCATGCCCTGGAGGCGTCCATGACCAAGCGTGCGGCAATCAAGCGTCAGACCCGTGAAATGTCCCGTGAACACGGCGTTCTGGATTCGCGGCAGTTCATCGAGGACGCCAAGGTACGGCGCCTTCCCACGCACGCCGGCTGGTCGCCCTACCCCTCCAACGACGATCGCGACCAGGCTTATCTGAAGACGCTGAAGCCGAAATCGGACGGTCAGGCTGAGCTGATGACGGCCATCGACCACCACAACATGGTCCTGGCCCTTGGTCCGGCCGGCACCGGCAAGACCTACCTCGCCGTCGCCAAGGCGGTAGAGGCGCTCGAAGCCGGCAAGGTCGGCCGCATCGTCCTCTCACGCCCGGCGGTCGAGGCCGGAGAATCGATCGGCTTCCTGCCCGGCGACATGGAGGACAAGCTCGCGCCCTATCTGCGCCCCCTCTACGACGCCCTGTCAGACCGGCTGTCGATGAAGCGGGTCAAGGCGTTGATGGCCGAAGGCCTGATCGAGATAGCGCCGATCGGCTACATGCGCGGCCGCACGCTGAACAACGCCTTCATCGTGGTCGACGAGGCCCAGAACTGCACCTACGTCCAGCTGAAGATGCTGCTGACGCGGCTGGGCTGGCATTCGACCATGGTGGTCACCGGCGATCCGCAGCAGTCGGACCTGCTGCCGGGCATCTCCGGCCTGTCCGACATCGCCGAACGCCTCGCCCCGGTGCCTGACATCGCCGTGGTCAAGCTGGCCGAGCGCGACATCGTCCGCCACCCCTTGGTGGCCAGTATGATCGGCGTGCTCTGAGACCTAGATCAGGTCCCTGACCGGAACCGCCTCCGGCGTTGCCGGGAGCGGTTTCGGCCGCGCACCCATCCGGTCGACAAGCGCAAAGACGAACGGGTTCAGCGAGATCGACAGCAGGGCCGCGGCCAGGATCAGGTCGTGGGTCTCCCGGCTCATGGCGCCGAGGGACACGCACAGGGCGGCCAGGATGAAGGAGAACTCGCCGATCTGCGCCAGGCTCGCCGCAACCGTCAGGCTGGTCGCCCGGTCCAGCTTGAACAGGCTGGTGATGGCCAACGCCGCCAGCGACTTGCCGACGATGACGATGCCCAGCACGCCGAGCACGGCCAGTGGCTCGCGGATCAGGATGCTGGGATCGAACAGCATGCCGACGGAGACGAAGAACAGCACGGCGAAGGCGTCCCGCAACGGCAGGGAGCGCTCGGCTGCATTGTGCCCCAGCGGCGAACTGTTGAGCACCAGGCCCGCCAGGAAGGCCCCCAGCGCGAACGAGTGGAACAGGGCGTAGGCCACCCAGGCGATGCCCAGGGCTATGGCCAGCACGCCCAGGGTGAACAGCTCCCGCGACCGGGTGTGGGCGATGCGGATCAGCAGCCAGGGCAGGACCCGCGGGCCCACAAACAGCATCGCGCCGACGAAGGCGCCCACCTTGAGCAGCGTCCAGCCGATCGACTGCGCCAGTTCAAGACCGTCAAGGGTCTGGCCCGGCTGCACGATCAGCAACGGCAGCATGACCAGGGCGATGACGATGACGAGGTCTTCGACGATCAGCCAGCCCACGGCGATACGCCCGACCTCGACCTTCAATTGCTTGCGTTCCTCGATCGCGCGCAACAGCACCACCGTCGAGGCGGTGGCGAGGGCGAAACCCAGCAGGGCGGCCTCAAGATGGCCGAGACCCAGCAGCGTGCGGCCGAGAACCCAGCCCAGCACCGTCGCCGCCACGATCTGCACGACGGCGCCCGGAAGCGCCACCTTGCGGACCTTCATCAGGTCCGCCGGCGAGAAATGCAGTCCGACCCCGAACATCAGCAGGATGACGCCGATCTCCGCCAGTTGCGGCGCCAATTCGGTGTCGGCGACGAAACCCGCGGTGAAGGGGCCGACCGCCACGCCAGCGACCAGATAGCCGACCAGGGGCGACAGCTTCAGCCGGTTGGCCAGCATCCCGAACACGAAGGCCAGCACAAAGCCGCCGACCAGGGTGAGGATCAGGCTGTCGGCATGCGGCATCGGCGCTCCTTCTGACGGGCGGCTGGTTCGGGGGGAGAAAGCGTGACAATTGAAGCGTGCAACGCATCGGGGCAAGCTTTGATGCTCCCGCGCGACCACGCGCCACGATTGCCCCTTCGCGCCCGGGGCCGGGGCTGCTAACCGGGCGATCTCACCCATTCAGCGACCCCAATGAAAATCCCACGCATCGCACTGGCCGCCTACGGCATCGCCATCTTCGTCATCGTCTTCGACCAGTTGACCAAGGCCTGGGTGCTGTCCGGCCTGGATCTGCGCGAGCTTGGCCGGGTTCCGGTCCTGCCGCCGATCTTCAACCTCACCTGGGTCGAGAACCGCGGCGTCAGCTTCGGCCTGTTCGGCGACGGGTCGGCGCGCTGGATGCTCAGCGCCTTCTCGCTCGCCGTGGCCGGCGTTCTGGGCTGGTGGGCGCTCAAGGCCGACCGCCGCCTGCTGATCAGTTCGGTCGGCCTGATCATGGGCGGGGCCATCGGCAACGTGATCGACCGCATCCGCTTCGGCTTCGTGGTCGATTTCCTCGACTTCTCCGGCACGGGCTTCTTCCCTTGGGTGTTCAACGTCGCCGACAGCGCCATCACCGTCGGCGTCATCCTGCTCATCCTCGACAGCCTGCTGTCCGAAAGGGCGGCCAAGGTTGGCGTCGCCGCCGAAAAGTCGTAATCAGCCGCTTCCTCTAGGGTTTACGCGCGCGCCTTCGGGCGCGCCCAGCCGAGATTGACCATGCGCCTTAACCGCACCGCCATCCTGACCCTCGCCGCATCGACGCTGGTGCTCGGCGCCTGCGGGAGCATGCGGCAGACGATCGGCCTGACCAAGGTCACTCCGGACGAGTTCCTGACCGTCTCCACGGCGCCGCTGACGGTGCCGCCGGAATACGGCCTGCGTCCGCCCGCGCCGGGCGAGCCGCGCCCGCAGGAGCTTGCGCCCGAGTCCGCCGCCCGTCAGATCCTGCTGGGTCAGCGCCAGGCCGTGACCCGTTCGCCCGGGGAGCAGGTGCTGGTGGCCCAGGCCGGCGGCGACCGCGCCGATCCCCTCGCCCGCTACGTCATCGACGACGAATTCGGCGACCTCGCCCACAAGGAAGAGGGCTGGGCCAATCGCATCCTGTTCTGGCGCCGCGACGACGCAGCGACCCAGGCCCCGACCACCACCCAGACCGCGAGCGGAGCCGTCACCATTGACGCCGCCAGTGAATACGCCCGGGTTCAGGCCCTGACCGGCGGCCGCGCCGGCATCGTCATCGCGCCGCGCCGCGACACCGGCTTCAAGCTCCCGGGTCTGTAGGACCTCGGCATGTGCCCGAAGGCCCGGACGCTTCGGCGTCCGGGCCTTTTTCGTTTCAGGCCTTCGCCGCTCCGGCGCGGAGGCCGCGTTCCGCAAGCGCCACCACCGCCACGCCGGCGATGGTCAGGGCCGCGCCAGCGAGGATTTGCGGCGTCAGCACATCGCCCATAAAGCCCCAGCCGATCAGGATGGAGACCACCGGGGTGGCCAGCAGATAGGGCGTGACCCGTCCGGCCTCCCGCTTCTGGACCAGCCAGAACACCAGGGTGGTCGCCAGCACCGACGACACCAGCCCGGCCCAGACGACGCAGGTCCAGACGAGGGCGTCGGCCTCCCGCATCGCCTGCACCTGCCCCTGTTCGAACATCGCGGAGCCGAAGGCCAGGCTGGGCAGGGCCACCAAGGCCAGCAGCCCCTGCATCTTGAGCGGCGGAATGGAGGTGGTCCGACGCGCGATCACCGTCGTCATCGCCCAGGCGGCGCTGGCCGCGACGCCGACCAGGATCGCCTGCCAATCGGCGAAGGCGTGCGGGTCCAGCGTCATCCAGGCCACGCCCGCAAAGGCCACGCCCATGCCGATCAGGGCGAACCGCGACAGGCGCTCCGCCAGCAGCAGGAAGGCGAACAGGGCCGTGAACGGCACCCACAGCTGGGTCGCCACCGACACCGGGCTGACGTCCCGCGCCATCCAGAAGGCCAGATAGATCAACCCGTAGTGAACCGGCCCCCCGAGACCGACGATGATCAGAAGGCTCTTCCAGTTGGGGAAGGGCGGCCGCACGAAGGGGATCAGGCAGACGGCGGCTATGGCGAACCGGAGCGCGCCCGTCAGCAGCGGCGGCAGGGTCTCGGTGGCCTGTTTGGCCGCGGCGTTGTTGACGCCCCAGATCACCACCACCGCCACGATGGCGGCGATCTCGACGAGGGAAAGCGGGCTGTGCGGCTTGTCGGGCGTGATCACAGGACGCCTATGCCATGCGCCGCGCCGCGTCGCCCGTCAAAGCGGGTAACCGACCGTTTCGACCTCCGCCCGCCGGTCCTCGACCTAGAACGGAATGTCGTCGTTGAGGTCGTAGCTTTCCTTGGGACCGCTCGGCTTGTTCGCGCCGCCGGTCGAGAAGCCCGACGAATAGTCGTCATCGCCGCCGCGCGAGGCGCCGCCGCCTTCACTGCGCCCGCCCAGCATGGTCAGTTCCCCGCGGAACTTCTGCAGCACGATCTCGGTGGTGTATTTCTCGACGCCGTTCTGTTCGTATTTCCGGGTCTGCAGCGAGCCCTCGACGTAAACGGTCGAGCCCTTCTTCAGATAGTTCTCGGCCACCTTGACGATGTTCTCGTTGAAGATGACCACCCGGTGCCACTCGGTCTTTTCCTTGCGCTCGCCGGTGGCCTTGTCGCGCCACTGCTCCGAGGTCGCGAGCGACAGGTTGGCTACGCGCTCGCCGGAGTTGAGGGTGCGGATTTCCGGGTCCTTGCCCAGGTTGCCGACCAGAATGACCTTGTTGACGCTGCCCGCCATCATCGAATCCTTTTTGTAGGCCTGACGTGTGTTTCGCCACGGGCCGGTTGTGTTGGGTGGCCGCAACCTAGCGGATCACGGACCAATGTTCCAGTTTTGTTCGCTATTGCCCCGCCGGCGCCGGTTCCGGCTCGGGGGGTGCGGCGACGCCGATCGGCCGCCCGGTCTCGTCCCTCACGATCGCCCCGGGCGTCGCCAGCCGGCCGTCGCCCGTCCGGGCCATGAAGATGAACCGCGAGCCGTCCAGCGACTTGCCGAGCCAGATGCCTTCCTGGTCGATGAAGATGTACTGGCCCTGATAGGACCCGGTGATCTCCTGGCGACTGCCGCCCTGACGCAGGAAACGGACCCGCATCTCTTCCAGTCGCGCCGCGCAATGCTCGAGCTGCGGCTGGTTGTCGGCGAGCTTGTTGAACACGGGCGCCTCGCCCGGGGCTCCGGCTTCCACCGCGAAGCAGACGCCCGGTTCGAACGGCGCCTCGACGGCGTTGCTGCAGGCCGTGAGGGCGAGGGCGCCGAGACCGGCGGTCAGGAAAAGGCAGGCGCGGGTCATCAACGGAGGTCCGGGAACTGGCAGCTCCGGTCCTGTTCGACCAGGGTGCGGAAGCGATTGTTGTCAGGCGACTGCTCGACCCGGCGCGGCACGAGTCTCAGGGTGGTGTTGCCCCAGCGGCCGTACAGGGCGTCGCCGGGGCGGACGCAGGTGCCGGAATACAGCGCCTGCACGCAGGCGTTCAGGCTGGTGTTCGAAGAGACGGTGCGCCAGTCGGAGCCGGTGTGGCGCAGGCATTGCGCGCCCGGCGCGGCCTGGGCCTGAGTCTGGGGCGGTTCCGAGGGCTGGGCCTGGACCGGTTCGGGCTCCAGCTGGGCCCGTTCGTCGGGCTCCGTGGGCGGGGGAGCGAACGACGCCGTCGGAGCCGCCACCAGCGCCCCGGTCTCGTCCACCCCGACGTCGAGAGCGTCTGTGGCCAGGCCATTGCGGCGCGCGCAATCGACGAGGGTGGCCATCCCCACGAACCGCCCGTCGACATAGCAGCGCAGTTCCCGGGTCGTGTTCAGTTCCGGCGCGTCGGCGACATCGACCGTGAGGCCGCCCTGGGCGGCCGGAGGCGGGGTCGGGTCGCGGTCCCGTCCGCCGGAGACGATCAGGGCGATCACCACCGCCGCGACGACCGCGAGGCCGGCGCCGATTGCGATGAGGATGCGGTTGTCCTGGGGCATGAAAGGCTCGCGCGGCTGGGGAGTCCAATAACCCCGCCGGGCCATGCCGCGTCAACGGCCTTCGTCAGGCTCGCGACTAGCCGCCCAGCCGCGCCAAGGCCGCCTGATAGTTGGCCAGCTGGTTGGTCAGATAGGCCGGAACGGGACCGTTGGCGGCCGCGGAGGCGCTGGTGGCCGGGTCGAGGGACCGGTAGGCGTCGCGGACCGCCTTCATGGCCGCCTGGATGCGCTCGCCTGCGGTCTTCGCCAGCGCAGCGTCGCCGAGACGGAGACTTCCCGGCAGATCCAATCCGAAGGTCTTGCGGATATCGTCGCCGGTCGAAGCGCCGATGTATCCGGACGACAGGCCCAGACCGGCCAGGGCGTCGCGGTCGGTTTCGCCGGCGGTCAGCACCGCGCCGGCCTTGCCGTCGCGGGCCATGATCGAGAGGCGCTGGAAGCCGCCGGTCGTCGTGGTGATCTCGCCGTCCTTGCCGGTCACCGAGCCGCCCTCGGAAGCGACGGTCACCTTCAGCTTGCCGTTGGAGGCGATCTCGATCTTGCGGGCCAGCGTCGCCAGGGTGTCCTTGGCGGCGATGGTGACAGACACCGAGCGGCCGCCGTCGGCCGGACTGACGTAGAACCGGTCTCCCACCCTCAGCGAGGTGGCGTCGACCAGGCGCTTTGAATCGCTCTGGTCGATCTCGCCATTCGGCAGGCCCAGCCGGTCCAGAACGCTGGCCCCGCCGGACGCGACCGCAAGGGTCAGGGGCGCGGCCATTTCGCCGTCGCCGGACCAGGTTCTCTCGTATTCGACTGCCCCGGTGAGCGGGTCGAGCCGGGCCAGATAACCTCGGGTCGGATCCTCTTCATCCGCCGCTGGATCGCGGTCGGCTATGCCGGTGATCCAGACCTTGCCGTCATGGACCTTGACGTCGGCGGCGCCGTCGTCGCCCGCGCCGCCGTACCAGGTCATGCGGTCGGCGGGCGAAGCCGCCAGGTCGCCTGCCAGCGTGGCCACGAAGACATCCTTGGCGCCGGAATGGGCCGTGGTCACGGTTCCTGCCGCCAGACCGCTGTCGCGGCTCGCGCCGGTCACGATCACCTGGCCGCCGGAGACGGAAACCCCGCCGATCTCGCCGCTGATGGTCCCCAGGTCACGGGTCGAGGCCAGCGTCGGCACGCCCTCGGCGTCGAGGGTGAAGTGGCGGACGACCGCGTGACCGTTCTCGACGCCGGCGGTGTAGAGGTTGGCGCCGTCGACGGTCATCGCATCGACGCCGTCGTCGCCGCCGGTCCCGAACTGGCTCGTCGCGGTCGCCTTGGAAACGATCCCGGCCGTCGGATAGGGCTCCCCCGCCTTGAAGGCCTGGACGTAGCCGTCCCAGCCGCCGACAGCGGCGCCGCCAGGCACAGCCGATTTGGCTCGTCCGCCGATATAGACCGTCCCGTCGGCGCCGAAGCTGACCGAGGTGGCCTCGTCAGCGGCGCGTGCGCCCCGGCGCTGGGTCCAGATCTCCTGCGCGTCCTTGTCGAACACGGTGACGAAGCTGTCGGCGACGTCGGCGACCTCCCCGGTCTTGCCGGCGTCGGTCGTGCTGGTGTTCAGCGCCCCGGTGACCGAGCCCGCCACGGCGACATCCCCGTTCGCGTCGATGGCGATGGCGTAGCCGCTGGCCGTCGACGCCGCGCCCAGGGTGCGCGTGGTCACCAGCCGGCCCGCGGAGTCGTATTTCATCAGGGCGACATCCTGGACGCCCTTGATCGGCTGGGTGTCCGGCCCGGCGGTGAGATTGGCCACGATCCACAACGAGCCATCGGGACCGACGGCGCTGGCCCGGACGTTTTCGACGCCGTCCGGCAGGGCGTCCTGCGACAGCCGGCCGTCGACCCACTGGGTCTCGCCGACCCCGCCGCCCGTCGGCGGGGCGGCCGTGCCGACATCGCTCTGGAACTTCAGCAGCTGGGCGCCGCCCGTGGTCCCGGACGCCTGCACGATATAGACCGCGTCCGAGGTCTCGGGCGCGGTGAAGCCCACGGTTTCGGTCGAGGTCCCGCGGATGGCGAGCGCCCATTGGTCCGGCCCCGCCGGCAGGGTCACGGGCTTGCCGTTGACCTGGATCGTCCTGGCCTCGGCCTTGATCTGCTCGCGGCCGAGTCGGGTCTGGAAGCCGGCGGTTTCGAGTTTTCCGTTAATGTGGCTGAGGACGTTGTCGAGCGTCCGCGGCGTCGCGCCCATGTCCGCCAGATCGATCGGCACCGCCGTCGTCTGCGAGCTGTCGACCCCCACGGGCACCTTGATGGTGATGCTGAAGCGGGTGTCGCCCTGGAAGGCGGCCACCGGCGTGTCGACCGATCCCTCGTGAATCGGGCCGGTGATGGACCGGGCGCTGTCCCGCGGCACGGCGGCCGTGGTCTTGCTGGTCATCTTGGACGTGCCCTGCACCATCCGGATTGCATCGAAGTCGGCAGAGGACAGCCATGACCCAATCTCGGTCAGGCCGGAGCTGAAGCGTTTGGACAGCTGCGCCAGCTCAAGGCTGCTGACGCCTTTGGTGGCCGACCGGTTGACCAGGGCGTTGAGCGTATCGAGCCCCTGGTAGAGGGCGAACAGCTTGCGGTAGTCGGCCGAGGCGGATTTGACGTCGAGCTGGGCCGCGCCCTCGTTGATGAATTTCCGCCCGCCAAGCGCGGCCCGGACCAGGGCGTCCTGCTTCGGCGGCTCGATGCTGGTCGACCAGGGCGGAGTGGGCTGCTGGCGCGCGGCCTGCCGCAGGGTGGCGGCCGTCGTCGTGTCCAGGGCCAGAGGCGCCGTACCGCCGAACAATCCGAGAAGATAGCTGTTGTTGATCACACGGCGCTCCCGGCCGCGAGTGTGACGGCCCGAGCGTAACGAGGCCTTAACATCCGCCGTCTGAGCGACTCCGAACGCGACTCAGGGAACAATGGCCGACGGCGACGGTTGAGCCATCGCCGTGGAAGCAGGAGACGTGCCTCATGTCTGCCTTCGTCGAAACCCTGAGATCGCTGCTCGCCCTGTACGGATTCGGCCATCGCGCCCAGCGGCGCCGGCCCGCACCCGTCTACATCGGCCGCTCGGGAGCGGCGCGCTTCTGAGGCTCTAGCCGCCGCGGAACAGCGACAGGATGATCTGCGGCGCCTGATTGGCGATCGACAGCGATTGCGCGCCCAGCTGCTGCTGAACTTGCAAGGCCTGAAGCCGGGCGCTCTCCTTGGCGAGGTCGGCGTCGACGAGGTTTCCGATCCCGGATTCCAGGGTGTCGACCAGCTTGGTCACAAAGCTCTGGTGCGCCTCGATCTGCTTGGCCTGGGCGCCGATCTCGCCCAGCGAGGCGTTCAGCTGGGTGATCGAGTCGTCGAGGCGGGTCAGGGCCTGGGTCGCGCCGGTCAGCGTCAGCAGGCTGTCGGACATCGACAGCTCGATGATCGCGCCGCCGAGGCTGAGATCCTTGGCCGACAGGGTGACGAAAGAACTGGCGTCGGCGTTGGCGAGGAATTTGATCCCCGTCGTCAGCGAGCCGTTGAGAATGTTGCCGCCGTCGAAGGTCGCATTCTCGACCGCCGAGGAGATGGCCTTCATCAGGGCCTTGAAGTCGGCGTCGAGCAGTTGGCGCGACTGGGTCTTGAGCGAGGTGTCCTTCGCCGCGACGACCTTTTCCTTGAGCTGGTTCAGCAGGTCGGAGACCGATTCGCCGGCCGACAGGGCCACATCTGCGATCGAGGTCGCTCGGTCGAGGCTCTGTTTCACGGCGCTGAGGGCGCCGACGTCGGCCCGTTGCTGCTGGGCGATGGCCCAGATGGCGGCGTTGTCCTTGGCGCCCTGGACCTTCAGTCCGGTCGAGATGCGGCTCTGGACGTCGCCGAGGCGCTCGTTGGTGCGCGTCAGGTTCTGCAGCGCGATCGCGGCGGAAGTGTTGGTATGGACGCTGTTCGTCATCCGACTCGGCCTTTCAGGTTTGGCCAAGGCTATGAGGCGAACCGTGCACACATGGTTAACGGCCGTTCACCACGCGCTTTAACCGCGCGGATCGCTCCTGCGCGGCGGGTCTCGTCGATTACGCTGTGGCGTCAGGCCTTGGTGTCGATCACCGAGCCGGCGCTGTACTGGGCGGTCCGCATCAGGTCGACGACCTGCTCGCGGGGCAGCTGCTTGACGACTTCGCCGGTGATCCGGTCCAGCGTCTTGTAGATGAAGGACCCGGACTGCGGCCCCTCCTCGATCACCAGGCGGTAGCGGGCGGCCTGTTCGGCTTCCTGCGCGAACCTTGAATCGTGGAAATCGCCGCCTGCGGTGGCCGCGGCGGCGGGCTGAACGGCGAGGGCGCCGATCGGGTCTATCCTGGCATTGCTCTGCATCTCTCCTTCCGCCGGCGTCTAGCCGGCGTCTCCGTGAGGCGGCCCGGATCGGTCGGGCGGGACCCGAAGGCCCCGCCCTTCCGGTCGATCCTTAGCGGAACAGTCCGAGCAGGATGGAGGTCGAGGAGTTGGCGATCGACAGCGCCTGCACACCCAGCTGTTGCTTGGTTTGCAGAGCCTGCAGTCGGGCGCTTTCCTTGGCCAGATCGGCGTCGACCATGTTGCCGATACCGGCTTCGATGGTGTCTTGCAGCTTGCCCACGAAGGTCAGGTGGGTCGCGAACGACTTGGAGCCGGTGCCCAGGCGAGCCAGGGAGGCCGAGACCTTGTCGATCGAAGCGTTGACCAGACCCAGGGCCGTGGTGGCCAGGGTCGAGGTGCCGATGGTGGTGGTGGCGGCGACGGTCACGTTGGCGCCGCCCAGCGACAGGTTTTCACCCGCGGCCTTGATGGTGGTGCCGCTCGTGTTGGCGAGGGCCTTGTAGCCGTTGGTGCCGGTCGAGTTGTCCAGCAGGTTGACGCCATTGAACTTGGCGTTCGAAACAACGGTGGCGATCTGGTCGCGGATGGCCTTGAAGTCTTCGTTCAGGGCCGAGCGAGCCGAGGTCGTCAGGCTCTTGTCGGTGGCCGCGAGGGCCTTTTCCTTCAGCTGGCTGAGCAGGTCGGAGACCGACTCGCCGGCGGAGAGGGCGACGTCCAGGGCCGATTGGCCGCGGTTCAGGCTGTCCTTGACCGCGTTCAGGGCGCCGATTTCAGCGCGCTGTCCTTGGGCGATGGCGAAGATGGCGCCGTTGTCCTTGGCGGACGAGACGATCTTGCCGGTGTTGATGCGGTTCTGAACCGTGCTCAGTTCACTGTTGGTGACCGACAGGTTCTGGAGGGCGATCATCGCGCCCACGTTCGTGTTTACGCTGTTCAGCGCCATGACACGTAGTCCTTCTTCAAGGTGTCCGACGCCGTTTTGGCTGCCGGGAGCATTCTGCTCGGACGTATCGCAGCAAGGACGGGACCAGTCGGCGACCCGCCGTGCCAAGGGTCCATCCGTTGTTTTTGCTGCGTTAGTTCCTGTTAAGCACGTCGGCCGCCCGGCAGGATGTGCCGGGCTCCCGGCAAGATCTGCCTGCCTGACCCGGCACAAGTTGCACTCGGCGACCGGCACGGCTTCGCGAAATCGCGGGGCCAACCCTGCCAGAATCGGCCAGATCGCCCGCCTTCACCACGGCGGCCAGCGGCGGCGCGGCCGCGGAGGCTCGCGCCAGCGGTCCTGGAGGGCCCGCTCGGCCAGAAGGGTCTCCACGGCGAGCGAGCGCGCGGCGTCGCAGGCGACCAGGGCGGCGCCCCGCGCGACATAGGCGACCTCCAGATCGCCCTCGGTCGAAGCGTCAGGCAAGCGGTCCAGCCGGCACGGCCGCGCCGCCGCTTCCGGCAGGGTCAGACGGGGCGCCGCCGCAGACGGCGGGAGAGAGGCGGCACAGCTCGCTGTCATGGCGCAGAAGACGGCCGGCGCGAGCCGGATCCAGGGGTGTCGAGGCATCGTGGGCGCTCCGGGCCTCGGTCGCGGCGACGGCGGTCACCCGCTCCACGGCCATGGCCTGTTGATGAAGATGTTCAAGGCGGCGAGCCTGATCCGCCCGGCCGTCGCTCTCGAGGCGGCGCGCCTGGGCGTCCGAAACGGCGGCGTCCGCGAGGGCCTCGGCCGTGCGCAGCCGGCGACCGGCCAGGTCGAAGGGGTCCCAGCGCAGACCGACCCCTTGGGCCAGCAGCACAACGGCGATCAGGGCGAGGGCCGCGCCCAGCGCCCAAACGGCCGTCCTGACCCACCCGGGAAGGACCGGCGGCGTCACGGGAACACCTTACCGTCGAGCTCGAAATGCGGGCCGTCGCGCAGCTTCGGCCAGTCTCCGCCCCAGACGATCGCCGTGCCCTGGCGGACCGCGGCGGCCTTGAAGGCGGCGGCGATGCGCGGATACAGCGGCCAGTCCCAGCGCACCTGCCCGTCGACCAGGGCGGCCACGTCGATGGCGTGGCCGGTCAGGTGGCGCGAGTTCCGGGTCCGGCTGGCCCCGGCGCGCACCAGCGCCGCCTGACGCTGCGGCGTCCGGAGCCCTTCGGTGACCATGAAGTCGACCGGGCTGAGCGCCACGGCCTCGCCCGCCAGGGCGACCAGACGGGGATGCACCCCCTCCAGCCGCTTCAGCGAGCGTTCGGAAAGACGGAAGCCCATCACCGCCCCTCCCCGCCCGGGCCGGGACGCAGCGCGCGCAGACTGGCGATCAACTGCTGCGCCGTCGGCGCGACCAGATACAGGATCATGGTCAAGGCCAGCAGCGCCATCAGCCCCTTGGCGAGAGGAAGCGCCGCCTCAGGCGGCGTCAGGACGATCAGCCGGTCCAGCAGCAGCCAGGCCGTGCCGGTGCTGGCGAACACATACAGCCGTCGCCACAACCAGCGGCCCTCCGCCAGGGGCGGCGCCCCGTCCACGCGGGGTGCGGGTCCCGTCATCGGTCATCCTCCGGATCGTCGAAGGGCCCGCGACCGCCGCGGCGGTCCGCTCCCGATTCGAGGTAGAGATCGTCGGCCGACATCGGGGAGGGAGCCTCCCAGGCCTCCGGTTCGAGAAGGGCGTCGTCGGGGTCATGGGGTCGGGACATGACGGTCATCCCTGCGCGATCAGCCAGACGAGACCGCTCGCGCCGGGCCCGCCGACGCCCCCGGCCGCGACTCCCGCTCCGCCGCCGCCGCCCCCGCCTCCTGCCAACCCGCCGCCGCCTCCATCGTGGCCCGCGCCCGACGCGACCGCCCCGCCGCCGCCTCCGCCGGCGCCGGCCCAGTGGAGCGCAGGCTGGGGCGAGGCCGAGCCGGCCCCGCCGGACGCACCCGATCCGCCGCCGCCGCCCGTCGCCTTGACCGCCAGCGCGCCGCCGTCGCCTCCGGCGCCGCCCGCGTGAGCCACGCCCGCGCCGTCGAGACCGCCGCCGGCCCCGCCGCCGCCCGATGCATCCGGGCGATCGAAGCTCCGGCCCGCCGCCCCGTCAGCCGTGACGCTGGAGGCGCCGCCGGCGTTGGAGGTCGGCGCCCCCGCGCCAGCCATGCCGGCCTCGCCGCTCACCCCATCGCCCAGCCCGCCGCCGCCACCGCCTGCGGCGACCAACAGGGGCGTGGCGCCGAAACTGACCAGGGAATCGCCGCCCGAAGCGCCGGCGCCCGCCTCGCCGCCGGCCCCGCCGCCGCCCACCACCACCGTGAGCCCGGCCGAGACCTCATCGGCCGCCCAGATCGCCCGGCTGACGCCGCCGGCCCCGCCCCCGCCGCCGCCGAAGCGAGGGCCGGACGGGCCGGACGCCCCGGCGCCGCCCCCGCCTCCGCCGCCGACCGCCACCGCCTCGACGGTTCGGGCCCAGGCCGGAACGGCGTAGGCGCCGTCCGCCGCCACTATGGTCACCGCCCGCCGCGTCGCGCCCAGCTCGAAGCTGGCTCGCCCCGTGACCCGGTCGACCGACCAGACGTCCTGCCACGCCGAGCCGTCGCTGCTGACCTTCAGCCTCAGGTCGTCGTCGCCGATCAGGCCCAGTTCCGCCCGACCGCCCCAGCCGCTCTGGAACAGCAGCGACAGAACATCGGCGGACGCCTCCTTGTTGAAGGTCAGCCGCAGGTCGCCGTCGCCGCCGTCCCACGCCTCCCGGGCGGTCCACAGAGCCTTGTTCAGGCGGGCTGCGAACGGATTGATCGCGTCCGCCGTCGTGCCGAGCCCAAGCCGCGTCAGGCTCTGGACCGCATCCAGCCGGGCGCCGAGCGGAACCCAGGTCCCGTCCTGCCGCACCACCAGTTCATCGGCGTCGACGACCAGGGCGACCACGCCGTCCGGCGCCGCGACGGCGCTCCAGCCGCCCGCTTCGGCCCGCATCAGCGTCCCCTCGGCGAGACCGGCCCAGGCGGGGCCGGCGGCGTCGGCCGGCAGGATGTAAAGCGCCCCGTCCGGCGGGTCGGCGGGCTGGGACGGCTGGGTGCGGCTGACCACGGCGCTCTGGACCAAGGCGTCGAGCCGGGTCAGGGCCTCGTTCAGCGTCACATGCTTCTGCATCTGACCCGCCGCCAGATAGGGCAGGCCCAGGCGGGCGGTCTGTTGGTCGCTCATCAGAATGTCTCCGAAACTCTGTCGGAGAACATTTTGCGACCCCCCGCTCCTGTGGCGGGTTCAGGACGCTGACGAAGGAGTCATCGGAAGCGATATCAATGACATGGCTCGAAAAATTAGGGGGGTTGGAGCCGAAAAGGTAGCAGCCGATACCGGCGTTCAGTCGTGCAGATAGACGACCCGCCGCAGCCCTCCCTTGCGCCGCATCTCGGCGACATGGCGCTCATGCGCCCCCGAGGCGCGGGCCTCGCGCTCGCTCGCCTCAACCCAGTGGGTGGACTCGATATCCTTCTGCAGCGCCTTGGCCGCCATCAAGTGGCCGGGGAACAGAACGTCGACCACGCTCGGCACGAAATCGAGGAACGGCACCTCGCCGACCATGGTCGTGACGCTGTCGAGGCCCAGATAGGCGAGCATCCGTCCCACGGTCGTCGGCGACGCCTTGACCCGGGCAGCCTGGATCAGCAGCCAGCCGGCCGCCCCGAGGGTGTAGGCCGTGCCCACGACGGGGACCCAGGTCAGCAGGCCGTCGAGGCCGATGCCGAAGGGACCGACCCCCACGACCCGGTCGGACAGCTTCTTCACGCCCTCGACATTGGCCCAGATTTTCTCGATATCGCCGATGGTCCGTCTGGCCATGCCATCCTCCGAAGCGAGACCGTAACGCGCCATGACGACCCCCGTTCAACCGGAAAGGCAAGGCTGGCGCCGGTGGCGGGCGCGGATCGCCCCGACCGGGCCGTGGGACGCGCTGATCCGTCTGGCCCTGGCGTTTCCCCCTGGCCTCGCGGTCGCGGCCCTGAGCGGGATCGGCCACCGCTGGATCGACATCCTGGCCCAGTTCACCGCCCCGGCGCTGGTGGCGACCGCGCTGCTGACCGGCCTGCTGGCCCTGACCCGGTTCAGAATGGCGGCCCTGCAGGGAGCGGTGGCCTGCGTCGCCCTGTTGGTTGCCGTCGCGCCGCAGTGGTTTCCCCGGGGGCCGGAGCCCGAGGCCGGTGCGCCGATCGTGCGGCTGTATTCCGCCAACCTGTGGGCCCGCAACGGCGAAGTGGACGCCATGGCGGCCTCCGTCCGGGAGGCCGACGCCGACATCGTGGTGCTGATCGAACTGGGGGACGTTGCGGCCGGACGGCTCGACGAGGTGCTGGCCGGCTATCCCCATCGGGTGGCAACGCCGCGCATCGATCGCTCCAGCGGCGCCGCGCGCTCCATCATCGCGTCGCGATACCCCCTCACGGTCATCGCCGACCGGCCCGACGGCCTGCATGCCGTCGGCGCCTCGGTCCGCACGCCGGTCGGTCCGGTCCATGTGCTCGGCGTGCATCTGACCAGGCCATGGCCGTTTCAGGAGCAGTGGGGCCAGATCGAACAGACGATGGCCATCGGAGCCATCCGCGCGGACCTGACCGGGCCGATGGTCGTCGCCGGGGATTTCAACAGCGTCTCGAGCGCCCGGATCGGCCGGCAGATGCAGCGCGAGACCGGGCTGAGGCCGGCGTCCGGCTTTCCGGGAACCTGGCCGAGCGGGCTGCCCGCCGTCGCCGGGGTGAGCATCGACCAGGTCTATGCCTCGCCTGATCTGGCCTTCGTGCGCCGCCGGCTCGGCCAGCCGACGGGCTCGGATCACCGCCCGGTGGTGAGCGAGTTCACCCGCGCCGCGCGCTGACCAGCGCCGTCAGCCGCGCGGCGTGCCCCTCGGCCGGGAAGTCGTCGGCGATCCAGCCGTCCTCGAAGGCCTTGAGCAGGCGGCCCGTGTCCGGCCCGGGAGCCACGCCGAGCCGCGCGAGATCGCGCCCGCCAACCGGCATGGGCGGCCGGGTCCACGCCTCCGCGAGCGCCAGCAGGCGGCGGGCCGGAACAGACTCCGCCGGGGCCTCGGCCCAGCGGCGGCACACGGCGTCTCGGAAGGCCGGGACGCCATGGCGATACAGCGCCACACGCGCCTCCCGGTCACTCATCGACAGGCTGACGGCGGGCAGCGCCTGCGCCGCAAATGCCAGCCGGTCCCGCGTGGCGTTGGGAAAGCGCAGGCGGACCGCCGCCTCGCGCGCCACGCGCTCGTCGGCGGGCAGCAACAGCATCAGGCGGACGACCGGGTCGCCGCTCTGATCCACGGCGGCCTCGAACAGCGGCGACAGGCGCGCCTCGGGCAGGAGCTGGGCCAGGACGCCGGCGTCGGCCATGGCCGCCACGGCGGCGCGCGGGTCGGGCGCAGCGAGCAGCTTCATCAGTTCGCTGGAAACCCGCTCCGCCGACAGACGGCTCATGCCGGGGGCGAGGGCGCGGCAGGCGGACAGGGCCGCGGAGTCGGGCTCGCCCCGGCCGTACCAGGCGTGGAAGCGGAAGAAGCGCAGGATGCGCAGATAGTCCTCGCGGATCCGGGTCTGCGGATCGCCGACGAAGATGATCCGTCCCGCCAGCGCGTCGGCCACCCCCTCGCCGGTCGGGTCGAACACCGTGCCGTCCGCATCGGCGTAGAGGGCGTTGAGGCGGAAATCGCGCCGGGCGGCGTCTTGCGCCCAGTCATCGGTGAAGGCCACGGTGGCGTTGCGGCCGTCGGTCGAGACGTCGCGGCGCAGGGTGGTGATCTCGAACGGCCGCCGCTCGGCCACGGCGGTCACCGTGCCGTGCGCGATACCGGTGGGCACGGCCTTCAGCCCGGCGGCGCGGATGGCGCGGTCGGTCTCGTCCGGGGTCAGGGTGGTGGCGATGTCGATGTCGGCGACCGGCTGGCCGATCAGGGCGTTGCGCACGCAGCCGCCGACGAAACGGGCGCAGCCGGGCCCGCCGACGGCCTCCAGCGCGGCCATGACGGCGCGGGTGGCCGGGGCGATCAGCCACGGTTGGTCGGACAGGCGGGCGGTCACGCGGCGTCCTCGTCGACGGCCGCGGCGGGTTCGGCCTCGTCGCCGTACAGCCGGGTGCGCAGGGCCCGCACGATGGCGGCGGTGGCGCCCCAGATGTAGCGTTCCCGCCATGGCATGGCCCAGAACCAGCGGCGCGGGCCGCTCTCGGGGTCGTAGAAGTCCCGGCGGTGATTGGTCGGGTCCATCAGGAAGTCCCACGGCGTCTCGAACACCTCGGCCACCTCGCCGGGGGATGGCGTCAGCGACGGCGGCTCGGCCAGCCATCCGACCACCGGCGTGACCATGAAGCCGGTGACGGTCTCGTAGCCGTCGCCGACGCCCAGCACCTCGACGGTCGAGGGGTTCAGCGCCACCTCCTCCCATGCCTCGCGCAGGGCGGCCTGGGCGGCGGTCTCGCCCGGGTCCAGCCGGCCGCCGGGAAAGGCGATCTGGCCGGTGTGGTTTGCCAGGGTGTCGGCGCGGCGCGTCAGCAGCACGGTGGCCCCCTCCGGCCGCGCGATGACGGGTACCAGGACGGCGGCGGGGCGCAGGGTCCGACCGAGCCGGGCGGCCTCGGGATTGAGGTCGAAATCGGAGCGCTGGGGCAGGCCGCCGGGCCGCCAGGCCGAGACCGGCGCCAGCCGCTCGACCAGCCGCTCTCGCAGGGAGGCCAGACTCATGCGACGCCGGCTCCGACAGGGCCGAGGGCGAAGGAGCAGCCGCGGGAGCGAACCACCAGCCGCCCGCCCTCGACCTCCGCGCGCTCGACCAGTTCATAGAAGACCGGCCGGGCGACGCGGGCCCACAGGTCGGCGCGGACGTGCAGGGCCGGCGCGGGTTCGCCGGTGACGGGATCGGTGTCGACGCGCAGGGGATGATCCGGACCGGCCTCGACCGTGTCGCCGACATCGGTGGTGAAGCGCAGCGCGTCCTCGTCCGCGGTCAATGCGACCGCGCGGAACGGCAGGTCCTCGACCCGGATCGACAGCTTCTCGACCGGGGTGACGAGGCAGTAGCCGTCGGGGTCCTTGCGCAGAACGGTCGAGAACAGACGCACCAGTTCGGGCCGGCCGATGGGCGAATTCTCGTGCAGCCAGACGCCGTCGCCGCGGATGACGATGTCGATGTCCCCGCAGTGCGCCGGGTTCCACAGGTGGACCGGCGGCAAGCCTCTGCCCGGGGCCTGGGTCGCCGCCTCGGCGACGGCGGCCAGTCCGGTCTTGCTGTCGGCGGGGTCGGACATGGGTGCAGACTTAAGGGTCCGCGCGGCGCTGGCAATCCCCGATCAGGCGGCGGGGAGAACCGCGCCGGCCGCCCCGCCCTCGCCGCGCCACAGGACGCGGCGTTGATCCACGGGGCCCGGCAGGCGAACGTCCGGCGCGGCGGTGAAGCCGAAGCGGCCGAAATAGGGAGCGTCGCCGACCAGCAGCACGCCCTGCCCCACCTCGGCGGCCCAGGCCAGGCAGGCCTGCACCAGCTCGGCTCCTAATCCGGCGCGCCGGTTGTCGGCCGCGACGGCGATCGGACCGAGGAACAGGGTGGGCGTCCCGCCGACGGTGATCGACCAGAGCCGCACCGAACCCAGCAGTTCCGCGTCGCCCCGCGCCACGAAGCCCGCGGCCAGCCTGGCCCGCTCCCTCAGCCGCTCGGCGGTCTTGGCGAAGCGGCCCGGACCGAAGGCGGCCAGCACCAGCGCCTCCACGGCGGCGGCGTCGGCGGGCGTCTCCACCTGGATGTGCGGGACGGGGGAAAGGCAGGGCGTGGAGGACATCGGCGCGCGCACCTAAGAGCCGCGCGAGGGGGAATCAACCGGATTTCGAGAAATCCGGCGCGCGCTTCTGACTGAACGCCATGAAGGCCTCCATGGCCTCAGGGCTCGACATTTGGCTGCCGAAGGCCTCGCCCTCGCGCTGCATCAGCGCCCACAGGGCCTCGGCGTCGCGCATCAGCCGCTTGGTCTTGCGGATCGAGTTCGGCGCGCGGGCGGCCAGTTTCGCCGCCAGGTCCGCCGCCGTCGCCTCGACCTGGTCGGCCGCAACGGCCCGGTTGGCGAGGCCCCAGGCCGCGGCCGTGCGTCCGTCGATGGGCTCTCCGAGAGCGAACATCTCGAACGCCCTGCGGTGGCCGATGGCGGCGGGCAGCAGCATCGACGACGCCGCTTCGGGCGCGAGGGCCAGGTTGATGAACGGCGCGGACAGCAGCGCGTCCTCGGCCACCACCACCATGTCGCAGTGGAGCAGCAGGGTCAGGCCGATGCCGACGGCCCGGCCGCGCACCGCCGCCACCGCCGGCTTGTCGAACTCGGCCAGCGCCTTGAGGAAGCGGAACACCGACATGTCCACCGGCTGCTGGCCCTGCGACCCCAGGGCGATGAAGTCGGCGATGTCGTTGCCGGCCGAGAAGCTGTCGCCCTCGCTGCGGAATAGCAGCACCCGCACGGCCTCGTCCGCCCGCGCCCCCTCCACCGCGTCAGACAGCGCCGCGTACATCGCCTGGGTGATGGCGTTCTTCTTCTCGGGCCGCGCCAGCGTCACGGTCAGCACGCCGCCGGAAAGTACTGTCTGGATGTGATCGGTCACGCCGCTCGCCCCCGTCTGATTGCGGTCCACCAGTCGACGCCGTCGGCGTCGCGCTGGCGCGACGCCCGCCCCCGATGAAGCAGATAGTTGAGATGCGCCAGGCTTTCACCCGTCGCCATGCCCCTGACGCCGTCGCCGACGGGCCGTGCGAACAGGGCCTGGAACACGTCGACGGCCCGGCACGGCGTCCGCAGGGTCCGCTCCAGCCGCTTCAGGGCCGTCAGATGACCGCGGATCAGCGCGTCCAGCCGCGCCTGCACGCCACGGAACGGCTCTCCATGCGACGGCAGCACCAGCACGCCTTCGGGGAACACGGTCTTCATCCGCTCCAGCGAGTCCAGCCAGTCGCCCAGCGGGTCGGCGTCCGGTTCGGTCGGCCAGACCGACACGTTGGAGGATATTCTGGGCAGGATCTGGTCGCCGCCCAGGACGATCCCGTCGGACTCGCGCCACAGGCAGGCGTGCTCGGGACTATGGCCCTCGCCCACGACGACGCGCCATTCGTGACCGCCGATCGACAGCCGGTCGCCTTCGCGCATACGGACGAAGCCGGACGGCATCGGCGAAACCCAGCGCCCGAACTGACCATACCCCTTCCGGTAGCCTTCGACCTGGGCCTCGTCCCAACCGGCCGCCCGATAGAAGTCCGCCCCCGCCTCCGGCGCCGGCGCTCCGGTGTCAGCCAGGAGCATGCGCGCCGTGACGTACTCCAGGCGGGTCATCACCAGCGGGGCCCCGAACCGTCCGCACAGCCATCCCGCCAGGCCGATATGGTCCGGATGCATATGGGTGCAGATCACCCGCGTCACCGGCGCCCCTCCGAGCGGTCCGACCAGCAGCGGCTCCCAGTCGTCGCG
Source organism: Brevundimonas sp. (assembly GCF_035627055.1). GTDB lineage: Bacteria > Pseudomonadota > Alphaproteobacteria > Caulobacterales > Caulobacteraceae > Brevundimonas. Next base: position 293,780 of record NZ_DASPMM010000010.1, on the reverse strand, counting down.
GGTCGCCGGCAGATCCAGCCCGGTGTCGACCACGGCCCAGCCCTCGCCGTCGCGCACGGCATAGACATTGATGTGGTTCAGGGCGATCGGCATGGCCAGCCGCATCCAGAGCACGCCACGGGCGACCTCGACCGCCTCTCCGGGACCGGGGGGCAGGCCGAACGGATAGCTCAGCCCGCGCTGCTGGCGCGCCGTCCTGTCTCCACCCGTCAGAGCGACACCGTCCGGCAAGTCCGTCTCCAATTGAAACTCAATCCGTAGATACTCCCATGCCGATCCCTGCGTCCACCCCGCCCGGGCCTCCGGCTTGACCGGGCGCGGATTAGGGCAAAAGGTGGGCGCTCAGAAATCATCCAGGAGTGGCGCCGTGTTCAATCGGAAGATATTCGCCCTGCTTCTCGGCGCCTGCGCCGTGTTTCTCATCGCCGATCCTGCGCAGGCGCAGGGGCGTGGGGGAAGCTTTTCCAGCGCGGGGGACGGCAAATACGCCCCCAACGTCCCGCCCGGCAATGCGGTCGACCCCCCGGAGGGCATGGCCATCACCCGGGACAACACCAGCGGCTCGCGCCTCAATCGTCAGACCAACGAAGAGCGCCGCCAGGCGGAACGACGCCGCCGCGCCGCTCGTGGGGAAGCTGTCGCGCCGGAGAACAGCACGCCCGCGCAGAACCTCAGGGCCGCCCAGGCGCTCGCCACCGGCGCCGCTCTGGAGTGCCGCGTGACCGAGGCCTCGCTTCTGGGCGTCGACGCCCAGGAGGCGCCCATCTATGAAGCCGCCTGCGCCGAAGGGCCGGGCCAGTTGATCATCGCGTCGACCCCAACCCAGGCCTACAGCTGCTTCGAGCTCGCCGCCGTGCCGGAAGGCCAGCAGTGCGAACTCCCGGCCAACCAGAACAGTCTCGCCGTCATCGGCGGCTGGGCCCGCCAGTCCGGCGTGACGTGCCAGATCAATCAGGCCGTGGCCGTCGGCCGCAGCGCGGACGGCAACCTCATCTACGAGATCGGATGCGCGGGCGCTGACGGCTATTGGCTCGAGAGAGCCAGCGACGGCTGGAGAGTGCAGAGCTGCGAGGTGATCGCCTCGACCGGCGAAACCTGCCGCTTCTCCGAAGACCGCGGCTAGACGGCCGCTTCAAACCTGCGCGAGGCGCCCCGGGGGTCGAGTCCCGGGGCGTTTTGCTGTGTGACGCCCGCCCGCGACGCCCCGGCTTGCCTTGACCCCGCCACAACCGGTCGCCAAGGAATCGCATCGACGATTTCCCTTCCCGGAGTTTTCCTGTGTTTCACAAGACGTTGCTCTCGCTGGTCGGCGGCGCGATGGCGCTGGCGCTGCTGTCGGCCCAGCCGGCCCTGGCCCAGGAGACGCCGCCCGATGAAGGCCGCACTGCGTCCGACGACGCCAGCGGCGCGATCCGCGGCGAGCGGGTTCTGCCCGGCCGCATCGGCGGCGACCGCAACGCCCGTGACCGCCGTCGGGAGCGCCAGCAGGAGCAGGAACGCCCCGCCGCGCCCACGCCTGAGGAAACCGTGGCCGCGGCCCAGGCCATGCTGACCACCGCCGGCCTCGATTGTCAGGTCACCGAAGCCGCGATTCTCGGCGTCACGGCCGAACAGCAGGTCACCTATGAAGCCGTCTGCGCCAGCGGTCCCGGCTATCTGGCCGTCGCATCGACGCCGCCCCAGACCTTCAACTGCCTGGAACTGGCGGGTCAGGCCGAGACCAACCGCCTGCGCGACCCCGCCGCCGACGTGGGCCAACAATGCACCCTGCCCGCCAACCAGGATCCGGTGCGGATCATCGCCGCCTACGCTCGTGAGGCCGGCATCGCCTGCACGGTCGATCAAGCCGCCGCCATCGGCCGTCTGGAAGGCAACCTCGTCTATGAGGTGGGCTGCACGGACGACGACGGTTACCAGATCGAGCACGCCAGCACGGGCCTGATCAAGACCCCCTGCTGGGCCCGGGCGCTCGAGAACGCGACCTGCCGCTACAGCACGCCGGAAGAGAACCTGAAGGCCTGGACCTCGGTTCTCGCGGGCACGGACGCCGCGGCGTGTCAGGTCGTCGAGGCCCGCAAGGTCGGCACCGACGCCCAGCGCCTGCAGGTCTATGAGGTGAAATGCAGCGCCGGGGACGGCTATTTCGCCCGCGTCGGCGACACCTTCACCGCCCAGCGCGTCCACACCTGCGCCGACGCCGCCCACATCGCCAACGGCTGCACCCTGACGGCCCCGGCCCCGGCGGCGGCGACCAGCGAGCAGTAGGGCCAACCGCTCCGATCGAACGACGCCCCGGGCTCCTCCCCGGGGCGTTTTTCGTTTGGGCGATCGGCGCTTCACAGACGCCCCCGACGCGCCGTAATCATGGGCGATGCGCATCGCCACCTGGAACGTCAACTCGGTCAACGCCCGCCTGCCGACCGTGCTGGCCTGGCTGGAAGCCGCCGCGCCCGACGTCGCCTGCCTGCAGGAAATCAAATGCGTGGACGAGAAATTCCCGCGCGAAGCCTTCGAGAGCCTCGGCTACAACGTCGAGACCCACGGCCAGAAGAGCTACAACGGCGTCGCCATCCTGTCGAAGCATCCGCTGTCCGACGTCCGCCGCGGCCTGCCGGGCGTCGACGCCTCCGGCTACGAGGCCGAGGCCGAGCAGTCGCGCTACATCGAGGCGGTGGTCGAGGCCCCGCGGCCGGTGCGGGTCGGCTGCATCTATCTGCCCAACGGCAATCCGGTCGGAACCGGGAAGTTCGATTACAAGCTCGCATGGTTCGAGCGCCTGCACGCCCACGCCCGCGATCTGCTCTTGCTGGAAGAGCCTTTCACCCTGTGCGGCGACTACAACGTCATTCCCACGCCGGATGACGCCAGAAACCCCGCTGCCTGGATCGGCGACGCCCTGTTCCAGCCGCAGAGCCAGGCGGCCTTCCAGGCGCTGCGCCATCTCGGCCTGTCCGACGCCGGCGAGCTGGGCGGCCAGCCGCCGGGGACCTTCACCTTCTGGGACTATCAGGCCGGGGCCTGGCAGCGCGATCACGGCATCCGCATCGACTTCCACCTGCTGTCGCCGCAGGCCGCCGACCGCTTTCAATCCGTCGAGACCCATCGCGACGCCCGCGACATGGACAAGCCCTCCGACCACGTCCCGGTCGTGATCGAGCTGGAAGACTGACGATGGCCGAGGCGCTTCGGGTCATCCTGCTCGTGGCGCTGGCGGCGGCGGCCCTGACCACGGCCGCCCTCGTGCTCGCCTGGTGGATGGAGCCGGTGCGCCGGATGCGCCGGGCCCTGCTCAAATCCCTGGGAGCCACCCCCGAGGCCGAGGCCCTGTCGCCCGCCGAGGGCCGCGCCGCGGGGCTCGATTTCGACGGCGCCCAGGTGGCGGTGCTGTGGAACCGGGGCGCCGCGGGGCTGGTCTACGCCTTCGAGGAGATCGACGGCGGCGAGATCATCGTCGATGGCCATGTCGTGGCCCGGGTCCGCCGCGGCGAGACCCGCAAGTCGCTGGATGTGCTGGCCCCTGACGCCGAGCAGGTGGTGCTGCGGCTGATGTTCGGCGACGCGCGACACCCGGAGTTCGAACTCGCCCTGTGGGACGCGACCCTGCCGGTCCAGACCAGTTCCCCCGGCGAGGCCCTGCGGCTGGGCCGCCGCTGGCTGTCGCACCTCGAGGCGCTGCTGAAGGGCTGAGGTCTCCTCCCTGCCGCGCACCGATGGGGAGGTGGATCGGCGCGTCGCGACGAGACGGAGGGGCCCCTTCCGCCCCCGCCGCCGGAACGCTAGAAGCCCCCATTCCTTTGTGACCGAGTAACCCGGAGCGCCCGCCGTGGCCCGTCTGTTCGACGCCTACATCATCGCCGACTGGACGGCCGCCGAGGGCAAGAAGCTCGGCGACCAGTCGGTCTGGATTGGCGTGGCCAAGCGCGACGTCCGCTTCCGCCTGTACACCGAGACCCACAACGTCGCGACGCGAGCCGAGGGCGAAAAGCTGCTCGCCAGCCTGCTGGCCGACCACCGCAAGCGCGGCGACCGGGTGCTGGTCGGGTTCGACTTCAACTTCGGCTATCCGGCCGGCACGGCGGAGAGGCTCAATCTGAGCGGAACTCCGTGGCAGGCGATGTGGAAATTCATCGCCTCTAACGTCGTCGACAAGCCCGACAACACCAACAACCGCTATCAGGTCGCGGCCAAGATCAACCGGCTGATGACCGACGAGGCCTGGCCGATGTGGGGCGCGCCGGCCAAGCAGGCCCAGCGCTGGCTGACCACGACCAAGCCTCCCGCGGGCGCGTGCGCCGACATTCCCGAGTTCCGCGCCACCGAGGACGCGGTCCGCAAGGGCCGGCTGCAGCCCAAGAGCGTCTGGCAGATGCACGGGGCCGGCGCCGTCGGCGGGCAGACGCTGGTCGGTATCCCCGCCGTCCGCCGCCTGCTGGAGAGCCTCGGGCCCTCGGGCGCCGTATGGCCGTTCGGCACCGGCTGGCGGGCGCTGGACTCCGCCGATGTCGAGCCGCTTTCGGCGCTGGTGGTCGAGGTCTGGCCGTCGATGTTCGACGGCAAGCCGAGCCCCGGCGAGTTCAAGGACCAGGCCCAGGTGCGCTCGACCGCCGAGGCCCTGGCGAAGATGGACGAGGCGGGCGACCTGTCGAAGGCCTTCGCCCCGCCAAAGGGTGCGGACGAGGCGCTGATCACACGCGTCGAACAGGAAGAAGGCTGGATTCTCGGCGCCTAGCCGATCAGGGCGCGGGCGGCTGCCCGGGCTTCATCCGTGATCTCCGCGCCCGAAAGCATGCGGGCGATCTCTTCACGCCGCGCCGCCTCGTCCAGGGCATCTACGGTGGTGGTCGTCAGGCCGCCGGCGTCCGCCTTGCGGACCTTCCAGTGGGCGTGGCCGCGGGCCGCGACCTGGGGGCTGTGGGTCACGACCAGCACCTGGGCTCCCGCCGACAGCCGCTGCAGGCGTGCGCCGACGGCCGAGGCCACGGCCCCGCCGACGCCCTGATCCACCTCGTCGAAGATCATCACCGGCTGGCGCTGGTCCTCCCGGCCGGCCAGCGCCGCCTTCATGGCCAGGGCGAAGCGAGCCAGCTCCCCGCCCGAGGCGATGGCGTCGAGGGGACCGAAGTCCGTGCCGGCGTTGGTGGCGATCTCGAAGCGGACGGTCTCGACCCCCAGCGGTCCGCGCCGGCCCTCGGCGACAGGCTCGGAAGCCACGCGGAAGCGGGCCCGGTCCAGCTTCAGCGGCCCCAGCTCCGCCATGACGGCCGCGGTCAGGCGGTCGGCGGCGGCCTCCCGCGCCGAAGTCAGCAGCAGGGCGGCGACGTCATAGGCCTCGCGCGCCGCCGAGGCGGCCCGTTCAGCGGCGGTGATCGCCTCGGCCCCGTCCTCGATCAGCCTCAGCTGCTCGCGGAAGCGGACGCGCAGGACCGGCAGCATCTCGACCGAGGTGTTCAGCTTGCGGGCGGCGGCGCGCAGGGCGAACAGCCGCTCCTCGGCCTTGTCGAGGCGGCCCGGCTCGAACTCGAAGGCGTCGGCGGCGGCGTCGACGCAGGCGATGGCTTCCTCCGCCTCGACCAGCGTCCGGTCGATGGCTTCGGCGGCCGCGGACAGCTTCTGCAGCAGAGGGTGTTCCGGATCCGTGCCCGCCTGCCCGGCCCGTTGGCGGGCGTGCTCGACGGCGCGCAGGGCGGCGGCGAGGTTGCGCGACAGCTTGTCCCCGCCCAGCGAGGCGCGAGCGTCGGACAGATCGGCGATGGCCTTCTCGGCGGCGCCTAGCAGGGCCCGCTCGCCGGCCAGTTCAGTCTCCTCGTCGGCCCGGGGATCGAGGGCGTCGAGTTCGGACAGGTTCTGCTCCAGCTCCTCCCGATGGGCGGCGGCGTCGGCGGCGGCGGCCTTCAGTTCGGCGACGGCGCGCTCGGCGGCCTTCAGCCGGTCGGCGGCGGTCGCCACTCCCGCGAGTTGCGGGCTGAGGCCCCCATAGGCGTCCAGCAGGCCGCGGTGGGTCTTCCAGTCCAGCAGGCCGACGGTTTCGTGCTGGCCGTGCACCTCGACCAGCGCCTGGCCGATCTCCCGCAGGGCGGTGACGCCGGCGGGCTGGTCGTTGACGAAGGCGCGGCTGCGGCCGTCGGCGGCCAGGGTGCGGCGCAGGATCAGCTCCTCGCCCGCCGCGACCTCGAAGCCCCGCTCGACGATCATGTCGATCAGCGCCGGATCATCGGGCGCGGTGAAGACGGCGGTCGCCGAAGCCTGTTTCGCCCCGGCGCGAACGAGACCGGCGTCGGCGCGGGCGCCGAGGGCGAGTCCGAGCGCGTCCAGGATGATCGACTTGCCGGCGCCGGTCTCGCCGGTCAGCACCGTCAGTCCGCCCTCGACCTCCAGATCGAGGGCGTCCACCAGCACGATGTCGCGGATGGAAAGGGCGGTCAGCATGGGGGCGCGGTCGTCCGGGTCTGATTCGCCATGGTCGTCAGTCTAGCGGCGAACGCCCGTCATGAGCGCCCCTTGCGACAGAATCGGACGTCAGCCCGGGATGATGCGCCGCAGCCAGCTCTCGCGCTGCCCTTCCGGCGCGACGTCCGGCCGCTGGCCTTCCTCGGTCAGCAGGGCGTAGGCCTCGGCGTACCACGGGCTGCCCGGATAGTTGTGGCCCAGCACCGCGCCGTTGCGGGTCGCCTCTTCCTTGAGGCCCAGCTGCAGGTTGACCTCGACCAGCCGGAACAGGGCTTCGGGCGTGTGCGAGGTGCGCTGGTAGGCTTCATTGTCGATGACCGCCTTGTAGCGGTTCATGGCCGCCAGGGGCTGGCCGGCCCGCTGGTAATAGCGGCCGATCGACATCTCCTTGCCCGCCAGCTGGTCGTTGACCATGTCGATCTTGACCGTGGCGTCGATGGCGTACGAGGTCCCCGGGTAGCGTCGGGCCACGTCACGCAGCCCGTCCAGCGCCGCCTGGGCGTAGCCCTGGTCGCGGCCCACGTCGGTGATCTGCTCGAAGTTGCAAAGGGCCTTCATATAGAAGGCGTAGGGCGCGCTGGGATTGCCCGGGAACAGCTGGATGAACCGGTCCGCCGCCGCGATCGCCTCGGCGTAGTCGCCCCCTTGGTAGTAGGCGTAGATCTGCATCAGGATGGCCCGGCGCGACCACTCCGAATACGGATGCTGGCGCTCGACCTCCTGGAAATAGTCGATGGCATCGTCCCAGCGCCGGCTCTCGAGGCGCTGGTAGCCGGTGTTGTAGAGCGCCTCGACCGGGCGTTCCTCATAGGCGAGACGGGTCCGGTTGCCGCGGCCGGAGCAGGCGGAAATCGTCAGGGCCGACACGGCGACGGCCGACAGGATCAGGCCGGTGCGGAACTTGGAAGCAGGCAAGGACGACCTCAACATAACAGGCCGGCGGGCATCCGCCCGTCGGCGCCCCCGAAAACGAGACGCGATCTCTACACCAGCGAACAACCCCGCGCCAATGCGGGAAGAAGTCTGCCAAAAAGACTCTCGGCGCTTGTGGCTGAGCCGTCCCCTGATATGTAGCGCGCCAGCGCAACGGCGGCATTCTGAGCCGGGCGATGACGGCGAAAGGATGACCGGACATGAAGCTGCTCTCTGGCAACTCCAACCGGACGCTCTCCCAGGCCATCGCGGCGCATCTCGACATGCCGCTGACCAAGGCCGAGGTGAAGCGATTCGCCGACAACGAGGTCTTCGCCGTCATCGAGGAGAACGTCCGGGGCGAGGACGTCTTCGTCATCCAGTCGACCAGCTACCCCGCCAACGACAATCTGATGGAACTGCTGATCATGACCGACGCCCTGGTGCGGGCGTCGGCGCGGCGGATCACGGCGGTGATGCCCTATTTCGGCTACGCCCGGCAGGACCGGAAGACCGGCGGACGCACGCCGATCTCCGCCAAGCTGGTCGCCAACCTGATCACCCGCGCCGGGGCCAACCGGGTGCTGACGATGGATCTCCACGCGGGCCAGATCCAGGGCTTCTTCGACATCCCCACCGACAACCTGCTGGCCACGCCGGTGCTGGCCCAGGACATCAAGGAACACTACCGCAAGGGCGACGACCTGATGATCGTCTCGCCGGACGTCGGCGGCGTGGTGCGGGCGCGCTCGCTCGCCAAGCGGCTGGATGCGGACCTCGCCATCGTCGACAAGCGCCGGCCCAAGGCGGGCGAGAGCGAGGTCATGAACATCATCGGCGACGTCGAGGGACGGCGCTGCATCCTGTTCGACGACATCGTCGATTCCGGCGGCACCCTGGTGAACGCCGCCCAGGCCCTGATGGACAAGGGCGCGACCGAGGTGTCGGCCTACATCAGCCACGGCGTTCTTTCCGGTCCCGCGGTTCAGCGGATCACCGACGGCCCCTTGAAGGAGTTGGTCATCACCGACTCGATCGAGCAGCCGGAGGCCGTGCTGAACTGCAGGAAAATCCGCAGCGTCTCGGTCGCGCCGCTGATCGGCGAGGCCATCCGGCGGATCGCCAACGAAGAATCCGTCTCCAAGCTGTTCGACTAGATTCTCGGAACCGTATGGGCGCCCGCCCCATTTGCGCCCTCAGACTGGGCGTTGCTGGACGCCGGTAATCCGAGGAGTCCCGATGCGTCCGGTTTTCCCTCACCGCGGTCTGTCCGCAGCCGCCCTCGCCGCCGCCCTGCTGGCGGGGTGCGCGTCCGATACGCCCACGCGGGCCGAAGTCGAGGCGGCGCGGGTGGCTGCCGAGGCCGCCGAGATCGCCGCGCGAACACCGCCGCGGATCAGACTGAACCAGAGCGTGGCCGACGCCGCGGCCGTCTACATGGCGTTCAGTCGCGACATGGCCGCCCTCGAAGGCGGATTCACCAATCCGGAGCAGATCCAGGCCGCCCTGCGGCGGGGCGCGGCCTACGATCCCGAGCAGATTTCACGCGGACTGGTGGCCTACGCCTCGATCCTGGCCCTGCAATCGCCCGAGTTCGTCTCCGGCGTCCGGTCGCTGGCCGATGATCAGGTCACGCGGGAAAGGATCGTCGCCCGGATCGTGGCCGACCCCAGCTACGCCTCGACCCTGCCGGGCGCGGAGGCGGCCGCGGGCCTGGTGATGACGACGATGGCGGCCGACATCAATGCGCTGGGCCGCGCCGCCAATTCGATCGAGAACGACGCCTACGCCATCCAGGCGCTGTACGACCCCCGCCGCTCATGGGGCGTGGCCGAAGTCGTCGATCGCGAGGGCCGCCTCGAAGCCGCCAAGGCCCGTTCGGCCCAGACATTCCGGCCGTCCGCGGAAGAGGCCTCGCGCCTGTTCGCGGCCGCGCACAGCGGCGGCGGCGCCCTGCCCGTCAGCGGAGAGCCCCGCAAGCCGCCCTATCCGCCGGCGGTGGTGAACGGCCTGGCGCTCGCGGCGCTCGCCGCCCTTGGCTATGCGGGGGAGAACGCCCGGGCCAACACGGATGCGTTGCAGTTCGATCGGGTCAGCCAGGGCTGCCTCGCCATGTCGAAGCTGAACCTGTTCCAGTGCCTGGCCGCGTCGCGCCCCAACTACGAGGATATGTTCTGCCTCGGGCGCCACATCGTTCGCGACCTGGCCACCTGCTCCCGCGGCGCGGCCATGCCCGCGCCGATCGTCACCGTCTCCGACGTCAGGCCCGCGGATCCGCCGCCCCCCGCGCCTGCCCAGACACCCATCGTCATCACCCCGGCCCCGGCGCCGGCGCCGGCGCCCTCGCGGCCGATCACAATTTCGCCAGCGCCCACGACCGCGACGCCGCCCCGCCCCGCCCCGTCGCTGACGGAGCGGCTGAATACCGAGCCCGCGCGTCCTTCGGGCGACTAGTGCGAAGGATCGCCGTCTCGCTCCGGCCAAGCTGGCATTAACGCTCGGCGAACCACTTTGGCCGCGTTATAAGGGTTTCCAGGTCCGGCGTCCGATGGCGACGCCGTGTGTCCAGGGTGGGGACTTCGTATGCTTGAGGCTCGTTTTCGCCGCGGCCTGTCGCTGACCGCGATCGCCGCAATGGCCGCTCTCGCGGCGTGCGCCACGCCGGAGCCGGAACCGGAACCCGCGCCGCCGCCGCCGCCGCCGCCGCCCGCCGTCAGCCTGAACGAGGGCGTGGCCCAGGCCGCCTCCATCTATGTCGCCTTCATGCGCGACGCGGCCACCATCCAGGCCGGATTCCAGACCGCCGAATCGATCCAGGCGGCGATCCGCAAGGGCGCGTCGTACGAACCCACCCAGCTGTCCCGCGGCATGATCGCCTATGGCTCGATCCTGGCGCTTCAGTCGCCGGAGTTCGTCCAGGGCGTGCGGACCTACGCCGTCGATCCGGCCATTCGCCAGGAGATGGTCGCCCGCATCATCGCCGATCCCGCCTATGCCGCCACCCTGCCCGGCGCCGACGCGGCGGCCGGCCTCATCGCCGAAGCGATCGGACGGGATTCCGCCATCATGCTGGCGATCGCCGATGCGGTCGAGGAGGACGCCTACACCATTCAGGGGCGGTCGGACCCGCGCCGCCGCTGGGCCATTGTGCCGATCGCCGACCGTGATGTCCGCCTGCAGGGCGCCAAGGCGCTGTCGGCGGTGCAGATGCTCCCCTCGGCGGAGGAGGCGGCGAAGCTGTTCGCGGCCGCCAACAGCGGCTCCGGACTTGCGGTCACGCCGGCACGGGCTGGCCCGCCATACACGCCCGCGGTGGTGCGTTCGCTGGCCCTGGCAGCCCTGGCGGCCCTCGGCGCCGGGGGCGAGGACGCCCGCGCCAATACCGAGGCGCTGACGGTCGAGCAGAACAGCGAGTTCTGCCTGAACATGTCCAAGCTGATGCTGTTCCAGTGCCTGGCCGCGTCTCGCCCAAGCTATGAGGACATCTTCTGCATCGGCCGCCACGTGGCGCGGGACCTGGCCACCTGCACGGCACAGAACATCACGCCGGCGCCTCTCGCGACCCCCGCCACCGAAGTGGCCGGCTCCGAGCCGGCCGTCGTGCAGACCCCCGTCGCCGCCGGAGCGGCCGCCGCTTCGGCCTCGGCCACGGCGGCCCTGAGCAGCGAAGGCTGAACCGCCGTCGCGATCCGTGCGCCCGGACGGTTGCGTCACCGGGCGTCTGCGTGTAATAGCCCGCCCTCTTGAATTCGAGGGTTCGAGGACCCCGTCGCGCGGGCCAATGCGTCAGCGCGGCGTTTCTGTTTGTTGAGGCGAGCCAGATGGCCGAGATCATTCTGAACGTTGATGTCCGTGACGGCGTCGGCACCGGCGGCGCCCGCGCCGCGCGTCGCGCGGGCATGGTCCCGGGCGTCCTGTACGGCGGCGACAAGGCCCCGGTGGCCATCTCGGTCAACGAGCGCGACTTCCGCAAGTCGCTCTACACCGGCAAGCTGCTCGGCCACCTGGTGACGCTGAAGTACGGCGACGAGACCCAGCCGGTCATCGCCCGCGACGTGCAGTTCGACCCCGTCTCGGACCGCCCGCTGCACTTCGACCTGATGCGCGTCGACGAGAAGCAGACCATCAAGATCGAAATCCCCGTCCACTTCATCAACCAGGACCAGTGCGAGGCCTTCCGACAGGGCGGTTCGCTGGAAGTCGTGCGTCACTCGGTCGAGGTGAAGGTCCGCGCCGACCACATCCCGGAAGACCTGATCGTCGACCTGGCCGGCCACAAGCTGGGCGACACCATCCGCTGGACCGACCTGAAGGGCACGGAAGAGGTCGAGCCGACCATCACCGACCGTGACTTCGTGATCGCCTCGATCAAGACGTCGTCCGCCGCCATCTCGGCCGCCGCCGACGAGGCCCACGACGCCGAAGTGGCTGAAGCCGCCGCCGAGGTCGAAGCGACCGAACAGGCCGCCGCCGACGAAGCCGCCGCGGAAGACACCGCCGAGGGCTGATCCTCTCGCGACAAGCTGCTACTGGAACGGCCCCATCCGGCGACGGACGGGGCCGTTTCCATATCCGGAACCCGCCATGATCATCATCGCCGGCCTCGGCAACCCGGGCCCGAAATACCAGGGCAACCGACACAACATCGGCTTCATGGCGGCGGACGAGATCGCGCGCCGCTGGTCCTTCGGACCGGAGCGGGCGAAATTCCAGTCGGTGCTCCGCGAGGGCGAGGTCGAGACGGCTTCGGGCCGTGAGCGCGTCCTGCTGATGAAGCCGCAGACCTATATGAACGAGAGCGGCCGGGCCGTGGCCGAGGCGGCGCGCTTCTACAAGATCAAGCCATCGGAGGTCATTGTCTTCCACGACGAGATCGACCTCGCCCCGGGGCGTTTCCGCATGAAGAGCGGCGGCGGGGCGGCCGGCCAGAACGGCGTCCGCTCGCTGATCAGCCAATTGGGCCCCGATTTCCGGCGCGCCCGCATGGGCGTCGGACATCCGGGGGAGCCCCAGTTGGTGCACGGCTATGTCCTCAGCGACTTCCACAAGGCCGACCAGCCGTGGCTGGACGCCATGCTGACCGCGGTCGCCGACGCCCTGCCCTTCGCCCTCGCCGGCGACGACGACCGCTACCAGGCCGAAGTCATGCGCCTGGCGCCGGCTCCGAAATTCAGCCCCCGCCAGGCGGCGCGCGGCGAAGGCTGAGCCGTGACACGCGGCCGCCTTGTCGGGCCGCCGGCCGAACGATAGACCCCCGCTCTCACAGAAGGCATTTCCGATGGTCCGCGCTCAGCCCTTCGTCATCCTGACCGCCTTCGCGGGCGCGCTCGCCGCCTGTTCGCCGGGCGAAAAGGCCGCGCCCGAGGCGGCCTCGACCGTCCAGGCCAGCGGCGCCCTGTGCCGCCCCACGCCGCCCGGACGTCAGACCACCGGCTGCTACCTGACCCTGACTTCCGCTGCGGACGACCGGCTCATGGGCATCACCAGCCCCGTTGCGGGTCGCGTTCAGGTCCACGAGAGCCGGATCGAAAGCAACATGATGATGATGCACGAAGTCGAGGGCGGCCTGCCTCTCCTCGCCGGTCAGGCGGTCGAGCTGAAGCCCGGCGGCGACCACATCATGCTGCTCGGCGTCGCGGAGCCGCTCAAGGCCGGCGACGCCGTGCCGCTGACCCTGACATTCGCCTCCGCCGCCCCGATCGAGGTGAGCGCCACCGTCGGCCAACCCGCGACGACGGACTACGGCCACGCCGCCCACTGACGGCGACCGCCGAGCCTGACAAATCGGCCGCTAGCCGCTAAAGGCTCGCGCTCAGCAAGGAAAACCCAGCCCCCATGGCTTTGAAAGTCGCGATCGTCGGCCTGCCCAACGTCGGCAAGTCCACCCTGTTCAACGCCCTCACCAAGACAGCGGCGGCCCAGGCGGCCAACTATCCCTTCTGCACCATCGAACCGAACACCGGTGATGTGGCGGTGCCGGAGCCGCGGCTGGATGTGCTCGCGCAGATCGCCGGGTCGAAGGAGATCATCCCCTCGCGCATCACCTTCGTTGATATCGCCGGCCTCGTGCGCGGCGCGTCGAAGGGCGAGGGCCTCGGCAACCAGTTCCTCGCCAACATCCGCGACTGCGACGCCGTCGCCTTCGTGGCGCGCTGTTTCGTCGACGACGACATCACCCACGTCGAGAACCGCATCGATCCGATCTCCGATCTCGAGATCATCGAGACCGAACTGATGCTCGCCGACCTCGAAAGCCTCGAAAAGCGGGTCGTCAACGTGGAGAAGAAGGCCAAGGGCGGCGACAAGGAGGCCCAGCAGACGCTGCGCCTGATCAACATGGCCCTGACGCCCCTGCGCGGCGGCAAGCCGGCGCGCGTCGTTCAGGTCGACAAGGAGGATCTGAAGGCGTGGCACATGCTGCAGCTGCTGACCTCCCTTCCGGCGCTCTATGTCGCCAACGTGGACGAGGCCTCTGCTGACAAGGGCAATGAGCTGTCGGACCTGGTGGCCAAGCGCGCCGCCGCGGACAACGCCAAGGCCGTCGTGATCTCGGCGAAGATCGATTCCGAACTGGCGGTGCTCGATCCGGAGGAGCAGGCGGAATTCCTCGAGAGCATGGGGCTGGAGGAGCCGGGCCTGAACCGCCTGATCCGCGAGGCCTACGCGCTGCTGGGCCTGCAAACCTATTTCACGGTCGGCCCGAAGGAGGCGCGGGCCTGGACGATTCCGATCGGGGCGACCGCGCCGCAGGCGGCGGGGGTGATCCACACCGATTTCGAGAAAGGCTTCATCCGCGCCGAGACCATCGCCTACCCGGACTTCGTGGCCCTCAAGGGCGAGGCGGGCGCGAAGGAGGCCGGGAAGATGCGGGCCGAAGGCAAGAGCTACGTCGTCAAGGACGGCGACGTGATGCATTTCCTGTTCAACGGCTGAGACCTAACCGGCGGGCGTGTCCTCCAGGGTGGTGCACTTCGTCAGGGTGACCACGGCGTTGTCACGGTTCAGCCAGGTCAGGCGCATGGCCTGGCCGGACACCGCCATCCGCACGCGTTCATTGGAGACGGTCCCCTCGGCTGTGCAGGTCAGCACGGCCTCATAGCCATCCGCCACCTGATCGATCGCGCTGATGGCGCAGCTGTTCTCATAGCCCTCGAACCGGGTGGTGGTGATTTCGATCGGGCGTTCAGGTCCAGTGGTGTTCGGGCACCAGGACACGTCCGCGGCCCAGCGGCCCACGAAACTGCGCGGGCCCATGCCCGGCAGGATCGAGCCCCTGCCCGGCGGCCGCGGCGCCGGCGAAGCGGCCACATCAGGCGTATCGATCGGCTCGGCGGGGTCTGTCGGAGGATTGGGATCGCCGGGGCCGCAGGCGGCGACGGCGAGGGCGACGAACAGGCTGGAACAGATCCGGGTCATGGCGCTGAAACGCGTCGCGAGGCACCGGGCTCCGTGGGGTTCGCCCCGATCACGAATTCGCGGTCACGCTTGCATCCCCCGCCAGTATTTGCGACCGGTTCTCCTGTGTCGAGAACAAGGGGGTGTCCCGAATGACTCAGAACACCAATCCATGGGCAGCGCAGATCGATCCGTTGGCGCAGGACATCGCCGCGGTGCTCAAGCGCATGGGCGGGTCCGCCCACCAGAAGGACGTCGTCCAGTGCGTCTGCGCGATGAAGCGACAGCGCGGCGAGACGGTCGCCCAGGATCTGGCCAACCGGATCGTCGAGGTGTTCGAGCGTTACCGCGACCTGTTCTTCAAGCCGTTCGGCGAAGGGTCGATGCGCTGGGCGCTGCAGCCCGGCGTGGCCTGAAGCATCGGCAGTTTTCGAAAAGGCCCGCGGCGATCGCCGCGGGCCTTCGTCGTTCCAGAACCTAGAAGCGGCGCACAAAGCTGAGGCCGTAGGTGTCGATCTCACCGCCCTGATCGTCGGTGAAATCGCGGCGGGTCCAGTCGGCGCGAAGGCCGTTCTGGCCATCGAAGAAGTAGTTGGCGCCGGCGCCGTAGTTCAGGCTTTCACCGTCCTCGCTGGCCGTGACCCCGGCCACGTCGGCCTTGATCGAGGTGGTGCCGTAACCGACGCGGCCGAAGAGCTCGAAATTCTCGCTCACCGGGACCGAGCCGACGGCGTAGAGAGCGGCGTCGTATTCATGCTCCACCGTGCCGTCGACGCCGCCGATGGTGACGTCTTCGTCCTTGACGCCGAACGAGGCCTCGCCCTCGACGCCGATATAGCGCGACAGCTTGGCGCCGACCCGGCCGGTGACCGCGCCGAGGCTCTGGTCGCCGCTGTCGAGGTGGGTGTAGCCGACCGAACCCGTCCATTGCGGATCCGAGAAGCTCTGCGCCATGGCCGGCGCAGCGAAAAGAGAAAGTGCAGCAGTCGCGAGAAGAACGTTACGCATTGTTTCTGTATCCTCTAGATGTGGTCACTTCTGCGGTGACCAGCCCCATCCAGCGGTGACAGAAATGGGCGGTTGTTGAAGGTGTTCCAGTCCGCCTCAACGACTGATGCTTGACTGTGCACCGGGTGACACAGACGCCGGTACGTCAACCGTGACCTTATCGTGTTCTTATTCTGGCGACCCGCTTTCCTACCGATCCTTTTCCCTCTCTGTCCCGGCCCGGGCGTCCAGCGCGGCCTGGGCGGCGGCGAGGCGGGCGATGGGGACGCGGTAGGGGGAGCAGCTGACGTAGGCGAGGCCGACCTGTTCGCAGAAGGCGATCGAGGACGGATCGCCGCCGTGCTCGCCGCAGATGCCCATCTTGATGTCGGGACGGGCCGCGCCGCCGCGCACGGCGGCGATGCGGATCAGGTCGCCGACGCCGTCGCGGTCGAGGCGGACGAAGGGATCGGTCTCGAAGATGCCCTTGTCCATATAGGCCTGCAGGAAGCGGCCTGAGTCGTCGCGGCTGATGCCGAAGGTGGTCTGGGTCAGGTCGTTGGTGCCGAAGCTGAAGAACTCGGCGTGCTCGGCGAGGTCGCCGGCGCGCAGGGCGGCGCGGGGCAGTTCGATCATGGTGCCGACGAGATAGTCGACCCGGTCGCTGGCCTCGGCGAAGACGGCCTCGGCGGTGCGGTCGGTCAGCTCGCGCAGGTATTTCATCTCCAGACCGAGGGCGACCAGCGGGTGCATGATCTCGGGGATGGGGGCCTCGGCGGCGGTCTTCTTCACCTCCAGCGCCGCCTCGAGGATGGCGCGGACCTGCATCTCGTAGATTTCGGGATAGGCGACGCCGAGACGGCAGCCGCGGTGGCCCAGCATCGGATTGGTCTCGTGCAACTCCTTCGCCCGGCGCTTCAGCTTGGCGGCGTCGAGGCCCTGCGTCTCCGCCAGGGCGTCGATCTCGGCGTCCGTGTGCGGGATGAACTCATGCAACGGCGGATCCAGAAGCCGCACGGTGACCGGCAGGCCGGCCATGATCTCGAACAGCTGGACGAAATCGGCCTTCTGGAACGGCGCGATCTTGGCCAGGGCGGCGCGGCGGCCGGCTTCGTCATCGGCGAGGATCATCTCGCGCACGGCGGCGATGCGGGCGTCGTCGAAGAACATGTGCTCGGTGCGGCACAGGCCGATGCCCTCGGCGCCGAAGCCGCGGGCGGTCTTTGCGTCGAGCGGCGTCTCGGCGTTGGCGCGGACCTTGAGGCGGCGGACCTTGTCGGCCCAGGCCATCAGGGTCTGGAAGTCCCCGGTCAGCTCGGGCTCGATCATCCGCACGGCGCCATCCAGCACCTCGCCCTTCGAGCCGTCGATGGTGATCACCTCGCCCGCCCTGAAGGTGCGGCCACGAGCGGTGAAGGTCCCTGCCCGGTGGTCGATCTGGATTTCGCCGGCGCCGGAGACGCAGGGCCGCCCCATGCCGCGGGCGACCACGGCAGCGTGGCTGGTCATGCCGCCCCGGGCGGTGACGATGCCGCGCGCCGCGTGCATGCCGTGGATGTCTTCCGGGGAGGTTTCCTCACGCACGAGGATGACGGCGTCGCCCAGCTGGGACAGGCGTTCGGCCTCGTCGGCGTCGAAGACGACCTTGCCGGTGGCCGCGCCCGGAGAGGCCGGCAGACCGGCGGCCACGACCTTGCGCTCCGCCTTCGGGTCGAGGGTCGGATGCAGGAGCTGGTCCAGCGCCGCCGGCTCAACCCGGCCGATGGCTTCCTCCTGCGAGATCACGCCCTCGGCGGCGAGATCGACAGCGACCTTCAATGCGGCCTTCGCGGTGCGCTTGCCGTTGCGGGTCTGCAGCATCCAGAGGCGGCCCTGTTCGACCGTGAACTCGATGTCCTGCATGTCGCGGTAGTGGCTCTCCAGCCGGCCGACGACATCGACGAACTGGGCGAAGACCTCGGGCATGGCCTCTTCCATCGAGGGGGCGGTCTCGCCCATCTCCTCGCGGCCCGCCCTGGTCAGCGACTGGGGCGTGCGGATGCCGGCGACCACGTCCTCGCCCTGGGCGTTGATCAGGAACTCGCCATAAAGCTTCGACTCGCCCGTCGACGGGTTGCGAGTGAAGGCCACCCCCGTCGCGGAGGTGTCGCCCATATTGCCGAACACCATCGACTGGACATTGACCGCCGTGCCCCAGCTTTCGGGGATGTCGTGCATGCGGCGGTAGAATTTGGCCCGGTCGTTCATCCAGCTGGCGAAGACGGCGGACACGGCGCCCCACAGCTGGTCGTTCGGGTCCTGCGGGAAGGCGTGGCCGAGGTTGTCCTCGACGACCCGCTTGTAGTCGAGGACGACCTTCTCCCAGTCGGAGGCGGACAGGTCGGTGTCGATGGTGACGCCGAGACGGTCCTTGTGGTCGTCCAGCACCTCCTCGAAATCGTCGTGCGACAGACCCAGCACCACGTTCGAGTACATGGTGATGAAGCGGCGGTAGCTGTCGAAGGCGAAGCGGCGGTCTCCGCTAAGGGCCGCCAGCCCCTCCACCGTCTCATCATTGAGGCCGAGGTTGAGGACGGTGTCCATCATCCCGGGCATGGAGGCGCGGGCGCCGGACCGGACCGAGACCAGCAGCGGATTCTTCGGATCGCCGAAGGTCTTGCCGACGATGCCCTCGACCTTCTTCAGGCCCGCGGCGACCTGGGTCTCAAGGTCAGCCGGGTAGGACTGGCCGTTCGAATAGTAGTGGACGCAGGCCTCGGTGGTGATGGTGAAGCCCGGCGGCACCGGCAGGCCCAGCGAAGACATCTCGGCGAGGTTCGCGCCCTTGCCGCCGAGAAGGTTCTTCATCGACGCGTCGCCGTCGGCGGAGCCGCCGCCGAAGCCGTACACCCACTGAGTCATTCACCAGCCCCTGAGCCGTTGTCCGTCGCGCGGGACTCGCATCCCTCGCGGTGCAGGGCCCCGCTTACCGCGCCGGACGCGGCAAGGCGAGGCTGAGGGTGTAACAAAACGTGAGCCGCTGTGACGGTTCCGCCCCTGCCGACCCTGTCGTTCGAAAATCGCGGAACCCTGTCATCCCGACACTCCCGCACTCCTCCTCGTTCCCCGGGCCAGACGCTCTGGGCGCCCAGGACGCCCAGGACCGGCCTCCTGCAGAGCCGTTCGCCCCTGTTGCGCCATGAGAGCACGCGCCTGCGTCAGAAGCGGACGCAGGCGGTCCCCGCCGGCTCCCGACCAGTGGTCGTTGGGGTACGGGATGGCAGGGAATGGCGGGGATTGGCCGGGATGGCAGGGTATGAGTTGGCAGGCCGTCGCCACCGCTTCCCCAGCCTAGATCGGGCGCGCCGCGGGACGGACGCCGAGTTCCGGCCCTCCCCGCTCCCTCGGCTTATCGTCCGGCCGCGCGGGTGGCGCGAGGTCGGCGTCGGGCGACAGGAAGGAGCGGCGCGAGGGGGCGGCGGGGCGGCTGCGCAGAAGACGGACGAACTCGGCGAAATCGCCGATCTGCTCGTTGTAGAAGGCGGCCCTTTCGACCGGACCCATATGGCCGGCGTCCTCGACGCGGATCAGCCGGGCCTGCGGCAGGGCGGCGGCGATCGTCTCGCCGGCATGGTCCTTGGTGATCAGGTCGCGGCCGCCGGCGAAGACCAGGGCGGGCACGTCGGTGCGCGGCAGACGCCCTGTGACCGACCAGTGCAGCATGGCGAGGTTGCCGCGCGCCTGCACCGCCGGGGAATTCTTGGTCGGCAGCCGCGCGGTGCGGTCCAGCTGTTCCCGGGTCGGACGGGTGCCGAACCCGGCGAGGCGCGCGGCGACGTGGGTGGAGCCGCTGAGGTAGGCCTGCCAGTTCATCACCCAGAGGGCCGGCGACAGCACCATGTCCAGCTTGCAGGCGAGCTCGATGACCGGCTGCAGCGGCCTGAACACGCGCGAGAGGATCATTGTCTCGAGCGGATTGGTGTGGGTGGTGTTCTCGAGCACGATGGCGGCGACGCGGCGGTTCAGCAGTTCGGGGTGACGGGCGCAGAAGGTCTGGACCGTCATGCCGCCGATGCTGTGGCCGACAAGGATGAGCGGCCGGTCTTCCGGAAGACTGTCGATCACCGCATGCAGGTCCTCGGCGAAGCCTTCGATCGAATAGCCGGCGGTCGGGCGGCCTGAACGGCCAAGGCCGGGAAGATCCCAGAAGACGAGGCCGAAGCGGGCGCCGAGGTCCGCCCTCGCCTCGGCCCAGATGCGGGCCGAGAGACCCCAGCCGTGCGTGAAGACGAGGACGGGCCCCTCGCTCGCGCCTTCGGTCTCGACATGGAGGACGGCGCCGTCGGCGCCCGGAACCTCGACGCTCGCCGCCCGGCGCGGGGGCGCCGTCGTCTCGTTGCGTCCGAGCAGCATGAGAACCGGCAGGCGGCCCAGCAGGCTGAAGGCCATCAGCCCGGCGCCCCACCACAGTCCGGCGCTGGACGGTTCGGTCACCCCCAGGACGTCGGCGAGGTGGTCGGCGTCATACCAGCGCCACAGCAGCCAGGCCGCGGCGGCGAAGATCGCCAGCGACCCGATGGCGAAGAGGCGTTGGAGAAAGGCGAACAGGATCATCGGGATACTTTCGGACCAGCGCCACTCCCAACACTACGGACCTCTGTTCGTTCCGCGAAATGCGACGGGCTAACCCGCCCTTAACCGCGATGATTCACCACTCGGTCTCCAATCTGTACGGGGCCGAGTAAGAGAATGTCCGGGTGGAAGACCGACGTCGTTCTGAGGGGCGACTGCATCGAGGTGCTGAAGGGCCTGCCCGACGCCAGCGTCGACATGGTCTTCGCCGACCCGCCCTATAACCTCCAACTGGGCGGCGACCTGCTGCGGCCCGACAACAGCCTGGTCGACGCGGTCGACGACGACTGGGACAAGTTCGACAGCTTCGCCGCCTATGACGCCTTCACCCGCGCCTGGCTAACGGAATGCCGGCGCGTGCTAAAGCCGGAAGGCTCGATCTGGGTGATCGGCAGCTATCACAACGTCTTCCGCCTGGGATCGGCGATCCAGGACCTGGGCTTCTGGGTGCTGAACGACATCATCTGGCGCAAGTCGAACCCGATGCCGAACTTCAAGGGCACCCGGTTCACCAACGCCCACGAGACGCTGATCTGGGCCGCGCGGAGCCGCGAGCAAAAGCGCTACACCTTCAACTACGACGCGCTGAAGGCCTTCAACGAAGACACCCAGATGCGGTCCGACTGGACCTTCGCCCTGTGCACCGGCGAGGAGCGGATCAAGGACGCCGACGGCAAGAAGGCGCATCCGACCCAGAAGCCCGAGGCCCTTCTGCACCGCGTGCTGCTGGCGGCGACGAAGCCGGGCGACGTGGTGCTAGACCCGTTCTTCGGCACCGGCACGACCGGGGCGGCGGCCAAACGGCTGGGACGGCAGTTCATCGGCATCGAGCGCGACGAGGGCTACGCCAAGGTGGCCGAAAAGCGGATCAAGGCGGTGATCCCCGCCGCGCCTGAGGACCTGGCGGTGATGGGCTCCAAACGGGCCGAGCCGAAGGTGCCGTTCGGGGCGCTGGTCGAGGCCGGCCTGCTTCGGCCGGGCGACCGGCTGTACTGCCCCAAGGGCGAGCGCGAGGCGCGGGTCCGGGCCGACGGGTCGCTGGTGTCGGGGTCGCTGAGCGGCTCGATCCACAAGATGGGGGCGCTGTTCGAGAACGCCCCCGCCTGCAACGGCTGGACCTACTGGCGCTTCAAGTCGGATCAGGGGCTGAGGTCTATCGACACCCTGCGGGCCGAGGTCCGGGCCGGGATGCAATAACACCGGTCTTTGGATTCGACGTCCGGTCGGGACAGGCGTAAGGTCCCGCTTTCCGGCCAGGTTCGCCGGTCATGTGCCCAGTGCGATTTCCAGAGTTCCCTCGTTCACCAGGGAGCGGATCGCCGCCGAGCGATCCGGAACGCCATGCCGGAACTTTCCCCCGAACAGCTGGAAGCCCTGCTCAGGGAAATGGAACAGATGCTCGAGCGCATCTGGTCCAAACTCACGCCTGAGCAGCGAGCCCAGGCGGAGGCCCTGTATCGGGCCCTGAGGGACGCCATTCAGGCCGCGCGCACGGCCGGTCCCGCCGCCGCCCGCGCCAACCTGATCGCGATCGCCGAACGTCTGCAGGCCCTCATCGCCCACCTGCTGCGCTATTTCGAACACTGGTTCATCCGGGACCAGCTGAAATGGCTGGTCCACAGAATCTACCTCCACCTGCGGGCGCTGGGACCGGGCGGAGCCGGGGCTGTGGCGGCGGGAGCCGAGGCGGCGGCCGCGGGCGGCAGCGTCACGATCGGCGGGGTGACTGTCGCCGGCATCGGGGCCGCGACCGTCGGGGCGCTGCTGATCGAAATCCTGATCATCCTCTACGGCCTCTCCTGGTGGTGGGACTACTGGACGGAGATTTCCGAAACCACGGAGGAGCCGGTCGGCGGCAAGTCCTGCGGCGGCACCCTGCCCATCGCCCAGGGTCTGACCGACTGGGACCTCAGCTGGGGCACGGCGCGCAGCTGGGAGAACCTGATGGCCAAGATGCGCAAGACGGCGGCCGGCTATGCCTGCCCCGGCGCCTGCAAGACCGGAACCTGCACGGGCAACCCGGCGGTCATGGACTTCGACCAGACCCGGCTGGGGGTCATGACCTACAGCTGGGCCCGGTTCGACGTCTATTGCGAGTGCCTGTGAGCAGCCGACTCCCGTAGAGGCCGGGACCGGGCGGATACCGTCATTCGGCGAGGAACCGTTCGCAAGTGCGAAGGTTAATCTCACTGTCCGGATTCCGACATCGAGAGCGCGCGCCATGAAGATCGCCCAGGTCACGCCCCTCTATGAGGCGGTCCCGCCGAAACTGTACGGCGGCACCGAACGGGTCGTGGCCCATCTGACCGACGCCCTGGTCGACCTGGGGCATGATGTGACCCTGTTCGCGGCCGCCGACGCCGAGACCCGCGCCCGGCTGATCCCGGTGCGGGACCAGGCGATCAGGCTCGACCCGAATCCGCTGAAGTCGGATCTGGCGGCGCACATGAGCCAGCTGTCGGAGGTGCTGAAGCGCGTCGACGAGTTCGACGTGATCCATTTCCACACCGACATTCTCCATTTTCCGTTCTTTTCCCGCTACGCCGACAAGACGGTGACCACCCTGCATGGCCGGCTGGACCTGAAGGACCTGCCGGGCGTCTATGAGCGCTGGCCGGAGTTCGGGCTGGTGTCGATCTCGGACGACCAGCGCCGGCCGCTGCCGCTGGCCAACTGGAAGGCGACGGTGCACCACGGCATGCCCGGCGATCTCTACAAATTCTCCGAGGCGCCGAGCGGGTATCTGGCCTTCCTCGGCCGCATCTCGCCCGAGAAGGGCCCCGACCGGGCGATCGAGATCGCCACCAAGCTGAACAAGCCGCTGAAGATCGCGGCCAAGATCGACGCCGCCGACAAGGTCTATTGGGAGACGGTGATCCGCCCGCTGGTCGAGGGCAATCCGCTGGTCGAGTTCGTCGGCGAGATCGGCGATCACCAGAAGTCGGCGTTCCTGGGCGGAGCGGAAGCGCTGCTGTTCCCGATCGACTGGCCCGAGCCGTTCGGGCTGGTGATGATCGAGGCGATGGCCTGCGGCACGCCGGTGGTGGCGTTCCGCTGCGGCTCGGTTCCGGAGATCATCGAGGACGGCGCGACGGGCTATCTGGTCGAGACCGTGGAACAGGCCGTCGCGGCCGCGGCCCGGGCGCACCTGCTGGACCGCGAGGCCATACGGGCGCGGTTCGAACTGCGCTTCTCGGCCACGGCCATGGCCCGGCGTTACCTCGACGTCTACGGCGATCTGCTGGCCCGCCGCCCCTTCGCGGAGGACCCTCTGGACGACGTGGTGACGCCGCTGCGCCCGCTGGAGGACCGCAGTTTCGCCAGCGCGGTCTGACGGCGCCGGGCGTCAACGGGCCTGAACCTCCGGCGGGTTTGTCCATTAGCGTACCATTGCCGCCATCAGGAGCCCGCAGTCTCAGCGCCCTGTCGGGTCCCACCGCCGCCGATCCGGGGTAACGCATGGACGACGCCTATACAGTTCAGGTCACGGCCGCCGAGTCGCAGGACGCCGACGGCCTTGAACAGCTGATGGCGCTGAAGGACGCCGACACCTTCGCGGTGGCCGATGTCTGGGGGGACATGAAGGGCGGCGCCGACGGCCTGTTCGACAGCGACACCCGGCTGCTGTCGCGCTTCGTGATGACGGCGGGGCTGGCGCGGCCGTCACGGCTGAGCTCGGGCATCAGCCAGGACAACGTCTTCTTCACAGCCCATTCGACCAACCGGCCGCTGCCGCCGATGGGCGGGCGCTCGGCCCCGGCGGGGGTGCTGCACATCGAGCGCCGGCGCTTCATCTTCGACCGGCGGCTGTTCGAACGGGTGCGAATCCTCAACCACGGGATCGAGGACGTGCTGCTGCCGCTGGCCTTCGACTTCGCCGCGGATTTCGCCGACATCTTCCAGGTGCGGGGCACGGCGCGACCGAAGCGGGGGACGCAGGAGACGCCGACCGCGGACGGACGGCGGGTGACGTTCCGCTACACGGGCGTCGACGGGGTGCGGCGCAGCAGCTGCCTGGCGTTTTCGGAGCCGCCCGCCCGGCTGACGTCGTCGCGAGCCGAGTTCATGTTCAGCCTGCCCCAGGGCCGGCGCATCGACCTGTATGTCGAATGCGGACCGGGGGCCTGCGAGGCGCCCGACGAGAACCGGTACCGGCTCCACGCGGTGCAGGCGCGGATGGCGATGCGGCGGCGGCGGCGCCGCGGGGCCTCGATCCGGGGGCCGCGCAGCCCTCGCTTCAACGACTGGCTGGACCAGAGCCGGGCCGACGTGGCGCTGCTGACCACCGACCTGCCGACCGGGCCCTATCCCTACGCCGGGGTGCCGTGGTTCTCGACTCCGTTCGGGCGCGACGGGATCATCACGGCCTGGCAGATGCTGTGGCTCGACCCGAGCCTGGCCAAGGGCGTGCTGACCTACCTTGCGATGCGGCAGGCGACGGAGTTCTCGGCCTTCCAGGATTCGGCGCCGGGCAAGATCATGCACGAGACGCGCGGCGGCGAGATGAGCGCCCTGGGGGAGGTGCCGTTCGGCCTCTACTATGGCGGGGTCGACACCACCTGCCTGTTCGTGGCGCTGGCAGGGGCCTATCTGAAGCGCACCGGGGATGTCGCGACCATCCGCGCCCTGTGGCCCAACCTGATCGCGGCGGTCGGCTGGATGAAGGAGTCCGGCGACGTCAGCGGCGACGGCCTGATCAGCTATCAGCGCGCTGCGGACACCGGGCTGTCCAATCAGGGCTGGAAGGACTCCGAGGACTCGATCTTTCACCGGGACGGGCGCTTCCCCCAAGGGCCGATCGCCCTGCTGGAGGTGCAGGGCTACGCCTACGCCGCCTGGGAGGCGATGGCCGACATGGCCCGGCTGACCGGCGACGAGCGGCAGGCCGAATGGGCGGCAAGGGCCGGGGCGGTGCGCACCCTCGTGGAAGAGCGGTTCTGGCTGGAGGATGAGCAGTTCTACGCCATCGCCCTGGACGGCGAGGGCGAGCCGTGCCGTTCGATCGGATCGAATGCGGGCCACCTGCTGTTCACCGGCCTGCCCTCGGCGGAGCGGGCCCGGGCGGTGACCAGGCGGATGCTTGGGGCGGAGTTCAGGTCGGGCTGGGGCCTGCGGACCCTGGCCACCGGCCAGGCGCGTTTCAATCCGATGAGCTACCACAACGGCTCGGTCTGGCCGCACGACACGGCGATGGCGGCGGCCGGCATGGCGAAATACGGGGAACGCCGGGCCGTGGCCCTGCTGCTGGGCGAGATCTATGCGGCGGCGACGCATTTCCATCTGCGCCTGCCCGAACTGTTCTGCGGTTTCGAGCGGGTGCCCGGCGAGCCGCCCGTGGCCTATCCCGTGGCCTGCCTGCCGCAGGCCTGGGCGGCGGGATCGGTCTTCCTGATGCTGCAGGCGGCGCTCGGGGTCAGCATCGACGCGATCGAGGGCGTGGTGACGGTCGACCGGCCGCTGCTGCCGTCGGGCATCGACCGGCTGCACATCACCAATCTGCAGGTCGGCGACAGCGTTGCGGACCTGGCCTTCCAGCAGCTCGGGACGCACACGGTCGCCATTCCCAAGCGGCAGAAGGGACCGGTGACGGTGCGGACGCTGGGCTAGGCCAGCCCCCGCTCCAGCGCCTTGCGGAACACGGTCGGCAGGGACGTCAAGGCCTCGTCCTCCTGGAGCCAGATGAACTCGCCGGCGCCCTGCCCCGCCTGCACCGAAAGCGTCAGGGCGAAATGGGTGAAGACGTGCTCCACCGCGCCGACGTCGCGCCAGTCCGCCGCAGCGGGAGGCGCGGCCTCGACGGGCGCGGCGGACCAGGCCGACGTCGGCAGGCCGAGCATGCCGCCGAGCAGGCCCCTGGCCGGGCGCTGGACCAAGGCGATCCGGCCCTGGTCGTCACGGAGCACCCAGGCCACGCCATGACGACGGGGCCGATCCGCCTTCTTCGTTTTCAGCGGCCAGCGTTCGGGCTCGCCCGACTGGAAGGCAGCGCACCAGGCGGTCAGCGGGCAGCGCTCGCACAGCGGTCGGCCGGGACGGCAGACGGTGGCGCCGAGGTCCATCAGAGCCTGGGCCCAGTCGCCGGGGCGGTCATCCGTGACCAGCGTGCCCGCCAGCCGCTTCAATTCGGGTTTGGCGGTGGGCAGGGGCGTCTCGACCGCGAACAGCCGGGCCATGACGCGCTCGACATTGCCGTCGACGACGTTGGCCGGGCGATCGAAGGCGATCGCGGCCACGGCGGCGGCCGTATAGGCCCCGATTCCGGGCAGGGCGAGCAGGCCTGTTTCCGTGTCGGGAAAGACGCCGCCGTGCCGGCCGGCGACTGCGCGGGCGCAGGCCAGCAGGTTGCGGGCGCGGGCGTAGTAGCCAAGCCCGGCCCAGGCGGCCATGACCTCGGCGTCCGGCGCCGCTGCAAGATCGGCGACGGTCGGCCAACGCTGCGTGAAGGCTTCGAAATAGGGCGTGGCGTGCGGCGTGGTGGTCTGCTGGAGCATCACCTCCGACAGCCAGATCCGGTAGGGATCGGGCCGCGGCGCGCCCGGGCGGGGCCGCCACGCCAGCACACGACGATGAACGTCATACCAGCCGAGCAGCGCGGCGCGGATGGCGCTCCGGTCGTCTGCGACCTGTATGGGGACTTCAGCGGGGACGGCGGGCATTCCCCGCGCTATAAACCGGAAATGCGCCGCGAGCTGCCCACAGACGCCGAGGCCCGCGAAATCCTGTCGCGGCGACGCACTCGTCCGGCCCCCCGGCCGGCGCCCAGGGCCGGGAGAGCCCTGCAGGGGCTGATCAAGGAACTCGACGCGAAATTCGGACGCGGCGCGTCGGCGCTGGAGCCGCGCTGGACCGAGATCGTCGGCGAGCGGCTGGCCCGGGTGACTCGACCGCAGAAACTGAGCAAGGGCCGGGGCGGCGCGGGCGGCACGCTGGAACTGCGGGTGGCCGGGCCAGCGGCCTTGCTGGTGCAGCACCAGTCGGAGGAAATTCTGCAGAGGGTCAACCTGTTCCTCGGTCCGGGCAGCGTCGACAAGCTGAGCATCGCCCAAGGTCCGGTGAAGCCGCCGGCCGGACTGTCCAAACCGGGCCGCCCGCCGGCGGGCCCGCGTCCCCTGCCGGCGTATCAGGAAGCGGAACTGAAGGCGGGACTGGCCGACGCTCCCGATCCTCTGAAAGGACCGCTGGAGCGTCTCGGCCGCGCCGTCCTCGGCGATCCGCAGAAGGGCCGCGACCGCGCCGGAGACTGAAGGCCAGCTCGCCCGCCCCTCCCCCGCCGCGACACCGAGCAAAACCCCGCTTGACTTGTTTCGATGTTTAGCTAAATAACGAGGCATGAACAAGGTCTTCAAGGCGCTGGCCGACCCGACCCGCCGCAAGGTGCTGGAGCTGCTGCGCCAGACGCCAATGACCGCAGGCGAACTGAGCGAGCATTTCGCGGTCTCGAAGCCGACGATGTCGGCGCATTTCAACGTGCTGCGCGAGGCTGACCTGATCGACGCCCACAAACAGGGCACGACCATCACCTACCGGCTCAAGCTGTCGGTGCTCGAGGACGCGCTGCTGGGATTCAGCCAGGCCTTCGGCATCGGGGCCGGCGCACCCGCCCAACGGACAGACGCTTCCGGAAAGGACACCCCGTCATGACCAACCGCCTCATTCCGGCGATCGCCCTCGCCGCCTTCATCATCGGCGCCGCCCTGGCGCTCGGGTACGCCGAAAACGCCGGATGGATCGGCGACGACACGGCGAAGCGGATCATGCAGGTCCTGATCGGCCTGATGCTCGCCGCCTACGCCAACCTGATGCCCAAGCAATTGGATCGCCCGCGGGGGACGCCGCGGGCCGAGGCCG
The DNA here is from genome assembly GCF_035627055.1 of Brevundimonas sp. Classification (GTDB taxonomy): domain Bacteria; phylum Pseudomonadota; class Alphaproteobacteria; order Caulobacterales; family Caulobacteraceae; genus Brevundimonas. The sequence goes on along the minus strand of NZ_DASPMM010000010.1, from coordinate 265,580 downwards.
CCGCCCAATCCGTGCTGCGGGTCGGCGGTTGGTCCCTGATGCTGGCCAGCCTGATCTATGCAGGGCTTTGGGCGTTCGCGCCGCTGGACTTCGCCAACATCGCCTCGATGATCGTCCTGGGCGGGGCGACCGCCTTCATCGTCGGCTACTCCGCCTGGGCCTTCCTGACCTGCCGCCGCGACGGCGGCGCCTCGACCTGAGCGGTCAGGCGGTCCGCGGCGCAGCGGTCACGATCGCGCCTTGATCCCGAGGCTGGAATGGCGCCGGCGCCAGAGCCGCTGGCGCCGCCGATCTTCTTTGGCTAGATCGGCTGTTCAACGATAGACTGGCGCTGACCGGTCTGTCGCCCAGACCCGGGCGCGCGCATTTCGGGGAATCGCGCGATGCTCTCCACCCCCCGTGCAGTGAGGACGACTCCATGAGCGCCACCACCCGTTACGCCGCGATGAGCCGCCGCGCCGCGATGACCGCCGCCGCCCTGACCGCCATGGTCGCCCTGGCAGGCTGCAACAGCGGGGGCGCCGGCGCGGCCGCCGAAGGCGACATGGCCATGGGCGCGCCCGAGGGCGCCAAGGTGACGGTGGTCGAATACGCCTCGGTCACCTGCCCGCACTGCGCCGCCTGGCAGGACAACACCTGGGAGGCGTTCAAGACCGCCTATGTCGACACCAACAAGGTCCGCTACGTGTTCCGCGAACTGCCGACGCCGCCGGCCCCGGTCGCCGTGGCCGGCTTCGCCGTGGCGCGCTGTGCGGGAGAGGACCGGTATTTCCAGGTCGTCCACGAACTGATGTCCGACCAGCGCGCTTTCGTGAGCGACCCGCGCACCACGCTGATGCGGGTCGGCAACGGCGTCGGCCTGAGCGAGCAGGAGGTTCAGGCCTGCATCACCGACGAGGCCGCGCTGAAGGCGGCCGACGACCGGGCCCAGGCGGCGACCAAGGCCGGCGTCACCACCACGCCCGCCTTCTTCGTCAACGGAACCCAGGTGATCACGCCGGGCGGCGAAGGCCCGAGCATGGAAGACCTGTCCAAGGCGATCGAAGCCGAGCTGGCCAAGGGCTGATGGGGCGGTGAAGCGGCTCTCGCGGTTCCTGCTGACGCTGCTGATCGCGCTCGCCGCGCCCGCGCTGGCGCTCGCCCAGACGATCGAGTCGGTGCGGCCGGGTGACCGGACCGTGGGCTCGGCCGACGCGCCGGTGACGCTGACGGTCTATTTGTCGACCACCTGCCCCCATTGCGCCGACTGGCATACGCGGGATTTCCCCGCCTTCAAGGCGGCCTTTGTCGATACGGGCAAGGTGCGAGTGGCGTTCCGCGATCTGCCGACGCCGCCGCAGCAGGTCGCCGTCGCCGGCGCGGTGATGGCCCGCTGTGCGCCGGAAGAGACCTACGACGTCGTGCTGGACGCGCTGTTCCGCGGCCAGGCGCAGCTCCGCGCCCTTCCCGGGCCGCCGTCCCATGAGACGGTCCTGAACTGGTTGAGCGTCGCGGGCCAGGCGGGAGGCCTGACCCGCGAGCAGATGGTCGCCTGTTTCAGCAACGAATCCTCGTTTGCGGAAATCGAAAGCCGCGCCGAGCAGGCCTTCGCCGACGGGGTGAACACGACGCCGAGCTTCTTCCTCAACGGGGAACGGGTGTCCGAGGCCCTGCCGTCCTACTCGGTCAGGGCGTTCGAACCGCTGATCCAGCCGCTGCTCGACGGCCGGTGACCCGCTAGCAGGATGCAGTTCCAGCGCCTTCGGCTCGTCGGTTTCAAGTCCTTCGTCGATCCCGCCGAAGTGCATATCGAGCCGGGCCTGACCGGCGTCGTCGGGCCCAACGGCTGCGGCAAGTCCAATGTGCTGGAGAGCCTGCGCTGGGTCATGGGGGCCAACTCGGCCAAGGCCATGCGCGGCCAGGGCATGGACGACGTGATCTTCGCCGGGGCCGCCAACCGCCCGCCGCGCAGCCACGCCGAAGTCCAGCTGACCATCGACAATACGCAGCGCCGGGCGCCGCAGCCGTTCACCGACAGCGCCGTGATCGAGGTGTCGCGGCGCATCGACCGGGGCCAGGGCTCGACCTACCGCATCAACGGCAAGGAGGTGCGGGCCCGCGATGTGCAGCTGCTGTTCGCCGACGCATCGACCGGCGCCAACTCGCCGGCGCTGGTGCGGCAGGGGCAGATTTCCGAACTGATCGCCGCCAAGCCGCAGAATCGGCGGCGCATCCTCGAGGAGGCGGGCGGTGTCGCGGGGCTGCACACCCGGCGGCACGAGGCCGAGCTGAGGCTGAAGGCGGCCGAAACCAACCTGGAGCGGCTGGACGACATCGGCCGGGAGCTGGAAACGACGCTGACCCGGCTGAAGCGCGAGGCGCGGCAGGCGGAGAAATACAAGAAGATCTCGGCCGAGATCCGGGCGCTGCAGGCGGCGCTGCTGTTCGTGCGCTGGAACGACGCCCGGGTGGCGGCGGAGGCGGCGGCGCAGGAACTGGCCGAGGCGGACCGGGCGGTGCTGGAGGCGACGACGGCGTCAGGCCGGGCGCAGACGGCGTCGCTGAACGCCCGGGAGGCGCTGAAGCCGGCGCGCGAGGAGGATGCGGTGGCGGGGGCCCTGCTGCACCGCGCCTCGCTGGAGCGCGACCGGCTGGACATGGCCGAGCAGGCGGCGCGGGCCGAGGTCGAGCGGCTGACCGCCGAGGCGGCGCGGATCGCGGCGGATATCGAGCGCGAGACGGCGATGGCCGGGGACGCAGGTCAGGAGCTGGCCCGACTGGGCGCGGCGCTGGAGGCGCTGCAGGCGGAGATGGCGGCGGCGCCCGCGCGGGGACCTGAGCTGGAGGCGGCGCTGGCCGCGGCGGAAGAGGGGCGCAAGGCGGCGGACGGCGAGGTGGAGCGGGTCGCGGGCGCCGTCGCGGCGGTCGAGGCTCGCGTCTCGGCCGAGACCGCCCGCAAGCGGGACGCCGAGGCCCGGGTGGCGCGGGCGGAGGCCCAGCTGACGTCGACCAAGGCGGAACGCGAGGCGCTGGGGCCGTTGGAGACGCCGGAGATCGAGGCCGCGAAGGCGGCTCTGGATCAGGCGCAGCTGGAGCTGGCGACGGCGCGGGCGGCGGTCGAGGCGGCGGAGGCCGGGCGTGGCGACCGGGCCCGGGCGGAGCAGGAGGCGCGGCAGGCGGCGCGGGCGGCCGAGGACCGGCTGGGGCGACTGCAGACCGAGGCGCGGGGACTGGCGCAGCTGCTGGTGCAGGGCAAGCGGGAGCATCCGCCGGCGCTGGACCGGGTGCAGGCCGACAAGGGTTATGAGGCGGCGCTGGCCGCAGCCTTGGGCGACGATCTGGACGCGGCGCTGGACGCGCGGGCGGCGGCCTACTGGGCGGGGGCCGAGGCGCCCTCCCCCGTCTGGCCTGAGGGGGTGGAGCCGCTGGCGGACCATGTGTCGGCCCCGGATCAGCTCAAGGCGCGACTGGCGCTGTGCGGCGTGGCCACGCGCGGGGAGATCGAGGGGCTGACCAGGAGCCTGCCGGTCGGGGCGCGGCTGGTCACGCGCGAGGGCGACCTGTGGCGCTGGGACGGTTTTGTGCAGCGGGCCGAGGCGCCGCGTCCCGCCGCCGTTCGGCTGGCGCAGCGGACACGGCTGTCCGAGTTGGAGGCCGAGATCGACGAGGGCAAGCCGGCGCTGGAGGCGGCGCAGGCGGTGCAGAAGGCGGCGACGGAGGCGTTCCGCGCGGCCGAGGAAGCGGTGAAGACCGCGAGGGCCGAGCCCTTCGCTCTGGACAAGGCCGTGACGGCGGCGCGGGACCGGGTCGAGGCGCTGGGTCGGGAGCAGGCGCGCAAGGAGGCGCGGGCGCAGGCGCTGGACGAGACGCTGGGACGGCTGACGGCCGAAGTGGAGGCGGCGGAGGCGGCGCTGGCGGAGGCGCTGGGCGTCGAGGCGCCGTCGGAGACTCTGGAGGCGCTGCGCGCCGAGTTGACGGGCGCAAGGGCGGCGGCGGATGCGTCGCGGGGCGCGGCGGCGACGGCGCGGGTCGAGCGCGACGCCGAGGCGCGCGAGGTCGCGGGGCGACAGGCGCGGCTGGACGGTCTGACGCGGGAGCGCGACAGCTGGGCGGCGCGGGCGAAGGACGCAGCGGCGCGGATCGCGGCGCTGGAGAAGGATGCGGAGAAGACGGCGGCGCGGCTGAAGGCGGCGGCGGATGCGCCGGAGCAGCTGGCGGCGCAGCGCTCGTCCCTGCTGGATGCGCTGACGGCGGCCGAGACGCGGCGGAAGACGGCGGCGGACGCGCTGGCGCTGGCGGAGGGGCAGGCGGGCGAGGCGGACCGGACGGCGCGGGCGGCGGAGAGCGCGGCGTCTTCGGCGCGCGAAGCCCGGGCCGGACTGGCGGCGCGGGCCGAGGCCGCCGCCGAGAAGCTGGCCGAGACCGAGGCCAATTTGCGCGAGACGGCGCAGATGTCGCCGGAGGAGCTCGGGCAGAAGCTGACCGACGACGCCATCGCCCGGCCGCCGGACGCCGCCGGGGCCGAGAGCCTGCTGTACGGGCTGGAGCGCGAGCGCGAGGCGTTGGGTCCCGTGAACCTGCGGGCCGAGGATGAGGCGGGCGAATACGGCGACCGGCTGCAGACCATGAAGGTGGAGCGCTCGGACCTGACCCAGGCGATCGCCAAGCTGCGCGACGGCATCGACGAACTGAACGCCGAGGGCCGCGAGCGGCTGGTGGCGGCGTTCGACATCATCAACGACAACTTCAAGACCCTGTTCGAGGCGCTGTTCGGCGGCGGCCAGGCCGAGCTGAAGCTGGTCGAAAGCGACGATCCGCTGGAGGCGGGGCTGGAAATCTACGCCTGCCCGCCGGGCAAGCGGCTGTCGGTGATGAGCCTGATGTCCGGGGGCGAGCAGGCGCTGACGGCGGCGGCCCTGATCTTCGCGGTCTTCCTGGCCAATCCGGCGCCGGTCTGCGTGCTGGACGAGGTCGATGCGCCGCTGGACGACGCCAACGTCGACCGCTTCTGCCGCATGCTGGACGAGATGCGGAAGCGCACCGACACCCGCTTCATCGTCATCACCCACAACCCGGTGACCATGAGCCGCATGGACCGGCTGTACGGGGTCACCATGCCCGAGCGTGGGGTGAGCCAGCTGGTCAGCGTGGACCTGACCCAAGCCGAAGAGATCGTCGCCGCCTAACGGCCGCCGCTCGGCCTACTGAAATGAAAGCCCATGATGTGGAAGCCTTCGCGGAAGTAGAAGCGATGGGCCCGGTCGCGATGCACCGCGGAATGCAGGGTGGTGGTCGGGCAGCCGAGCGCGACCGCCTGGGCTTCGAACCACCGCAGAAGAGCCGCGCCGTAGCCGCGTGAACGGTGGGCTTCACTGGAAACGAGGTCCTCGATTTCCAGGCGGCGGCCGCAGTAGGTGGTCTCGAACACCCGCCAGAGGGCGATGGCGCGGACCTCGCCCTCGTCAACCAACTGGGCGAGCCGCGCGCCTTCTCCGATCATCCGCTCGATCTGGGCCGGGTAGTCGGCTTCCAGCAGGGGCCGCAGTTGACGGTGCAGGGCCTCGCCCTCGAGCAGCCGGGGCCGGCGATCAGCGGGATCGCCGACGGACTGCGCGTCGGACGTGCGGAAATCGATCCGGGTGAAACTGGGCATGCGGCCAAGCTGAGGCCGACGGGAGCGGGTTTCAACCCCGCCGCAGCACCTCGTGCCGGATGAACAGCCCGAAGATGGCAGGCCCCTCGATGACGTAGCGGCGGAACATGCGGCGGGGCTGACTGAGCAGCCGGTGGAGCCATTCCAGGGACAGCCGCTGGAACACCTCCGGCGCGCGCTGCTGGCGGCCGGTCAGGAAGTCGACCGAGGCGCCGACGCACAGGGCCACGCCGTGCTCGCGGCCGGCGGCTCGCAAAGCGTGGGCGAAGCGCTCCTGTTTCGGAAAGGAGACGCAGGCCAGAAGCACGTCCCAATCGGCGCGGGCGGCCGCGTCGACGGCCCCGATCCAGACCGCTGTCCCGGGGGTCAACCCCATAGGCGCCTCGATGAAGGTGAAGCGGCGATCCGGATAACGGGCCGCGAGATCGTCGAAGGCGGTCCGGTCGGGGCCGAACACGCCGATGGTCAGCCCCTCGGCCACAGGGGAGGCGAGCAGGTCGGCGGTCATGTCGGAGCCGGGATAGACGGAGAGCGCCTTGCCGCGCAGCTTGGCCAGATGGGCGAGGATGCGGCTGTCGCAGACCTTCAGGTCGGCGTCGCCATAGACGTCCGCCTCGACCCGACCGTCCATCAGCTTGATGACGTGATCGACGTTGGGGGTGACGACGTAAGCGTAGCCCTCTCCGCGCGCCATGCCGGCCACGCGGGCCAGCAGGGCCTGGCGGCTCCCGTCGGCGAAGTCGAGCGTCATGAACCGCGTCATGCGCGGAGTCTACTCGCCAGCCGGTCAACGGGCGGTTACGACTGGCGTATGAGAACGGCGATGCTTGCGGTCCTGCTCGGCCTGACGCTGGCGACGCCCGCCTGCGCGGAGCCCGCCCCGCCACGGGAGGGCCCACAACTGGTGCTCACGAGCGTCGGCCGCTTCGCGGTGCTGGCCGAGCTGTCGACGATCCGCCGCGAAGGCGACACGGCCCGGATGCGCTCTCTGCAGGTGGCCGAAGAAGACTTCACAGCCGGCGGGGAGGCTTACTGGGGCGGCTGGTCGTGGTGGGCCTTCGACTGCCGCACGGGCACGGCGGACCGGCTGGATTTCGCCTCGGTGCGACAAGGCGGTGCGGAAGGGCCCATCACGCCGGATGCCGCTCCGCCCTACCCCGCCGCTCGCGACCCCGACGCAGCCGCACTGCGGGCCATGGCCTGCGATCCGGCCTCGGCGGGCGAGGCGGACGCGGACAACCTCGCGGACGCCATCAGGGTCGGGCGGGCGGCGCTTCGGGCGGCGGAGTGAGCGCCAGCCGGTCCTTCGGCAGCGCCTCCGGACATTCGTCGCGCATGAAGGCGAGCATCTTCTCACGGATTTCACAGCGCAGGTCGAAGGCGACCGAGCCGTTGCGGGCGCTGGCCAGGCAGCGGACCTGGGCGACCCGGTCGGTGATGTCGGTGACCTGCAGGCTGACCACGTCGCCGTCCCACAGCGGGCTGTCGCGGCAGATGCGCTCCAGCTCGGCCCTCAGCCGGTCCATCGGCGCCTCGTAGTCGACATAGAGGAAGGCCGTGCCGATCAGCCGGGCGGTCTCGCGGGTCCAGTTCTGGAACGGCTTCTGGATGAAATACGTCAGCGGCAGGATCATCCGCCGCCAATCCCACAGCTTCACGACGACATAGGTCGAGGTGATTTCCTCGACCGTGCCCCATTCCCCCTCGACGATGACGGCGTCGTCGAGACGGATCGGCTGGTCGGTGGCGATCTGGACCCCCGCGATCATGTTCGTCAGCAGCGGCTGCAGGGCGAAGCCGGCGATGATGCCGACCACGCCGGCCGAGGCGAGCAGGCTCATGCCCCATTGGCGGACGGCCGAGATGGTCAGCAGCGCCAGACCCAGGGTGACGACGCCGATCAGCAGGGCCGCGACGCGCTGAAGGATGCGGGTCTGGGTGATGTGCTTTCGGGCGACCAGATTGTCTTCCGCCGCCATGTTGAAGCGGCGCAGATAGACCACCGCCCACATGTCCGACGCGCCGATCGCCATCCAGCCGAGCGTCAGGATGAACAGGAACAGCAGCGTCTGACGGATCGCCTCCGACGGGCCGGGATCGAGCGGCGAGACGGTGACCGCGAGCCCCATGGCCACGATCATGACTGCGATCCGGACTTTCAGGCGCGCCCGGCCGACGACCCCGCGCCAGAACACGTCGCGCTTGCGAACCGCCAGCTTGAGCAGGGCGAAGACGATCTGGTTGGCCGCCCAGCCGACGAAGACGAAACCCGTGACAATGACCGCCACAACCGCCCATTCAGGCAGCCAGTACAGCCGGCGCCAAAGGCGGAAGACCTCGTGGGTCAGGTCGGTGATGAATGCGGGCATCGGTCCCTGCGCAGGCGTGGGCGCCACCTGTCCGGAACGCCTGACGCGACGCAGGTTTGCATAACGCGAAATGACGGAGATAGTGCGGCCGGGGACTTGGGAGGGATTGTTCCATGAAAACAGTACTTAAGATTGCGATAGTCGGCGCCTTCGCTCTTACCGGGACAGCGGTGGTCGCCCAGGACGCGACCCTGGGCCTGGACGGTCCGATGCGGCAGGTGTTCGCCGCGCCGGCGGCCGTGGCCTATATGACGCCGCCCGTCGACGACGGGACGCTGAAGCGGACCTGGACCTGGCTGTTCCTCAAGGACGCCATTCCCGCGGGAGCGGACACCCTGGCGCTGGAGTGGGAGATCGACTGCGCCGCCCGTACCTCGCGGACGGTGCGGACCGTGCTCTATGCCGGCGCCACCCACGTCAAGACCGACGCGGGGGCGGCCGAGCGGACGGCCCCCGCCGCGGGCACCCCGGCGGCGATCACCCTGGACGCCGCCTGTGCGCCGCCGGAACGGGCCCGCACGACGCCCGTGACCAACGCCGCCGCGGCGCGGGCGGCCGCCAACGCGCTGTTCGCCGCGCCCGCGCCCGCAGGCCGGCGGTAGCTCAGGCGGGGCGGGCCGCCGCCTCGACCCGCTCGGCCAGCGAGCGGGTGGCGTCCGGAAGGGCCGTGGCGCGCGCGCCACGGCTCATCGCCTCGAGCCGGGCCGGGTCGCCGAGAATGCCGGCGAGGGCGAGCGTCAGGCGCTCGACGGTGACCGCGTCCTCGAGCATGACCTCGGCCCCGCCCGCGTCCGCGAGGCTGGCGGCGTTGAAACGCTGATGGTCGTCCATGGCGATCTTCAGCGGGATCAGGATCGATGGCAGGCCCGCCACGGCCAGTTCCGAGCAGGTCGAGGCCCCGGCCCGGCCGATGACCAGATGCGCGGCCGACAGCCGCTGGGCCATGTCGCGAAAGAAGGGGGCGACCTCGGCGTCGATGGCGGCGTCGAGGTAGATCTGGCGGGCGGCCTCCAGGGTTTCGGGCCGGGACTGCTGCTGGACCTTCAGACGCGCGCGGATCGCGTCCGGCAACGCGGCCAGGGCGCGGGGCGCGGTCTCGGACAGGATGCGCGCGCCCTGGCTGCCGCCGGTGACCAGCACGCGGATCGGCTCTCCGGGCGCGGGGGCCCTGAAGGGTCGGTCAAAAAGGACCTTGATGTCCGCCCGGACCGGATTTCCGACAAGAGTCACGCGGGCGCCGACGCCGTTCGGGACCTTCTGCAGGTTGGGGAAGGACGAGGCGACCGAGCCGACATAGGGGGCGAGCCAGCGGTTGGTACGCCCCAGCACCGCGTTCTGCTCGTGCAACAGGGTGGGCCGGCCCTGACTCAGGGCCGCCAGCAGGGCGGGCGCGGACGGATAGCCGCCGAAGCCGACCACCACGGCCGCGTCCAGCCGCTTCAGCGCCGCCCGCGCCTGCAGGACGCCGCGCACAATGGTCAGGCCGGCCTTCGCCATCCCGAGCGGGCCGCGGCCGGTGGCGGCGTCGAGGGCGATCCGTTCCTCGGCCGGAAAGGCGTGGGCGTACTGTTCGCCGCGATGGTCGGTGGCCAGCACGATGCGCCAGCCCCGCGCCTGCAACTCGCGCGAAAGCGCCTCGGCCGGGAACATGTGCCCGCCGGTGCCCCCGGCGGCGACGACGCAGACTCTGGTGGTCATGTTGGCTCTTGGATCGGGTCTAGGGCTGGTGAGCGAGAGGTGAGCAGGACACAGCGCGCCGCCTGCGACAGCGGCTCACCCCTTGCTCACTAGCACTAGCGCCCGGTCGGGCCACCCCCATCAAGGCAGGATGCGCCGCCGCTGCGGCAGGGTGGCGCCGGGCTCGTAGGCGCCGGGGCGGCGGCGGGTCAGGGCCAGGGCCAGGCCCATGGTCAGGCCCATGGCGAGCATCGACGAGCCGCCGTAGCTGATGAACGGCAGGGTCATGCCCTTGGTCGGGATGAGGTTGAGATTGACGGCGATGTTGATGCAGGCCTGCAGGCCCAGCAGCACGAACAGGCCGGCGGCGGCGGTCTGCTCATAGGGGTCGTTCAGCTTCATCGCCCGCTTCATGCCGCGGATGACGATGAAGGCGTAGAGGCCGATCATGCTCAGGGACAGCATCAGGCCGAACTCCTCGGCCCCGACGGAATAGATGAAGTCGGTATGCAGATCAGGCACGTGGCGCTTCATGACCCCCTCCCCAACCCCGCGGCCGACCAGGCCGCCGGCGCGGATGGCCTCGGAGGCGCGGTCGATCTGGTGGGTGTCGGTGCTCTCGGGCGAGAGGAAGCGACTCAGGCGGTCGCGCATGTGGCCGAAGGCGAAATACAGCGACACCAGCCCGGCCATGCCCGCGGCCGCGATCACCGCCACCCATTTCAGCGGCACCCCTGCCATGAAGAAGACGGCCATGAAGGTGGTGGTGACCAGCAGGGTCTGGCCGATGTCGGGCTGGATCAGCAGCAGGCCGACGGTCAGGGCCCAGAAGCCGAAGGCGATGCTGACGCCGGGCACCCCCTGTCCCTTCTGGGCCTCGGCGAACATCCAGGCGGCGAAGACGATCAGGCCGGGCTTGGCGAATTCCGACGGCTGCAGGCTGAAGGGCCCCAGGTTGATCCAGCGCGCGGCGCCCTTCACCTCGTCGCCGATGAACGGCAGGGCCATCATGGTGACGATGGCGCCGAGAAGGGCGAGGACGGCGATCCGGCGCACCCCCCGCGGCGACAGCAGCGAGGTGGTCAGCATGATGACCAGCCCCATCGAGGCCCAGACCATCATCCGCCACGAATAATGGAACGGGTCGGTGATCGACTGGTCCGCATTGATCGCCGCCGGGCTGGAGGCGAAGCTCAGCGCCACGCCCAGAGCCATCAGGGTCAGGGCCGCCGCCAGCAGGCCGCGGTCCACGGTCCAGAACCATTTGGCGATGGGGCTCTGGTCGTTGCGGGAGAAGGCGGGGCTGTAGGCTTCGGTCATAACGCGCCTGCGGGGGTTGCGCCGAGGGCGAGGACGGCGGCGCGGAAGGCCTCGCCGCGCGCCTCGAAGTCGGGATACTGGTCGAAGGAGGCGGCGGCGGGGGACAGCAGCACCACCTCGTCGCGGCCGGTGGCGGCGGCGGCCTGGGCGGCCTGACGCACGGCCGTGGCCATGTCGCCGCTGATGCGGTGTGGGGTGTCGCCGAGTCGGGCGGCGAACGGCCCGGCCGCCTCGCCGATCAGGAAGGCCTCGGCCACGCGTGGGAACAGGTCCTCGAGGTCGTCGATGCCGCCCGCCTTGGCCCGGCCGCCGGCGATCCAGAAGCTGCGGACGTAGGATGACAGGGCCTGCCGGGCGGCGTCGGCGTTGGTGGCCTTGGAATCGTTGATGAAGCGCACCCGGCCGAGCGTGCCGACATGCTCCATGCGATGGGCGAGGCCCGGGAAGGAGAGAAGGCCCTCGATGGCGGCGTCATGCGGCACGCCGACAGCGCGGGCGGCGGCGTAGGCGAAGGCGGCGTTCTGGGCGTTGTGGCGTCCCGGAAGCGAGCGGGCCGAAGAGAGGTCGATCTCATGGCCATCGACCGTCAGGCGCCCGGGTTCGGCAAGGATCCCGATTGCGAGTCCCGCCGTGGACACGGCCCGGGCGCGTCTCCCGAGCGCCAGCAGGACGCCCCGCCCCCACTCCTCATCGACCCCCACGAGCGCAACGCCATCGGCCCGCTGCGTCTGGAAGATGCGGGCCTTGGCCGCGACATAGCCCTCCATCCCTCCGTGCCGATCCAGATGGTCCGGGGTGACGTTGGTCAGGATCGCGACATCCGGAGCGAAGCGCGTCGCCAGGTCCAACTGGTAGCTCGACACCTCGATCACATAGACCGCCTCCGGCGTCGGGGCCGGGAGAGCCAGGACGCCGATGCCGATGTTGCCGCCGACATGGACGGTCATGCCGGCCTGCTTCAGCACCCAGCCGATCAGGGCGGTAGTGGTGGACTTGCCGTTGGTGCCGGTGATGGCGACGACCCGGGGCCGCTCGCCTTCAGGCAGGGAGGCGACGGCGCGGGCGAACAGTTCGATGTCGCCGATGATCTCGATGCCGGCTTCGCGCGCGCGGGCGACCGTCCAGTGCGGTTTGGGGTGGGTCAGGGGCGCCCCTGGCGACAGGACCAGCGCTGCGAAGCCGGACCAATCGGCGCTTGTCAGGTCCTCGACGGCGAAGCCCTCCGCTTCGGCCTGCATGCGGCTGGAGACGCTGTCGTCCCACAGCACCGGCAGGGCGCCGCCGGCCTTGAGGGCGCGCGCGGCCGTCAGTCCCGACCTGCCGAGGCCGAAGACCGCGATCCGCCGCCCTTCGAAGCCGGGGACCGGGATCATCTATCTGAGTTTCAAGGTGGCGAGGCCCGCGAGGGCCAGCATGGCCGAGACGATCCAGAAGCGGATCACCACCGTCGACTCCGGCCAGCCCATCTTCTCGAAATGGTGGTGGATCGGGGCCATCAGGAAGATGCGCTTCTTCGTGGCCTTGAAGTAGCCGACCTGGATCATGACGCTGAGCGCCTCGATGACGAACAGGCCGCCGACGATGCCGAGCACCAGCTCATGCTTGGTGGCCACGGCGATGGCGCCGAGCGCGCCGCCGAGGGCCAGCGAACCGGTGTCGCCCATGAAGATCTTGGCCGGCGGGGCGTTGTACCAGAGGAAGCCGACGCCGCCGCCGATGATGGCCGCGCAGAAGATGGCCAGCTCGCCCGAGCCCGGCACGTGGTGGACGCCGAGGTAGTCGGAGAAGATGAAGTTGCCGACCAGGTAGCTGATGATGCCGAAGGCCGCAGCCGCCATCATCACCGGCACGATGGCCAGTCCGTCGAGGCCGTCGGTCAGGTTCACCGCATTGGAGAAGCCGACGAGGGTGAAGGCCGCGAACAGGACGTAGAACCAGCCGACGTTCAGCAACACCGCCTTGAAGAACGGGAAGGCGATCGAGGTCTCCAGGTTCGGCGTGGTCGGCGAGGCTGTCATCCAGAGCACGGTGAGGACGCCGGCGATGACCGAGACAATCACCTGGGCGACCAGCTTCTGCTTCGAGGTCAGGCCGGCGGAGGTCTGCTTCGAGACCTTGGCGTAGTCGTCGATGAAGCCGAGCACGCCGAAGGCGGCGGTCACGAAGCTGACGATCCAGATGTAGGGGTTGGTCAGGTCGCCCCACAGGAGCACCGCCACGGCGATGCCGGCCAGGATCATCAGCCCGCCCATGGTCGGGGTGCCGACCTTGGACAGATGCGAGACCGGGCCGTCCGAACGGATCGGTTGGCCCTTGCCCTGCTTGACCCGCATCCAGGCGATGAAGCGGCTGCCCATGGCCACTGCGACGATCATGGCCGTGGCCATCGACAGCGCCACCCGCACGGTCTGGTACTGAACCAGGTTGAGCAGGGGGTAGTCCTGCGCGATGTCGGCGTAGTGGAGATAGAGCAGGTAGAACATGTTGCGTTCCCTATCGCTCCGCGCGCGGCGCGTCGCTGCTTGAGGGCGTTTCGAGGGCGGCCAGGGCGCGGGCGACGAGGGACGCCTTTGACCCGTTCGATCCCTTGACCATGACGATGTCGCCGGGCGCAACCAGTTCGGCGGCTTCAGCGGCGAGCTCGGCGGCGGTTGGGCGCCACAGGCCGCGGCGCTCCCGCGGAAGGGCGTCGTGGAGCCGCTTCATCTCGGGCCCGGCGGTGTGAACGAGATCGAGCCCGGCGGCCGCGATCGGGCCAGCCAGGCCCTCGTGCAGGGCCTGCGACTGATCCCCCAATTCGAGCATGTCGCTCAGGACCACGACGCGGCGTCCGCCGGCGCCGACCGGCTTTGCGCCGAGACTGCGGAAGCCGGCGGCCATCGACAGCGGATTGGCGTTGTAGCTCTCGTCGATCAGGGTGAAGGCCCCGCCCGGCGCCTTGATGATCGTGGTCTGGCCCCGGCCCGCCAGCGGCTCGAAGTCGGCGAGGGCCGCGAGTCCCGTCTCCAGCGGCACGTCCAGGGCGTCGAGCATCAGCAGAACGCAGAGGCTGTTCAGCCCCCAGTGGAAGCCCGACTGGCGCAGGGTAAAGTCCAGCGGTGTGCCGAACAGCTCGGCCCGGACCCGGGCGCCCTCAGGGCCCGGCTCGAAGTCCAGCAGCCGGGCGTCGTGCCCGGCCGCGGTTCCGAAGGTGGCCAGACGGGCGCCCGCCTTGCGAGCCGCGGCGTCCAGCACGACCGCGAAATCGACCTCACCGTTCAGAACCGCCACGCCGTCGGGCGCCAAGCCCTCGAAGATCGACGCCTTTTCGGTCGCGACCCCGGCCTCGCCATTGGCGAAAGCCTCGATGTGCACGGGGCCGACGGTGGTGACGCAGGCGGCGTGCGGCCGCACCATCCTCGACAGGGGCGCGATCTCGCCCGGTGCGCTCATGCCGATCTCGAACACCGCGCGGGCGGTGGAACGCGGCATTCGGGCGAGGGTCAGCGGCACGCCGATGTGGTTGTTGTAGCTCTTGATTGAAGCGTGGGCCGGGCCGGCGAGGTCAAGGCCGGCCTTGATCGCCTGGGTCACGCTGGTCTTGCCGACCGAGCCTGTCACGGCGCCGCGCCGGACGTGCGGAGCCCGCTCCCGCGAGAAGACGCCCATTGCCTCGAGCGCCTCCAGGGCATCGCCGGTGATCACCGCGGGACCATCGACCGCCCGCTCGACGAGGGCCCCGGCCGCGCCGTTGGCGAAGGCCATGCCGGCGAAGTCGTGGCCGTCGCGGGCGCCCTTCAGGGCCACGAACAGGTCTCCGGGGACGATTTCCCGGCTGTTGTAGGTGATGCCGGACGCGGCGAACGGGTGGCCGGACAGGCGGCCGCCTGTGGCCTGTTCGATTTCGGCGGAGGTCCAGAGGGGGGCGGTGTCAGGCATGGAGGCGCAGGGCTTCGGCGGCTTCGGTCGCGTCGTCGAAGGGATGGGTCACCCCGCCGACGATCTGTCCCTGCTCATGCCCTTTTCCGGCGATGACCACCACATCTCCGTCGCGCATCTGTTCGATGGCATGACGGATGGCGGCGCGCCGGTCGCCGATCTCCTGCGCGTCCGGGCAGCCCTGGCGGACGGCGCGACGAATGGCGGCCGGGTCCTCGGACCTGGGATTGTCGTCGGTGACGATGGCGAGGTCGGCAAGGCGGCCGGCGATCTCGCCCATCAGCGGACGCTTGGCGCGGTCGCGGTCGCCGCCGGCGCCGAAGACCACGATCAGCCGTCCGGCGGCGTGCGGGCGCAGCGCCTTGAGCACCGTCTCCAGCCCGTCGGGCGTGTGGGCGTAGTCGACATAGACCTCGCCGCGGCCGGCGCCCGGAATGCGCTGCAGGCGGCCCTGGGCGCCGGTGAGGGTTTCCAGTCCAGCCAGGACGCGTTCAGGCGTCTCGCCAGCGGCGATGCACAGGCCGGCGGCGACGAGAGCGTTGGAGGCCTGGAAGGCGCCGGCCAGCGGCAGCAGAACCTCATGCAGGGTCCCGCGCACGTCCAGCGCCAGCCGCTGGCCCTCCGGTACGGCCTGGCGGCCGACCAGGGTCAGGTCCCGGCCCCGCTCGCCGACGCCCATCACGCCAAGGCCCGACATGATCGAGGCCGCGGCGAAGCTGGAATAGGCGTCGGAGTCGGCGTTCAGCACGGCGGTCCGGCCGCGAGGCAGCAGGGTCTCGAACAGGCGCAGCTTGGCGGCGCGATAGGCCTCCATGTCGCCGTGGTAGTCGAGATGGTCCTGGGTCAGGTTGGTGAAGGCGGCGGCCTTCAGCGACACCCCGTCAAGCCGCCGCTGGTCGATGCCGTGCGACGAGGCTTCGAGCGCCAGATGAGTGACGCCGTCGGCGGCCAGCTCGGCCAGCAGGCGGGCGGCGTCGGCGGCGTCGGGGCTGGTCAGGCCGGGGCCGGTCAACGCCTGATTAACGTTACCCGTCTGTTTCAAAACCCCAAGCGTCCCCATGCTCGCGGCGGACAGGCCGAGTGAGGCCCAGATCTGGCGACAGAAGGCGGCCACCGAGGTCTTGCCGTTGGTGCCCGTGATGGCGACGCAGGTGGCGGGCTGGCGTCCATAGAAGCTGCGGGCGGCGATGGCGTAGGCGCGGCGCACGTCGCCGGAGGTGACCAGAACGGGGGCGAGGGCGGCCTCGGTGTCGGCGGGAGCCAACACCGCGGCTGCTCCCTGCGACAGGGCCTGGGGGATGAAGGCTCGGCCGTCGGCGGCGCTGCCCGGCAGGGCCACGAAGAGGCTGCCGGGCGCAACCTTGCGGCTGTCGGCGGTGACGCCGGTGATCACGGGGTCGGCCGGCACGTCGCGGCGCAGCAGGTCCGACAGCTTCATGGCCGTGGGCTGGACGGCGCTCACCGGCCGTCCCCCTCGACGTCCTCAAAGGCGGGAATTCGCTCGCCAAGGGCGGTGCGATATTGGTCCGCGCGGCGCTCGACACCGAGGAAGGGCGCGATGCGGTCGGCGATCCGGCCCACCGCCGGTGCGGCCACGAAGCCGCCCGTACGCGGGTAGGTTCCCGGCTCGTCGATCAGGATCAGGATCGAGTAGCGCCGGGCGTTGACCGGCCCGTCAGCGGGGAAGACGGCGGCGAAGGTGCCGACCGCATGGGTCGGGTCGTAGCGGCCGTTGACCAGCTTGTTGGCCGAGCCAGTCTTGCCGCCGACGCGCAGGCCCGGCGCTTCCGCCCGTCCGCCGGAGCCGCGCACGACGTTTCGGCGCAGCAGGTCGAGCAGGGTCAGCGAGGTCTGCGGGCTGACCACCTGGCGGACCTGGGCGTCGGGCCGTCCGCCCTTGCGCAGCGTCAGCGGAATGAAGCGGCCGCCGTTGGTCAGGGCGCCCATGGCGGCGGACATCTGCAGCGGGGTGATCATGATGCCGTAGCCGAACGACAACGAGGCGAGCGTCGAGTCATCCCACTTCGTCGGGCGGCGGGGGCGCGCCGACTCGTGCAGCTCGATGGGGGCGGCGTCGAGCAGGCCGAAACGCCTGAAATAGTCCCGCATCGTCGCGGGGCCCATTTCGACGGCCAGTCGGGACGTGCCGATATTCGAGGAGTGCAGATAGACCTCTTCCAGCGTCAGGACCTGGTTGGTGGCGTGGAAGTCGGTGATGCGGCGGTTGCCGATCATGAAGGCCTGCGACGCGTCGAACAGGGTGTTCATGTCGGCGCGGCCGGTGTCGAGGCCGGCGGCGACGGTGAAGGTCTTGAACACCGAGCCCATTTCGTAGTGGGCCGAGGTGGCGCGGTTGAGCCGGTCGGTGGTCGGCCAACTGGCCATGCCGAGGATTTCGCCGGTCTGGACGTCGGCGATGATGCCGACTGCGCCCTTGGCCTGGGTCTCCGCCACGGCGCGGGCCAACTCGTTCTCAAGCACGCCCTGGACGCGGAGATCGATCGACAGGGGGAAGCTCTCGCCGCGCGCGCCGGCGTCGCGGATTTCCTGATTGAAGGCCAGTTCCGCGCCGGTGATGCCCTGGCCCCCGGTATCGGTGACGCCCAGCACGTGGGTGGCCGACGCGCCCAGAGGATAGACGCGGCGATCCTCCGGTTCGAAGCTCACCCCGCCGAGGGCGAGGGCGTGCACGGCCGCCCGTTCGCCGGGGGTCAGACCGGGCATGACGATCAGCCGCCGGTCGCCCGACAGCACACGGTTCAGCTTGGCCATCGAGACGCGCGGCAGCACCCGCTTGATCCGTTCGGCGGCGGCGCCGCGATCCCAGACTTCGGCCGGATCGATGTAGAGGCCGTAGTGGACGATGTTGGTGGCCAGCAGGGCTCCGTTGCGGTCGACGACATCGGCGCGGGACACGGCGTTCGGATGGCCGATCGAGCCGACGCCACCTTTCGGCGCCAGCAGGGCGGCGTTGGCCGCGCCGAGGGCCAGGCAGACGAAGACGGCCGAGAACAGCGACAGGATGACGAAGATGCGGACCCGGGTGTCCTCTTCCGGACGGGCGTCGGCGCGGGCGCGGCCGAACGAGTGTTCGATCCGCCACATGGCCTCGGACAGCCAGCGCCACGACGGCAGCGAAACGCCGCCGCCCGAACGGCCGGGCGCGGGGCGCTGCCACGCGTGCGGATCGTCGTGCACGCTCATTGCGCGACCTCCGCGGCGGGCGCGGCGGGCGTTTGTGCGGCCGGCGGGGCGGCGGGAGGCGTGGGAGCAACGATGACGGCGGGCGACGGCTCGGGGATCGGCGCGAGTTCGGGCAGGCTGGCCTCGCTCGCCTGGCGGCGAACATCGACGGGGCCGAGACCGGCCATGCGCGACAGGGCCTCCAGCCGGCCGGGCTGCTCCAGCCGGGCGGCCTCGGCGCGCAGCAGGCGAACCCGCTGTCCGTTTTCGGTTATCTGGCGTTCCAGCCGGGCGATGCGGGCGCTCTCGCTCGCCGCCGCGGCCTTGGCCAGATAGACGGAGAAGATCATCGCCCCGACCAGCATCAGGCCGATGATCTCGACCCAGCGCACGCCGCGGACCTTCCAGTCGAAGACGCGCTTGAGGGTCCCGAGCGCCCTCATGCTGCAATCCTTCCCCAGGCGGGAGCGTCGGTGCGGATGGCCGCGCGCAGCCGGGCCGAACGGGCGCGAGGGTTGGCGGCCCGCTCATCCTCGCCGGCCTCGCGCGCCCCTTTGAAGCGCAGGGTGAAGCTGGGCTTGCGCGGATCGATGGCCACCGGCGCGTGGCGCGAGCCGCCCGGGGCGTTACCGGTGCGCTCGGTCAGGAACGCCTTGACAATGCGGTCCTCGAGCGAATGGAACGTGACCACGGCCAGCCGGCCGCCGGGCGCCAGCGTCGCCTCGGCCGCCTCCAGACCGGCGCGCAGCTCGCCCAGTTCGTCGTTGACGGCGATGCGCAGGGCCTGGAACACGCGAGTGGCGGGATGGATGGGCGCGCCGCGTCGGCCGCCCAGAGCCTTTTCGACGACCTCGGCCAGGTCGAGCGTGCGGGTGAACGGCTTCTCGGCGCGGCGGCGCAGGATGGCGGTGGCGACGCGGCCCGACTGACGCTCGTCGCCATAGAGTTTGAAGATGTGGGCCAGCGGGCCGTGGTCCCAGCCGTTGACGATGTCGGCGGCGGTCTCGCCCCCATGATCAGAATTGGCCGACATGCGCATGTCCAGCGGCCCGTCGCGCATGAAGGAGAAGCCGCGCTCGGCCTGGTCCAGCTGCATCGACGAGACGCCGATGTCGAACACCACGCCGTCAAGCCTGGGGTGGCCGCTGTCGGCGAAGGCCTCGGACAGGCCCGAGAACGGCGTGCGGATCAGCTGGAACCGGCCGGGGAAGTCGTTGGCGACGGCGTCGGCGTGGGGCTGGACGGTGGGATCGCGGTCCAGGGCGATGACGGTCGCGCCGGTGGCGAGGATGGCGCGGGCGTAGCCGCCGGCGCCGAAGGTGGCGTCGATGATCACGTCGCCGGCTTGCGGCTCCAGAGCCTCGAGCACCTCGGCCAGCAGGACGGGGGCGTGGGGCGAGCTCATGCGCCCTCCCCGCCCGGTCGGCGCCCGGCCAGCAGGGCCTTGCGCCCGGCCTCGCCGCGCTCGCGCACCGCCTGACGGGCCAGCGCCCGGCGCTCGTCACGCCGCGCGCTCCAGCGGGCGCGGTCCCAGATCTGGAAGCGCGAACCGAGGCCGACGATGACCACGTCCTCGCCCAGACCGGCGTCCTGGCACAGATGTTCGGGCAGGGTGATGCGGCCGCCGCCGTCATAGGCCAGCGGGCGCTGGCCGGCGTAGAAGGTCTCTTCCAGCGCCGTGCGCACGTCGTCGCCGAACGGCAGTTCCTCGATCATCGAGACGTATTCGGCCATCAGCTTGTCGCCGCCGGCCTCGAGGCAGTCGGACTCGATCGAGAAGAAGCAGAAGACGCCGTGCTCCGCGCCGTTGTCGGCCGTGCGGAACTCCTGCGGGATCAGCAGACGGCGCTTGCCGTCCAGTTGTTTCTCATAGGTCGAGAGAAACACGCCCTGCCCCAACTCGGACCCTTCGATCCGCCCCTCTGCGTCATGGGCGCATCCCCGCGCCCGCCAACCCCAACTCAGATGTATGGGATAGCATGGGATGAAATGGGTCTCAATGGGATTAGTTGACGGAAGTTAACCTCGACCGTAACAGCGAACCCTGTAGAAATCAGAACATACACAGAACATAGAAAGTATAGACAGGCTGTGGATGAATGTTGCGCCGCAAAAGGTTAACGGCGCGCTCAGGCAGCGAGCGCCCGCGGCGCGAGCGGAAGGCCGCCAAAAGAGAAAGGGTCAGACGGCCTGTAAGCCGGGTTCTGTTCCGCCCCGAAAGGCGGCGACGATCATTCCTCTGGACCGGCCATTGCTGGACGGTTCTCGCGACCTACCCGGACGCCTCGGGCGGTGAACCCTGCGGCCGAAACCGCGCGACGTCCCTATTCGGTCTTGCTCCAGGCGGGGCTTGCCATGCCGTCCCTGTTGCCAGGCACGCGGTGGGCTCTTACCCCACCCTTTCACCCTTACCGGCCTCGCGAGGCCGGAGGTTTGCTTTCTGTGGCGCTATCCCTCGGGTCGCCCCGGGCGGAGGTTATCCGCCGCCATTTCACCGTGGAGCCCGGACTTTCCTCGACGGAGCAAGCTCCGCCGCGACCGCCCGGCCGTCTGACGGGGCCTAGGTGGGCGTTCCGGGCGGCGGCGTCAATGTCGCCGGGTCGGCCGGGGCGTAGCCGTGGATCCAGAACGTGCCGGCCTCGTCCTCCCGGAAGGGGATGCGGAGGCGGATCAGCAAATCGCGGAAGGCATTCGTGCAATCGATCCATTCGTCGTCGATCAGCCCGCCCACGACCTTGCGGTAGCGGGGCAGGACCCTCAGACATTCGATGGCGAAGAAAGGTTCGAGCTCGCTCCACGCGCCCCAGTGGTTCACGGCATCGAGGTTCCAGGGCGCCTCCCGCTCTCCGATGACCGGCTGAAGCTGAAAAGGCGGCGGGAACGGCAGTTCGGCGTAGACGCCGTCGACGAGGGCCCGCCAGCGCGTCGTGTTCATGAAGGAGGCGAGGCCGCGGCTTTCGATCTCGGCCAGGACCGCCGCCTTGAACCGGGGCTCCTCGACCTCGCGCCAGCGCTTCTGACGCGCCTCGCGATCCGCCTGGCGCCTTGCGGCCCAATCCGCCCGGGTCAGCTGCTTGCCGGTCATTGCAGGACGCCGGTGACGCTCTCCGCCGTCGCCAGTTGGAGCACGCCCATCAGGGTGGCGCGCGTTTCCCCGTCGGCGATCCCGTCCACCTGCGCGGGCCGCCAGTGGCGCTGGAAGGCCTCGACGGTCAATCGCGTCGCCTCGTCGTAGTCGCCGCCCGGCTGAAGACCGTAGCCCAGCCTGTGCAGACCGGCGCGCAGGACGATGACGCCGAGGCCCTCGTCGCCGACGGCCAGAGGGGCTCCAAGCGCGGAAATTCGCTCCGCCGCAGGCTCGAACCACAGGCCGTGGCCGACCGAGGCCAATCGCTTCCACGGGAAGCGCTCCCCGGGGTCCTGCTTGCGCTCCGGGGCGAGGTCGGAGTGGCCGACGATACGGGCGTCGGGGATGGTCCAGCGGGTGCGGATGTCGCTGACCAGGCTGATGACGGCGTCGATCTGCGCGTCGGGAAAGTCGCGGTAGCCGAATTCGTGGCCCGGGTTGACGATCTCGATGCCGATCGAGGCGGCGTTGCAGTCGGTCTCGCCCTGCCAGGCGCCGCGGCCGGCGTGCCAGGCGCGATGCTCCTCGGCGACCAGCCTCAGGATCGACCCATCCTCGTCGACGACATAGTGGGCCGAGACCTTCGCCTCCGCGTCCTGCAACCGCGCGACGGCTTCATCGGCGCTGCGCATGCCAGTGTAGTGCAGCACCAGCATGTCGGGCGGGGCCCGCCGCTTGTCGAAATTAGGCGACGGCGCGTCCCGGACGACCAGCATCCTAGCGGCCCGGACGCTCCCAGCCGTAGGCGACCCAGGTGCCGTCGACCTTGCGCGCCTCGATGACATCGTCGCCTCGACGCCTGCGGACGGAGAGGGTGCGGCGGGCGCGCAGGGCGAGGCCGGCGAGGAACACCACCGCTCCGGCGAACAGGGCGATCACCGCGACGGCGGCAGCCGTGAATACGGCGAGAACCGCGCCGATCGCCATGGCGGCCAAGGTGGCGATGAGGCCGCCCAGCCACATGACCGAGGCCACGAACCCGTTGGCGGGCCGTCGACCGGAGGGGCCGGGGCCGAAGGTCAGGCGATCGGACTGGGTCATGAATTCACCTCTGTGGCGTTGCGAACAACGCCGAACTCCGAATGTCGGTCCATAGGGGTGAACGGTCAATGACCGGCCCCTTCACAGGCGAGTGTCCTTTTGTCGCTGGTCAGTAGGGCCGGTCGGCCAGCACCGTGGCGCCCGAGGTCCGTGCGCGTTCGGTCTGGAGCTGGCGCACGGCGGCCTCGGCCTGGGGATCGTTCATGACGCCGCCGATGCCGATCAGCACCCGGGCCGCTTCACCCGAGACGCCGAACATGTCGGACAAGGCCGCAAACGGCGACTTCGATTCCGGGTAACGCTTGAAGCGCACGGACTCGTCGGCGGGGATGCGGGCCAGCTGGCGGGCCTTCGCGACGGCCTCCTCCAGACCGCCCAACTGGTCGACGAGGCCGATGGCCTTCGCCTGTGCGCCGGTCCAGACGCGGCCGCGGGCGATCTCGCGCACCCGGGCCTCGGGCAGATGGCGGCCCCGGGCCACCCGGGCGATGAACTCCTCATAGGTGCGGTCGATCGAGGCTGAGAAGGCGGCCCGGTCGGCCTCGCTGAAGGGTTCGGACGGCGAGAAGGCGTCGGCGTAGTCGCCGCCGACGGCCAGGTTGCGCATGTCGATGCCGAACCGCCCAAGGGCGTCCGCCAGGACCATCTTGCCGCCGAACACGCCGATCGAGCCGGTCAGGGTCGAGGGCTGGGCGACGATCCAGTTTGCTTCCGAACTGATCCAGTAGCCGCCCGAGGCCGCATAGTCGCCCATCGAGACCACCACCGGCTTGCCGGCCGCCTTGGCCGCGCGCACCGCGGCCAGGATCTGTTCCGACGCGTCGGGCGAACCGCCGGGCGAGGAGACGCGGAAGACGATGGCCTTGACCGAATCGTCCTCGATGGCGTCGTAGATCGCCTCGGCCAGATCGTCCGACATGATCGAGGAGCCGCCGCCGAACGGATCGGCCCCGCCGCCCGTCCCCGTCAGGATCGCGCCCTCACCGCCCACGATGGCGATGGCGTTTCGCCCCGAGCCCGCACGCTCGGCCTTCGATGCGGCGTAGTCCCCGAACTCCATGATCTCGGAACCGCGGCCGGCGCGGCGTCGGGCCTCGGCTTCAGCCTCCTCGACCTGGCCGATCTTGTCGATCAGGCGGCGCTGCAGCGCCTGCGCCGAGGAATACGGGCCGGCCTCGATCGTCGTGCGCAGGGCCTGGGCCGTCACGCGCCGATCCTGGGCGGCGTTGGCCAGGGCGGAGGTGTAGATGGAGGTCATCCACGCGGTCATCGCCTCGCGATGGGCGGGCGTGTAGTCGCTCTCGGTGTATTCGTTGACGGCGTTCTTGTACTCGTAGCGCTGCTCGAACTGGGCGTTGACGCCATATTTCTCGAAGGCGCGACCGAGGAAGATCGACTCGGTGGAGAAGCCGGCCAGCTGGAAGCTGGAGGTGTTCTGCATCCACAGCTCGGAGGCCGAAGCGCCGACCATATAGCTGGAGACCGCCGTCCCGACCGGCTGGAAGCCCTGCGCGTGAGCGATAACGACCTTGCCGGAGCGGCGGAAACGGCGAATCGCCTGACGGATCTCGTCGGCGGCCGCGGGAGTGATGCCGGCTTCCGGCAGGCGGATCAGCAGCGCCTTCACCCGGCTGTCGTCCTCGGCCTGGGCGAGGGTGTCGACGATCTGCATCGTCGACAGGCCGCCGCCGCCGAACAGGGCGAACGGGTTGGTGGGGGCCTGGTCGGTCACGCCTTCGCGCAAATCCAACTCCAGCACGGTGTTGGACGGCGTCGGCTCCTTCGAGCTCGCCGAACTGATCGCCACGGTGATCAGAATGAACGGCACGACGACGAGGAACAGGAAAAGGCCAGCGAAGACGCCGAGCATCGTCAGGAAGAACTGCTTCATGGAGAGGGTCAGGGTCCGGAGCGCGGGCCGGGCGCGGCCATCCTCGACCATAGGGCGGCAGGGTTTGCCGTCAAATGAACGTCACGTAACAGGCGAATGCGCTGCAACGCGGATGGTGCGCCGCAACAGAGATGATTGATGAGGCGCGCGCTTGCCCCTATATCAGCACCCTGCGAGCGGGGGCCGATCGCCCCGCGTCATCCCGGACCGCACTCCCCATGCTGGTCACCCTGATGAAGGCCAAGCTTCACCGCGCCACGGTGACCCAGGCCGACCTCGACTATGAAGGCTCGATCGCGATCGACGCCGACCTGCTGGACGCCGCGGGCATCTTCCCGCACGAGCAGGTCGATGTTCTGAACATCACCAACGGCCAGCGCTTCACCACCTACGCCATCGAGGCCCCGCGCGGCTCCCGCGTCATCGGCGTCAACGGCGCCGCCGCCCGCCTGGTGCAGAAGAACGACAAGGTCATCGTCGTGACCTACGGCCAGCTGCCGGAAGAGGAGGCCCGCCAGTGGTCGCCGACCGTGGTGCTTCTGGACGACCGGAACGAGATCAAGCGCGCGGCTTGACGGAACCGCCGCCGCGGCCTTCCCTGCGGAAGGAGGCGCCGATGGCTCGCAGCATTTCCTGGATCAAATGGCTCCTCTACGGCCTCTATGCCGTCGCCGGAGCCGTCAGCCTGATGCTGGCCACGCCGGCCGGGCTCGAGTTTCTGGGCCAGTCGATCGACAGCCTGACCTTCTTGCCGGCGCGGGTGCTGACCGTGCCGTGGAGTCTGGCCCTGCTGGTCACCGACGACGACATCGCGACGGCGCTGGCGATCCTGGGCGTCGGCTACATCCTGAATCTGGGCATCGCCACGGTGCTGGTGCGAGCCAGCTGACCCGAGCGGGAGCGCCCTCCGGCCCCGCTTGACGTCGGCGCCCGGGCGCCCTCCCCTTCGGGCAAGCCCCGGGGAGAACACCATGAACCTGCTGACCTGCCTGACCGCGCTCGCCCTTTTGGTCACGCCAGCATCGGTTTTGGCGCAGGACCGGACGACGGACATCTCGACCATCGTGGTGACCGGCGAAGGCGTCGGCGAAGCGCTTCCGAATGTGTTCACCGTCAACGCGTCCGTCCAGGGACGGGGAGAGACGCAGGCCGCCGCCCTTCGCCAGCTTGCGGCGATGCAGTCCCGGTTGCTGGAGCAATGGGCGCGGCTGGACGGCCTGACGGAAGCCCGGGCCACCACCGGGGACATCTCGATCGAGCCCCGCCGCGACCCGCAATGCGAGAGCAACGCCCGGCGGGACGATACCTGTCCTGTCGTGGACTATATCGCCTACAGCGCCGTCACTCTGAGAGGCGCCCCGGCGGATCGCGCGGGCGACGCCGTCTCCCTCGCGTCAGACCTCGGCGCCGTTCGCGCCGGCCTCGGCGAGTACGTGTTCTCGGATCGGCAGTCGCTCCGGGAGCAGGCCAACCGCGCCGCTTTCGAGGACGCACGGCGTCAGGCCGCCCTGCTGGCCGAGGCGTCCGGCCGCCGGCTCGGCCGCATCGTCAGGATTCAGGACCCCAGCGCCGCCCGCTACAACGCGGGGGACGAGGCGACGCAGATCGATGAAATCGTGGTCACGGGCAGCCGGGTCCGGCCCGCCGTCTCGATCGAGGCCGCGCCTGAGCCGGTCCGCGTCAACGCCCGCATCACGGTCGTATTCGAGATCGAGTAGGCGGCGGGAGCCGAAACTCCCGCCGTCCGACCTCTACCGGTTCAGGTCGTACACACCGGTGATATCGATCCGCACCGTCAGTTCGCCGGCGGCGACCGGGGTGCTGCCGGCGTCCATGGCCATTTCGGCGCGGGCGTACATCGGCCGCGGCGGCTGGGGCGCATAGCCGCCGCCCTCGGTCAGCGAGCGGATGCCGCCGAGGTCCACACCCAGCGCCTGGGCGTACAGGGCCGCCTTGGCCTGCAGGTTGCGCACTGCGATCTGGCGCGCCTGGTTCTCGGCCGCGCTCGGGTCCTTGAGGCCGAAGCCGATGCCGTCGATCTGGTTGACGCCGGCGGCGACCACGGCGTCAGCGGTGGAGCCGACGGCGTTCAGGTCGTTGATGACCACCGTCACGCGGTTGTTGGCCTGGTAGCCGCGCAGGCGGGGCGGCTCATTCTGGACGTAGTCGTACTGGGCCGACAGGTTCAGGCCTGAAGTCTGGACATCGCGGTCCGCGATGCCCGCACGGCGCAGGGCGGCCATGACCTGGTTCATGCGGGCGGCGTTCTGGCTCATCGCCTCGGCGGCGGTGGAGGCCTCGGTGACGACGCCGAAGCTGATCGTGGCCATGTCCGGCGCGGTCTTGACCTCGCCATAGGCCGACAGGTTCAGGGCCGGGCGCTCGGTCAGGGCCTGGATGGTCAGAGGCGCGCCGCCGCCGGGCTGGGACTGGGCGAAGGCCGACGGGGCGGCCAAGGCGATGGCGGCCGCGGCCAGTACGCCCCCGCTCATCAGCAGGATGCGGTTGGACAGCGCCGGCAGGGCGGCGGCTCGGGCTGGGGCGGCGGGGCGGTTCATGGTGATCGTCTCCTGATGCGGGGCGGCCCGTCGAAGGTGTGCGCGGACCGTGGCGGCACCTTGGCCGTTTCCGCCTGAACGAACGCCCGGGCGGGGTTGGCAGTTTCCGTTCATCGCCGTGAAATCGGCGACAGGCCGGCGTCGGGACCAAGGCGCTTGGCAAGCCGCGGCGCCGCCTGCTAGGCCACGAGCGCCGCCATGGCGGGGCCCGTAGCTCAATGGTTAGAGCCGACCGCTCATAACGGTCTGGTTGCAGGTTCGAGTCCTGCCGGGCCTACCATCCACCTCCTGATGCAGACGGCTACTCGCGGAATTCTTGCACGGTCGCCTGCGCAGCGGCCCGGGCCGATCGATACGTCTGTGAATCGACATCTTGAGGAACCTCACCCCGGCAGACGAAGCCCCAGAGAACGCGACCGACCGACCCATCCGTGACCGCCTCCCAAGGACCCGGATCGCGTGTATCTCTTTTTAAGGTCATCTCAAGGGTATAGGTTCGGCTTGAAGCCGTGCGGGTCCGATAGGCGGCGCAGTCGAACTCAATCCGTCTGAGCTCGACCTCCACGTCTTCGTCAAAGTCGTCAGGCCATACGGTCAGGACCGTGGCGCTTCGGACCGCGACTGCATCATCGATCGACCGAGTGTCGATGAAGAAGTCCCCCGCGATGCTCATTGCCAGCCGTCTGAAATCCGCAGCTTCGGCGGATGGCGCACTGGCCACTGTGAGTACGAAAACGAGGACGGCCAGAGCCTTCATGGCTAACCCGCGCGTCACCGCCGCCAGCCTCCACCCCGGCTCCAGCGGTCCTCGCCCCGGTAACGGTCGTCCTCGATGTAGCGGCCGTCGCGGTCGTACCAGCCCTGACCGCGCTGGTAGCGGTCGTAGCCGTCGAGCGAATAGCCGTCGTCCTGGTACTCGAGGCCCAGGAGGCCGTCCTCGGCGTCCCACCAGTTGCGCGGATAGGCGCCGAAGGCGCACTCCCAGCCGTCGCCCGGGCGCCAGTAGGGTTCGTACCGGCCGCGATACCGATCACGGAACTGGGGCCGGCAGACGGATTGCGAATAGACCCGGTTGCCGCGCGCCTGAACATTGGCGCGATCCTCGGCGTAGATCACCTCGCGCACGCCCGAGAAGACGTTGTTGACCACCACGGCGCTGCCCGAGGCGGCGGCGACGCCGACTGTGGCCGCCCGGATGCGGCTGTCGGTCAGGCGCAGTTCGCCGTTGTAGAGCACCACCCCCTTGTCGGACCGGCCCACGCGGCT
This sequence comes from Brevundimonas sp., assembly GCF_035627055.1. Taxonomy (GTDB): domain Bacteria; phylum Pseudomonadota; class Alphaproteobacteria; order Caulobacterales; family Caulobacteraceae; genus Brevundimonas. The sequence continues at coordinate 237,598 of NZ_DASPMM010000010.1, read as the reverse complement.
GTTGCTGATATCGACCGATGCGCCTTCGATGGCGACGCCCTCGACGTAGCCGACGATGGCGGTGTTCTCGATCTCGACGCGTCCGTAGTCGCGGCCCGAGCGGACGATGATCCCGATCGAGCGCGGCCCGAAGGCGTTGGGCGCATTGGTGCCCTTCAGCGTGGTCGAGGCCACCCGCGAGGTCTGGCCCGCGCCGGGGATCAGCTCCAGCCCCGACTGGGCGCCCGCGACCACGACCTCCCAGGCGTTGAGCACGGCCCCGTCGGCGACGATCGCCGGCGCGACCGTCTGGGCCTCGATGATAGTGTTGCGCAGGTCGAGCAGGCCGCCGTCGGCGTAGATGGCGGCCTCGTCGCCCGCGTGGCGGAAGCCGACCCGGTTCATGACGATCTCGGCCCCGTAGCCGACCACGCAGGCGGCGTCGCCGGCGCGCGGGGAGGCGAAGACCATGTCGCGGATCTCGACGCGGACGCCCTGGGCCACGGTGATGCAGGGCAGGCCGTCGGGGGCCTGGAGCGTCGGGTTGCCGGTGCGGGCCCAGTCGCGCGGATCGAAGCCGCTCTCGCCGATGATGGTCAGCGGCTTGTCGATGTTCAGCCAGCCGACGCAGGCGCCCGCACGGGCGCGGATGACCAGGGTTCCGCCCGGGCGGACCCGGCGCACGGCGTCCTCGACGGCCCCGGTGCCGGGATTGCCGCCGCAGTCGACCAGCACAATCTCCTCGCCGCCGGGGCGGAAGCCGTCGCGGTAGTAGTCGGGCCGGTGGCGGCCGTAGTCATAGCGCCGGTGATGCGAGCCGCGGCTGTGATAGCTGCGCGTCGGCGGGTCCAGCAACAGGCCGAAATTGGGCCGGGTCTGGCTCTCCACCTTGGCGGCGACCTGGGCATGGGCCTGCGGGCTCTGGGTCAGGGCGACGCCGGCGACCGCGGCGGCCATGATGGCGACGCCGGCCATCGTGGTGCGGAAGCGACCGAAGGGGAAACGGATCGTCATTGCTCCACGCCCTCCTTAACGGCGCTGCTGCGAACGGGAGACCTGGGCCAGCACGGCCTGCAGGCGGGCGGCCGATGGACCGAAGCCGGACAGGGCCGAATCGATGCGCAGGGCCACGGCCTGGGCCTTGTCCTGATCGGCCACGCCGGAGACGCCGAGGGCGAAATAGCTCGACATGGCGAACTTGGCCTCGGGGCTGCCCTGGCGCGCAGCCTCGTCGAACCACTTGAAGGCCCGGGCGTAGTCGGCGGGCAGGCCGATGCCCTCGGCGTACATCACCGCCAGGACCAGCTGCGCCTCGGACGAGCCGTTGATCGCGGCCAACTGGATGGCGCGGACCCGCTCCAGGTAGGAAAGCCGGCTCTCCATCGGGTGGCCCAGCATGGCCTCAAGGGTCTCGACCTGGCGCTTGGAAAGGTCCTCGGGCCGGGCTGGAACCGTCTCGGTGATGCCGAGGTAGCGGAGGGCTCGCCCGACGTGGACGAACGGCAGTTCGGTTCCCATCCGGGTCAGAGCGTATTCGTAGGCGTCGCCCCTCGGCCGGCTTTCGTCGGAGAAGGGCACGCCCGAGGCCGGGGCCTCGTTGGGATAGAATTCGAACGGCGGCGTCCACTGCCGGGCCTTGGCCTCGACAAATCGGCTGTATTGATCGCGGCTGGGGGCGGAGCGTTCGAAATCCTTCATCAGCACATAGGCGCCGACGTCGCCGGTCTGCACCGCCAGATAGTTGTACAGATACGCGTCGACGTCGTTGCGCGGGAACAGGCTGGTCGCCGCCAGATAGCCGCGCCGGCGGCGGTCGCGGGTGTCCGGCCCGCCGCTGCCGCGGCCCCAGGCCTCGCGCGCCTCGCGGTTGTCCTCGGGTTCGCCGAACGGGCCGTACAGGCCGTCATGGAGCCGCGCCAGGGTGCGGAAGCCCTCCGCGTCCTGGGTCGACAGGATGTAGACGACCCGGTCTCGAACCGACTCCTGCTCTTCCCGGGTCATCTGGCCCAGTTGACGGTCCAGGCGCTGGTAGGCCGTGTGCCGCTCGAAGGCGCGGCAGTCGTCGTATTTCGACAGCGGCCGCCAGCCGCCGAAGCCGCCGCGGTCGACCCGGTTGATCGGGGCGTAGCCCTCGTCGTTGGCCAGCGCCATGGCGTACCAGGTGGCGCTCTCGATCGGGTCCTCGATGTTCTTGTCGGTGGCGCGCAGGGCTGCGTAGCGCGATCCCAGCTCCAGCTGGGCGAAGAAGTCCCCGCGGAAGGCGGCCCGGCGCAGAGCGCGAAGCCCGGTCTCCTGGGCGTTGAATTCGGAACCGGTCAGCGACGCCGGACGCGGACAGGCGTTGGAGCTGGCGTCGGCGCGCTGCCAGAAGCGTATGCCGCTGCCGCGGTCGCCGCAGGACGCCATGCCGAACGCCGTGAGCGCCAGCACGCCGGCGATCGCCGCGATGGCGACGGGCCCGCGCGACCGGTCGAACCGGCCGCGGTCGGTCTTGTTGGCCTCGCCCTCGCCCATACAACCTCGCACCAACTGGAGCGGGCGTCCCCCGGCTCGCCCGTTAAGCTTTGCGCGACCGGACACTCCGGTCCAGTTAACTGTCTGTCAAGGTTAACGCCGTTTCGCGACAAAGCGTTGCCGCATCACGGCCATTTTGTGACTCGGCGAAAGTTGTCCACGCGAATCAGCGGTTTGTATTTCCCCTGAGAGGGGAAACCCGGCCCTCGCGTCCGCCGCTAGCGACCCCTATATGCCTCGGCAGTATCCCCGGAGCTCTCCCGATGTCCTACGTCGCCCGTGACGATCGCCCCGCCGACAAGGCCGCCCGTTATGCCGAATTAGAGGCGGAGATCCTGGCGGTGCTGGACGGGGAGCCGAACCTGACCGCGCGGATGGCGACGGTCGGGTCGATGCTCGCCGACGCCTTCCCCGCCTTCTTCTGGACCGGCTTCTATGTGGTCGACCCAGACCGCGCCGAAGAACTGGTGGTGGGCCCCTATCAGGGCACGCTGGGCTGCCTGCGCATCGCCTTCGGTCGCGGCGTCTGCGGGACGGCGGCGCGGGACCGGTCCACGCAGATCGTCGAGGACGTCAACGCCTTCCCGGGCCATATCGCCTGCGACAGCCGTTCGGCCAGCGAGATCGTCGTTCCGGTGCATGATGGGGCGGGTCGCCTGATCGCCGTCCTGGACGTCGACGCAACCGAAACGGGCGCCTTCGACGGCGTCGATGCGGAGGCGCTCGAACGGTTGATGGCCCGGGTGTTCGCCGCCTGATCATCTGCTAAGCCTCAGGCCATGCGGATCGGCATCGACTTCGGCGGCACCAAGATCGAGGCGGCGGTCGTCGGCGACGACGGCGCCTTTGTAGCCCGCCGCCGGGAGCGCAACCCCGGGGATTATGACGCCGCCCTTCAGACGGTCGCCCGGCTGATCGCGGCCGTCGAGGCGGAGACGGGCGCCAGCGGCCCCATCGGCGTGGCGGCGCCGGGATCGGTGTCTCCGACGAGCGGCCTGATGCGCAACGCCAACTCGACCTGGCTGAATGGCCGCGCCTTCCCGCAGGACCTGGAGCAGGCGCTGGGGCGGCCGGTGCGGCTGGCCAACGACGCCAACTGCCTCGCGCTTTCAGAAGCGGTCGACGGAGCGGCGGCCGGCAAGGCGGTGGTGTTCGCCATCATCCTCGGCACCGGCTGCGGCGGCGGCGTGGCGGTGAACGGGGCGCTTCTCGAAGGGGCCAACGGGGTGGCCGGCGAGTGGGGCCACACCTCCCTCCCGTGGCCATCGGCCGAAGAGGCGCCCGGCCCGGCCTGCTGGTGCGGGCTGAACGGATGTCTGGAGACATGGGTGTCGGGCACCGGCCTGCAACGGGACCATTTCGAACGGACGGGCCAGTCGTTGACAGCCGAAGAGATCGTCGCGGCGGCGCGCGGGGGCGAGGCGGAGGCGCGGCGATCGCTGGACCTGTGCATCGAGCGGCTGGGCCGGGCCATCGCCATGGTCGTCAACCTGATCGATCCGGACGCCTTCGTCCTCGGCGGCGGGCTTTCGAATGTCGAGGAGCTCTACGCCGCCCTGCCCCCGATCGTCGAACGCCATGCCTTCACCGATGCGTGGCGCGGGCGCATCGCTCCGGCCCGCTGGGGCGATTCGTCGGGCGTGCGCGGGGCCGCCCGCCTCTGGCCTTCACCAACCCGTCTGGAGAATTTCGCATGACCCGCACCATTGCCGTCACGGGGGGGCACGGGGTTCTGGGCCGAGCGGTGGTCGAGGCGGCGCTCGCCGACGGCCTGAACGTGGCGGTGATCGACCACGCCTCCGGCCTGCCGGTCCCGGCGGGCGTGCTGGAGGTCGGCGGAGTCGATCTGACCGAGGCCGCGGCGGCGGACCGGGCGATCGCAGCGGTTGTCGAACGGTTCGGCCGGATCGACGCCCTGCTCAACATCGCCGGCGGTTTCGTCTGGCAGGGCGTGGACGACGCCGCGCCGGCCTGGGACCGGATGTTCGCCCTCAACCTGAAGACGGCGTTGAACGCCAGCCGCGCCGCCCTGCCGCACCTCAAGCGGTCTCCGGAAGGCCGGATCGTCAATGTCGGCGCCAACGCCGCCCTGAAGAGCGCCGCGGGCATGGGGGCCTACGCCGCCTCCAAATCCGGCGTCCACCGGCTGACCGAAAGCCTCGCTGAGGAATTGAAGTCGACCTCGGTCACCGTGAACGCCGTCCTGCCGTCCATCCTGGACACGGGTCAGAACCGCAAGGACATGCCCGACGCAGATCCGGCGAAATGGGTCCAGCCGGCCGATCTCGCCCGGGTGATGCTGTTCCTCGCCTCGCCGGAGAGCCGGGCGATCACCGGCGCACTGATCCCTGTCACGGGCCGGGTCTGATGCAGCTGGTCCGCTCCGTCCTTTATCTGCCCGCCAGCAATGCTCGGGCGATCGAGAAGGCCCGGGGACTCGATTGCGACGCGGTGATCCTCGACCTTGAGGACGCCGTCGCCCCGGACGCCAAGGCGGAGGCGCGGCAAGCGGCGGTTGCGGCCCTGGAGGCCGGGGGCTTCCGCGGGCGGGTGGGCGTCCGGGTGAACGGACTCGACACGCCGTGGGGCGCCGACGATCTGGTCGCCCTGTCCGGCTCGAAGCCGGATTTCGTGGTCGCGCCCAAGATCGAGAGCGCCGAGGCCGTGCGAGAGGCCGCGGCCCGCCTGCCGGAGGGCATGCCTCTGTGGATCATGATCGAGACCCCCTTGTCCGTGCTGCGACTCGACTCGATCGCCGGCGCGGGGGCTCCCCTGGCGGCGCTGATGCTGGGCATCAATGACTTCGGCGAGCGGATGAACCTGGTGCTCGGGCCTGATCGTGAGCCGTTGAAACCGTGGCTCGCGGCCGTGGTCGCCGCCGCGCGCGGCCATGGTCTTCTGGCCATCGACGGCGTCGTCAACGCCACCGACGACTCGGATCGGCTGGAGGCGGAATGTCGCCAAGGCCGGGCCTTCGGCTTTGACGGCAAGAGCCTGATCCATCCGAACCAGATCGCCGCTGCAAACGCTGCCTTTTCGCCGTCGCCCGAGGAGGTCGCCCGGGCCCGCGAGGTTGTCGCCGCCTTCGCCACGGCCGAGGCGGAGGGCAAGGGGGCGATCCGCGTCGGCTACCGGATGGTCGAGCGGCTGCACCTCGACGCCGCCCACCGCCTGCTGGCCCGCCACGCCGCCGCCTCGACCTCGCCTTCAGACCGGCCTATCTAGTCCGTTCAGAAACAAGACCCGCGCCCCACCAGCGAGGCGCCGGGCGCCGAGCGATAGGAACGCCCACAGTGTCCAAAGCCGTCATCGCCGCCACGGGCCTGTTCACGCCGGAACAGTCCATCTCGAACGAAGAACTGGTCGCGGCCTACAACGCCTTCGCCGACCGCTTCAACGCCGATCACGCCGACGCCATCGAGGCCGGCGAGATGGAGCCGCTGACCTCCTCGTCGGTCGAGTTCATCGAGAAGGCGTCGGGCATCAAGTCGCGTTTCGTCCTGGACAAGGTCGGCATCCTCGATCCGTCGCGCATGGTCCCGAACCTGCCCGAGCGGCCCAACGACGAACTGTCGATCCTCGCCGAGATGGCGGTCAAGGCCGCACAGGACGCCATTGCCCGCTGGGGCAAGCCGGTCAGCGAGATCGGCGCCGTCCTCTGCGCCGCCTCCAACATGCAGCGCCCCTACCCCGCCATGGCCATCGAGGTGCAGCAGGCGCTCGGCATCGAGGGCTTCGCCTTCGACATGAACGTGGCCTGCAGCTCGGCCACCTTCGGCATCAAGACGGCGGCCGATTTCATCGCGTCCGGCTCGGTCAAGGCGGTGCTGATGGTCAATCCGGAAGTCTGCTCGGCCCACCTGAACTTCAAGGACCGCGACAGCCACTTCATCTTCGGCGACGTCGCCACCGCCGTGATCATCGAGGCGGAGGAACAGGCGACCGACGGCTGGGAAATCCTCGGCACGCGGCTGAAGACCGTGATGTCGAACAACATCCGCAACAATTTCGGCTTCCTCAACAAGGCCGCCCTGCCGACCGGAGAGGCCGAACCCGTCTCCCCGACCGGCCTCACCGACAAGATGTTCGTCCAGCAGGGCCGCAAGGTGTTCAAGGACGTGGTGCCGATGGTCTCTGAGATGATCGTCGATCATGCCGTCGAGCTGGGCCTCGACCCGCACCAGCTGAAGCGGCTGTGGCTGCACCAGGCCAACATCAACATGAACCAGTTCATCGGCCGCAAGGTGCTGGGCCGCGAGCCGACGCCCGAGGAAAACGTCATCATCCTCGACGACTACGCCAACACCTCCTCGGCCGGATCGATCATCGCCTTCCACCTGCACAGCGATGGCTTCGCGCCTGGCGACGTCGGCCTGATCTGCAGCTTCGGAGCGGGCTATTCCGCGGGGACGGTGTTCGTAAGGAAGCGGGGCTAGCGCCCGCGCACCAGCCAGCCGCGGTAGCGCACCAGCCGACCGATCAGCGGCGCGGATATCTCGACGTCGAAGACGAAGCGGCCCTGCGCATCGACCTCCTCATGGGCGCGGGTGGACGGGGCCAGCGCGCGCGGCAGCGGGATCGGCCCGACACGCCAGCCTTCGACACGGTAGACCAGACGCCCGGCTTCCGGGACCAGACGCAGCTCCATGCTCAGCGGCCCGAACCGTTCGCAGACGCGCCCGCCCACGCGCGGCGCCGACAGCACGCTGGCGAAGGCGTGGCCGCCGATGCGGCGGCGCCAGACCGAGCGGTCGCCGTCGGCGTCGATTGTGACCTCAGCCGGACAGGCCGCCTGCGCTTTCGGGAAACCCACGACCGCCGCGACGAAGGCGGCGAGCGGCCCCGTCGCGCCTTCGGTCGTCGCCTCGCCCCGCCACACTGATCGGCCGGGCGTTTCGTGCAGCGCCCGGATCGCCACCGGCAGGGTGTCGAAGGCCGGTCCGATGGCGCGGGCGTAGATCGCGCCCCGCTCCGCGATTGTCTCCGTCTCCAGACCGTGCGGCGCCATCTCCGCGACGATGTCCTCCAGCGCCAGCACTCCGACGCAGGGCCGGGCTCCGGACCCGACACGCCCCGCCGCGATGGCCTTGATCGCCGCCAGCGCCGGGAGGCTGGGGGTCACCGGACCCTCGCCGGGCTCGGCGACCAGTCGCCAGACGGCCCGCGCGGCGCGGCCTTCGCCATCCACGCCATAGGCCTCGACCCGCATGGCGCCGCGATCCGATCCAAGCGGCGCCGCCCAGCCGGACAGCCGCACCAGCAGGCGAGCCAGAGGCAAGGGATCGAACCGCAACAACCGCACCAGCCCTCCCAGCAACCATGCACCCAGATGGGCGGGCCACGGCTCCAGGCCGGCCAGAAACAGCGCCCGTTGGCGCGGCTGGAACCGGGTCTGCAGGAGGTCCAGATCGGGCGTCTCGCACAACGACACCCGCCGCCGGCCGGCGCGGCCGAAGTCCCGGCGATACAGCCCGCCCCAGCCCGGCCGCACGGTCCAGCCGGCGTTCTCGAAAACCCGTACCGGACGGCCGATCCACGACAGGATGGCGCGCATGACCGACAGGCCACGCGGGGCCCTCGCGCCGGGCGAGATCGCCGCCTCGACCGAGACGATCTCGCGCCATCCGGCGGTCAGCCGATCGAGCACCGTATTGGACAGCGCCGGCGTGGAACTGCAGCCGGACAGGGCGACCACACCCGCGGCCTTGGCCGCCTCGTCCAGCGCCGAGAAGCTTGCGACGAAGTCCCGGCCGTCGGCGAGATCGACGTAGTGCAGTCCCGCCGCGATGGCCGCCCGGGCGACGGTCGGCTCCGCGCCCTGAAACGGCCCCGCCGCATCGGCGACGATCGCGGCCCCTGTCGCCTTCAGCGCCTCGGCCGTGACCGTCGCCGTGTCGAGCGCGGCGACCTCCACGACTGGGCCCGGGGCGCCGCCCCTGAGCCGCGCGGCCACCGCTTCGGCGCGGTCCAGAGAGCGCCCCGCCACGACCACCCCATAGCCGCTCCGCAGCAGCCCCTCGCACAGGCGGGAGCCGAACACACCGCCTGCGCCGACCACCAGCACCCGGGTCATGACAGGAAGCGGTCGCTGTCTTCCGGCGACGGCGCCATGCACTGATCGGTCCGGCCGAAGATGCGGTACCGATTGCGTGCGACCAGGTCATAGATCGGGTCGCGCAAGCCCCTCGGCGCAATCTTCAGCGCAGCGAGCGGCGCGGTTTCGGGGAATGCGCCCAGCACCGTCAGGGCGGCGTCCGACTTGAAGAAGATGCGTCCGCCCCACAGAACGGCATTGGTCTGCGGCGCATCCGGATCGATCCCGTAACGGCTGGCGAGCGCCCGCCCACGTTCCGTCTGGATGGGCAGGAAGCGGAAGCGACGCTCGCGGTCCAGCCGCATCACGAACCGCACCCATCGCGAGCAGAACACGCAGACCCCGTCGAACAGGATCAGGCCGTCCGGCTCGTCTGGACAGGGTTGCGGAGACCAGCGGCTCATCGGTGGACGGTGCGGCGCGCCGGCGCCGGGCGCAAGGCGACGTTACGCCGCCGCCACCGCCTCGATCTCGACCAGCCACGCCTCATCGAAGATGCCGGTGACGATCACCGTCAGGGCCGGTTGACGTCCCGCGAGCCGACGCACCCGCACTTCACGGTTCTCGAGCGCGTAGCGTCGGTCCGAGAGGAAGGTCGTGACCTTGACCAGATTGTCCAGCGTCATGCCGGCGGCGGCCAGCTGGGTCTCGATATTGTCCCACACCTGCTCGCACTGGCGGGTGAAATCGCTGGCGAGCGACCCGTCCGACCCGACCGGAATCTGGCCGGACAGGTAGAGCCAACGGGTGGGTCCGGTGACCTCCACCGCCTGCGGATACGAGCCCTCGACCGGCGGCGAGCCGTCGCCGGTCAGGGGCCGTATCGTCACGCTCACTGACGCGCGGCGTCCGAGCGGGCGCGGACCGAGGCGAACTCGGAGGTCGGCTTCCAGCCCGGCCAATCCTCGCTGTTCGCGAGGTCGAGGCCGAGGTGGTACAGCAGGGTCAGGTTCTCGACCGCCGAGGTCAGGTTCCAGTCCGCCGACCATTCGTCCGAGGGCTTGTGGTAGTCGGCGGCGAATTTGGCGCGCCAGGCGGCCTCGCCGGCTTCACGCCCGCCCTCGACCCAGTCCCAGCCGTGCCACGGCATGATCGCCGGCACGCCCATGCGGGCGAAGGGGAAGTGGTCGGAGCGGTAGTAGAAGCCCTGTTCCGGCATGTGGTCGTCGGAAACATAGCGGCCCAGCGGCTCGGCCAGGGCCTGCAAGCGGTCCTCAAGGTCGTTCTGGCCCTTGCCGAAGATCGGGATGTCCTTCGTCGGTCCCGACAGCGGCAGCATGTCGATGTTGATGTCCGCCACAGTGGTTTCCAGCGGATAGACCGGATCGGCGGCGTAACCGTAGGCGCCCATCAGGCCCATCTCCTCGGCCGCCATATGGGCGAAGACGATGGAGCGCTCCGGCCGCGGGGCGGCGCTGATCTGGCGGGCCATCTCGAGCACGCCGATGGTGCCCGACGCGTTGTCCCAGGCCCCGTTGTAGATGTTGTCTTCGGTAGTCGAGACCGGACTGACGTGGTCCCCGCCGACGCCGACGTGGTCCCAGTGGGCCGAGTAGATGATGGTCTCGTCCGGGCGCTCGGTTCCGGGAATGCGGGCCAGCAGGTTGTGGGTGACCAGCGGGTCGATGGTTTCCTGGGTCGCGACCGACAGGGTGACGCCGTTCAGCGGCACCGCCTTGAAGGCGCCCGAGCCGATGGAGCCCAGTTGCGCCATGTCCAGGCCGGCCGCCGTGGCCCACTGCAGGGCCACGTCGTGATTGACGGCCATGGAGAATTCGAGGTCAGCCGCACCCGGGGTCATCGTGCGGGTGCGGTTCGCGAACTGGGCCGCCCGGCGCCAGGTCTGCGAGTCGGCCGGCTCCGTGACGAGCGTGACGATGCCGACTGCGCCGCGGCGGACCGCTTCGTCGGCCTTGTAGGCGGCGGACTGGTAGTTGGTGTCATACTCGCCGTTGAACACGTCGCCCTCGGGCTCGCCGCTGATCACCACCACGACCTTGCCGCGCACGTCCATGTCGCCGTAGTCGTCCCAATTCCGCTCCGGCGCGCTGATGCCGTAGCCGGCGAAGACCACCGGAGCGTTGCTGATCGAGGCGCGGCCGTCGTTGGAGATGGCGCGCAGGGTGACGTCGGTCCCGACGGTCAGCGAATGGCTGACGCCGTCCGGGCCGGTCCAGCTGGCGCTGGCGGCGCCCGCCACCGGCGTGAAGCGGTTCAGCGTCACTTCCTGCAGCCATTGGCCATCGGGGCCGCCGGGCTGGAGCCCCATCGCCTCGTACTGCGCCTGCAGCCAGGCCAGCGTCATCCGCTCGCCCTCGCTGCCTGGGTAGCGGCCCTGGAAGGCGTCGGCGCTGATGGCGCGGATGTCGTTGCTGATCCGCTCGGCGGAGAAGTCCTGGGCGGACGCCAGTCCGGCGGACAGCAGAACGGCGGCGACGGCGACGCCGCCCATCATCTTGCGAAGCATATGGGAAACTCCATCCCCGGATTGATGGGGCGCACTCTAGGGCGGCCCCGGCGGCCCGCCCATTAAGTTTTCGTCATGTCCGCAGCGCGGCCGCGACGCGGCGGCTCAGCGGCGTGCGGCCGCGCTCGCCGCCCGGGCCGGGCCGAACTCCGAGCCCGGCTTCCAGCCGGGCCAGTCACGGCTGTTGGCCAGATCCCGACCGATCCACAGGGCGACCTCGAGATCCTCGATCTGGCCGCGCAGGTCCCAGTCGGGCGACCACTCGTCGTCGGCCTGGTGGTAGCGGCGGGCCCCGTATTCGTCCCGGGCGGCCTCGCGGGCGGCGACCGGCTCATCGCGAAAATCACCGCCGCCCTCGGCGTAGGCCATGGGCACGCCGCGCTTGGCGAGCGGGAAATGATCGCTGCGGAAATAGCTGCCGGCGGCCGGATTCTCGTCCGGCGTGACGGTGCGGCCCTGACGCCCGGCCGCGGCGGTCAGTCGCTCGTCCAGCTCGGACTGGCCATAGCCGATGACTCCGAGGTGAGCGACGCGGCCATAGACGTTCATGGCGTCCATGTTGAAGCCGGCCACAGTCTTCTCGAGCGGATAGACGGGGTTGGCGGCGTAGAATTCCGAACCCAGCAGGCCACTTTCCTCGGCGGTGAAGCTGACCATCACGATGGAGCGCTCGGGGCGGGGGCCCGCGCCCCAGACCCGCGCCAGTTCCAGCAGGCCGGCGGTGCCGGTGGCGTTGTCGACCGCTCCGTTGAAGATGGCGTCGCCACTGGCGTCCGGTTCACCCACGCCGATGTGGTCCCAGTGGGCGGTGTAGAGGATGGACTCATCCGGATGGGTCGTACCCGGCAGGCGGGCGATGACATTCTTCGTGGTGATCTGGCTTGTGGCGACGTCGAACATGCCGCTGAAGGTCGCGCCGTCGAGGGTGACGGGCCGGAAGTCGCGGCTGCGCGCCTGGGTTTTCAGGACCTCGAAATCGAGTCCCGCCCGGCGGAACAGGTCGACGGCCACGTCCCGCTGAATCCAGCTCTCCATCGACACGCGCTCGGCCGCCGCGTTCTGGCGCACAATGTCGAACTGCGGACCCGACCAGCTGTTGGTGACGGTCGCCCAGCCGTAGGAGGCGGGGGCGGTCTCGTGCACGATGATGACGCCCGCGGCGCCCTGACGCGCGGCCTCCTCGTACTTGTAGGTCCAGCGACCGTAGTAGGTCATGGCCCGGCCGTTGAAGGTGTTCAGCTCCGGCTGTTCGAAGTCGGCGTCGTTGACCAGCACGACGATGACCTTGCCGCGGACGTCGACGTCCTTGAAGTCGTCCCAGTTCCGCTCGGGCGCCTTGATGCCGTAGCCGACGAAGACCAGCGGCGCGTCCGCCAGCATCACATGGCTGCCCGGCAGGCGGGTCGAGACGACGATCTGCTGGCCCTGCGCCAGCGGGATGGTCTCGCCGCCGATCTTGAAGCCGGCGCGGATGTTGGAGGCGGTGAAGCGGTTCAGCGTGACGTCCTGGGTCCAGCCGCCGTTGGGCCCGCCGGGCTCGAAGCCGGCGGCGGCGTACTGTTCGCTCAGATAGCGAACGACCATGTCCTCGGCCGGCGTGCCGATGCCGCGGCCCTGGTAGCTGTCGTCGGACAGGATTCGCACATGTTCCGACAGCTGTGCGGCGTCGATCTCCGGAGCCGGCGACATCGTGCCGGCCCACGGGAATGGACTCGCGCTGATCGTGGGAGCGCAGGACGAAAGCAGCGCGCCGGCGCAGAGCGCGGCCACGAAGGCGAGCAGACGCATGAAACGAGACCCTCAGCCGATGAACAAACCCGGCGGGACGTTAGGGCGTCGGTCGCCGCCTGTCGATCACGGGATGACCGGATCGCCCGCCGGCCAGTCGGTAGCCCCCCGGCGGCGCAGGCGTAGCTCGATCACCTTCATCGGATCACGGCCGGGCATCGCGAAGTGTCCGACCTCGACCCATTCGCCATCCTTGAAGGTGGTGACGTAGCGCATCTCGCCGCCCCGGGCCGGGGTGGTCCAGCTGAAGCCGTCCGCCGTGGCCTCCAGCGGGAAGTCGCCGGCATGACCGTTGGCGTAGGAGCGCATCATGTAGCGGTCGGCGGCGTCGTCCCATGAGACGATCGCGAAGGCGTTGAAGGCCGGTGACCCGTCGGCCGAGCCGGCGCTGCGCCCTTCGATGACCTTGATCGAGCCGCCGAGGATGGGTCCGATCCGCTCGGTGTGCGGATGGCCGGCGCCCGCGCCCGGACCCATGAAGATCGTCGCCTCGCCGACCCACTCGCCATCCATCCAGGACAACGCCTGCATGGCGTCACGCTGTTCCTGGGTCCCCGCCGGCAGGACGTCCTGGGCCGTGGCCGTAGCCGGGGCGGCGAGCAGAAGACACGCGGCCGCGGCCGCCATGGCAATCACTGAGCTTCTGGACATGGTGATCCTCCCTCTATGCTTTATGTCATAAAGTTCTTTTTCTTGGATGGCAATAGCGCATGAAAAACCCGCCGGAGCAGGGGCTCCGGCGGATTTGTCGATCCGTGGAAAGCGGCGCTGGCTAGTGCGCCACGCCCTTCCAGATGCGGCGGTAGCTGACGTAGGTGACGCCCGCGAACAGGAAGAGGAAGATCAGCACGCCGAGGCCCGACTGCTTGCGCTGGACCTGCCTGGGGTCCGACGCCCAGGCGATGAAGGCGGCGACGTCCTTGGCGTACTGGTCGACCGTCTCTTTCGAGCCGTCGTCATAGGTCACCTGGCCGTCCATCAGCGGCGGCGGCATGGCGATGAAACCGCCCTCCGGCACATGGGCGCCCTCGGCCACGAACGGCGTCAGGTCGCCGGCCATGTACGGGTTGTAGTACTGGCCCGGGCGGATCTCGAGGCCGGCGGGCGGGGTCCGGTAACCGGACAGCAACGAGTAGATGTAGTTCGCGCCGTCGTGGCGGGCCTTGGCCATGACCGAAAGGTCCGGCGGGGCCGCACCGCCGTTGCCCGCGGCCGCGGCCGTGGCGTTCGGATACGGGTTGGGGAAGCGGTCGGCCGGGACGGCGTCGCGCATGATCGGCTCGCCGGTCTCGCTGTCGATGTCCGGCACCTGGACCTCGGCGGCGAGCACCTTGACGAAGCGGTTCTCGGCCGGATTGGCCTGATGCTCGTCGTAGAACGGGCCGCCGGGCTCGGCCAGGGTGCGGAAATGCATCAGGTCCATGCTGTGGCAGGACGCGCAAACTTCCCGATAGACCTTGTAGCCGCGCTGCAGCTGGCCCTGGTCAAAGGTGCCGAAGGGCCCTTCGAAGCTGAAGCCGCCGCTGCGCGGGTGGGCCGCGCCGCCGGACGCCAGCGCCGGTTGGGCGGCGAGCGTCAGGCCGGCCGCCGCGGCGATCAGGACCAGGGTCTTTTTCATCGAACGCATCGAAGTCTCGAGGGTCATGGTCGCTCTCAGCCCTTCTTCTCGGGCGAGGCCGGGGCGGCGGCGGTCATGGCGTCCCCGCCCGGCAGGACCGGCTCGGAGATGGTCGCCGGGATCGGCCGCGGGGTCTCGCGCAGGCCGACCAGCGGCATCAGCACCAGGAAGAACAGGAAGTAATAGAAGGTCAGCAGGCGGGTCAGCCACAGGTAGCTGTTCAGCGCGCCGTCAAAGAGGGTGAAGCTGGGCATGCCCGGGATCACCGGCGCGTCGGGAAGCTGGGCCCCGCACCAGCCCAGACCCATGCCGACCAGCACGAAGATGATGAAGAAGGTCCGCATCGCCGGGCGGTAGCGCATCGAGCGCACCTTGGACGTATCCAGCCACGGCAGGACGAACAGCACGCCGATGGCGCCGAACATCGCGATGACGCCGCCGAGCTTGTCGGGGATGGCGCGCAGGATCGCGTAGAACGGCAGCATGTACCACTCGGGCACGATGTGCGCCGGCGTCTGCAGCGGATTGGCCGGGATGTAGTTGTCGGCGTGGCCCAGGGCGTTCGGCATGAAGAAGACGAACAGGGCGAACAGCATCAGGAAGAGGATGATTGCGAAGCCGTCCTTGACCGTGAAATACGGGTGGAACGGCACGGTGTCCTTCTTCATCCGGTCCTTGGGGATCAGGATGCCGACCGGATTGTTCTGGCCGGCGTGGTGCAGGGCCCAGAGGTGCAGCACGACGCAGCCGGCGATGACGAACGGCAGCAGGTAGTGCAGCGAGAAGAAGCGGTTCAGCGTGGCGTTGTCGATGGCCGGGCCGCCGCGCAGCCAGACCAGGATCGGCTCGCCGACCAGCGGGATCGCCCCGATCAGGTTGGTGATCACCTCAGCGCCCCAGAACGACATCTGGCCCCACGGCAGGACATAGCCGAGGAAGGCGGTGGCGATCATCAGGAAGAAGATCACGCAGCCGACGATCCAGATCATCTCGCGCGGGGCCTTGTAGGAGCCGTAGTAGAGGCCGCGCAGCATGTGCAGGTAGACCGCGATGAAGAACATCGAGGCCCCGTTGGCGTGGGTGTAGCGGATGATGTCGCCGCCGTTGACGTCACGCATGATGCGCTCGACCGAGGCGAAGGCCATCTCGGTGTTGGGCACATAGTGCATGGCCAGGATGACGCCCGTGGCGATCTGCACGACGAGGCAGAGGGCCAGGATGCCGCCGAAGGTCCACCAGTAGTTCAGGTTCTTCGGGGTGGGCAGCGCCATGTAGTCGGCGCCGAAGCGGACGATCGGCAGGCGGCTGTCCAGCCACTTCTCGACGCCGGTCTTGGGGACATAGGTGGATTCGTGATCGCTCATCGTTTTCTCGCCCGTCCTCAGCCGATTTTCACGCGGGTGTCGGACACGTAGTCATAGGTCGGCACGACCAGGTTCTTCGGCGCCGGACCCTTCCGGATGCGGCCCGAGGTGTCGTAGTGCGATCCGTGGCAGGGGCAGAACCAGCCGCCGTAATCGCCGGCGCCGAAGGTCGGCACGCAGCCCAGGTGGGTGCAGGAGCCGAGAACGACGAGATACTGCTGGTGGCCCGGCTTGACGCGGTCCGCGTCGGTCTCCGGGTCCTTGAGGCCGGCGCGGTCGTCGGCGCGGGCGCGCTCGACCTCGGCCGGGGTGCGATAGCGCACGAACACCGGCTTGCCCTGCCATTTGATGACGACCTGCTGGCCTTCCTGGACCTTGGTCAGGTCGAACTCGATGGTCGACAGCGCCAGGGTGTCGGCGGCCGGGTTCATCGAATTGACCAGCGGCCATGCGGCCATGGCCCCGGCCCCCACCGCGGCCGCGCCGGCTGCGATGTGGATGAAGTCTCTACGATTGGGATCCTGATGGTTCGGATCGCCCTGGTCTGCAGCCACCGATTCGTCTCCTGAGCCGTTGGCGGCGTCGCCCTGCGGCGCGCCGTTTCAACGCTGTCGTTCCTTTAGCGGACTCCCCGATGGCTGGCCCGGCCCGGCTTTGCGGCGCATCGCCGCAAGGTGCTGGCGTCTCGTGAGAAACGCTCGCAAATCGAGCCGCGACAAGCCCCCGGGCCGCGCGTATGAGGGCCTTAGAATGCGTCTCGCCCTTTTTCAACCGGCCATTCCGCAGAACGTGGGCGCCTGCATCCGTCTGGGCGCCTGTTTCGGGGTGGAACTGCACGTCATCGAGCCCACCGGCTTTCGTTTCGACGACCGGGCGATGAAGCGGGCGGCGCTCGATTACGGCCCGCTGGGGCACATGGTCAGGCACGCCGGCTGGGACGATTTCCAGCGCGACCGGGGGCCGGGACGACTGGTGCTGTTCACGACCAGGGGGGCGACGCCGCTGGACGATTTCCGCTTCGAGGCCGGCGACACCCTGTTGTTCGGCAGCGAGACCGCCGGGGCGCCGGATCCTGTGCATGCAGCGGCCGATGCGCGGGTGGTGATCCCGATCCGGCCGGGGGCGCGGTCACTGAACCTGTCGGTCAGCGCCGGGATCGCCCTGTGGGAGGGGCTGAGGCAGACCGGGGGCTGAGGCTACTCGGGCGCGCCTTCGTCCGGCAGGCGGGCCAGGCTGGGCCTGTCATCCTCCCGGCTGCCGGCCACCGCCTCGACAGCGCGCATGACGCGCAGGATGTTCTCGCCCGCCAGCTTGCGGATGTCGGCCTCGCTCCAGCCATTGGCCATCAGGGCGGCGAGGATGCGGGGGTAGGCGTCGACGCCGTCGACCCCGTCCGGCAGGGCGGACACGCCGTCGAAGTCGCCGCCGAGGCCGACGTGGTCGATGCCGGCCACGTCGCGGACGTGCTGGATGTGGGCGACGACGTCGGCGATCCCGGCGCGGGGCGTGGGATGGGCCGCCATCCAGGCCTGCAACCCGGCGGCGACGGCGGCGGGATCGCCGGGGTTCAGCGACTTCAGCCGGGCGTCCTCGGCCGAGCGGGCGGCGCTCCAGGCCCGGACGGTCTCGCTGATGAAGCCGGGAACGAAGGTGACCATGACCACGCCGCCGTCCTCGGCCATCAGGCGCAGCACGCTGTCCGGCACGTTGCGCGGGTGGGCGGTGACGGCGCGGGCCGAGGAATGGGAGAAGATCACCGGCGCCTCGGACACCCGCATGGCGTCCAGCATGGTCTCCTCGGAGACGTGGCTGAGGTCGACCATCATGCCGAGACGGTTCATCTCGCGGACGACCTCTTCGCCGAAAGGATTGAGCCCGCCCCATTTCGGCGCGTCGGTGGCGCTGTCGCCCCAGGTCGTGGTCGTCGAGTGGGTCAGGGTCATGTAGCGGGCCCCGGCGTCGTGGAACTCGCGCAGCAGCCCGAGCGAGTCGTCGATCGAATAGCCGCCTTCCATGCCGATCAGGGAGGCGATACGGCCGCGCCGGTGGATGCGCTGGATGTCGTCGGCGGTGGTCGCCAGCTCGAACACGTCGGGGTGGGCGGCGACGATGCGCTTGACGGTGTCGATCTGCTCGAAGGTGGCCTTGGCCGCCTCGACGGGCGTGAGGCTGGCGGGGACATAGACCGACCAGAACTGGCCGCCGACGCCGCCGGCGCGCAGGCGGGGGATATCGGTGTGCAGGGCCGTCGAGGCGTCGAGGTTGGTGGTCAGGTCGACAGCGTGCGGGTCATTACCGTGCTGCTGGCGCAGGGCCCAGGGCAGGTCGTTGTGGCCGTCGATCAGCGGCGTGCGCTCGAGGATGCGCCGGGCGGCGGCGGCGTCCTGGGCCATGGCGGGAGCGGCGGCCATCACGGCGGCGACGGTGGAGAGAAGGGCGGCGCGGATCATCACAGGCTCCCGGAAGCGATGCCCGACAGTGGCAGACGGAGGCGACGCGTCAACGGTCGAGCCTGGCGGAAAAAACAGTCCGTAGCGTCCATAGCGTCCGTAGAGTGCATAGAGTGCATAGAGTGCACAGAGTGCGTTGAGTGCGCCGCGTTCGTCCGGACAGCGCGCCCGGCAGCCGTGAACCTGATGTCAAAGACCGCGCCCGCCGGGACGTGACGAACCGGAGCATTATGCGCCTGCCGGCTGCTGCGGCGGGAAGACGGGGTCGGGAATCCGCCATGTCGTTGATCGGGCGCGAGATTATCCGCTGAACCCGACTATGAATTCCCGGATTGTCAGCACAGCGTCACGGGGTCGGGCGCCGAGGTTCGTCACGAAGGGCACGAAGGAAGACGGCACGAAGGACACGAAGGGGGCCGGCGGCCTTGCGGCTCCCGGCAGGGACACGCCTTTCTTTGAAGGCGGGCAAGGGCCCGCGAAGGGGGACCGGGCAGGCTCCCTTCGTGTCCTTCGCGCCTTCTTCGCGGCCTTTGTGATGAACCAGCGCGTGGGAGTCGTGGAGCGATGGGGAGGTGACGAGGGCCGGCCACGTCCGCCGGATGAAAGCGCCGCACTTCACCGGGTCGTGCGGACCGCATAGAAGCCTCGCCATGACCGACGCCGACCCGCTCGCCCCGCAGAAGACCGAAGCCCGCGCCTGGTTCGAAGCCTTGCGGGATCGAATCCATGCGGCGTTCGAGGCGCTGGAGGATGCCGCGCCGGCCGATCTGTTTCCCGGCGAACCCGGCCGTTTCACGCGCACGCCCTGGGACCGGCGCGAAGGCGGCGGCGGGGTCATGGGGATGATGCACGGGCGGCTGTTCGAGAAGGTCGGGGTGCATGTCTCGACCGTGCACGGGACCTTTCCGGCCGACTATGCCAGGTCGGTTCCGGGGGCGGCGGAGGACCCGCGCTTCTTCGCCACCGGGATCAGCCTGATCGCTCACCCGGTCAGCCCGCGCGTGCCCGCGGTGCACATGAACACCCGTTTCATCGCCACGACGCAGGGCTGGTTCGGCGGCGGAGCGGACCTGACGCCGGTGCTGGACGCCGAGCGGCGGGACGACCATCCCGACACCCTGGCCTTCCATGCCGCGATGAAGGCCGCCTGCGACGCCCACGACCCGGCCTGGCATGCGAAGTTCAAGGCGTGGTGCGACGAGTATTTCTGGCTGCCCCACCGCAACGAGCCGCGCGGCACCGGCGGCATCTTCTACGACCATCTGGACAGCGGCGACCGCGCCCGCGACTTCGCCTTCACCCAGGACGTCGGCGAGGCCTTCCTGAAGGTCTATCCGGAGATCGTCGCGCGCCGGATGGTGGAGCCGTGGACGGCGGCGGAGCGCGAGGAGCAGCTGGTGCGGCGCGGCCGGTACGTCGAGTTCAACCTGCTGTACGACCGCGGGACCATGTTCGGACTGAAGACCGGGGGCAATGTGGAGTCGATCCTCAGCTCGATGCCGCCGGTGGTGAAGTGGCCGTGAGGCGCGTCACCCTCGGGCTTGACCCGAGGGCCAGATGCAGGGGCGAGCTGTCCGACAGGAGCGGCCTTTGGAGCGGGCCCGCGCCTTCTTCACGGAGCACCGGATGGTCTGGCCCTCGGGTCAAGCCCGAGGGTGACGATGGGGGTCAGGCCGACTCCAGCTCGGCCTCGGCTTCCCCGAGCGGCTCCAGCGCGGCGCCGATGGCGGCGAACAGGCTGGTCATGGTGACGGGTTTGGTCAGGTGGGCGTCGGCCCCGGCGGCGCGGCCCGCCTCGACGTGCTCGGCCATGGCGTTGGCGGTCAGCATGATCACCGGGGTGCGGGCGAGGCCCTGATCGGCCTCGTGCCGGCGGATGGCGGCGGTGGCGCTGAGCCCGTCCATGACCGGCATCTGCATGTCCATCAGGACCAGGTCGAAACCGCCGCCGTTGAAGGCCTCGACCGCCTGCAGGCCGTCTTCGACCGCGACCAGTTCCATGTCGGTCGCGCCCAGCATGATCTCGACGACCTTGCGGTTGGCCGGGTGGTCGTCGGCGAGAAGGATGCGCAGGGGGGCCGCGGTCAGGTCGCGGGCCACGGCCTCCGGCGCCGCGGCCTGGGGCCGGGCCCGTTCGACGCGCGGCAGGGGGATTTCGAACCAGAAGCTGGAGCCCTCGCCCGGGGTGCTCTCGCAGTCCAGGGCGCCGCCCATCAGCTCGACCAGGGTCGTCGAGATGGCGAGGCCCAGGCCGGTGCCGCCGTACCGGCGGGTGATCGAGCCGTCGGCCTGCTGGAAGCGCCGGAAGATGCGGCTGCGCTGCTCGGTGTCGAAGCCGACGCCGGTGTCGCTGACGCGGAAGGCGACGCCGGCCTCCACGGCCCGGACGGCGAGGCTGACCGATCCCTGGCTGGTGAATTTCAGGGCGTTGCTGACGAGGTTGGTCAGCACCTGGCGCAGGCGGACCGCGTCGCCCTCGACGAGGCCGGACAGGGCCGGGTCGAACTCGACCTCCAGCGCCACGCCCTTGTCCTCGGCCTTGACCCGCCACAGGGCGCCGATGTCGCCGACCAGCTGCTCGAGATCGAACGGCGCCGGCTCGATCGCCACCTGGCCGGATTCGATCTTGGCGCTGTCGAGGATGTCGGAGAGCAGCCGTTCGAGGGTCACGCCCGAGGAGCGGATCAGTTCGACCATCTCGCGTTCCTGCGCGCCGAGCGGCCGCCGGGTCAGGGAGTCCGCCATCGAGACGACGCCGTTCAGCGGGGTGCGGATCTCGTGGCTCATATTGGCGAGGAATTCGCTCTTGGCGCGGTTGGCGTCCTCGGCCCGGCGCTGGGCCTTGCGCAGCCGGTCGGCCTGGCGCGACAGCCAGACCACGGTGCCGATGGCGAACAGCAGGAAGACCACGCCGATGGCGATGACCGCGCGCTGCAGGTTGGTGTTGTCACGCGCCGTCTCCAGCTGGCGGCGGCGCTCGGCGAGCTGCTGCTGCATGTTGCCGGTGACCTGGTGGATGCCGGCGCTGAAATTGCGGGCCGAGATGATCTCGCTCTGCTCCATGTGGGCGCGGAGGATGCGGTAGGCCTCGGCGGCGCGGCCCTCGGCGAACAACACCTCGGCCTCGACGTGATCGGTCTCGATCCCGGCGTTCTCGGCGCGGAGGCGGCGCAGGTCGCGGCGGGCGGCCCCGGTCTGGCCGGTCTGGGCGCGGGCGATGGCGCGCAGGGGCAGGATGTCGCGCGACAGGAAGGCGGCCGCGCCCAGGGTCTCGCCGTAGGGTTCGAGGCAGGCCAGGACCTCGCGGGGCGCGTGGCGGGCGCTGGCCACGGTGGCGCACAGGCTGGCGTCGTAGATCGGCAGGGTCGGGAGGTCGGAGCGCTGCGCCAGCCGGTGGTGCGCGGCGTAGTAGTCTGCGGCGCGGGCCTGGTCGCCGATCCTCACCGCCATCATGGTCAGGTTGTAGAGGCTGTCGAAATCCGGGCGGGGATAGGCCGGGTTCGAGAAGTCGACCTCGAATTTGCGGAAGGCGTCGGCGGCGCCGTCGACGTCGTTGAGGTCCTTGAGACCCATGCCGGCGACTTCCCAGATGCCCGCCTGGGCGGTCGGGGCGAAGGGATCGTCGACCGGGATGTCGGCCTGGGCCCGGGTCAGGAGCTCGAGGCCCTCGCCGATGCGGCCCTCGTCGACCAGCGCCAGGGCGGCCAGCCGGGCGGCATGGGCGCGGACGAACCAGTCGCGGCCGGTCCGGGCGAAGCGGGCCATCTCGGCGCCGACGCCGGTCTCGCCCTGGTCGTAGCGCATGGTCAGGGCGTTGAGGTGGGCGATGTCGATGTAGCGCGCGTCGTTGCGCCGCCGGGCGGCCTGCTCCAGACGCCGGTTCCACACCGCCGCGCGGGCGAACTCGCCCTGGTTCAGGATCGTCCAGGTGACGTGATAGAGCCGGTTCAGACCCTCGCGGTCGTCGCGGCGCAGGGCCTCGCGGCCGAAGGTCTCGAGGGCGTCGAAATTGGTCGAGGCGGCGCGCCGCTCCACGAACCGCGCCAGGCCGAGCGCGTCCGCCCCCGCGCCGGCCACAGGCGGCTGGGCGAACCCGCTGGGGGCGCCGGCAAGGACGACGAGCAGAACGAAACTCGCCGCAAGGATACGAAGAAGCGACATGAGGTTTCCGGCGTGACCCCCCGGTCCTCGCACACATATGTTGCGCAAGTTTTAGCGAACGGCCGGAAGGCGGACGCCTAGCGGCCGGCGCGGGAGGCGATGAAGCGCCGCAGCCATTCGCCGACCGTTTCGCGGTCGTCGGGCCGGGTCAGGCTGTCGAGCGCCTCGTCGACCAGGGCCGGGCCGATGCGCTCGCGGCGGCCGCCTGTCAGTTCGGCGGCGTAGGCGGGGGTGAACTCCGGATGGCCCTGCAGGCTGATGGCGTCGTCGTCCCAGGCCAGTCCGGCGAAGGGGGTGAAGGCGCTGGTCAGGGTGACACGGGTCCCGGGGGGTTGCTCGACCACCTGGTCCTGGTGCGAGACCGGGATGGCTACGGTCCCGAGCGGCGGGACCATCCACGGCTCGGCCGAGACCACGTCGTAGCGGTGCAGGCCGACGCCCCAGCCGCGCTCCGACTTCTCGACCCGGCCGCCGAGCGCCTGGGCCATGGCCTGATGGCCGAAGCAGACGCCGATCAGGCCGGTGCGGCCTTTCGCCTCACCGATCCAGTCGAGCAGGTCGGCGATCCACGGATGGGGTTCGTACACGCCGGCGGAGGAGCCGGTGATGATCGCGGCGTCGAAGGCGGCGGGCTCGGGCCAGTCGCCGGCCCGGGAGTCGAAGGCCTGGCAGACATAGCCGTCGCCGAGCAGGGCGCGGAACATGGCCGGGTAGTCGCCGTGCCGTTGGGCCAGGGCGGGAGGCGGAGCGCCGGTCTCGAGGATGGCGATGCGGCTCATGCGGAGGCTCCGTCGCCGGTCATCCACACCTCAGCCCTCGCGCCGGCGTCGCCGAGCCGGCCGGCGACCCAGCCGCAGATTTCCGAGGCGGCGGCTTCGGCCCCGGCGGGAGGATTGAGGACCACCACCGCGCAGCCGTTCATCTTCATCGGATTGGTCAGGGGACGCAGCCGGGCCTCGGCGACCAGCAGCCGCTTCACCCCGGCCTGGTCGAGGCGGCGCAGGAAGCCGTCGAAGGTCTCCATGTCCTTGAGGGGGGTCCAGATGGCGACGGTGGCGCGGGGGTCGGCGCGGGCGATGGCGGCGCCCGCAGCGGCGGCGCGGTTGTAGTCGTCGGGGCGCTCGAACGGCGGATCGATGAGGACGAAGGGGCCGGGGGCCCGGGCGGCCCAGGCATGGGCCTGGTCGTAGCCGTCGCCGCCCATGCCCACCGCCTCGGGGAAGGGCTCCAGCGCCTGCTCCAGCAGGTCCAGCACAGGCGGGTTGAGCTCGAAGCCGACATAGCGGTCGGCGGGGCGCAGGCGGCCGGCGATGAGCAGGGGCGAGCCGGGGTAGAGGGCGGCGCCGCCGTGGGGGTTGAGCGTGGCCACCTCGGCCGCCAGGGCCTCGATCAGCGGCGGACGGTCGGCGGCGGCCATCAGGCGGGCGACGCCGGCTTCGGCCTCCTTCGAGCGGGCGGCGTCGCCGGTCAGGTCGTAGACGCCGGCGCCGGCGTGGGTGTCGATCACCGTCACCGGCCCGTCGGCCTGGCGCCGCTGCAGCAGCCAGAGCACGAGGGCGTGCTTGACGATGTCGGCGAAGTTTCCGGCGTGGAAGCTGTGGCGGTAGTTCATGGCTGCTGTTCCCCCCTGCGGGCGGCGCGGTCAAGGGCGGAGGAACCGGCGGGCGAGCGCTGTCGTTTGCGCAGGCCGAACCGGACGCACCGATGACCGACCGCCCCGCCCTCTCCAACGACGACCGCACGCCGCGCGAGGCCCGGGGGTGAGCCTCGCCGACCCCGCGGCCATCCCCGAGGGCCTGACCTGGTGCAGCGACGAGTCGCCCGGCATCCGGCGCACCGCGGCGGGCGACGGCTTCCACTACCACGACGCCAGGGGGCGGGAGATCACCGACGAGACGGCGCTGGAGCGGATCCGGGCGCTGGCCATCCCGCCGGCGTGGACGGAGGTGTGGATCTGCCCGCGCGCCTCGGGGCACATCCAGGCCATCGGGCGGGATGTGAAGGGGCGAAAGCAATACCGCTACCACCCCGACTGGAGCGCCCATGCGGCGGAGACCAAGTTCGAGCGCCTGCCCGCCTTCGCCCGCGCCCTGCCGAAGCTGCGCAAGCGGGTCGAGGCGGACCTGAACCGGCGGGGGCCGTGCCGCGAGAAGGTGCTGGCCACGGCGGTGCGGCTGCTGGAGCTGACCCTGATCCGGGTCGGCAACGCCCAGTATGCGAAGCAGAACCGGTCCTACGGCCTGACGACGCTGAACAAGCGGCACCTCGAGGTCGACGGGGCGGCGCTGATCTTCGCCTTCAAGGGCAAGAGCGGGGTGGAGCACGAGGTCAGGGTGCGGGACCGGCGGCTGGCGACGGTGGTGCGCGGCCTGCGCGAACTGCCGGGGCAGCAGCTGTTCAAATACCGCGACGAGACCGGCGAGCTGTGTGCGGTCACTTCGGACGACGTCAACGCCTATATCCGCGAGGCCATGGGCGAGCAGTTCTCGGCCAAGGACTTCCGCACCTGGGCCGGGACGGTGTCGGCGGCGCGGGCGCTGCGCGACATGGAGCCGCCGTCGTCGCCGACCGAGGCGAAGCGGCGGATCAACGTCTGCGTCAAGGCCGTGGCCGGGCTGCTGGGCAATACGCCGACGGTGTGCCGCGCCTCCTATGTCCATCCCCGGGTGTTCGACCTCTATCAGGAGGGGCGGCTGCACGGGGTGCTGCCCGGCCCCGAGGCGGCGACCTTCGAGCGGGCCCTGGCCCGGGTGCTGGGCGGCTGACGGCAACGTTCGGGAAAGGTTGATCGCCGACCCTGCGGGGGAACAACCCGACAGGTGATCCGTGGCCGGACGTCGATACCCTCGCGCGCTGCGCCGGACGTCCGGCCGGCGCAGCCGCGCGGCGCGGCTGATCGAGGCCTTGGTGGTTTCCGTGACGGTGCTGGCGGTGGCGCTGATCCTGCGGCCGGAGGGCGATACGGCCCGGGCCGAGTCCGAGCCCGTGAGCGCCGCCAACCGGCTGGAGGGCGTCGGCCGGGTCATCGACGGCGACACTCTGGACGTCGGCGGGGTGCGGGTGCGGCTGCACGGCATCGACGCCTTCGAGCGGAACCAGATGTGCGACGGGCCACGGGGACCCTGGGCCTGCGGAGCGGCGGCGACCCGGGCGCTGGAGGACAGGGCGGAGGGCCGCCGGCTGGTCTGCGAAGTGCGCGACACGGACCGCTACGGCCGCAAGGTCAGCCGCTGCGAACGGGACGGCGTCGACGTGGCCCAGGCCCTCGTCGCCGACGGGCTGGCGCTGGCCTACCGGCGCTACAGCCAGGACTATGTCGACGAGGAAACGGCGGCGCGCGCCGGGTCGCTGGGGGCCTGGAACGGATCGTTCGACCGGCCCGAGCAGTGGCGCGGCCGGTCCCGCGCCGCGCGGGCAGGCTGAGCCGCCCCGATTGCGCCGAAAGACTGAATTGGATGTAACTTGAACCCTTGGGAGAACGGCGCTCTACGGACGCCGTTTGTCGGAGGGACCTTCCATGTCTGTTTCAAATAATTTCCTGCGTCTCGGCGTGCTGTCGGCCCTGGTCGGCATGTCGCTGGGCGTGTGGATGGGCGCCAACGAGAATTTCGTGCTGCGCCCTGTGCACGCCCACATCAACCTGCTGGGCTTCGCGTCGATGATGCTGTTCGGCCTGTTCTACCGGGCCTTCCCCGCCGCGGCGCGCGGCTGGCTGCCGATGGTTCATTTCACCCTGTCCGTGCTCGGCTTCCTGATCCTGATGCCGTCCCTGACGCTGATGTTCCTGGGCAAGCCGTTCTTCCTGCCGGGCATGATCGCGTCCGAGATCATGCTGGTCGGTTCGATGCTGCTGTTCGTCATCATCGTCTTCATGGCGACGATGAAGAAGGACGAGGCGGTCGCCGCCTGATCTAGGCGGTCGTCCAGTAACCGCGGCTGCGGGCGCTGACCGGCGCCCGCGCCGCCTCGACCAGCGACAGGATCATGGCGCGGAAGGCGTCGGCCTCGGCGTCGCCGCGCAGCAGCCGCAGCGAACGGATGATGCGGGTGATGCGCAGGTGGTTGTGGTCGTGAGGCTGCAGCCACGCGTGCGTCGACCGATAGAAGGCCTCCATCCGGTCCGTGGCTGCGGCGAGCGCGCACTGGGCGAGGATCGAGTCGTGGATCGCCTGCATGTCGTCCGCCGTCAGGACGGGCGCGTCGGGCACGGCCCCCGACGGCTCCCGCAGCGGGAACAGCCACTGGATGAAGTCGTGGTTCAGCTCCAGCGCCGCGTCGTCGAAGCCGAGCACGTCGAACAGGGTGCGGCCGCGCGCGTCCGTCCCCTCCCCTTCCAGAAAGGCCACGATGGGCCGGACCGCCATGGTCTGGTCGGCCCTTACGCCGCCTTGTCCCAGTCCAGCACGACCTTGCCCGACTGGCCCGAGCGCATGGCCTCGAAGCCCTCGCGGTAGTTCTGGTACGACATCTGGTGGGTGATCAGCGGGGTCAGGTCGAGACCGGCCTTGAGCAGGCCCAGCATCTTGCGCCAGGTGGTGAACATCTCGCGGCCGTAGACGCCCTTGATGGTCAGGGCCTTGAGGATGATCTGGCCCCAGTCGGTCTCCATCGGCTTCGACGGAATACCCAGCAGCGCCATGCCGCCGCCCATGATCAGGGTGTCGACGCACTGTTTGAAGGCGATCGGCGAGCCGGACATCTCCAGCGCCACGTCGAAGCCGACCTTGAGGCCGAGCTCGTGCATCACGTCCTTCAGGTCTTCCTTCGTGGTGTTCACGGTGCGGACGCCGGGGGCGACCTTCTGGGCGAGCTCAAGGCGGAAATCGTTGATGTCGGTCAGGACGACGGTGCGCGCGCCGGCGTGGCGGGCGACGGCGGCGGCCATCATGCCGATCGGACCCGCGCCGGTGACCAGCACGTCCTCGCCGAGGAGGTCGAACTGCTGGGCCGTGTGCACGGCGTTGCCGAACGGATCGAGGATCGAGCCGATCTCATAGGGCACGTCGTCGGGCAGTTCGATGACGTTGAAGGCCGGGGCCACGACGTATTCGGCGAAGGCGCCCTGACGGTTGACGCCGATGCCGCGAGTGTCGGGGTCGAGGTGGAAATGGCCGGCGCGGGCGGCTTCGGAGTTGAGGTCGATGACGTGACCCTCGGCCGAGACGCGCTGGCCGACCTTGAGGCGGCGGTCGACGTCCTTGCCGATGGCGACGATCTCGCCGGCGAACTCATGGCCGGTGATCATCGGCACCGGGACGTTCTTCTGGCTCCACTCGTCCCAGTTCCAGATGTGGATGTCCGTGCCGCAGACGGCGGTCTTGTGGACCTTGATCAGCACGTCCTCGTCGCCGGCGACGGGGATGGGCGCGTCGATCAGTTCGAGTCCGACTTCGGGACGGGTCTTGGCCAGAGCCTTCATGGTGTCAGTCACGCGATCACTCCCAATTCCTTGCCGGCCGTCATGAACGCCGCGACCGTTTGATCAATCTGTTCGAAGGTGTGGGCCGCCGACATCTGGGTGCGGATGCGGGCCTGGCCGCGGGGCACCACCGGGAAGCTGAAGCCGATGACGTAGACGCCGAGCTCCAGCATGCGGGCGGCCATGTCCTGGGCCAGCTTCGCATCGCCGAGCATGACCGGGATGATCGGGTGTTCGCCAGGCAGCAGGTTGAAGCCGGCGTCGCTCATGGCGGCGCGGTAGCGGGCGGCGTTGGCGAACAGCTGGGTGCGCAGGGCGTCGCCCTCGGCGCCGGCGGAGATGCGGATCGCCTCCATCGAGGAGCCGCAGACGGCGGGGGCCAGGGCGTTGGAGAACAGGTAGGGCCGGGCGCGCTGCTTGAGCAGGGCCACCACCTCGGATTTCGCGCAGATGAAGCCGCCCATGGCGCCGCCGAGCGCCTTGCCGAAGGTGCCGGTGACGAAGTCGACCTCGACGCCGTGGTGGGCGTAGGAGCCCTTGCCCTGCGGGCCGAGGAAGCCGGTGGCGTGGCAGTCGTCGACCATGATCAGGGCGTCGTAGCGGTCGGCCAGGGCGCGGATCTCGTTCAGTTTGGCGATGTAGCCGTCCATCGAGAAGGCGCCGTCGGTGGCGATGACGATGTTGCGGGCCCCGGCGGCGCGAGCCTCCTTCAGCCGCGTCTCCAGCTCGTCCATGTCGGAGTTGGCGAAGCGGTAGCGTTTGGCCTTGCACAGCCGGACGCCGTCGATGATCGAGGCGTGGTTGAGGCTGTCGGAGACTATGGCGTCCTCTTCCCCGAACAGCGGCTCGAAGATGCCGCCGTTGGCGTCGAAGGCGGCGGCGAACAGGATGGCGTCCTCGAAGCCGAGGTAGCCGGCGATGGCGCGTTCCAGCTCCTTGTGGATTTCGAGGGTGCCGCAGATGAAGCGCACCGAGGCCGTGCCGGCGCCCCATTGTTCCTGGGCCTCGATGCCCGCCTGGGTCACCCGCTCGTCGCCGGCGAGGCCGAGATAGTTGTTGGCGCAGAAATTCAGCACGTCGCGGCCGCCGACCCGGATCACCGGGCCCTGGCGGGAGGCGATGACCCGCTCGGGCTTGGTCAGGCCCTGGGCGTCGATGTCGGCGAGGTCCGCGCGCACGCGGTCATAGAAGCTGGCTGTCATGCGCGCTCCGCTACGCCGTTTTGAACGCGGTTTGAAGCCCTTGGGCGGTCAGGCCGACGGAACCGGCGCGGGCTCGGCCACGGCGCGGAAGGGACTGACCTCGATCTTGCCGCCGCAGGCCGTGAACGACTGGCTGAGCGTCACCGGCGAGGTGTCTCCGGGGGCGGTGCGGACCCGCGCCGCCGAGGGGCAGACGGTCTCGCCCTGGGCCTCGTTCGGGATGACCGTCGTGGCCAGGTCGAAGAAGGCCTTGCCCTGGGGCGCCAGCTCGACCGGAGTCGGGGCCTCGCCGTTGCGGAGATAGCTGCCGGGACGCTGCTCGGAACGGACCGTGGTCAGGGTCCGTCCGCGGCTGTCCTGCAGGCTGACGGCGGGATAGCCGGTCAGGCTGCACGCCTGCGCGCCGAGGTTCTGCACCGCCACGATCGAGACGCGATGGCCCATGCCGGCGTCGCCGCCCGCGGTGGAGAGCCGCAGCTGGGGCCCCTTGCAGGGGGCTGAGGCCGGCAGGACGCCGCCCGGGCCGGGCTGGGGCGCGGGAACGGGACCGGTCGGCACCGCGCCGGAACTGGGGCGGCTGCAGCGCTCCAGCACCGCGACGCCGACGTCGTCGTTGGGGCCGAGTCGGCTGAGGGTGGCGCTCTCCTGGCCGTCGCGGGTGACGGTCCACCATTCGAGTTCCGAGCCGGCATAGCGGGCGCCCGAGGCGGACTGGACGGTACGCAGGGCGTAGGCCTGGCCCCTGTAGGTCAACCGGGCCGTGGCGGTGTCGGGATAGGCGACGGTCACCGACTGGCCGCTCTCGCAGGCGTAGCTGATCGGCGGGGCGGGCGGCGTGGCCGGCGCGGGCGACGGCTCGACGGGCTGCGGCGGAGTCTCGGCCTCCTGGGTGCAGGCGGCGGAGAGGGCGACGATCGAGAGGGCGGCGAAGGCGGTGCGGAAGCGCATGGTCATCCTCGGACTGCTCGCGACGGTTAACGCCAGCCAACGGCAAAGGCTCCGCTTGCGCAAGTCAACCGGGCGGCGGCCTTCAGGCGGTGAGCAGGCGCGGCAGCTTGAAGGTGACGGTCTCGCGTTCGCCGGCGTCCTCGATCACCTCGGCGTCGAACCGGGCGCGGACGGCGTCGACCAGCGCCTCGATCAGGGGCTCGGGGGCGGAGGCGCCGGCGGTGATCCCAAGGGTGGCGACCCCGTCGAGCCATGACCAGTCGACCTGGGTCGCGTCATCGACGAGACGGGCGTCGCGGGCCCCCGCCCGGAGCGCGACCTCGACCAGGCGGACCGAGTTGGACGAGTTCTTCGAGCCGACGACCAGGACGAGATCGCACCCCTGCCCCAGCCGCTTGACCGCCTCCTGACGATTGGTGGTGGCGTAGCAGATGTCTTCCTTGTGCGGGTCGGGCAGTTCGGGGAAGCGGCGCTTGAGCACGGCGAGGATCTCGCTGGTGTCGTCGACCGACAGGGTGGTCTGGGTGGCGTAGGCCAGAGGGGCGTCGCCGGGGCGCTGGAAGGCCTCGGCGTCGTCGACCGTCTCGATCAGGCTGATGGCGCCGGGCGGCAGCTGGCCCATGGTCCCGACCACCTCGGGGTGGCCGGCGTGGCCGATCAGGATGATGTGGCGGCCGGCGGCGTGGTGGCGCTCGGCCTCGACGTGGACCTTGGAGACCAGCGGGCAGGTGGCGTCGAGATAAAGCATCTCGCGGGCGCGGGCGCCCTCGGGCACCGACTTGGGGACGCCGTGGGCGGAGAAGACCACCGGCCGGTCGTCGGGGCATTCGTCCAGCTCGCGGACGAACACGGCGCCCATGGCCTTGAGCCGGTCGACGACGTGGCGGTTGTGCACGATCTCGTGGCGCACATAGACCGGCGCGCCGTATTTCCCGAGGGCGCGTTCGACGATCTGGATGGCGCGGTCGACGCCCGCGCAGAAGCCGCGCGGGGTGGCCAGCCGCACGGTCAGCGGACGCTTTTCGGGAGCCGGGATCGGCGCGTGCAGGGTCATGGCCGGAACCTAGTCGCT
Organism: Brevundimonas sp.; assembly: GCF_035627055.1. Taxonomy (GTDB): domain Bacteria; phylum Pseudomonadota; class Alphaproteobacteria; order Caulobacterales; family Caulobacteraceae; genus Brevundimonas. The sequence goes on along the minus strand of NZ_DASPMM010000010.1, from coordinate 206,522 downwards.
CGCTCCCCTCACCGCCACCACGCTTTGCGCCAGCGCGGGTTTGCCGCGCCTCGCTTTAGCCGCTATCAGCAACGAGCGTTGCGCCCGGCGTCGGGCTGTCGCGCGCCTCCTCGTTCGTGGAAGAGCTTTCGATGCGTCGCGTCTTCAAAATTTTCCTGGTCTCGGCTCTCGCGGCCCTGGCGTTGCCCGTCGCCGCCTCGGCCCAGTCGCGGCCCCGGGGCGACAACCCGCAGAACGCCGACGGCTCGGAAACCAACCAGAGGGAGCGCCGGCCCCGGATCGCGCCGCTGCGCCGGAACTCGGCGGCGGGCCCCTGCCCCTATGTGAAGATTCTGTACGACGCCGCCCGCTACGTCGAACTGACCGGCGACCGGGTGTCGTCGTCGAACGTCGCCTACACCGGCGAGATCGAGGGCCTGACCTCGGACTGCGCCTATCAGGGCGACGATCCGATCACGGTGCAGACGCGGGTGCTGTTCAACCTCGGCCGCGGACCGCAGGCGCAGGGCGACCAGCGCACCTATCGCTACTGGATCGCGGTGACCGAGCGGAACAAGGCGGTGTTGGCCAAGGAGTATTTCGACCTGCCGGTCGATTTTGAGGGGGCCCAGACCACCTCGGTGACCCAGGACCAGACGATCGTCATCCCGCGCGCCGATGCGGCGACGAGCGGCGATAATTTCGAGATTCTGGTCGGCTTCGACGTCACGCCGCAGATGGCCGAGTTCAATCGCACCGGCAGCCGCTTCCGCGTCAACGCCGGCACGACCGCCATCCCGCCCGCCGCCCAGTAATGACCGACCTCAGGACTGTTCTGGGCGAGGCGGTCGGGGCCGCCTTCGCCGCCGAAGGCGTGGAGGCGTCGCTGGCCCGGGTGACGCCGTCGGACCGGCCGGACCTGGCCGACTTCCAGTCGAACGGGGCGCTGGCCGCGGCCAAGGCGCTGAAGGCCAATCCGCGCGAGCTGGCCGGGCGCGTGGCCGGGCGGCTGCAGGGCGACGCCCGGCTGGCCTCGGTCGAGGTGGCGGGGCCCGGGTTCATCAATCTGAAGGTCGCCGACGCGGCGCTGGCGGCGCGGGCGGCCGAGGTCGCGGGCGACGCGGGGCACAACGGCGCCTCGACCGTGGCGGCGCCGCGCAAGGTGGTGATCGACTACGCCGGGCCGAACGTGGCCAAGCCGATGCACGTCGGACACCTGCGCTCGTCCATCATCGGCGAGAGCCTGAAGCGGCTGTTCCGCTTCCGCGGCGACCAGGTGTGGGGCGACGCCCATTTCGGTGACTGGGGCTTCCAGATGGGGCTGCTGATCGTCGCGGTGGCGGACGAGGGTCAGGCCGAAGGCTTCATGGCCGAGGGCGACGGGCCGTTCCCGGGCGAGAGCCCGGTGTCGCTGGACGACCTCGAGCGGCTGTATCCGGCCGCCGCCGCCCGGGCCAAGGAAGACGCGGAGTTCCGCGACCGCGCCCGCAAGGCGACGGCGGAGTTGCAGGCGGGACGGCCGGGCTACCGCGCCCTGTGGCGGCACATGCACGACGTGTCGATGAGCGGACTGCAGCGCGAGTTCGGGGCGCTGGGCGTGACCTTCGACCTGTGGAACGGCGAGAGCGACGCCGATCCGCTGATGCCCGAGATGATCGCCCATCTGGAGACGACCGGCCTGCTGGTCGAGGACGCCGGGGCGCGCGTGGTGCACGTCGCGAAGCCGGGCGAGACGCGGAAGCGGAAACTGGCGGACGGCAGCGTCATCGAGGCGCCCAGCCCGCCGCCGCTGCTGGTCATCTCGTCCGAGGGGTCGGCGATGTACGGCACGACCGACCTGGCCACCATCCTGGACCGGCGCAAAGCCATCGATCCGGACCTGATCCTCTATGTCGTCGACGAGCGGCAGGCGGAGCATTTCGAACAGGTGTTCCGGGCGGCGTACCTGGCCGGCTATGCAGGCGAGGGCTCGCTGGAGCACCTCGGCTTCGGCACCATGAACGGGCCGGACGGCAAACCCTTCAAGACCCGCGCCGGCGGGGTGCTGAAGCTGCACGACCTGATCAGCATGGCCACGGACAAGGCGCGGGAGCGGCTGCGCGAGGCCAAGCTGGGGGCCGACCTGCCCGAGGCCGAGTTCGAGGACATCGCCCGCAAGGTGGCGGTCGCGGCGCTGAAATTCGCCGACCTGTCGAACAGCCGGACCACCAGCTACATCTTCGACCTCGACCGGTTCATGAGCTTCGAGGGCAAGACCGGGCCGTATCTGCTGTACCAGGCGGTGCGGATCAAATCCCTGCTGCGCAAGGCGGCCGACCAGGGCGCGGCGGCGGGACCGGCGGCGATCGGCGAGCCGGCGGAGCGCGACCTGGCCCTGACGCTGGACGCCTTTTCGCAGGCGACGGCCGAGGCCTACGACAAGCGGATGCCGCACCTGATCTGCGAGCACGCCTACCGGCTGGCCCAGTCGTTCTCGAAATTCTACGCCGCCTGCCCGGTGCTGGCGGCGCCGGACGAGGCGACCAAGGGTTCGCGGCTGACGCTGTCGAAGGCGGTGCTGGACCAGCTGGAGCGGGCGCTGGACCTGCTGGGCATCGACACGCCGGAGCGGATGTAGGGCTCAGCCTTCCTCCGGCAGGGTGCGCTGGGCCAGGGCGGCGGCGATGCTCCACGCGCCGGCCACGATGACGACCACCAGCACGCTGTGCACGTCCGCGCCCCAGGTTCCCGTCGCCAACCAGACCATGAAGCCGAGCGCTGCCAGCACGCCGCCCCACTTCAGACCGAGGTCGGAGGCACGGTTCGGCCAGGCCAGGGCGAACAGGCCGATGCCGATCATCAGCAGCACATAGTGCACCGTGGCGAAGCCCTGGTTCAGCCAGAAGACCAGGTCGCGCAGGGCGTGCAGGGTCTCGGGCGGGAACGCGTCGCCGGCCACCTCGGCCATGACGAGGCCGCTCATGGTCGCGGCGGCCATGCCGGCGAACAGGCTGGCGATCAAGGTGCAGACTGCGAGGAGCACGAGCGGCCGGCGCAGGTCGAGGCGGCGACCGAGCTCGACATAGGCGTACATCAGGACCGGCAGGAGCAGCAGGCCGGTCCAGTGCACCGCGTCGTTGAGGCTGACGTGGCCGATTGACGGCCCGCGAAGGTGGGTCGGGTGGACCGCCATCAGGGCGATGTAGCCGGCCCATCCCGTGATGAGCGCGGCGGCGCAGGCGTTGCGGCTGGTCATGATGCGGTCTCCCCCCTTGTTGCGCTTGTCGTGGCCGCGGTTCGGGTGGAAAACCAGTGCTGCTCCCGCCCGTCCCGGCGTTGCGGGACACGGAGGCGGGGAATGTCCGGAAACAGTCCAGGCCGGGAGGGGATGGACCAGCGCGTCGCCCGCACGCGCGGCCGGCTGGGGCACGCCCTGATGCAGCTGGGCCGGACGCAGGACCTCGATTCGATCCGCGTCGGCGATCTGGTGCGGACGGCGGGCGTGGGCCGATCGACCTTCTACGCCCATTTCCAGGACCGGGACGATTTCCTCGGCCGATCGTTCTGCGGGATGATCGACATCTGCGACGCCCTGGCCCGGCGCGAGGGGCTGGCGGAGGACATCCTGCCCGTCGCCCATGTGACGCATCACGTGGCCGGAAACCTGGCCTTCGCCCGCAGCGCCGGCCGGTCGCGGGCGATGGAGGTGATGCTCGCCGCCGGAGAACAGAGGCTGCGCCTCATCGCCGGGACCAACCTCGACGCCGCCCTGCCCCGGGTCGCGCCGGAGGAGCGGCGGCAGGTCGCCGCCTTCCTCGCGGGGGCCTTCGTCGGGCAGCTCCGCCTGTGGGTGCAGAATGACCTGCGCACCGCGCCCCAGACCCTGATCGCCGCCAACCGGCGGCTGACCGCGGGGGTGCTCGACGCCCTGAAGACCGCGCCGCCCCTGATTCACGACCGGAGACCCGTCCATGTCCCTTGACGCCTACATCGCCGGCCTTCCGAAGGCGGAACTGCACCTGCATATCGAGGGGTCGCTGGAGCCCGAGCTGATGTTCGAGCTGGCGCGGCGCAACAAGGTCTCGATCCCGTTCGACAGCGTCGAGACGGTGCGGGCGGCCTATGACTTTTCGAACCTGCAGGACTTCCTCGACATCTATTACGCCGGGGCGAACGTCCTGCTGACGGAGGAGGATTTCCACGATCTGGCCCTGGCCTATTTCCGGCGCGCGGCGGCGGACACCGTGCGGCATGCCGAGATCTTCTTCGATCCGCAGACCCATACCGACCGGGGCGTTCCGTTCGGGGTCGTGGCCGAGGGGCTGCTGGCGGGGATGAGGCGGGCGGAGAGCGAACTGGGGGTCAGCTCGAAGCTGATCCTGTGCTTCCTGCGCCATCTCGACGAACACGCCGCCTTCGACGTGCTGCATCAGGCCGAGCCGTGGCTGGGCCGGATCGAGGGGGTCGGGCTGGATTCGTCCGAGGTCGGGCATCCGCCGTCGAAATTCCAGCGGGTGTTCGAACGCGCCGGGCAGATGGGGCTGAAGCGGGTCGCCCACGCCGGCGAGGAGGGGCCGCCGGCGTATGTGCGCGAGGCGCTGGACCTGCTGCACATCGACCGCATGGATCACGGCAACCGCTCGATGGAGGACGAGGCGCTGATCGAGCGGCTGGCGGCGTCGCAGATGACGCTGACGGTGTGCCCTCTGTCGAACCTCAAGCTGTGCGTGGTCAAGGACCTGAAGGACCACCCCGTGCCGGAGATGCTGCGCCGGGGCCTGCATGTGACGCTGAACTCGGACGACCCGGCCTATTTCGGCGGCTATGTGAACGACAACTACCGGCGGCTGGCCGAGGCGGTGGGGCTGACGCGGGAGCAGGTGACGCGGCTGGCGCGGAACAGCTTCGGGGGGTCATTCCTGGACGAGGCGCAGAAGGCGGCGCGGGTGGCGGAGGTTGACGCCTATTTCGAAGCCGACGGCGAGTCCGCCGCACAATGAGTCAGACCGTCAGTCAACCCGGCGAAGTCGCCTTCAGCTGCCGGGAAATCCCCGGCTCATACTTCTACGAAGTGGCCGTCCGGCTCGGCGACCAGCGCGATGAAATCGGCGGCAGCCGGGTGTTCATCGGGCCCGAGGACGCCCTGATGAAGGCCGTGCTGATCCTGCTCGCCGGAGACTGGGACGCCGTGGCGCCATTTCCCGCCGAAAGCGACGACTTCACCCTGACACTGCGGATGTTCCATCCGGAGGACGGGGTCCGCGACAACCGGCTGGAAAACCCCTGCGAATTGATCTGGTCGGAGGTCGACCGGCATTCGCAACCGATCGAGACCCGTTCGCTGGGCGTCGCGCCTTCGACGCTACAGCTGGCGGAAGCGGCCTATGCCTTCGGCCAGACCTACTATGCGGACAAGACCCCGTCCGCCGCCCTGGTCGCCCTGGGCGCGGCCCTGTCCGCGATCCGCTCGGCGGCCCCTCCCTACTGACCCGGCTTTCGCAGCGTTCCGACCTGCCGCTCCCGCTTGACTTCGCCCCGGAGTCGGGGCCTAGGTCGCGGCGCTCTCGCGGGAGAGATCGGGGTCGTTTCGGCGGCTTCGGAGCCGAAGGCGCAACCGCCCCGGAAACGCTCAGGCAAACGGACCGCGAGGACGTACGGACGCTGGAAAGTCGCTCTTGCGAGCGCGCCGACGGAGCAAGGCGGTCCCTTATGGGAACCCGCCGGAATCTCTCAGGCTTCAGGACAGCGGGGGCGCGAGGACGGCGGAGCCTTCCGCTTCAAAACGCGACCGTGAAAGTCTGACCATGACCGACGAGACCCTGAAGACCACGCCCCTGAACGCCGCCCACCGCGCGCTGGGGGCCCGGATGGTCGGCTTCAGCGGCTATGACATGCCGGTGCAGTACGAGGGGGTGCTGGCCGAGCACCGCTGGACCCGCGAGCACGCCGGCCTGTTCGACGTGTCGCACATGGGCCAGTGCAAGATCACCGGGGCCGACGCCGTCGCCCAGTTCGAACGCTTCGTGCCCGGCGACTATGCGGTGCTCAAGGCCGGGCGGCAGAAATACAGCCTGCTGCTGAACGCCGAGGGCGGGATCATGGACGACCTGATGGCCGGCAAGCCGGACCACGACGGCCTCTATGTCGTGGTCAATGCCGGCAACAAGGACGCGGACTTCGCCTTCCTGGAGGCCAATCTGACAGGCGACGCGAAGCTGACCGTGCTGGCCGACCGGGCGCTGATCGCCATCCAGGGGCCGGAGGCCGCCGAGGTCATGGCCGCCCACGAACCCCTGCTGGCCGAGATGGGCTTCATGGATTGCGCCCGGCTGATGCTCTTCGGCTGCGACTGTTTCATCTCCCGCTCGGGCTATACCGGCGAGGACGGCTACGAGATCTCCGTCCCGGCCGATCAGGCCGAGCGCGTCTGGACCACCATCCTGAAGGACGCCCGCGTCAAGCCGATCGGCCTGGGGGCGCGCGACAGCCTGCGGCTGGAAGCCGGCCTGCCGCTGCACGGCCACGACATCGACGCCTCGACCAGCCCGGTCGAGGGCGCGCTGACCTTCGCCCTGTCGAAGTCGCGCAAGGAGCGCGCCGACTTCAACGGCGCCGAGCGCGTTCTGAAGGAACTGGCCGAGGGCCCGTCGCGGGTCCGCGTGGGCTTGAGCGTCAAGGAAGGCGCCCCCGCCCGCGAAGGCGCCGAGATCGCCGACATGGACGGCACGGTCATCGGCGCCGTGACCTCGGGCGGCCCCTCCCCCACGCTGGGCCGCAACATCGCCATGGGCTATGTGCCGCCGGCCTTCGCCGAGTTGGGCACGGAGCTGAAGGTCGTCGTGCGCGGCAAGCCCGCCGCCGCCGAGGTCGTGGCCACCCCGTTCGTCGCCGCCCGTTATTACAGGAAGCCGAAGTCGTAATCGCGTCACCCTCGGACTTGATCCGAGGGTCAGATTATCCGTCGCACGGTTTTGGCCGTGTCCGTCAATCAGTCCCGCCCAACGTCTGATCCTCGGGTCAAGCCCGAGGATGACGAGAAGAGAGAACAGAGATGCGCTTCACCAAGGATCACGAGTGGGTTCGCCTCGAGGGCGACGTCGCCACCGTCGGCATCAGCAAGCACGCCGCCGACGCGCTGGGCGACGTGGTGTTCGTCGAGACGCCGGACGCCGGCAAGACCGTGTCGAAGGGCGACAGCTTCGCCGTCGTCGAGAGCGTCAAGGCGGCCTCGGACGTCTATGCGCCGGTGTCGGGCGAAGTGGTCGAGGGCAACGCCGCCCTGGCCTCGGCGCCGGAGACCGTCAACGCCGACCCGGAAGGCGAAGGCTGGTTCGCGAAGATCCGCGTGTCGGACGCGTCGCAGCTCGACGCCCTGATGGACCGCGCCGCCTACGACGCCTTCCTCGCCACCCTCTGATTAGAAGTCAGATGCTCTAGCGGCCCTCCCCGGCCAGGAACATTCCATGCGCTACCTCCCCCTGACCCCTGACGACCGCACGGCGATGCTCGCCGCCATCGGGGCCAAGTCGATCGACGACCTGTTCGTGGACGTGCCGCAGGCGGCGCGCCGGGAGGGGTTCGTGGACCTGCCGCGCGTGGCGGGCGAGCTGGAGGTCGAGCGGACGCTCGGGGCCCTTGCGGCGCAGAATACGGCGGCGGGGTCCGTGCCGTTCTTCTGCGGCGCGGGAGCCTATCGCCACCATGTGCCGGCGACGGTGGATCATGTGATCCAGCGGTCGGAGTTCCTGACCAGCTACACGCCCTATCAGCCGGAAATCGCCCAGGGCACGCTGCAGTATCTGTACGAGTTCCAGACCCAGGTCGCGAACCTGACCGGCATGCCGGTGGCCAACGCCTCGCTGTATGACGGCTCGACCGCCATGGCCGAGGGCGTGCTGATGGCCACGCGGGTGACCCGCCGCAACAAGGCGGTGATCTCGGGCGGGGTGCATCCGCACTATGTCGCCGCCACCGAGACGGTGGTGCATGCGGTGGGCGTCGAGACCCAGGTGCTGGCGGCCGCCGTGGACGCCGAGGCGGACGTCATCGGCCAGATCGGGCCGGATACCGCCTGCGTGGTGGTCCAGACTCCGAACGTGTTCGGCACGGCCACGGATGTGACGAAGATCGCGGAAGCGGCCCATGCGGCCGGCGCGCTGCTGATCGTGGTGGTGACCGAGGCCGTGTCGATGGGCCTGCTCAAGTCGCCGGGCGAAATGGGGGCCGACATCGTCGCCGCCGAGGGCCAGTCGATCGGCAATGCGCTGAACTTCGGCGGGCCCTACGTCGGCCTGTTCGCCTGCCGTGAGAAACTGATCCGGCAGATGCCGGGCCGCCTGACCGGGGAGACGGTGGATGCCGACGGCGCGCGCGGCTTCGTGCTGACGCTGTCGACGCGGGAGCAGCACATCCGGCGCGACAAGGCGACCTCGAACATCTGCACCAACTCGGGCCTGTGCACCCTGGCCTTCACCATCCACATGAGCCTGCTGGGCGAGACGGGGCTGCGCAAGCTGGCCCTGCTCAACCACGAGACGGCGGTGGCGACGCGCGACGCGCTGGCGTCGATCCCCGGCGTCGAGGTGCTGACGCCGCGCTTCTTCAACGAGTTCGCGGTGAAGCTGCCGAAGAACGCGTCGGAGGTGGTGGATGCGCTGGCCGCCAGGGGCGTGCTGGCCGGCGTGCCCTACGGCCGTCTGGCGCCCGCTGCCGGACTGGACGACGTCCTGCTGGTCGCCGCCACCGAGACCACGACCCCGGCCCATATCGCCGCCCTGAAGACCGCCTTGGCGGAGGTTCTGTAATGAGCACCATGAACACCGTCGGTCGGCCGACCACGCCGAACCAGGTCCAGTCGAAGCCCGCCACCCTGACCGGCGGGCGCGGCCTGTTGCAGGACGAGCATCTGATCTTCGAGAGCGATGGCTGGGGCAAGACCGGCGTCGATCTGCCCGAGCCGAAGACGGACGGCGGCGACCTGGGCGATCTGGTGCGCAAGGATCCGATCGGCCTGCCGGGGCTCAGCGAGCCCGAGGCGATGCGCCACTATGTGCGGCTGAGCCAGAAGAACCACGCCATCGACCTGGCCATCTATCCGCTGGGCTCGTGCACGATGAAGCACAACCCGCGCCTGAACGAGAAGATGGCGCGCCTCCCCGGGTTCTCGGACATCCACCCGCTGCAGCCGCAGTCGACGGTGCAGGGGGCGCTGGAGCTGATGGACCAGCTGGCCCACTGGCTGAAGACCCTGACCGGCATGCCGGCGGTGGCGATGAGCCCGAAGGCCGGGGCGCACGGCGAGCTGTGCGGACTGATGGCCATCCGCGCCGCGCACGAGGCGTCGGGCGAGCATCTGAAGCGCCGCAAGGTGCTGGTCCCGACCTCGGCCCACGGCACCAACCCGGCCACCGCCGCCTTCGTCGGCTATACGGTGGTGGAGGTGGCCCAGACCGATGACGGCCGCGTCGACGTGGCCGATCTGGCGTCGAAGCTGGGGCCGGACGTGGCCGCCATCATGGTGACCAATCCGAACACCTGCGGCCTGTTCGAGCGCGACATCCTCGAGATCAGCCGGCTGACGCACGAGGCCGGGGCGTATTTCTACTGCGACGGGGCGAACTTCAACGCCATCGTCGGGCGGGTGCGGCCGGGCGACCTGGGCGTCGACGCGATGCACATCAACCTGCACAAGACCTTCTCGACGCCGCACGGCGGCGGCGGGCCGGGCGCGGGTCCGGTGGTGCTGTCGGAGGCGCTGGCCGCCTTCGCCCCGGCCCCGTGGGTGGTGTCGGGAGGCGACGGCTTCAAGCTGGTCGAGTTCGCGGAAGGTGAAGCGGAACAGGCCTTCGGCCGGCTGTGCGCCTTCCAGGGCCAGATGGGCATGTATGTCCGAGCCCTCAGCTACATGATGAGCCACGGCTCGGACGGGCTGCGGCAGGTGGCCGAGGACGCGGTCCTGAACGCCAACTATATCAAGGCGCGGCTGTCGGACCTGATGAGCCCGGCCTTCCCGGACGGCCCGTGCATGCACGAGGCCCTGTTCGACGACGAGTGGCTGAAGGGCACGGAGGTGACCACGCTCGACTTCGCCAAGGCGATGATCGACGAGGGCTTCCACCCGATGACCATGTATTTCCCGCTGGTCGTGCACGGGGCGATGCTGATCGAACCGACCGAGACCGAGTCGAAGCAGGAGCTGGACCGCTTCATCGAGGCGATGCGGGCGCTGGCCGAGGCGGCCAAGGCCGGAGACGTCGACCGGTTCAAGGGCGCGCCCTTCCACGCGCCGCTGAAGCGGCTGGACGAAACGCGGGCGGCGCGTCAGCCGGTGTTGCGCTGGACGGCTCCTGAAGGGTCGAACATCGCCGCGGAATAGACCAGTCGCGGCAATGTGAACGCCGCCCTCCCCAAAAGGCGTATCCTTCTCCACGCGTTATCAGAACCGGAACTGGCGTTGGGAGGCGCTGAGGTCATGATGTCACGCGTACAAAAGGGTCTGGCCGCCGGTTTCGCGGCGACCGTGGTGGTCTCGATCATCGAGGCGATCAACATGACGGTGGGGCACTGGGCCGTCGCATTCCCGCAGCTGCTGGGCGTCATTCTGCAGCAACCCCAGGATCAGCCGGTCGTCGGCTGGATCGCCCACTTCGTCGCGGGTCTCGGCCTCGGCGTCGTGTTCGGGGTGCTGTGCCCCCGGCTGCCGACCGACACGGCGGAGTCCAAGGGCATCGTGTTCGCCGTCGGGGCCTTCATCCTGATGGGCCTGGTCGTCGCCCCGATCGGCGGCGCGGGCCTGTTCTTCATGAAGGCGGGCTTCGGCACCCTCGCCTGGATGATCGCCAGCCACGCGATCTTCGGCATCGTGCTCGGGAATGCCTACGGACGGCTGGTCGGCCGCAGCCGGGAAGCCCAGCACATGATCCACGGCGATCACATCCACCGTCACGGTCCGTACCACGCCTGAGCGGTCGGGCCGGAAAGCGAAAGGGCCCCCGCTGTCGCCAGCGGGGCCCTGTGCGTTTCGGCGATCCCGCCCGCCTAGTTCAGGCGCGAGCCGATCTGGGCGATAGCGGCGTCGAGCAGCGGGTCGGTCTTCTGGCCGGCCAGACGGGCGGCGAGGATCTGTTCGGCGGCGCGGGCGGCGAGGTCGGCGGCGGCCGCCTTGACCTCGGCGGAGGCCTGGGCCTCGGCCTGGGCGATGCGGCGCTCGGCCAGCGCCTGACGGCGGGCCAGGGACTCTTCCAGCTTGACCTTGGCCTCGGCCTCCATCACGCGGGCGTCGGCCTCGGCGGCCTTGAGCATCTCGGCGGCCTGGGCCTCGGCCTCGGCCTTCTCGGCGCGGATCTGGGCGAGCAGGGCCTCGGCCTCGGCGCGCAGGCGGGCGGCCTCGTCGAGTTCAGCCTGGATTTTGGCGGCCTTGGCGTCCAGGGCCGAGCCGACCAGCTTGAACGCGCCGGTGAAGACGCAGATGGCGAGGAACAGGACCAGGCCGACGCCGACCCAGAGCTCGGCGCTGTCGAGGCGGAAGAAGCCCTCTTCGAAGACCATGTTCATGTCAGGCGGCTCCCTTGACGGCGGCGGCGGCCTCGGCGGCGGTCGGCGCCTTGCCGGTCAGGCGCTCGACGATGGCGGCGGCCGTGTCGGAGGCGATGGCGGCGACGTTGGTCATGGCGGCGTCGCGGGTCTGGCCGATGGCGGTCTCGGCCTCGGCGATGCGGGCGTTGACGACGGCTTCCTCGGCGGCGGCGCGGGCGTTGGCCTCGTCGGTGACGCGGGCCTTGGCGGCGGCGGCGGTGGCGCGCGAGGCGGCGCGGGCGGCCTCGACCTCGGCCTTGGCGGCCTCAGCCTGGCCAGCGGCCTCGGCCTGCACCTGACGGGCGGTGGCGACGGCGCCGGAGATGGTCTGCTCGCGCTCGTCGAAGACCCGGCGCAGGCGCGGGGCGAAGACCCTGGCGATGAGGAGATAGAGGATGGCGAACAGGAAGATCAGATAGACGATCTGACCGAACCAGTGCTGGAACTCGAACTGCGGCAGGCCGCCGGATTCGTGCTCGCCGCCGTGGGCGGCCGCCGTCGTGGCGTGCGTGTCCTCGACCGCCACCGGGTGCGGGGCGTCGGGCGTATGGACGGTCGGGTGGGCAGTGGTCATCTGTCGCCTGGTCGTTGAGCTACGGTCGATCCGTCAGCCGGCGACGGCGCGGTCCGCCGAAAGGCAGGCCGCGCCGCGCCGGAAGGACGAAATCAGGCCGAGTACAGCAGGATGCCGAGCACGAACGACAGGATGCCCAGGGCTTCGGCCAGAGCCGCGCCCACGAACAGGTTGCCGATTTGCGAGCCGGCGGCCGACGGGTTGCGCAGGGCGCCCGCCAGGAACTGGCCGAAGATGTTGCCGACGCCGATGCCGGCGCCGATCATGCCGGTCATCGCGAGGCCGGCGCCGATGAGCTTGGCGGCTTCTGCTTCCATGGTCGTAAGTCCTAGTCTGAGGTTGGTTGGTTGGAGACGAAACTGGTCCGGGCCTTAGTGACCGTGGCCCAGGTTGACCACGTCGTTGAGATAGATCGTGGTCAGAACAGCGAAGACGAAGGCCTGCAGGAAGGCCACGAGGAACTCCAGCGCGGTCAGGCCGACCGTCATCCCCAGCGACAGGATGAAGACCGGCACGCCGAGCCAGCCGATAGCGCCGCCGATGGCGACCACCGCGAAGCCGGCGAAGACCTTCAGGGCCACGTGGCCGCCCATCATGTTGCCGAACAGACGAAGCGTCAGGGTGACCGGCCGCAGGAGGAAGGAGACGAACTCGATGATCACCACGAAGGGCAGCACCAGCCACGGCACGCCCGACGGCACGAACAGGGTGAAGAACTTCAGCCCGTGTTTCACGAAACCGATGGCCAGGACCATGAGGATGGTGATGACGCCGAAGGTGGCGGTGACCGCGATCTGCGACGTGGCGGTGAAGCTGAGGAACAGGCCGAGGAAGTTCATCGCCAGGATGAACAGGAAGATCGTGAACACGAACGGGAACAGCTTGCGGCCGTCGTGGCCGATGATCGAGTCGACGAGGCCGTCGATCATGCCGAACAGGGTCTCGCCCGCGGCCTGCATGCGGCCGGGCACCACCTTGGCGCCGGCGGTGACCAGGGTCAGGAACAGCACGACCATGCCGAACGCGACCGTCATCGCGAGGTGCGAATTGGTGAAGGCGAGCGTCTGCTGCCCGATGAGCGGCACGTCGACCACGACCTCGGGGGTCAGCGGCTGGATCTGGAACTGGTGTAGCGGATCGGCCATCGAGCCCTTGGTCCCTAGTCTTCTTCGTCGTCGTCGAAGGGAACCGACTTCGGCTCCACCCCGCTTGCCTTCGCCTGGGCCATCAGGCGTTGCGCCGTCCGCCAGGCCATGAATACCGAGACGGCGAAGCCCAGAAGGACGCCGCCGATCAGACCCCAGGGTCCCGTCCCGGCGAACCGGTCCACGATGAACCCGAGCGCCAGTCCGACGAACACGCCGCCGAACAGGTCGGCGAGGATACGCCACGCCTGCCCCGCCGCCGCCTGCCCCGCCGCCTCGTGAGACAGCTGGCGCGCATTGCGCGCCTCCATCGCGGATGCGCTTTCGGTGAGGCGTTTGATCGCCTCTTCGCGCGATTCCGGCTGGGTTGACATGGGCGGCCTCAGCACTCCGGCACGGATGTCGGAGGGGGTCTGAATTCGGCGCGGAACCTATAGGCGGGACCCCCGCAGGTCAAGGCGGCGAGGAACGCCTTTAGGCCCTTGATTTTCCGCACGTTTATTTCGCCCTTCGCCGGGCGTGGCGAACGGTCGCTGGCGGTCGCGCGGATTCGCGGCATGAGTCCTCGCAGGCGGTGACGCTTCGGAGAGCCGAGGTTCGTCACGAGGGACACGAAGGGCGGCGGCCGATCGGACCGGCCTGCGGCCGCGAGGCTGGCTAGCGACCGCCCTGGAGGCAGTGGCGGGCGGTGTAGAGGCCGTTCAGGTAGTACCAGCGATTCTCGTCGGCCTCGCGGCGGCGGCGCTCGGGCGCATTGAGGGCGTTGACGCCGGCCATGACCAGTCCGGCCCCCGGGATCAGGGCCGCCGCGCCGGCCTTGGCCACAGTGGTGGCCGTGCCGAGGGCGCCGCCGCCGGGGGTTCCGCCCATCCGCTCGCTGAGCGTCGCGGCCTCGTCGGCGATCTGGCGACAGGTGAGGGAATCGTCCCCGGCCCGGGCCACCATCGCGCTGTCGGCGTCGGCCTGCTGGGTCGCGCAGCCGCTGCAGAGCAGGGCCGCGGCAATGAACACATGGGCTTTCACAACGGGTACTCCACCTCTGCCTGTCCGGGACAGAACGGGGGTGGAGGAGTCCGGTTGCGCCCGATCAGGCGCGGGCGACGCGCGAGGCCTCGACGCCCAGGGCCTGCAGCGCGGCGGCGGCGATGTGGGAGGCGTTCAGGCCCGCCTGGTCGTACATGGTCACGGGATCGGCCTGGTCCTGGAAGACGTCGGGCAGGTGCAGGGTGCGGATCTTCAGGCCGGCGTCGAGCGCGCCGCGTTCGGCAAGCATCTGCAGCACGAAGGCGCCGAAGCCGCCCATGGCCCCCTCCTCCACCGTGATCAGGCAGTCGTGCTCGCGGGCGAGGCGCAGGATCAGGTCTTCATCCAGCGGCTTGGCGAAGCGGGCGTCGGCGACGGTGGCGGAGACGCCGCGGGCGGCGAGGGCGTCGGCGGCCTTGAGGGACTCCTGCAGGCGCGTGCCAAGCGAGAGGATGGCGACGGTCGTCCCCTCGCGGACGATGCGGCCCTTGCCGATCTCGAGCGGCGCGGCCAGCTCCGGGATTTCGACGCCGACGCCGTCGCCGCGCGGATAGCGGAAGGCGGAGGGGCGGTCGTCGATCTCGAGACTGGTGGCGATCATGGCGGCGAGTTCGGCCTCGTCGGCCGCGGCCATCAACACCATGCCCGGCAGGGCGCCCATGTAGCCGATGTCGAAGCTGCCCGCGTGGGTGGCCCCGTCGGCCCCGACCAGACCGGCGCGGTCCATGGCGAAGCGCACCGGCAGCTTCTGGATGGCCACGTCGTGGACGACCTGGTCATAGCCGCGCTGGAGGAAGGTCGAGTAGATGGCGCAGACCGGCTTCATGCCGTCGGCGGCGAGGCCGGCGGCGAAGGTGACGGCGTGCTGTTCGGCGATGCCGACGTCATAGGTGCGCTCGGGGAAGGCCTGGCCGAACAGGTCCAGCCCGGTGCCCGACGGCATGGCGGCGGTGATGGCGACGATCGAGGGGTCGAGGGCGGCGCGCTTGATCAGCTCGGTCCCGAACACCTTGGTGTAGCTGGGCGCGTTCGAGACCGACTTCGACTGCTTGCCCGAGACCACGTCGAAGCGGGCGACGGCGTGCAGCTTGTCGGCGCTGGATTCGGCGGGGGCGTAGCCCTTGCCCTTCTGGGTCACGACATGGACGATCACCGGCCGGTCGGTGATGGCGGCGGCGTTGCGCAGGATGGGGACGAGGTTGTCCATGTCGTGCCCGTCGATCGGGCCGATGTAGTAGAAGCCGAGCTCCTCGAAGAAGGTGCCGCCGACGACCATGCCGCGGGCGTATTCCTCGGCCTTGCGGGCGGCGTTGCGGAACGGGCGCGGCAGGTGCTCGGCGACCGACTTCCCGAAGCGGCGGAAATTGCGGTAGGCGCCGCCCGACACCTGTTTGGCCAGATAGGCGCTCATGCCGCCGACGGGCGGGGCGATCGACATGTCGTTGTCGTTGAGGATGACGACTAGTTGCTTGGTCGTCTCGGCGGCGTTGTTCATCGCCTCATAGGCCATGCCGGCGGACATCGAGCCGTCGCCGATGACGGCCACGACCTTGTTGTCGCCGCCCTGCTGGTCCCTGGCGGCGCAGAAGCCGAGCGCGGCGCTGATCGAGGTCGAGGCGTGGGCCGCGCCGAACGGGTCGTATGCGCTCTCGCTGCGCTTGGTGAAGCCCGAGAGCCCGCCGGGCTGGCGCAGGGTGCGGATGCGGTCGCGGCGGCCTGTCAGGATCTTGTGCGGGTAGCACTGGTGGCCGACGTCCCAGATCAGGATGTCCTTCGGCGTCTCGAACACATGGTGCAGGGCCACGGTCAGCTCGACCACGCCGAGGCCGGCCCCGAGGTGGCCGCCGGTCGTGGAGACGGCGTCGATGGTCTCGGCGCGCAGCTCGTCGGCCAGCTGCCTCAGCTGGGGAATGTCGAGGCTCCGCGTGTCGGCGGGAAGCTTGACCTTGTCGAGCAACGGCGTGTCGGGCATTCGGCGACCTTGGACCCTTGGAGACTCGGGGAGACTGTCGTTCTAACCCGCTCTAGACCATTTCGCTGCCGGGCGGGTCGATCCGGCGTCGAAAAGCGGTTCAGAAGCGGTGCAGACCGGGTGGCGATTCAGGAGCGGCGTTCTAGCACGTAGTCCACGCTGGCCTTGAGGATATCGGCGTCGGCGCCGAACGGGTCGAGGTGGGCGCGGGCCTGGTCGGCGAGGTGCGCGACCCTGTGCCGCGCCGCCTCGATGCCCAGCAGGGTGACGAAATTGGTCTTGCCCTGGGCGTGGTCCTTGCGGGCCGCCTTGCCGAGGATGTCCTCGTCGCCCTCGACGTCGAGCAGGTCGTCGACGATCTGGTAGGCCAGGCCGATGTCGTGGGCGAAGCTGATCAGGGCCTGGCGGTGGACCTCGCGGGCGTCGGCGATGATCAGCGGGATCTCGAAGGCGTAGGTGAACAGGGCCCCGGTCTTGAGCCGCTGCATGCGGGCGACGCCGCCGAGATCATCGCGGACCCCGAGCAGGTCGATCATCTGGCCGCCGGCCATGCCGCGCGCGCCGGAGGCCAGCGACAGGCGGGCGGCGAGTTCGCAGCGCACGGCCGGGTTCTCGTGGGTGTCGGGGTGCAGCAGGATGTCGAAGGCGGCGGTCTGCAGGGCGTCGCCGGCGAGGACGGCGGTGGCCTCGTCATAGGCGCGGTGCACCGTCGGGCGGCCGCGGCGCATGTCGTCGTCGTCCATACAGGGCAGGTCGTCGTGGACCAGGCTGTAGGCGTGGACGCATTCGAGGGCGCAGGCGGCGCGCAGCACCGGCCGCTCCTCGATGTCGAACAGATTGGCCGCCTCCAGGGCGAAGAAGGGGCGCAACCGCTTGCCGGGGCCGAGCGCCGCGTAGCGCATGGCCTCGGTCAGGCGCGATTCGGGACCGTCGGCGCGGGGCAGCAGCTCGTCGAGGGCGACGGTGACGAGGTCGGCGGTCTCGGCGACGCGGTCGATGACGTTCTGCTCGGGCGAGTTGGCGGCGAGAACGTTCAGAACAGCCTCCCGCCCACGGGCACGTCGCGGTCAACGCCGACCAGCACCACCTCGCCCGCCGCGTCGGGGAAGCCGAGGGTCAGGACCTCGGACATGAACGGGCCGATCTGGCGCGGCGGGAAGTTGACCACGGCGGCGACCTTGCGCCCGACCAGCTGGTCCGGCGTGTAGTGGACGGTGATCTGGGCCGAGGACTTCTTCACGCCGATGTCGGGACCGAAGTCGATGGCCAGCCTGAAGGCCGGCTTGCGGGCCTGCGGGAACGGGTCGGCCGAGATCACCTGGCCGACCCGGATGTCGACCCTGAGGAAGTCGTCGAAGCTGATGGTCGGCGCGGCGCCCTCGTGGGCGGGGCCGGACATCAGTCGAACCCGGCCGGTTCGACGCCCTTCGCCTGGCCGTCGGCGCCGACGACGATCTTCTCGACCCGCAGCTGGGCGGCCTTGAGCCGGTCCTCGCAGTGGGCCTTGAGGCGCGCACCCTCCTCGTAGAGGGCGATCGATTCCTCGAGCGGGGCCTGGCCGGACTCGAGGCGGGAGACGATCTGCTCGAGGCGCTGCAGGGCGTCCTCGAAGCTGAGCTCGGCGGGAAGGGCGTTGGCGTCGGTCATTTGCGGGCGACCCTAGAGGGGGGCGCGGCCCGCCTCAAGTACGCCGTTCGTAGCGGCGCTGGGACCAGTATTTGAAGCCCTGGTTCTCGACGAGCTTCCAGCCGTCGGCCTTCAGCCGCTTGCCGACCATGTGATTGAAATAGCCGTGGGCGAGGACCAGCACGTCCTGGCCCGACTCGGCGCGGGCGATCAGCGCCTGGGCCGCCTGTTCGGCGCGGACCTCGGCCTGGGCGCGGGTCTCCTGGCCGTCGTGATGGTTGAAAGCATGCCACCAGATGCGGGCCACCGCGCCCCAGTATTTCGGCGGCAGCTTGAACCAGGAAGGGAAGCGCGGCGGCGGCAGGGGCGCCTCGATGAACAGGGCGTCGGACATGACCTCGCGGCCGGCGGCGATGGCGGCGGCGGTCTCCTGGGCGCGCGGCCGTGTCGAGGCGTAGATGGCCCCGGCCCCCTCGGCGGTGACGAGCAGCTCGGGCGGCGGCGTCTGGCCGGCGCGCAGGCCGCCGACCTCGTACTGGGCCCACCAGTCGCGGTACTGGTCGGCGGTGAGCAGGCATTTGCGCGACAGGGCCGGCTCGCCGTGCCGGGCGAGGATGATGGCCCCGGGGCGGACGGCGACCAGGGCGGCCGGGCGCGGAACGGGCGCCGGCGCGGGGTGGTCTGCGGTGGGTTCTCGGGCGGGAGCTGACATAAGCGGCGGGCGGGAAAGCGTTTCGCGTTCCGGCCCCTAGTCCTCCCCCAAAGCCTGGACATGGGCGGCCGCCGAACGACCGAGCCCTTCTAGGTCGTAACCGCCCTCGAGCGAGGAAACAACCTTGCCCGAACAGCACGATCGCGCGACCTCGGCCACGGCGCGGGTGGCCCAGGCGAAATCCTCGGCCTCAAGGCTCTGGTGGGCCAGCGGATCGCGGCGGTGGGCGTCGAAGCCGGCCGAGATCAGGATCAGGTCCGGGCCGAAGGCTTCCAGCGCGGGCATCAGCGCGCCGGCGAAGGCGGCCCGCCACGCCTCCCGGGCCGCATGCGGCGGCATGGGCGCATTGACGATATTGCCGACGCCGGTCTCGGACGCGGCGCCGCTGCCGGGATAGAGGGGCGACTGGTGGATGGAGCCGAGGAACAGGCTGCCGTCGCTCTCGAAGGCCGCCTGGGTGCCGTTGCCGTGGTGAACGTCGAAGTCGATCACGGCGACGCGGGCCAGGCCTTCCGATTGCGCCACCCGGGCGGCGATGGCGACGTTCGAGAACAGGCAGAAGCCCATGGCGCGGTTTGGCTCGGCGTGGTGCCCGGGCGGGCGGACGGCGGCGAAGGCGCGGTCGGCCTCGCCGCGGGCCACGGCCCGGACGGCGTCGACCGCCGCTCCGGCGGCGAGGCGGGCGGCGCGGACGCTGCCGGGCGACAGGAGGGTGTCGGCGTCGATCGCATTCAGCCCCTCGGCGGGCGAGGCGTTGAGCAGATTGGCGACGTAGGCGACCGGATGCAGCCGCTCCAGGTCGGCGATCGAGGCTTCGGTCGCGGAGCGGCGGTTGCGCGACAGGCCCGCGTCGTCGAGGGCGTCGAGCACGGCCCGCAGCCGTTCCGGCCGCTCGGGATGGCCGGCGCCGGGCCGGTGCCCGATCATGTCCGGATGGGTGAAGAGGGTGACGCTCACCGGGCGAGATTATGCGCCCGCGCCGCACTTGTCGCGCCCGGATCGAGGCTGTAGGCGCCGGTCATGCCCGAGCCCCTGATCCGCCCCGCCGTTGACGCCGACGCCGCCGCCCTGGGCGAGCTGGGACGGCAGACCTTTGTCGACACCTTCGTGGCCGGGTTCGGCATCCCCTACCCGGCCGACGACCTGGCCGCCTTCCTCGACGCCAGCTTCAGCCCCGAGACGCTCCGGACCAAGCTGAAGGAGCCGGGCGCCGCCTGGTGGGTGGCGGAGCGGGGCGGCGAACTGCTGGCCTTCGCCAACGCAGGGCCGAACACCCTGCCCCATCCGGACGCGCGGGCCAGCCACGCCGAGCTGCGGCGGCTGTATGTGTCGAAGGCGGCGCAGGGGTTCGGTCTGGGCACGAAGCTGCTGGCGGCGGCGCTGGAGTGGATGGAGGCGAACGGCGACGGACCGCTGTGGATCGGCGTCTGGAGCGGCAACCTGAAGGCGCAGAAGCTGTATGCCGCCTACGGCTTCGAGAAGGCCGGCGAATACCAGTATCCGGTCGGGCGGTGGCTGGACGACGAGTTCATCCTGCGGCGCGGCTGACGGAACCGCGGACGAAGCCGGCGGTTGGCCGCCCATGCGCGACGTTCGGATCGGCACCTCCGGCTGGGCCTACAAGGACTGGAACGGGCCGTTCTATCCGGACGAGGTCAAGGCGGCCGGACGGCTGGAATATATCTCGCGCCGGTTCCGGACGCTGGAGATCAACGCCAGCTTCTACCGCATGCCCACGGAGCAGGCGGTGGCGGGGTGGCGGCAGCAGACGCCCGACGATTTCCTGTTCGCCTGGAAGGCCTCGCGCTTCCTGACCCACAACAAGAAGCTGAAGGACCCGGTCGAGCCGCTGGCCTATATGTTCGAGCGGGCGAAGGGTCTGGGGGCGAAGCTGGGGCCGATCCTGTTCCAACTGCCGCCCAACCTGCACCGCAATGACGAGCGGCTGCAGGGATTCCTCGACGCCCTCCCCGCCGGCTGTCGCTACAGCGTCGAGTTCCGCCACCCCGGCTGGTACGCCGATGAGGTGCTGGAGATGCTGCGCCGGCGCAATGTGGCGCTGTGCGTGTCAGACCATCACCACGCCCCCGCCCCATGGGAGACGACCGCGAACTTCGTCTATCTGAGAGGCCATGGACCCGGCGGCCATTACCACGGCCGCTACGGCGAGGCGGCGCTGCGAGAGTGGGCGGAGGCGATCCGCGAGTGGCGCAGGGACCGCGAGGTGTTCGTCTATTTCGACAACGACATCAAAAGCGCGGCGCCGGCCGACGCGGAACAGTTGACGGCCCTGCTCGGGACGGGCTGAGCCTCATTCCCAGGCGGTGCGGTTGGGCGAGAAGGCGTCAAGGGTCTCCAGCAGGGTCTTGACCAGGCCCCGCTCCTCCTCGCTCAGCTCCGGCCGCCAGATGTCGAAGATCAGGACGACCCGGGTCTGGTCGCTGGTGTTGCGGGCCTCGTGCTCGATGGTGTCGTCGAAGACCCAGGCCTTGCCCCGCTCCCACTGGCGGACGTCATTGCCGACGCGGAACTCGCAGCCGGGCGGGACGATCAGGGGAACGTGGCAGATCAGCCGGGTGTTGACCCCGCCGGTGTGCGGCTTGATGTGGGCGCCCGCCTTGAGCTGGGAGAACATGATGTAGGGCGACCGTCCCTCGACCCGGCACAACGGGACATCGGCCAGAGCCTCCATCGTTCGCGGGCAGCGCGCGGCGTTCGGAGTCTCCTTGCCGTCCTTCCAGAGAAAGCAGGTGCTCCAGTCCATGCTGTCGACCAACGGATAGTCGGGCCGGTTCGGCAGGCCCGGCGCGGTGCGCAGATAGGGGGCGAAACCGGCGTCCTCGTACAGCAGGTCCGTCAGCTCCTCGGTCATGGCGTCGACCGCCGCCTCGACCTTGTCCAGCCAGGAGAACATGGAGCGGGGGTAGAACTGATGGGCCGGCAGCTCGGGGTAATAGAAGCCGTGCGGCTGCGGCTGGTACAGCGTGCGACGGCCGGTCAGAAGGTCGAGGGCGTGGGTGAAGCGCGGGTCCGACCGACCCTCGACATAGCCCGCCTTGTCGAGGCTCTCGCGCAGCCGCGCGCCGGCGCCGGAGACCACCCGGTCGCGAAACGCTCGGGCCCTCGCGACCCCGTCGGCGAGGTCCGGCGCCAGGCCCGTCGCGCCGCCGCCGACCTGGAGAACGGCGCCATAATAGACGTTGGCCTCGCGCTGGAGGTTCTGGGCGGCGAGGAGGTCGGCCTTGGCCAGCAGGGCGCGCAGGTCCTTCGGGGCCAGGGCGAGCGCCCGGTCGAGGGCCGCGTGCGCCGCGTTCGCGTCACCGGACCGGTAGGCGGCGACGGCCTCGCGGACGAGAGCGTCGGGGGTGCTGCGAGAACTGTCCATGGTCCGCTTCCTAGACGGCGGGCGCCGCGCGCTTCAAGCGGAACGAGGCGCGCGTTTCCCGCGGGCGGCTCGCGCGCTATGCTCGCCGAGGCCCAAAGGAACCCTCGCCGGACATGCTCCTCCCCTTCTTCACCGCCCTGCGCGACGCGAAAGTGCCCGTGTCGATGAAGGAATGGCTCCACCTTATGGAGGCCATGGACAGGGACGTGGCCGGGCGGCGGGTCGATGACTTCTACCACCTGTCGCGGGCGGTGCTGGTCAAGGACGAAAAGCACTACGACCGCTTCGACCAGGTGTTCGACAAGGTGTTCGCAGGCGTCGAGACCGTCGGCGCGGGCGAGGACCTGACCACCGACATTCCCGAGGACTGGCTGCGGCTGCTGACCGAGAAATACCTGACCGACGAGGAAAAGGCGCAGATCGAGGCGCTGGGCGGGTTCGACAAGCTGATGGAGACGCTGAAGCAGCGGCTCGAGGAGCAGAAGGGCCGGCACGAGGGCGGCAGCAAATGGATCGGCACCGGCGGGACCAGCCCGTTCGGCCACGGCGGCTACAATCCCGAGGGCGTGCGCATCGGCGGGCCGGGCCGGCAGGGCCGCGCGGTCAAGGTGTGGGAGAAGCGCGAGTACCGGAACCTGGACGACCAGGTCGAACTGGGCACGCGCAACATCAAGGTGGCCCTGCGCCGGCTGCGGCGGTTCGCGCGGCAGGGCGCGCCGGACGAGTTGGACATGGACGCCACCATCGACGGCACGGCGCGGCAGGGTTGGCTGGACATCCACATGCGGCCCGAGCGCCGCAACACCATCAAGGTGCTGCTGTTCCTCGACATCGGCGGCTCGATGGATGCCCACGTAAAGATGTGCGAGGAGCTGTTCTCGGCCGCGAAGACCGAGTTCAAACACTTGGAATTCTTCTACTTCCACAACTGCCTCTACGAGGGCGTCTGGAAGGACAACCGGCGCCGGCACAGCGAGAAGATTCCGACCTGGGAGCTGCTGCACAAATACCCGGCCGACTGGCGGGCCATCTTCGTCGGCGACGCCACCATGAGCCCCTATGAGGTGACCATGCCCGGCGGCTCGGTCGAGCACTGGAACGAGGAGGCCGGCGCGGTCTGGATGAAGCGGGCCACGCAGCAGTGGGACAAGGTCGCCTGGTTGAACCCGTCGCAGGAGCGCTACTGGAGCTATTCCGCCTCGGTGGGAATGATCCGCGAACTGGTCGACGAGCGGATGTATCCGCTGACGCTGGCGGGACTGGAGAAGGCGATGCGGGCGCTCGCCAAATAGGCTAGTCTGCCCCTGTCACATCCGGGAGGTCCGCCATGCTCGCCCTCGTCGCCGCCGTCGTCCTGCAGCAGGCCGCGTCCGGCCAGGTGGTGTGGCAGACCGCCGAGCCGCCCGAGCCGGCCGCCACGCCGGCCTATGCGCCGCCGATCCCCGACTGGGCCAGAACCGATCCCTACGGCTACGAACGTTCGGAATGCAGCCCGCTGCTGCGCGCCGCCAGCGAAAGCCTGGAGACCTGCCAGGCGCGGGTGCGAACCGCCCTGGCCGCCAATCTGGGCGACGCCCTCCCGGCCGGACTGGCCCCGGCGGGCGCGGTCGATACCTGTCGCCAGGAAGCGGCTGGCGATCGCTACGCCCTGCAGTGCGGCGCGCCGAGCCGGTCGGGGCCGGCGACGTCGCCGCTGGTCGAGCGCACCTGCGAGTCGCGCCCCCGCGTCCAGCCGGAGGGCGGCGTGGTCTGGACCGAGGAGTGCCGCCCCGCCGACGGCCGCAAGCCCCCGGAGGAAGGCTTGACCTTCCGCCTCGGCGGCGACGACGACTAGACCAGCGCCGGCCGCTAGTGGCGCTTGTCGTCGCGCAGGGTGTCCTTGATCCCGCCGACGGCGTTCTGGACCTTGCCGGACACCTGGTCGGCCTTGCCCTCGGCCTTCAGCTTCTCGTCGCCGGTGATGTTCCCGGCCGCTTCCTTGGCCTTGCCGCCCATGTTGCGGGCGGCGCCTTCGACACGATCGTGATCGGCCATTCTGGATCTCCTGGCTTGGCCGCTTCCGCGGCGAGGGTCAGGGGAGCGGTCGAGCTGCGCCGGATGTTCCGTACGGCGCCGCTTGGGGCGGCGTCCTACCTGCGCCGCAACCACACCGCGACCGCCCAGGCATGGGCGTCGTGGCGGAGTTCGTTGAGGGCCGTGTGGGGATGCAGCCAGACCAGTTCGTGATCGGCCTCGACCTTGGCGGACGGGTCGAGCGACAGCTGCTCCGCGATCCAGAAGCCGGCGATGTTGTTGACCGGCGCGCCGTCCGACCTGCGAAAATACTGGGCGGCCTCCGCGAGACGGACGAAGGGCCGGACGGCCATGCCCGTCTCCTCGACGAATTCGCGGACCAGCGCCTGCGGCTCGGTCTCGTCGCCGTCGATGGCGCCGCCCGGCAGGTCGTAATAGCTGGCCTCGCCGCGGTCGACGCGCACGCAGGCCAGCTTGCCGTCGTGGAAGACCAGGCCGAAGGCCGTGGGCCGGGCGGGATAGTCGAGGGAAGGGTCGCGGTCGCCGAACTGGAGCATGGCGGGAGTCTAGCGCGCCGCCGGCTGGAGGTCGAAGGCGAGACGGGCGCGCACGCCGGAATGGGCGGCGTCGTATTCCACCCGGGTGCGCAGGCCTGAGGCCATGGCCGTCACGATCCGGCCGCCAAGGCCGGTGCCGCGCGGCTTGCCGCTGCCCAGGCCCGGACCGTCGTCCTCGACCGTCAGCACGGCGCGGCCGTTCGGCGCGTCGGGCTCCAGGAGGATGCGGATCTCGCCGCCCTTGCCGGGTTCGTAGGCGTATTTGACGGCGTTGGTGACCAGTTCGGTGACGATCACCCCGATGGACACGGCCTGGTCGGTCGAGACATCCAGCGGCGCGGCCTTCAGGAGCAGCGTGGGGGAGCCCGCCCCGGGCGCCAGCGACTTGCCGAGTTCGGCGATCAGCCCCTCAAGGTATTCGTCCATGGCCACAGAGGACATGTCGTCCGAGGTGTAGAGGCGGCGGTGGACGTGGGCCACGGCTTCGATCCGCGCCTGCGATTCCTTCAGGGCGGCGCGGGCGCCCTCGTCGGCGAGATGGCGCAGCTGCAGCGACATGAAGCTGGAGACCAGCTGCAGGGAGTTGCCGACGCGGTGATTGACCTCGCGCAGCATGGCCTCGGCCCGGTCGCGGGCCCGGGTCAGTTCGGCGGTGCGGTCGCGGACCTGGGTTTCGAGCCCGGCGTTCATGCGGTCAAGCGTGTCGCGCGCGGCCTGGATCTCGCCAATGTAGCGCCGGACCAGCCAGATCATGATGCCGGCCAGCACCAGCACCAGCAGCCCCGCCAGGGCGTTGGCCGCCATGGTCAGCCGCAGGCCGTGTTCGGACTGACGGGTCCTCGCGTCGAGACGTTCGTTCTCGATCTCGTCGATGGCGCTCGTACTCGACCGGATGGCGTCCATCCTGGCCGCGCCCTGGCCGGATCGGTTCAGCCGCAGGGCCTCGCCGGTCCGGCCGGTCCGCGACAGGGCGATGGTGCGTTCCAGTTCGGCCAGCTTGTCGCGCGCCGCTTCCAGCAGGACCGTGACGTGAGGCTCCAGCTGGGGATCGCCGGCCGTCAGCTGCTCCAGCTCCTGCATCTGTTCGGCCACGGTGATCTCGGCGCGGCTGTAGGGCGTGAGGAATTCCGCGTCGCCCGACAGCAGGAACCCTCTCTGGCCGGTCTCGGCGTCGAGCAGCGACAGCAGCACCAGATGGGCGGCGCGGCGGACCTGCTGCGAGCGCTCGACCTGATCGTTGAAGGCCGCCGTGCGCTGGATCATCACGAAGGTGGCGATGTTGACGGCCAGCAGCAGCAGGATGGCGCCGGCCAGCAGGGCCACGATCGTTCGCCCGATGCCAGGCGTGCGTGCAAACCGGAGCAGGGCGGGCAAGGATGGGCGGACAGCCGAAAACATCGGGCGCGAGCATTAGCGGCGCGTTTTGGCCTGTCCAGTCGCGCGCGAAGGGAAACCGTCACAGTTCCGCGCATTTAGGGTAAAGATCATCGGATGGGGCGGGAGTGACGACATGGTTTGGTGGTGGTGGATCGCACCGGCGCTGGTCGGACTTATCGGGCTGGTGCTGCTGTTCCGGGGCCTGGGCGCCCTGTTCAGGGGGCGGGTCTTCGGCGGCCTGCTGGGCGGCGTGAGCGGGGCCGGCTTCATCGCCGCGGCCATGGTCGCGGCCCTGCTCGGGCTGGACGTGCAGACCTATTCACGCCTGACCTATGAGCGGCCGGTGGCGACGATCGAGACGCGCCAGCTGGGCCCGCAGTATTTCGAGGCCACGGTGATGCAACCCGATCGCGGCGAGAACGCCCCGGCGGTCAGCAACCTGTATCCGCTGCACGGCGACGAATGGCGGATCGAGGCCCAGGTGCTGAAGTGGAAGCCGTGGGCCAATGTGCTGGGGCTCGACACCCAGTACCGTCTGGACCGGCTGTCGGGCCGCTACCAGTCCATCGAGCAGGAGATCAACGGGGCGCGCAGCGTGCACCCGCTGGCCGGCGGGGACGCCGGGCCGACCTGGATGCCGTGGAAGGTCAGCGCCTGGGACACGGCGCGGAAATACCGCCAGTACGTCGACGCGGTCGACACCCTGTATGGCGGCGGCGCCTATATGCCGATGGCCGACGGGGCCCGCTACGAGGTGTGGATCACCCAGTCCGGCCTGATCGCCCGCCCGGCCAACGATGTGGCGCGCAACGCCTCGGCGGGCGGTTGGACGGAAGCGGACTAGGTCACTCGCCGGCGAAGCTGTCGCGCAGCAATTCCAGGGTCTGGCCGTTGCCCTGGTGGAAGAAGCCGTAGAGCGTGTCGAAGGCCGGGCCCGGCCCGAAGCCGGTCGCCGTCAGCGTCACGCGGGTGCGGTCCTCGCCGACCGGATCGAGCTCCATGACGGTGGCCGTCTGCCCGAACTCGGCCGCGTGCGGAAAACCGGGCGGCGCCTTCACATTGCGGATGGCCAGCATGCGGCCGGGCACATAGGCGACGATCTGGTTCTGGATATTGCCGGGAGCGCCGGCCGTCGCGTCCGGCGCATAGGCGGTCTCGATCACCCCGCCGGTGCGGAAGTCGACCTCGGCGAAGCCGACCCCGAGGCGCCGCCAGCCCTCCGCGGTGGTCAGGGCGGTCCACACCTCCGAGGGCGGGGCGGGAATCTCGACCGACAGCTGGATGATGCGGTGGCCGTTCGCCTCGACGCTGGAGCTGTCGACGAGGCCGCCGGCGGTCTGGGCCGTCGCGGGGGAACCCGACAGCGCCGTCATCGCGGCGACAAGGAGCAGCAGGCGCATGGGAACCTCCCTGATCTGGAACGACCCTTATAGCCCGGGCCGCGCCGTTCCCTAGACCGTTCCGATCGTCCTCAGCCGCGCCTTCGGGTGGACCTCGTTCTGGCTCATGACCACGGTCTGGCCGCGGAAGCGTTCGATGATCGAGCGGACGTAGGGGCGGACCTGCGGGCCGGTCAGCAGGACGGCGGTCTCGCCGGCCATGGCGGCGCGCTCGAAGACGTCGCGAACGGCGCGAATGAAGTCCTGCAGGCGCGACGGGGCCATGGCCAGCTGCTTGTCCTCGCCCTGCCCGACCAGCGCCTCGGCGAAAGCCTGCTCCCAGTCGGGCGACAGGGTGACGATCGGCAGGGCGCCGTCGTCGCCCTTGTGCTGCCAGCACAGCTGACGGGCGAGGCGGGCGCGGACGTGCTCCACCAGGCTGGTGACCGACGAGGTATGCGGAGCCGCCTCGGCGAGGCCCTCAAGGATGGCCCCGAGATCGCGGATCGAGACCTTTTCGCGCAGCAGCGACTGGAGCACGCGCTGCAGGGTGGTGACGGTGACCACCGACGGGATCAGCTCGTCGACCAGCTTCTTCTCTTCCGGGCCCAGCTCCTTCAGCAGTTTCTGCACCTCGGCGTAGGAGAGCAGCTCGGCCATGTTCTCCTTGAGGATTTCGGTCAGGTGGGTGGTCAGCACCGTCGAGGGGTCGACGATGGTGTAGCCGCGGAAGGTCGCCTCCTCGCGCAGGCTCTCGTCGATCCAGGTGGCGGGCAGGCCGAAGGCGGGCTCCTTGGTGTGCTCGCCGGGCAGTTCGACCTGGCGGCCGGCGGGGTCCATGGCCATCAGCGAGCCGAGACGAACCTCGCCTTGCCCGGCCTCCATCTCCTTGATGCGGATGGCGTAGCCCTGGGTGCCGAGGCGCATGTTGTCGAGGATGCGGACCGACGGCATGACGAAGCCGTACTCCTGGGCCAGCGAACGGCGCAGGGCGCGGACCTGGTCGGTCAGGCGGCGGCCCTCCAGATCGTTGATCAGCGACAGCAGGGAGTAGCCCAGCTCGATCTTGACCTCGTCGATGGTCAGGGCGGTGCCGATGGGTTCCTCGACATCCTCCTTGGGGCTGGCCGCCGCGGTGCTGAGCTCGGCCTCCGTCGGCTTGGGCTTGAGCCGCTGCCGGCCCAGCCGCCAGGCCATGAAGCCGGTCCCGATGGCCAGGGCCGCGAACGGGATCAGCGGCATGCCGGGGATCAGGCCGATCAGGCCGGCCGCGCCGGAGACGACGCCGAGGCTGACCGGGTTGGTGGCCAGCTGGGCGACCAGGGCCTTGTCGGCGGTGCCCTCGACGCCCGCCTTGGACACCAGGAAGCCGGCGGCGATGGAGATGATGATGGCCGGAACCTGGGTCACCAGGCCGTCGCCGATGGTCAGGGCGACATAGGTGTCGGCGGCCTCGGAGATCGGCAGCTGATGCTGGATGACGCCGATCAGGATGCCGCCGATGGCGTTGATGAAGACGATGATCAGGCCCGCGACGGCGTCGCCGCGGACGAATTTGGAGGCGCCGTCCATGGCCCCGAAGAAGGTCGATTCCTGCTCCAGCTCCTTGCGGCGCAGCTTGGCCTGCTCCTCGGTGATCAGGCCGGACGACAGGTCGGCGTCGATGGCCATCTGCTTGCCCGGCATGGAGTCCAGGGTGAAGCGGGCCGAAACCTCCGCGATGCGGGTCGAGCCCTTGGTGATGACCACGAAATTCACCACCAGGATGATGGCGAAGATGATGATGCCGATGATGAAGCTGCCGCCCATCATCAGGGCGCCGAACGACTGGATCACCTGACCCGCCGCGCCGTGGCCCTCGTGGCCGTGGGTCAGCACCAGCCGGGTCGAGGCCAGGTTCAGGCCGAGCCGGAACAGGGTGGTGACCAGCAGCACCGTCGGGAAGATGGCGAAGTCCAGCGGCTTCTTCATCATCACCGCGGTCATCAGGATCAGCACGGACGAGACCAGCGACAGGGCCAGCAACAGATCCAGCAGGAATTTCGGCACCGGCAGGATCAGCAGCAGGATGACGCCGATGACCCCGATGGCCATGGCCACCTCGCCGCGCGCGACCCAGCCGAGGATGTCGCGGCCGCTGGGGCGGGCCATGCCGTCCTTCATCATCGTGGCGGCGGCGTCGGTCATGCGGCGTGGCCGAGCGCGGCGAGCGCCATACGGGCAGCGTCGGCGATGACGGCCTCATGGCGCGCGGCGGGGCCGCTGGCCGCCGCGTGATAGTAGGCGGCCACGATCACCGGCGCGCCGACCGGCGGATAGAGGACGCCGATGTCGTTGGTAGGGCCGTAACCGCCGGTGCCGGTCTTGTGCGCCACGGTCCAGCCGGCCGGGACGCCTGCCTTGAGCCGAGCCTGCCCCGTCGGCGTGTCGGTCATCCAGCGCAGCAGCAGGGCCTTGTTCGCCGCCGACAACGGCGTGTCGGCGTCGATCAGAAGCCGGTTGATGTTGGCCGCCGACCGCAGGGGGGTGATGGTGTCCTTGTCGCCGTCGAGACGGTTCATGGTCGGCTCGAAGCGGTCGACGGTCGTGCTGTCGTCACCGAGCGAGCGGTAGAAGGCCCGCATCGCCTCCAGCCCGCCAAGGGCTTTGAGTAGAAGGTTGGCGGCGGGATTGTCGCTGACCTCGACGGCGCCCTTCATCAGGGCCTCGACGCTGAGCGACCGGCCGATCGCTGGTTCGGTCAGGGGTGCGTGATTGACCATGTCTTCGGCGGTCACCGGAATCTGGCGGTCGAGCCGCTCCTCTCCTGCCTGCACGCGCAGGAAGGTGGCGGCGGCCAGATACATCTTGAAGGTCGAGCAGTAGACGAACCGCTCCTCTCCGCGCCAGGCCAGGCGACGGCCGGAGCCGGTGTCGTGCGCGACGAAGCCGAGACGGCCGCCGTTGTCGCGCTCGAGCGGCGACAGGTCGAAAGCCTCCGGAGCTGCGGCGGCCTCCTGCGCCGCCTCCGGTTCGGCGCGGGCGCAGCCGGCCATCGCCAGCGCCCCAAGGCCGGTCAGGACGCTTCTGCGGTCCGTTCGGAGACTCATGGTCAGGCGGCCGCGTAGCCGGAGGCGGCGATGCCGGACTGCGGAGCCGGGATGCTGGTCCCCTCGTCGGCGTATTCGTTCAGCTTGTTGCGCAGGGTGCGGATCGAGATGCCGAGGATGTTGGCCGCGTGGGTGCGGTTGCCGAGGCAGTGCGACAGGGTGTCGAGGATCAGGGTCTTCTCCATCTGCGCCACCGTCTGGCCGACGTGGGCGCGGGTGACGGCGTCGGCGACATGGGCGGCGCGGCCCGCCACGCCCGCGTCCGGCGCCGCGCCGTGGCTGCCCATCGCCAGCGGCTGACCGTCCGGCAGACGGATGGCCTCGACGTCGATCTCGGGCCCGACCGCCAGCAGCACGGCGCGGTGCATGGCGTTCTCCAACTCGCGGACGTTGCCGTTCCAGCGGTGCGAGACCAGGGCGCGCTTCGCGTCGGCGGAGATCGGGCGCACCGGCACGCCGTTGGCGGCGGCGTATTTCTTGACGAAGTGATCGGCCAGCACGGCGATGTCGCCCGGCCGCTCGCGCAGGGCCGGCAGGCGCAGGTTCACGACGTTGAGGCGGTACAGCAGGTCTTCGCGGAACGTCCCCTCGGCCACCGACTTGGCCAGATCGCGGTTCGAGGTGGCGATGATGCGGATGTTGACCGGCACCGGCTTGGTCCCGCCGACGCGGTCGATGACCCGCTCCTGCAGGGCGCGCAGCAGCTTGGCCTGCAGGCGGACGTCCATCTCGGAGATTTCGTCCAGCAGCAGGGTGCCGCCGTCGGCCTCCTCGAACTTGCCGATGCGGCGGGCCATGGCGCCGGTGAAGGCCCCCTTCTCGTGGCCGAACAGCTCGGATTCCAGCAGGTTGTCGGGGATTGCGGCGCAGTTGACGCTGATGAAGGGCCGCTCGGCCCGCTTCGATCCGGCGTGCAGGTAGCGGGCCATGACTTCCTTGCCGACGCCGCTTTCGCCGGTGATCAGGATCGAGGCTTCCGAGCGGGCCACCTGGTCGGCCAGCTGGATCACGGCCTTCATCGACGGATCGGCCGAGATCAGCGGGCGCTCGTCGTCGGCGACGGCCGACAGCACGGCGGCGATCAGGTCGGCCTCGGGCGGCAGGGGGATAAACTCCTTGGCGCCCGCGCGGATGGCGTTGGCGGCGTCCGTGGCGTCGGCGTCGACCCCGCAGGCGACCACCGGCACATGGATGCGCTCGGCCTCGTTGGCCGCGATCAGCGCGGCGATGTCGACGCGGTAGTCGACCATCAGCAGGTCGGCCCCCTGCCCGCGCCGGAGCTGTTCCGTCGCCTGGTCGCCTCGCTCGACGTGCTGCACCTTGGCGCCATGCGCCATGGCCATCTTCACCGCCGTCGCCAGCTGTCCGCTGAGCCTGCCAACCACCAGAAGCCGCATGGGTCTTCTCCTCTAATCTCTACGCGCGTCGCCGATCAGGCGCCGCTGTCCTCGGTCTTGATGATTTCCGTCATGGTCACGCCCAGCCGGTCCTCGACGACGACCACCTCGCCGCGGGCGACCAGCCGGTTGTTGACGAAGATGTCGATGGCCTCGCCGACCTTGCGGTCCAGCTCGAGCACCGAGCCGCGGTTCAGCTTGAGCAGCTGGGCCACGGACATGTGCGCCTTGCCCAGCACCGCCGAGATGTTGACCGGCACGTCGAAGACCGGGGCCAGGTCGCTGGCCGACTTGTCGGTCGCGTCGTCGTTGACGGTGATCGCGGTGGAGTCGGCGAACTCCTCCAGGGCCATGGTGTCGGACGCCATTACGGCCTCCCTTCCAGTGAAGCAGCGGGGGTGAGAGATTCGGAGTGTCCGGCCTCGGCGGC
Organism: Brevundimonas sp.; assembly: GCF_035627055.1. Classification (GTDB taxonomy): domain Bacteria; phylum Pseudomonadota; class Alphaproteobacteria; order Caulobacterales; family Caulobacteraceae; genus Brevundimonas. The sequence continues at coordinate 174,311 of NZ_DASPMM010000010.1, read as the reverse complement.
GAGGGCCGACTGCAGGGCCTCGCCGATGCGGACGAAGGCGGCCTCGGCGTCGAACTGCGCGCGGCCGTCGGCCCATTCCAGCTGGAACGACGCCGCGGGCAGGCCCGGCTCCTCGCGGAAGGCGACCACGCCCGAGAAGCCGGCGTCAGCGCACTGCTGTTCGACGCGGGCGCGGCTGGCGTCGTCGAGCTGGCCGGTCCGGATGACCAGCCGCGGCGAGGCGTCGATCTCCTGGGCGAGCGCCTCCAGCGCGGCCTGCAGCGGTCCGGCGGGGAAACGGTCAAGCGCGGCGGCGGCGACCAGCCGGGCGGCGGCGAGAGCCAGGTCGGCGGATTGTTCGCGGTGCGCCTGCGCCACCTGGGCCAGGGACGGAACGGCCGCCGCGAGGGTCTGGGCGATGGTCGACAGGGCCATGGCCTGGACGCTCGCGCTCTCGGCCAGGGCGGCGTCGCGCGCCTCGGCGCGGGCCCGGGCGACGAGGGCCTCGACCTCCGTCGGCGCATAGGTCCGCTTGGCCGGACGGAAGGCGGAAGCCTGAACGACCACGCCCGAGGCGTCGAACTCGGTGTCGAAGGAGAACGGGGTGCTGAGGGGCTGGGCGGTCATGTCAGTAGATCAGCTCGTCGTCGGCGCCCTGGCCGACCAGCATGATCTCGCCCTTGGCGGCGAGATCCTTGGCGACCTGGACCATGGCCATCTGCGCCTGGTCGACGTCCTTGAGGCGGACGGGGCCCATCGACTCCATGTCCTCGCGCATGATCTTCGAGGCGCGCTCGGACATGTTGGAGAAGAACAGCTCGCGCAGGGATTCCGAGGCGCCCTTCAGGGCGAGGGCGAGGGAGTCCTTCTCGACCGCCCGCAGCAGGGTCTGGATGCCGCCGGGGTCGAGCTTGGCGAGGTCTTCGAAGACGAACATCAAGGCGCGGATGCGTTCCGCCGCCTCGCGGTTGCGTTCCTCCAGCGCGCCGATGAAGCGGGCCTCGGTCTGGCGGTCGAAGCTGTTGAAGATGTCGGCCATCATCTCGTGGCTGTCACGCTTCGAGGTGCGGGCCAGGTTGGACATGAATTCGGTCCGCAGGGTCTGCTCGATCTTGTCGAGGATCTCGCGCTGCACCGGCTCCATGCGCAGCATGCGCTGGACGCATTCGAGGGCGAAGTCCTCGGGCAAGCTGGTCAGCACCCGGGCGGCGTGGTCCGGCTTGATCTTGGACAGGACCACCGCGACGGTCTGCGGGTATTCGTTCTTCAGATAGTTGGCGAGGACCGCCTCGTTCACATTGCCGAGCTTGTCCCACATGGTGCGGCCGGCGGGACCGCGGATTTCCTCCATCAGGGCGTCGACGCGCTCGCCCGGCATGAACGAGGCCAGCAGGCGCTGGGTCTGCTCGTAGCTGCCCATCACCGCGCCCGAGCCGCTCATGCCCGAGACGAACTCGACCATCAGCTCCTCGACCACAGCGGCCGAGACCGTGCCGAGCGAGGCCATGGCCTGCGAGATTTCCTTGATCTCGTCCTCGTCGAGGCTCTGCCACAGGCGGGTGTGGTCCTCGCCCAGCGACAGCAGGATGACGGCCGCCTTCTCCGGGCCGGTCAGCTTCCTGACGTCCTCGACCGCCGGTTTCTTGGAGACGAGCCGGGCCGCCATCAGCCTTCGTGCACCCAGCTGCGCAGGATGGAGGTCGACTCGTCAGGATGCTTCTCGACGAAGTCGGCGACCTTCTTGACGGAAGAGGCCTTCACCTGGCCCTCGATGCGGGCGATGTCGAGCCGCTGCTCCATCTCGGACGGACCGGCGGGGCCGGCGAGCTGGGCCATCTGCATGCCGCCGCCCGCGCCGTTCATGATCGTGGTCTGCAGCGAGGTCACGGGCACGCCGCCGGCGCCCGCCAGCTGGGGCTGGCCCGCGCCGCCGCCGGTGGCGGTCTTCAGCAGCGGGCGCAGCACGAAGAAGATCAGCAGCACGCCCGTGATCAGCAGCACCAGCAGCTCGACGCCGCGCATCAGGTCGTTCTTGGTGAAGTCGAACAGCGACGATCCGGCCTCGACGCCGCCGGGCGCGGCGGGGTCGCGGGCGAAGCGGACGTTCTGGACCTCGATCTTGTCGCCCCGGGCCTCGTCGATGCCGACGGCGGCGGCGACCAGGGCCCGGATCTGGGCGATCTCCTCGGCGCTGCGCGGGGCGTAGGTCGGCTCGCCCCGGCCATTGGCGGCGGGGGTCCAGCGGCCGTCGACGGCGACGGAGACGGCCAGCTTCTTGACCTCGCCGGCCTCTTTCACCGTGGTCGTGGTGGTGTTGGAGATCTCGTAGTTGGTGGTCTCGGTGTTCTGGGTGTCGCGCGAGCCGATCGGCGTGCTGGCGGGCTCGGCGCCGCCCGGGATGTTGTTGGTCGCCGTGGCGCCGCCGTCGTTGACCCCGGTGGTGTCGGCGCTTTCCGAGCCGTTGGTCGAGGTCGAGCGCACCACCTGGCCGTCCGGGTCGAAGCGCTGTTCCTGGGTGGTGGAGCGGCTGTGGTCGATGTCGGCGGTGACCTGGACGCGGGCCGCGCCGACGCCGACGACGCCCTCGACGATGTCCTTGATGCGGGCCTGCAGCTGGGCCTCGGTCGACGACTTGGCCTCCTCGGCCGAGGCGGCGCTGAAGCCGGCGTCGTCGGTTCCGGCGGCCAGGGTGCGGTTGGCCGTGTCGGTCAGGGTGACCTTCTCGGGCTTCAGGTTGGGCACCGACGAGGCGACCACGTTGCGGATGGCCTGGACCTGGGCGCCGGTCAGGGTCCCGCCGGTGACACCCACGACGACCGCGGCGGTCGGGTCGGCCGCGGCGGTCTGGAACAGCTGCCGCGACGGCAGGGCGATCATCACCCGGGCCGAGGTGATGCCGCGCATGCTCATGATGGTGCGGGCCAGCTCGCCTTCGAGGGCGCGCTTCTCGTTGAGATTCTGCTGGAACTCGGTCTGGCCCAGCACGGACTGGTTGTCGAAGATTTCGTAGCCGACGCTGCCCGAGGTCACGAGCCCCTTGCCGGCGACCAGCAGGCGCGCCTCGCCGACCTGGTCGCGGCTGACGAAGATGGTCGAGCCGTCGCCCTTGGACGAGTATTTGATGCCGGCCCCGTCCAGCGCCGTGGTGATCTCCGAGGCTTCGCGCAGGTCGAGGTTGGAATACAGCAGGGCGTCGGGCGGCTGGCCGATGCGCAGCATGACGGCGACCAGCACGGCCGCGACGCCGGCGGCGACGCCCAGCACCACGGTCAGCCGACCGATCCCGAATCTCTGCAACGCCGCCGTGAAGCCGCCCACGCGTTCCGCCCCGAATACTCACGGGTGCATACCGACGCCCGCTAGGCAGAAACTGCCGCCTGCGTGGTAAACGAGGCGTTAAGGACGTTCGCTCTTACAGCCCGCCCATCGCCATGAAGGCCCGGCCGGCGGCGAAATCGCCCGCCTCGAAGCGGGCCGTGGCCACGCTGCCGTCGCGGAAATGGAACTCGACCAGAAAGGTCTCGCGCGGGTCGAGACGCGCCAGCCGGTCGGCGGCGGAGGCCGGGAAGCGCCAGGCGTCGCCGCTTCGCCGGCCCTCGGCCAGCAGGGCGGGATCGGCCGCCGAGACTCCGGTGGCCCAGACGCTGGCGCGCGACGCCGCGGGAACCAGGCCGCCGCCGGAGACCCATGCGCGCGGGGCCTTGGCGATATCGCGGAAGACCAGCCTCACGGCGTTCGGACGCGAACGGCCGACGAAGGAGACCACGGCCGTCAGTCCCTCGGCGTCCGGCTCCCCGCCGTAGCCGAAGGCGACTGGCGAGGCGCCGACGGTGGTCGCCTGTTTCAGCCTCCAGCCGGGCTGGGTCCATTTGGTGCGGTCGGCGAGCCAGGGCTGGCGCTCGCCGGCGAAGGTCATGCGCGGCGTGCGGGCCCAGCCGGAAAAGGCGCCGTCGACACGGGCGCGGACGGTGGCCAGCTGGGGATCTCGGCACGACACGGCTCCGGCGCGTGAGCGGGCGCGGGCGGCCACGGCGTTGAGATCGGTCTCTGCCGCGCCCGAACGCAGGGCGGCGCCCCGGGCCTGGGCCGTGGCCGCGGCCAGGGCGGCGTCCACGTGCGGATCGAACAGGTCGCAGCGCGCGTCGGCGGCGACCACGAAGGCGCGCTCGTAATAGGTGTCGGCGACGCCCGCCCACGCCTGCGCCGGCGTCGCCAGCACGGCGGCGGCGAGGAGGACGGCTTTGGCGGCGCTGGCGTTCTGCCCTATCGTCATGCGCCGCACCCTACGCACGACGCGTTCCGGTCCGGTTTCCGAGCAGGGTTAGCGAATTGCTTCTTTCCACCGACCTGTGGGTGTCCGCCCTGATCCGCCGCGCCGAACTGGCCGGGGCCTTCGCCACGGTGGCGCGCAAGGGCGACGCGCGCGCCGGCACGGTGATCGTCAAGGCCTTCGACACGACGAACCGCCGCGCCAGACTCTATAGTGAGGCTTTCGGGCCCGACGGCGAGCGGTTGTGGATGCAGCCCGTTCAAAGCGAGTTTGAAGGCGAGCTGGATCAGTATCTCGAACGGCAGATTGGCTACGATCCCGACCTCTGGATCATCGAGATCGAGGACCGCGAGGGCCGGCATTTCATCACCGAGAAGGTGGAAGGGTCGAGGGGCGGGGGGCGAGGGGCGAGGGGCGAAGAAGATGGCGAATAGGGGCTACATCGACCTTCAAGTGTGGACGAAGGGCATGGACCTCGCGGCGCTCGTCTATGGCTTGGCGCCGTTCATGCCGAAGGCCGAGCTGTATGGGATGACGAGCCAGATGCAACGGGCCGCCGCGTCGGTTCCTGCCAATATCGCTGAGGGGTATCAGCGGGGGACTCGAAAGGACTACTCGCGCTTTGTCAGCATCGCGCGTGGATCGCTCGCTGAAACCGAAACCTTCCTGTTGCTCGCCGTCAGAGTCGGCCATCTCTCTTCCGAAACGATACAGCCTCCCCTGCTGATGGCTGATGAATTGAGCCGGATGCTGACTCGCCTGAAACAGAAGCTGGACGGCCCACCAGCGTCGTCGTCGTAGCCCTTCTTACTCGCCCCTCGACCCTCGACCCTCACCCCTTTCCTAACCACCTGTTTCCGCCCCCGCCGCCGGTGCGAAATCCTTAACGACGTTCGGGAACGGAACTGCAAGCCAGGCCCCCTATGGTCATGTCTAACGGGTCGAAATGAGCCCGATGTGATGGTGGGTGAGCCGAATGCTCTTTCTTCTGAACGATGTCGTGTTCGACCTGGACGAGACCTGCCCGGTCACGCCCGGCGACGCGCGCCGTTTCGAAAGGCTGGGCTTCGACTATGTGCTGACGCTGGGCTGCGAGCTGTTCGCCGAGGACCCGCTGCTGCACCACAACGATCCGGAGCGGGCGCGCCGTCTGGCCTGGCTGATCCACGACCGCTCGCCGGAGATCAACGCCGCCCTGTTCGCGGCGCCGGCGGCCGGGTGCGACCCTGATCTGGTCGAGCCGCAGTTCTGCGCCCTGCCCGATGCGGTGATGCGCCAGCTGAAGACCCGCGCCTCCAAGGGCAAGCTCGACGCCGTCGCGGCCGACAAGGCCGTGTGGATGCGGCTGGCGGCCTGACGCGGGCGGCGGCGGCCCCGCGGGGTTCGGTCAGACCAGGACGTTGAAGACCACGTGCACGACGATGGCGCCGAGAATGATGACGCCGAAGCCGGCGATCAGGCTGACGGCCGGGTGCGGGCCGCCCTCGGGTCGCGGGTTGACGGGCTGGTCGTGAGCCATGGCCGTTCCTTCGTTTCCAAAGGCGGCGGCCGATTGCGTGACCGGTCGTCTCGCCTGGACGGACGATGACTCCGATACCCCTGGCTGCCTAGGGGTATTCGCCGGCGGGTGACTTTCGCTCGCGTCCGCGCTACCTCGCGCGGCCCAACGGAACGAACATGTCGAAGCTCACTCTCGAACAGGAGGCCCTGCGCCGCAGGACCTTCGCCATCATCGCGCACCCCGACGCCGGCAAGACGACGCTGACCGAGCACATCCTGCTGGCCGGCGGCGCCATCCGGGCGGCCGGGGCCGTGCGGGCGCGCGGCGAGAACCGGCGCACCCAGTCCGACTGGATGAAGATCGAAAAGGAGCGCGGCATCTCCGTCAGCGCCTCGGTCATGACGTTCGAGCACGACGGCAAGATGTTCAACCTGCTGGACACGCCGGGGCACGAGGACTTTTCGGAAGACACCTATCGCACCCTGACCGCCGCCGACTGCGCGATCATGGTGCTGGACGCGGCCAAGGGCATCGAGCCGCAGACCCTGAAGCTGTTCGAGGTCTGCCGCCTGCGCGACATCCCGATCATCACCTTCATCAACAAGCTGGACCGCGAGGCCCAGGATCCGATGGCCCTGCTGGACGAGATCGCCTCGCGCCTGCAGCTGGACCCGGCGCCGATCTGGTGGCCGGCCGAGAGCGGCAACCGCCTGCGCGGCATGGTCGAGATGGGCACCGGGATGTTCCAGCCCTATGCGAAGAAGCCCGCCGGCGCCGCCGAGGATGTGCCGCACCCCGACGCCCTGCCCCTGTCCGAGGCTGCACGGTATTTCGAACAGGGCGAGCACGAGGCGCTGCTGGAGGCGCAGGAACTGGTGGAGGGCGGCTATCCGGCGTTCGACCGCCAGTCCTTCCTCGAAGGCCATATGACGCCGGTGCTGTGGGGCTCCGCCCTGCGTCACTTCGGCATCGACGAACTGCTCAAGGCCATCGGCGAATGGGCTCCGCCGCCCAAGGTGATGAAGGCCCAGAAGGCGCCGCCCGCCGGGACCCGCAACGCCGCCGACCCTGTCGCCCTGACCGTCGAACCCGGCGAGTCCGAGGTCACCGGCTTCGTGTTCAAGGTCCAGGCCAACATGGACCCCAACCACCGCGACCGCATCGCCATGTTCCGCATGGCCTCGGGCAGGTTCCAGCGCGGCATGAAGCTGAAGGTGCAGAACACCGGCAAGCAGCTGTCGGTCAACGCCCCCATCATGTTCTTCGCCAGCGACCGCGAACTGGCCGAGGACGCCTATGCCGGAGACGTCATCGGCATTCCCAACCACGGCGTGCTGCGCGTCGGCGACAGCCTGTCGGAGAGCGGCCTGATCCGCTTCGCCGGCCTGCCGAATTTCGCGCCTGAAATCCTGCAGCGCGTCCGGGTCAAGGATCCGCTGAAGGCCAAGCACCTGAAGAAGGCGCTGGACGGCCTGGCCGAGGAGGGCGTCACCCAGCTGTTCCGACCCGAGATGGGCAGCGACTTCATCGTCGGCGCCGTCGGCCAGCTGCAGTTCGAGGTCATGGCCGACCGGCTGGGCGAGGAGTACGGGCTGGAGGTGATCTTCGAGCCGTCGCCCTGGGCCGAGGCGCGCTGGATCGGCGGGACGAAAGCCGATCTCGAGGACTTCATGGGCAAATACCGCGGCCAGATGGCCCGCGACATCGACGACGACGCGGTGTTCCTGGCCAAGTCCAGCTGGGAGACCGGCTATGTGATGGAGCGCTTCCCGCAGGTGGCCTTCACGAAGACGAAGGAGCGGGGGTAGGCCCCGCCCTCAGCCGAGGATCAGCAGGTCGCAGTCGCCGTACGTCGGCCCCTCGGGCCCCTCGGCGATTTCGGCCTCCATGCGGCGGAAGCCGTCCTCGATCTCGGCCTCGTCGAGGTGTTCGAAGGTCGAGATGGCGCGGGTGCGCAGGCGTCGCGCCGATTCCGCCAGGGTGTCGGTGAAGGTCTCGCGGATGACGTCGAGGGCGACGGGCTCCAGGCCGACCTCCGCGAACAGGTCGGTGACGTCGGCGAGCGCCGGAAACATCTTCAGCTCGACCGCGCGGGCGCTCGGGAACCAGCGGTGCCAGTGGACCTCGGGCATCCGGTCCGAGAAATGGCTGCGGATCAGCAGCCGCCCGCCGGGCCTGAGCACGCGCCGGATTTCCCGCGCGGCGGCGGGGCGGTCGCGCACGTGGTGGAAGGACAGGAACATCAGCACGAGGTCACAGCTCGCATCCGGCAGCGGGATGGCCTCGGCCCGGCCGGCCAGATACCGCACCGCCTCGGGATGAGGCGACGCCTCGGCCTGTTCCCGCATCCGGTCGAAGGGCTCGACGCCGTAGACCGGTCCGCCGAACAGTTCGGCCAGCAGGGCCGTGAATCGGCCGGTGCCCGAGCCGAGATCGAGGCAGGCCAAGGGGCGCTGGGCGGGCGCACGCGCGGCGAAGGCTTGCCCCCACCGCGCCCGGCTGGCGGCCAGCAGCTCGCGCCCGGCCTGATAGCTCTCGTGCTGGCGCTGGTTGTAGTCCACGGCGTCGATCATCGGCTTCCTCGCATCTGATGACGCAGGGGAATGCCCGGCTTGCGGCGCCCGGCCTAACGACTTATCCGACCGTGTTCGTGAGTTTTCCGCACATGAAACCGTCCGTCCCGCCCCTTCCGCTGAAAGCCCTCCAGGCCTTCGAGGCGACCATGCGCCTGGGCGGCATGGGCCGGGCGGCGGAACGGCTGGGCGTCACCCACGGCGCCGTCAGCCGCCAGATCGGCCTGCTGCAGCAGGCGCTCGGCCATCCCCTGTTCGAGGGGCCGCGCAACGCCCGCCGACCGACCGCCGAGGCGGAACGGCTGTGGGGCGAGATCGCGCCGGCCTTCGCCGCCCTCGAGCAGGCGGTGGCCGGCCGGACGCGGGCCGGTCGGCGGGTGCGGGTGTCCTGCCTCTCGACGCTGGCGGCGCGCTGGCTGATCCCCCGCCTGCCCGACTTCGCCGTCGCCCACCCCGGCGTCGTGGTCGAGCTGACCGAGTCCTACGCCGCCCTCGACCGGACGCTGGGCGGCGCCGACCTGGCCATCCGCATGCTGGCCTCCGACACCGCCTGTCCCGAGGGCCTCGAGGCCGTGCCGTTCATGGACAATTCGATCGGCATGGTGGTCGCCCCCGGAGGCGCGCCCGACGTCCGGCTGCTCTCCCGCTCGCATCCTTCGGCCTGGACGGACTGGACCGCCCTGACCGGGCGATCCGCCCCGGCGGGCGGGCCGATCGAGTTCGACCACCAGCAGACCATGATCGAGGCGGCCCTGGCCGGGCTGGGCGCCGCCGTCAGCCAGCGCCCGCTGATCGAGGCCGACGTCGCCGCCGGGCGGCTGGTCGCGCCGCACGGATTCGTCGGCGACGGCGCCGCCTTCGCCGCCTTTCACAGGCGGGGCGAGGCGGCGGCGCCAATGCGGCGATTACTGCTCTGGCTGCAGGCGCAGGGCCGGGCCTGACCGCTTTTCCTGCGGCCCTCCAGATCAACCTGAGGCTGGACGTCACTCCATAAACAAGACTTAGATGTGGGCTTCCGGGGGAGGTTCCATCTTGTCGTCCACTATCCATCGCCTGCTGCTTGCCCTGCTGCTGTTCGCCCTGACGCCGACCTCCGCTCTCGCGGAGTGGAGGCGGGCCGAGAGCGAGCATTTCGTCGTCTACAGTGATGGCTCGGAACGGTCGCTGCGTGAGTACACAGCCAAGCTGGAGCGGTTCGACGCCCTGTTGAGCTCGCATTTCGGCGGCGCCCGCACGGAAGCCCGTCGCCTGCCGGTCTATCTGGTCGGCGACGGCCGCGCGCTTCGGGTCGCCGTGCCGGGCCTTCCGCCGGGGATCGCCGGCTACTATTCCAGCAGCGATACCGACGTGTTCGCCGTCCTGGTGCGGGGCGAAAGCGACGACATCCTGCTCCATGAATACAGCCACCACGTCATGGCGCGGGCCGGGGATGTCCCGTACCCGGGCTGGTTCCGTGAAGGCTTCGCGGAGTATTTCGCCACGGCCACGGTGACCGAGCGCGGCGAAGCGTCCTTCGGCCTGCCCGGCGCCGGGCGGCTTCAGGCCCTGCAACGGAACAGCTGGCTGCCGATGGACGCGGTGCTGCGGGCGACCAGTCCCCTGGACATCGCCGGCGAGACGGGCCGGAGCATGTACTACGCCCAGTCCTGGGCCCTGACCCATTGGCTGCTCGCCGACACCGCGCGGATACGGAACCTGTCCGCCTATGTCAGCGCGGTCAACGGCGGCCGGGATCCCGTCGAGGTCTGGCAGGAGGTCTTCGCCATGACGCCCGACCAGTTGTCGGCCGCGCTTCGCTCCCATGTGCGCGGGCGGCTCTCCTACGCCAAGCTCGACATGCCGCCCATCAGCCCGACGATCACCGTGGCCACCCTGTCGCCCGCGGCCGAGGCGGTGCTTCTGCCGATGGTCAACGCCCGCTCATGGAATCCGGAGGCCGTGGACGGCCCGGCCCTTCTGGCGACGCTGCGCGCAGCCGCGGTCCGCTTTCCCGACGATCCCATGGCTCAGGTCGCCGTGGCCCGCGCGGAGATGCGCTGGGGAGACGCGGCCGCCGCCGAGACGGCCCTGACCCGCGCGCTCGACCGCCAGCCAGACAACGTCGAGGGCGTGGTGCTGATGGCGGACCTGGCCATGGAGCGGGCGGCCGAGGCCACGGACGAGGCGGAGCGCGTCCGGCAGCGGGATCTGGCGCGGGATTTCATCGACCGGGGCCTGGCGGCCGACGCCACCGACTACATGGTCCACGCCGCCGAGGGGCGCTTCCGCCGATACAGATACTGACGCCTCCACGGCCAAGCCGAACCCCGGCGGCGGCGCTGCGTTTGCAATGGCAGCGAGAGGGACGGCTGTCAGTCCCGAAGCGGGACGGAGCGCCGGTCAGCCCCATGTTCGAATTCGGCCGGGACCTGAGGAAACTCTTCGAAAAGGCGCGCGAGAGCGACGACCTCGGCTGGCTGGAGCTGATCGGCGCCGATCTGGTCGAGGCCGAGGCGCGTCGCGAGGCCGTCGACGCCGGCCGGGTGTCGTGCACGCGCCCCTTCGACAGCTGGATGCGCGCCGCCGCCCTGTGGCGCGAGCACGCCCGCCGCACAGGCCGCCGCGAGAGCCTCGAGCGGGCCGCCAAATGCGCCTCCGACGCCACCCGGCACACGACCACCCCGGACCAGACCGCCATGGCGGCCATCGAGTCCGGCGAGATTCACCTGCTGCGCTTCGACCTCTTCGGCGGACCGGCGGCGCTGACCGCCGCCCTGGCCGACGCCCAGTCCCTGACCGCCGAGCGGCCGGTGACGCGGGCGGCGGCGGCGGCGCTGCACGCCCGGCTGTGCGCCCGGCGGGCCCGGCTGTCGGGCGAGCCGTCGGCCCTGCTCGACGCGGCGGCGCTGCTGGACGCGGCCCTGCACGGGTCGCGGTGCCTGCCGCCGACCACCGGCGACGAACTGCGCATCGACCGGGCGGCGCTGGCCCTCGAGGCCGGGGTGGCGCGGCGGGATGGCCGGCTGCTGGACCAGGCGGGGCGGGACCTGCGCGCCCTCGTCGAAGCCGCCTCGCCGGACTACCGGCCCCTGACCCGGGCGCGGGCGCTGGCGCTGGCGGGCGCCGGCCTGATGGCGCTGGCCGAACTGGCTGACAACGAGGCGGCCAGGGCGCAGGGACAGGCGCTGTTCGACGCCGCCGCCGAACAGTTCACGCCCGACCACAGCCCGCTGGACTGGGTCGCCGTGCGGCTCGCCCACGCCGGGGATACGCCCCTGCTGCTGCTCGCCCAGGCCGAGGCGCTGAGCCGCGAACCGGGCCTGATCCTCGGGGGCCTGGCGCGCGAGCGGCGCATGGCGGCCGAGGCCGCCCTGGCCGAGGCGATGCAGGACGTCGAGGGGCTGACGGGTCTGGAGGCGATCGTCCGCCGCCGGCTCTCGGACGCGGTCCGCACCGAACCGCTGGACTGGGCCGCCGATCAGATCGGCATGGCGCATCTGGCCATGGCCAGGGGCCGCCTGACCGGAACCGAGCCGCGCGCCGTCGGCCTGATGCTGGCCGAGGCGCTCGAGACCGCCCGCGAATGGGGCGCGCCGGCGCTGATGCAGCGCGCCGTGCTGGCGACGCCGGAGACTGTCGCGCGGGCCTGAAGACAGGCGGCAGGCAGCGGGCAGCGGGCAGCGGGCAGCGGGCAGCGGGTTGAGCTGTCGCATCGGCAGCGGTCAAGGCTGACTGGTCCGGGTAGGCGCCGGCTGCCTGCCGCCTGCCGCCTTCTTATCCCCCCAGCGCCACGAACCCGCCGTTGGCGAAGCACGACTTGCCGTAGCGCAGCGGCTGGCCGTCCTCGGCCATGACCCGGCCGCCGGCGGCTTCGAGCACCGCCTGCCCGGCCGCCGTGTCCCATTCGGAGGTCGGGCCGGTGCGCGGATAGGCGTCGAACCGCCCCTCGGCGATCAGGCAGAATTTCAGCGACGAGTCCGTCCCCTGCCACTGCTTGCAGCCGTGGCGCGAGGCGAGGCGCTCGGCCTCGTCGTCGGTCATCGAGTGGCTCATCACCGCCATCGGCGCATCGGGACGGTTACGGACCTTGATCGGCTGCCAGCCTTCGCCGAAGCGGCGGCGGAAGGCGCCGCCGCCGGGCGCGCCGCTGCGCCAGGTCATTCCGGTCGCCGGGGCGGTGACGACGCCCGCCACGACAGCGCCCTTGTGAACCAGCGCGATGTTGACGGTGAAGCTCTCGCGCCCCTCGATGAAGCCGCGGGTGCCGTCCAGCGGGTCGATCAGCCAGAACCAGTCGGCGGCCTCGGCGGGCGCGCCGTCGGCGGCCACCGCCTCCTCGGCGACGGTCTGGACGCCCGGATACAGCCCCTCCAGCCGCTCCAGGATCAGGGCCTCGGCCTCGCGGTCGGCGCGCGTCACCGGGCTGTCGTCGGCCTTGGCCTCGGCCACGACCCCGTTGCGCCAGTAAGGCAGGATGACGCGGGCCGCGTCCTCGGCGATGTCGGCCAGCGCCTCGGTCAACGCACCCGAGGCGAGGTCGGCGGTCAGTCGTTTGCTCATGGCCGCTCCGATAGACCATCGGGACGGTTTGAAGAACCGGCAAATCAGGGCAGCGTCCGCGCGACCGATCACCTGTTGTTTTCGAGCCCGATGACCGACACCGCCGCCCCCTCTCCTCTCCCCGACGGCCAGGCCCTGGCGGCGCTGGTCGCCGGCAAGCTGTGCCACGACTTCATCAGCCCGGCCGGGGCGATCAGCTCGGGCCTGGACCTGCTCAAGGACCCCACCGCCCAGGACATGCGCGACGACGCCATGGGGCTGATCGAGGCCAGCGCGAAGAAGATGGTGGCGCTGGTCGCCTTCGCCCGGGTGGCGTTCGGGGCGGCGACCTCGGCCGAGCGGTTCTCCGGCGCCGAACTGGGCGAACTCGTCGCCGGCCTGACCGAGGGCGGGCGGGCGACGCTCGGCTGGCGGGTCGACGCCGGCGACTATTCCAAGGCCGAGGCGCGGGCGCTGGTGAACCTGGCCTATCTGACCATGGCCGCCCTGCCTTCCGGCGGCGCGGCGGCGGTCTCCACCGAGCGCGGCGAAGGGCTGAGGATCACCGGCGTGGCCGACGGTCCGAGGGCGCGGCTGAAGCCCGAGGCGGTGGCCGGACTGGCGGGCCGTCCGCTCAGCGAGGGCCTGCCGGGGCAGTGGATCCAGCCCTACTGGCTGTGGCTGACGGCGCATGACGCCGGCGGCTCGCTGGAGGTGCAGGCCGACGACGGCCGCGTCTCCCTTTCCGTCCACATGCCTAACTGAGGCTTAAGCCGGTTTCCCAAGGACTCATTAACCGGCGCACGGTGATTATAGGGACGACGCACACACGCAGGCGTTGTGCGCATTTGGAACCGACACGTGACCCCCAGAACCTGTCTGATCGTCGACGACAGCCGGATCATCCGCAAGGTCGCCCGGCGCATCGTCGAGGGCCTCGGGTTCGAGGTCGATGAGGCCGCCGACGGGTCCGAGGCGCTGGCCTTCTGCGCCGGGATGATGCCCGAGGTCATCCTGCTGGACTGGTCGATGCCGGTGATGGACGGGATGACCTTCCTGCGCCGCCTGCGCACCCTGCCGGGCGGGGCCGGACCCAAGGTGTTGTTCTGCACCATCGAGACGCGGGCCGAACGCATCGCGGAGGCCCTGTCGGCCGGCGCCGACGACTATGTGATGAAGCCGTTCGACGGCGAGATCCTGACTTCGAAATTCGCCGAGGTGGGGGCCGTCTGAACCCATGTCGCCCGACGACTTCGACCGCCTGCAGTCGCTGATGGCCTCGCGCGCCGGGTTCCGGCTGACGCGCGACCGGATGAAGCTGGCCGAACACCGGCTGGGGCCGCTGGCGCGTCGCGAGGGCTATGAGACGGTCGACGCCCTGCTGGCCTCGCTGTGGGCCCGCCCGGTGGCGGCGCTGGGCTGGGCCGTGATCGAGGCGCTGCTCAATCCCGAGACCTGGTTCCGGCGCGACCGCGCCACCTTCGACACCTTCGCCGGCGAGCTGCTGCCCGCCCTGTCCGCCGCGCGCCACGGCGCCCCGGTCAAGGTCTGGTCGGCGGGCTGCTCGACCGGCCAGGAAGCCTGGTCGCTGGCCATCGGCGCGCTCAACTCAGGCTTTCCCGTCGAGATCGTCGGCACCGACCTGTCGCAGCGGGCGCTGGAAAAGGCCCGCTCCGGCGCCTACACCGGCTTCGAGATCCAGCGCGGCCTCAAGGCCGGGACCATGCTGGCCTGGTTCGACCAGGCCGAGGACAGCTGGATCGCCCGCCCCGAGTTGCGCGCCTCGGTGCATTTCGCCCGGGCCAACCTGCTCGACCCGCCGACCGACGACCACCGCTTCGACGTCATCTTCTGCCGCTATGTGCTCAGCGACATGGAGCCCGCCCGGCGGGCCCAGACCCTGGACCATCTGGAGCGGCGGCTGGTCGACGACGGCTGCCTGTTCCTCGGCGCGGACGAGGCGCTCGAGGCGGACAGCATCGCCTTCCGCCCCGTGAACGGCCGCAAGGGCCTGTTCGTCAAGACGCCGGCGGCGCTGCGCCGCGCGGCCTGAGGCGCGCGCCGGCAAGGCCTTCGCATTTCGCCGACATTGACCTAGCCTTCGCCGTCATCGGGGAGGATGTCTCATGCGGCTGTTCTGGCTGATCGGATCGCTGGCGCTCGCGCTGGTCATCGGGGTCGCATCCCTGCAGGTCCCCGGTCCGGCCGGTGCCGACGCCCCGGCGACGGCCTTCTCGGCCGGACGGGCCATGGCCGATGTGCGCGAACTGGCCCGGCGGCCGCATCCGCTCGGCTCGGCGGACCACGAGCGGGTGCGCGAGGTCCTGCGCCGACGGCTGGAACAGCTCGGCCTCGAGACCTCGATCCAAACCGGACCCCTTGCGCCCGGATCGGCGCGCTATCTGCGGCGGCTGGGCGGCGATCCCGAGGCGGCGAATTTCACCGCCACGAACCTGATCGGCGTGCTGCCAGGGCGTAACCCGGCCCTGCCCGCCGTGGCCCTGATGGCCCACTATGACACCGTGCCCGGCTCACCGGGGGCGGCGGACGATTCCACCGGCGTGGCCGCCGTGCTGGAGAGCGTGCGGGCCATCCGGGCGCGCGGCCCGGCCGAACGCACCCTGGTCGTGCTGATCACCGACGCCGAGGAGATCGGGCTGGACGGGGCGCGGGCCTTCTGGGGCGGCCATCCGCTGCGCGACCGGATCGGCGCGGTGATCAATCTCGAGGCGCGCGGCGGCGGCGGCCGCGCCATGATGTTCCAGACCGGGCCCGGCAACGCCGAAACCATCGCCCTGTTCGGCCGCGCGGGCGTGCGGGCCGACGGCGGCGTCACCTCCAATTCGCTGGCCGTGTTCGTCTATGAGCTGATGCCCAACGACACCGATTTCAGCGTCTCGAAGGACCGCGGGATCCCGGGCCTGAACCTGGCCTTCATCGGCCGGCCCGAGCAGTATCACGCCCCCTCCTCGACCCCCGAGGCGCTCGATCGGGGCGCGCTCCAGCACATCGGTTCGCAGACGCTGGAGAACGCCGACGCCCTGCTCCGCGCCGAGGCCTTGCCGGGGCGCACCGCCAACGCCGTCTACGCCGATCTGTTCGGCCGGGTGATCCTCAGCCATTCGCCGGCCGCGGGCTGGGGACTGCTGGCCCTCGCCGCGGCGCTGCTGGCGGCGGCGGCGTGGCGGGCGCGCAGCCGGGCGGGGCTGACCTTCGCCGACATCGGCCGCGGCGCGGTCGACGGCGTCTGGTTCCTGGCCACCGGCCTGGTCCTGACCCAGGCGGTGCGGACCCTGGCCGGGCCGATGGCGCAGCGGGCCGAAAGCGCCGACGCCTACTACACCCTGCTGGCCCGCCTGCCGTGGATGGAGGCCGGCGCCGCCCTGACCGTACTGGCGCTCGGCATGGGCCTGCTCGGCGGGCGCGGCCGCCCGGACCGGCGGGTGAGCGCCGGTGCAATCGCGGCCGCCGCCGTCCTCGCTCTGGGGCTGGGCGGACTGAACCCGCTCATTATCGGCGCGTCGGTCGTCGCCGTCGGCCTCTCGCTGGCCCCGGGACTGGCGGCCCGCACGGCCTGGGGCGGCTGGACCGGCCTGATCGCCCTCGTCCTCGTCCTCGCCGCGGCCGCCCAGACGCTGGCGCCGGGCACGGCCTTCCTGTTCCTGTGGCCGGGCCTGCTCGCCGCGGGCGTGGCGGCGCTGGCGAGCCTCCTCGATCCCGGCCTGATCCGCGCCCGCTCTCTGGCGCCCGTCGCCGTCGCCGGCGCCGCCGGCGGGGCCTGGCTGATCGGCATGGCCCATCCGATCTTCCTCGGCATCGGCCTCGACCTGCCCGGCGTGCTGGTCGCGATCGGCCTGCTGGTGCTGATGCTGGTGCGGCCGATGTCGCCCGGGCGCGGCGCGGTCCGCCCGTGGCTGATGGCCGCGCTGGCGGTGCTCGTCCTAGGCGGCGCCCTGTCGCTGGCCGCCCGGGCGGCGGAGCCGATGGCGCCGCCGGAGACTCCCGCCGCGTCCTGAAATCGCGGTATGGCGGCGGACGCCTGCCGCTGACCGGAGTTCTCCGTGCCCGAACAACCGCTCTACCTCGAAGACCTCCACGTCGGTCAGACCTTCACCACCGGTTCGGTGACCGTCACCACAGAGGCCATCAAGGCCTTCGCACGGGAGTACGATCCGCAGCCCTTCCACCTCGACGAGGACGCCGCCGCCGGCAGCCTGTTCGGCGGACTGGCGGCCAGCGGCTGGCATACGGCGGCGCTGAGCATGCGGCTGATGGTCGACGGCCTGCCGTTCGCCGGCGGGCTGATCGGCGTCGGCGGCGAGACCACCTGGCCGCGCCCGACCCGGCCGGGCGACACGCTGACGGTTCACATCGAGGTGCTGGAGATCACGCCGTCCCGGTCGCGCCCCGACCGCGGCATCGTCCGCACCCGCCACGAGACCCGCAACCAGCACGGCGAGGCGGTGCAGATCTCCACCCTCGGCATCGTCGCCTGGCGCCGGCCGGCCGAGCCCTGAGCCTCAGCCCCCGTCGGCCCACACCGTCTTGTACAGGTCGAAGCGCCGGTCGCGCAGGTTGCGCACCGTGCCCTGCGACTTGGCCCAGGCCAGGTCCGACAGGTCGAGGTCCGCCACCGTCACCGTCTCGACGTTCTCGCTCGCCTCGGCCGCCACCCCGTCCCGCGCGAACGGGAAGTCGCACGGCGTCAGGATGCAGGACTGCGCGTACTGGATGTCCATGTTCTCGACGTTCGGCAGGTTGCCGACATTGCCCGACAGGGTGACGTAGCACTGGTTCTCGATGGCCCGCGCCTGGGAGCAGTAGCGCACCCGCAGATAGCCCTGCCGGTTGTCGGTGCAGAACGGCACGAACAGCAGCCGCGCCCCCTCGTCGACCAGCCGCCGCGCCAGTTCCGGGAACTCCGAGTCGTAGCAGATCAGCACCCCGATCGGCCCGCAGTCGGTGGGAATGGCCTGCACCCGGTCGCCGCCCTTGATGTTCCACCAGTGGCGCTCGTTCGGGGTCGGGTGGATCTTCTCCTGCTCGTGCACCGAACCGTCGCGCAGGAAGACGTAGGCGACGTTCTGGATGTCGCCGTCCTCGGTCCGCGTCGGGTGCGAGCCGCCGATGATGTTGATGTTGTATTCGACCGCCATCTTGCGCAGCGCCTCCACGAAGCGCGGCGTGTAGCGGGTCAGGGCCTCGATCGACTCCACCGGGGTCAGCTTCTTCGATTCCAGCGACAGCAGCTGCAGGGTGAACAGCTCCGGAAACACCACGAAGTCCGAGCGGTAGTCCGAGGTCACATCGACGAAATATTCGATGTTGGCGATGAACTCCTCGAAGCTGGCGACCTTGCGGGCCTGCAGCTGCACGGTCGCCACCCGCACTGTCTCCTTGACCGCGAAGGCCGCGCCCCGGCCGTGCGTCTCGGCGTAGTAGGGATTGCGCCAGACCATGTGGGCGGCATGGCCCAGCGAGGCCGCGTCCGAGCTCAGATAGTTCTCCAGCACCCCGATCGGCTCGAAACCGGACCGCATGTGGAAGCCGATGACCGGGTCGTTCAGCTTTCGGGCGGTGACCGCGTCCAGATAGTCGCGCGCATCCGGATAGGCCGCCTTCCTCCGCGCCAGCCCCGGCATCCGCCCGCCGAAGACGATGCCCTTGAGGTTCTGCGCCTCGCACAGGTCGCGTCGCGCGTCGTACAGCCGCTGACCGATGCGCAGCCGGCGCCGGTCGGGATCGACGCACACCTCCATGCCGTAGAACCAGTCGCCCAGCGGATCGTGCCGCGCCGCATAGCCGCCGCCGGTGATCTGGGTCCAGGTGTGCGGCGACATGGCCGTCGTCTCGTCGATGCGGAAGCCGGCGGCGTAGCCGACGATCTCGTCGGCGAACTCGACCACGAACTGTCCGTCGGGATAGGCCGCGATCTGGCCGCGCAGCATGCCCGGCGTATAGGCCGGCATGTCCTTGTAGACCTTGGCGACGAGGGCGACGATGGCGTCCACATCGCCGAGCCGGGCGTTGCGGATGTTGAGGATGGCGGACTTGCGGGGCTTTTTCATGGGCCCTGAACGCACGGCCGGGGTTGGGGATCAAGTCCGGGTGGACATCGCGCCCCGCTAGCGGCCGGGTTCGCCCAGTTCGCGCACGAAGAAGGCGACTAACGCCGCGTTGAACGCCTGCTTGAAGGCGGCCCGGTCGAATCCGGGGTTCGAGCGGCAAAGCTCCGGCACGGCCGCCCGCATCTCCGCCTCGCAGGGGACGAGAAAATCGTGATGCAGGGCCCCCGGCACGAGCCGGTATTCGGGATCGCCGGGCAGGCGGTCGCGCAGAGGCTCGACATGGAAGGGCGCGGGCAGGACCTGGTCCTCTCCCGCCTGCCATAACTGGAGCGGGATCCGGACCTCGTCCAGGCTGGCGGCGTCGAAGGCGAAGCCGAACCCCGGCGCGGCCATGACCGCGGCCCGGATGCGATCGTCGCGGCCGGCAGGCTTCCAGCCGGCGAGGTCGAGCCCCTCCGGCAGGATGAAGGAGCAGACGAAGAAGTCGGGATGCGCCGCGCAATGGTCGAGGATGGCCTGGGCGTCGGACTCGCCGCCCGCCAATGTGGCCACCGTGAAGCCTCCGGCGGAAAAACCGAAGGCCCCGATCCGTGAGGCGTCGACCCCGGCCCGTCCCGGCCAGGCCTCCGTCATGAAGCTGATCAGGGCGCTGACCTGCGGGGCGCGGTCGGTCAGGCGCAGAGACCGGCTCATGTCGAGGGAGTTGTCGCCGGGGTGGGTCAGGGCGGCGACCACGAAGCCGGCCCGGGCCAGCGCCTCGGCCGTGTCCTGGTGGCCGAGAAAGTGCCCGCCGTTGCCGTGCGAAATGACCACGAGGGGTCGCGGGCCTCCCGCTGGATCGTCCGGGGTCCAGACCCCGGCCTCGATGACCTCGCCGGAGGGCCCCTGGAGCTGCACCCTCTGAAGGCTTTGCCACGCCGAGGCGGGCCCGGCCGCCGTAACCACGGTCACGGCCGCAGCGAGCGCCATGACGAACGGGATGAGGGGACGGATCGGGCGCAGTCGGGACATTCCGGTCTCTCGGCGGTTGGGTTGGTCTTCACTCCGGCGCTGGCCGGGCAGTCCTCGTCCAGGCTTTACCATACGGAGCGGTCGTGGCGATGTCCGCGATGACCCGATCACCGCTCGTGGTTCTCGACAGACTGACGAGACCCGCCAGAAGAGCGAGCGCGGCGGCGATGCCCAGCCCCAGGCGCGGCGCTGCGACGAGGCTCGTCAGGGTGAACAGCACGACCATGAGCACCGCGCCGGCGGTCTGGCCCGTGAGCCGGGCGGTTCCCTGCAGCCCGCCCGATGCCGCGCTGCGCTCCAGAGGCGCGGAGAGGAACATGTTGCGGTTGTTCGGGGTCTGGAACAGGCCGAAGCCCAGCCCGCACATCATTGCGAACACGACCATCGGGCGCACGTCCGCGGTCAGAGGCCACAGGGCGGCGCCGGCGAGGCCCAGCGCCAGGCACGCGCCGCCGGCGGCGCACAGCCAGGCGGTCGGGAACCGGTCGGCCAGCCGGCCTGCGACGACCGCCGTCATGGCGACGCTCAGCGGCCAGGCGGTCATGTAGCCTCCGGTCGCGGCGGTGGTCTGGCCGAGCCCGTGCTGCAGATAGAAGGGCAGCGCCACCAGCGCCGCCGCCTGGGCGCTGAAGCAGAGGACGGAGGCGATCACCGACAGCCGCAGCGACCGCCCACGCAGCAGATCGAGCGGCAGGAGCGGCGCCGCCTTGGGCCTTTCCCGGCTGAGCAGCAGGCGAAGGGCCAGGACGCCCGCGGCGGCGAGAAGGGCGGCGGCGACCGGCTGGGCCAGCAGCAACTGGGCCGCTGCGAGTAGGCTGGCGAACACGCCGGCGCTGAGAGCCATGCTGATCCCGTCGAGCCGCTGCGCCCCCATGGGCGTCCGGGGCAGCGCCCGACAGGCCAGAAGGACCGCCAGGCCAAGCGGAACGCCGGGAGCGAACAGCCAGCGCCAATCGCCCTGCGACAGGATCAGGGCGCCCGCTCCGGGGCCGGCGGAACTGGCCAGCGCCACCGTCAGCGCGTTCCAGCCGATGGCGGCGCCCAGCCGATGCGAAGGCACGGCGAACCGCAACAGCGGCACGCCGAGCGCCATCACCGCTGCTCCGCCCAGCCCCTGGAGCGCCCGCGCCGCAACCAGCCAGGGCAGCGACGGCGCCAGGGCGCACAGCCCCGAGGCGATGACGAACAGCCCCACGCCCAGGGCGAAGACGGGGCGATAGCCGAGGCGCTCGCCGAGGGCGGCGCAGGGCAGCAACGCGGCCAGCAGCGCCGTCTGGTAGGCGGTGACGACCAGCACCGCGAGCGCCGCCGGCGCCCGGAACGCGCCGGCGATCGCCGGCAGGGCCAGGTTCATCATGCCCGCGTCGAGCACCACCAGCGTCATCGCCGTCAGGACGGCGACGACGGCCGCGGCGCGTCCTGGCGGAGTGGGCGAGGCTTCGGCCTCCGTCGCCGGCGGGCCCGAGCCTGCGCCCGCCACCCGGGCTCCGCGGGGCGCGGGCTCCGGGTCCAGGGGCATCATGCGGCCGGGTCCGTGGTCCAGATCCCGTCACGGTGGACGTAGCGGGTCAGACGGCGATGCTCCCGGTCCTCGACCCGCAGGTCGCGCTCGGTGAAGCGGAACAGCAGGGCGGTGTCGCTGACGCAGCGGGTGTCGTGAATGTCGCCCGGCAAGTAGAGCTGGACCTGGCCCGCGCGAACGAGCGTCGTGTTCCGCCTGACCAGTCGAATTTCGCCGTCATCGCCCTCGGCCCTGGCCCAGGTTCCCATCTCGATCTCGCCGCGCTGGATCCCGTAGAGAACCCAGCTCCGGCCGTGGTCGTGCGGCGGCCGGTAGAGCCCGGCCTGTTCGGTATGGGCCAGCAGCATGAAGCCATGATCGGGGTCGCGGTGGAGTTCCGCCGCCGCCGGCGCCGCCTCATGGAGATTCGCCAGCCAGGCCTCTTCGGCCGAAGCGCCGAGCAGCGCCTCCATCGCCTCCTGGCACGCCTCCGCCAGTTCGGTCGTCAGCGGTCCCCATCGCGACCGGACGTCTTCTGTGAATGACTGCAGCGCTGTCCTGTCCATGAGCCTCGCCTCCGCTTCGACTGTGGGCGGCAGGCTACGAGCCTCGCGAAATTGCGGAAGACGCAGCATTTGCATGTTATTGCTGCACTTGACGCCATGTCGGCGCGACGGTGATGAATGGCTCTCCCGGACCTGAACCTGCTGGTCGTCCTCGACGCGCTGCTGGCGGAAGGCAGCGTCTCCGGCGCGGCGCGGCGGCTGCGGCTGAGCCCTTCAGCCATGAGCCGCGCCCTCGGACGCGTCCGCGAGGCCACCGGCGATCCCCTGCTGGTCAGGGCCGGGCGCGGTCTGGTTCCCACCCCGCGCGCGGCCGAGTTGCGCGACCGGGTCAGCCGGCTCGTCGAGCAGGCGGGGGCGGTTCTGCGCCCGGATGACCGCGTCGACCTCGCCACCCTCGCGCGCACCTACACGCTGAGGACCAGCGACGGTTTTGTGGAGACCTTCGGGCCCCGTCTGCTCGCCCTGGTCGCGGACCAGGCGCCGGGGGTTCGTCTGTTCTTCCTCCAGAAGGCGGACAAGGACAGCACGCCGCTGCGCGACGGGCGGGTCGACCTGGAAACCGGCATCATCGAAGCGGCGACGGGTCCCGAAGTGCGCAGCCAGGCGCTGTTCCGGGACCGGCTCACCGGCGTGGTTCGCAAGGGCCACCCCCTGGGCCGCGGGGGAGTGACGGAGGCGGCCTGGTCGCAAGCCTCCCATATCGTGGTGTCCAGGAGCGGACTGGAGGACGGCGCCGTCGACCGGCCCTTTCTGCCCCCGGGGACCCGACGGCGTGTCGCCACCATCGTCAGCGGCTTCTCCGCCGCCCTGTCGCTGGTGCGGGCCTCGGACCTGATCGCCACGGTTCCGGACCGTCACACCTCGAGCCTCCGCGACGGCCTGGTCTCTTTCCCGCTGCCGTTGCCCTCGGAAGAATTCACCGTGTCGATGCTGTGGCACCCTCGAATGGACGCCGATCCCGCCCACCGCTGGCTGAGACGCTGCGTCCGCCAGGTCTGCGCCTGAGACAGCCGATGCACCCCTACGTCAAAATCGGACGTAGCTGAGAGGCGCTCCGAAAAGAACATATTGGCAACCGGAACAAACCGTGCACATATCCCTGCTCACAGGGAGCGGGTCACGGTCATCGGACCGAAGGCGGGCCTCTCCTCCAGTACCGAACGGGAATCATGGCAAGGGAGAGTGGCAAGGTGGCGGCACAGGCGAATCTCAAATTGGTCGGCAAGGACGACGGCGACAAGCAGCGGGCTCTGGAGGCGGCGATCGCCCAGATCGACCGCGCCTTCGGCAAGGGCTCGGTGATGAAGCTGGGCAAGAACGGCGTGACCGAGGCCATTCCCTCGGTGTCGACCGGCTCGCTCGGCCTCGACATGGCGCTCGGCATCGGCGGCCTGCCGCGCGGCCGGGTCATCGAGGTGTTCGGCCCGGAAAGCTCGGGCAAGACCACCCTGGCCCTGCACACCGTGGCCGAAATCCAGAAATCGGGCGGCACCGCCGCCTTCGTCGACGCCGAGCACGCGCTCGACCCGGGCTATGCCCAGAAACTGGGCGTCAACCTCGACGACCTGCTGGTTTCGCAGCCCGACACAGGCGAGCAGGCGCTCGAGATCGTCGACACCCTGGTGCGCTCCGGCGCCGTGGACATCGTGGTGGTCGACTCCGTCGCCGCCCTGACGCCCCGCGCCGAGATCGAGGGCGAGATGGGCGACAGCCTGCCCGGCCTGCAGGCCCGCCTGATGAGCCAGGCCCTGCGCAAGCTGACCGCCTCGATCAACAAGTCGCAGTGCATCGTCCTCTTCATCAACCAGATCCGTCACAAGATCGGCGTCATGTACGGCTCGCCGGAAACGACGACGGGCGGAAACGCGCTGAAATTCTACGCCTCGGTCCGTCTCGACATCCGCCGCACCGGCGCGATCAAGGACCGCGACGAAGTCGTGGGCAACACCACCCGGGTCAAGGTGGTCAAGAACAAGGTCGCCCCGCCGTTCCGCGAGGTCATCTTCGACATCATGTACGGCGAGGGCATCTCCAAGCTCGGCGAGATCATCGACCTGGGCGTCAAGGCGGGGGTGATCGAGAAGTCGGGCAGCTGGTTCTCCTACGACAGCCAGCGCATCGGCCAGGGCCGCGAGAACGTGCGCGCCTTCCTCAAGGCCAACCCGGACATCGCCGACTCGATCGAGAAGGCCGTGCGCGCCTCGACCAGCAAGATCGCCGAGGAGCTGCTGGGCACGCCCGAGCCTGACGAGGGCCAGGACCTCGAGGGCTGAGGCGAACCGCTGGACGAAGCGCACTCTTCGTACGCTTCGGACGCAGTGCACTCATTGGACGCTTTGGACTGTGTTTTCGGGTTTTTACCCGGACAAAACCCTACTTCTCCGGCCGGGTCCGCCGACCCGCCACCGACCCCGCCGGGCCGGGCCGGACGGAGCGGCCGCTCGATCCCACCCGGGTCGGGCGGCCTTTTTTTCGCAAGCGGGACCTTTCCGCGAGCGCGGCGGTTGTCGGGGTCGTCAAACCGGAGCCCGCCATGGCCGATCCCCAGGTCCAGTCCCTCAGCCAGTTCACCCTCTCCGAAACCCCGTCGGGCTATCTGCTCGAGATCGAGGGCGACGGCGGGGCCTCGATGGCCGTCGTCGCCTCGCCCGAGCAGATCGACGCCATCATCGACGCCCTCGACGACCTGCTGTCCGAGGACGAGGCGGCCGCCGACGAAGTCGACGACGGCCAGGAGGAAGAGGAAGAGGACGACGGGATCACCGACGACGTGGTCGACGACGACGAGGCTTGAGCCTCTGGTCAGATCGCGCTTGCCGACATAGCCTGCCGCCTTCTCGGGGGAGAAGGTCATGACGGACAGAGCCACGGGCGCAGGCCCGGCCATCCTGTGGGCCACGCTGGCGGCCGGGACGCTCGACATCGCCTCCGCCATCCTGCTGAACCTCGGCGTCGGACCCCAGGTCGTGCTCCAGTCCGTCGCCGGCGGCTGGCTGGGCCGCGCCGCCTACCAGGGCGGCTGGCCGACGGCCCTGCTCGGCCTCGCCTCCCACTTCGGCATCATGCTGGTCATCGCCGCCATCTACATGACGCTGGCCGCGCGTCAGCCCCTGCTGCGTTCACAGTGGCTGCTCGCCGGCGTGGTCTGGGGCGTCTTGATCTGGCTGGTCATGACGCTCGTCGTCATCCCGCTGTCGGCCTCGACCCTGTCGCCGCCCGACGCCTACCATGTCGTCCAGGGCCTGATCGTCCACGTGGTGATGGTCGGCCTGCCCATGGCGTGGATCGCCCGGCGCAGGCTCGGGGCGCCCGCCGCCGCCTGAACGGAGCCGATCACGGGCGGGTGATGCTTTCGGGCTGAAACCCCTATATGAGGCGCGTTCCTTTTCGCCTCCCCAGAACGACCCGTCATGGCCAGCCTCAACCAGATCCGCTCGACCTTCCTCGACTATTTCGCGGCCGACGGCCACGAGAAGGTCCAGTCGGCTCCGCTGGTGCCGCAGAACGACCCGACCCTGCTGTTCGTCAACGCCGGCATGGTGCCGTTCAAGAACGTCTTCACCGGCCAGGAAACACGGGCGATCAAGCGCGCCACCAGTTCGCAGAAATGCGTCCGCGCCGGAGGCAAGCACAACGACCTCGACAACGTCGGCTACACCGCGCGCCACCACACCTTCTTCGAGATGCTGGGGAATTTCTCCTTCGGCGACTACTTCAAGGAGCACGCCATCGAGATGGCGTGGAACCTGGTCACGAAAGAGTTCGGCATCCCCGCCGACCGGCTGATGGCCACCGTCTACATCGACGACGACGAGGCCTTCGACCTGTGGAAGAAGATCGCCGGCCTCCCGGAATCGAAAATCGCCCGCATCGCCGGCTCGGACAATTTCTGGTCGATGGGCGACACCGGTCCGTGCGGCCCCTGCACCGAGATCTTCTACGACCACGGCGACCACATCTGGGGCGGCCCTCCCGGCACGCCGGACGAGGACGGCGACCGCTGGGTCGAGATCTGGAACCTGGTCTTCATGCAGTATGACCAGTCGGCCGACGGGAGCCGCAGCCTGCTGCCGAAGCCGTCGATCGACACCGGCGCCGGTCTCGAGCGCGTGGCGGCGGTGCTGCAGGGCGTCCACTCGAACTACGAGACCGACCTGTTCCGCACCCTGATCGCGGCCTCGGAGCATGAGACCGGCACGTCGGCCGAGGGCGACCGCACGCCCAGCCACCGGGTCATCGCCGATCACCTGCGCTCGTCGTCCTTCCTGATCGCCGACGGGGTCACGCCCTCGAACGAGGGCCGCGGCTATGTGCTGCGCCGGATCATGCGCCGGGCCATGCGCCACGCCCACCTGCTGGGCGCCGCCGATCCCCTGATGCACCGGCTGGTGCCGACGCTGGTGCAGGAGATGGGCGACGCCTATCCCGAACTGCGCCGCGCCCAGGCCTTCATCGAGGATACGCTGAAGCAGGAGGAGATCCGCTTCCGCACCACCCTCGGCCGCGGCATGGGCCTTCTGGAGGACGCCGCGCGCGATCTCGGCGAGGGCGGCGTGCTGCCGGGCCAGACCGCCTTCACCCTCTACGACACCTACGGCTTCCCGCTCGACCTGACCCAGGACGAGGCGCGCCGGCGCGGCTTCACCGTCGACACCGCCGGCTTCGACGCGGCCATGGAAGAGCAGCGCAACCGCTCGCGCGAGCACTGGACCGGTTCAGGCCAGACCGCCTCGGCCGGCGAGTGGCTGGCCCTGCGCGACCGTCTCGGCCCGACCGTCTTCACCGGCTACGACTCCGTCGAGGGGTCGGGCGAGGTGCTGGCCATCGTCGAGAGCGGCCAGTCGGTCGACGAACTCGGCGCGGGCGAAACCGCGGAGGTGCTGTTCGACCAGACTCCCTTCTACGGCGAAGGCGGCGGTCAGGCCGGCGATAAGGGCGAGATCGAGTGGACCGACGCCACCGGCCAGCAGGGCTCGGGCGTGGTGCTCGACGTCCAGAAGCATGCCGGCGACCTGTTCGCCCACCGCGTCGAGATCAGCTCGGGCACGCTGGCCATCGGCGCGCGCGTCCAGCTGCGCGTCGCCGCCGACGCCCGCCTGACCACCCGCGCCAACCATTCGGCGGCGCACCTGCTGCACAAGGCCCTCTCCAACGTGCTGGGCGGACACGTGGCCCAGAAGGGCCAGATGGTCGACGCCGAACGCCTGCGCTTCGACTTCAGCCACAACGCGCCGGTCACCGAGGACGAACTGGCCCGGATGGAGGATGAGGTGAACGCCGTCATCCGCCAGAACCTGCCTGCCGAGACCCGGATGATGGCGCCCCAGGCGGCGATCGACGCCGGGGCCGTCGCCCTGTTCGGCGAGAAATACGGCGAAGAGGTCCGCGTGCTGACGCTGGGCCGCTCTCTGACCGAGGCGGACAAGCCCTATTCGGTCGAGCTGTGCGGCGGCACCCACGTCGCCCGGACCGGCGACATCGCCCTGTTCAAGATCGTCTCGGAGAGCGGCATCGCCGCCGGCGTGCGCCGCATCGAGGCCCTGACCGGCGAGGCCGCGCGTCAGCATCTGCTGGCCCAGGCGGGAGTGGCGAAGAAGCTGGCCCAGTCGTTCAAGGTCCAGCCCGCCGACGTGCCGGCGCGGGTCGAGGCCCTGACGGCCTCGGTGCGCACGCTGGAGAAGCAGGTCGCCGACCTGAAGAAGCAGCTGGCGCTCGGCGGCGGGGCTGGCGGAAACGCCGCGCCGGAAGAGGTCAACGGCGTCAAACTGATCGCCCGCGTCCTCGACGGCGTCGACGGCAAGGGCCTGCGCGGCGTGGCCGAGGACTTCCGCAAACAGGTCGTCTCCGGCGTCGTCGCCCTGATCGGCGTCACCGAGGGCAAGGCGGCGGTCACGGTGGCGGTGACGTCCGACATGGCCGGCAAGGTCAATGCGGCCGATCTGGCGCGCGCCGCGGTTCTGGCCATGGGCGGCCAGGGCGCGGGCGGCAAGCCCGACTTCGCCCAGGGCGGCGCCCCCGACGGCGGCAAGGCCGAGGACGGCCTGGCGGCGGTGCGGGCCGCGCTGGCCTAGGGCCGCGCGTCGTTCTGGATATCGACGGCCGCCAGCTTCCAGCTGAACAGCCCGCGGCGTTCGAGAATCAGCGCCAGCCGCTGGTCCGGGTGATCTCGGTCGGTGAGGGTGACGGCGAAGGCGTTGAGGTCGCGATAGCCCCAGGCCTGGTGGATATCGTCGCCCTCGTCGGCGGCGTCGCCCGGCTCCGGCTGGTCGCGGACCGTCGGATCCGGAGCCTCGGCGGTGGTGACCATCTGGGCCACCACCTCGGGCGTCACCGCGGCGTCGACGGCCCCGGACAGCAGCATAGGCGCGAGGATCAGGCCGAGACCGCCCAGGCCGCTCTCGGCCATGCGCGGGTCGCGCCGCATCTGGGCCGCCAGTTCGGCGTTGAGCTCGTCCTTCAGGCTCTGGCGCAGGGCCGGGAAGTCGACCAGCTGCTCGATACGGTCGGCGTCTCCCGCCTTGGCGGCGCGGATCAGGGCCTGGGCGCTCAGAACGGGCGCGGCGGCCCAGGCGGCGACCAGGACGACGATGGCCACGGCGGCCAGGCCGACGACAAGCTTCTTGATCATGTTACCCTCTGGCGTCGAAACGCCTCCCCACGGCTACGGTTGCCGCGAGTCGATCAGCCTGCCTAGCGATCGGCGGGAACGGGCGTGGTCCGGGCCGGCGGAGCAACGGCGGGGGCGGCGCCCTCGGGCAGGCCGATGTGGACCAGCTTCCACTCGAACGGGCCCTTGCGCTCGAAGGTGAAGAGGGTCTCGGACCCGCCGTCGTCGGCGACGCTCATCCGCGCGCGGTTCATGCCCCAGTAGACCGGCGTCGGCATGGGGCCGCCGGTGGTCGTGACGTCCGGCGACGGCTGGGGTCCGCCCGTGCGCTGGGAGGCGTACCGCCCTTCGCCCCGGGTCAGGGCCGCGAGGGCCGCCGGGGTCAGATAGGCCTCGACGTCCGGCGCCTGGGGCGTCGCCGCCTGTTCGATCTGGCGCCGCACGGCTCCGATCGGGTCTTCCATGAACGAGGGGGCCGGAGCCAGCGCCGCGGGGTTGCCGTCCAGCTGCGGCCGCAGCGACTGGCGCACGGCGCCATAGTCGACCAGCCGCGCCAGGCCCGCGGCGTCGTTCGCCTCGGCCGCGGACCGAAGAGCGAAGAAGGCCACGCCCGGCGCCGCGAAGAAGCTGATCGCAGCCAGCACGACCAGACCGACGATGAGCCTGCCGACCAGTTTCATCGAAACCCTCCCGGTAAGGCCGCCATCAATGCACGAAGACCGGCCCCGCTCAAACGAAAGGCTCGCCGGACGCGAGTCCGGCGAGCCCTTGAAGGTCCGCAAGGCGGAAAGCCTACCCCTCCATCGCCCGGGTCAGGTTCTCGGCGACCTTGTCGAGGAAGCCCTCGGTGGTCAGCCAGCCCTGCTGGTCGCCGACCAGAAGCGCCAGGTCCTTGGTCATGTGGCCGCTCTCGACGGTCTCGACCACGACCCGCTCGAGGGTGGCCGCGAAGCGGGCCAGCTCGTCATTGCCGTCCAGCTTCGCCCGGTGCGAGAAGCCGCGGGTCCAGGCGAAGATCGAGGCGATCGAGTTGGTCGAGGTGGCCTCGCCCTTCTGGTGCTGGCGGTAGTGGCGGGTCACGGTGCCGTGGGCGGCCTCCGACTCCAGCACCTTGCCGTCCGGTGTCATCAGCACCGAGGTCATCAGGCCCAGCGAGCCGAAGCCCTGGGCCACCACGTCGGACTGCACGTCGCCGTCATAGTTCTTGCACGCCCAGACGAAGCCGCCCGACCACTTGATGGCCGCGGCCACCATGTCGTCGATCAGGCGGTGCTCGTAGGTCAGGCCCCTCTCCTTGAACTCGGCCGCGAACTCCTCGTCGAACACCTTCTGGAAGATGTCCTTGAAGCGCCCGTCATAGGCCTTGAGGATGGTGTTCTTGGTCGAGAGGTAGACCGGGAAATTGCGCTGCAGGCCGAACGAGAAGCTGGCGCGGGCGAACTCGGTGATCGAGTCATCGAGGTTGTACATGCCCATGGCGACGCCGGCCGAGGGGAAGTCGAACACCTCATGCTCGATGACCTGGCCGTCCTCGCCCTGGAACTTGATCGTCAGCTTGCCGGGGCCAGGAACCAGGAAGTCGGTGGCCTTGTACTGGTCGCCGAAGGCGTGACGGCCGACGACGATGGGCTGGGTCCAGCCCGGCACCAGTCGCGGCACGTTCGAGCAGATGATCGGCTCGCGGAAGACCACGCCGCCAAGGATGTTGCGGATCGTGCCGTTCGGCGACTTCCACATCTTCTTGAGCCCGAACTCCTTCACCCGGGCCTCGTCCGGGGTGATGGTGGCGCACTTCACGCCGACGCCGTGCTTCTGGATCGCCTTCGCGGCCTCGATCGTCACCTGGTCGTCGGTGGCGTCGCGGTTCTCCATGCCGAGGTCGTAATAGTCCAGGTCCAGGTCGAGGAACGGGAAGACCAGCTTGTCCTTGATCATCTGCCAGATGATCCGGGTCATCTCATCGCCGTCGATGTCCACGATGGGGTTGGCGACCTTGATCTTGGCCATGCGGTTTCGCGCCTCTGACTTGGAATGGGGAGTGAGGCGCGCGGTATAGCGGCGCGCGGGCGCGGGCGCAAAGGGCGGCGGGGACTCCCGCGGGCCGCCGGTGTATCGTCGCTCGACAGGGACGCCACCCATCGGGGAAATCGCCATGAAGTACGGACGAGCGGCTGCCGTTTGCGCCGTGGCGGTGGCCAGCTTCAGCGCCTGTGGACCCGCCGACGCCGCGAAGGACAAGGCCGCGCCGGGCCCGACCGCGACGGCGTCTTCTCCCGGGCAGGCGGCGGCCTCCGCCGGCGTGGCGACTGAGTCCAGGGTCTTCCGGGACTGGATCGCCGTCTGCGACAACGGCAACGCCTGTTTCGCCTATGGGCCGGGACGAGAAGGCTTCGGCTGGCTGCGCGTGGCCATGGAGCCGGGCCCGGACGCCCGGCCGCAGGTCGCCGCGGGATACTGGCCCGAGGGAGCGGAGACGACACGCGCCTTCTCGCTGACCATCGACGGCGCCGCCTATCCGATGGCGCTGGCCAACAACGAGCCGGTCGCGGCCGAGGTCGCGCCCGCCAGAGCTCTGGAGGTGGTGCGGGCGCTCGCCGCCGGGAACACGGCCCGGATCAGCGCGGATCATGGGATTTCCCTGTCCGGGGCCGCGGCCGCGCTGCTGTGGATCGACGAGCGGCAGGGCCGGGTGGGCACGGTGACGGCGCTGCGCCGGGCCGGCGCACGCCCCGCGTCCATCGTCCGACCGGCCCCTCCCCTGCCTGTGGTCGCCCCGGCGCCCGCCGTCTCGCAGACAGGCTTCGGCGATCAGAACCAGACCCTGCCGGCCGCGTTGGAAGCCGTGCCGGCGGTGGCGGAGTGCCGCGCCGAAACCGCGGAGCACTGGGTGGGCAAGGAAGTGATGTCGGCCAGACTGGACGCCTCCACAGAGCTGTGGGCGGTTCCCTGTTTCGCCGGCGCCTACAACATGGGTCACGACTGGTACATCACGGGCCCCGGCGGCCGCGATCCGCGCCCGGCGCGCCTCGCCTCCGGTTCAGGCGAAGCCGGGGCCGGCACGATCAACGGCGGCTATTCGCCGGAGAGCCGCACGATCGTGGCCTTCGCCAAGGGGCGGGGCGTCGGCGATTGCGGAACCGCCTCGACCTGGACCTGGACCGGCCGCGAGTTCGTGCTGACCCACGAGTCCGAAATGCAGGAGTGCTGGGGCGTGCCATCCGACTACTGGCCGACGACCTGGCGAACGCGTTGACCGAAGCCGGACCCGAGGTTCTGATCATCGGGGCCGGGCCGGCAGGGCTGACCGCCGCCACCTATCTGGCCCGCTTCCGGCGGCGGGTGCTGCTGGCGGACGGCGGCGCGCCGCGAGCCTGCTGGATCCCCGTCAGCCACAACCTGCCCGGCTTTCCGCAGGGCATCACCGGCGAGGCCATCATCGGGCGGATGACCGAACAGGCGCTGGAGTTCGACGCCGTGATCGAGCCAGGCCGGGTCGAGAGTCTGGAGCGCGACGGCGACGGGTTCCGGGCGCGACTGAACGGGCGGGAGGTCCAGGCGAGGGCGGTGCTGCTCGCCACCGGCGTGGTCGACCATCATCCCGACCTGCCGGGGGTCGAGCGCGCCATCGAGCGGGCGCTGGTCCGGATTTGCCCGATCTGCGACGGCTACGAGGCCATCGACAAGGCGGTGGCGATCATCGGCAAGGACGACAAGGGAGTGCGCGAGGCGGCCTTCCTGCGCACCTATTCGGACCGGGTGACGCTGATCCACGTCGGCCCGGCGGCGGCGTTGACCAAGGAGGACGAACTGCGCCGCATGGGCGTCGAACTGATCCGCGCGCCGATCGACAACGTCCGGCTCGAGGGCGACCGGGTGACGGCCCTGGGCTGGGGCGGAGCCTTCCAGGTGTTCGACCTGGTCTATTCCGCCCTGGGGACTTCGCCGAACGCGGAACTGGCCCGGGCGCTCGGCGCCAGGGTCGGCGATGACGGCTGCATGGTGGTCGACGGCCATCAGGCGACCACCGTGCCGGGGCTCTATGCCGCCGGCGACGTGGTCCGCGGCCTGAACCAGATCGCCGTGGCCGGGGCCGAGGCCGCCATCGCCGCCACGGCCATCCACAACGGCTTGCGCGAGGCGGACGGCTGGACGGTCGACTAACCGGACGAGCGGCCGCCCCGGGACATGATCAACGGCTCGAAGGCGCCACGACCCGCAACGGTTTGCGCAGCCGGGCCCGGGCGCGGCTGCGCCGCCAATCCTGCAGCACGGCGGCCCAGCCCCATGCAACTTCCTTATGCGTATGGTGAATTTCTTCCATCCCGGCCTCCTGATCTTGCTGCGGTGAGGACAGGGCCAGAATGAGCTTGACAGGAGCTGTCCACAAACCAGATTGGCGGCGCGCAGCATAAGGGACGCTTATGTCCGACCCCCTTGCCGGAATTCCCCTCGCCTCGATCCGGGTGTTCGAGGCCGCCGCCCGCCTGAACAGCTTCACCCGCGCGGCCGAGGAACTGGGCATGACCCAGGCGGCGGTCAGCTGGCAGATCAAGGCTCTTGAGGGCCGGCTGGGCCAGAGCCTGTTCCGCCGCCTGCCGCGGGAGGTCGTCCCGACGGAGTCCGGCGAGCGGCTGTCGCGCGCCGCGACGGAGGCCATGAGCCTGCTGCGCCGGGCGCTGTCCGACCTGACCGAGGCCGATCAGGCGATCCTGTCGATCACCACCCTGGCGACGCTGGCGACGCAGTGGCTGGCCCCGCGTCTGGGCGAGTTCCAACTGGCCCATCCTGAGCTGGCGGTGCGGCTCGATACGGCGGCGCGCCTCACCGACCTGTCGCGCGAGGGTTTCGACGTCGGCATCCGCTCCGGCGCCGGCGAGTGGCCGGGCGTGGAGAGCGTCGAGGTCATGCCCAGCGTGTTCACGCCGGTCTGCAGTCCGCGCCTGCGCGACACGCTCGGCCTCCACACCGCCGAGGACCTGCTCAGGGCGCCGCGCATCGGTCTGGAGAAGGAATGGGCGGTGTGGTTCGCGGCGGCCGGCGTCGCGGCGGACGGTCAGACGCCGTCGCGGCTGCGCGCCGACTACCAGGCGCTGGAGGTCGCGTCCGCGCTGGGCGACCAGGGCGTGGCCTTGGCCTCCCCGATCCTGTTCGCCCGTGAGCTGGCGGCGGGTCTGCTGGTCCAGCCGGTGCCGCTTTCGGTCAAGCTGATCCCCGGCTACGCCTACTGGCTGGTCTGGCCCGAGGGCCGCCGGCGTTCACCCAAGATCGCCCGCTTCCGGGACTGGATCCTGGCGGCGGCGGCGGCCGATCCGAGCGTCCTCGCCGCGCGCGAGGCCATCGAGGCCGCCTGAGCCCTCAGGCCATCCGGCGCGCAGTCCAGTCGTCGACGACCCGCTCCAGCACGGTCAGCGGCACGCCGCCCCCGGCCAGCGCCACGTCGTGGAAATCCCGCAGGTCGAACCGGGGGCCGAGGGCGGCTCTCGCCTTTTCACGAAGCCGGGCCCACTCATTGTGGCCGACCTTGTAGGCGCAGGCCTGGCCCGGCCAGCCGCAGTAGCGCTCGACCTCGCTGGTCGAAGCGCTTTCCTGATCGCCGAGGGTCTCGACCATGTAGCGGATGCCCTGCTCGCGGCTCCAGCGCTTGGAATGGATGCCGGTGTCGACCACCAGCCGAGCGGCGCGGAACATCAGCGACTGCAGGTAGCCGACCTGTCCCAGCGGATCGCTCTCATAGGCGCCGAGTTCGTCGGCCAGCTGTTCGGCGTAGAGGCCCCAGCCTTCGACATAGCTGGAGAAGAAGACGAGGTTCATCAGCTTCGGCGCGGCCTCGCTCTCCTGCTGGATGGCGATCTGGAAGTGATGGCCGGGCGTGGCCTCGTGATAGGTCAGGGTCGGCAGGGTCCACTTCGGCCATTCCGAGGTGTCGCGCAGGTTGATGTAGTAGATGCCCGGCCGCGAGCCATCGAGGCTGGGCGAGTTGTAGTAGCCCAGCGAGGCCCCGGCCTCGATCTCCGGCGGCACCCGCTTGATCTCGACGCCGGCCTTCGGGAGGCGGCCGAAGGCCTGCGGCAGGCGCGCCTGCATGGCCTGCATCTGCCGGTTCAGGTCGGCGATCAGGTCGGCCTTGCCGGCGTCGGTGTTCGGCCAAGTGTAGCGCGGGTCGGCGCCGAGGGCGGCGATGCGCGCGGCGACCGAGCCCTGCGTCATGCCCTGGGCCTTGAGAAGGGCGTCGGCGCGGGCGGTCAGTTCGGCGACCTGGTCCATGCCGACCCGGTGGATCTCATCGGCGCTGAGGCGGGTGGTGGTGATGTAATGCAGGCTGTTGGCGTAGTAGCGCTCGCCGTCCGGCAGGCGGGCCACGGTCGCCTCATGTCCGGCCCCGGGCAGGCGCTGCTTCAGCACGGCCGTCTGGGCGGCGAGCGCCGGATAGACCCGCTCGGACAGCAGGCGTTCGACGCGGGGGCCCCAGTCGCCGGGGATGCCCTTCTCGGCGGCGCGGCGGACGATGGAGGCGACCATGGGCGAGTCCGCGGCCCGGGTCGCGGTCATGCCCTCCTGCTGCGAGATGGCCTTGGCCAGGATGAAGTCCGGGGGGACGACGCCGCGGGCGTGGTCCTCGCGCACGCGGTCGGTTTCGGCGGTCAGGACGTCGGCGAAGGCGTTGATGCGCGAGACGTAGGCCTCGGCGTCGGCGGCGGTCTCGACGCGGTGCTGGCTGTCAAGGAAGTCCGGGATCGACTGGTAGGCGCCGGACTGCTGACTGACGCGATAGATCTCCGGCCAGCCGCCCTGGCCGTAGGGGATGTCATAGGTGGCGATCACCGCGTCCCAGTTGGCGGCGAGGGTGTCGTAGTGGATGGCGGACTGACCCGTCAGGGTGTTCCGGTCGATGCCGGCCAGTTCGCGGCGCAGGTCGCGGGTCAGGGCGCGGCTCGCCTCTTCCTCGGCCAGGGTCGGGGCGGAGAGTCGGGAGGCGGCGGCGGCGCGCTCGCCCGTGTCGAGGCCGAGCGCGGTGACGGTTTCCGGCGAGGTGTCGAGGATGCGGTCGAAGGCGCGGTCCATGAAGGCGGTCAGTTGGGCCGAGGCGGCGTCCTGACGTGGGGCGGCGAAGGCGGGGACGCCGGCGGCGGCCACGGCGGCCCCGGCTCCGGCGGTCATCAGCAGTTTGCGGCGGTCAATCATGGCGGGCTCCCTTTGACGCCACGCCAGCTAGGCCCGGGCGGCGGCGGGCGGCAAGTTACGGAACTGTCACCCGGTCAGGTTCGGTCAGTGGG
Organism: Brevundimonas sp.; assembly: GCF_035627055.1. Lineage (GTDB taxonomy): Bacteria > Pseudomonadota > Alphaproteobacteria > Caulobacterales > Caulobacteraceae > Brevundimonas. Next base: position 138,443 of record NZ_DASPMM010000010.1, on the reverse strand, counting down.
AGAGCGGGCGGCGGCGCGGCAGGGTCAGGGGCCAGGGGAGGTTCGACATGGCCCACAAGCGCATTCGCACTTTGATCGTCGCCGCGACGGGGCTTCTCGCCTCGGCCTGCTCCAGCGACCCCGCCTTCTGGGAGGCCATGGCCCAGGGCCTGGACCAGGCCGCGGCCGATCTCGAGTACCAGAACGCCAACTGCTACTGGGCGCCGCCGCCCGGCCTGCCGTATGGCGCCGCCCAGCAATACTGCCCCGGCGACTACGCCTACCGCGACTTCTACATCCCGCCGGAGTCGGGCTACTGGCGGGAACGGCGGCACGGCGGGAGCGACGGCGGCCACCGGCGCGACCGGGACGATCGCGACCGCGGCCACGGGCGTCGGGGCAAATAGGGCCTCAGGCGGCGCGGAGTTCCTGCTTGACCCGTTCGGCGAGGGTCTTGATGTCCAGCGGCTTGGGCAGGAAGGAGACGCCGACCTCGTCCTGCAGCAGGTCGGAGAAGTCGCTTTCGGCGTAGCCGGAGATGAACATCACGGGGGCGTCGCCGAGGAAGGGCCGGGCCTTCTTGAGCAGGGAGGGGCCGTCGAGCCCGGGCATGATGACGTCGGAGATCATCATGTCGATGGTGCCGGCGTGCTCCTCGGCGAGGATCAGGGCCTCTTCGCCGTCGGCGGCCTCGATGACCTCGTAGCCGCGCTGGCGCAGCAGGCGGGCGGCGATTCCGCGTACGGCGGCCTCGTCCTCGACGAACAGGATACGGCCGGCGCCGGACAGGTCGCGCGGCGCCTTGGCGACCTTCTCGACCACCGGGGTCTCGGCCAGTTCGACCTCGCCGGCCTCGGGCAGGAAGATGCGGAAGGCGGCCCCCGCCCCCTCCAGGTTGGAGACGTTGATGTGGCCGCCGGCCTGCTCGACGATGCCGTAGACGGTGGCCAGCCCCATGCCGGTGCCCTCGTTGACCGCCTTGGTGGTGAAGAAGGGCTCGAAGATCTTGCCGAGGATGTCGGGCGGCACGCCGGGGCCGGTGTCGCTGACCTCGATCAGGGCGACGTTTTCGGTCGGGGCGGCGGCCCAGCCGAGGGCGCGGGCCTCGTCGCGGGTCAGACGCAGGGTGCGGATGGTCACCACCCCGGCCCCCGGCTCGACCACGCCGCGCATGGCGTCGCGGGCGTTGACGGCGAGGTTCATGACCGCGGTCTCGAGCTGGCTCTTGTCGGCGAGCACCACGGGAAGGTCGCGGCCGTAGTCCGTTTCGAGGCGGACGTCCTCGCGCAGCAGGCGGCGGAGGAGGACGGCGAATTCGCCGACCAGTTCCCCAAGGTCGAGGCGTTCGCGGCGGACGGTGGATTTGCGCGAGAAGGCCAGCAGCTTGCGCACCAGATCGGCGGCGCGGATGGCGGTCTGGCGGATTTCGTTGAGGCCCTCGTAGGAGGGGTCGCCGACCGGGTGGCGCTCCAGCAGGCCCGACAACTGCAGCTGGATGGCGGTCAGCAGGTTGTTGAAGTCGTGGGCCACGCCGCCGGCGAGCTGGCCCACGGCCTGCATCTTCTGGGCCTGCGACAGCTGCAGCTCCATCGACTTCTGGGCCGAGACGTCGAACAGCCAGATGCGGCGCTTGTCACCTTCGGGGGCGACGTAGAGGTGCAGCATCTTGTCGGGGAAGGCGCGGGCGACGAGCTCGATCGGGCCGGAGGAGCCGGCGGCCAGCCTGGCGCGGGCCTCGGCGACGCAGGCCGGATCGAACAGGTGGCCGAAGGCGGCGTCGCGGGCGGCGGCGGGGCCGGTCAGGACCGAGAGGGCGGCGTTGGCCTCCTCGACCTTGCCGCCGAACAGGTCCTCGGCGGCGATGACGGCGGAGCCGAACGGGGCCCCGGCGGCCATGGCGCGGCTCTCGGGCCCGTTCGAAGCCGGCGTGGGGGCGCTGCTGGTCATCACCGGAATGGCGGCGTCCGGCGCCGCGCGGACGAGGAACCGCCCCTCCCCGGCCATGCCGATCAGCACCTCCTGCTCGCGATCGCCGATGACGACGATGGCCCGGCCCTGCTCGCCGGCGCGGGCCTGGGCGAAGGCCATGTAGAGGGCGGAGGCGGAGCGGCCCTTGGGCAGGCTGGTGACGGCGCCGTTGCTGTCGGCCCAGGCGGCGTTGAAGGCCAGCACCTGGCCCGAGGCCCAGACCAGGGCGGCGGGCTCGGCCATGGCGTCGAGCAGGTCGACGGTGGTGTCGCCCAGCGGCTTGCGCGTCTCGCTGCGGGCGAAGGCGAACAGGCCGATCAGGGCCACGGCGCCGACGGTGAAGATCAGCACCAGCCCCGGGGCGCTCATCGGGTCGGCGCGGAAGGCCGGATAGGCCAGCGCCCCGACGGCCACGACGAAGCCGATCGCCATGACGATGAGCAGCGGATCGAAGCCCTTGCGGGAGGTTGCGGTCATGTCGCCTCGGCCCGAATCATTGGGGCGTTTCCGGCGATGATGGTCTGGATGCGCGCCGGGGGCGAATCCGGGGGCCGGCGGCGGGAGGAGGCTGGTCGGCCGAGGGGGCTTTTACCCGGGTGAAAACCCCAAAAAAGCGTCCGTAGCGTCCGTAGAGTGCATAGCGTCCGTAGAGTGCATAGCGTCCGGAACGTCCGGTTCGCGCGCGCCTCGGGCGGCGCGTCGCTGGAGGCGGATTGTCAAAGACCGGCGCCTGTCGGGGGACAGGACAGCCGCCATCATGCGCCCCCGGCTTCCCCAGGCGGGAAGATCGGTTCGAGAAAAGGCCAAGCGGTTGGAACGGCAGGAGATCGTCCGCCGAACCCGACTATGAATCCCGAAATTGCCAGCACAGCGTCATGGCCGCGCCGTCTCCTCCCCGTTCGTCCTTCGCGAATGGGGAGGGGGACCGCGAAGCGGTGGAGGGGCTGGCGGCGGATCGACCGCGCGGCGGACAGCGCCCCTCCGTCACGGCGCGTATTCGCGCCGCGCCACCTCCCCATTCGCAAACGCGAAGGGGGAGGAGACGGAAGCTCTAGGCCGCCTTGAGGCGGTCGGCTTTCTGGTCGCGGGCGGCGTTGATGCGGGCTTCGGCGATGGCGTCGGCGATCTCGTGGGTCGGGCGCTTCTCGACGGCGGAGCGTTCGAGGATTTCCTCCAGCGTCTCCATCAGGCGCGACAGCTTGCCCTCGACCCATTGCGGATCGTAGGCGCCGCCGGTCTCGCGGGCGGTCATCTCCGACGCGACGTTGATGATGCCGCCGCCGTTGACCACGTAGTCGGGGGCGTAGAGCACGCCGCGCTCGAACAGCATCTGGCCGATGTCAGGCGTGGCCAGCTGGTTGTTGGCGGCGCCGCAGACGGCCTTGACCGTCAGGCGGTTCAGGGTCTCGGGGTTGAGCGTCGCGCCGAGCGCGCACGGGGCGTAGATGTCGGCCTTGACGTCATAGATGGCGTCGGGGGCCACGACCTCGGCGTTGGTGCGGGCCGCGACTTCCGACAGCAGGGCGGTGTTGACGTCGGTCATGACCAGTTTGGCGCCGGCGGCGTGCAGCTTGTCGGCGAGATAGCCGCCGACGTGGCCGATGCCCTGCAGGGCGACGGTCAGGCCGGTCAGGTCGTCCTGCTTCCACAGGCGGCGGGCGACGGTCAGGGTCGAGCGGAACACACCCTCGGCGGTGACCGGCGACGGATCGCCCGAGGCTTCCGGGCCGTCGCTGAGGCCGAGCACATAGGGGGTGACCTTGCGGGCCTCGGCGATGTCGGCGACCGACACGCCGACGTCTTCCGCGGCGTAGTAGATGCCGCCCAGGGTGTTCACCGCGCGGCCGAAGGCGTGGAACAGCTCGGGGGTCTTCTGGGTGCGGCTGTCGCCGATGATGACCGACTTGCCGCCGCCCATCTCCAAATCCGCGACGGCGTTCTTGTAGCTCATGCCCTTCGACAGGCGCAGCACGTCCTCGAGCGCCTCGGCGCTGGAGGCGTAGTTCCACATCCGGGTGCCGCCGACCGCGGGACCGCGCGCCGTCGAGTGAACAGCGATAATGCCGCGCAGGCCGGTCTTTTCGTCAAAGACGGCGTGGACGCCTTCGTGGTTCGCGAAGGACGGGGAATCGAACAGCGTCTTACCCATGACAGGCGTCTCCCGGGGTATTTTTTGTTGCGGGGGCGTTTACGCGCTGGGGAGATGGACCGCAAGCATGGCGGTTTGCGGGCCGGCGGAAGCCCCGGGCCCGCGATGAGCCCGGGTCAGGCAGCGAGCCATGGCATTTTCGCCACGAGCCCCGCCCGAAAACCCCAGACGGACGGGCCCGCTATGGTGACGCTTGTGTCTGTGGGTTGTAGAGATTCGACGGTTGCAACCATTTGAGGACCTACCCATGAAGAAAACCATCGCTGCAGTCACGGCGGGCATCCTGCTCGTCGCAGGCCAGGCCGCGGCCGCCAACGGTTCGGCGACGGCCCGCATCGGCGACCGCGTCGGCGCCACCTCGGACGCCTCCAGCGAACTCGCGGGCGTGCCCCTGCCTGTTCTTCTCATCGGCGCCGCCGTGGTCGTCGCCGTCGTCGTCATCGCCGACGACAGCGACAGCGATTAAACGCCGACCGGGCGTTGTCAGGGCCCTCGCTTCGGCGGGGGCCTTTTTCGCGCCTCTGGCAATGACGGGCTTCCGATCGGGCGATCGGTCCGTGGGATCGGGAGTGAGCGTTGCGTTGGCTTCGGAAGCTTATCCGGCGCTTGAGGTGCCGGCGTCATCGGTGGCGGCCCAGCCGGCGGCGGGAGGGCGCGGAATACTGCGACCTGTGCGGCGCCATCCGGAGAGCGGAAGCGGATCGCTGAGCCGACAGGACGCTCGTGGCGACTACCCCCGAGAAATTTGGACCCGGCCGGAAAGCGCGCGTTGCGCGACGAGGGCCTAGCGGTCCGCCAGCGCCGGGGGGATCTCCGCCGCCCCCGACGGCAGAGGCGCGGCCGGATCGTGCAGCCAGGCTTCGGCGTCGCGGAACACGGTCCCGGCCTGCAGGTCGCGGTTCAGGATGTGCCAGCCGTCGGGATAGAAGGCGGTGCGGAGGCCGGGGCGCGGGCCGGCGCGTTCGAGGGCCCGGCGCATCGAGGCCCTCGGGACGAGGCTGTCGTGAGCGCCGTACATCAGCAGGGTGGGCGCGCGAACCTCGCCGAGGCCGGCCGAGGCCGATTCCATGAGATCGACGAGGCCATACAGGAGGTCGAAGCGCGTGGTCAGCAGGCTGTTGGGATCGCGGCCGGTGCGCAACAGCTCGATCCAGTTGTCCGAGGCCGCGTATTCGCGCACCGCCCAGTCGGGGGGCTCGACGGCGCGGTCGGGAATGGTGCGGGACGCGAGCCACAGCGCCGCGGAATTGAAGGGCCCCTGAGCCGACCAGCCCCAGACCGCCGGGGCCAGCAGGATCACCCGGTCGGCGTCGGGCGGCCGGTCCGAGGCGAAGGCGGCGATGGCGACGGCCGCGCCCATGCTCTCTCCGGCCACGGCGATGACGGCCCGCGGATGGCGCGCACGGGCGAGGTCCACGGCGACGCGCAGGTCGGCGACCATCCGGTCCTCGCCCGGCCAGACGCCCCGCCCCGGCGCCTGGCCGAAGCCGCGCTGGTCGAAGGCCCAGGTCTCGATGCCGTGCTCGGCCCACCACGGACCCGCAAGGTGGAAGGCGGCGCGGCTGTCGTTGACGCCGTGCAGGGCCACGACGACGGCCCAGGGCTCGCCCTCCGGCGTCCAGCGGGCCAGCGGCAGGCGGGCGCCGTCGTCCATGACCAGGGCGTCGGCGGCGAGCGCCGGCCCCCGGAACCCCGGCGGCGGCGTCAGCGGAGGCTGGACGGCGGGCGTGGCGCAGGCGGCGAGGGCGAGGGTCAGGAACAGGGAAAGGGCGGCCGGCGCGCGGATCATGAGGCGAGGATGCCCCGAACCCGCTCGCGAAGGTAGGGCAGCACCTCGGCCTCGAACCACGGGTTCCGCTTCAACCAGGCGGTGTTGCGCCACGAGGGGTGCGGCAGGGGGAGGATCGAGGGGGCGTAGTCGCGCCAGGCCCGGACCGTGTCGGTCATGTTCGCTTTCGCGCGGTCGCCGAGGGCCCAGACCTGGGCGTAGCCGCCGACCAGCAGGGTCAGCTCGACCTGCGGCAGGCCGGCCAGCAGCTGCGGCCGCCACAGCTCGGCGCAGCGGCGCGGCGGGGGATAGTCGCCGCCTTTCGGCGCGGTGCCCGGATAGCAAAAGGCCTGGGCGGCGACGCCGAGGCGGCGGTCGGCGTAGAAGGTTTCGTAGTCCACGCCCAGCCAGTCGCGCAGGCGGTCGCCGGAGGGGTCGGTGAACGGTCGGCCGCTCTCGTGGACGCGGCGGCCGGGGGCCTGGCCGCAGATCAGCAGCCGGGTCTCGGGGAAGACATGGATGACCGGGCGCGGCGTATGCGGCAGCTGGCCGAGACACGCCCGGCAGGCGCGGATGTCGGCGAGGACGGCGTCGAGGGTCATGCTTCTCCCTCCCCGCCCCGGGGAGGGTGGCTGAGCCGGAGGCGAAGCCGGGCGGGGGCGGCGGATGAGGCGGACAGCCGTCCCCACCCGTCGGCTGCGCCGACACCCTCCCCGGGGCGGGGAGGGAGAACGGAAGTCCTAGTCCTCATCGCTCTCCGGCTTCGGCGGAAGCGCCGCCAGGGCCGCGGCGGCTTCGGCCTCGGTGGGCAGGCGCAGGCGGATGACGCCCTTGAAGGCGTTGGGGTCGACCGGCTTGCCCTTCTTGGTGATGGTAAGCTTGCCCTGACGCATCAGGCCGAGGGCGCAGGCGCGGACCTTGGGCAGCATGCGCTGCCACTGTTCGGGCTGCAGCTCCTTGGCCACGTCGGCGGGCTCGATGCTCTTGCCGCCGACATTTTTCGGATCGGCCTTGGCCAGTTTTTCGAAGATGGCCGTTTCGATGGGGTCGCTCATCGCGCCTGTATGGTGCATTGCGGGATCAGAAAGAAGGCGGAGTTTTTGGATGGTCGCGAAAGTCACTGTCACCGAAGGCGAGTTCGCCGGCTGGCAGATGTACGACCTGCACGGCACCTTCGACCAGGTGGTCGGGCCGTTCTATTTCAAGCCGGACCCCGACGGGCGGATGCGCTGCGCCTTCCGGGCCGAGCCGAAGCACATGAACGCCGGGAACCGGATGCACGGCGGCTGCCTGATGACCTTCGCCGACATCGCCCTGTTCCAGACCGCCTATCAGGAGATGGAGGGGGCGTCGGGAGTGACGGTGCAGCTCGACTCCACCTTCATCGACGGGGCCTATGTCGGGGAGCTGGTCGAGGCCACGGGCGAGGTGATCCGGGCGGGCAAGAGCCTGATCTTCGTGCGCGGCCAGATCAACGCGGGGGAGCGGGTGCTGATGACCTTCTCCGGCGTGATCCGGAAGTTTGAACGGCGGGGTTAGCCGTCGATGATGCCCTGGAGGATGACGGCCATGCGGTCGCGCATCTGCTCGCAGTCCTTCGGCTTGAGACCGAAGCCGCCGGTGATCTCGCGGCTGACCGCCATGCCCATGACGAAGGCCGCGGCGAGGCGGGCGCGGACGGCGGCGTCGGGGCCGCCGACCCACTCCGCGAAGGGATTGAAGAAGCGCTCGTTGCCGGTGCGCTGGACCAGCTCCATCGCCTTGGTCGAGCCGACCGAGCGCAGCAGGACGAGCAGGCCCTTGAGCTTGCTCTCGCTCTTGGCCTCGTAGATGGCCTCGTGGGCGATGCGCTCGCCGAAGGTCGAGCGGTCGCCCTCCATCAGCTCGGCGCCGTTCTCGCAGCTGTCGAGCACGGCGGTGAACAGGTCTTCCTTGGAGCCGAAATAGCGGGACACCAGGGCGGCGTCGACGCCGACGTCGCCGGCGATGTCGCGCATGCCGACGTCGTCATAGCTTTCCCGCGCGAACCGTTCGCGCGCGGCGTCCAGAATGGCGGCGCGGGTCGCCTCGGCGTTTCTGGGCCGAGGCGCGACATGACAAAACAACAGGATAGCTCCTGAACAAAGCCCCACCGGCTATATGGCTTTGTCATCGCCCGTTGACAAGCGGCGATGCGATCACCATTAAGTCACCGGGCGTTGACTACCGGCTTCCTCCCCGATCGCCGCAGTCGACTGAGACAGGGATTCGCTCCCTTACGGAGACTGGCATTCATGCGCACGGTGAAGATCGTGGCCGCGTCCGCCCTTATGGCGGCCGCGCTCTATGGCTGTTCCTCGAAGAGCGAGGCGCAGGCCCCGCCGGCGCCGTCGGTTACGGTGGCCGTGCCGCTGGTGCAAGCGGTTCAGGACTGGGACGAGTTCACAGGTCGTTTCGAGGCGACCCAGTCGGTCGAGGTGCGCGCCCGCGTCGGCGGCTACGTCTCGGGCGTCCATTTCCGCGACGGCGACTATGTGCGGCGCGGCCAGCTGCTGTTCACCCTGGACCCGCGTCCGGCGCAGGCCGCCCTCGCCTCGGCCCGGGCGCAGCTGGCGCAGGCCCAGGCGCAGCTGACCCTGGCCCGCACCGAACTGGAGCGGGCGGAGACGCTGCTGGAGTCGCAGGCCGTGTCGCAGGCCGAGGTCGACACCCGGCGCGGCGCCCTGCAGACCGCCCAGGCCGCGATCGCGGCGGCCAACGCCAATGTGCGGGCGCGGCAGCTGGATCTGGAGTTCACCCGGGTGACGGCGCCGATCTCGGGCCGGGTCTCGGACCGCCGGGTCGACGCGGGCAATCTGGTCGCCGGCGGCTCTTCGGCGGCGGACGTGCTGACCACGGTGGTGTCCAGCGCGCCGATCCATTTCGTCTTCGACGGCTCGGAAGCCGTGCTGCTGAAATACCAGCGGCAGGCCCGCAACGGCGCCGCGCCGATCCAGGTGCGGCTGCAGGATGAGGCGACCTTCACCCGGGCGGGGACGCTCGACTTCACCGACAACGCGGTCGACACCGCGTCGGGCGTGATCCGGCTGCGGGCGGTGATCCCCAACGCCGACGGCTTCCTGAAGCCGGGCATGTTCGGGCAGGCGCGGCTGGCGGGCTCGGGCAGCTACCGGGCCATGCTGGTGCCGGACGCCGCGATCGCCACCGACCAGGCGCGGCGTATCGTCTATGTCGTCGCCGCCGACGGTTCCGTCGCGCCCAAGCCGGTGCAGCTGGGGCCGGTGGTCGACGGCCTGAGGGTGATCCGCTCGGGCCTCGTCCCGACCGACCGCGTCATCATCAACGGCGTCCAGCGCATCCAGGCGCCGGGCATGAAGGTGCAGGCCCGGCTGGGCCAGATCCGTCCGGTCGCCCGCGAGGCCCAGATCCCCGTGACCCAGGCCGCGCCGGCCTCGACCGCGACCTTCGCCAACAGCCTGTCCTCGGGCGACTGAGCCGGACATGAACATCTCACGCTTCTTCATCGACCGGCCGATCTTCGCGGCCGTGATCGCGGTGTTCATCACCCTGATCGGGGCCTTCGCCTATCCGCTGCTGCCGCTGTCGCAGTATCCGGAGATCGCGCCGCCGACGATCACCATCAACACCGCCTATCCGGGCGCCTCGGCCGAGACCGTGGCGGAGACCGTCTCCGCGCCGATCGAGCAGGAGGTCAACGGCGTCGAGGGCATGCTGTATCTGACCTCGTCTTCGACCTCGGACGGGACGGTGGCGGTCACCGTCACCTTCCAGCCGGGCACCGACCTGGATGCGGCGCAGGTGCTGGTCCAGAACCGCGTCGCCCTGGCCGAGCCCCGCCTGCCCGAACAGGTGCGCCAGATCGGCGTCACCGTGAACAAGCAGGAAAGCGGCTTCCTGATGATCGTCGGGCTGACCTCGCCCGACCGGTCGCTGGATAACGACTACGTCGGCAACTACGCCCAGTCGGTGCTGCGCGACCGGCTGCTACGCGTCGATGGGGTCGGCAACGTCCAGGTCTTCGGCGGCGGCAACTATTCGATGCGGGTCTGGATCGATCCGGCCAAGGCGGCCGCGCGCGGCCTGACCGGGCCGGACATCGTCACAGCCCTGCGCGCCCAGAACGTCCAGGCCGCCGCCGGCGCCATCGGCCAGCCGCCCTTCGCCACCAACGCCGCGGCCTTCCAGCTGCCGGTGCAGGTGCAGGGCCGGCTGAGCGATCCCGACCAGTTCTCGAACGTGGTGATAAAGACCGACGCCGAGGGCCGGGTGACGCGCGTGCGCGACATCGGCCGCGTCGAACTGGGCGCCCAGGACTACGGCATCCGCGGCTATTTCGACGGCCAGCGCGGCGTCGGCATCGCCATCATCCAGCAGCCGGGGGCCAACGCCCTGGCCACCGCCGAGCGGGTGCTGGACGAGGTCGAGGCCATCGGCGGCGAGCTGCCGGCCGGCATGGCCATCTCCATCCCCTACAACCCGACCGAATTCGTCGCCGCCTCGGTGGAGTCGGTGCAGCACACCCTGTTCGAGGCGGTGATCCTCGTCGTGCTGGTGGTCATCGTCTTCCTGCAGACCTGGCGGGCGGCGATCATCCCGATCGTGGCCATTCCGGTGGCGCTGGTGGCGACCTTCGCGGTGCAGCTGGCGCTCGGCTATTCGATCAACTCGCTGTCGCTGTTCGCGCTGGTGCTGGCGGTGGGGATCGTGGTCGACGACGCCATCGTCGTGGTCGAGAACGTGGAGCGCTACATCCGCGAGGGGCTGACGCCCAAGGAGGCCGCCTACCGGTCGATGAAGGAGGTCTCCGGGGCCCTGATCTCGATCGGCCTGGTGCTGATCTCGGTGTTCGTGCCGACGATGTTCGTGCCCGGCATCCCCGGCATCTTCTATCGCGAGTTCGCCATCGTCATCACCACCGCCTCGGTGGTGTCGCTGCTGGTGTCGCTGACCCTGTCGCCGGCCATGGCGGCGCTGCTGCTGAAGCCGCACAGAGCTCATGAGACGGTGCGCAGGCCGGGCGCCTGGGGCTCGGTCCTCTACTACGGCGGCTGGGCCGGACGGCGCTTCAACGAAGGCTTCGACTGGCTGTCCGACAAGTACGGCCGCCTGACCGCGCGGCTGGTGCGCACCGTCGGCATCGTGCTGATCGTCTATGCCGCCCTGCTGGGCCTGACCACGTGGCGGGTGCTCGACACCCCGTCCGGCTTCATCCCGGAGCAGGACCAGGGCTTCCTGATCGGCGTCATCCAGCTGCCCTCGGGCGCCTCGCTGGAGCGGACGGAGGCGGTGATGAGCCGCGCTTCGGACATCATCAAGAAGACCGAGGGCGTCGACGGCACCGTGGCCTTCGCCGGCCTCGACGGCTCCAGCTTCTCGTTCGGCTCCAACGCCGCGACCATCTTCGTGCGCCTTGAGGACTTCAAGGAACGCAAGACCAAGGAGGAGGCCGCCGCCGCCCTGGCGGGGGCGATCACCGGCGCCACCTCGGGCATCGAGGACGCCAACATCTTCGTCATCGCCCCGCCGGCGGTTCAGGGTCTGGGCAACGGCAACGGCTTCAAGATGATGGTGCAGGACCGTTCGGGCGCGGGCTATCGCGCGCTCGAGGGAGCCACCTTCGCCATGATGGGCGCCGCCGCCCAGGCGCCGGACCAGGTGCAGCAGGTGTTCTCGACCTACAACACCGGATCGCCGCGCGTGACCGCCGACGTCGACCGCGACAAGGCGCTGATGATGGGGGTCCAGCCCAGCGACGTGTTCAACACGCTGGGGGTCTATCTGGGCTCGTCCTACATCAACGACTTCAACTATCTGGGCCGCACCTTCCGGGTCACGGCGCAGGCCGAGCCGGCCTATCGCGACGACGTCGCCGACATCGCCAACCTGAAGACCCGCTCGGCCTCCGGCGCCATGGTGCCGATCGGCTCGGTGGCGACGCTGAAGGACGACAGCGGCCCGTCGCGGATCGTGCGCTACAACCTGTTCCCGGCCTCCGAGCTGCAGGGACAGGCGGCGCCGAGCGTGTCGTCCGGTCAGGCCATCGACCGGATGGAGCAGCTGGCGCAGGCGGCCCTGCCCCCGGGCTTCTCGTTCGAATGGACCGAGCTGGCGCTGCAGGAGAAGCAGTCGTCGGGCGGGGCGACCCTGGTCTTCATCATGGCCGTGGTGTTCGTCTTCCTGGTGCTGGCCGCGCAGTACGAGGCCTTCACCCTGCCGATGGCGGTCGTGCTGATCGTGCCGATGTGCATCCTCGCGGCCATGATCGGGATCAACATCCGCGGTCTGGACAACAACATCCTCGTCCAGATCGGCCTGGTGGTGCTGATCGCGCTGGCGGCCAAGAACGCCATCCTGATCGTGGAGTTCGCCAAACAGGCGGAAGAGGAAGGGCTGAACCGCTGGGACGCCGCCGTGCGCGCCGCGCGGACCCGTCTGCGGCCGATCCTGATGACCTCTTTCGCCTTCATCTTCGGCGTCGTGCCGCTGATGCTGGCGACCGGGCCCGGCGCCGAGATGCGCCAGTCGCTGGGCACGGCGGTCTTCTCCGGCATGCTGGGGGTGACCTTCTTCGGCCTGATCTTCACCCCGGTCTTCTATGTGGTGATGCGCTGGGCGGCGTCGAAGATGCCCGGCGCGCCGCAGAAGGAGGCCGAGATCCCGACCACCGGCGGCCTGCCGCCGCATGACCAACTCGAGCCCGCCACGCCCCGGCTGGGAGACGCCTGATGACGACCCGTTCCCTTTCCCGGTTCCTGACCGCAACCGCCGGCGCCAGCCTGTTGCTGGCCTCGTGCGCGGTCGGGCCGAAGGCGCCTGACGCGACCCTCCCCCCCACCGCGTCGGGCGCCTTCATCGGGGCCGCCATGCCGGCCGTGACCGCAGAGGCGGCGCGCGACGACTGGTGGCGGCTGTACGACGATCCGGTGCTGGACGGGCTGGTCCGTCAGGCGCTGACCGAGAACAACGAGCTGGAGGCCGCGGCCGCCAACCTGCGTCGTGTCCGCGCCGCGCTCGGCGAGGCCCGCACCGGGCGCCTGCCCTCGACCACGACCAGCGCGACCGGCCAGTACGGCCGCGCCTCGGCCGCCACGGTTCCGGGCGGGAACGGCGGCCAGCCGCTGGACGAGGGCGAGACCTACGACGTCGGCCTCGACGTCGCCTATGAGATCGACCTGTTCGGCCGCGTCGGATCGGGCATCCGCGCCGCCCGCGCCGATGCGGACGCGGCCGCCGCCGCCCTCGACGTGGTGCGCGTCAGCGTCGCCGCCGAGACGGCGCGCGCCTATGCCGACGCCTGTTCGGCCAACGCCCAGATCGAGGTGGCCGAGCGGACCATCGCCCTGCAGGGGGACACGGCCGACCTGACCCGACGGCTGCAGGAAGCCGGGTCGGGCAACGGCCTGGACGTGGCCCGGGCGCGCTCGGCGCTGGAATCCAGCCGCGCCTCGCTGCCGCCGCTGCGGGCCCAGCGCGACGGCGCCCTGTTCCGGCTGGCCACCCTGACCGGCCGCACCCCCGCGGAAGCCAGCGAAACGGCGCGCGCCTGCCAGCGTCCGCCGCAGCTGTCGCAACCGATCCCTGTCGGCGACGGCGCCGCCCTGCTGGCGCGCCGCCCCGACGTGCGCCGGGCCGAACGCAACCTGGCCGCCGCGGCGGCGCGGGTGAATGTGGCGACGGCGGACCTGTATCCGCGCATCAGCCTGGGCGGTTCGCTGGGCTCGACGGCGCTGGACGCCGCAGATCTCGGCGACGACGCCAGCTTCCGCTTCAGCGTCGGGCCGCTGATCAGCTGGTCCTTCCCCAATGTGTTCGCCGCCCGCGCCCGGATCGAACAGGCCGGCGCCGGCTCGGACGCGGCGCTCGCCACCTTCGACCAGACCGTTCTGGTCGCGCTGCAGGAGACCGAGACGGCGCTGGCCAACTACGCCAACGAGCTGGACCGTCGTTCGGCCCTGCAGGCGGCGCGGGACCAGGCGGCCAATGCGGCCCGCCTGTCGCGGCTGCGCTTCGAGGCGGGGGCGGACAGCTTCCTGACGGTGCTGGACGCGGAACGGACCCTGGCCGGCGCCGACGCCCAGCTGGCGGCGTCGGAGGCGCTGGTCACCACCTACCAGATCGCCGTGTTCAAGGCGCTGGCGGGGGGCTGGAGCGAGGGGTGAGGCGGCGGGAAGACGGCGCCGGACGACCCTAGAGGGTGGCCTGGGACAGTACGTCGGTCAGTGCGCGGCAGGTCTTTGCGACCTCATCCTCCGTCAAGGTCGGATGGGTCAGGAGCGCCAGACTTGTCTCCCCGAGTTCGCGGGCGACGGGCAGGCGCTGGAGCGGGCGCCAGCCCGTCCCGTCGAAGGCCTTCTCCAGATAGACTTCCGAGGCCGAGCCGTGCAGGCACGGTACGCCGGCCGCGCTGATCTGCTCGATCAGGCGATCACGGGTCCAACCCTGGGCCAGTCGATCACGATCCACGAAGGCGTAGAAGCGATACCAGGCGTGGGTCATGAATTCCGGCGGGAGCGGAACGCGAACACTGGCGAACGGCGCGCAGGCCTCGGCGTAGCGCAGGGCGATTTCGGAACGCCGCGCCGTCCAGCCGGCCATGCGGCCGAGCTGGATCAGGCCGATCGCCGCCTGCATTTCGATCATGCGCCAATTGGTGCCGAAGCTTTCGTGGACGAGCCGCGGCCCCGGCGGGTGCTCGCGCTCGTAGACCGCTTCCCAGCTCTTGCCGTGATCCTTGTAGGACCACATGAAGGCCCACAGGTCCGGGTCGTCCGTGGTGACCAGGCCCCCCTCGCCGCCCGTGGTGATGATCTTGTCCTGGCAGAAGGACCAAGCCCCGATGTGACCGATGGAGCCGACGCTGCGTCCCCGGTAGCGGGCCCCGTGGGCCTGGGCGCAATCTTCGATGACCTTCAGGCCGCGCTCTTCCGCCAGGGCCATGATGGGATCCATGTCGCACGGCATGCCGCCGAGGTGGACGCAGATGATGGCTTTGGTCCGCGGGGTCAGGACCGCTCGGATCGACTCGGCGGTGATGTTCTGGCTGTCGGGGTCGACGTCGGCGAAGACCGGGACGGCGCCGGCCGTGACGATGCAGGACGCCGAGGCGAGGAAGGTGCGCGGGGTGGTGACCACCTCGTCGCCCGGACCGATCCCCAGCGCCTTCAGCGCCACGTCGAGCGCGACGGTGCCGTTGGCCAGGGCGACGGCGTATTTCGAACCGGTCCACTCGGCGAAGCGGCGCTCGAACTCGCGACAGCGGTCACCGGTCCAGTAGTTGACGCGATTGGAGGACAGCACCGCGGCGACCGCATCCGCCTCCTCGCGGGTGTACGACGGCCAGGGCGAGAAGGGCGTGTTGAGCATGTTCAGTCCCTCGCCGCCGGTGGTGAGAACAGCGAGCTGGCGTTTGGATCCGCCAGGGATTCGAGCAGGGCCCGATTGACCAGGGTGTACCGCTGCCCGCCCGCCTCGACATAGGCCCCGTCGTACGGCGGGAACCAGAAGGCGCGAATCTTCCGATCGATATCGTCGGAGTCGAGATCGACCTTTTTCAGCGCCTCAAGCTCGGTGCGGGAAAGGTAGAGGCCTGTCGCGGTCCCGTTCGGCCTGGTCGGGAGCCGCCCCGGCGCGCGGCAGAGCCGCTCGAACACATCGGCGAAAAGCTCGAACAGGACATCCTGCGATTCACGCTCGAGCGATTGCGCCGTCGCCGTCCCGGGATCGATGGGGAAGACTCGGTCGGCGATGATCGGACCCGTGTCGATCGACGCATCGACGTAGTGGGCGGTGCAGGCCCACTCCGTCAGCCCATGCAAGACCGCGAGATTGTAGCCGCCGACCCCCTTGTACCCGGGCAGGGGCGCGGGGTGGAAATTGACGATGCCGCGGGCGGGATGAGCGAGAAGTTCGCCCTTGAATTTCCGCCAGTACAGCATGGACAGGCCAAGGTCGAAACGCAGGCTGCCGTCGGCCACGGCCCGGGTCGCCGACTCGTAGTCATAGAGCGGAACGCCGGCGGCCCGTGCGACGTCGGCGGTGACCGAGACCGCCAGGTGGCTGTCCGTAAGAACGCCGACCACCTCGACGTCGGAGCGGCAAAGCAAGGCTTGCAGGCACCGGGCCGAGACCGGCTTTCGCCCCATGAACAGGACCTGGATCATCTCGAGTTTCCTGAGAACCGGGTCTGCCCCACGCCCCCCGGCTCATCGACGTCGTGCTTGGCGATCACCTTGTGGATCGTCAAGGCGAGGATCCTCAAATCGAGCCACAGATTGTGTCTGTCGACGTACCAGACGTCGAGCTCGAACTTGCGCTCCCAGCTCAGGGCGTTGCGGCCATTGACCTGGGCCCAGCCGGTGACGCCGGGGCGGACCTCGTGACGTCGCGCCTGTTCGGGCGAATAGAGGGGCAGATATTCGGTCAGCAGCGGGCGGGGCCCCACGAGGCTCATGTCGCCCTTGAGGACGTTCCAGAGTTCAGGAAGTTCATCCAGGCTGGTCGCGCGCAGCCACCGGCCCAGAGGCGTCAGCCGCTCCGCGTCGGGCAGGGCGCTGCCGTCGGGGAGATGGGCGTCGCGCATGGTGCGGAACTTGATCATCTCGAACGGACGGCCGTGGAGCCCCGGGCGGACCTGCCGGAACAGGACCGGCGATCCCATGCGCCGGCGCACCATCACGGCGATGACCGCCAGCAACGGGGACAGGAGGGCGAGGGCCGTCGCCGACACGACGATGTCGAACAGGCGTTTCATCGGGCTGCGCCTGGCTCCGCCACGCCGGCCGCGACCGCTTCAAGCGTCTCGACGAACCGCCTGGCCAGGGTGGGGCGCGCGAACAGCCGCTCCCCCATGGCCAGGGCCGCGGCGCCCCGCCGCTCCGTCTCCTGACGATCTCCGGCGGCGGCGATCAGGGCGTCGGCGAAGGCCTCGGGGTCCTGCGGCCGCACCGCCCATCCGCAACCCTGCTCGCCCACCAGCTGCGCCAACCATCCCGGATAGTTGATCAGGATGGGCCGCCCCGCCGCCAGGTAGTCGAAGAATTTGTTGGGCGAGGTGCCGTCGTAAAAGGCCGGGACGTTGGCCAGTATCTGCAGGCCTGCGTCCGCTCCGCGGAGCAGGCCGGCGACGCGGAGCTTCGGCAGGGGATCGACGAAGCGGACGGTCTCAAGATCCGCCGCGTCCTGCATCAGCTGGCGCTTTTCGGAGCCCGAACCGATCAGCAACAGCTTGATGTCCGTGCGTCCCCGTTGCTGCAGGACCCTGCCCGCGGCGATGGCTGCGCCGAGGCCGTTCGCCTTGCCATGGGCGCCGGCGAAGACGGCGACGAAGTCGCCCGGGTTGATCATGTCGGGAAACTGATCCGACGGCCTGATGGGCAGAGCGGCGCCGAAGAGGTCGAGGTCGCAGCCGTTCGGTATCAGGGTGATGCGGTCTTTCCTGAAACCCGTCCGGGCGACGCCGTCGCGGATCCCGGGCGCCAGCGCGATCACGTGATCGGCCATGGCGTAGGCCGAGCGTTCCAGCAGGGCCATGGCGCCGATGAGCAGCGGATTGGTCATCCCCATGGCGCGTGGAAGTTCCGGCCAGAGGTCGCGCACCTCGAACACGAAGGGCTTGCGGCGGAACAGTTTGCCGGCGATGCCCGGCACGGCGGCGGTCAAGGGGGTGGAGGTTGCGAACAGCAGATCGTACGGCTCTTTCAGGGCCGTCCAGATGGATCGATGGGCGAAGATCGCGAACCGCCATGCGCGCGTGAGAAGCGGGTCGTTGTTCGAATAGCCCAGCGCGAACTCGATGACCCGGATGCCGTCGACCACGCCCTGCCGGCGCCCTCTGACGAAAGCGTCCGTCAACCCGGTCGTCGAGCGGTCCGAAGACGCGCAGACCATCGTCACCTCATGCCCGGCCGCGACCAGGGCCCGCGCCATTTCGTATGAGCGCGTCCCGCAGTTGCTCTCGGGCGTGCCAAAATACTGATGGATGTAGAGGATACGCATCCGGGGTCAGGTCGCCATTCCGACGCCGCTCGCTTCGCCGACATACCGCTTCACCAGCGCCTCCACGATGCGGATGGCCGACCGCCCGTCGCCATAGGGAGAGGTGTCGACGATCATCGCTTCCCGCGCCTGCGCATCGTCGATCAGCCGGAGCGTGTTGTCGACGATCGAGGTCCGCTCCACGCCGATCAGCAAGGCGGCCCCGGCATGGACGCCTTCCGGCCGTTCCGTCTCCGTCCGAAGCACCAGGACGGGCGTCTTCAGGGTCGGAGCCTCTTCCTGGACTCCGCCTGAGTCCGAAAGCGCAAGCGAGGCTCCCGACAGGGCGGAGAGAAACTCCCGATAGTCCAGAGGGGCTCGCAGAAACACGTTGGGAAGGCCCTGAAGGCCCGCCTCGACGCGACCCTTTATCTGGGGATTTGGATGCACGGGCCAGACAAACCCGAAGCCGGGTCGCGCCAGGGCGACCTCGCGGATCGCGGCGATGATATCCTCGACCGGCCGGCCGAAATTTTCCCGCCGGTGGACGGTGATCAAGCCGAAGGAGTCGAAGCCCGGGAGAGTCAGCGGCTCGATCAGACCCCGGGCGGTCTCCACGGCGTCAATGACCGTATTGCCGGTCAGGAGAACGGCGGCTGGATCAACCCCCTCGCGCAACAGGGTGTCCTGCGCCAGCCGGGTCGGGGCGAAATGCAGGCTGGTGAGCTTCCCCGCCGCGACGCGATTGAACTCCTCCGGGAAGGGGCTGCGCAGATTGCCGCTGCGCAGGCCCGCCTCAACGTGCGCGAAGGGCACATCGCGATAGAAGGCGGCCAGGGCTGAAGCGAAGACGGTGGTCGTGTCCCCCTGCCCCACCACGCAGACGGGATCGCACTCGGAGATCACCCGGTCCACACCCACCAGGCAACGCGCGTTCAGCTCCGCAAGCGACTGGTTGGGCGTCATCAGGTCCAGGTCGTAGTCCGGAACGATCCCGAAGATGTCCAGGACCTGGTCGAGCATCTCCCGGTGCTGCGCCGTGACGGCGACCCGGTGAGGCACTCCACATTCACGCAGGCGGCGAACCACAGGGGCCATCTTGATGGCCTCGGGGCGCGTGCCGAAGACACAAAGGACCGGCTTCATAGAACGGCCGACACAGTTCGGGACAGGATGCCGCGCGTGTCCACGATACGGTCCTTGGCGGCGATCCGGTCGACGTTCTGCCGGAAGGGTGTGTGATCGACCAGAACGGCAACGGCGTCGGCCCGCGAAAGAGCGGTTTCCAGGTCGACCAGCTCAGCGCCCGCGGCGCGAATATGAGCCGGCAGTTGATTGATGTTCGGCTCGACCACCAACAACTCGACGCCGGGCAGTCGCGCGACCTCAAGGACAACATCGACCGCCGGGCTTTCGCGCAGGTCGTCGATGTCCGGCTTGAACGCCAGGCCGAGGCAGGCGACCACCGGTGAACGCAGGCCCTCGACCATGACGCGGATCTTTTCCACGACCCTGTGCGGCCGGCCGTCGTTGACCGCCCGAGCGGCCTGAATGACCGGCGTGTCGTCCGGCGCCGATTCAACGATGAACCACGGGTCGACGGCGATGCAGTGCCCTCCCACGCCAGGGCCGGGGTTCAGGATATTCACCCGCGGATGCCGGTTGGCCAGACGAATGACCTCCCAAACATCGACGCCCTGGCTGTCGCAAACGTTGGCCAGTTCGTTCGCATAGGCGATGTTGACGTCCCTGAACGCGTTTTCGGCGAGCTTGCAGAGTTCGGCTTCGCGGGCCCGGGTCGCCACCAGTTCGCCTTCGACGAACAGCGCGTAGAGGCCGGTCGCCAGTTCCGTGCACGCCTCGGTCATCCCGCCGATGGCGCGATCATTGGAGACCAGTTCCTGGATGACCTTGCCAGGGAGAACCCGCTCCGGACAGTAGGCGACGTGGACGTCCGGCCCGTCGACGCCAACCTTGGGAAACCGCAGATCGGGGCGCGCGGCGGCCATCCGCTGGTTGATGATGTCCGTGGTGCCCACCGGCGATGTCGACTCCAGCACCACCAGGTCGCCCGCTTTCAGGACCGGTGCGATGGCGTCCACCGCGCTGAGCACGGCGCGCATGTCCGACGCCTTGTCGGCGGTGATCGGCGTGGGCACAGCGATCAGGAAGGCGTCGGCGGTTTCCGGACGGGGGGCGGCCCGCAGCCGCCCAGACCCGACCGCGGCCTGAACCACCGCATCCAGACGCGGCTCAACGATATGGACGGCGCCCCGGTTCACCGAGTCGACCACGGATTCATTGATGTCGACGCCGACGACCTCCAGGCCACGTGACGCCATCAGAGCTGCGGTTGGCAAGCCGATATAGCCAAGACCAACGACACAGACCTTCTTAAACTTCATTGCCCCACTCCCGCGAGTCCGTCACGCCAAGGCCGGCCAACCCGCTGGAGTCCGCCCAGTCGAATTCCATCAATATGACGTCGCTCTACTGTCACCGCGAACCAATGCAGTCACATTGCTTCAGCCTTCGGCCAGCCAGGGCATGCGACGACCCGGTTCTTCCGATAGCAGATGCGGTCGTTCCTTGTGAACGGAAAATCATTGATCAGAAGGGCCGCTCTGGGAGGCGAGACCCTGCTCCCGGTCCGGCGAATCCGGCGCCGCGCCGGACCCGCCGGCGATGATGTCGGAATAGAAGTTCAGAAGCGTCCGCTTCTCCGCATCCCAGTTGTAGCGTGTCAAAACCCCGCGACGGCCGTTCTCGCCCATCCGCGTGCCCTCTTCACGATGCGTGGCAAGCCAGTCGATCGCGCCCGCAATGGCGACGGGGTCCATGGGGTCTACGCAGATGCCGCAGCCGCTTTCCTCGACGATCGTCCGCCACAGGGGGAAGTCGGACGCGATGACCGGCAGGCCAGCGGCCATGTATTCGAACATCTTGACCGGCAGCGACACCGTGTACGCCGTCGTGGGCTGGAGCGTCACCAGACCGGCCAGCGACGCTCCCAGGGTCTCTGCGACCCCGGCCCGGCTCAGGAAGCCGAGCTCATTGAATCGCGCCCAGCCGGGGTGAGCCACACACGCCGCACGAAGTTCCTGGGTCTCGAACGGACCCCCGAGGTTGATGCGCACAGGCGTGGAAAGGTGTCGGGCCGCCTCCAGCAGTTCCATGATGCCGCGGACCCGCGCGATCCCTCCGACGTAGCAGACGGCGTCCTGTTTCACCGACTGCCCGAGGGCGGGTCCGAACTCGCTGAGCAGAGGGTAGTTGTTCACCGCGACGCATCGGATGCCCATGCCGGCGAATTTCGCCTGGATGTGGGGCGTCGCGCCGATCACGCCGTCGAGTTTCCTGCAGGCGAAAGACTCGTAGGCGCTCATCGCGGCCGAGATCGCACCCCTCAGGATCGGGCTGATGTAGCTCTTGCTGCGGATCTGTTGGGGCACGTCCTCGTGCGAGTCGAAGATGACCCGACGCCCCTTGGCCTTGAGGCGCATTCCGATCGGGAGAAGCTCCGGGTCGTGGAGGTGATAGATGTCGCCGTCCAGTTGCAGCGCCTGCCGGAAGAGTCGCCCGGGGGCGCCGAGCACCCGCGCCAGGCGGCCGGGAGATCGTCCGACGTCGAGGATCCGGACGCCCTCAAGGGTGGCGTCGCCCAGACCGTCGGCGACGACCAGGGTTACCTGATGCCCATCCTCGGCGACCGTCCGGCACATCTTGTGAAAGACGCGCGTGTCGACACGCTGGTGAACGGACGTCAGGTGCACAATGTGCATTATCGCTCTTTCTTCTTTCGGCTCGACTGAAGCGGCCGTCTGGCCCGGCGGGCGCTAACGACGCGCCGCCGAGGTCGCGGCGAGGATTCGATCGGCCCATTCCGGGCGACAGATCAGGAGGTCCGGCAGGTAAGGGTCGGGGCGGTTGTACCTCAGCGGCGATCCGTCCGCGCGTGAGACATGCAGACCGCAGGCGCGCGCCACCGCCGCCGGCGCGCAGGAATCCCACTCATACTGCCCTCCGCTGTGCAGGTAGATCTCGGCCTCGCCCCTTACAACCGCCATGGCCTTTGCGCCCGCCGAACCCATCGGAACGAGGTCGGCGCCGATCGCCTCCGCGACGGCCACGCTGTCTGCGCCGGGCCGCGTGCGACTGACCAGCATGCGCGGCCGCGCCGGCGCCTCGCATGCAGGCGAAGGCGCGCGGGTACAGAGCACCAGGTCGAGGCCGGGCAAGGCGACGGCGCCGACCACGGCCTCGCCATCAATCGCGAGGCCGACGTGAACGGCCCAGTCCGTGCGCCCTTCGGAATACTCCCTCGTTCCATCCAGCGGATCGATGATCCAGGCCCGCGCACAGGAGAGACGCGCCGGATCCGCAGGGGCCTCCTCGGAGAGCAGGCCGTCCGCCGGTCGCGCCTCGGCCAGGGCGCGCAACAGAAAGGCGTGAGCGATCGCGTCCCCCGCCGCCCCGAGCGCCCTGCCCTCCAGGAGACCGGAGCGCTGAAGCACGGTCAGGAGCTCGCCCGCCGTGCGGGCCAGTTTTTCCGCGAGTTCCGCATCCGCTTCGAGGTCGAGGTCCGTCGCCGTGATCATCAGACAAGTCCCGCCATCTGCGCGAACTGGTATAGGGCGAGCCCGAGGACGAGCGCGCCGACGATCCAGGTGAGTCCGCGGGCGGGCAGCGCCTTGGTGATCCAGCCCGCCAGGGGCGCCGCGACCACGCCGCCAACGACCAGACCGCCCACGGCCCAGGCGTGGCCCTGGAGGCCCTCGGCGTTCCGCCAGTGGCCGGTGACAAGAGCGAAGAGGAAGGCGGAGGAGACGGCCACGGCGACGAAGAACTCGGCCGAGTTGGAGGTGCCGATCGCCTGCCGCGGCGGGGTTCCCGAACCGACCAGCAAGGTGGTCACGGTCGGACCCCACCCGCCTCCGCCCATGGCGTCCAACAAGCCGCCGACGAAGCCGAGCGGAACCGGAGCCCTGAACGGCGTTGTGCGCGGCCTCACGCCGCGCCAGGCCCGATGCAGGATGACCAGGCCCATGACGCCCAGCCAGGCGATCACATAGGGCTTGATCCGGGCGCCGTCGATCGAGGTGAGGATCGTGGCTCCCACCACGCCGCCGACGATGCCGGCAGCCGCCAACGGGACCAGGGCGCGGAAATCGACGTTGCGGTGCCCGACATGCGACAGCGCCGAGGCGGCGCCGGTGAAGACCTTGGACGCGTGGACGCTGGCCGACGAGGTGGCCGGCGGCACGCCGAGGCTGAGGAGGACCGTCGAACAGACGACGCCGTACGCCATGCCCAGGGCTCCGTCGACGATCTGGGCCGCGAAGCCTACCGCGGCGAACAGAAGGAAGTCTTCCATCAGCTCCCCCAGGACAATCGGCCGGTCGCAGCGTCAGCCATGCAGGCGCCCTGCGCGGCGCAAGGTCTCGACGATCTGCGAACAGGCGTCCTCGGGCGTCAGCCTGGACGTGTCGATATGGATGTCGGGATTTTCGGGCGGCTCGTACGGACTGTCGATGCCCGTGAAATTCTTCAGTTCGCCCCGTCGCGCCTTGCCGTAAAGACCCTTCACATCGCGCTGTTCAACGACCTCGAGCGGCGTGTCGACGAAGACCTCGAGGAACTCGCCCGGCGCCATCATCTCCCGCGCCATCCGCCGCTCGGCGCGGAACGGCGAGATGAAGGAGACGAGGACGATCAGGCCCGCGTCGGCCATCAGCCGCGCCACCTCGCTGACCCGCCGGATGTTTTCGACACGGTCGGCCTCGGTGAAGCCGAGATCCTTGTTGAGGCCATGGCGGACGTTGTCGCCGTCGAGGAGATAGGTGTGCCGCCCCTCGGCGAGAAGACGCTTTTCGACGAGGTTGGCGATCGTCGACTTGCCGGCGCCGGAAAGCCCCGTGAACCACAGCACCGCAGGGCTCTGCTGCTTCAGGGCCGCCCGGTTCGCCTTCGATACATCGAGGGTCTGCCAGTGAATGTTCTGGGACCGTCGAAGGGCGAAATGGATCATTCCCGCGCCGACCGTGGCGTTGGTGATCCGGTCGATCAGGATGAACCCGCCCATGGTGCGATTGTCGCGGTAGGCGTCGAAGGGAATCGCCTGGTCGACGGACAGATTGCAGACCGCGATCTCGTTGAGCTCCAGCGTCTTGCCGGCCAGGTGCTCCAGGGTGTTCACGTTGATCTTGTATTTGATGTCGGTGATCTGGGCCGAGACCAGCTTGGCGCCGATTTTCAGCCAGTAGGATCGTCCGGCGAGGAGCTCCTCCTCCGCCATCCAGACCACGGTGGTCTCGAACTGGTCCGCCGTTTCGGGCGGGGAGTCGGCGGCGGCGATGACGTCGCCCCGGGATATGTCGATCTCGTCCGCAAGGGTGAGCGTCACCGACAGGCCGGCTACAGCCTCCTCGAGATCGCCGTCCAGCGTCACGATCCGCCCGACGGTCGAGGTCCGGCCGGAGGGGAGCGCCCGCACGGGGTCTCCAGCCCTGATCCGCCCGGAGGCCACGCGGCCGGCGAACCCCCGGAAATTCAGGTCCGGGCGATTGACCCATTGCACCGGCATGCGGAACGGTTCGCCCTGCAGCCGGTCCTCGTCGATCTCGACGGTTTCCAGATGCTGCATCAGGGTCGGGCCTGAATACCAGGGCGAGTTGGCGCTGGCGGAGGTGATGTTGTCGCCTCTCAGCCCCGAGATCGGAATGCAGACGACATTTTCGATTCCGATCCTGGCGGCGAACGCCCTGTAGTCGGCCACAATGGCGTCGAACCGATCCTGCGACCAGTCGACGAGGTCCATCTTGTTGACGGCCAGGACTACGTGCCGGATGCCGATCAGGGACACCAGATAGCTGTGCCTGCGGGTCTGCGTCAGCACGCCCTTTCGGGCGTCGATCAGGACCACGGCGAGGTCGGCGGTCGAGGCCCCGGTGACCATGTTGCGGGTGTATTGTTCATGTCCGGGGGTGTCCGCGACGATGAATTTCCGCTGGTCGGTCGAGAAGAAGCGATAGGCGACATCAATGGTGATGCCCTGTTCACGCTCGGCGGCGAGGCCATCGACGAGAAGCGCGAAATCGAGGTCGCCGCCCTGGGTGCCGACCCGCTTCGAGTCGGCTTCCAGCGCCGACATCTGGTCGTCGAAGACCATCCGGGAGTCATACAGCAGTCGCCCGATCAGCGTGGACTTGCCGTCGTCGACGGATCCGCAGGTGATCAACCGCAACAGGCTCTTGTTCTGGTGCGCGGCCAGATAGGCGTCGATGTCGGTGGCGATGAGGTCCGAAACGTGGGCCATCAGAAATAACCCTCCTGCTTCTTCTTCTCCATCGAGGCGGCCTGGTCGTGGTCGATCATCCGGCCCTGACGTTCGGAGGTGGTGGCGAGCAGCATCTCCTGGACGATGGCGCCGAGGGTGTCCGCCTCGCTCTCGATCGCGCCGGAGAGCGGATAGCAGCCGAGCGTGCGAAAACGCACCTTCTTCATCATCGGGACCTCGCCGGGGCGCAGCCGCATGCGGTCGTCATCGACCATGATCAGCGTGCCGTCCCGATCGACCACCGGACGCTCCGCCGCGAAATACAGCGGCACGATCGGGATGTTTTCCAGCTGGATGTATTGCCACACGTCCAGTTCGGTCCAGTTCGAGATCGGGAAGACCCGGATCGATTCCCCCTTGTCGATACGCGTGTTGTAGAGCTGCCAGAGTTCCGGCCGCTGCTGTTTCGGATCCCAGCGGTGGGCCGCCGAGCGGAACGAGAACACCCGCTCCTTGGCGCGGCTCTTCTCCTCGTCGCGCCGCGCGCCCCCGAAGGCAGCGTCGAAGCCGTAGTGGTCCAGCGCCTGTTTTAGCCCCTGGGTCTTCCACATGTCGGTGTGAACCGACGAGCCGTGATCGAACGGATTGATCCCCCGGGCCTCGGCCTCGGGGTTCTTGTAGACCAGCAGGTTCATGCCGGTCTCGGCCGCCATGCGGTCCCGCAGGGCGTACATGTCGCGGAACTTCCAGGTGGTGTCGACGTGCATCAGCGGGAACGGCGGCTTGCCGGGATAGAAGGCCTTGCGGGCCAGGTGGAGCATGACCGCGGAGTCCTTGCCCACCGAGTACAGCATCACCGGCCGTTCGCATTCGGCCACCACCTCGCGGAAGATCTGGATGCTCTCGGCTTCCAGGAGCTGAAGATGCGTAAGGCGCTGTCGGCCCATGCCTGCTCCGACGCCTGCCCTGGCTGAACTCAACTTCCCCAACTCCCATCATCCCGACCGAGCGTCGCACCGGTGCGGGTGGACCCCCGTCGAACGCCGGACGTCCGACGACGCCGGCCAGCGAATTCTAGCGAGACCCCTGGTGGCCAGAGGCAAGGCCGGCAGCCAGACGCTCCCCGGTTTCCCGCAGAAGCTTGTCAATGCCCGGTTTGAGCTTTCCCGTCATCCCAAATGCGGGGAAATACCCGCCCGCCTCATAGCCGCCCTCCGCGATCATCCGGTCGACGGGGAGATAGCCGAACACATCGCCCTCGTAGCCGGCGACGAGGTCAGCCCCGGCGCCGATCAGAGGCGCGACCTCGGAGACCGGCTCACAACTCAGTGTGACGATCCGGCCGAGGCCGGGCAGAGAGACGCCCTTGCAGATCATGTCTTCGGTCGGGCATCGCCCCTCGACGAGACGGGCGATGGGGATCGCGACCTCCGTCGAGCCGATCCGGGCGCTCCCGATCGGCTCGTCGGCCTTGTCGGCTATCGCGGCGAGAACCTCGCGAGCGAGCGACCCTGACCAGGCCTCCCATTCAGGACGGCTGAAAGGACGGGGGCGCGGACCGTAGAGCGCGAGATCAAGGGCCTGCCGGACACCGGTTCCGCGGGCCCCCGTCCGCGGCCTCACATCCCCCATGCAGGTCGGCGCATAGAGGACCGCCAAGTCGGCGCCGAACGCCTCCCGAAGAGCCTGCCGAACCACCCCCGGGAACTCCGCCGAAACCGTGTTGCGGCCGGGAAAGCCCGTCGGGTGACAGGCGAACGCCCAGAGAACGGCCAACGGCCTTCCGGCGCTGGTCCAGGCCCAGACCCGGATGGAGCGGTCCGCAGGGCCGTCCGGATTGTCCGCCATGTAGACATCGCCGCGCTTCCGGCCGAGCACACGCGCCGCCGTCGGCCATGGCCAGCGGAGCCGTCTGTTGGTCGCGGCGAAACTTTCCCCCGTTCCCCGCCGAACCGCATTGCAACCGGTCGGCCGGGACATTCCGGCGAAGGCGGACGTCAGCGCCGAACACCAGTGCCCGAGCGCGGTTTCGTCGAGGTCGCCAAGCCTCGGCTTGAGGCGATCCAGCATGGGGGCGTAGTGCGTATGGGAGGCCAGGGTGATGACCTGATCCGGCTCGACGCCGAACGCCTCCTTCGCCGCCGATTCGATCGCGATCCTGAGCTCGCGCCCCACGAAGAGGAGGTCGAGCGACGCCAGGACGACGATCCGCTCGCCGTCCGAGAAAGCGACAATGTTGGCTTCCAGACGGCTGTGAACCTCGGTCGACTTCCGCGGCCCGATGGCGAAACCGCCCAGATCCGCGGCATGGTCGGGGGTCAGATCGACGACAGCGGAAGAGACGCTGAGCCCTACCATCGCCACCCCTGGGTGGAGCGCGCGCGCGTCCGGGCGTGAGCGCTCCCTTCGGAGCCCGCACGAGCCCCGGCGGCGCAGCTCCGCCGGTCCGGAACCCGGCCGGCGGGTCCGTGCCCGTGCAGGGTCATGACGGCGTCGGGCGGATTGCGGCTGACGGCGCCCCCGGCCGGAAGATGACCGCCCGGCGGAACGTCAGGTGCAGCAACATCACGAGCAGGAAGAAGAACAGGCGGTTGCCGACGATGTCGCCGCTGGTCAGGATCGCGCCCAGCAAGCCGATCGTGGTCGCGAACATGATGGACAGGATCTGGTCCTTGCCCGCCACGAGCGCCCCGATCGACCTGACCATGGGCCAGCCGAATATGAAGGCGAAGACCGCTGCGCCCACCAGACCAAGCTCCGACAGGACCTCGATGAAAACATTGTGCGGATGGCGGTAGTAGATCAGCGTGGATTCAGCGGCGAAGCGGCCCCACCCCGCGCCGATCACCGGGTTCTCGAACCAGATTCTCAGACCTTCCAGATAGAGCGGCAGGCGGCTGTTTTCGTACCCGCCGGTCACGGTCAGCCAGATACGCTGGACCCCGCGCGGCAGGCTCCAGATCGGAACGATGTCCGAAGCGATGAGAAAGTACGCCGCCCCTATGGCCACAGACAGGACGACGGCGCCGGCGAATATCCGCGCCCGGACCCGCCCGCGTGCAGCGGTCAGGGCGATCATCACCAGTCCGATCGCCAGCGCCAGCACGCCTTGCCGCCCGCCGCTCAGAAGCAGGGTGTACAGCCCGAGGATGGCGATGAGGAAATAGACGACCCGCCGTCTGGTGCGGTGGTCGTACACGAACATCCCCGCCGCGATGGTGGCGGACATGAAGGCGGCGCGGGACACCCATTGATATCCCTCCGCGCCGAGCAGCGCCCGTTCAGTGACGCGGTTTGATGCGAAGTCGAACAACGAGAACAGGATCGCGACGAAGGCGACCAGCATGCACGCCTTGCCGAAACGCCAAACCTTTTCCCGGCTGTCGACCAGGAAAATTCCTATGACGATCGAGTAGAGATTGAAGGCGAAATACAGGTAGAATTTTTCTTCGGCGCCGCCGAGGAAGATCGACGAGGCGCCGATGATGCCCGCCGCAAACAAGTGCACGAGCAGGTATTTGGCCTGGTAGACGAGCGGAGCCCCTGCCCGGGTGGCCAGCCTGCCGGCGGCCATGACCGTAACCAGAACCCAGGACACGACGGTCGGATCCGTGAGGGAGAAGACGAACCCCTCGGTGCCCTCCGTCTTGAACGCGCCCACGAAGAAGAAGAAGGCCAGGGCGCCTTCGAGACTGACGATGTCCCGAATGCCCAGCCGGAAGGCCTTTTCGTCGAATTCGCCGGGAGGGGCGAGCCGCCTTTGCGGTTGCACGATCGACATCATCCGCCTCCGCCCGCCCCACCGAACCGCTCAACGAAGCGGCGGAACTGCGCCTGGTCTGACTCCGACCAGGCCGTCATGGGGCCCGGGTCAGGACCGCGCAGTTGTTCGTTGGCCTTGTGACTCTGCAGCCGGGCGATCGCCTCCGGCGACGGGGCCTGCAGCCCGCAGAACCGGACGAGGTCGGCGGTCGCGGCCGGGTCTGAATAGAGCTCGGAAGACCGCACGGCGGTGAACCGCTCGGGGCGGGCAAGGCTCCGTCGAAACGCGTCGATGTACAGGTTGGTCTCGGACCACAGCCAGGCGCAGCGACCGATGGCCGAAAGCGTGGGCCAATCCGCCGCATCGCGGCCCGCCGTCGGGACGATCCGGCCCAGGTCGGTCGGAACGCCGGAGTAGTATTCGCGCCTCACGCCGCTGCGGACGAACGCCTCCGCATCCCGTACGAGATGGATGAATCTCGCGTTCGGCATCAGCGCGGCGATGGCGGGGGCGAAGAAGGTGATGCGGTTGTTCGTCTCGATATAGCGGCGCCGGCGGATGTGGCTCTCGAGCAGTATCTCGAATCGGCCGGCGAGAATCATTTTCTGAATGACATCGTCGGCGTCGCCCTGCCGCGCGAGGCCGTATGCGACCTTCGAAGCATAGGCCAGTTCTGGCTCCGGCCGGTGAACCGGCAGGGTTCCAGGCACAAGCTCGAACAGGTGCGTCAGGAGCTCGGTCCCGCACCGCCCGGTCGAGAGAACGAACACCGCCTCCTGCTCAAGCACCGCTTCCGGGGTCGGGGTGTGATCCATCCCGGCGCGCCGCTCCGCGTGCCGGCGGACGGCGTCCCGGTTCAGCAGCAGGAGTTTTTTCGCAAGTCGCAGCATTGGGATCTGACCGTCCTGATCTCAGCGCCAGAGAAGGCCGGCCACATAGTTGCGATAAACGCGGAGATGGCGACGCGCGGCGGATGGGCGGAACTCGCGAAGCGCCCCACAGGCGTGCTTGAGCCGCGCGCCTGGCGACCGGGCGAGGCGAAGCTTCATGATCTCGATTTGCGCCCGACGCACGTGAAGCTGGGCTTCCGTCCGCAGCGCGCGGTTCTTCTCCAGTTCCCGCTCGCAGCCGACCAGCCAGCGCGCGGACCCGCTGATCCGGGGCTGGCCATGCTGCGTAAACTGCACCACCAGGTTCTCGGCCAGATAGCAGGCAGGGCCCCACCGCGCGATCATGTTGGCCGTCAGGTCGATGCCGGTCGCTCCCGGAAGGTCCGGATCAAAACCGCCGATGGCCTGCAGTTGCTCACGGAAGCAGATGAATTTGGACGGACTGAAGCCGCGGTTGTCCCAATAGATGTCTTCCAGGGTCTGGGGCACGACGACCGGCGGTCCGGTGAACACCGCCTCGTCCGCAAGGGCGTTCCGCCCCGCGAGACACCCGACGAGAGAATAGGCGCCCAGCGACGGCAGTTGCCGTTCCAGCTTCTGGGGCGCCCAGTAGTCGTCGTCATCAAGGAAGGCGAGCACCTCGCCCCTGGCCGCCTCCATCCCGATGTTGCGCGCGGCGTTCTGCAGGGCCTCGGGATTGCGCAAGGAGCGGATTCTTGGGTCTTCGGCGGCCATCGCCGCGACCACGTCGGGCGTGTCGTCGGTCGACGCATCGTCAACGATGATGATCTCCAGCTCGCGGTGAGTCTGGGCGCGCACGCTGCCCACCGCGCGCGGGAGCATCCCGGCGCGGTTCCGCGTCGGGATGATTACCGATACCAGACGTCGCGCGGGCATCACGCTCGCCGCTGGGGCGCGAAGAGGTAGTGCGACTGACGGTGGACGTCTTCCGCCTCGCCGGCGGCAGGCTTGCGGAGCAGCACACCCTCGTAGCCCGCCTTTCGCATCAACGCCTTGAGGCCGTCGAACGAGTCGCCGTATCGCTGCATGAAGTGTTCGTGGACCTCGATCACGATCCGGGGCTGATGGCGCGCCAGCATGTCGCCGAGACCGCTGAGAATCTTGAACTCGTATCCCTCGGCGTCGATCTTGATCAGATCGGGAGGCGCGATTTCGCCCCGGCTGATCAGACTGTCGAGTCGCGCGACAGGCGTGGTGATCGCCTTGCCTTCCCCGGCCACGGCGACGTGGTGTCCGGATACGCCGGCGAGGGAGAGCTGGACCTCGCCGTCGGCGTCGCCAAGGCAGATCCGCTTGACCTCGATATTGGCGAAGCCGTTCGCCCGCGCGCTGCGCTCGACGAGCTGGGTGAGGTGGGGTTCCGGCTCGAAGGCGATGATCTCCGCCCTGGGGTTCACCTTCGCCGCCATCAACGAATAGATGCCCACGTTGGCGCCGATGTCGTAGACGACCGTCGCCTTTCGCGCCTCCTCGAGGAAGGTGTCGGTGAACTCACGTTCGTAGCGCCAAAGACGCCGCACGCCGCGGAAATGATCGAGATCATCGAAGCAGATGATCACCGACTGGTGGTCCGGCGCCCCGCAATCGAGCATCACGCGCCCACCCGTCCGGGCCCGCAGCCCGAGCGTCCAGATCTGGCGGGCAAGACGCCGCACGCCTGGAGGAGCGCCCCGGAAGGCCGCCCTGAGTTGCCGCCCTAACGGGCTTCTCTGCGATGAGGCCTGTGTTGACATATCCCCGTCCGGTTAGAAGGTGCGTCTTGCCCTAATGACATAGAAGCAAATCAACGCATAGATGAAATAATTGCCAAACGATACAACAGAGTAGGTCGCAATCGCCAGCTCAGGATTGCGCAGGGGCAATACAATCAGAAGCGCCAACAATGTCGATGCGGCAGTCCACAGGGTCCAGGCGAACAACAGCCCCTGCCGATTGTATGATTGAAGAACGTTGGCGGTCGGCCCAACCATAAATTCGGCGATTATCAATGGAAGGAGAAGCTTCGCATAGTGGCCCGCCTCTCTCCACTCTTCACCAAAAGCGAAGGCAAACAACGGCGGCCCGAACAGTATTATAATGACCGAAACCGGCACCGAGAGTGCAAACAACCCGGCGAGGCTCTTGACATAAAGCCTTCCTGCCCGATCGTTCTCGAACCGCAGTTGTGTAAATCTGCTGAAGAATACGTGACC
The DNA here is from genome assembly GCF_035627055.1 of Brevundimonas sp. Classification (GTDB taxonomy): domain Bacteria; phylum Pseudomonadota; class Alphaproteobacteria; order Caulobacterales; family Caulobacteraceae; genus Brevundimonas. The sequence goes on along the minus strand of NZ_DASPMM010000010.1, from coordinate 106,464 downwards.
CACAGCTTCGGACACGAAGCTCAGAGGGCCCCGAAGCACCCGGACGCAGAGGGCGTAGTGGCCGAGAACGCTCGCGCCGAGGACGGGAAAGGCCAGGGCTGGCAATTGCTTGCTGGTCTGGTTCACGAAGCCTGACGGGACCGAGTAGGCGGGCAGGCGCCAGTAGCGTCTCGCCACGGCGAGCATTTGCCGCCGGCTCGATTTCAGGCCGGCGCGCAAGCCCTGGAAGTCCGTCAGCAGAAAAATCGGCGTCGCCAGGAGGCGTCCGAGCGCCTGGCCCATGACAAGCCCGAACAGTCCCCAGGCAGGGATGGCTAGGCCAATGCCGATCTGCAACAGGACGATGAGCGCGGACCCGGCGAAACTGGCCCAGCCGAGAATGTCGAACCGGGCCCGGCGCACCGACCATTTCGCGCCGATGTCGGTCAGGCCCAGCGCGATGGCTCCGAGCACAGTCCAGACCAGGACGTCCGGCGTCAGATACTCGCCGCCCGCCCAGGCGGCGGCATGGCCAAACGCCATCCAGACTCCCGCCGCGATCAGTAGACACGCCAGGAAACCCAGCGTCACCCACAAGGACAGGGCGGTGGCCGCGGCCGATTCCTCGTCGGAGTCGGCTGTGACGATGGCGAAGCTGTAGCGCCCGGACGCCGCCACCGCGGCCCAGATGCTGACCGCGGACGAGACCGCATAGATCGCGAACGCGGCCGGTCCATACAGCCGGGTCAAGACAGGCACCGCCGCCAGAAGGGTCAGCTGACCCAGGGCGGACGCGCTCATCAGCTTCGCGACCGAACGGAGAAAGCTGCTGCGCTGCAATCTCCCCGCCGCAACCACTCCGTTACGCCAGGCAGCGGCCAGCCGACCGGGCGCGCCCATTTACTCCGCCCGCCTCTTGAACGGAGCAGGCGTCACGCGAGGACGACCCGGTCCATGTTCCGCGTGACCCCCCGCGTGGCGTTGCGCGAGTCCACCACCAGGGGGATCTGATCCACCAGCTGCTGATAGTCGACGTTGTCGTGGTCAGTGCAGATCAGCGCCGCATCGAAACCGGCCAGCGTTTCCGCGCTCCAATCGATGCCCCGCCGGTCCGCCAGGGCGGCGTGCTCGCGGGTCCGGGGGATGACGGGGATGTGGGGGTCGAAATATTCGACCTGCGCGCCCATCGCCTCCAATTCCTCGAGGATCTTCAGCGACGGGCTTTCGCGCATGTCGTCGACGTTCTTCTTGTAGGCGAGACCGAGGAGCAGGATGCGCGACCCGGCGAGGCTCTTTCTCAAACGGCTGCCCATGGCGAGCAGCAGGGCGTTCAGCACCTCGCGCGGGGCGTCCGCGTTGACCTCGCCGGCCAGTTCGATGAACCGGGTGGGAACCTCGAACTCCCGCGCCTTCCAGGTGAGGTAGAAGGGATCGATCGGGATACAGTGTCCGCCGAGGCCCGGCCCCGGATAGAACGCCTGGAAGCCGAAGGGCTTGGACTTGGCGGCGTCGATCACCTCCCAGATGTTGATGCCCATCTTGCCGTAGATGAGCTTCAGTTCGTTCACCAGGGCGATGTTGACGGCGCGATAGATGTTCTCGGTGAGCTTCACGGCCTCGGCCGTGCGTGTCGAGGAGACCGGAACGATGCGTTCGACGATCGCTCCGTAGATCAGTTCGGCGCCGCGCCGCGAATGGTCGTCGTCGGCGCCGACGACCCGTGGGATCGTGGACGTCTCGAAGTTCGGATTGCCCGGGTCTTCCCGTTCGGGGGAGTAGGCGAGCAGAAACTCCACGCCCGCGGCGAGGCCGGTGGTCTCCAGGATCGGTTTGACGACCTCGTCCGTCGTTCCAGGCCAGGTCGTGGACTCGAGGACGACGATCTGACCTGGCCGCAGGACGGTCGCGATCATCTCCGCGGTGGCCACCACATAGGAAAGGTCCGGGTTCCGGTGGCGGTCGATCGGCGTGGGAACGCAGATGATCAAGGCGTCCGCCTCGCGAAGCCTCTGAACGTCGGAGGTCGCGCTGAAACGGCCATCCGCGCGCATGCCTTCCACCACCGGGTCCGGAACGGTGCCGACGGGACTCCGGCCCGCCATCAGCTGCGAAATCTTGCTCTCGTCGACATCGAAGCCAATCACCCGGAAACCGGCGCGGTGGGCGGCGGCGGACAGCGGCAGGCCGACATAGCCCAGGCCGATGATCCCGAGCAGGGCGTCGCGGCCTTCCAGCCGGGACAGCAGGTCATCGACGGCCTGATGGACCGTTCCGGTTTTAGCGCGGTCGAGAGTATCGGTCATAAATCAGAATTCCGCTCAGGCCTGGACGAGCGCGTAGGCGCCGGCCACCGCTTCGCACACAGGGTCGTTTTCCGCTGGGGTCGCATGGAGATGCGCAGGCAAGCTCTGGACGCCGCGCGAGTGCGTGTCGAGAGGCGCCCGAAGGGGTGCATGCCGGGTTTCCAACTCGTCGAAGTGCATCAAGGCCCCTGTTAGCGGATACGGCGAAGGTGCGACAGGAAGCGATCGTGGGGAACCGCGAAATTGCCGGTGACCACGGCGCCCGCCGGCACGTCGCGGGTCACCACTGCACCGAGGCTGACCTTGGCCTTTTCCCCGATCCGGGCTCCATTCACGATAACCGCCGACGGACCGATATAGGCGCCGTCGCCGATCTCGACGCGGCCCAGGATGTTGGCGTGGGCGCAGATCTGCACCCGACGGCCGATCTGAACATCATGGGCGATATAGACCAGATTGTCGGCGAGGGTTTCTTCGCCCAGCGTGGTCTCGCCGCCGAACAGGGCCCGCGCCACGCAGACATTGGACAGCAGTTCCACCCAAGGCCTCAACCGCACGCCTCCCAGCTGGGGAATGATGCGCTGACGACCGCCGATCAGGCCCGAATTGAAGCCCGGCACCCCCAGGCTTACGCCGGGGTGAAGGACGCAGTTTTCCTCCACCGAAACCCCCGGCGCCAGGGTCACATGGGCGCCGATGCGGACGTTTGCGCCGATCTCGACGCCGTGGTCAGCGATGCGGGCCGACGAATCGATGACCGCACTCGAGTCGATTTTGTTCGGCCGCGCCCGCATGGCCGCTTCGTGCAGTTTCGCCAGACAGGCGTGCAGTTCGGCATGGGCGACATCGGGCTGTTCGGCGAGAGCGACAGCGAAACGCGCATCCAGGGCCTCGGCGATCCCGGCGGTGGTGATGACGGCGGCGACCCGCGGGTTGGAATTCACCTCGTCGGCGTATTTTGCGGCGCGCAACGGCACGCATAGCCCGGTCAGCGGCGTGGACAGCTTGCCTGTGAGCTCGAACGCGCCGTCGCGAAGGACCGTGAAGCCCGCCGCCTCTGCAAACTGGGAAAGGCGATGAGTCATGCGTCCCTTTCAGCCGCGGCCTCGGCCCGCCGAAGGAGCCGCAGAACCGGAATGGCCTCGGCCGGCCCGGTCCGCGTCTCCGCCTTGCCGACCGCCGCGTTGAGGAAGACGCCCAGTTCGGCCTCCAGCGGCTCGTCACCGGGGAAATCAACCGGCTCGCCGTCGCCCTTTACGAACCGGGGAGCCCCACCCGACGCATCGACATAATTCCGGTAGAGGACGAGCTTGCGGGACCGATCCGTGGCGGTGTCCTCGAACACGAGAGCCCCCCTGGTCCCGAGCACGGTGAGCTTATGCTCCTTGTAGGGGGAAAGCCACGAGACGTTGACCTGGGCCGTTGGCCCGTTTTCAAAGCGCATCTGGACGAAATACTGGTCCGGGATAGCCGGATTGACGACCTTGACGGGCAAGGTCGAAACGGCGGTCGGCTCTTCTCCGGTCAGGGCCAGAACCATGGAGAAGTCGTGGGGCGCCATGCTCCACAAGGCATTTTCCTCGGTCCGGATGGCGCCCGGATTCAACCGGTGCGAAGTGATGTGCCGCAACTCGCCGATCGCTCCCTCGGCGACCAGTCGCTTGAGGGTGACGAAGGCCGGATGATACTGAAGCAAATGGCCGACCATCAAGGTCAGGCCCTTTTCGGCAGCCACCGTGGCCGCGTGTTCGGCGTCGCCGAGTTCGAGCGCCAGAGGCTTTTCGACAAAGACCGGCTTGCCGGCCTCGAGGGCCATCAGGATCAGCCGGGCGTGGTCGACCGCGGGGGCGGCGATGGCGATGGCGTCGATGCCTTCGGCGAAGGCTTCGTCGAGATCTGAGGTCACCCGCACCCCCAGTTCTGCAGCGTAGGCCGCAAGAGCGTCAGCGGCCGGATCGACGATCACCTCCAGGGCGCCCAGGCGCGACAGCACGCGGGCGATATTGCGGCCCCACCGGCCGCAACCGATGAGAGCCGTGCGTGGCGGAGCGTCCGAGGCCCGGGGAGCGGGCTCGCCATGAGAAGGATTCATCGGACTAGTCTCTGTTCGTGAAGGACCGGCGCCGTTCGACGGCGTCGAAACGGCTCAAAAATGCGCGGCTCATGGCGCCACCCGCCGCTGATCATCGTCGACGGGCGTCAGCAGCCGACCGCGAATATCCTGAACAATCGCGGACAACTGGGCCGCGACGTCCCGGTCCCGGCCGCCGCGGGCCGTCGCGATGAGCTCATCCAAGAGGGCGGTGTCGACGCCGCGGAAATCGCTCAGCACCTCGAGGATGCCCTCGATGCCGGGCCTGGTGTCTTCACCGGCGTCGGCCAACTCCTCGGCGATCTTTTCACCCTTCTTCAGGCCGGTGTATTCGATCGCGATATCGATGTCCGGCCTTTTGCCCGACAGCTCGATCATCTGACGGGCCAGATCGGCGATCTTCACGGGTTCGCCCATTTCGAGCAGGAATTTGGAAGGCCCGGCCCCGGCGCGGGCGGCCTTGACCGCTGTGCTGTGCAACACCAGCTGCACCGCCTCCGGGATCGTCATGAAGTAGCGGTTCACATCCGGGTGGGTCACTGTCACCGGACCGCCGCGGGCGATCTGATCCCGGAAGATGGGAACGACGGAGCCGGCGGAACCCAGGACATTGCCGAAACGCACCGCCGCCAAGCGCGTCCGGCCCTCCGGCGCGGTCTCCAGGAGAGCTTCGGCGATGCGCTTGGTGGCCCCCATGACATTGGTCGGGTCGACCGCCTTGTCGGTGGAGATCAGTACGAACTGGTCGGCATCGGCGGCCACGGCGGCCCGCATCACGTTCCAGGTGCCCAGCACATTGGTCAACACGCCTTCCGCCGGGTTGTTCTCGACGAGGGTGACATGTTTCAGGGCGGCCGCGTGGAACACGATGTCCGGGCGTTCCGCGGCGAACACTTCCCGGATGCGCGTTTCATCGCGCACATTCGCCAGAATGGCGCGGCGGGAAGCGGCGGGGTTCACACCCGCCAGTTCCCGGTCGATCTCGAACAGCAGAAATTCCGAATGGTCCACCATGCTGAGGTGTGAACATCCGAACGACAGCAACTGGCGGCATATTTCCGAGCCGATGCTTCCCCCGGCCCCGGTGACCAGCACCCGGCGTCCCGCGATCAGATTGCGCACCGGCGTCGCATCAAGCGAAATCGGCTTCCTGGGCAGGAAATCCTCAAGAGGAATTTCCTCCAGCTTCTGTGCGGCCCCGTCGGATCCATCGATCTCCGCCAGGCTCTGGGGCTTGAGGAGCCGGTGCCCGGCGCGCCGCAGTTCGCCAATGCGCTCCGTCGAGAAACCGTAAGCCTGGACCGGGTCGTCGAGGAAGACGATTGCGTGCGGCCTGACCCCTCGTACGGTCAAGCCGCTCTGGGCCGGAACCCAGGTTTTCAGGTCGCTGATAAACGGGACGCCGTGCAGCCGAAGACCGACTTCCTCGCGATGCGGCGTGACGACCCCGATGATCTGGTAGGGCGTCTTCTCGTCGCCCTGGATGAGCCGTATCTGCCGGTCGGCCCCTGACATCGGCCCCACGATCAGCATCGGGGTCCGGTCCGACTGGGGACGCGGCCACCAGCTCGGCAGGAAATGGGCGGCGAGGCCTGGATCGTGCGGCAGTCGCCACGCCATCCGGAACCCCACGAGCAGGGCGATGCTGACGAGCCAGGTCAGAGGAAGAACGGACCGGGGCAGTTGAAGACCGCGATCCAGGAAGAAAATCACCCCGAGGAATAGGCCGGACGTGACCGTGACGTTGCGAACGAGGCCGATCACTTCCCGCATGGAGGCGAAGCGCCAAGCCGATCGTTCCGACTGGAACACCAGTTCGACGCCGGCGCCGATGAGGGCGTAAAGCCCCGCCCATCTCAGGACGCGGACTGCATCGGGGCTGGTGACCCACCATTCCAGCGGCAACGCCCGCCGCAACTCATAGGCGAGCACCAGGCCCACAAACAGCAGGCTGATGTGAAGGCAGAATTTCGCCGTCCACGCCAGGGTCAGCCTGGCTCGCGCCGTTTTGGTGTTCCCCATCATGAATGTCCGCCGGTCCGGCCCATAATCTCGTGCGTAAGGCTCAAACCCAACCCCGGCTTGTGCAAACAGGCTGCGCCCTCTGGCAGACGCCACTACCTTTGGCAACTACATGACACGGCTGGTCAAGTGACCGCATGATGAGCAGCGCCGCCCGCCACACTAATTCAGCGCAATTGTTCAAGAGACCGTTCCATATCGGATTGCAACCGCAAACCCCTCGGAGGCATGTTGGTGTCGCCCTCGCGGCTTGTGGCGCGCCCCGGGCCGGCGATCGCTCTCAAGCTCCGGCGTCACATCTTTATTCTTTGAGGCCCGGCCACTTGACCGAGGTTGACCGCTCGCGCCTTGTGCTGGACAACGCCTCGACGCGAACGCTCCCGCCGTCCTGAGACGGGGTCGATAGTCTGAGGTATTGTCGCCTGATGCGCATTTCTTGTCTGCTTCCGCTCCTCGCCAGCCTTGCACTTTGTGCGTGTGGCGGGCCCAGAATGGACGTCGCAAGCATGACCGCCGCCCAAGCGGTGGACATGCATTCGGACCCGGTCGCGGTAGCGGTGGACTCTGAATACCGCATCGGCGTCGGCGACAAGGTCAATGTTCGGGTTTTCCAGGTGCCCGACCTGTCCTTCGAGGACCTGGTGGTCGATACCTCCGGCAACGTCCAGATGCCCCTCATCGGCGCGGTCCGCGGAAGCGGACGGACCCCCGGCGAAATGTCGGCCGACATCGCCGAACGGCTCGCCGCCCAGTACCTTCGCGACCCGCAGGTGACGGTGACCGTCACCGAAGCAGCCAGCCAGAAGATCACGGTGGACGGCGCGGTGACCAAGCCCGGCGTCTACGAAATGCGGGGCTCGACCTCCCTGCTGCAGGCCGTGGCGATGGCGGAGGGACCGACCCAGATCGCCGACCTGACGAAGGTCGCCGTTTTCCGCACGATCGATGGACGGCGCTCGGTCGCCCTGTTTGACCTTGCGGCGATCCGACAAGGACGTGCGTCGGATCCACAGGTTCTGGGCGACGACGTCATCGTCGTCGACGCCTCCCGCCTGAGTTCTGCACTCAGGGAAATCGTCAACGCGGTGCCCGCATTGGCGGTCTTCCGCTTCTTCTAGAAGGCGGCCCAGGCGGGGCGAGTTCTCGAATTTCGTGTGCGCGATTGCGGGCAGTGCGATATCAGCCCGCTGGATATCATGCGGTTGCAGCCGCAACATTTTGACGGATACCAGAAATGCTGGGCGACAATCACTTCGCTGACGAGCGCGGCCAGCGTCCTCAGAACGCGGGATTTATCCCGGACACCGCGACGGGCGCCGCCCTGGGCCGAGGCGACCGGACCGAGGACCAGGCGCCGGTTGATCTGGCGGCCTACTGGCGGCTTGCGCTGAAGTACCGCTTCCTGATCCTCGGCTGCTTCCTCGCCGCCCTCGTCGTCGGCGCCGCCATCACTCTGTTGATGACGCCCGTCTACACCGCGCAGGCCACGCTGCAGATCGATCGCGAGGCGGCGCGCGTCTTCGACGCCGAGGGGGTCGCGCCTCGCGAGAACATGATGCAGGGCGAGGAGTTCTTCCAGACCCAGTACGGGCTGCTTCGCAGCCGGTCGTTGGCCGAGCGGGTCATCGAGAGCCTCGGCCTGGCCAGCTCCAATGATGCGCTTGAAGAGATCGGCGTGGAGGCGCCGGCGCCCGGTGGAACGGCTGCGGTGCAGGCGGCGCGGCGGCGCGCGGCCGCTCTCAAGGCGCTCCAGGAGAATCTCAGCGTTTCGCCCGTCCGCGGTTCGCGTCTGGTCACCATCGGCTATGACAACCCCAATCCGGTCGTGGCGGCCCGGATCGCCAACGGCTTCGCCGAGAATTTCATCCAGGCCAACCTCGATCGGAAATTCGAAAGCTCCGCCTACGCCCGGGAATTCCTGGAAGAGCGGATCGCCCAGACCAAGGGGCGTCTCGAATCCGCGGAACGCCAGTTGGTGGCTTATGCCGCCAATCAGCAGATCATCAATGTCGGAGAGCCCAGCGAAGGCGGCGAGTCCGGCTCCAGCCAGTCGCTGACCTCGAACAACCTGGTCGCGCTGAACAGCGCGCTCGCCCAGGCCCGCGCCGCTCGCGTCGCCGCGGAAGAGCGTTGGCGCTCGGCGCGCGGCGCCAGCCTGATGACCCTGCCCGAAGTGCTGCAGAACCCGACCGTCCAGCGGCTCACGGAACAGCGGGCGATCCTGGACGCCGAGTACCAGCAGAAGCTGAGCATCTTCCAGCCGGACTATCCGGAAATGGTGCGCATGCGCGCCCAGATCGAAGAGGCGGACGGCCAGATCCAGACCATCGCCAACAACATCCGCACGTCGATCCGGAGCCAGTACGAGATCGCGGCCAACCAGGAGCGTTCGCTCCAGGCGCAGGTCAATGGCCTGACCGGTGATGTGCTGGACCTGCGTGACCGGTCGATCCAGTACAACATCCTTCAGCGCGAGCTGGACACGACTCGCACGCTCTATGAAGGCCTGTTGCAGCGCTACAAGGAGGTGGGCGTCACCGGCGTCGACACCGCCAACAACATCTCCATCGTCGATCGCGCGCGCGCGCCGTCGTCGCCCTCGAAGCCCGATCTGCTGCTCAACATCGCCCTCGCCGCCCTTCTCGGGCTCGGACTGGGCCTGCTCGCGGCCTTCATTCTGGAAGCGCTGGACGAGACGGTCGCAACACCCGACGACGTCGAGGCCAAGCTGGGCGTGTCGGTTCTGGGCGTAGTGCCTCTCCTTGAGAAAGGGCAGACAACCACCGACAGCCTGGCGGACATCCGGTCCGGGTTCTCCGAAGCGTACTACTCGCTCCGAACAGCGCTGCAGTTCTCGACGCCTGACGGGGCTCCCAGCAGCCTGCTGGTGACCAGCGCCCGCCCGGCCGAAGGCAAGTCCACGACGGCCTATGCCGTGGCGCTCAATCTGGCCCGTGTCGGCCGGCGTGTGTTGCTGGTCGACGGAGATCTGCGCAATCCGTCGATGCACCGCATGGTGGGGGTCGAGAACGAGCGCGGCATGAGCAATCTGCTGTCCGGCTCCGCCGAGCTGACCTCCGTGGTCCAGCGCACGGACCAGGAGAACCTGTTCTTCATCCCGTGCGGCCCGCTGCCGCCGAACCCGGCGGAACTCTGGGGCGGCGACCGGCTGCGGCTGTTCCTCACGGAGGCCCGAAACAGCTTTGACCATGTCGTCTTCGACGGCCCGCCTGTTCTTGGCTTCGCCGACGCGCCGCTTCTCGCCGCGGCCGTCAACGGCGTGCTGTTCGTGCTGGAATCCCGTGGGACGCGTCGCGGACAGGCCCGGGGCGCCCTGCGCCGCATCCGGGTGGGCCGGGCCCACCTGCTTGGCGCCGTGCTGACGAAGTTCAACGCCAAGACGACCTCGTACGGAGGCTACGACTACGCCTACGACTACAATTACGGGGACAAGGAAGAAGGCGAAAGGTCCCGCAAGAAGGGGCGCCAGGCTTGAGGGACAAGGCGGACGCGTCCCGTGCTCCGGCGCGGCGCTTCCGCGGCGCCGAGTGGGCCTCTTACGGCCTGATCATCGGCGCCGTCCTTCTCGGATGGCAGATCGCCATCCAGCCGTTCATCAAGCGGGCGCCGGTCGAGGTCGCCGTCCGGCTATCACCTGACTCGCCGCTGGTCCTCCGGCGCGCCGCCGAAGCCGAGTTGGCGGCGGGGCGTGACGCCAACGCTGCGTCCCTGGGCCGGAGCGCCCTCAGCCGCTCGCCCTTCGACGTCCGGGCGCTGCGCGTAGTCGGACTGACGGAAGCCCACGCCGGCCGCGACGCGCAGGCCGACGACATCCTGACGCTGGCGGGCAACTGGAGCCTGCGAGACGACCCGACCCATGCCTGGCTCATCGAGCACCGGCTGAGGCAGGGTGATTATACGTCCGGCTTCGCCCACGCCGACACGCTGGTCCGGCGCCGCGAAGACATCCAGCCCCAAGTGTTTCGCCTGTTCACGGTGGCGGGAACGGAAGACCGGCAGCGGTCCCTGCCGGTTCTGGCTCGCCTGCTGGCCGCGAGCCCGCCCTGGCGTTCGGACTATTTCGATAGCCTCAACGCCTCTCCGCAGGGCGTTCAGATAGCGGCCAGCCTGGCGGTCATGCTGCAGCCGGGGCGGACGCCGCTCACCAACGAGGAGTTGCGGCCGCTCTACATGAAACTGCTCCAGATGGGGCAGTTCGAGGCGCTGCGGACCGTCCGGGACCGCCTCAAGCGGCCGCCCGTGTCGGACCTCGTCACCAACGGCGAGTTTGGCGCCCCCTCAGCGCCTGAACCCTTCCAGTGGCGACTCGCCCAGCGCGCCGGGGCGGTGGCGGAGATCGCACCCAGCGAGAACCGGGATCCGGCCCTCCGGATCGAGTACGACGGTTATAACCGCGCCCGGATCGCCTCGCAGCTGCTTCTCCTTTCGCCGGGGCGATACCGCCTCACCTACGCCGTCAGGGAGGAGTCGGGCGACGCCCGCGCCCACTTCGTCTGGAAGGTGGCCTGCCTCCCGGGCGAGCGCCTGATCGCCTCGTCTCCGGCGGAGCCGGGGACCGGGACGGGCTGGACGTCAGTCTCCCTCCCCCTCACCGTGCCCGCGAACTGCCCCGCCCAGTGGCTCAGGCTCGAAGGGACTCCCGGAGACAAGCGCTCGCTCACGGCGGCCTGGTTCGACCGGGTCTCCATCGTTTCCGCCGGAGAGGCGGGGCGGTAGACGCCTCGGTCCACCCTCCAAAAGGACCGCAGACGTTGAATCCGTATTGATTTTGAAACCTTCGCCGCTTATACCCATTCTCGATACGTCGCGGGTCAGCCCGTACCAACGATCTGATAAGGGGATTTCGAATGCGTAAGACCATCGCCGCTGTCACGGCGGGCTTGCTGCTTGTGGCCGGACAGGCCGCCGCCGCGAACAATTCTGCCGTCACTCGCGTGGGTGACCGCGTGGGCGCCCAGGCCGGCGACAGCGCCGAACTGGCCGGTGTTCCGCTGCCCGTTCTCCTGATCGGCACCGCCGTGATCATCGCCACCATCGCTGTCGTGAGCGACGACGGTTCGGAAAGCGATTAAGCTGACCCTGGTTCACGCTACGTACGCTTTCTGCTGACCTAGCGCGTGCCGAACAAGTTCTGGAAGGGCCAGTGGGATGTCGTCGCGATAGCGTCGATGGTCCTGCTGGCCTTTTCTTTTGCCTTCGGCGGCGCCAGTCGTGACCACGCCCTTCGGCTCGCCCTGGTCGAACTCGCCGCGCTGCCGCTTCTGGTCGTTGCCGCCGGGCGGTTGATCCGCACCGGAGACTGGCGGGAACACCGTTTCGCCCTCGGCATTCTGGCCGCCACGGCCGCCATACCCCTCATCCAGCTCCTTCCCGTTCCGCCCGCCCTGTGGACGGGGCTGCCGGGGCGCGACCAGATGGTTCTGGCCCTGGAGCTCGCGGGCCTCGCCCCCGGCTGGGTTCCGCTGAGCCTTGCGCCGGACCGCACCTGGGACTCGGCCCTGGCCCTTCTCCCCCCGGTGGCGATCTTTCTGGCCACACTGACCCTGGCGCGGGAAGGAAGGGTCCGGCTCGTCGGGCTCTGCCTAGCGGCCGCCCTCATCGGCATCCTTCTCGGCGCGGCCCAGCTGGCCAGCGGTGGGGAGCAACTCTACCCCTGGGAGACGACGAGCGCCGGCTCCGTCACCGGCTTTTTCGCCAACCGGAACCATCTGGCCGGCTTCCTGGTCGCCACCCTCCCCTTCGCGGCGGTCTGGGGCGGCGCCTGCCTGAGGCGCCGCAATGACCGCGGCGTCGCTCTCTGGGCCGCGGCGTTGTTTGTCGGAGTGGTGGTCATCGCGCTCGCGGCCATTCGGTCCCGCGCCGGCGTGACCCTGTTCGTTCCCGTGCTTCTGTTCAGTTTGCTGGCGGCCTGGGTCGCTTCAGGCCGAGGTCGGCCGGCCCCGGCCTTGCTGCTTCTGGTCGGCGCGGCGGCGGCGGCCCTGACCGTCGTCTCGGTGATGGCCCTGCCCCCCGTCCTCGCGCGGTTCGAAACCAACGCCCAGCCCGAGGTCCGTTTTGAACGCTGGCCGCTCGTCGCCGAGACGGCCCAGACCTACCTTCCGATCGGCTCGGGAATCGGCAGCTTCGACGCCGTCTACCGGTCGGTAGAGCCGCTGGATCAGCTGGACGGGACCTTTTTCAACCAGGCCCACAACGAATACCTCGAAACCTGGCTGGAGGCCGGCTGGCCGGGGCTCGCACTGATCTTGGCCTTCCTGGTCTGGTACGGACGGCGTCTGTCGAGCGCATGGAAGGCCGAGCCGTCCCGGGAACGGGACCTCCAGCGCGCGGCCAGCATCGCCATCGGCGTGTTCCTGTTGCACTCGGCGGGCGACTACCCGCTGCGGACAGAGACCCTGGCCGTCGTCTTCGCCCTGTGCTGCGGCCTGCTCGAACTGGCCCGCCGCTCCGATCAGCCCGCCCGGGACGCGGCGGTGGAACCAACAGCCCGTCGTTGACGCCTGACGGCTGATCCCGCGCCGGCGCGTCCGGTCATGTCGACCTTGCCGCAGATCGCCCGAAACCGCGCCGCCCTGCAATGAGGGCGGCGCGGCGACAGGCTATCGGCGGCGCGGATCTGATCAGAGTCCGAGCCGAGCCTCGACGGTCATTCGAAGAAATGACCGAACTTGGCCGACCAGAAGGCCAGGTCGGCGCCCGGCAGCATGCCGGCATCTGCGTCCCGCATCCAATGGTCGGCGCCGGCCCCGTGATCCAGAGACAGGGCCTCCGCCCACGACAGGTCGGTCCCGGACGCCTGGCGCGGCCCGCTGACATCCCATCTGTCGACGAAGTTGCCGCCGAAGTCCGCCTCGAGCGGACCGAGAACCCAGGGACCGTCCGGCTCGACGGCCGTGGGGAGAAACTCGTCCGCCTCGAGCCCGGGCAGGGTCCAGACGTCCTCGCCCTTGGCCCCGGAAACCTGGCTGTCTCCGCCGAAGGAAACCGGCTCCGCCGGCATGACCCAGGCCCCGTCCGACTTGTCGGCCGAATCTTCGCTCGCCCGCGGCGCGGCCGGAGGGAGAAGGTTCCCGCTGATATCGTAGAAGCCGTCCGAGAACATCAGCTGTTCGATGGAGGTCAGGGTGTCGACGCCGTCGGCTCCCACGACGGTGGTGACGCCGGCGACCGTGCTGATGATGTATGAGGCCCGGTCGCCCGTGAAGCGGGCCGTATCGGTCCCTGATCCGCCGTTCAGGGCGTCGTTGCCGTCACGCCCCCAGAGCACGTCATCGCCCGCGGCGCCGTTCAGCGTATTGACCCCGGCGTTGCCGGTGATGGCGTTGGCGAACTTGTTGCCGGTCAGGTCGATGGCGGTGGTGGCGGCGGCGTCAACGGCCCTCAGCACCTCCACCTCGGTGCTCGTTCCCAAGGTGTAGCTGACCGAGGCCCAGACCTGGTCCGTTCCGCCGCCCTTGTACTCCGAAACCACGTCGCCCGCGTTGTCGACGTAGTAGCGGTCGGCGCCCGTGCCGCCGACCAGGCGGTCCGCGCCCGCGCCCCCGTCGAGGATGTCCGCGCCCCCGAGGCCGAACAGCTCGTCATCTCCGGCCGCGCCGTCCAGCACGTTGACGCCGGCGTTGCCGGTAATGGTGTTGGCGAACTTGTTGCCGGTCAGGTCGATGGCGGTGGTGGCGGCGGCGTCGACGGTCTTGAGCTGTTCAACCTCCGTGGTCGCGGAGAGGGTGTAGCTGACCGAGGCCCAGACCTGGTCGGTCCCCTCCCCCTTGTATTCCGAGATCGTGTCGCCCGCGTCGTCGACGTAATAGCGGTCGGCGCCCGTGCCGCCGACCATGCGATCGGCCCCGACGCCGCCGTCCAGCATGTCCGCCCCGGCGAGGCCAAACAGCACGTCGTCACCGCCCCCCCCATTGAGGGCGTTCACGCCCGCGTTGCCGGTGACCGTATTGTCGAACTTGTTGCCGGTGAGGTCGATCGCCCCCGTGCCTGCAGCGTCGGCGGTCTTCAGCTGTTCGACCTCGGTGGTCGACGACAGCGTGTAGCTGATCGAGGCCCACACCTGGTCCGTGCCGCCGCCCTTGTACTCGGAGATCATGTCGCCGGCATTATCGACATAGTAGCGGTCAGCCCCGGTCCCCCCGACCATCCTGTCGGCGCCCACGCCGCCATCCAGCATGTCGGCGCCGCCGAGCCCGAACAGCTCGTCGTCGCCACCGCCCCCGTTCAGGATATTGACCCCGGCATTGCCCGTGATCGTGTTGGCGATCTCGTTGCCGGTCAGGTCGATCCCGCCCGTTCCGGCGGCGTTGGTGGTCTTCAGCTGCTCGACCTCGACGCCCGCGGCCAGCACATAGTCGGCCGAGGCCCAGACCTGGTCCGTGCCGCCGCCCGCCGCTTCCACGACGACGTCGCCCTGGCGGTCGACGATGAACCGGTCGTTGCCCGTCCCGCCGGTCATGAGGTCGGCGCCCGCGCCGCCATCCAGGATGTCGTTGCCGGCCAGCCCCTCCAGCTGGTCATTGAAGGTGGTTCCGTTGAGGGTGTTGTTCCCAGCCGTGCCGGCGAAATACTGGCCGCCACCCGCGCCCACGATCAGCGTACCGTTGGAGAACTGGAGCCGCTCAACATTGGTCAGGGTGTCGGCGCCGCTCGGCCCGCTCACCGTGGTCACGCCGCTGACCGTCGAAACCGTGGAGCCGGCCATCGTACCGGAGAACACGGCCGTGTCCGTGCCCGCGCCGCCGTCGATGGTGTCGTCGCCGAGCCCGCCGGTGATCACGTCATCGCCGCCCAGCCCATTGATCGTGTCGGCGCCGGTCGTGCCGCCGAGGGTGTCGGCATTCGCCGTTCCGTCGATCGGACCGCCGCCCAGCGGGGCCCCGCTCGGGTCGAACAACCCGTCCGCGAACTGCAGCCGCTCGACGTTGGTGATCGTGTCCGTGCCCTCCGGCCCGGTCACCGTGGTTACGCCGGAGCTGAGGCTGACCGTATATGCCGAGCGGTTGCCGCTGAAGACCGCCGTGTCGGTTCCGGTCCCCCCGTCGATGGTGTCGTTCTCGCCGCCGCCCGTCAGCAGGTCGTCGTCGGCGCCGCCGTTCAGGGTGTCTCGGCCGACGTCGCCGTTGAGGGTGTCGGCCCCGGCGTCGCCGTTCATGGTGGAGCCGAGGAAGATCAGGGGGGCCACCGGCGCGCTCGGCACCGAGACGTGCAGGGTGTAGGTCCCGCCCGCCGGCGGGGCCGAGGTGATCAGGCTGGCGTCCGCGCCGGACTGCCACTGCGACACCTCGATGTAATAGGTGCCGGCGGCGAAGAAGGTCTGGCTCAGGCCGGAGTCGGTCGCGGGACCGCCGTCGCTGGCGGAGTCGTCGTTCTGGGCCAGCTGGTTGCCGCTGGCGTCATAGATGCGCAGCACGCTGTCGAACGAGGCGTTGTCGATGTCGAACACGATCGTGTCGCCCGCCCCCACCGTGACGGCGTAGAATTCCTTGCCGCCGTGGCTGGTCGCCACGACCGTGGCGTGAGGAATGGTGGTCGAGTCGGCGACGTCGCTGCGCGTCCCGAGGTCGAACCCGCCGGCCAGGGACACCGCGTTGGCTCTCGAGTTGTTGGCGGTGCTGAACGCCTTGACGATGTCGGGGGCGCCGCCGCCTTCGCCCGGGGCGCCGGAGAACAGCTGGTCCGCCCCGCCGCCGCCGTTCAGGGTGTCGATGCCGCCGCCGCCGCGCAGGATGTTGGCGTTGCCGTCGCCGGTCAGGGTGTCGGCATGGGCCGTGCCGCGCACTTCCTCGATGCTGCTGAGCGTGTCCGAGCCGGCGCCGCCGATGGCCGTGCCGTTCGACAGGTTGACGATGACCCCCGTCCCCGCGCCGGAATAGTCGGCGATGTCGGCCCCCGCGCCGCCGTTGAGCGCGTCGTTGCCGAGCCCGCCGACCAGGAAGTCGGCGTCGTCCCCGCCGTTCAGGACGTCATTGCCCGAACCGCCGTTCAGCGTGTCCGCGCCGGCCAGGCCGTTGATGGTGTCGGTCCCGCCGAGTCCGCCGATGGTGTCTGCGAAGCCGGTGCCGGTGATGGTCTCATTGGTGATGTCGCCGGCGACCAGCAGCCCGCCCGTCGGGGCCGCGGCGATGGTCTGGTCCGAGAACTGGAGGAATTCGACGTTGCGGACGGTGATCGTGCCGTCGGGACCGGTCACGGTGCCGACCTGACCGTTCCAGACCACGGAGTAGCTGGCGCGGTTGCCCGAGAAGACCACCGTGTCGGAGCCCAGGCCGCCGTCGATGACGTCGTTGCCGCCATGGCCGGTGATCCGGTTGGCCGCCGAGTTGCCGCGGATGGTGTCGACGCCCGAGCCGCCGATGACGTTCTCGATCACCACGCCGATCGCGATGGCCACGTTGCCGACCAGCGATCCGACGCTGGAGAAGGCGCCCTGCCGCAGATCGATGGTCTGGGCGACGCTGTAGCCGGAGAAGTCGAAGGTGTCGGCGCCGCCGGCGTCCCAGACCGCGAAGATCAGCGCGCTTGAGCTGTTGTTGGCGTTGAACCAGGGCTGGCCCGCGTTTGAGTTGAAGCCGTAGGTCGTGTCGCCGGTGCGGGTGTTCATGTTGGCGCCGTACAGGCGCTGCGCCGCGGCGATGTCGTCGAGCAGCGGGACCGCCGAATAGCGGTTGTTGCCGGCGCCGTTGGTGCGGAAATCAGCGCCGGTGTTCTGCTCGCTGAAGTAGCTCATCACCGTGTACTGGCGCGAATCCTCGAAATAGGTCGCGTCGGCGTCGTAGGTGATCACCCCGGTGGCGCTGGCGTTGTAGTTGGCCGGGTGGCTGAGGCCGATGGCGTGGCCGATCTCGTGCAGCAGGGCCTGTTGGCCATAGGCCTGCATCACCGGAACGGCGTTGTAGGACAGCGAGCTGTTGACCCAGACGTCGCCCTGGGCCGCGCCCGCGTCGGTGGCGCCGGGCATGCCGCCGGGCAGGTAGGCGAAGGCGGCGGCCCCGTCCTGTCCGCTGGCGTAGTTGCCGAACAGGATGGTCGCATTGTCCGAATACTGGCTGCCGGTATCCGTGACACGGTTGAAGGTGATGTTGGCCACGTCCGACCAGGCGGCCAGCGCCAGTTCGGTGGCGGCGATCTGGAAATTGTTGAACTGCGAGAAGCCGGTGGTGTCGGTGGGCATCGTCGACGCCGTGGCGCGGAAGGCGTAGGTCACCACCGCGGCCTGGCCAAGGCCGGTCGCCCAGCTCATGTTGGAGCGGGTGATCTGGGCTCCGGCGTCGATCGGACCGAGCGACGGCTTGCCGTTCGGACCGAACATGCCGCGGTCGTCAGAGTTCAGGATGACGCCCAGCCCGCCCCCGTCGGCGCCGTTGGTGGCGCCGTGGAAGCTGCCGCAACAGCCGCAGATCTGGTAGCTGGCGATGGCCCCGAACGAGGGGTCCAGAACGCGATCGACGGTCGGGACTTCGCCGTTGTCAGCGAGGTACGGCGAGGTCGAGCCGAAGCTCCGCGAGAAGGAATCGAACATGATCTGGGCCCAACCGACGAAATTTTGAGGCGGTCACCGTAACGCGGCTTCGCGAAACAACAAGCGGGGCCGCTTCAACTCGCGGTGAGCGATGCCAGCGATACAAGTTGACGTTGTAGTCGGGTGCCGGCTGAACGGCGGCGATCGCCGCCTCAGCCGCGGGCCACCTGCAGGTCGGCCACGGCCGGCAGGGCGGTCCACCGCAGGGCGATTTCACGCGGAACGAGCCCGCCTGCGCCGGTCTCGACCGGTTTTGGCTCAACCGCCTGGAGGATGCACCGCCCGGCGCCGCTCAGCTTGAGCGCCGTCAGCATGCCGGATTCATAGGCCCGCGTGTCGATGCCGATGCGGCGGCGATCGGCGTGCACCTCGGCGGTCGGGGTATGGCCGTGAACCACGACCTTCTCGAACTCGACCTCGCTGCGCAGGAAGCTGCTGCGAATCCACAGCAAATCTTCCGCGGACTGGCTCTCCAGGGGCTCGCCCGGCCGGGCCCCGGCGTGGGCGAAGAAATAGTCGCCCACGGTCACGCTCATTTCGAGGTTCGACAGAAGGGCCCGTTCGTCGCCCGTCAGCTTGTGGTCGAGGTCGGACGACAGATGCCGCCACGCCTCGAGGCGGTGCTTCAGATCGGGCGGGCGCAGGCCGTACGATCTCAGGGTGGCGTCGCCGCCGTATTCGCACCATTGGGCGCCGACCGAGGGGTCGTTGAGGAATTTCAGCATGGTTTCCTCATGGTTGCCCTTGAGAAACCGCCATTCGACGCCGTCCTCAGGCGGCAGGGCCGCCAGATACCTCAGCACCTCGCGGGAGCCAGGCCCCCGGTCGATGTAGTCGCCGAGGAACACGACCAGCTTGCGCGGCGCGTCCGAGGTCCTCAGATCGGCCCGGATCGCTTCGACGAGCGGCTTCAGCAGGTCGTCGCGGCCATGGATGTCCCCGACCGACCAGACCACGGTCCCCTCCGGTATCCGGGGGGAATCGGGGGCCCTGACCGGGGCGCGACGCTTGAGAAGTTTACCAAACATGGTCCACTGATCTGGATGCCGCCGGGTTTTCGGCCGCGCACCTATATGAATCCCGGGGCGGCTCTCCGCTATCCCTGGCGTGCGTTCGAAAAACGTCCGACCTAAGTGTCGAACACCGCTGGGAAATCAGCGTTGGCTTGCGCATAGTCAGGCGGGCGGCCGATGTCCATCCAATACCCCTCGGCGCGTTGCTGCCGCACGGGCATGCCGCGGGCGATCATCTCCGCGATAAGGGCCGGCATGTCGTAGTAGGCGTCGGGCGGCACCAGACCGAGCGCTTCCGGCGACAACACATAGGCGCCCGCGCTGATCATATAGTTCTGCGTCGGCTTTTCCTCGATCGCGAGGATGCGCCCTTCGTCGGCGTTCACCACCCCGAACGGCACCTGCATCTGATAGTCGCGCACCACGACGGTGGCCGACGCGCCGGACTCCAGGTGGGAGTCGAGCACATGGCCGTAGTCGGCCTTGGCCAGGACATCGCCGTTGGTGACCACGAACGGTTCCTGCGGAGAGGGCAGCAGGCTGAGCGCGCCGCAGGTGCCCAGGGGCCGGGTCTCCCGCAAGTAGCGAATATCCAGCCCCAACGCCCCGCCGTCGCCGAAGTGGCGCTCGATCTGCTCGGCCTTGTAGTTCACGGCCAGCCAGAAATGACGGAACCCCTGGGCCGCGAGGTTGCCGACGATCGTGTCGAGGATCGGCCGGGGACCGACCTTGAGCATGGGTTTCGGCGTCTCCCGGGTCAGTTCAGCCAGCCGCTCGCCCTTGCCGCCGGCCATGATCACCACCGGATTGCGCCGCACCGGGATGTTGAGAAAGTCCGAAACGGTGCTCAGGCCCACCACCCGCCGGTCGTCGTCCAGCACCGGAAGCTGGCGCAGGCTGTGCGCCCGCAGCATCGCCAGGGTGGCGGCCCTGTCCTGGTGCTGGTCGATGCACAGGGGCTGGCGGTTGGCGGCGTTCATCGCCGGATCCTCCAGCCCGGCGCCGTGGATCAGGGCCCGGCGCAGATCGCCGTCGGACAGGGCCCCGATCAGCCGCCGGTCCGCGTCCACGATCAGGGCCATGCCGGCCCCTGTCGCGTCAATCGCCTTCAGCGCATCGCGAAAATTCGCCTCGGGGCCTATCAGGGCCGCCTGCCAGTCCTTCATGTCCGCTCCCTGCGTCGCGCCGGCACGCCGATCAGCGGCCCCCGCCCGGTCCCCGGCTCCAGCACTACCGCGCCCGCGCCGACCACGACCCCGTCCTCGAGGGTCACGCCCTGCCGGATGACCGCGCCGGCGCCGACATGGGCGTCCTCGCCGATCGTCACGTCGCCGCACAGGATGGCCCCGGTGGCGCAATGGCTGAAGGCGCCGACGCGGCAGCCGTGTTCGACAATGGCTCCGGTGTTGATGATGGCGCCGGCCCCGACCCGGGCGCCGGCCTGCACCACCGCCCGGGCGAGCAGCTGGACGCCGGGTCCGATCCCGGCTGCGGGCGACGCCACGGCGGTCGGGTGCCGGACGTCCACGAAGCTGAAGCCGGCGGCCTCGAGCCGCGCCTGCACCACGCGGCGGCGGCCGCGGCCTGACGCCTCGCCTGTCCCGCCAAGGCCGTTGGCGAGGTCATAGCCGCCGTCCGTTTTCAGCCAGCCGTCGTCTCCGAGCACGGGCAGGCCCGCAATGGCGGCCCCCGGGGCGGCCGCGGGCTCGACGAACCCGAGCACGACCCGGCCGGAGGCCTGCAGCGCATCGGCCACCACCTGCCCATGCCCGCCGGCGCCGACCACGATCACCGGACGCCCGCTCATGCCTCGACCGCCTCGTCTGGCGCATAGGCCCGCGGCGAGGGCCGGCCCAGCAAGGGCCAGAGCGCCATCGGCGACAGGCCGTCGGCCGGCCGCTTGGCCGTCAGATTGTCGAGGCTGAAAGGCTCCCCGGCGGCGATCGGCCGGGCCGCGACCAGACTGCGGCGGGCGATAGCCCGGTTGCCGACCTCCTGGGGTGCCGGCGCCTTGCGCGCCTCGCCCAACGCCGTCTCGACCTGCCGGATCGCGGCGATCATGGCGGCCAGTTCCTCCGGCTCCAGCGAAGCGGCGTGATCCGGCCCCGGACGGCTCCGATCGAGGGTGAAATGCTTCTCGATCACCCTCGCCCCCCGCGCGGCGGCGGCGATCGCCACCGTCATGCCGAGCGTGTGGTCGGAGTAGCCGACCGGCAGGCCGAAGGTCCCGGCCATCAGGTCCATGGCGCGCAGGTTCACGGCTTCCAGCGGAGCGGGATATTCGGTCGTGCAGTGCAGCAGGGTGACGCGCTCACGCAACGCCGCCTGCGCCGCCGGGTCGGCGAAGGCTCCGGCCAGTTCAGCCGGGCCGGAGGGGGTTCCCTCCCGTGTCAGGGCGAAGGCGATCACGGCCAGGGCGTCTCCGATCTCGTCCAGCGTCGCCATGCCGGTGGAGACGATCAGCGGCCGCCCCAGCCGCGCCGCCTGCAGCAACATCGCGCCCCAGGTCAGGTCGCCGGAGGGGATCTTGATCGCCGGCATGTCCAGGGTGGTGAGGAAGGCGAGGCTGTCGAGATCGAAGGCGGTCGACATGAAACGGACGCCCCGCTCCGCGGCCCGGTCGGCAAGCGCGTGATGGGCGTCGCGGTCCAGCTCAAGCGCCTTCAGCATGGACAGCTGGCCGTCATCCGCACCGGTGTTGCGGACCTGGTAGGCGGCCTTGCCGGCCCGGCGCGTGGCCAGCTGGGCCGAGTCGAAGGTCTGGAATTTGACCGCGTCCGCCCCGGCCTCCGCCGCGACGTCGACCATACGCAGGGCGTCAGCCAGCGAACCGTCGTGGTTCACCCCCGCCTCGGCGATGACGAAGACCCGGTCGGTCACGCCCCCACCTCGTGGAATCGCTTGGCCAGCAGGACATCGCGAGGCGGCGCCGCTCGCAACAGCTCGACGATGCGGCGGGCGCTTTTCCCGTCGCCATAGGGGTTCTCGACGCCCGAACAGTCCATGGTCAGGGCGCGGCGGATGGCGTCCTCGATCGCGCCGGCCTCGGCGCTGCAATGGAGCACCGACGCCGCGGCCAGCCGTCCCTTCTGGCGGTCGCCGATGTCGACGGTCGGCGTTCGAAGCGACGGGGCCTCGTACAGGCCGCTCGACGAGTTCCCGACCACCGCATCCACCTGCGCCATCAGCGACAGATAGCGCAGCTGTCCAAGGGACGCGAACACATGGACATCCGCCCGCCCCGCCGCCCAGCGATCCAGCCGCGCCTCCACCGCCGCGCCGCCCGGATCGGCGTTCGGACGGGTGATCCATTTGGTCACCGCGGGGCCGAGGGCGTCGAGCGCGGCCAGCAGGGCGTCGAAGCCGGCCAGGCCTCCGCCGGCTTCCAAGGTGACCGGATGCCAGGTGACCAGCAGGTTGCGCTCGCCCAAGGGAGCCCCCAGCGCCGCCTCCAGCGCCTCGCCTTCCAGCAGGGGCGTGCGGCGCAGGTGGTCGAGCCCCGGGCTGCCGACCACATGCACCCGGGCCGGGTCCTCGCCCATCTGGATGACGCGCGCGGCCGCCGTGGCGTGGGTGGTCAGGTGGATGTGGGCCATCTTGGTCAGGGCGTGGCGGATCGACTCGTCGAACGCCCCTTCGGTCACGTCGCCGCCGGCGATGTGGGCCAGGGGAACGCCATGGATCAGCGCCGCCTCCGCCGCCGCGAGAATTTCGTACCGGTCGCCCAGCACCAGCACGATGTCCGGCTGCAGACGATCCAGCGCCTCGGACACGCCGGTCAGGCATCGCGCCATCGCCCGGACGACATCGCCGGCGGCGTCCCCGTCCAGACCCAGCGGCACGCGCGCATCGATCCGGAACCCGTCGGCCTCGATCTGCTCCACCGTCAGGCCGAAGCGGCGCTCCAGATGGGCCCCCGTGACGATGAGCTGCAGCTCCAGATCCGGGGCTGCCCGGATCTCGTGCATCACCCATTGCAGCAGCCCGTACTCGGCCCGACCGCCGGTGATCACGCAGATGCGGCGCGGGGTGGTCATGCCGAAGCACCCGGCCGGCCGGCTCACAGCACGTACCGGTCAGGGCTGTAGCGGCCGAGGTTCGCCGGATCGCCGAACCAGGCGATGGTCTCCGCCAGCCCGCGTCGGAACCCGTCGCCGCCGCCATACTCCGGCGCCCAGCCGGTCAGGGACTGCATCAGGCCGCTGTCGGCCCACAGCCGCTCGACCTCGCTCGCCTCCGGCCGCAGGCGCTGCTCGTCGGTGACGATCGTCACCTCCCGGCCCATCAGCTCGATGATGGTTCGCGCGGTGTCGCCGATGCTGATTTCAAAGCCGCTGCCGGCGTTGACGACCTGCCCCACGGCCGCGTCGCATTCCGCCAGGGCCTCGAAGGCGCGGGCGGTGTCGCTGACGAAGGTGAAGTCGCGCGTGGGATGCACCGCCCCCAGCCTGATCTGATCCGCGCCGGCCGCGATCTGGCTGATCACCGTGGGAATGACGGCGCGCGCCGACTGCCGCGGTCCATAGGTGTTGAAGGGCCGGATCACCGTCACGGGCGTGCCGAAGGCGGCGTGAAAGCTCAGGGCGATCTGGTCGGCCCCGATCTTGGAGGCCGAATAGGGCGACTGCCCCTGCAGCGGATGGGCCTCGGTGATCGGCACGAAGCGGGCGGTGCCGTAAACCTCGCTGGTCGAGGTATGGACCACCCGCTCCACCCCCAGATCACGCGCCGCCTGCACCACGTTCAGCGTGCCGAGGACGTTGGTCTCCACATAGGTCTGGGGCGAGTGGTAGCTGTACGGAATGGCGATCAACGCCGCGAGGTGCAGAACCACGTCGCAGCCGGTCATGGCCGTGCGCACGCCATGGGGATCGCGAATGTCGCCGGCGAAGACGTCCAGCGACTGGCGCACGGAGGACGGGGCCGCGTCCAGCCAGCCCCACGACCCGAAGCTGTTGTACTGGACGAAGGCGCGCACGTCGCAGCCTCGCGCGACCAGGCGCTCGGTCAGATGGGAGCCGATGAAGCCATCCGCGCCGGTGACCAGTATGCGTCTGCCGTCCAGCTTCATCGATCCGTTCCAGGCCGCCTCCCAGGCAGCGTGATTAGCGCCTGTTAACGAACCGAAAAAGGCCGCCGGCCGGGATGCACAATTCGCCGCTTCGCGTTGTCATCCTCCGGCGCATGGTGTTCTTGGCCGCATGGCATCCGCTCGACTGCTTCTGCGCCTGCTGTTCGGGGCCGCCCTGACGGCGGCGGGCGGCGCCTGCACACCGACCCCGGACCTGTCGCCGTCCGTCCAGCCGCAGTCCGGCGACGCGCCCCTGCGCCTCGCCGCCCTCACCGACCTCGACCAGAGGGTGGCCCGGGTCGCCTGGCGGCTCTCGGAGGCCAACGCCGATCTCTGCCCGACGGTGCGGCTCTCCGCCGGATGGGCCCTGCACTCCGCGCGGCAGTACAGCCTTGAGCTGAGGCCGCACGCGGAGGCGCGTTTCGGCCTGCGCGGCGATCTGCCCGGCGTGCTCGTCGCCCCGCCGGGGTCCCCGGCCGCCGCGGCGGGTTTTCGCGTCGGCGACCTTCTTCTGGCGGTGGATGGCGTCGCCCTCTCTCCCGGCGAACCCGGAGGGGCCGCCGCCTGGGAAGGCCTGGCGGCCAATATCGCCGTCGTCGACGCCGCCCTCGCCCGGGGATCCGCCCGCTTCGCGGTGCAGCGCGAGGGCGGCCCGGTCGACCTCGTGATCCGGCCGCGACGCGCCTGCGGCTATGAGGTCCAGCTGGATCCGTCTGACGAGCTGAACGCCCGGGCCGACGGTCGCCGCCTGTTCATCAGCACCGCCCTGGCCGGGTTCGCGCAGAGCGACGACGAACTGGCGGTGATCCTCGGGCACGAACTGGCCCACCATGTGCTCGGTCACCGGCCGTGGAACGACACGGGCGGCGCGGCCCGGCGCGTCAACGAGGGGGCCTGGCGGGCCGATGGCGGCCGCGGCGGCGCGGAGCAGCAGGCCGACCGGGTCGGGCTCTATCTCTCCGCCCGCGCCGGCTACGATCCGGCCGCCGCCGCGCCGTTCTGGCGGCGCTTCGGCGCTTCGAACTGGCGGGTCCGCTATCCCCAGGTCGGCCACGCCTCGGCCGGCGCGCGGGCTGCGGCGCTGGAAGCGGTCGAGCGCGAGATCGAGGCGAAACGCAGCGCCGGCGGCGACCTTCTGCCCTGAGGGATCAGCCCCCCGCCAGCCGTTCCGCCGCCCGGAAGTCCGCCAGGGTGTCGATATCGACCGACCGTTCCACCGGCATTTCCCAGGCCGCCGTCTCTCCCGGCCGCAGAAAGGCCTGCTCCCGGCGCAGCCACGCCGCGTCCGCCGCGTAAACGGCGCCGTTCAGCACCCAGGCCGGCGGCAGATCCTGCCGTCGCAGGCTGGCGCCCCGGGGCGGGCTGGCGAACGGATCGAGGCGACCTTGTCCGTCCTGCGCGAAGGTCAGCCACGGATGGTTCGGCGCTTCGCAGACCGAGACGCAGCTCGGCGCCTGGAGTTGCTCCATCCTGTGCAGGGCGCCGTCGATGTCGTCCGCGGTTCGCAGGGGAGAGGTGGGCTGCAACAGCACGACGACCTGATATCCCGGCGCCCGGTCGAGCGCGTCCAGGGCCACGTCGATCGAGGATGCGTGGTCGCCGGACAACTCCGGGCTCCGCTGAAACGGCGCCTCGCAGCCGAGCCCCCCGGCCGCCGCCATGATCTCCGCATCGTCAGACGACAGGATCAGGCGGTCGATGCATCGTGATCTGCGGGCCGCCTCGATGGTCCAGGCGATCAGGGGCCGTCCCCCCAGCGGCATGAGGTGTTTGCCGGGCAGGCCCTTCGATCCGCCGCGGGCGGGGATGACGGCGAGAACGGACCGGTCTCCAATCATTTCAGCCTCTCGTCGCCCCTGTCGGGGGCCCGCGGACCCCGGCCATCAAACCCGGTCGCGCCTGCCGCGTCGAGCCGCAAGCCTTGACGGGACTGCCTAACGGGGCGTTAAGTTTTCCGGGTTGCTCTTTTGGGGAGGACGGCATGAAGCGAAGCGAACAGCCGACCCAGCAAACGCCGCCGGCAAGGCCCCTTCGTCTGCAGGCGGCCGGGCTGTACGGAGAGGTCATCGTCCTTCCGCCGGCCCGCGCGGTTCCGACGCCCCTGCGCGAGCCGAAGGCCTTCGTCTGACTATTGCTGCGCGGCCGGATCCGGCACGCTCTCGCGCAGCTGAACCCAGGCCGCGGCGATGTGATACAAGGAACTCGCCGGAGCCGCCTCCTCGACAAAGCTCCGGTCCGGCTGCTGCTTGTCGCGCCAGAGCCCGGTGGGCTCCAGATACAGTTGCAGGCCCCTCAGCGCCCGGACCGCGTGCTCCGGCGGCGCCTCGACGCCGAGGATCAGGGCCGCTTTCAGCCGTTCCGTCTGCGGCCACAGGCGCGCCTTGGCCGAGCGGACCGCAAGCTGGTCGTCCAGTTCGTCGATCGCGACGCCCCGCCCGGCGTCGACCCCCTTGCAGCCGACCTCGTACAGCCGTCGCGCCGCGCCGGCCGACCAGTCCTCCGACCTGGCCCGCCCCCAGCGGGTCAGCAACCAGCCCCATTCGAACTGGTGGCCCGGCTCGACGAGGGCGCCGCGCTGGCCCGACGCCGGACGCCAGTCGGCCTCGAAGAACTCGCGCAGGAAGCCGCCTTCGCGGTCGATGAATGCGCTTCGGGCCAGGTCCACGATGGCGTCGGCCATGGCCCTCCAGGCCCCGTCCGGCTCCAGCGCCTCCCAGGCCAGACAGGCCTCGAGCAGATGCATGTGAGCGTTGGCCTGGAACGGATGGCCCGCGTCCTCGCGCCAGCCGCCGCCCGGATGGGCCAGACCGGCGAGCGCCTGCCGCAGCGCCTGCGCCCGCGCCGTCATCAGACCGGTCTCCACCCCTGCCTGCGCCGCGGCCGCGAAGGCCAGCAGGGCGAAGGCCTGGTCGTACAGCGACGCCGTATCGTCGAGCGTCTCCCCCTCAGCCGACACGCGGGTGCGGTACAGTCCGTCCGCCCGCCGGTTGGTCGCCTCGAACCGGTCGAGGCCGTCCTTGACCAGCCGCCGCCACGGCCCGGCCCAGCCCGCCTGACCCGCCACGCTGTAGACATAGGCCTGCCGGGCCTGGACCCGCGCCCGCCGGAAGTCGCCGACCGGGGTCCCGCCGTGGTCAATGGCCTCGTGGAAACCGCCGTCGGGCGCCACGCCCACCGTCGCCCATAACGGCAGGGCGTTGAACCGCATCCAGCGATCGAACTCGCCTGCCAGGCCGTGAAGCGTCTCCGCGCCGGTCAGGCCGCCCCGCACATGGACCGGCGAGAGTTCGCGCAAGCGTTCGACCAGCCCCTTCACCTCCTGCGACCGGCTGAGGTGGCAGACGAGCACGGCGTCGGGCTCCGCGATGATCGCCAGGTTGCTCACCCCCGCGGTGGCGATGACCATGCCCTCGGCCGCGCGCACCAGATTGGCGCCGTCGCCTTCGCCGCCGATCCACAGACCGCGGTCCGCATGCCCGGCCGCCGCCACGGCGTCCCAGGCCCCGAGGTCGGACCAGCCGAACGCGACCGGGAGCACAGACACCCGGTCGCTCTTCTCCATCACGGCGTAGTCGATCGAGATGCGCGGCGCCGCATTGAAGGCGTCGGTCAGGGCCACCGTGGCGCCGCCGTCTTCGGGCAGGGCGTCGCGCACCGCCTTCAGAACCTCGGGCGCCAGCCGGTCCAGCTCCGCCAGCAGGATATCCGCCCGGACCGTGAAGTTGCCGCTGTTCCACAGATAGCCGTCCGCGACATAGGTCTCGGCGCGCTGGCGGTCGGGTTTCTCGACAAATCGCCTGACCGGAGCCAGCCCCGGCCCATCCGGCTGGATATAGCCATAGGCGGACGACGGCTCGCTGGGCCGCACCCCGAAGGTGACGATGCGGCCCGCCGCCGCCGCCTTCGCCCCCTCCAGCACCGCCGCCCTGAACCCCGCCCCGTCGGGGATGTGGTGGTCGGAGGCGACGAACAGCGCGAGGCCGTCGGGGTCCTGGCGGGCGATCCATTCCGCCGCCGCGGCCACGGCCGGGGCGGAGTCCCGGGCGCTGGGCTCGACCAGCATCACCACCTCCAGACCGTCCAGCTGTTCCGCGATCGAGGCGGCATGGTCGCGGCCGGCGACGACCACGATCCGGCCGTCCTCGCCGGCCAGCGGGGCCACGCGCGCCACAGCCTCCTGGAACAGCGTCAGGTCGCCGGCCAGGCTGATGAACTGCTTCGGCCGCTGGTCGCGCGACGCCGGCCAGAGCCGGGTCCCGGCGCCGCCGCACAGGATCACCGGAAAGATCGCCATCGCTGCATCCCCTGTCGCCGGGCCGGCCCCTGTACCGCCACAGGACGTGATCGCTCTTTGTGGCGCCGCGACCGTAACAGGTGGTGAATTGGCGGCCATCGAGTCGACCGGCCCTGGCAGGCCCGGCCATGATTGGAAATGGGCAGCATCCAGATATGCTGGCGGCGGGCAACCGATTCCTCCACCGCGCCGACGCCCGTCGGCCTCCAGACAAGGCTGAGCAGATGGCCGAGCCGATCCGCAGCATCCTGATCGTGGGGGGCGGAACGGCGGGATGGATGGCCGCGGCGGCCCTGCAGCGAACCCTCGGCCCGCATGTGAAGGTCGCCCTGGTCGAGTCCGAGGAGATCGGCATCGTCGGCGTCGGCGAGGCCACCGTGCCGCCGATCCGTGATTTCAACGTCATGATCGGGCTCGACGAAGCCGAGTTCATGCGCGAGACCAAGGCGACGCTCAAGGTGGCCATCGTCTTCCAGGACTGGGGCCGGGTCGGCGCCCGCTACACCCATCCGTTCGGAACCTTCGGCCCCGGGCCGACGCTGGGCGATTTCCAGCAGACCTACTTCGCCCTCAAGTCGAAGGACCGGGTCGGCCCGCTCGGCGACTATTCGCTCTGCTGGCGCGCCGCCGAGGCCGGCAAGGTCGGGGTCAGGGACGCCGACCCCCGCTCACCGCGCAACGGCCTGTTCACCGCCTACCATTTCGACGCCGGCCTCTATGCCAAATACCTGCGCAAGGTCTGCGAGGGCCGCGGCGTGGAGCGGATCGAGGGCAAGGTCGCCGAAGTGATCCAGCGCCCCGAGGACGGCTTCATCGACAGCCTCACCCTCGAGGACGGCCGCAGCCTGGGCGCGGATCTGTTCATCGACTGCACCGGCTTCCGGGGCCTGCTGATCGAGGGCGCGCTGAAGGCCGGCTACGAGGACTGGTCCCGCTGGCTGCCGGTAAACCGCGCCGTGGCCGTCCCCTGCGCCAAGGTGGGACCGGCCACGCCCTATACGCTGTCCACGGCCCGCGAGGCGGGCTGGCAGTGGCGCATCGCCCTGCAGCATCGCACCGGCAACGGCTACGTCTACTGTTCCGACCACATCGACGACGACGCGGCGCGCCAAACCCTGCTGGCCAATCTCGACGACGAAGCGCTGGCCGAGCCGCGGACGCTCCGCTTCGTCACGGGGCGGCGCAAGGCCTTCTGGGACCGCAACGTGGTCAGCCTCGGCCTGTCCAGCGGCTTCATCGAACCGCTCGAGTCGACAAGCATCCACCTGGTCCAGGCGGGCCTGGTCCGCCTGCTGCAGCATTTCCCGGACCGGTCGTTCAGCCCGGTCAACATCGCGGCCTACAATCGCCGGCTGGGGCGCGAGGTCGAGCTGATCCGCGACTTCGTCATCCTGCACTATCACGCGACCCAGAGGGACGACACGCCGTTCTGGCGGCAGGTGGCGGCCATGCCGATCCCCGACAGCCTGGCCGAGCGGGTCGAGGCCTTCCGCGACCGGGCCATGCTTTACCAGGTCGGCGCCGACGAGTACTTCAGCCAGTCCTCCTGGCTGACCGTGATGTACGGCCAGGGCATCCAGCCGCGGATGTTCAATCCCCTGTACAGCTACCAAGACCCGGATCGCGCGGCCGCGGGGCTGCGCAACATCTCCGACGTCTTCGCCCGCACGGTGGACGCCCTGCCCGACCACGAGGCCTTCCTGAAGGCCAACAACATGTGGGCGGGCGAGGCCTAGCGGACCGGCTCCGGGACCGGCCCGTCGGCAGGCTGGACGACGATGACGAGGGGCGGCTCGGGCGAGAGCGGCGCGTCCGGTCCCTCTCGCCAGACGGCCCGGGGATTGAGCGCCGCCGTCGCCTCCAGGAAGGTCCCCGGCTTCATCGACGGCTCGCGCGCGGTCCTCAGTCCGGCCACCCTCGCCAGGTCGGCGACGAAGGTGATGCAGTTGCGCCGCCTCAGGTCATAGACCGAGCCCTCGCGGCTGTTCCACCATTCGGCCCGCGCCTTCAGCGCACGCCAGGTGGCGTCGTCGACGGTCAGCTTCAGGAACGGACGGCCCTCGCTGACGTAGCGGGCGTCCGGCGCCGTCACCACGCCGCGGCCCCGGCCGAACAGCAGTTGCGGCCCGGGGCTCAGGGCCGTGAAACCGGCGGACCAGTCGACCGGCTCGCCGGTGGCGTCGAGGGTCCCTTCCGCATGCACATAGGCGTGCGGGAACAGCAGCTCGCCGCCCCGGATCCGCGCCCCGGGGTGGGCGTAGAAGGTCACCGTCACGGCGGCCCAGGCCTGGCTCGCGATCAGCGCCAACGCGACGCCGAGTATCCACACGCGCACTGCTCACGCTCACTGACGCTCCGCCGACACTGGCGAAGCCCCCGAAACGCAGAAAGGCCGCCGGGGGATGCCCCGGCGGCCTTCAGCTTCGCGTGATGCCGGTCAGTGGGGCGCCGGCGCCGCCGCCACGTCGCCATCGCGGCTCCGCGTCCGCGCCGCCGCGAGGGCGAAGACGGTCAGCAGCACATAGCCGGCCAGCGGCACATAGAAGACCGGGTTGAAGGTCGCCGACGCGTCCGCGATCTGTCCGCCGATATAGGGCAGCACCGCGCCGCCGACGATGGCGGTGCACAGCAGGCCGGAGGTCGCCGAGGTGGGGGCCGTCGACCGCTCCAGCGTCAGGGTGAAGATGGTCGGGAACATGATCGAGTTGAAGAAGCCGACGGCGATCGCGGCATAGGCGGCGGTCTCGCCCGACGTCTGGGTCACGATCAGGCACAGCAGGGCGGCGACCGTCGTGTTGATGGTCAGCAGCACGCCCGCCCGCACCCGGGTCAGCAACAGGGCCCCGATGAAGCGGCCCACCATGGCCCCGCCCCAGTAGAGGCTGACCATGCGGCCGGCGTCGGCCTCGGGAATGTCCAGGACCGTCGGGCTGCTGAGGAAGTTGGTCAGGATGCCGCCGATGGCGACCTCCGAACCCACGTAGATGAAGATGGCCAGGGCGCCGAACAGGGCCCACGGCGAACTGAAGGCCTTGAACGGCGAGGACACGCCGCCCGCCTCCTCGGCGCCGGCGGCGGCGGCGTTGATCTTCCTGCGCGCCGTGAAGATGAAGAAGGCGACGACGGCGAAGAAGGCTCCCAGCGCCAGGAAGGCGAAATCGATGCTGCGCAGCGACTCCTCCCGCGTCGCGGCGGTGACCACGGCCCCGGCCGCGAACACCCCGCCGGTCAGCAGGACGGTCGAGCCGAGGTAGGGCCCGACGGTCGTGCCCAGCGAGTTGAAGAACTGCGAAAAATTCAGCCGCGCGTGCGAGCTCTTCCGCGACCCCAGGGCGGCGACCAGCGGATTGGCGGCGACCTGGAGCAGGGTGACGCCCGAGGCGATGACGAACAGGGCGATCAGTACGCCGGGGTACCAGTCCATGAGGGTGGCCGCGGGCACGATCAGGCAGCCGAGCACCATCACCGCCAGGGCGGAGATGATCGAGCGGCTGTAGCCCAGCTTGCTCAGCACCGCCGCCGCCGGCACCGAGACCACGGCGTAGGCGATGAACCAGGCCGAGGCGGTCAGCATGGCCTCCGCCGTGCTGAGGTCGAACACCCGGCGCACCGCCGCGATCAGCGGGTCGATCAACGAGGTGGCGAAACCCCAGGCGAAGAACAGGGTCGTCACATAGGCGAAGGCGAGGGTCGTGCCCTGCCGCGCCGGCGCTTTCGTATCGGTCATGTCTCTCCCCGGGGATAGCCGTGCAAGTGGCGCGCGCGGCGCTGGCGTAAACGGTTTCATCGTCGCACGGCCACGTCCAGCCGTTTTACCGGGGCGGTAACCAAAAGTGGCCCGCCCGGTGAGGGTCCTGAGGCAAAAAGGGCCGCTCCGGTCTCCCGAAAGCGGCCCAGTCTCGCTGATCGGTTGGGACGATCAGTAGCGGAAATTCAGGCCGACCATGAAGGTCCGGCCGTAGCGCTGGTGATTGATGACCCGGCGCTCGTCGCCGTTCTCATAGGTGAAGAACGGTTCGTCGGTCAGGTTGTTGACCTGGGCGAGGATCGACAGGCCCTCGGCCGGGCCGGACTGGAACTCGTAGCCGAGCTGGGCGTCGAGCACGGTCTCAGCGGCCACCTGGCGCAGCGTCCGGCCGTTGGCGAAGCCCGACATTTCGCCGAGGAACTCCGAGCGGTGGCGCGCGCTGATCCGGCTCTGGAAGCCGTAGCGTTCATAATAGAGCGTCAGGTTGCCGACGGTCTCGGAAAGGCCGGGGATGGCGGTCCGCACGCCGGTGCCCGGGCGCTCGATCTGGCTTTCGTTCTGTGAGACGCTGAACTGGGCGCCGAAGCCTTCCAGGGCCGGGCTGAACAGGTCGAACGGAACCGAGGCTGCGAATTCGACGCCCCACATCGCCCCGCCGTCCCCGTTCTGGGGCGAGTTGTAGAGTCCCTCGTTGATGACCGGCACGTTGCCCGGCGGCACCGGGAAGCCGGTGAAGTCCATGGGAAGCTGCTGATCGTAGACGAAGGTCTCGAGGTGTCGGTAGAACGCCGCCAGCGACACATAGCCCGAACGGCCGAAGTAGCGTTCCACCGAGATGTCCGCGACGCGCGCGATCCAGGGCCGGAGCTCGGGGTTGCCGCCCCCGCCGCTCCAGGGCGAGTTGCTGATCGTGGCCCCCGGCACGTTGAGCGTCGGATTGAAACCGAAGCCGCGGCCGGCCTGCATCTGGTCCATGCGAGGGCGGGCCATGGTGCGGGCCAGCGCCGTACGCAGATAGAGATCGTCCCCAAGCTCGAAGGCCAGGTTCATGCTGGGCAGCAGCTCGACATAGGAGACGCCGCCGTCGATCGGGATGTACTGCAGCGTCGGCCCGCTGCCGGTCGCGGCGAAGCCGGTCGAATACTGGTCGGTATAGACCACCTGCAGGCCCAGGTTGCCGGTGACCGGGATGCTTCCCGTCATGGCGTCGACGTCGACCTTCACGTGGGCGATCGCCACGTCTTCCTGGACGGTCCAGTTCTTCCGCTGGACGTCGCCGTACGGGTTGCGCACCAGGTCGTAGAAGCCGCTGTCGAGCAGGGCCTGGGTGTCGTAGCTGAGAATGCCGTCGATTCCTGCATAGGACAGGGTGGTCGGCTCCATCAGGAACTCCGAAGGAACCGGAACGGCGCCGCCGCCCGGAATGGACAGGTACCATTCGTCGGCGATCATCTGCTTTTCGCGGGAGGAGACGTAGAGGCCCAGCTCGATGCCGCTGAAGGCCCGCGCGTCCAGCTCGCCATGCAGGGTGACCCGCGCGGCCTGCAGTTCGTCCAGGATGGTCGGCTTGTTCAGATAGCCGTCCTGACCGCCCGGAACGACGTCGCCGCCCCAGCCCTGCGGCGCGGTGAGCAGCATTGTTGTCGGGTCGGCATAGTCGAGGCTCGAGGTGAACTGCGGCACGCCGTCGTCGCCCATGACGAAGTCGACCGTGGCCGTCGGTCCCGTCCCGTTGCGGCCCGTGCCCCAGTAGGTTTCCAGGATCTGGTCGGTGCGGTCGACCTTCGAGTAGCTGAGGTCGGTTTCCAGCATCCAGCGGTCGTTCAGCACGACTTCGGTGTTCCAGCCGACCGAGGTCAGCTTGGACTCGCGCGACGTGATGTCGCCGCGGCCGATGCCGCGCACGTTCGAATAGGTGCCGGCCACGACCAGGCCATCCTCGACGGTCGCGTTCGACAGGGGCGACCCGCCCCACAGCAGCGGCAGCTCGATGCCGCGCACCACCTGGGTGTTGTCGAACTCCGAGTAGAAGGCGTCGATGGTTGAGTGGATGCGGTCGTTCGGCCGCCACTCAAGGGTGCCGAAGAATCCGTCACGCTCGAGTTCCGACGACATGATGAACGGCTTTGCGCCGCCGACCACGACATTGCCGCCGCCGGCGTCGGCGTAGCCCCACGCCTCATAGCGCTCGGCCTGGTAGGGCGACGACATGTGCGCGTAGCCCAGGGCGATCCCGATCGTGTCGTCGGCGAACTGGTCGATGTACGACAGCGTGAAGCGGTTGCCGTTGTCGCTCGTGCCCTCGTTCAGGGCGCCGATGTCGTTCCACTCGTACCGCGCGTTCGCCGCGATCGTCCGGCGGCCATGCTGCAGGGGACGGATGGTGCGCAGATCGACGGTGCCGGCGAGCCCCTGACCGAGCAGGGAGCCGTCCGGCGTCTTGTAGACCACGACGCTGGCCAGGGCCTCGGACGGATACTGGTCGAACTCGACGCCGCGGTTGTCGCCGGTGGTGACCTGTTCCCGACCATTGAGGAGGGCGGTGGTGAAGTCCGGGCCGAGACCGCGAATGGTGATGACCTGGGCGCGGCCATCCTGACGCTGCGCCGCGAGACCCGGCAGCCGGGCCAGTGACTCGGCGATCGACATGTCCGGCAGCTTGCCGATGTCCTCGGCGGTGACGACCTCCACGATCGAGGAGTTCTCACGCTTGGCGGCGATGGAGCTTTCGATCGAACTCCGGATGCCGGTGATGACCACCTCCTCGACCTGAGTCGCCTCGTCGTCCTGCGGCGTGTCCTGCGGCGTGTCCTGCGCGGAGGCGGCTCCGGCGAACGCCAGGGCGGCGACGGCGCCGAGGCCGGCGCTCCCGAGCAGGCGGGCGCGGCGAGTGATGTGGGCTCTCATCTCAGTCTCCCTAAGTCCGGCGCATTTCTGCCGAGGCGTCCGGCGGTATCGCAAAGTTATGCAAACTTATGGAAAGGATGCAAGCGCTCTCGCAGCGGACGTCGATCATCCGTGGCGGAAATGCGACGACGTTCGCCGCTGTATTGCACTGCACAACGTAGCTTTCCCTTGCAGCGCCGCAATTTGGACGTGCTTCATGGAGCGGTTGACATCCGCCGGCTCCGCTGCAAAATCTTGCAAACCAATCCGCTGGCCACGCTGTCTGCGGACAAGCCGAAGGGACAGAGACGATGCCGGGACGTTTGAGGCGCCCGATCAGCGCAGGCGCGACCGCGGCGTGCGTAGTGTTCGCGGCGCTGGCCGCGGCCGCCCCGGCTCAGGCTCTCGCCCCTCAGGACCCGGTGCGCGACCGTCCGGCCGGGGACGAGGTGATCTATTTCCTGCTGCCCGACCGCTTCGCCAACGGCGACCCCGCCAACGACCGGGGCGGCGCGCGGGGCGATCGGCTTCAGACCGGCTACGATCCGACGGATCCCGGCTTCTTTCACGGCGGGGACCTGCGCGGCCTGACCGGCCGCCTCGATTATATCCAGGGGCTCGGCGCCACCGCCCTGTGGGTCGCGCCGCCGTTCGTCAACAAATGGGTTCAGGGCCCGCCGGGCCAGGAGAGCGCCGCCTACCACGGCTACTGGATCACGGACTTCACCCGCATCGACCCGCATTTCGGGACCAACGACGACTTCCGCGCCCTCGTCGACGCCGCCCATGCCCGCGGCATGAAGGTCTATCTGGACATCGTCATCAACCACACCGCCGACGTCATTCGCTACCGCGAATGTCCGGACAACGACTGCGGCTACCGCTGGAAGGGCGACTACCCGTACCAGCGCCGCGGCGGCCTGGATGGCGAGCCGATCAACGAGGGCTTCACCGGCGAACCGGGCGGCGACTTCTCGCGCCTGACCCGCCCCGACTATGCGTACACGCCCTACAACCCGCCGGGCGAGGAGGCGGTCAAGGTCCCGGCCTGGCTCAACGACGTGTCGCTCTATCACAACCGGGGCAACAGCGCCTGGTACAGCGAAGCCCGCATGGACGGCGATTTCTCCGGCCTCGACGATCTGTTCACCGAACACCCGCGGGTCATCCAGGGCTTCATCGACATCTACGGCGGCTGGATCGACGAGTATGGGATCGACGGCTTTCGCATCGACACGGCGCGGCACGTCAATCCCGAATTCTGGCAGGCCTTCGTCCCCGCCATCCTCGAACGGGCGCGCGCCCGGGGCATTCCGAATTTCCACATCTTCGGCGAGACCTTCGACTTCCAGACCGGCACGGCGGCGATGCACACGGTCGTCGACGGCCTGCCGACCGTGCTCGACTTCGCCTATCAGCGGGTGGTCCAGAACATGGTCACCGGCGTGCAGCACCCCGACGCCATGGGCTATCTGCTGATGGAGGACGCCATCTACGCCGGCGGAGTCGAGAGTGCGCGTCAGCTGCCGACCTTCACCGGCAACCACGACATGGGCCGGATCGGCCATCTGATCCTCAAGGCCATGCCGGACATCTCCGACGCGGAACTGCTCGACCGTTCGGCCCTGGCCCACGCCCTGGTCCTGCTCGGGCGCGGCGTGCCGGTGATCTACTACGGCGACGAGCAGGGCTTCACCGGCGACGGCGACGACCGCCGCGCGCGGCAGGACATGTTCGAGACCCGCACGCCCTCCTATGCCGACGACCGGCGCATCGGCCGCGCCTCGGGCCCGTTCGACACCAACGCGGACATGTACCGCCGCATAGCCGAGATGACCCGCGTCCGCGCCGCCGACGCCCGTCTGCGCCGGGGCCGCGTGGCCATCCGCATCGCCGACCAGGCCGCGGGCGTCCTCGCCATCTCCAGACTGGATGATGACGGCGAGACGCTGGTGGTGTTCAACACTTCCACCGAGGCGCGTCACGTCAACATCCCGGTCGAGACCCGCTCGGCCGACTGGCGCGCCCTGCTCGGTCAGTGCCCCGCCCACGCCGCCGCGCCCGGCGCCGTCTCCGTCTCCGTGCCCGCCCTGGGCTATCTTGTCTGCGTATCCGAAGGTTGAGCTTGACCGTCCAGAGTCTCGAGTCCCCGCAGGTCCGGACCGACGCCGCCGAATGGTGGCGCGGCGCGGTCGTCTATCAGGTCTATCCGCGCAGCTTCGCCGACTCGAACGGCGACGGCGTCGGCGACCTGAAGGGGATCACCGCCCATCTCGGGCACATCGCCTCGCTCGGCGTCGACGCGGTCTGGCTGTCGCCCTTCTTCACCTCGCCGATGAAGGATTTCGGCTATGACGTGGCCGACTATTGCGACGTCGATCCGATCTTCGGGACCCTGGCCGACTTCGACGCCCTGATCGCGAAGGCCCACCGCCTCGGCCTGCGCATCATCACCGACCTGGTGTTCGCCCATACCTCGGACCAGCACGCCTGGTTTCGCGAGAGCCGGCAGTCGCGGACCAATCCGAAAGCCGACTGGTATGTCTGGGCCGATGCGAAGCCCGACGGCACGCCGCCGTCGAACTGGCAGTCGGTCTTCGGCGGCCCGGCCTGGACCTGGGACGCCCGTCGCGGCCAGTACTACATGCACAATTTCCTGCCCGAACAGCCGCAGCTGAACCTGCACCTGCCGGCGGTGCAGGACACCCTGTTGGACGTGGCGCGGTTCTGGCTGGAGCGGGGCGTCGACGGCTTCCGCTTCGACGCCATCAATTTCTCGATGCACGACCCGCTGCTGCGGGACAATCCGCCCCTGCCGCCCGGCGGCCGGCGCACCCGTCCGTTCGACTTCCAGGACAAGGTGCACAACCAGTCCCAGCCGCAGATCGCCGACTTCCTCAAGCGCGTGCGCGCCCTGACCGACAGCTATGGCGGCCGGTTCACGGTGGCCGAGGTCGGCGGCGACCACGCCGAGCGCGAGATGCAGGCCTTCACCGCCGGCGAGGACCATCTGAACAGCGCCTACGGTTTTCTCTACCTCTACGCCCCCGCCCTGAATGACCAGCTGGTGCGCGAGGGCGCCGAGGCCTGGCACGGCCGCGACGGCCAGGGCTGGCCGTCCTGGACCTTCTCCAACCACGACGCCCCGCGGGCGATCTCGCGCTGGGCCGGGAACCGCGACCTCAAGGCCTTCGCCGAGATGGCCATGCTGCTGCTGATGTGCCTGCGCGGCAACGTCTTCATCTACCAGGGCGAGGAGCTGGCCCTGCCCCAGGCGGACGTCCCGTTCGACCGGCTGGTCGATCCGGAGGCGATCGCCAACTGGCCCCAGACGCTGGGCCGGGACGGCGCGCGCACGCCGATGCCCTGGTCAGGCGGCCGTCCTCACGCCGGCTTCTCGACCGCCGAGCCTTGGCTGCCGGTCGATCCGCGTCACGTCCGCCTCGCCGTCGACCGTCAGGAGGCCGACCCGTCCTCCATGCTCAACGTCACCCGCCGTCTGGTCGCCCTGCGCAAGGCGCACCCGGCCCTGACCCGCGGGGACATGCGGCTGCTCGACGCCGCGCCCGGCCTGCTGTGCTTCGAGCGCGAACTCGCGGGCGAGCGCCTGTTGTGCGTGTTCAATCTGGGCGAACAGACCGCGGCCTGGACGGCGCCCTCCGGCTGGCGGGTGGTCGAGACCGTCAACCTTGAGGCGGGTTCGGGCGGCGCCCTGCCGCCGATGGCCGGTCTGGTCCTCGCCGACGCCGCCGGATGAGCTCAGCCGCCGCAACTCTCGCGCACGATCAGGTCGGTCGGAATTCGTTCCGACCGGCCGACGGAGTCGCCGGGATTGTCGAGCAGCTTGGAGACCAGCAGCCGCCCGGCCTTCATGGTGTCCTGGGCGATGGTGGTCAGGGCCGGCCGGGCGTAGCGGCTGAACGGCACATTGTCGAAACCGATCACCGACACGTCCTCGGGCACCCGCAGGCCGGCATGCAGCAGGGCCCGCACCGCCCCCAGGGCGATCTGGTCCGAGGCGCACACCACGCCGTCGAACCTGACGCCGCGCCGCATCAGGCTGTCGACGGAGGCCTCGGCGGACTCGACCTCGAAATGGGCTTCCATGATCAGGTCGGGATCGACAGGCAGGCCCGCCCGGGCCAGCGCTTCCAGATAGCCCCGGTGCCGCTGCATCGCCTCGGGTGGATCGAGGTCGCCGAGGAAGACGATACGCTGCCGGCCCAGCCGGGTCAGGTGCAGCGTCGCCCGCCGTCCGCCCGCCAGATTGTCCGATCCCACCGAGCAATACAGCTGGTCCGGCATCTCCGCGCCCCAGACGACGAATCGCCCCTCGGTCTCGGCCAGCCGGTTCAGGCTCTGGTGCAGGAAGGACTGGCCGAGGAAGATCACCCCGTCGGCGCGGCTGGTGTTCATCGCCGCCGACAGGTCGTCGTAGCTGGTCGGGGCGAAATGGCTCATGATCACGTCGCAGCCGCGCTCGCGCGCCGCCTCGCCGACGCCGGCCAGCAGTTCGAGAAAGAACGGGTCGCTCAGCCGGCCCTCGCGCCCCTGGGGTCGCGGGGTGACCAGGGCGATGACGCCGTCCGCCCCGATCGGTCCGGCGGGCATGTAGCGGCGGAAGGGGTAGTCATGCTCGCGCGCCAGCTTCCAGATCAGCTGCTTGGTCCGGGCGTTCACCGCCGGGCTGTCGTTGAGCGCCCGGGACGCGGTCGAGATCGACACCCCGGCCAGTTTGGCGAGGTCCTCGAGACGGGTGTTACGGCGACTCACTGGGCGGTTCCTGCTGATCGAGCGGTTGCAAATTTTGCTGCAAACCTTGCGTTATCTGCGCCTCGCCGGCCCCGCTTGGCAAGCCCTGTTCTCCGGAGCGTATCCCGATGCTGACCCGCCGTTCGCTCGTCTCTTCCTCCGCCCTGCTGGCGGCCCTCCCGGCGGCGACAAAGGCGCAGGAGGTGGCGCAGGCCCCGGCCGGGTTGGACGGCCGGGTCCGCGCCGCCTCGCCCGGCGGCGTGATCACCGTCGAGGTGGGCGTCACCGGCGAGGGCCGCCCCGAATACGCGGTGACCCGTCTGGGGCGCCCGGTCATCGCCCCCTCCCGGCTCGGTTTCCTGCTCACCGACGCCGCCAAGCTGGAGCGCAATTTCGCCGTCACCGCCGACGCCCCCACCCGGCACGACGACACCTGGGAGCAGCCGTGGGGCGAACGCCGCTTCATCCGCAACCGCTACACGGAATTCCGCGTCCACTTCACCGAGAAGTGGGGCCTGGAGCGCCGCATGGACGTGGTCTTCCGCCTCTATGACGACGGCCTCGGCTTCCGCTACGAGTTCCCCGACCAGCCCAATCTGAAGACCGTCAGCATCGGCGCCGAACTGACCGAGTTCACCGTGGCCTCGCCGGGCGCCGCCTGGTGGATTCCGGCCTTCGAGTGGAACCGCGAGGAGTACCTCTACAACCGCACCCCGATCTCGGCCGTGGGCGTGGCCCAGACGCCGCTGACCATGAGGCTGGACGACGGCCTGCACCTTTCGATCCACGAGGCCGCGCTGATCGACTATTCCGGCATGAACCTGCGCCGCGCCGAGGGCGGTCGCTTCACCGCCATGCTGACCCCGGGCCTGACCAACGCCGCCGTCATCCGCGAGGCCCCTTTCGCCACCCCCTGGCGCACCCTCCAGATCGCCGACAAGGCCGGCGACCTGGTCGAGTCCAGCCTGATCCTGAACCTCAACGAGCCCAACACGCTGGGCGACGTCAGCTGGTTCAAGCCGATGAAATACGTCGGCATCTGGTGGGAGATGCACCTCGACCTGAAGAGCTGGAACTCGGGTCCGAAGCACGGCGCGACCACCGAAAACACCCTCAGGCACATCGACTTCGCGGCCGAGCACGGCTTCGGCGGGGTGCTGGTCGAGGGCTGGAACGTCGGCTGGGACGGCGAGTGGTTCGGGACCGGCTGGAACTACAGCTTCACCCAGCCCTATCCCGACTACGACATCGAGCGGGTCGCCGCCTACGCCCGCCAGAAGGGCGTCGAGATCATCGGCCACCACGAGACCGGCGGCAACGGCTTCCACTACGAGAAACAGCTCGACGCCGCCTTTGCACAGATGCAGCGCTTCGGCTGGCACGCGGTGAAGACCGGCTATGTCGCGGACGCCGGCGGCGCCCGCGTCACCGGCCCGGACGGGCAGGCGCACCTGGCCTGGCACGAAAGCCAGGAGATGGCCCGCCACCACATGCGGGTGATCGAGACGGCTGCGAAATACCAGGTCGCGGTCAACGCCCACGAGCCGTTCAAGGACACCGGACTGCGCCGCACCTGGCCGAACATGATCAGCCGCGAGGGCGCGCGCGGCACCGAGTTCAGCGCCTGGGGCCAGCCCGGCAATCCGCCCGAGCACGAGGTCAATCTGGTCTTCACCCGCCTGCTGGCCGGGCCGATGGACTACACGCCCGGCATCTTCGGCATGGTCACGCGCAGCCCCGACGGGATCGCCACCACCTGGGCCAAGCAGCTGGCGCTGTACGTGACGATCTACAGCCCGATCCAGATGGCCGCCGATCTGCTCGACAACTACGAGGCCAACCCGGGCCCGTTCCAGTTCATCAAGGACGTCGCCGTCGACTGGGCCGAGACCCGCGTCCTCAATGGCGAGGTCGGCGACTACGTCACCATCGTGCGCAAGGATCGTCACTCGGACGAATGGTTCCTCGGCGCCATCACCGACGAGTCCCCGCGGGTTCTCTCCGAGCCGCTGACCTTCCTCGACCCCGACCGCCGCTACCGCGCCGAGATCTATCGCGACGCGCCTGACGCCCACTGGAAGACCAACCGCGAGGCCATCGTCATCGAGCGGCGCGAGGTCACCGCCGCCGACGTGATCGACCTGCGCCTCGCCCCCGGCGGCGGCCAGGCTATCCGCTTCGTCCCCCTCGGGAGGGCCCGCCGGTGACCGCGAGCACGCCCGACGCCCACGCCAGCCTCGCTTCCGCCCGTCCGCGCCTCAGCGGCTGGTCGATCTGGAACATGTGCGTCGGCTTCTTCGGCATCCAGATCGGCTTCGGCCTGCAGAACGCCAACACCAGCCGCATCTTCCAGACTCTCGGCGCCGAGGTCGACAGCCTCGCCATCCTGTGGATCGCCGCCCCCCTGACCGGCCTGCTGGTCCAGCCCATCATCGGCTATCTGAGCGACCGCACCTGGACCCGGCTCGGCCGTCGCCGGCCCTGGTTCCTCGTCGGCGCCCTCCTTACGACGCTGGCCTTGCTGGTCATGCCGCACAGCCCGTATCTGTGGATGGCCGCCTCCATGCTCTGGATCATGGACGCCTCGATCAACATCACCATGGAGCCGTTCCGGGCCTTCGTCGGCGACAACCTGCCCGAAGAGCAGCGGACGACCGGCTATGCAATGCAGAGCTTCTTCATCGGCGCCGGCGCGGTGTTCGCCTCCTGCCTGCCGTGGGTCCTGACAAACTGGTTCTCCGTCGCCTCGACCGC
Organism: Brevundimonas sp.; assembly: GCF_035627055.1. GTDB lineage: Bacteria > Pseudomonadota > Alphaproteobacteria > Caulobacterales > Caulobacteraceae > Brevundimonas. The sequence goes on along the minus strand of NZ_DASPMM010000010.1, from coordinate 64,008 downwards.
GCCCGAGGGCGTGGTGCCGATGGCGGTGCGCATCTCCTTCTACGTCGGCGCCGCCGCCCTGCTGGCCGCCGTGCTGTGGACCGTCTTCACCACCCGCGAATACAGCCCGGAACAGATCGAAGCCTTCGAGGCGGCGCGCGACGCCGGCCATTCGCCCGCCGCCGCCCGCCCGCAGCACGCCTGGTACACGGGCGGCCTGATCTGGGCCCTCGCCGGCGTGCTGGGCCTGAGCGCGGTCAATCTCCTCGGCCTGCAGAAGGAGCTCTATCTGCTGGCCGGCTTCCTCTTCGCCTTCGGCCTGATGCAGATGGCCGTCGGGGCGCTGGCCGCGGCCGGGCGCTCCAACGCCCTGACCGAGATCATGGGCGACATCTTCGCCATGCCGAAGACCATGCAGGGCCTCGCCGTCGTCCAGTTCTTCAGCTGGTTCGCCCTGTTCGCCATGTGGATCTACCTGACCCCGGCGGTCACCGCCGTGCACTACGCCTCGCCCGATCCAACCTCCGCCGGCTACGGCGAGGGGGCCAACTGGGTTGGGGTGCTGATGGGAATCTACAACGGCGTCGCCGCCCTGGCCGCCTTCCTGATCCCGGTCATCGCCCACAGGACCGGCCTGCGGGCGGCCCATGCGATCAACCTCGCCCTGGGCGCCGCGGGCTTCCTCGGCGTCTTCCTGATCCGCGATCCGGCCCTGCTGTGGCTGCCGATGATCGGCGTCGGCTTCGCCTGGGCCAGCATCGTGTCGATGCCCTACGCCATCCTCTCGAACGCCGTGCCGGGGCGGAAAATGGGCGTCTACATGGGGATCTTCAACATCTTCATCGTGGCGCCCCAGCTGGTCGCCGCGACCATCCTCGGGGCCATCCTCAAGGGCGTCTTCGGCGGCGACGCGATCTGGGCGCTGGTGCTCGGCGCGGTCAGCTTCCTGATCGCCGCCGGCGCCAGCCTGCTGGTGCCGAAAACCGCAACGGAGGCGGCATGAGGCTCGACCGCCGCGCCCTGCTGGCCGGGCTGTCGGCCCTGCCGCTGGCGACCGCCGCCCGCGCCGAGGCTCCCGCCCAAGGCCGGCTCGTCGAACACCCGGCCATGCCCTCGGCCCACGTCCAGCCGCGCGACGTCACCGTCTGGCTCCCGCCCGGCTACGACGAGGATCCGGGCCGCCGCTGGCCGGTCCTCTACATGCACGACGGCCAGAACCTGTTCGACGCCTCCCGCGCCCCCTACGGCGCGGAATGGGGTGTGGACGAGCAAGTCGCGCGCCTCGCCGCCACCGGCCAGATCCGCACCCCGATCGTGGTCGGGATCGGCAATACGCCGCTGCGCCTGCGCGAATACGTCCCCGCCGACCTCATCCGCGCCCTGCCCGACGACATGCGCGCCGACGTGCAGGCCATCTACGGCGGCCAGCCCCTGTCGGACGGCTACCTCCGCTTCCTCGTCGAGGACCTGAAGCCCTTCATCGACCGCACCTACCGGACCCACCCCGAACCCGACGATACGGCGACCATGGGCAGCAGCATGGGCGGGCTGATCTCGCTCTACGCGCTGATGAAACACCCGGGCGTATTCGGCGCCGCCGGCTGCGTCTCCACCCATTGGCCGATCCGCATCGAGCAGCTGACCGACCCAGCCGCCCTCGCGGCCTGGCGCGACCGGCTGACTGAGGCCTGGACCGGCGTCGTCCGCGAGGGCCTGCCCCCGCCCGGACGCCACCGCCTCTATTTCGACCGCGGCGACGAGACGCTCGACGCCTTCTACGCCGAGTTCCAGACCCGCATCGACGACACGATCCGCGCGGCCGGCTGGGCGCCCGACCGCTTCCGCTCGCTGGTCTTCCCCGGCGCCGAGCACAATGAGGCCAGCTGGAACGCCCGGCTCGACGCGCCCCTGACCTTCCTGCTCCCGCCCCTGCCCCGATGAGCTTCCCATGCGCCTGATCTTCAGCCTCCTCGCCGGCGCCGCCCTGATCGCCCTCGGCGGCTGCTCGACCCTGCAGGGTCTGATCCCGGACGCCGACGCGCCGCCGGCCCCGCCGCCGCCGGTCCCTGAGGTCTCCGCCGTCGCCCCCGGCGCGCCCGGCGCCGCCCCGACCTGGGTCAACGCCGCAAAGACGGGCGCAGGTGCCGCCTACGAAGCTTACGTCGACGGCCGGTATCGCGACGGCGGCCCCACCGGCGACGTCACCCGGGTCTGGTTCTCCATCGCCGACGGCGTCCTGACGGAGACCATGTACGGCCTGATCCACGAGGCCCAGATCAAGCAGCTGCGCTTCGCCGTCGTCACCGAGTCCGGCCTGTCGGTCGAGGGAACCGACACCACCCATCGAACCGAATACCTGCACAGGGACGCGCAGGGCCGCCCCCTCTCGCCCGCCTACCGCATCATCACCACCGACAGGCAGGGACGCTACGAGATCGAGAAGCGCATCTACGCCAGTCCCGACGACCAGGCCTTGGTCGTCCGCACCACCATCCGGGCCCTGCGCGGCGAGATCACGCCCTACCTCCTGCTCGAGCCGCACATGGCCAACACGGGCGTGGGCGACCGGGGCTGGCATTCGACCGCACCTCTCAGCCAACCCACGCCGGACGGATCGACGAGCTACAGCGTGTTCCACGCGGCGGAGGGCGACGTCCAGCTCGCCCTGTGGGCCAGCGCGGCCTTCGAGGCCCAGAGCGTCGGCTTCGTCGGCGTCTCCGACGGCCTGACCGATCTCGCCGACGGCCGGCTGGATCACGCCTACGCCTCCACCGGCCCCGAAGGCGGCAATATCATGCTGACGGGCGCCCTGCCGCGCCTCCAGGCGGGCGAGACCCTGTCGCGCGACTTCGTCATCGGCTTCGGCGATAGCGAGCCCGGCGCGGTGCGCGAGGCGACCCGGCCGTTCGTGACCGGCCTCGACGAGGTCCTCCGCCGCTTCAACGGCGAGGGCGACCGTGTCGGCTGGGAGGACTACATCGCCTCCCTCGATCAGCTCCCGCGTCTGGCGGAGCAATCGACCGACGGCGGCAAGCTGGCGTACGCCTCGGCCCTGATGCTCAAGGTGCAGGAGGACCGCACCCACGCCGGCGCCCTGATCGCCTCCCTTAGCAACCCGTGGGGCGACACGGTCGACGCCACCAATCCGTCGACCGGCTACAAGGCCGTCTGGCCGCGCGACTTCTACCAGGTCGCCATGGCCCTGTTGGCGCTCGGCGACCGGGAGACGCCGCTGGCCGCCTTCCGTTACCTGCCGCAGGTCCAGGTCCGCGCCGACACGCCCGGCAATAGCGGCGCGACCGGCTGGTTCCTGCAGAAGACCCACGTCGACGGCGAGATCGAATGGGTCGGCGTCCAGCTCGACCAGACGGCCATGCCGATCATGCTCGGCTGGAAGCTGTGGAAGGCCGGCCTCGTCTCCGACGCCGAGATGCGCACCATGTACGGCCAGATGATCAAGCCGGCCGCCGACTTCCTCGTCGACGGCGGGACGGTCGGCCTGCTCTGGAACGACCGCCGGGTCACCCCGCCGTGGACCCAGCAGGAGCGCTGGGAGGAGCAGGAGGGCTATTCCCCCTCGACCACCGCCGCCGTCATCACCGGCCTGACCACCGCCGCCGACATCGCCCGCGCCTCGCGCGACCCCGCCTCCGCCGCCCGCTACCAGGCCGCCGCCGACGATTACGAGGCGAGGATCGAGGCCCGGATGTTCACCACCACCGGCCCATGGGGCGACGGCGACTACTTCGTCCGCATCACCCGCAACGAGGACCCCGACGACCACGCCCCGATCGGTGAGAACAACGGCCAGCCGGCCCACGCCGAGGACAGGATCGTCGACGGCGGCTTCCTCGAACTGGTCCGCTACGGCGTCCGCGCGCCCGACGCCCGCTCAATCCTCGCCTCCCTGCCGGAGTACGACGACCAGACCCGCGAGGACCGCTTCCGCGTCCGCTATGACATCAACGGTGTTCCCGCCTTCCGCCGCTATGGCAACGACGGCTACGGCGAGCAGACCGACACCGGCGAAAACTACGGCGTCGGCGGCGAGATGCATCCCGGCCAGCGCGGCCGCCTGTGGCCCTTCTTCACCGGCGAGCGCGGCCACTACGAGCTGGCCGCGACCCTGCACAATCGGTCGGCCGACACCGGCTGGACTCAGGCCCATCTGAACGGCATCCGCCAGACTTATGTCCGCGGCATGGAGTCCTTCGCCAACGGCGGCCTCCTGCTGCCCGAACAGGCGTGGGACGGGGTCGGCGACGACACGGCCCACGACTACCGGCCGGGCCAGGGCACCAACTCCGCCACCCCGCTGGCCTGGACGCACGCCGAATACATAAAACTGCTCCGCTCGCTCGCCGACCGCGCCGTCTGGGACCGGTACGCGCCGGTCGAGGAGAGATACGCCCGCTGACGCTGGCGGTCGGGCGTAAGCGGCGGTAACGAGGACGGATGACCCACGGCCCCGTCCTCGTCACCGGCTCGGCCGGCTTCATCGGCTTCCACACCGCCCGACGCCTGCTGGCCCGGGGTGAGACGGTGGTCGGCGTCGACAATCTGAACAGCTACTACGACCCGGCCCTCAAACACGCCCGGCTGGAACGGCTCCAGGGCGAGCCCGGCTACGTCCATCACACGCTCGACCTCGCCGACCGCGACGGCATGCGGGCCCTGTTCGCCGAGCATTCGCCGCGCCGCATCGTCCACCTCGGCGCCCAGGCGGGCATCCGCTACAGCGTCGAGAACCCGGAGAGCTACGTCGACTCCAACGTCGTCGGCTTCCTGACCGTGCTCGAGGGGGCGCGGGCGGTGCAGGCCGAACACCTCGTCTTCGCCTCGACCAGTTCCGTCTTCGGCGCCTCGGCCGCCTTGCCCTTCTCGGTGCAGCAGGGCGTGGCCCATCCGCTCAATGTCTATGCGGCCACCAAGATCGCCAATGAGGCGATGGCGCACAGCTACGCCTATCTCTTCGGCATCCCCTCGACGGGCCTGCGCTTCTTCACCGTCTACGGTCCGTGGGGCCGGCCGGACATGGCCCTGTTCAAATTCACCCGTGCGATCCTCGAGGGCCGGCCGATCGACGTCTATGGCGAAGGGGCCATGGAGCGCGACTTCACCTATGTCGACGATATCGTCGAGGGCGTCGTGGCGGCGCTGGACGATGCACCCGCGAAGGATCCCGCCTGGCGCGCCGAGGCCCCCGGCCAGGCCAGCAGCGGCGTCGCGCCATGGCGCATCCTCAACCTCGGGGCCGGTCGGCGCGAGACGCTGTCGCGCTATATCGCCGTGCTCGAAGAGGCCATCGGAAAGCCGGCGATCCTCAACATCCTGCCGACGCAGGAAGGCGAGATGACCCGCACCGAGGCGGACGTCAGCGAAACCCGCGCCGCGCTCGGCTATGATCCGGCCACGCCGATCGACGTCGGCGTCGGACGATTTGTCGACTGGTACCGCGACTTCTACCGCGTCTGATCCACGAAAAAGGGCGGGACCGTCGCCGGCCCCGCCCCTTGTCCCCGTTACGGCCGTCCTATTGGACCGGGCGGCCGTGGGTGTCGACGACCTGGACGTCGCCGTAGCCGAGCGCCCGGATCTTCGGCTCGATCGTCGACCGGTCGCCGACCACGACCCAGGTGGTCGGTCCCGTGCCCACGATGCCGCGCGCCGCTTCCGTCGCCCGCGCCGCGTCCATGGCCGAAACCCTCTGGGCGTAGGTGTCGTAGTAGTTTTCCGGCACCCCCCAGACGACCATGTTCTGCAGTTCGCCGGCGATCGAGGCGTTGGTCTCCCAGTTGCCGGCCATGCCCTGGACCATGTTGGCGCGCGCCGCCTGGATCTCGACGTCGGTCAGCGGACGCGATCCGACCACCTCGGTCAGTTCGCGGCGCAGCTCGGCCAGGCTTTCGGCCGTCTTGTCCGACTGGACGCCGGCGCTGACGGAATAGATCCGCTCGCCCCGGCCGTACGGCACGCCGCCGCCGGCGCCGTAGGACCAGCCCTTGTCCTCGCGCAGGTTCATGTTGATCCGGCTGGTGAAGGCCCCGCCCAGGGCGGTGTTCATCGTGTCGATCGCCGCCTCCGTGGTCGGATCGAAGGCGGGGACGACGCGGCCGGCCAGGATGACCGACTGCGGGCCGGCGCGGTCCACGATGAGGATGCGAGGCTGGCCGGCGGCGTCCGGCGCGTCGGCCGGTCCGGGCTTGGCCGGCATCGCCGTCGACGGCGCCCGCCAGTCGGCGAAGGCGCGTTCCAGCTTCGGCGTCAGCTCGGCCAGGGTGGTGTCGCCGACGACCACCAGGGTGGCGTTGTCGGGACGGAACCAGGCGTCGTGCCAGGCCTCGGCGTCAGCCGGGGTCAGCGTCCGGACCGTCTCCTCGGTGCCCGAGGCGGGCCGGCCATAGGGGCTGGACGGGCCGTACATCTCCCGGTTCAGGACCCGCCGGGCGATGGCCCCCGGGTTGCGGTCGGCCTGCTGGATGCCGGAGATCTGCTGGGTGCGGGCCCGCTCGAAATCCTCCGCCCGGAAGGCGGGATTCAGGATCACGTCGGCATAGAGGTCCAGCGACGGGTCCAGCCGCGACGACAGCGCGGTCATCGAGACATTGGTCGAGTTCGAGCCCGAGCCGGCCCCGAGCGTCGCGCCGAGCAGCTGCAGGCGGTCGCTGATTTCCAGCGCGTCGAGGTCGTCAGTGCCGTTGGTCATCACCTGCGGGGTCAGCTGGGCCAGGCCCGCCTTGGCGTCAGGATCGACCACCGCGCCGGCGTCGAGGATCAGGTTCATGCTGACCGTCGGCACGCTTTCGCGCCGTACGAACATCACCTTCAGCCCGTTCGACAGCTGGGCCCGCTCGATGGTCGGGAACACGGCCTGGGGCGCGTCGCCGGGCGTGGGCACGCCGGCGCTGCGATCGACGCCCGTGGCCTGGGCCGCATAGTCGGGGAAGGGCAGGACCTCCAGCGAATAGCTGCCGTCGGTCAGCCACTCGCGGCCCACCTGGGTCAGGTCGGCCGGCCGCGCCGCGACGAGGCGCTGGTAGGACTCGCGCCACGCCGCCGGATCGCCGTGGAACACCTGGCTCTCGGCGAGGATGTCCGACTTGCCGCCGAAGCCGCCGATCCGCTCGGTGCCGCGCACGAAGCCGGCGCCGACGCTGGTCCGCGCACGCTCCAGTTCGATCGCGGTCGGGCCGTCGCGCAGCAGCCGCGCCATCTCCTCGTCGACGATGGCCTCAATGCGCTCCAGGTCCTGGCCCGGCTTGGCGGTGACCATGACCAGGAACTGGCTGCCGATCTCGCTTTCGGAATTGAAGGCCGCCACCTGGGTGGCGATCTGGTCGTCGAACACCAGCCGCTTGTACAGGCGCGAGTTGCGGCCCGAGCTCAGCACCTGGGCCAGCATGCCGAGGTAATCGGACTCGGCCGAACCGGCCGGCGGGGTGTTCCACACCTTGTAGAGGCGGGGCTGGCCGACGCGGTCGTACATCAACTCGCGCTGCTCGCCGGTCATGCGGGCGATCATCTGCACCGGCTGGGTGACCGGAGGCCCCGGGGGAATGTCGCCGAAGTAGCGCTCGACCTTCTCGCGGGCCTGTTCGGGCGTGATGTCGCCGGCCAGCACGATAGTGGCGTTGGCCGGGCCGTAATAGTCGCGGAACCACTGCTGCACGGTCGGCAGGTCGGCCGCGTTCAGGTCGTCCATCGAGCCGATGACGGTGTGGCCGTAGGGATGATCGTCCGGATAGGTGGCCGCCGTGATGGCGTTCCACACCCGGCCGTAGGGCTGGTTCTCGCCCTGACGCTTCTCGTTCTGGACGACGCCGCGTTGCTCATCCAGCCGCGCCTGGTCGATGGCGCCGAGCAGATGGCCCATGCGGTCGCTCTCCAGCCACAGGATCGAGTCGAGGGCCGAGGTCGGGACGTTCTGGAAATAGTTGGTGCGGTCGGTGTTGGTGGTGCCGTTCTGGTCGGTCGCGCCGAGCAGCTCCGTCCCCTTGAAGAAATCGGTGTTGTAGTTCTCCGACCCGTTGAACATCAGGTGCTCGAACAGGTGGGCGAAGCCCGAGCGGCCCTGCGGCTCGTTCTTGGAGCCGACGTGGTACCAGATGTTCACCGCCACGATCGGGGCCTTGTGGTCCTCGTGGACGATGACGGTCAGGCCGTTGTTCAGCGTGAATTTGGTGAAGGGGATGTCGACGTCGGGCAGCGGGGCCAGCTGCTCGCGCGACTGGGCGGCGGCCGCGGCGGGCGCGGCGGCGACGTCGACGGCCTGGGCCAGGGCCGGTGCGGCGGTCGCCAGGAGCACGGCCGAGGCCACGCCTCCGAGCAGGGCGAAACGGGCGTTGCGCATGAAATACTCCCCCTCAAGGAACGGCGCGCGAATGCGCCACTGACAGTGGTACCCACCGATCAACCGCTGGCAAGACGGGAATCGGCCGGGGAGCCGCGCGGGCCAAAGAAAAACGGGCGCCCGTGGATCACGGACGCCCGTCAGGACTCGGCTGTGAAGCGCTCAGCGCTCGGTATTGTTGTTCGGGTTGCTGTCCGACGGCGGCGGGGCCACCGGCGTGGTCTGGGTTTCTGGACGCGCCGCCGCGCCGGTGTCGGGGGCGCCGCCGGCCTGTCCGCCGCTCGCGGCGGCCGCCTCCTGGGCGCCCTGTTCCGTGGCCGGCTCGGTTCCGGCCGGGGCCGCGGCCGCGCCCGGCTGGCGGGCCGGATCGGGAGCGGGAATGGCGTAGCCGCCCGAGCCCTGGGTGCGCAGCCAGGCGATCAGATTGACCCGCGTCTGGGTGTCGCGGATGCCGGCGAAGGACATCTTGGTGCCCGGCACCACACGGCCCGGCGCGGTCAGGAACTGGTCCAGCGCATCCAGACTCCAGGTCGGGGCCTCGGCCTTGTGGCCCACCATCGCCTCGGAATAGGCGAAGCCCGCATGGCCGGCGACGGCGCGGCCGACGACGCCGAACAGGTTCGGCCCGGTGCCGTTCGGTCCGCCGGCCGTGGCGGTGTGGCAGGCCTGGCAGCGCGCGAAGGCGGCCTCGCCGGCGGCCAGGTCCGCGGTCGGCAGGACGGTGCCCCAGTCCGGCGGCAGTTCGGCCTCTTCGGCTCCGCCGGCGGCCTCTTCCGGCGCGTCGACGAAATAGCCCATCTTTTCAGGGGCCTCGGAGTGGTAGATCAGGCCCGTGACCTGCGGCACGGCCACAATCACGAAAGCGGTCGCCAGCACGGCGCCCAGAATCTTGTTCGTGTTCAGATCGCCGCTCATCGCGTCGTCGCATCCCGTTCTTGAGGCCCGGCCGCGAAGACGGCGGGGCGGATTCTTGCGTGGGCGTCTCTTACACGCTAGCGCGACCTTCGCAACCGGCCCCGGACGTCCCTGACGGCGTTCCGGAGTCGCAGGCAGGAAGCTAACGATGAACCCCCTCGTTCTGATCCCGGCGCGCATGGCCGCGACCCGCCTGCCCGGAAAGCCGCTGGCCGACATCGGCGGCCAGCCGATGATCGTGCGCGCCTGGCGTCAGGCCGCCGCCTCCGGCCTGCCCGTCGCCGTCGCCGCCGGCGACCCCGAGATCGTCGAGGCCGTCGAGGCCGCCGGCGGCGTCGCTGTCCTGACCGACCCTGACCTGCCCTCGGGCTCGGACCGCATCCGAGCCGCTCTGGACGCCATAGACCCCCAGGGGCGCCACGACGCCGTCATCAACCTGCAGGGCGACATGCCGTTCGCCGATCCGGGCCTCGCCGTCGCCTGCGCCCGGCTGCTGGAGGTCGAGCCCGCCTGCGACATCGCCACCCTGGTCGCCCGCGAAGCCGACGCCTCCGACCGCGCCAACCCCGACGTGGTCAAGGCCGTCCTCGCCCTGCCCGAGGGCCAGACCCATGGCCGCGCCCTCTATTTCACCCGCTCGACCCTCTACGGCGACGCCCCCGTCTGTCGCCACGTCGGCCTCTACGGCTACCGCCGCGCCGCCCTCGAACGCTTCTGCGCCGCCCCGCCCTCGCCGCTGGAGCGCCGCGAGAAGCTGGAACAGCTCCGCGCCCTCGAAATGGGCCTGCAAATCTGGGCCGCCGTCATCGACGAGGCTCCGCTGTCGGTGGACAGCCCGGCGGATCTCGAAGAGGCGCGGCAGCAGGCAGCAGGCAGCAGGCAGCAGTAGGGTCGCGGCGCAGGCGGGCTCTCCAGCCGTTCTCGTCCTGCTGCCTGCTGCCTAAACTTCGAACCCGTCCACCCATGCCTGCAACAGCGTCCGCGCGATGGCGATCCGCGCCGGCGCCTTGATGCTCGAGTGCGTTCCCGCGAGGCAGGCCCGCGCCTCGGCCCGCGTCAGCCACGCCACCGCCTCGAGTTCCGTCTGATCCGGCCGGGCGTCCTCCGAATCGACTTGGCACACCAACCCGATCATCAGCTGCCCCGGGAACGGCCACGGCTGGCTGGAGTGATAGCGCACCGCCGTCACCGTCAGCCCGGCCTCCTCCGCCACCTCGCGGGCGCAGGCCTCCTCGATGGTCTCGCCCGGCTCGAGGAAGCCCGCCAAGGCGGACATCCGCCCTTCGGGCCAGCTCGCCTGCCGCCCCAGCAGGCAGCGCGGCTCATCCCCACCCCGATACACCGGAAGCATGATCGTCACCGGATCGACGCGCGGAAAATGCTCCGTCGAACACGCCGGACAGACCCGCTTCCATCCCCCGCAGGCGTCCGCCGTCTGCACCCCGCACGCGGCGCAGAACCCGTGCCGCCGCCGCCAGTCGAACAGCGACTTGGCCGTCCCCGCCATGGCCGCGTCGGGTCCGGGCAGCAGCGCCGCCGCCTCGCGCATCTCGTGGAACACGCCGACGCCCCGCAGCGGCCCCGCCGTCGGATCGATGGAGCCCTCCACTTCCACCGCGAACACCGGCGCGCCCTTCCACTGTCCGAGGAACAGCTCCCGGTCCGGAACCACCGCCCGCGCGTGCGTCATCGGCAGCCAGGCCAGCCCCGGCTCGTCCCCCGCCTCCAGCAGCGGCCGCCCCTCCCACAGCACCAGCGCCAGCGCCTCCGGATCGGCCGCCCGCTCCGCCAGCCACTCGGGATCGTTCCTCAGGTCCCCGGCCCGATCGAGCGGATTGCCGGCGAAGGTGTTCAGGGCAGGGAGCGACATGGCGTCTCTCTAGCAAGGCGGCGCTTGCATCCGCGAGCCGGAATCGTCATATCGGCCTTGGAGATCGCGGGCGAAGGCTTCGCCAACCTGGTCAGGGCCGGAAGGCAGCAGCCACAACGAATTCCCCTTCGGGTCGCGGTCTCCACCTCCTTCTTTAGTGCGCTAACGCTCGCGACGCGGTCGCTCGCTGCCTGAGCGCGGCTGTCTCCTCCCTGTCGCGCAGCGATGGGGAGGGGGACCATCCGAGCCGCAGGCGAAGGATGGTGGAGGGGTTGGCGGCCCGTGCACAGTTTGACGGGCGGCCCCCCTTCGCCCCCGCCGCCCCCCGCGCTAAGACGGACCCATGAGCGACGTGGAACCGAGTCTCGATGGCCCTCCGTGGGAGGAGGACGCGCCCGAAGCGGAGGAGCGCGACCCCAACACCGACGACATGTTCGGCGCGCCCGAGCCCGCCGGCATGCGCGAGGCCGAAGCCGCCGCCGCGCCCGAACCGCCGCCCGTCGCCGATGCCCCTGCGCCCAAGGCTCCGAAGAAGGCTGCCGCCCCCGCGGCCGACGACGGCCCCGCCGCCCATGCCGACGACGGCGAGGCCTATACCGTCCTCGCCCGCAAATACCGGCCGCGCACCTTCGGCGACCTGATCGGCCAGGAGGCCATGGTCCGCACCCTGACCAACGCCTTCGCCACCGGCCGCATCGCCCACGCCTTCATGCTCACCGGCGTCCGCGGCGTCGGCAAGACCACCACCGCCCGCCTGCTGGCCCGCGCCCTCAACAACGAGACCGACGCCATCGACCGCCCGTCGCTGGAACTGACCGCCCATGGCCGGCACGACGCCGCCATCATGGCCGGCCAGCACATGGACGTGGTCGAGATGGACGCCGCCTCCCACACCGGCATCGACGGCATCCGCGACATCATCGAGAGCGTCCGCTACGCCCCGGTCGAGGCGCGCTACAAGGTCTACGTCCTCGACGAAGTCCACATGCTGTCGAACCAGGCCTTCAACGCCCTGCTGAAGACGCTGGAAGAGCCGCCGCCGCACGCCAAATTCATCTTCGCCACCACCGAGATCCGCAAGGTGCCGGTGACCATCCTCAGCCGCTGCCAGCGTTTCGACCTGCGCCGCGTCGAGCCGGAAATCCTCGTCGAACACCTCGCCCGCATCGCCGACCGCGAGGGCATGAAGATCGAGCAGGACGCCCTCGCCCTGATCGCCCGCGCCGCCGAGGGCTCGGTCCGCGACGGCCTCTCGCTGCTGGATCAGGCCCTCGTCCAGGGCGAGAAGGGCGAGACCGTTCCGACCACGGTGGTGCGTGACATGCTCGGCCTCGCCGACCGCAGCCAGACCATCGCCCTGTTCGAGGCCGTCATGGCCGGCCGCACCCCCGAGGCGCTGGAACTGTTCCGCACCCTCTACGGCTACGGCGCCGATCCGGTGCAGGTGACCAACGACCTGCTGGAGCACTGCCACGCCGCCTCTGTGGCCAAGATGCTCGGCCCTCAGGCCACCCGCCTGCCCAACGACCAGGCCCAGAAGCTGACCGCCCTCGGCGCCGTCATCTCGGCCGGAACGCTGGCCCGCGTCTGGCAGATGCTGCTCAAGGCGCTCGACGAGGTGCGCCGCGCCCCCAATCCGGCCGACGCGGTGGAGATGGCCATCGTCCGCCTCGCCTACGCCGCCGACCTGCCCGGGCCGGAAGAGGCGCTCAAGGCCCTGCGCGACGGCGAACCCATCGGCGGCGGCGCGGCCCCGCGCGGCCCGTCCGGCGGTGGCGGCGGTGGCGGCGCCTCGGCCCAGCTGGCGGCCCGCCCCGTCCAGGCTCCCGCCCTGCCCGATCCGCAGTCCTTCGAACAGGTCGTCGCCCTGATCGGCGACAAGCGCGAGGTCGGCCTGCAGATGGACGTCCAGCGCTACGTCCGGCCCGTCGCCTTCAAGCCCGGCGCCATCACCTACGAGAGCATCGAGGGCGCGCCCATCGACCTCGCCCGCCGGCTCGCCTCGCGGCTCAGGGAATGGACCGGCCGCACCTGGCTGATCGCCGCCAACGGCCAGGGCGGCGGCGAGACCATGATCGAGATCGACCGCCGCAAGCGGGCCGAGGAACGCGCCGCCATCGAGGCCGACCCCTTCATCGTCGCCGTCATGGACGCCTTCCCGGGCGCGAAGATCGGCGAGATCAAGACCCTGGCCCCGGCGGTGGAGCTGCCGGTCATCCCGGATGAGGCGGGGGACGAAGAGTGAAGGCCTCCCCTGGGCTCACCGCAGGAGGAAGGGAAAGGTGATCCATAGGGTGTAGGGGACGAGCAGCGCGACGAACCCCCTGTGCAACCATGGCCGTTTCACGAAGATCAGCACCGTCATGACGGCGCCGAGGGCGAGATTCGGCCATTGGCTGAGCAAGAACCCGACAGGGGAGGCGCCGGGCGCATGGCGCGACCCCAGCACGAACACGAGGGTGATCGTCGTCAGCACCATCAGCATCCAGAAGTGGGGCGCGGTGTCGAAGTAGTGGCGACGAAGCGAAAGCCCTTCGGCGGGCACCTCGTCGGGCAAGACGGCGGCGACGGCGAGGAACAGCATCAGGAACAGGGCGAGGTCGGGCAGAAACCCGCCGATACTCATAGTCGCGGCGGTGCGGTACCATTGGTACGAGCCCCACCAGAACAGCACGACCTCCAGCAGCATCACGAAAGCGAGCGCGAGGCTGAGCCAGTCCCATTCCACGCGTTTGCGCGCCCGCAAGAGCCTGTGGAAGCTGATGGCGAGGTCGGTGACCGCAAGGCCGACGATGATGGCGAGGAAGATGGAAATATATTCGGCGAGCGACATGGGCGACTTTCCCCCGCCGGCTTGCCCTTGAGTCGCGGCGCCTCGGCCGCCCCAGTAACGCTGATCGCCGGGCGATGGGCAAGGGACCGGCGGGGACGGAAACCTGAATGGCCGCTGGCCAAAGCGCCGTGTGCAGAGGAGTTACAGGATGGCCCGCAGAGACTTCGACCCCTCGACCGTCAAACCCGATGGACGCCCGGCGACGAAAAGCCGGCTGTTCGATCCTGCCAACGAGGGCCCGTGGCGCGGGTCCGTCCCCGGCCTGACGCTGGGCGGCCAGAACACCGTCCTCGCCTACGGCACGGACACCGTCGGCGCCGGCCCGCGCCTCCACGTGCACCCCTACGACGAGACCTTCATCGTCATCGAAGGTCGCGCGCGCTTCTTCGTCGGCGCGACGACGCTGGACGCCGCCCAGGGTGATGTCGTCTTTGGCCCGGCGGGCGTCCCCCACCGCTTCGAAAACCTCGGGCCGGGCCGCCTCCAGACCATCGACATCCACCATTCGCCGGAATGGATCCAGACGGACCTGGACGAGGATTAGCGTTGCCGACAGGGACGCCGCCTCAGCGGCTCTCGCCCGGACCCTGGTTGTCGGTATGGTCCGTCGCGTCCCTCGGAAACCCGCTGAACCGCCGGACCTGACAGGTTCCGCGCCGCGTGATGCGCCGGTGCGACTCCGGATAGTCCGTGTCCCAGGTGAAGGCGCCGTCGACTTTGTCAGCACGAAGCGATCAGGCGTCGCTTCCGCGATCGAGAATAGCATGGAGCATTCGGCGTCGCACGTCGCCCGCCGGACTGTGTCGACCCGAAATCGCTGCCGTATCCCGTCGAGTTTACTGGGTGCGGACCCATTGCAGAGGTTCGCCGGGGCCCGCATTCTGAAACCCTCAGCGGCGCCTGCGCCCGATTTCGAGGATCACCGCCGTGGCCGATCACCCCGAGGACGACTGGCGCGTCACCGAAGGCCCCGCCTTCGGCGTCGAACCCGAGTTCGACCTGTCCGATATCCGCCTGGGCGCGAACTTCATCGTCACCGGCGTGATGCTGCGGCGCATCACCGCCACGGTGACGGCCTCCGCGCCCACCCTGGTCGAAAGCCTCGGCCGGACGCTGCCGCAGCTCTCAGGATTCCTGAGGATTTTCGACGACCATCACAGGCGCACCATCACCGGTTTCGGCGAGGGCATGCCCGTCGACCTGGGACCTCATCGGGGCGCGATGTGGCTGTGCGGCCCTGACCGATATGTCGTCCATCTCTATCTGCCGCCCGACCAGTTCGAGAAGCTTCTGCCCCTGATGACCCCGGCTCCGGCGACGGCGAGACTGCGCATCGAGGTGGATCGGACGCTCGATCAGGGGCTGTTGGACACTGAGGTCCACTTCTGGAACGACCGCCTGTCGCCGGTGATCCTCTTCAACGAGTTCGAACTCAGCCTGCCGGCCCGGGACGGCTCCTACTTCTGATCCCGAGGGCGTTGAGCCGGCGGCTGTTCGAACTCGCGGCGCCCTACAGCACCACCGCCGCCTCATCGAACCTCAACCGCGGCGACCTCGGGAACAGGTTCTCGTCCGTGCCGTAGCCGAGATTGACGATGAAGTTCGGCTCCACCGTCGTCCCGGCGAAGAACTCCGCCTTCACCCCCGCCGGGTCGAAGCCCGACATCGGGCCGACGTCCAGCCCCAGCGCCCGCGCTGCCAGCAGGAAATAGCCGCCCTGCAGCGAGCCGTTGCGGAACGCGCTCTCACGCCGCCCGGCCTCGTCGGCGAACCAGTCCTTCGCCCCCGGCGCATGCGGGAACAGCACCGGCAGCTGTTCGTGGAAATCGGTGTCCATGCCGATGATGACATTGACCGGGGCCTGCAGAGTCTTGGCCTGATTGCCCTCGCTCATCAGCGGGATCAGGCGCGCCTTGGCCTCGGGGGAGCTCACGAAGACGAACCGCGCCGGCGTGTTGTTCACCGCCGTCGGACCGAATTTGGTCAGGTCGTACAGCTTCCTCAGCAGCGCCTCCGGCACCGGCCGGTCAGACCAGGCGTTGCGCGTGCGGGCCTCGGTGAACAGCTGGGCCAGGGCGCTGTCGGACAGCGGACGGTCGCGGACGGGGGTGGAGTCAAAGGCCATGGGAAAAACCCTCCTGATCGGTATTAGCAACAGCAGTGATTGCTAATTAGGACCCTTCAGGACGGGCGCAAGGGGATCGGGCACAAAAACTGTTGCCGATATGGCGACACTCGCCCGCTCCCTTGCGGGGCCGGGGCGGCGAGGCCTATCTAGGGCCCATGAAAGACCTCAACGCCCTGATGCAACAGGCCCAGGCGATGCAGCAGAAGCTGCAGGACGCCCAGGCGAAAATGGCCGAAACCACCGCCTCCGGCAGCTCCGGCGGCGGCCTCGTCTCCATCGACCTGAAGGGCCCCGGCGAGGTCACCCGCGTCACCATCGACGACAGCCTGATGGTCCCGGGCGAAACCGAGATCCTCGCCGACCTGATCGTCGCCGCTCATGCCGACGCCAAGCGCAAGCTCGACGAGGTCAATTCCGCCCTGATGCGCGAGGCCGCCGGCCCCATGGCCGGGATGAACATCCCCGGCATGCCCAAGCTGTTCTGAACCTTTCCGTCTTCTCCGCCGTCACCCTCGGGCTTGACCCGAGGGCCAGACCGTCCGGTGCTGCGTCAAAAGGAGCGCGGGCACAGTCGTCGGGCCACCGCTGACGCACAGCCCGGCTCGACGTCTGATCCTCGGGTCAAGCCCGAGGATGACGACGGTGTGGTGGACCGATAGGCAACCGCTCGACCCCCATGGTATGCGCCTCTTATGGCCGCCTCCGCAGGACCCGAAATCGAGCGCCTGATCTCGCTCCTCGCCAGGCTCCCCGGCCTCGGCCCGCGCTCGGCCCGTCGCGCGGCCTTGGCCCTGCTCAAGAAGCGCGAGCAGCTGCTGGTCCCCCTCGCCGCCTCCCTCCAGGAGACCGCCGACAAGGTCACCTCGTGCAGCGTCTGCGGCGCCCCTGACACCCGCGACCCCTGCTCGATCTGTTCCGACCGGGTCCGCGACAACGGCCTGATCTGCGTCGTCGAGGAGGCCGGCGCCTTGTGGGCCATGGAGCGCTCGGGCGCCTTCCGCGGCAAATACCACGTGCTCGGCGGCCTGCTCTCGGCCCTCGACGGCGTCGGCCCGGACGCGCTGCGCGTCGCCGAACTGGTCGGACGCGTCCGCGGCGGCGAGGCCAAGGAGGTCGTCCTCGCCCTCCCCGCCACCGTCGATGGCCAGACCACCGCCCACTACATCGCCGAACGCCTCTCCGGCTCAGGGGTCGAGATCACCTCCCTCGCCCGCGGCGTCCCCGTCGGCGGCGAACTCGACTGGCTGGACGACGGCACCATCATCCAGGCCCTGCGCCAGCGCCGACCTGCCTGAGCGGCGCCCTCCGGTCCTGACCGGGGAGCCGGACCATCCAGGGCTCCGTCCACCAAGGTTGAGCGCTGTCTCGGGCCGCCGGCGCGACGTCCGGGAGCCGGTTCGCACCCACGTCCGATTCTGACGCAGGCCGGGTGTAGGCTGGCGAGGATGACCGCCGGGCCGGTCGACGGATGTGGACTCTATGGACTCTACGGACGCTACGGACGCTACGGACTCTTCGGACTCTTCGGACTGTGTTTTTCCGGATTTCACCCGGGTGAAATCCCCCCGCCCCCGCCATGGCGGCGCCCCGCGACTCCCGGTAAGGAACGGAGCATGAACGCCTTTCTTCCCGTGATCTCCATCCTCACCCTGATCGCCGCCGCCGCGGCCGTGGTCGTCTCGGGCCTGGCCCTGCAAGCCGCTCGCCGCGCCGCCCGCACCGGCGAGGACGACCGGCTGCTGGCCGCCCTCAGCCGCGAGATGGCCGCCCTGCGAGCCGAGGCGACCCAGAACGGCGCCACCCAGCGCCTCGAACTGACCGACGCCCTGACCAAGCTGGGCGGCGGCCTCGACGGCCGCATCGGCCTGCTCACCGAGAATTTCGACAAGCGGCTGACCGCCTTCGCCGAGCTGCAGCAGAAGGTCGGGACCGATCTGGCCGACGGCCAGCACAAGCGGCTCACCGAGACCAATCAGGCCGTGTTCAAACTGACCGAGACCCTCCAGCAGCAGCAGGCCGAGGGCCGCAAGGTCATGGCCGAGGAGCTGGAAAAGGTCCGCGCCGTGCTGACCACCAACATGGAGCAGCTGCGCAAGGAGAACGAGGCCAAGCTGGAGCAGATGCGCGCCACCGTCGACGAGAAGCTCCAGGCGACGCTCGACCAGCGCCTCGACGCCAGCTTCAAGCAGGTCTCGGACCGGCTGGAGTCGGTGCAGAAGGGCCTCGGCGAAATGCAGACTCTCGCCACCGGCGTCGGCGACCTCAAGCGGGTGCTGACCAACGTCAAGTCGCGCGGCACCTGGGGCGAGGTCCAGCTGGAGGCCCTGCTCGAGGACACCCTCAGCGCCGAGCAATACGCCGCCCAGGTGCCGATCCGCCCGCGCAGTCCCGAACGCGTCGACTTCGCCGTCCGCCTGCCCGGCCATGACGACCAGGGCCAGGTCTGGCTGCCGATCGACTGCAAATTCCCGCACGAGGACTACGCCCGCCTGCTCGCCGCGCAGGACGCCGCCGACCCCGCCGCCGTCGAGATCGCCGGCAAGGCGCTGGAGAAGGCCGTGGCCGCCCAGGCCAAATCGGTGGCCGAGAAATACATCCATCCGCCGCACTCGACCGACTTCGCCTACCTCTACCTGCCAACGGAGGGGCTGTTCGCCGAGATCGTCCGGCGCGACGGCTTCGCCGCGGAACTGCGCGCCAAATATCGCGTCGAGGTGGCTGGCCCCAGCACCCTGACCGCCCTGCTCAACAGCCTGCGGGTCGGCTTCCGCTCGCTGCAGATCCAGAAGAAGTCCAGCGAGGTGTGGATCGAACTCGGCAAGGTGAAGACCGCCTTCGAGCGCTACGGCGACGCCCTGCACGCCGTCGACAAGAAGCTGGACGAGGCCAAGAACAAGGTCTCGGACGTCAGCCGCAAACACACCGTCGTCCTGCGCAGCCTGCGCAATGTCGAGGCCGTGCCGCTGCTCGCGGGCGAGCCGGAGCCGGAGCGTCTGCCGGCCCCGGAGGATGAGGTCGCCGCCGAATAGCCGGACAAGCCCCTCCGACTGTCTGACAAGGGTGCTTGACACCGCGCCGGCGCGATGTAAAACACGCTTGTCATCGCGACACGGAGCCCCTGATGAACCCCGGCCTGAAGCCCAGACCCCCATTCGGCCTCGGAACCTACCTGCTGATGATCCTCGGCGTCGCCATCGTGGGCGGCGTGGCCGGGGCCGCCCAGGTCTTCGTCAAGGACCTGCCGGGCACGCTTGGCCTGATCCTCACCGCCGCCATCGTCACCGCCGCCATGGCCATCGCCTTCGCCGCCTGCATCTGGTGGTGGCGCGGCATCGACGAGGCCGCCCGCGAAGCCCACAAGTCGGCCTGGTGGTGGGGCGGCTCCTGCGGCATGGCCATCGGCGTCGTCATCCTGACGGTGCTCACCATCCACGACGACGGCTCCACCAGCGCGACCGTCGGCATGACCGCCCCCGACCTCGTCGTCACCGGCATGTGGACCATCCTGCTGTTCCAGCTCGCCGGCTACACGGTCGCCTGGGCGATCTGGTGGCTCAAGCACCGCTAGGAGCGACCGGATGAACAACCGCCTCAAGGTGCTGCGCGCCGAACGCGACTGGAGCCAGGCCGACCTGGCCGAGCGGCTCGGCGTCTCGCGCCAGACCGTCAACGCCCTGGAGACCGGCCGCTACGATCCCTCCCTGCCTCTCGCCTTCCGCATCGCCCGCGTCTTCGACCAGCCGATCGAAGCCATCTTCATCGATTCCGAATAAGGACCCCTCGCGCATGCATCCCCTCCCCGTCCGCCGCCGTCTCGCCGGCGCCCTTCGCTCGGCCCTCGGCGCGGCGCTCGGCCTCGGCATGGCCGCCGCCCTCGTCTTCCAGCCCGCCCCGGCCTTCGCCGGCGCCCCGACGCCCGCGGTCGCCCCCGTCCAGGCGTCCGGCGGCGGCGGCCCCGCCCTCTGGGTGGTCCGCGACGAGGACTCGACCCTCTATCTGTTCGGCACCGTCCATGTGCTGCGCCCCAACACCCTGTGGCGCTGGGCGCGCATCGAGACCGCCTTCGACAGCGCCGACCGGTTGGTGCTGGAGATCTCCAATCCCGACGACCAGGCCGCCATCGTGCCGCTGATCCAGCAGCACGGCCTGTCGCCCGACCGGCCCCTGTCCAGCCTGCTGAACACCGAGGAACGCGCCCGGCTCGACGCCGCCGCCCAGACCATGGGGGCCAGCGGCGCCGCCCTCGATCCGATGCGCCCGTGGCTGGCGGCCCTGACCCTGTCGGTCTCGCCGCTGGTCAAGGCCGGCTACGATCCGCAGTCGGGCGTCGAGCTGGTGCTCAAGGCCCGCGCCGAGGCGGCCGGCAAGCCGGTCACCGGTTTCGAGACCATCGACGAGCAGGTGCGCATCCTCGCCGGCTTCCCAGAGGCCGACCAGCTGGCCTTCCTGCGCAGCACGCTCGAGGATTTCGAGACCGCCACCACCGACCTCGACCAACTGGTCGCGGCCTGGTCCAGCGGTGACGTCCGCGCCATCGACCGGGTCGGCGTCCAGCCGATGCGCCGCGCCGACCGCGCCCTGTACGAGGCCCTGCTTGTGAAGCGGAACACCAACTGGGCCGACCAGATCCAGACCATGCTGGACGGCTCCGGCACCGTGTTCATCGCCGTCGGCGCGGCCCACCTCGCGGGCAGCGACAGCGTCGAGGCCATCCTCGGCCGCCGCGGCGTCACCGTCGAACGCATCAACTGATCGAACGGGCCCGGCCGCCGCGCCGGGCCTTTTCTTTTGCCGGCGCGAAGCTATGGTCCGCCTCCGATCGGCGACCCGGTCGCGGCCGTAGTTCAGAGGTAGAACGTCAGCTTCCCAAGCTGAATGTCGCGGGTTCGATTCCCGCCGGCCGCTCCACGGGCGAACACCGCTCCGCCGCAAGCCTGTCCGCGAATTAATCCACCTGTCCAGCTTGTAACTGGAGCCCTCCCCGGGAGGCGGGGCACGGTCCGCTCACTTGGGAGAGGGACCTATGAACAAGACCATCTGGCTGGCCACCGCCGCCCTGACCGTGCTGGCCGCTCCGGCCGTGGCGCAGACCACTCCGGACCAGTCGCCGACGCCGGACAGCGCCGCCCGGGCGCCGGTTCCGACCGGCCCGGCGCAGACCGCGCCCGAAGTCGACGCCGCCCAGCAGGGCGTGCTGGTCTTCGAACCGGCCTTCTTCGCCGACTCCCGGCCCAACACCGCCCTCGACATGATCGCCCGCCTGCCGGGGTTCGGCTTCAACCCGGGGAACAACGGCACGCGCGGCTACGCCGGCGCGGCCGGCAACGTCCTGATCGACGGCGACCGACCCTCGTCCAAGAGCGACGGCCTCGACCAGGTGCTGCGCCGCATCTCGGCCGCCAGCGTCGAACGGATCGAGCTGATCCGCGGCGGGGCGCCCGGCATCGACATGCAGGGCCAGTCGGTTGTCGCCAACGTCGTCCTGCGCCGCACCGTCACCGTCGAGCGGGTCCTCGAACTCAACACCTACATGTATCCGGACGGCTATCTGGGGCCGATCATCGCCGGCCAGTATTCCCGCCGCGAGGGCGAGAATTCCATCGAGGGCTCGTTCAGCGCCACGACCGACCGCACCGACGGCACCGGCGAGGGCTTCCGCCGCCGCTACGACCCCAACGGCGCCCTGATCCAGGACGCCGACCTGGTGCTGTGGGACCGCTTCCGCAACGTGCGCGGCACCGGCGCCATCCAGCGCCCGTTCGCCGGCGGCAGCCTCAAGGTCAACGGCCTGCTCGGCTGGTTCGCCAGCGACAGCTCCCAGGACGTGCTGATCCGCTCCGGCGCGGGCATCGACAGCTTCAACGACGAGGAGGTCGAGTCGCTGAACGGGGAAGTGGGCGTCAACTGGACCCGCGATCTGTCGCCCCGGATGGGTCTCGAACTGGTCGGCCTGCAGCGCTACGGAACCCAGGACTATGTCGGCGTCTCGGAAAGCGGGCCGGACACCTCGACCTTCTCCGAAGACAGCAGCCAGGGCGAATCCATCGCCCGCGCCGTGCTGCGCTTCCGTCCGAACGACCGCTGGGCCTTCGAAAGCGGCGGCGAGATCGCCTACAACTTCCTCGACAGCGCCACCGCCTATGAGGAGAACGGCCTCGCCATCCCGCTGCCGTCCGCCTCGGTCAAGGTCGAGGAACTGCGCGGCGAGGCGTTCGGCCAGGCCACCTGGCGCCCGAGCCCCAAACTGACCCTGGAGGCCGGCCTGCGCGTCGAGGTCTCGGAGATCAGCCAGTCCGGCGACAGCGACCTGACCAAGTCCTTCGTCTATCCAAAGCCGCGCGTTCAGCTGACCTGGACCCCGTGGGAAGGCCACCAGTTCCGCTTCCGGGCCGAACGCCAGGTGGGCCAGCTGAACTTCGGCGACTTCGTCGCCTCGGCCGACATCGACATCGGCCAGGTTGAGGGCGGCAACCCCGACCTCGAGCCGGACAAGACCACCATCGTGGAAGCGGTCTACGAGCGCCGCTTCTGGGGCGAGGGCGCGCTGCAGCTGTCGGCGGCCCACGGCGAGGTCGAGGACGTCATCGACATCATCCCCCTGACCGGCGGCTTCGACGGCGTCGGCAACATCGGCGACGGCTCGTTCGACCAGTATCAGGTCGTCCTGACGCTGCCGATGGACAGGTTGGGCATCCCCAACGCCCGGCTCCAGGCGCGCGGCAGCTGGGCCCACACCGAGGTGGTCGACCCGCTGACCGGCGAGAGCCGTCGCTTCCAGGGCAACCAGGCCTTCGGCTGCGGCGTCGCCTTCAACCACGACCTGCAGGGCGGCAAATGGTCCTACGGCTTCGATCACGGCTGCAACACCGACAAGGGCCGCCTCTTCCGCGTGCGTGAGATCCGCTCCCTCTACGCAGAGCCGTTCATCACCCTCTACGCCCAGTGGAAACCCTCGCCGGACCTGACCATCAAGATCGACTACGCCAACATCAGCGACCGCCAGCTGGGCTACGACCGCGACATCTACGCCGGGCCCCGGGACGTCTCCCCGGTCGCCTTCCGCGAGGTCCGCCGCACCACCATGAGCCCGTGGCTGTTCCTCCAGATCCGCAAGAGCTTCTGAAGCGCATACAAACCGCGCTCAAGCAGGCCGACGGCGTTAGCGCCAACAAAAAGGGCGGAGCCGCGAGGCTCCGCCCTTTCCCGTTCAGCTGGGCGCGGGGCCTAGCCGAGGGTCGTGGTCTCCGGTCGGGCGACGTTGCCGTCTTCGCCGCCGCGATCCGTGAGCGTCGGTCCCGGATGGTTGTCCGGGTCGTTCACGCCGTTGGACCATTTGGCGATGAAGAAGCTCGCCAGGATGAAGGCCACGCCGATGCCGACGCCGACCCAGCCGATGCTGTTGAACGTCGCCAACGAGCTCTGCAGGGCCGCCTCCGGATCCGTCACCTCGCCGCCGACCGTCCGCGTCCCTGCGGTTGCGGCGATGATGCCGCCGAGGAAGTGGGCGATCGACGAAGCCATGAACCAGACCGCCATCATGAAGCTGACGATCGAGGGCACCGACAGTTTGGTGATCTCGGACAGGCCGACAGGGCTGAGGAACAGCTCGCCGGTGGTGTGCAGCAGATAGAGCAGGGCCAGCAGGAACAGCGGCGTCCGGAAGGCCTCGTTGACCATCCCCGACTCCACCCCCCAGACGATCACCAGGAAGCCGAGGCCGACCTGGATGATGCCGAGGCCGAACTTGACCACCGGGTTCGGGTCGATCTTGCGCGAGGCGAGGAAGGCCCACAGCGCGGCGAAGATCGGCGCGAAGATCAGGATGAAGCCGGCGTTGAACGACTGGGTCTGCGACGCCGTCAGCGAGGTGTTGATCCAGCCCCACCAGTTCGACGTGTCCAGTCCGGCGGCGGCCACCTGGGCCGGCGAGCCCACGGGCATGCCGAACAGGGTGTAGGCCTGGCCGGTCACCGCCAGATCGACGTTGCGGTCCGCGAACAGGTTCAGCGACGAGCCGGCCTGTTCGAACAGGGTGAAGAACACCGCCGAACCGAACACCAGCACCATGGCCAGCATCATTCGTTCGCGGGCGACCTTGTCGCATTTGGTGATGATGAACCAGGTGATGAAGCCCAGCGACAGCACGGTCGAGATGACCAGGCCGATGCCGACGAACATGTGGTTCGAGACGATGAAGGTGGCCAGCAGGCCGACCCCGACGAAGGCCAGGATGTAGATCAGCCATTCGCGGTTGATCGGTCCCAGCACCGGCTTTCTGATCAGCTCCGGATAGGGGCTTTCGCCCTTGCCCTGCAGCAGCGGCTTGCCGATCACGAACACGATCAGGCCGGCCAGCATGCCGACCCCGGCGAGGCCGAAGCCCCAGCCCCAGCCGTAGGTCTGGCCGAGGAAGCCGCACAGCACCGCGGCCCAGAACGAGCCGAGGTTGATGCCGTAGTAGTAGAGGGTGAAGCCGGAGTCGCGCCGCGGATCGCCCTGCGGATAGAGCTGGCCGACCAGGGTCGAGATGTTCGGCTTCAGGAAGCCGACGCCCATGATGATCAGCGACAGGGCCAGCCAGAAGACGTTGAGGCCCATCGGGTCGCGCTGCTCGGCGAAGGAGAAGTCCTCCTGGTCGAGCGACGCGGGCAGCGAAGCCGTTGCGGGCAGCCCCTCGATGTTGAGACCGGCGGTGGTCGGCATCGGATAGTCGCGGCCGCCGACCTGGATCGTGGTGCGGGTCTCGCCGTCCTCGGTCACGTTGCGGACCGGATAGGTCTGGCCCTGGTAGGTCAGGGTCTGGGCGGTCGTCACCGTGCGTTCGACCTCCACGAGATCGCCCAGAACGGCCCAGGCCGGCTTGTCGACCTCGACCGGATCGGTGATCCGGTAAGTCCCCTTGGCCAGCGTCGCCGGCAGGCCCGGAGCGCCGTCGATCTGCAGGCCGGAGGCCTCCCTCTGGGAGAAGGCATAGGGCTGGCCATCGACGATCAGTCGGGTCTGGCGGTTGTCGCCGCGGCCCTCGATCTGAACCTGGTAGGAGTCATCGCCATAGACCAGGGTCTGGGTCGCCGGACGTCCCTCGAAGGCCATCAGGCCGTGGCCCATGACCAGCAGGACGGCGCCGAACATGATCGCCTTGCGCGTCCCGATGTAGCGGTCGGCCACGATGCCGCCGATCAGCGGCAGCAGGTAAACGAGGGACCCGTAAGTGCCGTACTGGCCGGACGCGAAACGGTCATCGAACAGGAAATGCTGGGTCAGGTAGAAGATCAGCAGCCCGCGCATCCCGTAGAAGGAAAAGCGCTCCCACATCTCCGCGAAGAAGCAGGTTATCAGCCCCTTCGGGTGATTTTTGAGGATCTGGAGAAGCACGGGAATGCCCGTGACGAGGGTGACCAGCACCCCCAGCAAGATGACTAAATTCATGCCAAACCTTTGACTGTGGGGACGCACCGCCCTCGTTGAAGGCGCGCGGAGACACGCACCCCGCCTCCCCTGACGAAGCCGCGATAGGACCACCGTGGAACAGGCTTTACAAGCCGTAACCGATCGTGAGAGGCCTCGTGCCGGACAGCAGAGGACCGTCCAAGCCATGCTGACACGGCGCGCCTTGACGCTCTCGGGCGTGGCGGGAAGCCTGCTGGCGTCCGCCTGCGCGCGGGCCACGGCCGCCCCGTCCGGCGACGTCGTCGCCGCCGGCCAGCCCGCCGCCCTGCTGATCTGGGCCGTGGCCCGCGAGCGTCTCGCCGGCTGGCCGCGCAAGCCCGACGCCGCCGCCCTGGCCGCCCTGCCGGCCCTCGCCGCCGGCCTGCCTGAGATCGGCGCCCTCGCCAGCGGCGGCCGCCCTGCCTCGCCCGAGGCCGTCGCCGCGCTGAAACCGCGCCTCGTCATCGACTACGGCGACGCCGATCCCGAGCACCAGGGTCTGGCCGGACGCATGACGGCCCGGCTCGGGGTCGACTGGCGCCTGATCGACGGCGCGCTCCTGCGCATGCCCGACGCCTTCCGCGAGGCCGGACGCCTGCTCGGGGCCGCTCCCGGCGGCGACGCGCTCGCCGACGCCGCCTCCGGGGTGATCGCGCGCTGGCGCGCCGCCCCCGCCGCCCGCGCCTTCTACTATGCGAGAGGCGTCGACGGCCTCGAGACCGGCTTTCGCGGGGCCCTGGCCACCGAGGTGCTGGAGGGCGCCGGCTGGAGCAATGTCGCGCAGGGCTCGCGCAACATCGGCCGCGTCACCCGCGAGCAGGTCGCGGCCTGGGACCCCGAGGTCGTCGTCACCCTCAGTCCGGCCTTCGCTCGCGCCGCCGCTGGCGACCCGGTCTGGCGCCGCCGCCGCGGCGGCGGCCGGCGCGGCCTGCTGCTGCTGCCGTCGACGCCGTTCGGCTGGATCGACCGCCCGCCGTCGGTCAACCGCCTGCTCGGCTGCGCCTGGCTGGCCAGTCCTGGCGAGGCCTGGATGGAGCTGACCCTGCTCAGCCGCTCCCTCTACGGCATGGCTCCGGTCGAGATTCCCCGCCCGCGGTGGATTCCCTGAGCGCCGTCCGCGCCTGGGCCGCGCCGCTGGCGCTGGCGTTGCTGGCCGTCGCTGCGGCGGCCGTGGTGCTGTCCACCGGCCCGCTCGCCGCCCCGCCGGACGCCCTGATCACGGCCCTGTTCGGCGAGGGGCCGCCGGACGCCGAGTTGGCCCTCGCCCTGCGCGGCCCGCGCCTGCTGGCGGCGATGGGCTGCGGCGCCGCCCTGGCCGGAGCGGGGGCCGGCTTCCAGATCCTGTTCCGCAACCCGCTGGCCTCGCCCGACCTGCTCGGCGTCACCTCCGGCGCGGGGTTCGGCGCCGCCCTCGCCCTGCTGCTCGGCGCCGGGGCCGTGCTGGTCCAGGGCGCGGCCTTCGCCGGAGGCCTCGCCACCGGCGCCGTGGCCGTGGCCTGCGCCGCCCTGACCCGCAGCGGCGACGGCCGCCTGGCCCTGATCCTCTGCGGCATCGTCGCCGGCGCTCTCGCGTCCGCCGGTCTCGGCCTCGTGGTCATCGCCGCCGAGCCCTATTCGCAGCTGCCCTCGATCACCTACTGGCTGCTCGGCTCCTTCACCCGCGCCACCGCCGGCGAGGCCGCCCTCGCCCTCGTCCCCGTGGGTTTCGGCGCCGCCATTCTGCTCGGGCTGGGCTTCCGCCTCGACGTCCTGTCGCTGGGCGATGAGCAGGCCCGCTCGCTCGGCCTCAGGGCCCGCCCCCTGCGTCTGATGGCCCTCGGCTCCGCCGCCCTGATGACCTCGTCCGCCGTTTCCGTGGCCGGGATCGTCGGCTGGATCGGCCTGCTCGCCCCGCACGCGGCCCGCCGCATGGTCGGCGAGCGCGCCGGGCGGCTGATCCCCGCCTCGATGGCCCTCGGCGCCCTGTTCGCCCTGCTGATCGACCGGCTGTCCACCGCCTTCGGCCCGGCCGAACTGCCCGTCGGCCTGCTTGCCGCCGCCGTCGGCGCCCCGGCCTTCCTCGCCCTGTTCGTCGCCACCTCGAGGCGGGCGTGAGCGCGCTCGTCCTCGACGCCCTGGTGGCCGGCCGCCGCGCGCGCAGCGGAGCCGGCTTCCGCCTGCCCCCGCTGACCGCCGCCTTCGAAGCCGGCCAGGTCGTCGCCCTGATCGGGCCCAACGGCGTCGGCAAGACCACCCTGCTGAAGACCCTCGCCGGCCTGCTCCCGCCGCTCGGGGGCCATTTCGAACGTCCCCGCGCCGTCGCCTGGCTGCCGCCGCCGGGCGCCGTGTCCGCCGGCTTCTCCGCCCTGCATCTCGCCGCCCTCGGCCGCGCCGCCCGCCGCCGCTGGTCGCCCGGCCTCACCCCCGGCGATGTCGAGGCCGCCCGCGCCGCCCTCGCCCGGCTCGATGTCGCCGACCTCGCCGAGCGCCCCTTCGACCGCCTGTCCAGCGGTCAGCAGCAGCTGGTCCTGATCGCCCGCCTGTTCGTGCAGGACGCCCCGGTCTGCCTGCTGGACGAGCCGCTGGCCCTGCTCGACCCCGCCCACGCCCAGGCGGTGGAACGGGCGATCCGCGCCCTCGCCGCCGAAGGCCGCATCGTCGTCGCCTCCAGCCACCACTTGCCCTTCGCCGCCCGCGCCGACCGGGTGCTGGCCATCGGCCTCGACTGGATCGAGGCCTCGCCGGCCGCGCAGGCCCTCGCCCCCAACCGCGTCCGCGCCCTGTTCGGCGTCGAGACGACCGGCTGCCCGTGCTGCGGTCAGGCGTTGAGTTGAGGACGAGGGCGAGAGGTCAGACCTCGACCAGCTCCAGCCGCCTCTCGACCCGCTCCATGCGCTGGTCGAAATTGTCCATCCGGCGGTTTAGGCTGTTCACATTGGCTTCCAGCCCGGTCAGACGCACCTTGATGTGGTGCATGTCTTCCTTGATGTTGGCCATATCGGTTTCGATGCGTCCAAGCTGCGCCTGGATTTTCTGAAGCACCGGAACGACGATGTCGGTCATCTCGGACATGGCGCATACATAGCCCGAAATGCAGGATTACGCCATGAAGTCCCTCTCACGCGCCGCCGTGCTCGCCGCCGCTCTCGCCCTGATCGCGGCGCCCGCCGCCGCCCAGGAGTCGCCCGGCTGGTCCTTCGCCATCCACGGCGGCGCCGGCGTCATCGAGCGCGACAGCCTCACCGCCGAACAGGACGCCGCCTACCGCGCCGCGCTCAAGCGCGCCCTCGACGCCGGTTCGGCCGTGCTCGCCCAGGGCGGCTCGGCCCTCGACGCCATTCAGGCCGCGATCGAACTCATGGAGGACGACCCCCTGTTCAACGCCGGCCGCGGCGCCGTCTTCACCGCCGCCGGCCGCAACGAGCTCGACGCCGCCGTCATGAACGGCTCGGACCGCACCGCCGGCGCCGTGGCCGGCCTGACCACCACCCGCCATCCCATCGCCGCCGCCCGCGCCGTGATGGAGCAGTCGCCGCACGTCATGCTGATCGGCGAGGGCGCCGACAGCTTCGCCGCCTCGGTCGGTCTGGAGCAGGTCGATCCGTCCTTCTTCTTCACCGAGCGCCGCTGGCAGGGTCTGGTCCGCGCGCTCGAACAGCAGGGGCAGCCGGTCCCGGAGCGCCCCGCCGGCGCCCCCTCGCCCCAGGCCGCTGCCGACCTCCCGGCCCCGCCGCTGAACGAGCGCAAATTCGGCACCGTCGGCGCCGTCGCCCTCGACAGCCAGGGCCGCCTCGCCGCCGGCACCTCCACCGGCGGCACCACCGCCAAGCGCTGGGGTCGCGTCGGCGACGTGCCGGTGATCGGCGCCGGCACCTACGCCTCCAACGCGGAAGGCTGCGCCGTCTCCGCCACCGGCGACGGCGAATTCTACATCCGGGCCAGCGTCGCCCGCGACATCTGCGCCCGCATCGCCGCTGGATCGCCGGCTCTGACCGCCGCCCAGACGGAGGTGGACGACGCCCTGTCGCTCGGCGGCTCGGGCGGCGTCATCGTCATGGACACGGACGGGCGACCGGGCTTCGCCATGACCACCTCCGGCATGTACCGCGGCGCCGTCTCGGCCACCCAGCCCGCCCGCGTCGCCATCTACGGCGACGAGGAGTTACGCCCGTGACCGCGGCCGCCGTTCTCGACCTCGCCGAAAAGTTCGCGGCCTTCTCCGACCACTGGCGCCCGCGCGTCGCCGCCCGGCTGAACGGTCAGGACGTCCGGCTGGTCAAGGTCCAGGGCGTCTTCCCCTGGCATAGCCACGCCGACGCCGACGAGATGTTCCTCGTCTGGAAGGGCCGGTTCCGGGTCGAGTTCCGCGACCGCGTCGAGACCCTCGACCCCGGCCAGCTCCTCGTCGTGCCGCGCGGCGTCGAGCACCGCACCGCCGCCGACGAGGAGGCCGAGGTGCTGATCTTCGAACCGTCGGAGGTGATCAACACCGGCGACGCCCCGGTCTCCGCCTTCACCGCCCCGCAGGGCCAGACCGTATGACCGCCCCCCGTGACACCGCCGGCGTCATCGCCCCGCCGCCGCTGATCTACCTCGGCTTCCTGCTGCTCGGCTGGGGCCTGTCGAAGGCGCTCGGCGCCCCCGACGACCTGGGTCTCGAGCCGCAGGTCCGCCGCGTCGCCGCCTTCGTCCTGATCGTCGGCGGTCTGGTCATCGAAGGCTCCGCCGCCAACCAGTTCCGCCGCCTCGGCACCCGCATGGAGCCGTGGAAGCCGACCACCGCCCTCTCCACCGACGGCCTGTACCGCTTCAGCCGCAATCCGATCTACGTCGGCTTCACCCTGATGTACCTCGGCTTCGCCGCGGCCATGGACAGCCTGATCGCCCTCGCCTTCGTCCTGCCCTGCCTCCTCGTCGTCGACCGCTTCGTCATCCAGCGCGAGGAGCGCTACCTCGCCGCCAAATTCGGCGCCGAATACGACGCCTACCGCGCCCGGGTGCGGCGATGGCTGTAGCCCCCGACCCGCGCGACGAACTCTCCCTGATGGCCATGGAGGAGCTCGACGCCGCCTGCGCCCTGGCCTGGCCCGAGATCAAGGCCATAACCCCCTGGGGCGACAGCTTCACAGGCTTCGCCCCCTCCGGCCGCGAGGTCGAGATCGAGCGCCGCTACCTCTGGGCCCACGAGCCCGAGGGGGCCGTCGCCGTCGAGGTCGAGGTGCGCGACGTCGGGGCCCGCACCGGGGCGGAGGCCAAGGCCCTGATCACCCCGGACTGAACCGTTCGCGCATCCGGCGAATCCGGCCCGCTGTTAACCTTTCCCGTTGCCAAGCTGAGCCGTCGGGGCAAGATGCGCCGTCCGCGAACGGCGGTCGGTCCAGCGGGGAGCCCCATGTCCTACGGCGACGACTTCGCCACCGTCGATACGGCCGGGGCCCCGCTCGATCCGGTCATCATGATCGGCGCCGATTCCTTCTTCTGGGGCGCCGTCCTGCTGGCGCTGCTGGTCGCCGCCCTGATCGGCTGGTGGTTCGCCGGCGGCTCGCGGCCCCGGCGGGTCGACGCCGCCGGCCCGATCTGGGAGGCCATCGACGACGCCGCCAAACTGGCCATGCATGCCGACAGCGAAGCCCTGCCGGCTCGCGCCGGGGAACTGCGCCGCGTCCTGAAGGCCCGGCTCGGCAAGACCCTGGCCTTCGGCGGCGAATTGAGCGGATGCGTCGGCGCGCTCGACCGGGCGCTCAACGGCGAGGTCGACCACGGCGCCGGCCACGCCGCGCCCGACCACCCGGCGGAGGAACCCGGCCCGGAGGCGGATCACGAGGCCGGCGAGCCGGTCCGGCCGTCGTCCTCGGCCGCCGCCAACGTCACCATCGTCTCCATCCATCCGGGAGCAGGGGGCCCGTCCCGTCGTCCGTCCCGGCAGCACGGTGGGCGGGCCATGACCACGCGCGAGCGCAATGAGGCCCTGCGCCTCGCCGTCTCCGACTTCAACGACTACTGGCGCCACCGTGCGGCGCGGGAGGGCGACATGCGCGCCGTGGTGGCCGAGCTGTGCAATCCGGGGCCGCGCCGCCCGCGCCTCAGCCACAGCAGCGATCACCACTGACGCGGGCTGTTCCCCCCGGCGCGGAAACCCCTTAAGCCGGAAGCATGAAACTCGCCTCGCTCAAGCACGGCCGCGACGGCCGCCTCGTCCTCGTTTCCAGCGACCTCGCCTGGTTCACCGACGCCTTCCTGATCGCCCCGACCCTGCAGGCGGCACTCGACGACTGGGACCGGGTCGAGCCCGACCTGCGCGCCCTGGCCGAGAGCCTCGAACACGGCGGCGTGCCGCGCGGCCGCTTCCACGAACGCGAGGCCGCCTCCCCCCTGCCCCGCGCCTATCAGTGGGCCGACGGCTCGGCCTATGTGAACCACGTCGCCCTCGTGCGGCAGGCGCGCGGCGCCGAAATGCCCGACAGCTTCTGGACCGACCCGCTGATGTACCAGGGCGGCTCCGACGGCTTCCTCGCCCCGCGCGATCCGATCCCCCTGGCCGACGAAAGCTGGGGCTGCGACCTCGAGGCCGAGGTCGTGGTGGTCACCGGCGACGTGCCCCAGGGCGTGTCGCGCGAGGAGGCGCTGAGCCACATCCGCCTCGTCGGCCTCGTAAACGACGTCAGCCTGCGCAACCTGATCCCGGCCGAACTGGCCAAGGGTTTCGGCTTCGTCCAGTCCAAGCCCGCCTCGGCCCTGTCGCCGGTCTTCGTCACCCCCGACGCCCTCGGCGACCGCTGGGCCGACGGCAAGCTCAAGGGCGAACTCAATGTCCAGCTCAACGGCGCGGACTTCGGCAAGGCCGACGCCGGCGCGGACATGACCTTCGACTTCGGCACCCTCATCGCCCACCTGGCCAAGACCCGCAGCCTGTGCGCGGGGACCATCATCGGCTCGGGCACCGTCTCCAACCGCGACGCCGACGGCGGCCCCGGCAAGCCGGTCAGCGAAGGCGGCCTCGGCTACTCCTGCATCGCCGAGGTCCGCACCGTCGAGACCATCCTGCGCGGCAAGCCCGAGACCTCGTTCCTCAAGCACGGCGACACCGTCCGCATCGAGATGCTGGACGACCAGCATCGCTCGATCTTCGGGGCCATCGAGCAGACGGTGGAGCCCGCCTGATGCCGCGGGCGGTCCTTGCAGTCATCGCGGCCGCCATGTCCATCGCGGCGCCGTCCGCCATGGCGCAGGAGGCCGTGGACGACTGGGACCTGACCATCGACGAGGCGCAGGACGTGATGCTGGCCACCGTCGGCTATTCCAGCGGCCAGGCGCTCGCCGTGCGATGCCGCGCCGGCGAGCTGGACGTTCTCATCTCGGGCCTCCCGCCGTTGGAAGGCCCCTCCCGCCGGATCGAGGCCATCTATCCCGACGGACGCGACGAGGTCGGTTCCTGGTTCGCCGGCGGCGACGGCTCGCTGGTCTTCAGTCCCGCTCCGCGCCTGGACGCACGCCGCTTCCGCCAGGGCGGATCGCTGCAGATGTCGGTCGCCATCCGGGCGGCGCCGGACGCCGCCCCTCGCCAGTACGCCCTCGACCTTCCCGCCCAATTCAGCAATCTGGACCGGGTGCTCCAGGCCTGCGGAGCTGATCAGCCCGACGCGCGCGCGGACCTCGTCCGTTGGAATCAGCCCCTCATCGTGGGTGATCTCTGGCGGCGTCTGCCGGCGCCGCAATACCCGGAGGCCGCAGCTCACCTCGGAGCGGGCTTCGTCACCGTCAGCTGCGTCGTCGGTCAGGGCGGCCGGCTGACGGACTGCCGGATCGAGCGTGAGAGCCACGCCCGCCGCTACGGCTTCGGCGAAGCCGCCCTGAGTTCGATGCGCGACGCCCGGATTGCGCCTCCCGAAGAGGGCGGCCCGCAGCCGGGTCAAGTGTTCCTCGGCACGATCCGGTTCAGCCTCGCCCCCTAGCCGATCCGCCGCAGCGCCTCCGCCAGCGCCTGACCCGCCGGCACGGCCACGTCCGGGCGCACGCCCCCGCCTTCCCAGTTGGTTCCCGTCACGGGATGCCGCGCCTCGCCGATCGGCATGATGACGGTGAACCACGGCCCGAGGTCCATGGCGATCGAGGGATTGGCCCCGCCGCCCGTGGGCTCGCCGATGACCGTGGCCCGGGCCGCCGCCTGCAGGTCGTAGGCCACCGCTTCGGCCGCCGAGAAGGTCCCGGGCCCGACCAGGACCAGGATCGGCTGGCTCGGAAAGGTCGGAGCCGCCACAGGGTTGGCGAACCGTTCGAACACATCCCGCCCGTCCGCAACACAGTCCTCGGGGTCAGCCGGATTGGGCTGGCAACGGCGGAACTGGATGTCCTCCAGCCGCATCGGCTGCGGCGCGAAATGCCCCATCAGCTGGCGCAGGGCCGCCTCGCCGCCGCCGAGGTTCTCGCGCAGGTCCAGCACCAGCGCCCGCGCCCCGGCCAGCCGCGCCATGGTCGCATCGATCGCCGCCGCCGAGTCCGGATGCCCGCTGAACGAGGCCAGGTTCAGATAGGCCACCCCGCCGTCCAGCATCTTCGCCTCGCGTACGCCCCAGCCATTCCGGGCCTCCTCGGCCGCCATCTGCTCCAGGGTCGGACCGGGTCCCTCCGCCGCCGCGTCGTCGCGGCTGCGCCCCTCGATCCACACCTGCAGATGATTGTCGCCGGAGACCGCCAGCAGATCGGCGTTGATCGCCTGCCGGAAGGCCTCCGGATCGGTCAGCGCCAGATAGGCCTGCCGCCGCTCCGCCAACCGCGCCCGGATCGCGGGCGTGCGCTCGACCATCACATAGTGGGCCAGCCGCCGGTGCAGCGTGTCCAGCGCCCGCTCCCGATGCGCCGCGGTGATCGCCGCAGGCGAGTTCGCGCCGACGCCGCCCGCCGCCGCCTCCTGGGCGAGGACCGCCGCCGGCCCCTGGCATGACAGCATCAGGGCTCCCAGCGCGGCCGTCATCACATGTCTGAGCTTCATCGTCGTCTCCTTGCCCGCTGAGGAGGCGGCGACGGCGCTTTACGGATGCGCGGCGTCGGTTAAGCTTTCGACAGGTTCGCGCCCGTCAGGGGCCGGCGACCCGGAGCCCCCACGCATGTCGACCCAGCAGCTCATTCCGCTCATCGCCGTCCTCATCGCCCTGCCGCTGATCCTGCTGCGCAACCGCCGGCCGCGGACGCTGCGTCCGCAGTGGCTGTGGGTCATGCCCGCCGTGATCGTGGTGCTGATGGGCTTCGCCCTGTGGGGAACCAGTATGGATCCCGACGTCCCGCACGCCGCCTTCGACGCCCTCGCCTGGGCCGTTCTCGCGATCGGCCTCCTCCTAGGCGGGGTGTTCGGCTGGTGGCGCGGCCGGATGACGACGATCGAGAAGCATGCCGACGGCGCGCTCAAGGCGCAGGCCTCGCCGCTCGGCCTGATCCTGATCATCGCCGTGATGGTCGGCCGCCGCGCCCTGACCGCCTTCCTCGAGCCGCACGCCGCCGACTACGGCCTGAACCCGCTCGCCATCGCCGACGCCTTCCTGCTGTTCGTCGTCGGCATGATCGTCGTCCAGCGCATCGAGATGTTCATCCGCGCCCGGCGAATCCTCGCGGGCGGAACCGACGCCCATGTGGAGGCGGCCGTTTGAGCGCCGGCGCCGCTTGACGCCGCGCGTCGCCGTCGCGCAAGTCGGGGTTGCAACTCGTCCGGATCCCGTTTCATGAACCGCCTGCTCGCCCCCGTCGTCGCCTGCGCCGTCGCCCTCGCCTCCGCTCCGCCCGCCCTGGCCCAGGAGGCGCAGGCCGACTGGGATCTGCTGCGCGACCCGGCCAAGCGGCTGACCATGGCCTACTCGCAGTTCGACAGCGGCGTGGGCATCGCGGCTCGCTGCGTCGATGAAAGCTACGAGGCTCTCATCACCGGCCTGCCGCCCGCCGGCTCCGGCGAGACGCGCATCCTCCAGGTCGCTTTCGGCGACGGCGAGTTGCACCCCCAGCGCTGGAACGTCGCCGTCGAGGACACCATCGCCGTCAGCGAACTGCCCGCCCCCTTCGCCCGCAAGCTGCGCGAGGGCGGCCGGCTGCGCATCATGATCCCGGGCGCCGCCGAGGGCGGCCGCAATCTGATGCACGACCTGACCCTGCCCGCCTCCTCGAGCTCGATCGACGAGACCCTGACCGTCTGCGACCGGCCGCTGACCGACCCGCGCGACGCGGATCTGGAGGCACTTCCCGACGGCGGCCTGCCCGCCAACCTGGCCTGGGCCCGCCGTCCCCGGCCGCGCTTCCCGACCCCCGCCCGCTATGCCCGGGGTTTCGCGACCGTCATGTGCCTGACCAATCCGGACGGGTCCCTGCGCGACTGTTCGGTGGAGGCCGAACACCCGCAGGACGCCGGCTTCGGCGAGGAGGCGCTCCGGGCCACGCGCCGCGCAAGGGTCGCGAATCTCGACGCCGCCGGCGCCGCCGTGCCGCTGCAGCGCATCCTCTACCGCACCAATTTCGTGCTTGAGGGCTATCAGACCCGCGACGACGAACAGCGCCGCCGCGAGCAGCGCGACCGCGACCGCGAGATTCGCGAACGGCAGCGGACCGCCGGAGACTGATCCCGCGCCGGGTCCGACTTCCCCGATTGCCTCCCCGCCCCGCCCGCGCTACCTGTCCCGCCCTGCCGGAAAGACCCAGACGGCCTGTGCGGGCGTGGTGGAATTGGTAGACGCGCCGGACTCAAAATCCGGTTCCGAAAGGAGTGTCGGTTCGAGCCCGACCGCCCGCACCACACCGAAACACGCTGGCGTCAAAAAACCTCAGGCGGGCCATGACGGCTCGCCGGCCGCCTGTTGGGCCATCTCCGCGTCGCCGGTTCACGAAAGCGCCATCTCCGGCCGCCTCTCCTTCGCCGCCTCGACCGCCTCGGCCACCAGGGCGGTGAACCGGGGAAAGAGATCGGCGCGCATCTCGGGCGCCGCCCAGTAGGGGTTCATGAACACGCAGCGGACCAGCGTCAGCCCCTCCGCGTCGACCGCGCCGCCGTAGCTCGCCGCATGACGCCGGATCAGGGCCGTGTAGTCCGCGCCCAGGGTGGTCTTCGAAACCGAGAATTCCGGCGACCGGTGAATGGCGTCGAACAGCGCTGCGGTGCGGCGGTTGGCGACGGACAGGGCTTCGCCATCGTCGGCGATGGAGAAGCATACGATGTTCGCGTCCGCCGGCTCGAGGAAGCGCACGTACGGCAGGGCGCTTGCCAGGACGCGCTGGAAGGCGGCGCGCGTGCGGACGGTCTCGGCGATGACGCTGCCCAGCCCATGCGGGCCAAATCCGAGCGTGCGACCGGTCAGCCAGGTCGCCGCCGCGCCCGCCGCCGAACGAGAACCTTCGAGCGTCGACGACCACTTGCCGTCGCCAAGCTCCGGCCGATCCAGATAGGGCGCATCGAAGGACGAGACGGCGTAGGCCGCGGCGTCACGAGTCAGAAAGGCCCCGCACGCGTAGGGGACGTAGCCGAGCTTGTGCGGATCGATGGTGACGGAGTCGGCCGAGGCGATCGCGCGCAGGGCCGCCGCGCTCTCGCACGATAATTCCGCCTCCTCAAGCCCGCCCAGAAGACTGCACAGGAAGCCCCCGTAGGCGGCGTCGACGTGCCGCCAGACATGAACGCCCCGTTCGTCCCGCCAACGGTCGAGCCGGGCGTGCAGGCGATCGGTCGGGTCGATCTCGCCCGTCTCGGTCGTGCCGGCGACGCTGACGGCCATGAGCACGGGCCGGCCCTCCGCCTCCGCCTGGCGCACCAGCCGTTCGAAGTCCTCGACGTCCAGCCGCCCCTCGGTATCCAGAGCCACGCTCCAGAGCGAGCTCTCGCCAAGCCCGAACAGATTGGCGGCCTTCAGCCAGGAATAGTGTTTGTTCCCCGGAACCAGCATGACCGGCCCAAGGTAGTCGCGCCCGGCGGCCTTGCTGATGCGGCGCCAGATCGAGGCGGGATTGCCGACGGCGGCGCTGCACCTCCGCAGGCGCTCGTCCGTCAGGCCGTGCTCGCGCCACAGCGCCCGGAACCGGGCCCAGCCCATATGGGCCGCGGCGAAGGGATCGAGACGTTCGCCGGTGGCTTCGGCGAGGTACAGCCCCAGGCTAAGCCAGTGATCGAGGCGATAGCGCGCGCGCCACACGGCTTCGAAGTTGGCCACCGTGCCGCCGGACGTGAAATGGCCCTGCGCCCGGGCGGGATCGTAGCCGACCATCCCGGCCAGCATGCCGATCGCCTCGGTCTCGATGACGGAGCCGACGCGACTGGACTCCCGCGAGGTGTTGTTGGGGTTGTGCAGCATGGCCGCCAGCCAGCCGAACAGGGCCGGCAGCGACACCTCCGCCTTCATATGGCCGATGTAGCGGGGCGTGTGCGTCGGGGTCTCGGCGGTGAGGGCCTGACACAGTTCGGCGAGGTGCTGAGACAGCTCCTCGCGCCGCCGCAGCCGTTCCGGCGACAGCCGGTCGGCGGACGACGCCGCGCCCGGATCGCCGGCGAACAGGCTCTTGCGCCAGTCGAACCACTGGTCGAGCACGGCCTGGAACTCGCCGCGGACCCAGGTCTCGTTCTCGGAGCGAGCGCCCGGGAAATAGGCTCCGGCGACGGTGGCGGCGGATGACGGAGTCATGGGGGCGCTCTCGACGGTCAGGATGGTCGGCTCAGAATCCACAGCCCCGCCGCCAGCACGGCGGCCCCGGCGGCGGTCGTCACCGGTACGGAGGCGCCGCCGGCCCACAGCGCCAGCCAACCGGCCGGCAGACTGACGCCGGCGACAGCCTTGGCCGAGCGGGGAATAGCGCGCCGGGCTTCCCAGGCGGCGAGCGGCGGGCCGAGCCTGGGGTGCGCGCGCAGCCAGCCGTCCAGCCGGGGCGAACTGCGCGCGAAGGCCCAGGCCGCGAGCAGCAGGAAGGGGGTGGTCGGCAGCAGCGGAAGGATCACGCCCGCCAGCGCCAGAGCGGTCGCCGCGCCTCCAAGCAGCCGCAGCGCGAGCCGCTCGCTCCCCCGGCCGGCGGGCGGCGTGCAATGGCACTCGCCGAAACAGCAGAGGTCCGGAGGGCAGGAGTCGCACGCGCAGGCGGCGATGTCGGGAGGGGCGGGCCTTGTCATGACGCCAGCCTGCCTTGCCCGGCCGCGGCCCGCGTTGCGCAGGCGCAATTCAGAGCGAGCGCCGCAGCAGCATGGGACCATAGACGAGGGCGAATCCAAGGAAGGCCACCGACCACAGGACCGCCGAGAGGCCGAGCAGCGCCTGCGACCATTCGGCGTGGAAGGGCGCACACACCCTGACCACGGCGGCCAGAAGGACGGCGACGTAGACCGCCGTGGTGGCCCCGTCCGCCACGCGGGGGCGGCCGGTATGGCCGCGCGTGGCCCGGGTCATCATCGCCAGGGTCATGACGCCCATGGCCCCGGCGGTCAGGGCGTGGACCCCGGCGCTGAAGGGCGCGACGGCGGGCGCGAGAGCGGCGAGGCCCAGCAGCAGCAGGCCGATGGCGACCCAGGCGTAGCCGGCGTGGAGGATCCACACCAGCGCCTCGCGCCGCGCCAGCCAGCCGCGCCAGCGCCACAGCCGAAGGACGTTGGCCAGGCCGGCCAGAAGCATCAGCAGGCCGGGAATTTCGGCGTAAGGGGCGATCACCCAGCCGGTCAGGGCAACCCCGGTCAGCGCCAGAACGGCCTTGTCGAAAAGTCCGAAGGCTGCGGGCCGCGCCAGGATGCCGTGGGCCACGGTCCAGTTCTGGGTGAAGCTGGGTGTCACCCGTCCGCCGATCAGGGCGACGAGGCCGATGATGACGGCCACCGCAGCGCGCTCGGCGCCGGGCCCGACGGCCGGGAATTCGCTCCGCAGGTGGAAGGCGACATTGGCCAGCGCCAGCACCGTCACCATCAGGCACACGGGCAGGTTGCGGCGGTTGCGGGCCGCCAGCACCTCGCGCCAGACGACCCCTGCGAACACGATCAGGAAGGCGGCCTCGACGACTGCGGCGGGCCCGGCGAGTGAGGCCGGGGCGAAACCGGCGACCCGCCCCGCGAGCCACAGGGCGAACAGACCGGCCAGGCCGGCGCCGGTCACCGGCAGCCGTCCGGTCCAGTTCGGCACGGCGGTCAGCAGAAAGCCCGCGATGACTCCGCCGAGATAGCCGAACAGCATCTCGTGGATGTGCCAGACGCGCCCGTCGACAGCGCCGACCATGCCGTCGCCCAGGGTGAAGGACGCAACCCAGATCGGCACGGCGGCCGCGGCCCAAATGGCGCTGAACAGGAAGAACGGCCGGAAGCCGAAACTGAACACCGGCGGTCCCGAATAGCGCCGCATGGATTCCGCTGTTGTCGACACGCCCGTACTCCTCAACAAGAAAAAACGGGGGCGGGGAAGGCCAACCCTCCCCGCCCCCGGCCCCACGCCCCGGCGACTACTCCGCCGGCGCCGCCACGGGATCCGCGTCTGCGGATCCCGAAAGACCGACCGGGACGGGCTTGAGCGCCCCGATCACCAACCGTCCCGCGAACAGCGCCAGCGTCAGGGCGCCGATGCTGAAGGTGACGTCCCCGGGCATGCGCATCCACACCAGCGTCTCGACCAGCGGCGAGTGGATCACCGCCGGCGAACGGGCGAACCAGACGCCGTGCTCAATGCTGGCGAAGGCCTGGATCACCCCGACCGGCAGCAGCGACAGGAAGACCATCATCGCCAGGCCGCCGTTGAGGAGCCAGAAGGTCCAGGCCAGCAGCTTGTCGTTCCAGGCCTCACGCCGGGCCAGGCCGCGGAAGCAGAACAGCAGCAGGCCGATGCCCAGCATCCCGTAGACCCCGAACAGGGCCGCGTGGGCGTGAGTCGCCGTCGTGTTCAGGCCCTGGATGTAATAGAGGCTGAGCGGCGGGTTGATCATGAAGCCGAAAACGCCGGCGCCGAGCAGGTTCCAGAAGGCCACGGCCACGAAGAACAGGATCGGCCATTTGTAGAGCTGCACCCACGGCGCCGCCTTGGTGTGCCGCCAGTTCTCGAAGGCCTCGAAGCCGATCAGGGCCAGCGGCACGACTTCCAGCGCCGAGAACATCGAGCCGATGGCCAGCACCGACACGGGCGTGCCCGCGAAATAGAGGTGGTGCAGCGTGCCCAGCACGCCGCCGGTCATGAACACTATGGTGCCGAACATGACCGCCAGGTTGGCCGTGGCCGCGCGGACGAGGCCGA
This sequence comes from Brevundimonas sp., assembly GCF_035627055.1. Classification (GTDB taxonomy): domain Bacteria; phylum Pseudomonadota; class Alphaproteobacteria; order Caulobacterales; family Caulobacteraceae; genus Brevundimonas. Next base: position 23,313 of record NZ_DASPMM010000010.1, on the reverse strand, counting down.
GGCGGACGAACAGCAGGCCGATCACCGCCGTGGCGAAGACCTCGAAGAAGCCCTCGACCCACAGGTGGACGATCCACCAGCGCCAGTACTCGACCATCGAGATGTGCGTGTGCTTGCCCCACATGAAGCCGGCCGCATACATCAGGGCGATGGCGATGGTGGACAGGAACAGCACCACCAGAACCGGCTTGGCCGCGTTCGGCTTCTTCAGGGCCGGCCACAGGGCGCGGCCGACCAGCACCAGCCAGAGCAGCAGGCCGACGAACAGCAGGGTCTGCCAGAAGCGGCCGAGATCGACATACTCCCAGCCCTGATGGCCGAACCACCAGTTGGCGTCGAGGTCGAGCACCTGCTGCACGCCCAGCCATTCGCCGAACAGCGAACCGACCACGACGACCAGCAGGGCGACCCAGAGGACATTGACGCCGAGCTTCTGGAAGCGCGGCTCGTGACCCGAGACCATGGGCGCGATGTAGAGGCCCGTGGCCAGCCAGGCGGTGGCGATCCAGAAGATCGCGATCTGGGTGTGCCAGGTGCGGGTGACCGCATAGGGGATCCATTCCGAGATCGGGACGCCGTAGAAGTCGTGGCCCTCGACCGCATAGTGGGCGGTCACCGCGCCAAGCCCGACCTGGACCAGGAACAGGGCGATGACGGTCAGGAAATACTTGCCGGTCGCTTTCATTGAAGGCGTCGGCTTGAGGGCGCCGAGCGGATCGCTGGTCGGGACGACCACGTGGTCTTCCCGGCGGGTGCTGGCGTGCCACAGGACCAGGGCGGCGACGCCGAAGATCAGCAGCAGCACGCTCGCCGCCGACCAGACGACGTTGGCCGAGGTCGGCACATTGTCGATCAGCGGCTCATGCGGCCAGTTGGAGGTGTAGGTGATGTCGTCGCCGGGCCGGTTGGTCGAGGCGCCCCAGCTGGTCCACCAGTAGAAGGCGGCGATCTGGTCGCGGCGGCCCGCATCCGGCACGGGGTTGTTCGCGATCGCATAGTCCTCGCGCAGGGACTCCAGCGCCGGATCATCGCCCAGCAGCGCCGTATAGTGCGCCTTGACCTGCCGGATGGCGGCGGCCCGGTCGTTGGACACCGTCACCACGCCCGTCGCCGGGTCGAAGGTGTTGGTGCGCATCTCGGCCTTCAGCCGGGCCTTCAGCGCGGCCTGCCGCTCGGCGTCGAGCGAGGCGTACAGCATGCCGAACTCGCGACCCGCCCAGAGGTCGAGCAGGGTCGTCGCTTCGCGGTGCAGCTGGTCGGCGGACCAGTCGGGGGCGACGTAGCCGCCATGGCCCCAGATCGAGCCGACCTGCTGGCCGCCCATCGACTGCCAGGCCAGCTGCCCCGTCTGGATGTCGTCGCGGGTGAACAGCACCGCGCCCGAGGCATCGACCACCTGCGCCGGTATCGGCGGGGCCTGTCGGTGAATCTCGCGCCCCTGCAGCCCCAGGACGGCGAAGGACGCCGTCATCACCAGGGCGAGAAGCAGCCAAAGTCTCTTGGTTGTCATCGCGTGTCTCTCCGGCCGCCCGGGACGCCCCCATCGGCCTGTGGTCGCCTGATCGCCTGCGAAGCCTGTTCTGACGTTGCGCTCGCGCAAACTCCGGGATTCCCCGGAGGCGGCGGCGCCCGGTCACACCGCGAGGGCGTGGCGCTTGACGGTCAGGGGCAGGTAGGCGTCGAAACAGGCCGCGACGACGCGCATCAGGCGCGAGGCCGCGGCGGGAATCCGGATCCGCCGGCCGGCCACCTGGCAGAGGCCGTCCGCCTGCAGGGCGGCGGCGGCGCGGATCGATTCGTCCAGGACCGACGGATCGAAACCGTGCTGCCGACAGACGGCGCCGACATCGACGGCGAGGTCGCACATCAGCCGCTCGATGACGGCGGCGCGCAGGTCGTCCTCCGCGGTCACCCGCTGGCGGCGCGCCACGGGCAGGCGCCCGGCCTCGACCTCGCGGCCCCAGATGTCGGTGGTGATGGCGTTCTGCACGAAACCCTCGGCGAACCGCCCGATCGACGACGGTCCGATCGGAACTAGCACCGGGGCCGGATCGTCGGTGTAGCCCTGGAAGTTGCGGCGCAGCCGTCCCTCAGCCGCGGCCATCGCCAGAGGATCCCCGGGCAGGGCGTAGTGATCGAGCCCGATACGCACATACCCCGCCGCCAGAAGGGTTTCGTCGGCCGCCTCCGCCTGTTCCCAGCGGCCGGCCACGTCCGCAAGGTCGGCCTCCCTGATCATCACCTGGTGCTTCTTCATCCACGGCACGTGGGCGTAGCCGAACACCGCCACACGATCGGGCCGCAGGGTGACGGCCGCTGCGGTCGAGGCGGCGACGTTGTCGGGCGTCTGGCCGGGAAGTCCGTACATCAGGTCGAAATTGATCGCCGCGACGCCCGCCTTGCGCAGCCGGTTGCTGGCCGCCTCCACCATCCCGAAAGGCTGGATGCGGTTGACCTTGGCCTGGACCTCCGGATCGAAGGTCTGGACCCCGAGGCTGACGCGGGTCACGCCCGCCTCGCCGGCGGCGTCGATGAAGGCCTCGGTCAGCATGCCCGGGTCGAGCTCGGCGGCGACCTCGGCCCCCGGCCGCAGCCGGAACCGCTCGATCATGTGCCGGGCCAGGCCGATGAAGTCCTCGGGCGACAGGGCGTTGGGGCTGCCGCCGCCGAAATGCAGGTGCGCCGCCCCCGCGTGCGGCCCCATGGCGTCAGCCCACAGGTCCACCTCCAGCCGCAGCGTCTGATAGAAGGCGCGGACCCGGTCGTATTCATGGAAGACGCTGGTGTGACAGCCGCAGTACCAGCACAGCCGCTTGCAGAACGGCACATGGACATAGGCCGAGATCGCCTGGTCGGTCCGGGTCGAGGCGAGCCAGGCGCGGGTCTCCCCCTCCCCCTCGGCCGGTTCGAAACTGACGGCCGTCGGATAGCTCGTATAGCGCGGCAGGTTGCGCTCGACGTGCGGCCGCCAGGCGGCCGGAAGGGCGGAGGGCATGGATCATCCATCTGAACGGCGAGCCGGGCTGAAGCTCGACCCGCGTCCAACTAGCCCCACCCCCGGGCTGGCGAAATTCGGGGCTTTCACCTACGGGATATCCCGGAGGTCCGAGTGACGGCGACGCCTGAGCAGCAACGAATGACGGTCTGGGGCTGGGCCTTCGACTCGCGCCACCCCTGGCTGGGGCTCGGACTTGCGATCGCCGGGGCGGCCCTGGGCCTGACCGTGCGCATGGCTCTGGCCCCGTGGCTGGACGAACGCGTCGCCTTCCTCTTCTTCGTGCCCGCCGTGGTGGTGGCCGCCGCCCTCGGCGGGGCCGCGCCCGGAGCCGTGGCGACCGTGCTGGGGGCGATCGGCGGCCTGGTCGTCACCTGGTCCGTCGCTGACCGGACGAGCGGGGACATCGCCGCCGTCGTGGTCTTCGTCTGTCTCGGCGCCGCCATCAGCGCCGGCGGCGAGATGTTCCAGAACATGCGGCTGCGGGCGGTGAACGTGAACCACGACCTGCGCGCCCGCGAGGCCCATCTGCGCTCCATTCTCGACACCATACCCGACGCCATGGTCGTGATCGGCGAGAGCGGGATCATCCAGTCCTTCAGCCAGGCCGCGGAAAGGCTGTTCGGCTGGACGCCCGACGAGGTGATCGGCAAGAACGTCAAGATGCTGATGCCCTCGCCCTACCGCGAGAACCACGACGGCTACCTGGAGCGCTACCTGACCACCGGAGAGCGCCGGATCATCGGCGTCGGCCGGGTGGTGGTGGGCGAGCGCAAGGACGGCTCGACCTTCCCGATGGAGCTGTCGGTCGGCGAGATGATTTCGGGCGACCAGCGCTTCTTCACCGGCTTCGTCCGCGACCTCAGCGAACGGCAGCAGACCGAGCAGCGGCTGCAGGAACTGCAGTCGGAGCTGGTGCACATCTCGCGGCTGACCGCCATGGGCGAGATGGCCTCGGCCCTGGCCCACGAGCTGAACCAGCCGCTGTCGGCCATGGCCAACTATCTGAAGGGCTCGGCCCGGCTGCTGGCGGCCGATCCGGTGCCGCGGGAGCGACTGCTCGACGCCATCCAGAAGGCCGGCGACCAGGCCCTGCGCGCCGGCGACATCATCCGCCGCCTGCGCGATTTCGTCGCGCGCGGCGAGGCCGAGCGCCGCGTCGAAAGCCTGCCCAAGCTGCTGGAGGAGGCCAGCGCCCTCGCCCTGGTGGGGGCCAAGGAGCACGGCATTCGCGTGCTGTTCCGGTTCGACCCGGCCATCGATCTGGTGCTGGCCGACAAGATCCAGATCCAGCAGGTCGTGCTCAACCTGATCCGCAACGCCATCGAGGCGATGGAGGAGTCGCCGCGCAAGGTGCTGGAGCTGCGCATCGACGCGGTCGACGACCACGCCCAGGTCACCGTCAGCGACACCGGTTCGGGCATCAGCCCGGACATCGCGGACCAGCTGTTCCAGCCCTTCATCACCACCAAGCGAACGGGTATGGGCGTCGGACTGTCGATCTCGCGCACCATCATCGAGGGCCACGGCGGCCGCATCTGGGTCGAGGACAATCCCGGCGGCGGGACGCGATTCTGCTTTACGCTGACCGCCGTAGGACAACAGGAGTTATACGATGCCGACTGACCTGGTCGTTCATATCGTCGATGACGATCCGGCCATCCGGGACTCCCTGTCGTTCCTGCTGGAAACCACCGACATCGCGGCGCGCACCTACGACTCGGCGCCGGCGCTGCTCGCGCGGGCGGACCGGCTGGAACCCGGCTGCATCCTGACGGACGTGCGGATGCCGGAGATGAACGGCCTTGAGATGGTGCGGCGGCTGACGGAGTTCGGCGTGCGCCATCCGGTCATCGTCATGACGGGGCACGCCGACGTGCCGCTCGCCATCGAGGCGATGCGCGCCGGGGTGAAGGACTTCATCGAAAAGCCGTTCGACGACGAGGCGCTGCTGTCCTCGATCCGGTCCGCGCTCGCCGTCGGGGCGGAGGCGATCGAACAGGAGGGTCAGGGAGCCGAACTGCGGGCGCGGCTCGAGTCGCTGTCGCCCCGGGAACGTCAGGTGCTGGACGGGCTGGTCGCCGGCCAGGCCAACAAGGTCATCGCCTACGACCTCGGGCTCAGCCCCCGGACGGTCGAGGTCTATCGCGCCAACGTCATGACCAAGATGCAGGCGCGCAGCCTGTCCGAACTCGTCCGGATGAGCATGGTCGCCCAGCGGGCCTAGTGCGTGGCGGCCCCCAGGGCGTTGCGCACCGAGTCGCGCAGGGCGTCCGTCAGCAGCGGCTTCTCGATGATCTGCACCCCCGCCAGCGCGGCCTGCGCGCGAAGCGCCCGGCGCGGATTGGTGGTGATCAGGATCGCCGGCAGGTTGACCTCCGCGGCGCGCAGACGCTCCAGCAGGTCCAGGCCGTCGATGCCGGGCAGATTGTAGTCCAGCACCAGACAGCCGCGCGTCGGCAACGGCGTCGACGCGAGCAGGGTCTCGCCGTCGGCATAGGCGCAGACCTCGAACCCCTCCAGCTCCAGCGAGAAGGTCAGGGCGTTGACGACCGCCGGGTCGTCCTCGACCAGCAGGATGGCCGGCCGTCGGAGATCAGCGACGGTCATGCCCGAATCCGTTCCAGAAGATCGCGGCGCAGCAGCCGGACGTGGCGGCTCGAGCGGGCTTCGATCAGGCCCTGGTCCTGGAGCTGCGACAGCGTGCGGGAAACGGTGTGGATGGTCAGACCCAGGTGATCGGCCATGTCCTGGCGGGTCATCGGCAGGTCCACGATGTCGTCCGCGCCGACCCGGTCGGCGTAGTCGAGCAGGAAGGCGGCCACGCGCTCGGTGGCGCCCTGCCGGGCCAGGATCATGGCGTGGTCTTCACTGCGGTGGAAGGCGCGCACCGACATCTGCCACAGGGCGCGGGCGAGGCCGCTGTCGGTCGCCGCCAGCCGCGCCAGATCCGCCCGGCGCACGGCCGCCACGGTCGCGCCGCCGAGGGCGTCCGCCGTGGTGCGGTATTCCAGGCCCGCCTCGAGGCCCAGGAAATCCCCGGCGACATGGAATTCGGTGACCTGGCGCCGGCCGTCGTTGAGCAGGCGATAGCTGATCGCCGCGCCGCTCAGCACCCGGTAGACCATGCCCGCCCGGTCGCCCTGGCGGAAGATTTCCGCGCCCGCCGCCAGAGTGGCCCGAACCGGGGAGGCGGCGATGGCGAAGGCCTCGCACAGTTCGCAGCGCTCCAGCGCCTTCGGCGCGACGGGCTTCGCGGCGCTGCCGGGGGTCTCTACGGTATTGAGAAGTGCGGGCACGCTGGCCTCCGGGGCGGCGATCTGACGCTGGAGTTTTAGGCCCCCTCCGACGGCCTCGATATTTGGGAGAGCTCCCTAAGGGATTTCCCCTAGTGGACAGCCCCCGGGTTCGTCCCTGATACGGCGGCCAATCGCGCCCGCCAGCGAGGGAGCCGTCCCAATGATCGACCCCCGGAGCCTCTCCAGCTCGGAGATGTTCGGCGCACTCGAGGAACCGGCCCTCGCCGCCATTGTGGCTGCCGGTTCCGCCCGATGTCTCGCCGCCGGCACGACCATTTTCGCCCAAGGCGATCCTGGCCTCACCTGCCACAGTCTGCTGGAGGGGCGGGTCAAGATCGTGCAGACCCGCCCGGACGGCGGTCAGTCGATTCTCAGGTTCATCGGGCCGGGTGAGATGTACGGCACCGTCGCGGCCATGATGAACAAGCCTTTTCCGGCCGACGCCGTGGCCGTCGTGGACAGCGTCGAGATCGTCTGGTCGGTGGCTGCGATGCGCCGCCTGATGCGCGAATGGCCGGAGATCGGCATCGGTTCAACGGCCTTCGCGGGCGATCGGCTGTTTGAACTTCAGCAGCGGATGGGAGACCTCACCGGCGAACGCGTCGAGAGGCGGATCGCCCGCGCCTTGCGCCGGCTGTGTCAGCAGGCCGGTCGCCATACCGCCGAGGGGATTGAAATCGACTTTCCCCTGACGCGACAGGACCTGGCGGAGATGGCGGGCGCCACCTTGCATACCGTCAGCCGCACCCTCGCCGCCTGGGACCACCGCGGAGTGACGTTCAGCGCACGCCGCCGTGTTATCATTCGTGACGTCGAGGCCTTGGCGGCGTTAGCCGCGGACGGCGCCGACGCCTGACGCTTCGGCCATCCACGCAAGCAAGAAACCGGGGCCGAAGCGGCCCCGGTCTCGCTGCCGCGCTTCGGGCTCAGCGGAGTTGGGTCAGGAACTGTGCAAAGCGCCGGCGGGCGAAGTTAGGAGCCCGCGCCGTCGCGGCTTGGACCGCGGCGAGGTTCGGATCCTCGGTGCCGACCTGAACCATGCCGACCATGCCCATGCTGTAGTGCGGCGCGCATTTCACGCCGTAGACGCCGGGCGCCGTCACCCGCAGGACGAACTCGCGGCCCATCGCCCCGCGCTGCACGGTCACGCCCGCGGGCAACATGCCGGCGATCAGTTCGGCGTTGTGTCCCGGATTCGTCGGCACATAGCGGATGGTGTCGCCGGGCCGGGCGTGAACCACGGCGGGCGAAAAGACCATGGCGCCGCCGGGGCCGCTGTTCAGCATCTGCACCACGTGTTCGCCTGCCACCGCCTGGCCGGCCAGGGTCATGGCGGCTCCGGCGACGAGAAGGGGGAGGAGTTTCTTGAGCATCGTCCTGGACCTTGTGAAAACCATGGCGCGAAGGGCTTCGCGTCATGACCCTCTTCTAGGAAAGCCCGGCTCTAGCGACGTTGCGCATGAGCAACCGCCGCCTCCGTATCATTGCGGAGGCGGGCCGCGCGGCCGGCCAGCAGCATGCGGTTTTCCAGATCGACCTGCGCCTGCCAGTCGAGATGAAGCCGCTCACAGAGGGCGTACAGCGACCGCCAGGTTCCACACGCATGGACCGGCGCCTTGAACCCTCCGGTCCTCTGATCGAGCCGCCGCCAGCGCCTCGCCAGATCCTCGTGAGCCGCGATCATGTCGTCGACGGTTTCCCCGGGCAGCGCGTCCACGCCGGTCATCAGCATCGGGAAGACGACAGACTGTTCGCGTTGCTGGTGGACGATGGTGCGTTCCAGGATGTCCTCCAGCTGATCCAGGAGGCCATGCGGCCAGGCGTCGTCCTGCCGGTGGACGCGCTCCGCCCTCGCCGCGAGGGCGATGGCCTGTTCCAGGTGATCTTCCTGTTCCGAATGGCGGCGGCGGCAAAGGCGGGGGGTCATCGGCGTCAACTCGTCCAGCGTTTGAGCCAGATCGCTCCGTCTGGCCTCCGGCGTCTTTGCGCTCGCACAACTCGCCGCCGGCGGGAATCGGTCAGCGTCTCCGGTCCAAGGAGGACGCCATGGCATTCGACAACCCGCTCGCCGCCGAGATCTGGACCAGCAAATACCGCTTCGCGCCGGACGGCGGCGCCGGCGATCAGACCGTTGAACAGAGCTGGGCCCGCGTCGCCGCCGCGGTGGCCGAGGCCGAAGCGCCGAAGGCGCGCAAGCCATGGCGCGACCGCTTCCTCGACGCCCTCGCGGATTTCCAGTTCCTCCCGGCAGGGCGGATCATGGCGGGCGCGGGCACCGGTCGGGCCGTCACCCTGTTCAACTGCTTCGTCATGGGAACCGTGCCCGACAACCTGAGCGGCATCTTCGAGGCCGTGCGAGAGGCCGCCGTGACCATGCAGCAGGGCGGCGGCGTCGGCATGGACTTCTCCACCGTCCGCCCCTCCGGCGCGCCGGTGAAGGGAGTCGGCGCCGACGCCTCCGGCCCGCTCAGCTTCATGGACGTGTGGGACTCGATGTGCCGCACCATCCTTTCGGCCGGCCAGCGGCGCGGGGCCATGATGGGCTGCCTGCGCATCGACCACCCCGATATCGAGGCCTTCATCGACGCCAAGCGCGACCCGCTGCGGCTGCGCAATTTCAACGTCTCGGTGCTGGTTCCCGACGCCTTCATGGAGGCGCTGCAGGCCGATGGCGACTGGCCTCTGGTGTTCGGCGGCCAGACCTTCCGCACCGTCCGCGCCCGCGACCTGTGGAACCGCCTGATGCAGGCCACCTACGACGTCGCCGAGCCGGGCGTGATCTTCGTCGATCGGGTCAATGCGCAGAACAATCTGGCCCACTGCGAGACCATCTCGGCCAGCAACCCCTGCGGCGAGCAGATGCTGCCGCCCTACGGCGCCTGCCTGCTCGGCTCGATCAATCTGGCGCGACTGGTGCCGGCGCCGTTCCAGTCGGGCGCCGCCCTGGACGAGGCGCGCCTCGGCGAGCTGACCCGCACCGCCATCCGCTTCCTCGACAACGTCATCGACGTCTCGCGCTTCCCGCTTGAACAGCAGGACGCCGAGGCCAAGGCCAAGCGCCGGCTCGGCCTCGGAGTCACCGGTCTGGCCGACGCCCTGGTGTTCTGCGGCGTCCGCTATGGCACGCAGGAGGCGGCCGAGACCACCCGCCGCTGGCTGGGCGTGATCAAGCGCGAAGCCTACCGCGCCTCCGCCGAGCTCGCCGCCGAGAAGGGCGCCTTCCCGCTGTGGGACCCGGCCATGTTGGACACCCCCAACCTCAGGGGCCTGGATGAGGAGACCCGGGCCCTGATCGCGCGCAACGGCCTGCGCAACGGCTGCCTGACATCGATCGCGCCCACCGGCACCACCTCGCTGATGGCCGGCAACGTCTCCTCGGGCGTCGAGCCGGTTTTCGCCTACGCCTACACCCGCAAGGTGCTGCAGAAGGACGGCTCGAAGCGCGAGGAGGCGGTCGAGGACTACGCCCTCACGGTGTGGAAACGCCTCCATGGCGACGCGCCGCCGCCGGAGCACGCCTTCGTCACCGCCCAGACCCTGACTCCCGCCGATCACCTGCGCATGCAGGCCGCGGCCCAGGAGGTCATCGACAGCTCGATCTCCAAGACCGTCAACTGTCCCGAGGACATCGCCTTCGACGCCTTCGCCGATGTCTATGTCGAAGGCTGGAAGCTGGGCTGCAAGGGCCTGACCACCTACCGCCCCAACGCCGTCACCGGCTCGGTGCTTTCGGCGGTGCCGGCCGAGGCCGCCAAGCCTCCGGCGCCCGCCGGTCCGCCTGCCGAGCTGAACCTCAGCCCCCGCCCCGAGTCCCTGACCGGCGCCACCTACAAGATCAAATGGCCCGACAGCCCGCATGCGGTCTACGTCACCCTCAACGACGTCGACGGCGGCGACGGCCCGCGCCCGTTCGAGATCTTCATCAACTCCAAGAATATGGAGCACTACGCCTGGACCCTCGGCCTGACCCGGATGATCTCGGCGGTGTTCCGGCGCGGCGGCGACGTGTCCTTCGTCGCCGAGGAGCTGAAGGCGGTCTTCGATCCGCGCGGCGGCGGCTGGCTGAACGGTCGCTATGTGCCCTCGCTGCTGGCGGCCATCGGCGGCGTGATCGAGCGGCACCTGGCCCGCGACGCGGCGGCCTGCGTCGAGCACGAGCACGACGAGGCGGTGGAAGTCTCGGCCCCGGCGGCGGCTGCCGGCTCCAAGGCCTGCTGCCCGCGCTGCGGCACGCCCGGCCTGGTGCGCAAGGAAGGCTGCGACACCTGTTTCGACTGCGGCTATTCAAAGTGCGGCTAGGCTGAAGGCCTCGTCATCCCGGACCCCGCGAAGCGTCGGTCCGAGATGACCGGCCTGTCCCTCAGTACCGGTAGTCGAGGATCAGCCAGCCCTTGTCGGCGTCGCCGAAGAGGGGGTGGTCGCCCTCGAAACGCGCCGCCTTCAGCTCGACCGACCAGTGGCCGTCGATCGGCAGCGAGGCCGACAGGTCAAGCTCGCGGCCCAGCCCGAAATCACCGTCGGGGTCGTGGAAGGCGTGCGCCTCCGCGGTCAGCCGAAGAGTGCGCCCGAACGCCGGGAGTCCGACATGGCCGCGCAGGAAGAGATCGCGAACGCCGAACGCCGGCGTGGTCGTGATCACATCCGACCAGCCGAGGAAGCCGTGCCCCGAGCCGAGTGGCGTCTGGAAACCCGCCGTCCCGTCCCCGTCGAACCGCTCATAGCCCAGAGCGGCGGACCAGCGTGGCGTCTGCATCCCCACGGCGACCGCCTGGAAATCCACGGAATAGTCGGCCGGGTTGGCGCCGCCGTCGGACTGGACCGCGTACTCTCCCGACCAGGTCAGCGACATGTCCTCCTTGAGCGGCCTGGACCCGGCCAACCGGAGGCCGAGCGTGGTCGAGGACTGCGCCGGCGCATTGTCCAGGTCGAGGCTCAGGCCGAAACCGCTCACCCGCCCGACCGGCGTGTCCGCCTCGGCCTGCAGCAGATGGATGTCGCCGCGCCAAACGCCCTGGGGATGCTCATGTCCGAGCGGGCGCTGCACCCGGTCGGCGAACACCCAGGTCACGGTCACCGGCTTGAACGCCGTCGTGGAGAGCCGCACCGCGTCGAAGGTCTGTTCGTTCTGCCGCCAGCCGGAGTTGCCGACGAACCGGCCGTTGCCCACGATCAGCCTCTGCCGGCCGGCCACGACCTCCGTGCCGGTCAGCCCGGTCCAGCGCAGCTGCGCCCGGTTAAGCTCCAGCGTCTCCCCGTCGGCGACGGCGGGACGGCCCGGAGTCGGATCGACCGGGGCCGAATAGCGGTCGTCGAGCACCGCGAGGCCTTCCCCCTCGACCAGCAGCTGGAGGTCGGCCACGGTCGGTGAACGCCAGCCCAAACGGGTCCGCAGGGTCAGGGCGTGGGCCTGCCGGGCGAAGCCCTGCTGGTCCACCGTCTCGCTGCGCAGCCGGTTCTCGAAGATGATCCGCGCACCCTCGTCCGCGGTCTGGGCGAGCGCGACGGCGGGTAGAAAAACGGCCGCCAGGGCGGCGGCCGAAACGGCCTTGAGCATGGCCTCGTCTCCGGAAAAAAAGCGGCCGCCGGAGCCATCCCCGGCGGCCGCGCGCCGCAAGCTGCGGCTAGTGTCCCTGATGTTCGGGCGTTCCGGGCGGAACGTCGAAGATCTCGGCGTTCGCGGGACCCGTCACCGTGATGATGCCCGCAGCCCCGCGCTCGGCGCGGCTCAGGGCGTGGTCGACCATGACGTAGTTGCCGGGAACCTCGAAGGTCAGGTCCACCACGGTCGCCCCGCCCGGCGCGACCAGCACGGTCTGCACGTCCTGGATCGGCTCGCTGACCAGCGACGCGTCCTGATAGACCTGGTCGAAGATCTCGCCGATCACGTGGAAGCTCGAGATCTTGTTCGGTCCACCGACGCCGAAGTAGATGCGGGCGGTGTCGCCCACCTCGGCCTGCAGCGCCCGTTCGCCGGTCAGGGCCTTGAACGCCCCGTTCATCACATAATAGGTCGGCCGTTCATCCAGCAGCCTCTCGACGCTCTCGGTCAGCAGCCCTTCCGTACCCAGGTCCTCCTCGGTGTAGAGCTCGCCCTGCATGACGTAGAACTCGTGGTCGACCTCGGGCAGGCCGCCCTCGGGCTCGACCAGGATCAGGCCGTACATGCCGTTCGAGATGTGGCTGGCGACCATCGGCTCGGCGCAGTGATAGACGTACAGACCCGGCTTCAGCGCCTTGAAGCTGAACGACTTGTGCTCGCCCGGCATGGCGTGGGTGGCCTCGCCGCCGCCGCCCGGTCCGGTGACCGCGTGGAAGTCGACGTTGTGCATCATCGTGCTGTTCTCGTTGTTGGCCATGTTGACCTGGACCGTGTCGCCGACCCGCACGCGGATGAAGGGCCCGGGGACCCGATTGTTGTAGGTCCAGTAGGTGTAGCTGGTGCCGTCTGCGAGCTGGCCGATCACCTCGGTGGTCTCCAGGTTGACCACGTGGTGGCGCGGGCTGCTGGCGGTCAGCGGCGCCGGCAGGTCCGTGGCGCGGCGGACGATGTCCACGGCCGCCGCGGGCGCCTCGGCGGCATCAGCCTCCTGGGCCAGAACGACCCCCGGGGCCGTGGCGGCCAGGGCGAGGGCGGCGACGCCGGTGAGCAGAGCGATCAGTTTCATTTTCGGTCCCCGGGGGCTGTTGCTTGCCCCGATGCGCAGACCTCTAGGAGCGGCCGGGAGGCCGGACTTTGCGCGGGAACAACCTCGGCCGGGGGGCGCCGCAGTCCGCCGCAGGCGCCACCGCAGCGCCAAAATTTTTTGTATTGTTTTCCGAGGTTTGCCGGGGTCAAGGTCGGCGGGGTGGGCGGCTCGGGACCTTCCCCTAAGGGTTCATACGGAGGCGCCGGAAGGGCCTCAGCCGCCCAGTCCGGCGAACAATCCCAGCGGATCGTGCGCCCTCGCCACGGTGACGATAAAGCCGAACACCAGCAGCGCCGCGACCCAGAAGCCGATGCGGACCCGCCGCGGCCGGGCGACGGCGAAGGCCTGGGTCCCGAGGCCGATATAGACCACCAGCAGCGTGACCTTCACGGTCAGCCAAGCGTCCACGAAGGGGTACTGCCGGACGATGGTCATCAGCATCAGGGCGGCCGTCAGCAGGGTGGTGTCGATGACCCAGGACAGCAGCCGGACCGGCAGCGTCCTCGGCCAGGTCGCCCCCAGCAGGTTGAAGGCCCCGCCGCGCAGCGCGAACAGCAGCCCGCTGGCGGTCACCGCCCAGATGTGGACGGCGCGGATCTGGGCGTAGAATTCCTCCATGCCGGCTAGCGCTCGCCCCCGTCGAGCCGGGCCGGCTCATCCGCGACCTCGACCTCGGGCGCCTCACGCCTCGGCCGAATCCACAGGCTGGCGACAAACAGCCCCAGCGCGACGGCGCCGATGCTGAACACGACGTCGCCGGGCACCCGCATCCACACCAGCAGGTCGACGAGCGGCTGCTGCATGAACTGCTCCGAACGGGCGAACCAGTAGCCCTCGCGGACCGCCGTCAGCAGCTGCACCGTGCCCATCGGCAACAGGGTCAGCAGCGCCATCATGGCCAGGCCGATATTGAAGCACCAGAAGCTGATCCTGAGCAGGGTCTCGTTCCAGATCAGATCGGGCCGCATGCCGCGCAGGCAGAACAGCACCAGGCCGACGCCGAGCATGCCGTACACCCCGAACAGCGCCGTATGCGCGTGCAGCGGCGTCAGGTTCAGGCCCTGCATGTAGTAGAGCGACAGCGGCGGATTGATCAGGAAGCCGAACAGGCCGGCCCCCACCAGATTCCAGAAGGCCACCGCCAGGAAGAACATGACCGGCCATTTGTAGCGCCGCATCCACGGCGTCGACCCGGCCAGTCGCCACTGGTCGTAGGCCTCGAAGCCGATATAGGCCAGCGGCACGACTTCGAGGGCCGAGAAGCTGGCGCCCAGCGCCAGCACCGGCGTCGGCGACCCCGCGAAATAGAGGTGGTGCAGGGTGCCCAGAACGCCGCCGGCCATGAAGACGATGGTGGCGAACAGCACCGCCACCGTGGCCACCCGCACCGGGATCAGCCCCAGCCGGGTGAACAGGAAGGCGATCACCGCCGTGGCGAAGACCTCGAAGAAGCCCTCGACCCACAGATGGACCAGCCACCAGCGCCAGTACTCGACGATCGAGATGTGGGTGTGCTCGTTCCAGAACAGGGCCGCGGCGTAGAACAGGCCGATGGCCACCGTGGAGAGGAAGAACAGGCCGATGATCGAGCGCGACTCGCCGCCCGTTCCGCCGCGCTTCAGCGCCGGCCAAAGAGCGCGGCCGACCAGGACCAGCCAGATCATCAGGCCGATGAACAGGAACCACTGCCAGAAGCGGCCGCCGTCGGCGTATTCCCAGCCTTGGTGGCCCCACCAGAAATTGTCCTTCAGGTCCATCATTTGCATGACGGCCAGCCACTGGCCGACGAACGAGCCGACGACGATGATGAGCAGGCAGACCCAGAGGATGTTGACGCCGAGTTTCTGGAATCGCGGCTCGTGTCCCGAGATGGCCGGCGCCATGTACAGGCCGGTGCCGAGCCAGGCGGTGGCGATCCACAGCACCGCCAGCTGCGTGTGCCAGGTTCGGGTGATCGAATACGGCAGGATCTCCGCCATCTCGTAGCCGTAAACGAGCTGGCCCTCGACCTGGTAGTGGGCGGTCATGGCGCCGAGGAAGATCTGCAGCAGGAACAGCGCCAGCACGACCCAGAAGTATTTCGCGGTCGCCGCCATGGACGGGGTGATTACGATCTTGCGCATCGGGTCGGTCTTCGGCAGGTCGTGCGGGGCCTCCTTGCGCCCGTGCGTCACCGCATGGTGCCAGCCCAGCAGGGCGATTCCCGCCAGCAGGAAGGTGACGCTGAAGGCCGACCACAGGAAGGTGCTGGCCGGGGGCCGGTTGGCCACCAGCGGCTCGCTGGGCCAGTTGTTGGTGTAGGTGACGGTGTCGTTGGGGCGCTCCGTCGTCGCGGCCCAGGAGGTCCACCAGAAGAAGGCCGACAGGGCCTGGCGGTCGTCCGCCCGGGCGACGGTGCCGTTCTTCATGGCGTAGTTTTCGCGCAGTTCGGCGTGGGAGGGGGCCTCCCCGAACAGGTTCTCGTAGTGCGCCGACACCAGCGGGATGGCTGCGGCGCGGTCGGCGGGCAGGGTGATCGTCCCAGTAGCGGGATCGTAGGTGTTGGTGCGCATATAGGCGCGCAGCCGCCCCTGCAGGCCGGCCTGCTGTTCCTCGGTCAGGCTAGCGTAGTCCGGGGCGCCGGTGCGCCGCGCCCAGGTATCGAGCACCGCCACCGCCTCCCGGTGCAACCAGTCGGCGCTCCAGTCCGGCGCGACATAGCCGCCATGCCCCCAGATGGAGCCCAGCTGCATGCCCCCGATCTGCTGCCAGACCTGCCGCCCATGCTCGAGATCGGCGCGGGTGTAGATCACCTGGCCGCTTTCGGAGACCACCCGCTCGGGCAATGGCGGCTTGGACTCGTTGATCCGGCTTCCCGTCCACAGCAGGACCGCGAAGGACGAGATCAGGAGGACCGCCAGCCAGATCCACAGTTTCCGGGTGCTGTTCACGGGGTCCCTCCTGTACGGCGTCCGACAGAAGCTAACCCTGACAGTCGCGGCCATGTTCCGTCAAATCCGGGGCCGGAGACCACTTCAGTGGTGCGATCCGCCGGCTTGCAGGGTGAGGACCGGGGCCGGATGGGCCGGCCGGGCCGCTCCCGCGACGACGGCCTCGGTCCAGCGGGCCTCGCCCTGCTCGCAAGTCTGGATCACCGGAAAGGCCAGCGCGCCGGCTTCGGCCGGCAGCTTCGCCGCCAGCCCGAACTCCTCGAACTGGTCCTCGGGCAGCCGGCCGGTCCAGGTGATGGCGCTGACCCGCTCGGTCAGCACCCCGCCGCCCTCGGCCGGAACCGGCTGGGCGAGCGGCTGGCGCTCGATGGCGACGTTCCATCCCGCAGGAACCTGCGGCCGAGCGACGACGATGCCCTCCGGAATTTCGACGCGGACGGCGGTCGTGGCCGAGCCGTCGCAGCCGTGGCTGACGCGAAGCGCGCCGGCCCAGTGGCCCCCGGCCGTGGCGTTGGGCTGGGTGAAGACGACGTGGGCCTGGGCGGCCCCCGCGAGCGTGGCGGCGGCGAGGGCGGCGATCAGCAGAACGGGCTTGTTCACGGGATACTCCTTCAGAAGCTGGTGCGAAGGCCGACGAAGGCGCTGCGGCCCTCGCCTGGCCAGAAGACGGCGGTCGGAGCGACGCGGGCGTCGGTCACGGCCGAGGCGTTCGAGACATAGGTCTCGTCGGTGAGGTTGCGGGCGTCGAGGAACAGCCTGACCTGCGGCGTCACCGTCCAGGTGGCGTTCAGCGACCACACCATATGCCCGGGGCTCCTCAGGGTGTTGGCGTAGTCCACCCATCCGTCGGAGGCCCATTCCAGCGACGGCGCCACCGACCAGACGCCTTCGCGGCCGAAGCTCAGTTCGGCGTGGTAGTGGTGCTCCGGCATCACCGGCATGCGGCCGTCGCCATAACGGGCGTCGCCGTCGAAGCGGAAGTCCGACCAGGCCCAGGTCTGGTGCAGTTTCAGCGCGTGCTCTTCACCCTTCCAGACGGCCCAGTCGAGGCCGGCTTCGATCCCTTGGTGGATGGTGTCGCCGGCGTTGAACGTCGTGGCCGGGATGTCCGGCCCGGGCAGGAAGGTCAGCAGTTCGTTCTCGACCGCCATCCGGTACACGGCGACGTCCCAGGCGAGGGGGCCGCGGCGGCCGCGCGTGCCGATCTCGGCGGTCCAGGCCGTCTGGGCCTCGACGGGCACGAACTCGGGGATCGCCGCCTGCACCAGCGCCGAGAACTGCGGCGGCTCAACCGACCGGGTCACATTGGCGTAGACCTGCTGACCGCCCTCGCCTTCCCAGAGGACGCCGAGGCGCGGCGCGAACCAGTCGAAATCCCTGGACTCGTCTCGCGCCGGATTGCGGCGATCCTCATAGTCCCGCGTCGCGACGCCCCAGCTGCCGCCGGCGACCAGCGCCAGCGAGTCGGTGACGAACAGCCGCCCTTCGGCGAAGACATCGAGCGCGGTCGCCGTCTGCAGGTTGTCGCCGATCAGCGCGCCGCGGGCGCCGCCGAGGTTCTGGAAGGTGCGCCCCTCCAGTTCGCCGCGGCGCAACCAGGCGCCGAAGAACAGGTCCGCGCGCCGCGAACCCAGCTGACCGGTCCAGTCGAAACGGCCGAAGGCGCCGCTATTGAGGCTCTGCTGGTCGATGACGACCGAGATCGGGTGGTCGAGGTCCTTGACCGCCGCATAGACGCCGCCGTCAAAGGTCCATTCCCCGCCCAGGCGCCAGTGGGCCTGCAGCGAGCCGCGCAGCACCTGCATGTCGCGGCCGTAGTCTCCCGCGACGCTGGCCGGGGTGGCCATGGTCGGGCGCGACAGCGCATCGGCCAGTTCCAGCGCGCCGGGGATGTCGTTCTCGATGTCGGCGGCGCTGAGCAGCAGCCGGACCTCGCGTCCCTCCCCGAAGCTGCGGCCAAGGTTCAGCGACAACCGCTGCGACGCCTGGGCCGAATGGTCCCGGAATCCGTCGGCGGCCATCACCGTGGCTCCGGCCCACAGATCCCAGTCGCCCCATTCGCGGGCGATCTCGCCGTGCGCCCGGCGCGTGCCGAACGAACCGGCCTCGAGCCGAAGCGCGTTGTCCGCCGGCGCATTGCGGCCGGTCGGCGTGTTCAGCTCGATCGCCCCGCCCATGGCCGCGCCGCCGAAGCGCAGGGCGTTGCCGCCCTTCCACACCTCGATGTAGCGCGCGCCCAGCAGGTCGATTTCCTGGAAGTCGCCGAAGCCGTCCGCCTGGTTGAAGGGCACGCCGTCCTGGGCGATCACCACCCCCCGATTGTGGGCCGAATTGCCGATGCCGGAACCGCGGATCGACAGCCGCACCTCCTCGCCCCAGCGCTTCTGGGCGTAGACGCCCGGCACGCCGTGCATCGCGTCGCCGAGGTGGCTGGCCATGTGGTCGGCGTACTGCTCGCGGCTGACCACGGCCACCGCGCCGGGGGTCTCCTGGGCGGCGTAGCGGGCGGCCGAAACGGCGCGCGGGCTCAGCGGATCGGTCGGGGCGGTGATCACGACTTCGCCGAGGTCGACCGGATCCTCCATGGCCGCGAAGGCCTGAACCGGATCGGCGGGTGCGGCGTCAGGGCCCGGGGCGAGCGCCAGCAACAGGGCGGCGGCGGAAGCGGATGTGGCGAACATGGGAAGCGGCTCTGGAGTCGTCCGGCCCTGATCGGGCCGTCCTTCAGATCAGCCATCCGCCCCATCCCGACTTTGCGCCAAAGCAAGGCCGCGCCTCCGCAATTGTCCTTGGCGCCGGACCGGCCCCGACCGCCCACGCCCCGGCCGCCGACGCCGGAACCCGCTCACCGGCCGGGACGTTTTCCCGGTGTGGCGTCGCACGCCGCGGCGCCCCGTTGAACGAGGTGTTCCATGCGAGCCCTTCATCTGCACATGCCCCGGCTCGGCCGCCGGCCCATGGCCGGCCACGGCGCCGCTCATCATCATCTCTCGTCCGGCGAGCGCTTCTGGCGTCTCGAGCGGGCGTTCGACTATCTGGTCGTCGCCGGGATCGTCATCCTCGGCGGCTTCATGGTCTACGGCCTGGCCACGGCGTCCGGCGACGCTTCCTGGTTCTAGGATTCCAGCAGGCCCCGGACCGCTTCCGGCGGCCGGCACAGCGCCGCGCCCTTCGGCGTGCGCACGATCGGGCGCTGCACCAGCGCGGGGTGCTCGATCATGGCGGCGAGCAGGGTCTCGTCATCCGCCTCCAGCAGCTCCGGCGCCACGGCCGCCGCCTCCTTCTCCCTCAGGGCCTGGCGCGGCGTCAGCCCGGCCTCCTCGAACAGGCTGCGCAGCTGCGCCGCGTCCCAGCCGGTCTTCAGATAGTCGACCACCTCGGGCCGGTAGCCGGCCGCCTCGACCATGGCCAGCACATTGCGCGACACCCCGCAGGCGGGGTTGTGGAACACGGTCACGGGAAAGTCGGTCATGGGTCGCTCCTTGGCGCCGCGATCTAACATTTCCGCCCGCTATTTCCAGCCGCGCGGTTGCGCCTCGCCCGCGCCGCCCCATCTGGCCCCGATGACTTCTCCCGCCTCCGCGACCGCCTTCAAGGGCCCCGGCTTCCCCGAGTTCGTCGCCCTGATCGCCATGATGATGGCGCTCAACGCCCTCGCCATCGACGCGATGCTGCCCGCCCTGCCGGCCATCGGCGAGGCCCTGAACGTGGTCTCCGAGAACAGCCGCCAGTGGATCATCACCGCCTATCTGCTCGGCTTCGGCGTGGCCCAGCTGGTCTACGGCCCGCTCGCCGACCGCTACGGCCGCAAGCCGGTGCTGATGGCCGGCCTGTCGCTCTATGTGCTGTTCAGCGGACTGGCCGCCTTCGCGCCCAGCTTCGGCCTGCTCATCGCCGCCCGCGTCGGCACCGGCTTGGGCGCCGCCGCCCTGCGCGTGCTCGCCGTCTCCATCGTGCGCGACCGCTACAGCGGCCGGACCATGGCCCGCGTCATGTCGCTCAGCTTCCTCGTCTTCCTCGGCATCCCGATCATCGCCCCGACCCTGGGCCAGCTGGTCCTCAGCGTCGCGCCGTGGCCGTGGATCTTCGGCGTCCTCGCCCTCGCCGGCGGCTCCTTCATGCTGTGGGCCGCCCTCCGCCTGCCCGAGACCCTGCACCCGGAGGATCGCATGCCGATCCAGGTCGGCCGCATCGCCGGCGCCTTCCGCGAGGCCGTCACCAACCGCCAGTCGATCGGCTACACCCTCGCCATGACCGCCATCACCGGCGCCCTGTTCGGCTTCATCAACTCCAGCCAGCAGATCTTCTTCGACGTGTTCGAGGCGCCCGAGCTGTTCACCACCGTCTTCGCCATGGTCGCCGGCGGCATCGCCGTCGCCTCCCTGCTCAACGCCCGCCTGGTCGAGCGGCTCGGCTCGCGGCTGATCTCGCACGCCGCCCTGCTCGGCTTCATCGCCATGGCCGCCCTCCACGCGGCCGTGACCCTGGCCGGCCACGAGACGATCTGGACCTTCGCCGTCCTGCAGGGGCTGACCATGTTCTGCTTCGGCCTGATCGCCGGCAATTTCGGCTCGATGGCCATGGAGCCGATGGGCCATATCGCCGGCACCGCCTCCTCGGCCCAGGGCTTCATCTCGACCACCGCGGGCTCGCTGCTCGGCTTCCTGATCGGCCAGCAGTTCAACGGCTCGGTCGCCCCCATGGCGCTCGGCTTCACCGGCATGGGCCTGGCCGCCCTGCTCTTCGTGCTGGTCGCCGAGCGCGGCCGGCTGTTCAAGGCGCGCAACCCGGTTCCGGTCGCGGCGGGGGGTTGATCTTTCGCGCCGGGCGGGGCGTTGTCCGGTCCAGTCAGAAGAAATCCGGCCGCCCGCAGACGCGCGGGTGCGACCGGCCCCGAATGAGGAACGCCCCATGACCCGCACGACGCTCGCCGGCCTCGTCTCCGCCCTCGCCCTGACGACCGCGCTCGCCGCCTGCGGCGGGCCCGCCCAGGTCAAGTCGGACATGCCGCCCCTGCCGGCCTCGGCCACGGCCCCGGTCACCTACGCCCGCGACGTCCACTCCTACGCCCAGCCCCAGATCGCCCGGGTCCGCAACGTCGCCCTCGACCTGACCGCTGACTTCGAGCGCAAGATCCTCTCGGGCTCGGCCACCCTGACCGTCGCCGCCGAGCCGGGCGCGACGCAGATCGTGCTCGACACCCGCAACCTCGACATCCGCTCCGTCAAGGACGCCGACGGCAAGCCGCTGGCCTTCGTGCTCGGCGCGCCCGACCCGATCCTCGGCCAGTCCCTGACCGTGACCTTCCCGGCCTTCGCCGCCGGCGAGAGCCGCGAGATCGTCGTCGACTACGCCACCCGGCCCGACGCCTCGGCCCTGCAGTGGCTGACCCCCGGCCAGACGGCCGGCGGCCAGAAGCCGTATCTGTTCAGCCAGGGCCAGGCCATCCTGACCCGCACCTGGGTCCCCACCCAAGACAGCCCGGGCATCCGCCAGACCTACGAGGCCCGCATCGTCGCCCCGGCCGATCTGACCGTGGTGATGAGCGCCCAGCACCTGACCCCCGAGGGCGAGAACGCCGGCGAGGGCCGCAAGGCCTGGCGCTTCCGCATGACCAATCCGATCCCGCCCTATCTGATGGCGATCGGCATCGGCGACCTCGACTTCGCGGCCTTCGACGAGCGCAGCGGGGTGTGGACCGAGCCGTCGCGCCTCAAGGCCGCCCATGACGAACTGGTCTCCACCGCCGACATGGTCGACGCGGCCGAGGCCCTCTACGGCCCCTACCGCTGGGGCCGCTACGACCTGCTGGTCCTGCCGCCCTCCTTCCCCTTCGGCGGCATGGAGAACCCGCGCCTGACCTTCGCCACCCCGACCATCATCGCCGGCGACCAGTCGCTGGTCTCGCTGGTGGCGCACGAGTTGGCCCACAGCTGGTCCGGCAACCTCGTCACCAACGCCACCTGGTCGGACATGTGGCTCAACGAGGGCTTCACCTCCTATTTCGAGAACCGGATCATGGAGGCCCTGTACGGCCGTGACCGGGCCCTGATGCTGCAGTCGCTGGGCTGGAGCGACCTGCAGGCCAATCTGCGCGACCTGCCGGCCGGCGACACCCGGCTGCACCTCGACCTGACCGGCCGCGACCCCGACGAAGGCCTCAGCGACATCCCGTACGAGAAGGGCGCCGCCTTCCTGCGCGCCATCGAGGCCACCGTCGGCCGCGAGCGCTTCGACGCCTGGCTCAAGGGCTATTTCGAGCGCAACGCCTTCACCCCGATGACCGACGTCGGCTTCCTGCGCGACATCCGCCAGCACCTGGTGCGCGGCGACGCGGCGCTCGAGGCCCGGCTCCAGCTCGACAACTGGATCTATCAGCCCGGCCTGCCGTCCAACGCCGTGGCCCCGGTCTCCAACGCCTTCGTCCCGGTCGACGCCGCGGCCCAGGCCTTCCACGCCGGCGGCCCCGCCTCGGCCGTGCCGTGGAGCGGCTGGTCGACCCAGGAGCGCCAGCGCTTCCTCGGCTGGCGCCCGGCCTCGATGCCCGCCAACGGCCGCTGGCTCAGCAACGCCCAGCTGGCCGACCTCGAGTCGACAATGAAGCTGCGCCAGGAAGGCAACGCAGAAGTCGTCTTCGCCTGGCTGCAGATCGCCGTGGCCCACCGCTACCAGGCCGCCGTGCCGACGCTGGAGCATTTCCTGACCACCCAGGGCCGGCGCAAATTCGTCCTGCCGCTGTTCCAAAGCCTCTGGGCCCAGGGCGACTGGGGCCGTCCCATCGCCCGCCGCATCTACGCCCAGGCCCGCCCCGGCTACCACCCGGTGACCACCGGCTCCGTCGACGACGTCGTCGGCCGGCCGTAGGCAGCGGGCCGCCGAGCCCCGTCTCCTCCCCGTCGCGCAGCGATCAAGGCGGCGCGCGCGAGCCCGAAGCTGTCAGGAGCGCCGCTGCTTCTCGTCTCCTCCCCGTTCGCTGCTTGCGAATGGGGAGGGGGACCGCGAAGCGGTGGAGGGGTGGAGGAGGTTCGCATGCGATCCGTCGACGGGCGGCGTCACGGTCGTGCGGCGGAAAGCGCCCCTCCGTCACGGCGCGTATTCGCGCCGCGCCACCTCCCCATCGCTTCGCGACAGGGAGGAGACCGATCAGCCATGACGCTGTGCTGACAATCCGGGAATCCATAGTCGGGTTCAGCGGAAACTCTCCCGCCTTTCCAACCACATCCTCTTTTCCAAACCCCCTCTCCTGCGCACAGCATCCGGCGGGCGCATAATTGACCCATCCCGTCGGTGGGGAGGGCGTCGGATCCACGCTCCTCGATGGCGGCGGGCTGTGGTCGAGCGATGAAGCCCGGGGGCGGAGACTCCGGGGGTCCTCGCGGAGGTCGATGGATGGCCTCTGCTTG
>NZ_DASPMM010000009.1:0-109968 GCF_035627055.1 Brevundimonas sp. | reverse complement strand
CGGACGCGCTGGTCTCCCAGGGCGTCAACGGCGGCGTGATCTCGCTGGACGGCAAGGGCGAAACCCAGCTGGCCCGCCCGACCGCCGACGGCGTTCGCGAGCCTCTGAACCGCCGCGCCACCATCGGCATCAACTTCTAGGACGGCTTTCCGTCCGGGCGCCGCACGAGGCGCCCGGACACGCCTCCCGGAAGGCCGAACGGCCAAAACGACAGCACCGCCGGTCCCTCTCGGGGCCGGCGGTCTTGTTTTTGGACGCTCATGGGGTGAACCATCCGGTCGCGGCCGCCGCCTGCTCCAGGCGTGGAGGCCGCGCGGAGTCCGCCGATGTCCCGCCGTTCGCTCTCCAGCCTCGCCCTTCTGGCCCTGGCCGCCTGTTCGCCTCAATCGGCGGAAAGCGCCCCCAAGGCGCCTGCGGCCGACGACAGCGGCCGCCGCGAGGTCGCGGTCTTCGCCGGCGGGTGCTTCTGGTCGGTCGAGGCGAATTTCGAGCGAATCCCCGGTGTGGTCACGGCGGTGTCGGGCTTCGCCGGCGGCTCGACGGCCGAGCCCTCCTACGAGCAGGTCGTTCGTGGCGGAACCGGCCATGTCGAGGCCGTCCAGGTGACCTTCGACCCCGCCCGGATCACCTATCGCCAGCTTGTCGACCGGTTCTGGCTGACCATCGATCCGACCGATCCCGACGGTCAGTTCTGCGACCAGGGTCCATCCTACACGACCGCCGTCTTCGCCAGCGCCGCCCAGAAACCTGCCGCCGAGGCCTCGCGCCGGGCCGCGGCCGCGCGACTGGGCGCTGCGCGCTTCGTCACCCCGGTCCGCGACTCGGCCCGCTTCTGGCCCGCGGAGGCCTACCATCAGGATTTCGCCCGCCGGAATCCGGCGCGCTACGGCGGCTACAGCCGCTTCTGCCGGCGCGCCGAGCGGCTTCGGGCGGTCTGGGGCGACGCGGCCGCCTGATCCCGGGGAACAAAGCCATCCACAGGCAATCCGCCCACAGCGGTGTGTCTCTCGCGCCACCCGCCCCGACTGTCATATCACTGTCACACGAATGTCGTCCCAGTTTCCGATGGGGCCCGTAGAGGGAGCGGGATTTCAGCCGGCCGAGGCCGGTCGCTGGGCGCGCAGCGCTCTTATTCATCGGGGATAGATGACAATGACGAACCGCAAACGCGTGTTCTGGGCGACGACCGCCCTCTTTACCGGCTTCCTGGCCGCCGGCGCCGCTTCCGCCCAGTCTTCTGGCACGGTCGCCACTGAAGCCACGGAAGTGGAAACCGTCGTCGTCACCGGCGCGCGCGGTCCGTTCACCATCGAGGGCGCCATCGCGGCCGAGACGGTCGCCAAGACCCGTTCGACGATCACCCAGGAGTTCATCGCCACCCAGACCCCGGGTCAGACCATCCTGCAGACCCTCAACCTGGTCCCGGGTCTGAACTTCGTGAACGGCGACCCGTACGGCAACTCGGGCGGCAACATCCGCATGCGCGGCTTCGACGGCAACCGCGTTTCCCTGACCTTCGACGGCGTGCCGCTGAACGACTCGGGCAACTACGCCGCCTACACCAACCAGCAGCTGGACCCGGAACTGATCTCGCGCGCCTCGGTCAACCAGGGCACGACCGACGTCGACAGCCCGACCGCATCGGCCACCGGCGGCACCGTCAACTACACCACCGCCCGTCCGCTGGATGAAGCGGGCTTCCAGTTCAACGTCTCCGCCGGCGAGTTCGACTATCGACGCGTGTTCGCCCGCGCCGACATGGGCGCGTTCGGTCCGTGGGACACGACGGGTTACCTGACGATCTCCTCGACCCACTACGACAAGTTCAAGGGCCCGGGTGAACTGGAGAAGACCCAGTACAACGGCAAGCTCTATCAGGACCTCGGCAACGGCAACTTCGCCAGCCTGGCCGCCCACTGGAACGTCAACCGCAACGCCTTCTACAACAACTTCATCAACAAGGCGCAGTTCGAAAGCGGCAGCTTCCTCGAGAACGACATCGCCTGCATCACGCCGGTCGCGGTGGCCGGCACGGCCCAGAACGAAAGCACCCAGTCGACCCGCATTCTGTCGGACGGCAGCGTGGCGACCGGCAGCTGCACCAACTACCACGGCATCCGGATCAACCCGTCGAACACCGGCAACCTGCGCGGCCAGTTCAGCTACGGCCTGACCGACAGCATCCGCTTCACCTTCGACCCCTCGTTCCAGTACACCATCGCCAACGGCGGCGGTTACGCCACCCTGCGCGAGATGGACAACACGCTGGATCACGCCGGCACCAACACGACCGGCCCGGGCGTCGACCTGAACGGCGACGGCGACGTGCTCGACACCGTCGGCATCTACAACCCGTCCAACACCAACACCCACCGCTACGGCATCATCAGCTCCCTGATCTGGGATCTGAACGAGGACCACCGCATCCGCGCGGCCTACACCCTCGACTACGCGCGTCACCGCCAGACCGGCGAGGCCGTGCGCATGGGCCGGGACAGCGAGCCGGTGAACGTGTTCTCGGGCCAGGAGCGCTGGGGTGACCCGGATGCGGCCATCCGCGCCATCGACGGCTCGATCCTGCAGAAGCGTGACCGTTTCTCGATCGCCCAGCTGAACCAGATCGCCCTCGAATACCGTGGCGACTTCTTCAACGACGCCGTCACGGTCAACATCGGCGCCCGCGCGCCGTTCTTCGAGCGCGACCTGAACCAGTACTGCTTCTCGCAGGACGCCTCGTCCAACGTGCGCTGCACCAACGAGACTCCGACCACGACGCTGGCCAACGGCAACGTCCTGTTCGCCACCACCGGCACGACCGAATACATCCCGCCGTTCTCGCAGACGGTGAAGTATGAGGACGTCCTGCCGAACGCCGGCGTGGTCTATCGCTTCGCCGAAGGGCACAGCGTCTACGCCAGCTACGCCGAGGGCATCTCGGTGCCGCGGACGGACAACCTGTACCAGCCCGCCCGCGCCGCCGACGGTTCGCTGAACTTCTCCACGGTGCAGCCGGAAACCACCAAGTCCTACGACCTCGGCTACCGCTTCCGGAACGACCGCACGGTCGCCTCGATCGCGGCCTGGTACACGGACTATCAGAACCGCATCGTCTCCTCGCGCGACAACGACCCGCTGTCGCCGTTCTTCGGCGAGTTCACGGAGCGCAACCTGGGCGCCGTGGAACAGAAGGGCGTCGACGCCCAGATCGGTTTCGAAGTGTCGGAACACCTGACGGTCTACGCCTCGGCCTCCTACAACACGAGCGAGGTTCTGGACGATCTGGAGATCAGCCCGGGCGTCTTCCTGCCGACGGCGGGCAAGAAGCTGGTTGAAACGCCGGAGTGGACCTACGCCGGCCGTATCGACTGGCAGCCGACCGAAGACCTGTCGATCGGTTTCCAGGGCAAGTTCGTCGATGATCGTTTCACCAACGACGTCAACGACGAGTCGTTCGACGGCTACACGGTGTTCGACATGGACGCCCGCTACGACCTGACGGAAGTGTTCGGCGTCCGCGACGCCTACGTCCAGGTCAACGTGACCAACCTGTTCGACGAAGACTACCTCGGCAACATCTCGACCAGCACCACCGGCCTGCGGACCGGCTCGCTGGGTTCGCCGCGCACGGCCGTGATCTCGATCGGCACCAGCTTCTAAGCCGGTCCTTCACGACTGAGACACGGGGAAGGGCGGTCCGGCGACGGACCGCCCTTTCTGCATTCGGGAGCCGCGCCCGCGTCCGCCCGTTGAAGTCGGGACTGCGCGTGTCTATCTGGCGCGGTCCCCCGCCCATTGAGGATCCCACCGCCCCATGCCTACGCCCGTCCCCGCCGAATGGTCGCCGCATCGGGCGATGTGGGTCGGCTGGCCCAGCCACGGCGAACTGTGGGAGGAAAACCTCGAACCGGCGCAGGCCGAGGTCGACGCCCTGGTGCGCGCCCTTGCGGGCCCCGGGCGGGAGCGGGTGCGCCTGCTGGTCGGCGACGCCGGAGCCCTGCAGGACGCCCGCGCCCGTTTCGACGGCGTGGCCAATGTGGAGGTTATCGACGGCCGTTTCGGCGATATCTGGCTGCGCGACACCGGGCCGATCTTCGGGCAGGGCTCGGCCCGGGCCGCCGCCTTCCGCTTCAACGGCTGGGGCGGCAAGTACGAGCTCGAACACGACGACACCGTCGCCGAACAGATAGGCGAAGCCTCCGGCGTGGCTCTCGACCGCCACGACTTCATCCTGGAAGGCGGCGCACTGGATCATGACGGCGAGGGCACGATCCTGACCACGCGCCAGTGCCTGCTCAATCCCAACCGCAACACCGCCTGGACCGAGGCCGCCGCCGAGGCCGCGCTTTCCACCTCCCTGGGCGCCCGAAAGGTGCTGTGGCTCGGCGATGGGCTTCTCAATGATCACACCGACGGCCACGTCGACAACCTCGCCCGCTTCGTCGCTCCTGGCGTGGTGGCTTGCCCCGTCGCCTGGGGGCGAGGCGATCCTAACGACGACGTCTACGCCGAAGTGGCTCAGACCCTGTCACAGATGACTGACGCCGAAGGCCGCCGGATTCGCGTCCTGCCTCTGCCGTCGCCCGGCTTCGTCGCCGACGAGGACGAGAAGCCGGTCCCGGCCAGCCACATGAATTTCCTAATCGCCAACGGCGCCGTGATCGTGCCCACCTACGGCGACGCCCGCGCCGCCGATCTGGCGTGTCAGGGCCTGAAGACGGTCTATCCCGACCGCGAGATCATTCCGCTGCCATCCCTCGCCATCCTCTCCGGCGGCGGATCCTTCCACTGCATTTCCCAGCAGGAGCCTGCTTAGCGTTGTTGAGTGACAGTGGTAGTGAGCAAGAGGTGAGCCACTCAGCCCAGAGCCACCGCGACCTCAAGGTCTGGCAGATCGCCCTGGATCTGACGGAGAGCCTGTATCGGCTCTCGAGCGCTTGGCCCAAGCACGAGCAGTATGGGCTGGTCAGTCAGATCAGGCGGGCTTCAGTCTCGATCGCTGCAAACATCGCCGAAGGGGCAGGCCGACGAACGACCGGCGAATTCATCCAGTCCCTCGAACTGAAGAAGGGAAGCCCGGGTCGATGAACGCCCTCATTTTGCTCACTAGCACTGTCACTGTCACTCCATGACCCGCACCATCTCCGTCGCCGCCCTCCAGACCTCCTATGGCGAGGATCTGCAAGCGAACATCGACAAGACCATCGCCCTGATCCGCGAGGCTGCGGGCAGGGGCGCGCAGGTCATCCTGCCGTCCGAGTTGTTCCAGGGACCATATTTCTGCGTCTCGCAGGAGGAGCGCTGGTTCGGCACGGCCTTCCCGTGGCGCGAACATCCGTGCGTGACGGCGCTGCAACCCGTGGCCGCTGAACTGGGCGTCGCCATTCCGGTGTCGATCTTCGAGCGCGAGGGGCCGCACTACTTCAACAGCATGGTGATGCTCGACGCCGACGGCTCGGCCATGGGCGTCTACCGCAAGAGCCACATTCCCGACGGTCCCGGCTATCAGGAGAAATACTATTTCCGGCCCGGCGACACCGGCTTCAAGGTCTGGAACACGCGCCACGGCCGCGTCGGGGTCGGCATCTGCTGGGACCAGTGGTACCCGGAGACGGCGCGGGCGATGATGCTGCAGGGGGCCGAGGTGCTCTTCTATCCGACCGCCATCGGCTCCGAGCCCCACGACAAGGAACTGGACACCGCCGATCCGTGGCGGCGGGCCATGCAGGGCCACGCCGTCTCCAATGTCGTGCCGGTCGTCGGGGCCAATCGCACCGGCGCCGAATACGCCACCGACGTGGGGCAGGTCTTCTACGGCTCGTCCTTCATCGCCGATCACCGCGGCGATCTGGTCGAGAGTCTCGGCCGCGACGAGGAGGGCGTGCTGGTCCACGCCTTCGACCTCGACTACATCGACCGCCATCGCGCCGCCTGGGGCTTCTTCCGCGACCGCCGCACCGACCTCTACGGCTCCCTGGTCACCCCACGGCCGGCATAGGACCCAGGGCCCGCCGTTCCGCGGCGCAGGCGGGGCTGGTCAGACCTTCGGCCCGGGCCGTCGCGACCTCCGTCCGCGCCGCCTCCAGCTCGGCCTGGAACGCCGGCGTCGCGGCCGCCGCCTCATAGACCGCCTGCCCCAGCCGGCCTCCGTCCTCGATGTCCGACGGCCAGTTCATGGCGCAGACGGCGCGGCTGACGCCGATCTCGCGGCCCATGGCCCGGGCCGCCTCGGCGCGGTCGGAGGCAAGCCTCGCGAACAGCTCGCCATAGGCCGCCCCGGCCACCGCGCCCATCGCGGGCCATGATCCCCCGGCCCGTTCGGTCTCGGTGAATCGCTGGCAGGCCCGGCGTCCAGGCTCGACCGCGATCGGGCGGGGCCTCGGAGGGGACGCGGCGAGGCGGGCGGTCACGGCGGCGGAGTCGACCAGCAGCCGGGTCATGACCCGCGTCAGGGCCGGCCGGGCCCGCGCCGACAGCCGCGTCCCCAGCACGCAGTCGAAATGTTGGGCCGCCTCGGGCGGGCGCAGTTCTGCGTGGGCCGTGGCCAGCCACCAGCGGTCGGTGTCCTCCAGCGCCCGCAAGGCCTGCGAGCGGGCCGGATCGCCCTGGTCTCGCCAGGTTCCGGCCTGATCGGCCAGCGTATCGATGCGGTCGGCCGTGAGATAGCCGTTAGGCGCGGCCGGGGCCGAGGCCGGCGGTCCGCCGACGCAGGCGGTCAGGACGGCGCAGGCGGCCAGGACGGCCGCCCGTTTCACCGGCCGGCGGTCCAGGTCAGCAGCACGCTGGTGGGCTCGCCCTCGACGCGGGTGGCGACGACGCTCAGCAGCTTGCCGTGGCCGTCGGCGCCATCGCCGGCTCCATAGCCCATCGAGTCGCCCCGGTTCATCGTGTTGATCGACTTCAGGCCGGCCGCTTCGGCCCTCTGCCGATAGAAGGCGACCACCTCGGCGGGGGTGGCTTCGGTGCTGAACTCGATGAGGCCGCCGGGGCCCTCGGGTCCCTGGGCCGCGGTGGCGGGCCGCTTCGGAACGCCGCCGGGATAGATCACCGCGAACGTCGGCGCGCCGTCGGCCGCGGGCGCGGCGTTCGTCGCCGGAGCCGACGGAGTCGGAAGTCTGCGCGACGTCTCGGCGTCAGCCGCCGGAGCGGCCGCGGTGTCTGCGGCGGCCGCCGGTTCCGCCTCTTCCACGGCGGGCGGGCGATCCCCGCACCCGGCCAGAACCATGGCCCCCACCATCGCGGTGGCCGCAAGACTGCGCTTCATCCCTGGGTCGTCCCTGAAACAGACTGTGTTGTTGGCTTCACCGTGGCGCAAGCCTGCGGCGGCGGCAAGGCGGGTTCGCGCCTCCCGTGGGGCGCAAGATGCCGCAAGGCTCAGCCCGTGGCGGCGTCGACGTCGTCGCCGGCCTCAGGCTTGCCCTCGGCGGGATCGCCGGCGGGGCCGGTGAAGTCCGAGCCGGTATTGTTGACCGGCTCGTCCGGATTGGTCCCGGACGGCGGGCGCGGGGCGGCGGACCGCATTCCCTCGGTAGCCAGGCTCTCGTTGATCCGGTCCTGGTCCGGGTCGACCTCCGAGCCCGACGCCGAACCGCCTTGCAGCGACCCCGCCCGGGTGTCGGAACCCATGCCGCTGCCGGACACGGCTTCGGTCAGGGCGTCCGGCGTGCGGCCCAGATCCGGCTTTTCGCCCATGTCGTCGGCCTCGCGGGCGTCCTCGGTCTGCTGCGGATGCTGCTGCTGGGTCATGGCGAACTCCTTCGCCCGGGTAAGCGAACCGCCGGGCGGGCGGTTCCGCCCGGGACCCGCCGCGAGACCGCCCGGACACAAAAAAGGGCCGGGAATGGCTCCCGGCCCTCACATCCGTCGCGGCTGCGTTATTTGCCGAACAGCTTGGCCCAGCGGCGCTTCTCGCGGGTCTTCCAGGCGCCCCGGTGATAGGCGTCCGAACCGATCAGCGGCACCACGGTCGTGGCTTCGGCGAAGACCATCTGCTCGTGGGTGGTCTGCACCTTGCCCCACGAGGCGGCCTCCTTGAGCGTCGAGGACGAACAGGCCCCGTCGCGCACGTCGGCCACGGTGATCTGCACCGCATAACGGTGCATCTCGGCCTCGACGCCGAGGATCTCGGCGCAGACGACGGTGTCCTGGGCGAAATTCTTCGGCACGCCGCCGCCGACCATGAACAGGCCCGTGACGCCCGCGGCGATCTTGATGTCGGTCAGTTCGCGGAAGTCGGCGATGGCGTCCAGCATCATATAGGGCTGGCCGGCGGCGGCCCGCTCCTTCTGGTGCTTGACCAGGCCGAAGCCCGCGGAACTGTCGACGAAGGCGGGGCAGAAGATCGGCACGCCCTCTTCATAGGCGGTCTGGATCAGGCTGCCGGGCTTCTTGGCGTTCCCCTCGGACAGCCACTTGCCCATCTCCCAGATGAACTCGCGCGAGCTGTAGCCGCGCGGCTCCAGCCGGTTGGCGATCTCCAGGATGGTGTGGTCGCAGGCCTGGAGCTCTTCCTCGTCGATATAGGTGTCGTAGATCCGGTCGATGTAGTTGTCGCGCAGGACGTTGTCGTCCACCTCGCCGGCGGCCTGGTAGTGTTTGAAGCCGAGGGCCTCGAAGAAATCCATGTCGACGATCGAGGCGCCGGTGGCGACGATGGCGTCGACCATGCCGAACTTCACCATGTCGCGGTACACGTGCATGCAGCCGCCGGCCGAGGTCGAGCCGGCGAGGATCAGCCACGGCGAGCAGTCCTTGTCCTCCAGCGCCATGTTGAAGATGTCGGCGGCCCGGGCCGTGTCGCGGCTCGAGAACGACATCTTGCGCATGCTGTCGATGATCGGACGGGCGTCGAAGCTGGTGATGTCCACGTGCTCCACGACGTTCTGGAGCAGTTGGGCTTTCTGGTTGGACTGAACGGGAGCGTTCATCGGTTTGGTTTCCCTTACAGGTGAGCGCCCGTCGTCAGGAAGAACAGCGGCCCGGACGGAGCGACGGGCCGCTGCTGATTGGTGCTCCGGCGTCTACAACGCGCCAGTGACGATTTAGCGGCGGCGCTGCTTCCGCTGGCCCGCCTTGCCCTTGGGACGGCTCAGGCGAACCACCTTGCGGGCCTGTTCCTCGGCCGAGGTGCGAACGGTCGGGATCGACCGCGGCGCCAGGCCGTACAGCGAGGCCATCGGGGCGTCCTCGACGGCGGCCAGCTCGTGCTCGCCATAGCCGTTGAAGCCGGTCGACATGGCCACGCCGTAGGCGCCCAGCATGCCGATCTCGATGAAGTCGCCTTCCTGCACATCGGCCGGCAGCCAGAACGGGCCCGGCATGTGGTCGATGCTGTCGCAGGTCGGGCCGTAGAAGCGGAACGGCTTCAACTCGGCCGAAGCCGCGCCGTCGCGGACCAGCTTGGTCGGGAAGGGCCAGCGCGAGTGGGTGGCGTCGAACAGCGAGCCGTACGAGCCGTCGTTCAGATACAGGGCGTCGCCCTTGCGCAGGTCGACGCGGCACAGCACCGAGGACGACTCGGCGACCAGGGCGCGGCCGGGCTCGCACCACAGTTCGGTGGTGTGGGTGACCGGCATCTCGGCGAAGCCGCGGTGAATGGCGTCGGCGTATTCGCTCATGTCCGGCGGGACCATGCCCGGATAGACCGAGGGGAAGCCGCCGCCGACATCGACGATGTCGACGATCACGCCGGCGCGGGTGATGGCGCGCCCGACCTGGGCCATGGCGGCCTCATAGGCGGACGGACGCATGCACTGCGAACCGACGTGGAACGAAACGCCCATCAGCCCGTCCTGAACCGCCTGGCGGGTGGCCAGCAGCAGGGACGGGGCCTGGTCAGGCGAGACGCCGAACTTGCCCGACAGGGAATAGGCCGCGCCGTCGGCCGACACCGCCATGCGCACGACCAGGTTCAGGTCGGCCGCGCCGCCGGTGGCGTCGAGGATCTTGGCCAGCTCGTCATGGCTGTCGAGCGAGAAGGTGCGGACGCCGAACTCGAAATAAGCCCGGGTGATCGCGCCGCGGCTCTTGACCGGATGCATGAAGGCCAGGCGCGCGTCGGCGCTGACCGAACGCACCAGTTCGACCTCGGCGAGGGAAGCGACGTCGAAGCCAGTGACGCCCGCCTCGATCAGGGTCTCGATGACCCAGCGCGAGGGGTTGGCCTTCACGGCGTAGAAGACGTCAGCCTTTAGATTGTCCTGGAACCAGCGCGCCGCTACGGAAACCGAACGCGGCCGCACGAGGGCGACGGGACGCTCAGGGGACCGCTCACGGACCAGGTCCAGGGGAAATTGGTACGTGCGCAATTCACGTAACCCCCTGTTGATTGTTAAACCCAGACCGGCGTTAGCAGCGCAAACGGTTAGACCACGGGGTCCGCCGGAGCGCGCGATATGGGGTCATAGCCCCGTCATGTAAAGCGGTTTTTTCGTGACAGAGCCGTAACTTGAACCCTGTTCGGCGGCGCGTAGGGTCACGCTTCCGCTGATGGGGGACTTGTCATGCGCCGCACCGCCTTCGCCGCCGTATTCGCTCTGGCTCTGGCGGCGGGCGCGCCGCCGGTCCTGGCCCAGTCGTCGCAGCCGGTCCCCGCCGCCGAGCTGGCCCAAAGCGTCGACATCCCGTTCGAGGAGTTCACGCTCGACAACGGCCTGCGGGTCGTCGTCCACACCGATCGCAAGGCGCCGGTCGTCGCCGTCGCGGCCTGGTACAACGTCGGCGCCAAGGACGAGCCGGAAGGCCAGACCGGCTACGCTCACCTGTTCGAGCACATCGGCCTGTTCAATCCGACCGAAAACCTGCCCGGCGGCCTGATGGAGCCGCTGCGCGCCATCGGCGCCACCGACTGGAACGGCACCACCTGGTTCGACCGCACCAACTTCTTCCAGACGGTCCCGACCTCGGCCCTCGACCAGGCGCTCTATATGGAGAGCGACCGGATGGGGCACCTCTTGGGCGCGCTCAATCAGGAGCGGCTCGATAACCAACGCGGCGTGGTCCAGAACGAAAAGCGCCAGGGCGACAATCAGCCGTTCGGCCTCGTCTACTATGCCCAGCTGGAAGCGCTCTTCCCGCCCGGCCACCCCTACCGCCACTCCACCATCGGCTCGATGGCCGATCTGGACGCGGCCAGTCTGGAAGACCTGCGCCAGTGGCACCGCGACAACTACGGGCCGAACAACGCCGTGCTCGTCATCGCCGGCGACATCGACGCGGCCACGGCCCGGCAGAAGGTCCAGCAGTATTTCGGGCACATCCCGCGTGGCGCGACCAATGAGCCGGCGCAGGCCGACATCCCGACCTTGCCGGCCCGCATCGACCAGCTGATGCATGACCGGGTGCCCAACACCCGGCTGTACCGCACCTGGGTCGTCCCCGGCCTGTTGGCCGAGGAGTCGGCGGACCTGCAGGTGGCCGCCTCTGTGCTCGGCGGTCTGGCCAGTTCCCGGCTCGACAACGCCCTGGTGCGCGGCGACGAGACCGCCACCTCGGTCGGGACCGGCTATCAGGCCTTCCATCGCATCGGCATGTTCACGGTCACCGTCGACGTCAAACCGGGTCAGGACGCCGACGCCGTGTCGCGCAAGCTGGACGCGCTGATCGCCGACTTCATCGCCAACGGCCCCACCGGGGACGAGATCGCCCGCACCGTCACCAGCAGCCTTTCCGGCCAGATCCAGGCGCTGGAGCCGGTCGGCGGCTTCGGCGGCAAGGCCGTGGTGCTGGCCGAGGGCGAGCTCTACGCCGACGACCCCGGCTTCTACCGCCGGGAGCTGGCCGCCATGGGCGCCGTCACCCCGGCCTCGGTCAAGGCCGTGATGGACCGTTGGCTGACCCGTCCGGTTCTGGCCACGCGCGTCGATCCCGGCGAGCGCGAGCCCTACGCCGAGGCCGCCGACAACCGGCCTGCGCCCGCTCCGGCCGACCCGCTGCCCTTCACGCCGCGCGAGCCGATGCCGCCGGTCGGGCCGATGAAGGCGCTGGACTTCCCCGCCGTCGAACGCGCCCGCCTGTCGAACGGCATGGAGGTGATCTACGCCCGCTCGACCACGGCGCCGGTCACCCGGGTGGCCGTGGAGTTCAACGCCGGCGTCGCCGCCGACCCCGCGGACGCGCCCGGGACCCAGCGCCTGATGCTGGATCTGCTGACCGAGGGCACGACCAGCAAGACCGCCGTCCAGATCGCCGAGGAGGCCGAACGGCTGGGCGCCAATGTCGGCGCCTTCGCCTCCGTCGACCGCACCACGGTGGCGCTGAACGCCGTCAGCCCGAACCTGGCGCCGTCGCTGGACCTGCTGGCCGACGTGATCCGCAATCCCGCCTTCCGCCCCGCCGATCTCGAGCGCCGCCGCAACCAGCAGCTGGCCTCCATCGCCCAGGAGCAGACCTCGCCGAACGGCATGGGCGCGCGCGTCCTGCCGGTGGTCCTCTACGGCCCGGATCACCCCTATGGCCGCGCCTGGTCCGGCCTCGGCGCTGCCGAGGCTGTGCGCGGGCTGGACCGCGACGACCTGATCGCCTTCCATCAGCGCTGGGTCCGGCCCGACAACGCCCAGCTGTTCATCGTCTCGGACAAGCCGCTGTCCGAGCTGACGCCGCTGCTGGAGGCCCGCTTCGGCGCCTGGGCCGCGCCCGCCGAGCCGAAGGGGAGCAAGGCCTTCGATGCGCCCATACCGGCGCCGCGGCCCCGCATCGTGCTGGTCGATCGCCCGCAGTCGCCCCAGTCGCTGATCCTCGGCGGCGTCGTCCTGCCGGTCACCGGACAGGATGACCTCGTCACCGTGACCGCCGCCAACGAGGTCATCGGCGCCGGCTTCCTGTCCCGCATCAACCAGGACATCCGCGAGACCCGCGGCTGGTCCTACGGGGTCAACGGCCGCCTCAACCCGCTGGAGCGCCAGACGCCCTACATCGTCAATGCGCCCGTCCAGTCCGACCGCACCGGCGAGTCCATCGCCGCCCTGATCGACCAGTACCGCGCCTTCCTCGCCGACCGCGGCGTCTCCGCCGCCGAGCGTGAGCGCACCGTCAACGGCAACGTTCGACAGCTGCCGGGCAGCTTCGAGAGCTCGGCCAATGTGCTCAACGCCCTGCGCACCAACGCCCTCTACGGCCGGCCGGACAACTACTGGGAGACGCTGGCGCCCCGCTATGAGGCCATGACCGCCGCCCAGATGGATGCCGAGGCCCGCCGGGTGCTGGACGATGACATGGTCTGGGTCGTGGTCGGCGACGCCGCGGTGGTCCGCCCCCAGCTGGAGGGTCTCGGCCTGGAGGTGGAGGTCCGCCCGGCGCAGTAGCCGACCGGGCGGCCCTGCTGCCGTCACGCTGGACGAAATCGTCGCGGCCGTGCCATTAAGGCTTGCCCCAAGGGCCCGTTCGGGCCATGCGGCGCGCCCCTGCAACCGCCGACAGTCTGTCCATGACCGCATCCGCCGCCGCCGTCGCGTCCGTTCGGGACGTGTCCAAGACCTTTGGCGCCCGCAAGGCGCTGAACGGCGTGTCTGTCGAGGTCGGCGCCGGCGAGATGGTCGCCCTGATCGGTCCGTCCGGTTCGGGCAAGTCGACCCTGCTGCGCTCGATCACCGGCCTTCAGACCATCGATCCGGGCAAGGGCGTCATCGAGGTCTTCGGCCAGACGGTTCAGAAGAACGGCCGCATCACCGGCCAGGTGCGCGCGGCGCGCCAGAAGCTCGGCATGATCTTCCAGCAGTTCAACCTGGTCGGCCGGCTGTCGCTGTTCTCCAACGTCATGCTGGGCGTCCTCGGCCGCATCCCTGGCTGGCAGGGCGTGCTCGGCGTCTGGCCGGCGGCGGACAAGCGCAAGGCCATGGAGGCGCTCCACCGCGTCGGCGTCTCCGACTACGCCGCCCAGCGCGCCAACACCCTGTCCGGCGGCCAGCAGCAGCGCGGCGCCATCGCCCGCGCACTCGTCCAGGGCGCCCGGGCCATCCTCGCCGACGAGCCCGTCGCCTCGCTCGACCCCGTCTCGGCCCGCAAGGTCATGGAGCTGCTGGTCGAGCTCAACCAGCGCGACGGACTCGGCGTCATCGTCACCCTGCACCAAGTCGACTACGCCATCCGCTACTGCGACCGCGTCATCGCCCTCAAGGCCGGCCAGATCGTCTACGACGGCCCCGCCACCGGCCTGGACACGAAGCAGCTGATCGACATCTACGGTCCCGAGTTCGAGGACGCGTTCTGGGAAGCCAAGGCATGAGGCTTTCGAACTCTGCTCGCCGGTTCGGCGTTGGGGTTCTGGCCGCCGTCGCCCTGGGCCTGGCCGGATGCGACCGCGGCGACCACGTGGCGGCCGGCGACGCGCCTGACGAGATCACCTTCTCCATCCTCTCGGCCCAGGGCCAGGCCTCGGCAGACCCGCTCTGGCGCCCGCTTCTGGACGACCTGTCCAAGGCGGTCGGGGCGCCGGTGGAACCGCATTTCGCCTCCACCTATTCGGCCTTGATCGAGGACATGCGGCAGGGCCGCACCCAGGTCGCCTGGTTCTCGGCCCAGCCCGCCATCAGCGCCATGGAAACCGCCGGCGCCGAGATGATCGCGCGCACGGTCAACGCCGACGGCGCCGACAGCTATCGCTCCCTCCTGATCGTCAGGCGCGGGTCCGGCATCACCCTGAAGGACGTGCTGGACTGCGGGAAGGGCTACCGCTTCGGGATCGGCGACCCGCAGTCGACCTCGGGCACGCTCGCGCCGCTGACCTTCCTGTTCAATCCGGGTCGGGTCCGGCCGGAGACCTGCTTCGCCTCGGTCAAGTCCGGCAACCATGAGAACAACGCCTCCGAGGTCGCCGCCGGCGTCCTCGACGTCGCGACCTCGAACAGCGTCACCATCGAGACGATGCACCGCCGCAATCCCATGATGGCGGCCCAGATCGAACAGATCTGGCAGTCCCCGCCCATCCCCGAGGGCGGCATCGTCGTTCGCGGCGATCTCGACCCGGCCCTGAAGGAGAAGATCCGCAGCTTCTTCCTGACCTACGGCCAGGGGGGCGGCGCCGAGGGTGAGCGGCAGCGCCGCGTTCTCGCCGCCCTGGGCTATTCGCGCTTCAGCGCTGTCGAGGACAATTATCTCGACCCGGTGCGCGAGCTGATGGCCGACCAGGCGCTGGCCGCCGCCCGCGTCCGGGGCGACGCCGCCGCAGCCGCCTCCGCCGAGCGCGAGCTGCAACGGCTGCGCCTCCGGCGGGAGGTGCAGCCGTGACCTGCGCCGCCGTCATCCAGCACTCCCGTCCCTTGGCCGCCCCGGGCCACCCGGATATCGAAGCCATGAACATTATTCACGCTCCCGCCCCCGGTGACGCGTTCCGGAGCGTCCGCGCATGAGCCGCCTTCGCAACATCCTCGCCGGCGTCCTGGCCCTGGCTGTCGTCCTGTGCGGCCTCGCGCCCGCCGGGGCGGCCTCGGCCCAGTCCCGGCGCCCGGACAAGATCGTCTTCACCGTGCTGTCAGCCGAGGGCCAGGCCTCTTCGGGCCCGATCTGGCAGCCCCTGCTGGACGACCTCGAACGCGAGCTCGGCCTGCCGGTCGAACCGGTGTTCGGCTCCAACTACAGCGTGCTGGTCGAGGCGATGCGCGCCAACCAGGCCCAGATCGGCTGGTTCTCGGCCTTGCCGGCCGTGCAGGCCATCGACCGTTCGCACGGCGAAGTCATCGCCCGCACCGTCGATCTCGAGGGCAAGGATTCCTACGTCTCGACCATCATCGTGAAGAAGGGCTCAGGCATCACGATTGAGGACGTGGCCCGCTGCGGCAAGCGCTACACCTTCGGCATCGGCGACGCCCAGTCGACCTCCGGCACCCTGGCCCCGATGACCTATTTCTTCGGCCCGCGGGGAATCGACCCGACGGAGTGCTTCTCGACCGTCCGCTCGGCCAACCACCAGAACAACGCCTTCTCGGTCGCCAACGGCCAAGTGGACGTCGCCACCTCCAACTCGGTCAACACCGTCTTCCTGCGCCGCCAGAACCCCCAGATCGCCGACAAGATCGAGGAGATCTGGCAGTCGCCGCCGATCCCGGAGTCGGGCATCGTCATCCGCTCCGACCTGCCGGCCGACCTCAAGGCCCGGATCAGGCGCTTCTTCGTCACCTATGGCCAAGGCTTCGGCCCCGAGGCCGAGCGCCAGCGCCAGGTGTTGGCGGGCCTGAACTATTCGCAGTTCCGCGCCGCCGAAAACAGCTATCTCGACCCGATCCGCGAGATGAAGGCCGACCAGGCCCGTCGCGAGGGCCGCCCGCCCGAGGTCGCCCCGCCGGCCAGCGCCGGGACCCTGATCGGCCGCTGGTGGCCCTTCGCCCTGATCGCCGTTCTGGCGCTGGTGGCCATCGCGCTCAACCTCGCGCCCCGCCCGGGCCAGGTGGCTGGCGATCCGACCCAGGTGCCCGAACCCCCGAAGAAGTCCCTCGCCGCCTGGTCGCTGGACGTCCTGTTGTGGGGCGGCTTCGCCATCATGCTGCTGGCCGCCTTCGACAAGGTCGATCTGCCCAACATCCTCAACCTGTTCTCGAACAGCCAGAATATGAGGGAGTACGGACGCGACTTCCTCAATCCTGACTTCAGCGACTTGCGCTCGCTGGTCGGCCTGATGTGGCTGACCGTGCAGATCGCCCTGTGGGGCACCTTCCTGGCGGTCTTCCTCGCCGTCCCGCTCAGCCTGATGGCCTCGCGCAACCTGTCGCCCGCCTGGCTGGTCTGGCCGGTGCGCCGCGTCATGGATCTGATGCGCTCCATTCCCGACCTGGTCATCGCCACCCTGTTTATCGTCGCCGTCGGCCTGGGTCCTCTGGCGGGGGTTCTGGCCATCGGCCTGAACACCGCGGGCGTCCTCGCCAAGCTATTCTCCGAGGCCGTCGAGTCGATCGACAAGGGGCCCATCGAGGGCGTCAAGGCGACCGGCGGCGGCCGCCTGCACGAGATCACCTGGGGCGTCATCCCGCAGGTCGCCCCGCTATGGACCAGCTTCGCCCTCTACCGCTTCGAATCGAACAGCCGCGCCGCCACCGTGCTCGGCCTGATCGGCGCCGGCGGCATCGGCCAAGCCCTGTTCGAAAGCCTGCAGGCCTTCGAATACCGCACCGTCTCAACCATCGCGATCGTCATCGTCGTGGCCGTGACCCTGATCGACATGCTCAGCCAGGCCATGCGCAAGCGGCTGCTGTAACCACGAACGCAAACACACAACGAAAAGCCCGCCCCTGCGTCGCAAGGGCGGGCTTTCTGTTTCAGCAGATCAAATCAGCCCCGACGCAGGTCCGGCGGCGTCGCCTCTTCGGTCAGGATGCGGATGGCCTCCTCGACCGACACCACCTCCTGCGCCTGCGAGCCCAGGCGGCGGATCGCCACCTTGCCTTCGGCGGCCTCGTTCTTGCCGACCACGGCGATGACCGGGACCTTGCCGACCGAGTGCTCGCGCACCTTGTAGCCGACCTTCTCGTTGCGCAGGTCGAGCTCGGTCCGCAGGCCCGCAGCCTTGAACCGCGCCTGCACTTCGCGGGCGTAGTCGTCGGCCTCCGAGACGATGGTCGCCACCACCGCCTGCGTCGGCGCGAGCCACAGCGGGAAGGCGCCGGCGTAGTTCTCGATCATGATGCCGATGAACCGCTCGAAGCTGCCCAGGATGGCCCGGTGCAGCATCACCGGCCGGTGCTTCTGGCCGTCCTCGCCGATGTACTCCGCGCCCAGCCGTTCCGGCAGGACGTAGTCCAGCTGGATGGTGCCGCAGGTCCATTCGCGGCCGATGGCGTCCTTGACCACGAAGTCGAGCTTGGGCGCGTAGAAGGCCCCGTCGCCCTCGGTGACGACCGGCTCGGTCCCCGCCGCCCGGGCCGACTCGGCCATCAGCGCCTCGGCCTTGTCCCAGAATTCATCCGAGCCCGCGCGGACTTCGGGCCGGGTGCCAAGGCTGATGTAGGCGGTCTCCATGCCGAGGTCGGCGTGGACCGAGCGGGCCAGTTCGATGAAGCGCGACGTCTCGTCGACGATCTGGTCCTCGCGGCAGAAGATGTGGGCGTCGTCCTGGGTGAAGCCGCGCACCCGCATCAGGCCATGCAGGGCGCCCGACGGCTCATAGCGG
The DNA here is from genome assembly GCF_035627055.1 of Brevundimonas sp. Taxonomy (GTDB): domain Bacteria; phylum Pseudomonadota; class Alphaproteobacteria; order Caulobacterales; family Caulobacteraceae; genus Brevundimonas. Next base: position 91,877 of record NZ_DASPMM010000009.1, on the reverse strand, counting down.
TGACAGGCCCCGAACTCGGCCATCCGCAACGGCAACTCGCGGTACGAACGCTGGCCGATGCCGAAGATCTGCACATGGCCCGGGCAGTTCATCGGCTTGAGGGACAGGGTCTCGCCCTCGACCGTCTCGCAGACGAACATATTGGGCCGGTATTTCTCCCAATGGCCCGACTTCTCCCAGAAGGTGCGGTCCAGCACCTGCGGCGTCTTGACCTCGACATAGCCGGCGGCGTCCAGCCGGCGGCGCATATAGGCTTCGATGACCTGCCACAGCACCCATCCCTTCGGGTGCCAGAAGACCATGCCGCGGCCCTCTTCCTGCATGTGGAAGAGCTCCATGGCGCGGCCGATCTTGCGGTGGTCGCGCTTCTCCGCCTCCTCGACCCGCTGCAGATAGGCGTCGAGATCGTCCTTCGAGGCCCAGGCCGTCGCATAGATGCGCTGCAGCTGCGGATTGCGGTGGTCGCCGCGCCAGTAGGCGCCGGCCAGCTTGGTCAGCTTGAAGGCCTTGCCGACAAACTTCGTGGACGGGAAATGCGGCCCGCGGCACAGGTCGACCCAGTCGCCCGTGGCGTAGGTGGTGATCGTCTCGTCCGCCGGCAGGTCGCGGATCAGCTCGGCCTTGAACGTCTCGCCCTTGGCCTCGAACAGCCGGATCGCCTCGTCCCGGTCCCAGACCTGACGCACCAGCTTCTCGTCGCGATCGACGATCTCGGCCATCTTCTTCTCGATGGCGGCGAAGTCGTCGGTCGAGAACGGCTCCTCGCGGAAGAAGTCGTAATAGAAGCCATCCTCGATGGCCGGACCGATGGTGACCTGGGTGCCGGGGAACAGCTCCTGCACCGCCTGGGCGAGGATGTGCGCGGCGTCGTGGCGAATGGTCTCCAGCGCGTCGGGATCGTCGCGCATGATCAGGCGGAAGGCGCCGCCGCTCTCCAGCGGACGGTCGAGGTCCCACTGCTTGCCGTTGATCTCGGCCAGGGCGGCGCGCTTGGCCAGCGACGGCGAGATGGAGGCGGCGACGTCCCGGCCCGTGGACCCTTCCGGGTATTCGCGCGTGGCGCCGTCGGGGAATTTCAGTTCGATCATCGTTTCGTCTTTGCAGGCGGCGGAACCGGGTCATAGCCCGATTTGCCGAGAGGATGGCATTTGCAGAGGCGCCGGACCGTGAGCCATCCCCCCTTGATCGGGCCGTGCTGGATCAGCGCGTCCCGGCCGTAGTCGGAGCAGGTCGGCAGGAACCGGCACTGCTGTCCAATCAGGGGCGACAGCGTCAGCTTGTAGCCGCGATGGGCCAGCCGGACGCCGCGTTCGTAGAGATTATCGCCGGGAGCCATGTCGCCGCGCTTATCCCCCGCCAGACGCGCGGGGGCAACGGGCGCTAGGCAGCGCCGGCGAGGCTAGTTCGCGTGTCGGGGCTCTTACGGGCGAGCGCCTGATTCACGGCGTCCAGCGTGGCTTCGATGGCGACCATGGTCGAGGCGTGCCGCGCCGGATAGTCGGCGACCAGCCTCAGCGCCCGCAGCCCCTCGAACCGGCCCCCGGGGCCCTCGCCGCCCGACTTGAGCATCGCCGTCATGGCGTCGCGCGCCGCCGCGATCTCGTCGGCCGAGGCGCCAAGGACGCTCTCGCCCAGCACGCCCGCAGCCGCCTGACCGAGGGCGCAGGCCTTCACATCCTGCGCAAACTCGAGGATCCGCCCCGCGTCGTCCAGCACGACATCGACGACGGCCTTCGAGCCGCACAGCTTGGCCACCCGCTCGCCCGTGCCCTGCGGCGCGGCCAGCCGCCCGCTGTGCGGCATATTGGCCGCCAGCTTGAGGATGCGCGCGCTGTAGAGCTCGTCGATCATGGCCTGAAGATAGGCGGGCGGGCGGCTCGCGTGAAGCCCGCGCCCGGACGCCCCGTTTCAGCCGCCCTGCAGCGAGCCCCAGGTCCGGGCCTGGTCGCCGGCGCCCGATCCGGCCCGCGCCCGCAGCCATTCCAGGTTCCGGTCGGCGGCGTCCGGCGGCAGGTCGCGGCGCATCATCTGCTCCGCCTCGTCCATCTTGCCGTTCAGGCCCAGCGCCATGGCCAGGTTCAGCCGCACCTTCAGCGACGCGCCCGGCTGGGCGGCGGCGCGGCGCAGCAGCGGTTCGGCGGCGGCGGTGTCGCCCCGGGTCATGGCCGAGATGGCCATATTGGTCAGCACGTCGGGATTGTCGGGCGACAGCTGCAACGCCCGCGCCCAGGCGGTCTGGGCGTCCTGCGCGCGCCGCACCTGCTCATAGGCCGCGCCCAGCAGGGACCAGGCCCGCCAGTCGTCCGGCCGTGCGTCCCGCGCCTTCTCCAGCGCCGCCACCCCATAGAAGGCGTGGCCCCGGGCGATGTGGCCCCGGCCGACCTCGAGCATGGCCTCGACATTGTCCGGCTGCACCAGCAGCACCCGCTCGGCCATGTCGGCGGACTGTTCGTAGCGGCCCAGCTCACGCAGCGCCTGGGCCGCCTTGACCCCGGCGACCGGATCCAGCGGATTGATGTCGGCCTGTTCGGTCCAGAACACCGAGCGGCTCAGCGGATCGGCCCGGTCGTAGGCGGCGCGCGCCTCGGCGCTGGCCGGCGTCCGCTGCGCGGCGGCGGCGGGCGCGGCCTGCTGCGCCAGGACCGGCGCCGCGGGCATCAGGGCGGCCGCGAGCAGGACGATGGTTGCGATACGGGCGGTCGTGCGCGACATGGAAGGGCGCTCCGGAAGGTTCGGGCTCCAGACTCGGCCCTTCGCGTCAATCCTTGGTTAAGATCGGCCGCAAAGGCTTCCCGCGATGTCCGTCCTCCACCCCGACTTGCTGACCACCGAGGACGAGGGCGCGCTCCCGGTCCGGATCGTGCCGAAGGACGCCCCTATCGAGGGCGTCTGGAGCGCCTGGGCGCGGTCCAACGATTTCACCGGCAAGGCCGGCCAGCTTCTGCTCCTGCCCTGTTCCGACGACGGCGTCTCCGGCGCCCTGTTCGGCGCCGGGGAGGCCTTCGACCCGATGACCGCCCGCGCCCTGGCGTCGAAACTGCCCGAGGGCCTGTGGCGGCTGGAAGGCCTGGAGCCCGGCCAGTCCGCGGCGGCCGCGCTGGCCTTCGCGCTGGGGGCCTACCGCTTCGACCGGTACAAGGCCCGGTCCGCAGGCCAGGCCCGCCTCGCCGTCGGCCCGGAGATCGACGCCGCCGCCACCCTGCGCATCGCCGCCGCCTGCGCCCTGGCCCGCGAGATGGTCGACACCCCCGCCGCCGACATGGGGCCGCTGCAGATCGAGACCATCGCCCGCGAGATCGCCCAGGCCGCCGGCGCCTCCGTCACGGTCACCACCGGCGACGCCCTGCTGGACGACAACTACCCCGCGGTCCACGCCGTCGGCCGGGCCGCCGCCCCGCACCGCGCGCCGCGCGTCATCGAACTGGGCTGGAACCTCGACCGCGCCGACCTGCCGCTCGTGGCCCTGGTCGGCAAGGGCGTGGTCTTCGACTCCGGCGGCCTCGACATCAAGGCGGCCGCCGGCATGCGCAACATGAAGAAGGACATGGGCGGCTCGGCCCACGCCCTCGCCCTCGGCCGCCTTGTCATGCAGGCCGGCCTGCCGGTGCGGCTGGTGATTCTGGTCGCCGCCGTCGAGAACGCCATCTCCGCCGACGCCTTCCGGCCCGGCGACATCCTCAACAGCCGCAAGGGCCTGACCATCGAGATCGGCAACACCGATGCCGAGGGCCGGCTCATCCTCGCCGACATCCTCGCCCGGGCCGCTGAGCATTCGCCCGACCTGACCCTGGATTTCGCCACCCTGACCGGCGCCGCCCGCATCGCCCTCGGCCCGGAACTGCCGCCGCTCTACAGCGAGGACGCGGCCCTCGTCGCCGACCTGCTGGAAGCCTCCCGCGCCGTCGGCGATCCGCTGTGGCCGATGCCGCTGTGGCCCGGCTACCGCGCCGCCCTCGACAGCGAGATCGCCGACGTGCGCAACGACTCCGCCGCCTGGGCCCAGGCCGGCTCCGTCACCGCCGCCCTGTTCCTGCAGAAATTCGCCCCGACCACGGGGGCCTGGGCGCACATGGACATCTTCGCCTGGAACCCCCGCGCCCAACCCGGCCGTCCCGAGGGCGGCGAGGCGCAGGGCCTGCGCGCCTGTTTCGAAATGCTGTCCCGCCGGTTTCCGGCGCCACGATAAAGCCTCCGTTCGTTAACGGCCCTTTCGGCATATCGCGCCATCCTGACGGTTCAACCGGACGCGCCTTGCTTGATCCCAGACGCCGCCACGCCTGACCCCCGCACCACGCTCGCAAGGCCCGACCTGGCCGAGCAGGCGCTGGAGGGGCTCGTGCGCGCCCGGGCCTATCGCCCCGCCGATCCGATGCACGCCGCCGTGCCCTTCGCCGACATCCACGCCGAGGCCGACCCCGCCTCCGAGCGCATCGACCAGCTGATCTACGGCGAGGCCTTCGATGTGCTGGACCGCAAGGGCGATCGCCTGTGGGGCCGCGCCCGCCGCGACGGACTCGTCGGCTGGGTTTCGGCCGCGGCGGTGAAGCCCGGCGCACGCCTGCCGACGCACCGCGTCGCCGCCGTCGCCGCCAGCCTGCCGCTCAACGCCCTCGTCGCCGACGCGGGCGAGATCGCGCCCGACGACCTCGCCCCCATCGGCGCCTTCGAGAGCGATCCTGTCGCGGTGGCCGAACGCCTGCTCGGCGTTCCGCACAGCCTCGGCGCCCGCTCCTCGACCGCCACCGACGGCTCCGGCCTGGTCCAGCAGGCGCTCTACGCCTGCGGTCTCGCCGGCCCCCGCCATGCCGATCAGCAGGCCGAACTCGGCCACGGCGTCGACCGTTCGGACACCCGCCGCGGCGACCTCGTCGTCTGGCTCGCCGAACCGGGCGTTCACAGCTGGACCGGCCACTCGGCCTTCATGCTCGACGCCGACCGCGTGCTCCACGCCACCGCCCATCACGGCGCCGTGGTCATCGAGCGCTTGGCCGAGGCCGACGCCCGCTGCCGCGCCGACGGCTTCCACGCGCCGGTGTTCCGCCGCCTTCAGGTCTGATCGCCGGTCCATTCGGCGCGTACGGAGGCGTCCGCCTCGCCCTCCAGCCGGTCCGCCCGCAGCCCCGCGAACGCCGCCTCGTCCATCAGCCGCGACAGCGCCCACACCGCCGCGCCCCGCACCAGCGGCGCCGCATCGTCCAGTAGCCGACGGGCCGGCCCGATCAGCTCGGCATCCGCGCTGTTGCCGATCGCATACAGAACATTCCGCACGAACCGGTCGCGGCCGATCCGCTTGACCGGGCTCTTCGAGAACAGCGCCCGGAACGCCGGGTCGTCCAGCCCCGCCAGCTCCGCCAGCCGCGGCGACACCAGCGCCTCGCGCGCCTGCACCCGCGCCTCGTGCGAACTCACCGCGAACTTGTTCCATGGACAGACGGCCAGGCAGTCGTCGCAGCCGTAGATGCGCGACCCCGTCATCGGCCGGAACTCGACCGGCCACGGCCCCGCGAACTCGATGGTCAGGTAGGACAGGCAGCGCCGCGCATCCAGCTGGAACGGCGCCGGAAACGCCTGGGTCGGACAGATGTCCAGACAGGCGGTGCAGGCCCCGCAATGCTGCTCCTCCGGCGCGTCCGGCTCCAGCTCGGCGGCGGTCAGTATGACGCCCAGAAACAGCCAGTTGCCCCGGCTGCGCGACAGCAGATTAGTGTGCTTGCCCTGCCAGCCGAGTCCCGCCCGCTGCGCCAGCGGCTTCTCCATCAGCGGGGCGGTGTCGACGAACACCTTGACCTCCTCGCCGGACCGCGCCGCGACCTGCCCGGCCAAAGTCTTCAACCGGCCCTTGATCAGCTCGTGATAGTCGTCGCCGCGTGCATAGACCGAGATGTATCCCGCCGAGGCGTCGTCCATCTCGGGCAGCGGATCATGCCCCGGCCCGTAGTTCAGCCCCAGCACGATGGCGGTCTTCGCCTCCGGCCACATCGAGGTCGGATGCGCCCGCCGCTCCAGCGTCGTCTCCATCCAGCCCATGTCGCCGTGCCGGCCGGCCCCGACGAAATGCGCCAGCCGCTCTCCGGCGCTCCACGGCTCCGAGGCGGACGCGAACCGGCACACGTCGAAGCCCAGGCCGGAAGCGGCGTCGCGGATGGATGTCTTGAGGCGGTCGCTCAACGGGCGCGGTCCGGGGGAAGGGGAGTGCTAGTGCTGGTGAGCACGAGGCGAGCAACGGGCGGGTTGGCCGTAGCCGCAGCGGCTCACCGCTCGCTCACTAGCACTAGCACCCCCGACCGGCACGTCAGAAGTCGAGGTCGTGATACCAGGCGGACGGCTGGACCCCCGGGAACCGGTCGGCCAGCAGGGGCCGGAAGCAGGGCCGCGACTTCAGCTTCATGTACCAGGTCTTGATCGCCGGCCAGGCGCCCCACGGCACCTCGCCGAAATAGTCGAGCACCGACAGGTGCGCCGCGGCGACCACGTCGGCCTGGGTGATGCGGCGGCCGGCCAGGGCGTCGCGGGCGGCCAGCAGGCCCTCCAGCATGCCCAGATGCGCCTTCAGCGACTCCCGCCCCGCCCGCAGCGCCCGCGCCTCGGGCGGCCCCAGGCGAAGCAGCGGCTTCTCCATCCGCTCGTGCAGCAGCACGGCGTTGACCTCGTCATTGAAGCGGCGGTCGAACCAGCCGACCAGCCGCCGCGTCTCGGCCCGCTCGCCCGGATCGGACGGCATCAGGAACGGCTCCTTCGAGCGGTCCTCCAGCCAACCCAGGATGGCGGCGGGTTCGCACAGGGTCAGGGCCCGCCCGCCCTCGGTGGTCTGCAGCACCGGCGGCATGCCCGACGGGTTCAGGCTGGCCACCGGGCAGCCGTCTTCCCAGGGCCGGACGATGGTGTCGGTGAATTCGACCCTGGCCTCGCCCAGCGCCAGCCGCGCGGCGCGCGAGCCGGGGTCGAAGGGGAAATGATACAGGACGCTGGCCGACATGACCGATGCATGCGGCACAGGGCGTTAAGCCCACGTTAGCTATGGAGCCGCCGGCGCGTCCTCGGGCCCTGAAACGGGGACGGAGGTCGCCGGCGCCGCCCCTCTCGGATCGGGATGGATCAGGATGTCGGCGCGGGGATAGGCCTCGAGGATCCGCTGCTCCGCCCCGACCACGATGGCGTGGGCCTGTTCCAGCGTCAGGCTCGGCTCAAGGTCGACGTGCATCTGGATCATCATCACTGACCCGGCCATGCGGCTGCGCAGCTGGTGCACCCCGGTGATGCGCGGATCGACCAGCACGGCGGTGGTGATGGCGATCCGGTCGGCGTCCGGGACGGCGCGGTCCAGCAGGTGGTCGGCCGCCTCCCTGAGCAGGCCGAGCGCGCCCCAGAACAGCCAGACGGCGACGATCAGCCCGGCCGCCGCGTCCAGACCCGGCGCGGCCAGGAAGGTCCCGGACACCACCCCGATCAGCACCACCGCGCCGGCGGCCATGTCGGCGGCGTAGTGGGCGCGGTCCGCCTTGACCGCCATCGAGCCGCTGCGGCGGATGGCCCGGTCCTGCATCCAGACCAGCCAGCCGGTCAGGGCGATCGAGATCAGGACGACCATGACCGCCCAGTAGCCCGAGCTCACCGGACGCGGATCGAAGATGCGCTGCACCGCCTCCCAGCCGATGAACACGGCCGAGGCGAAGATCAGGCCGGCCTGCACCAGCGCCGCCATCGCCTCGCCCTTTCCGTGGCCGTAGCGGTGCTCGGCGTCCGGCGGGGCGGCGGCCCAGCGCACGGCGAAGAAGGTGGCCAGCGACGCCACCAGGTCCAGCGCCGAATCGGTCAGGGAAGCGAGCATGGCCACCGAACCGGAGGCGCCGAGGGCGAAGGCCTTCAGCGCGATCAGCACCACGGCCACGCCGACCGACAGGCGCGTCACGCTGCGGGCGGCCAGATGAGCGTCGTCGTGGGGCGTCGTGGTCATCGCCGTCTTGTCGCGGAAAGCGTCGGCGGCGCCAAGCGCGCCGGCGGGCGTTAGCGGCATCGTCACGAAATGGCCCCATGCTGCGCGCCGCATGGACCCTTGGAGGTCCGTCAGGCCTTTCGGAGGCGACATGCAGTCGGCAGGGACGGCATCGCAGGCCGGCCGCTGGATCGGACGCGGCGAGGCTCTGGCCCGGTTGGGGGTCAAGGCCCAGACCCTGTACGCCTACGTCAGCCGCGGCCGCATCGCCGCCCGGCCCGATCCGGACGATCCCCGCCGCAGCCTCTACGCCGTCTCCGACATCATCCGGCTGAGCGGGGACGAACCGGCCGCCGCCGCCGGGATCGGCCAGTGGCTGCCGCCGCCCGAGGAGTCGGAGGCGCAGGACCTCGAAATCCGGTCGTCGGTGTCGGTGAGCGACGGCCGCAGGCTGTTCTACCGCGGCATGGACGCGGTCCAGCTGGCCGAGTCGGCCACCCTCGAGGACGTGGCGCGGCGGATGTGGGACGCCCGGGCGGGCAATCCCTTTGTCGAGGTCCGCCCCCGCGTCGGGACCATGCCCGGTCATTCGGCCCGCGGCCGGCTGTTCTCCGCCCTCGCCCGCAGGGCCGAGGAGGACGCGGAGCTCAAGCCTCGCCCGCCCGAATCCCTGCGCGTCGAATGCGCCCGCGTCCTCGACGAGGCCGTCGACGCCGTGGCCGGCCCCGGCCCCCGGCTGTTCCTCCATCAGCGGCTGGCGCGGACCTGGAAGGTGCGCGAGCCCGACGCCCACCTGGTTCGTCGCGCCCTGGTGCTGGCCGCCGACAGCGGCCTTGACGCCCCCGCTCTCGCGGCGCGGGCCGCCGCCGCCGGGGGCGCCTCCCTCGCCGGCGCGGCCCTGGCCGGACTGGCGACCGTGGCCGGCGCCCCGACCCTCATCGACCTGGCCAGGGAGTCCGACTGGGTCGTCGCGGTTCGCCGTCAGGCGGCCGATGCGGCGCGGCGCGCTCATGAAGCGGGCGCGCTGTACGGGTTCGGCGATCCCGCCTGGCCCGGCGGAGATCCGCGCGCCGCCGCCCTTCTCGCCGTCGCCGACCTGCCTCAGGATCTGGCCAGGGCCCTGCGCGAGGGCGAGGAACTGACCGGCCGCCGCCCCGCCTTCACGCTCGCCCTGGTCGCAGTCGCCCGCCGGCTCGAGCTCCCGCGCGATGCGCCCGCCGACCTTCTGATGATCGGTCGCCTGGCAGGACTGCTGGCCCATGCGCTCGACCAGATCACGAACGGCTCGCCTATCCGGGCGCGCCTGCGCTATGTGGGTCCCGAACCGGGCGCGAACTGATCCGCCTGACCTTTATCGGGGATGCGGATGGCGGACTGGCTGGCGGCGATCATTCTTGGCCTGGTCGAGGGTCTGACCGAGTTCATTCCGGTCTCCTCCACTGGCCACCTGCTGCTGGCCAAACAGGCGCTCGGGCTCGGCGACGAGCCGTGGGATACCTTCATCGTCATGATCCAGCTGGGCGCCATCCTCGCCGTGGTCGCCCTCTATTTCCAGCGTCTCTGGAAGGTCCTGCTCGGACTGCCGGGCAAGGACCCGGCGGCGCGGATGTTCGCCCTGTCGGTGCTGCTGGCCTTCATCCCGTCGGCCATCGTCGGCCTTCTGTTCCACGACTTCATCAAGGAGGTGTTGTTCAACACCACCATCGTCTGCATCACCCTGATCGTCGGCGGCTTCGCCCTGATCGCGCTGGAGCGCTGGGCCCCGGTCCCGCGCGAGCACGACGCGATGAAATTCTCGTGGAAGACCGCCCTGGGCGTCGGCCTGTTCCAGTGCCTGTCGATCATCCCGGGCGTGTCGCGCAGCGGCGCCACCATCGTCGGCGGCTTGCTGCTGGGCGTCGAGAAGCGGGCGGCGGCGGAATTCTCCTTCTTCCTCGCCATCCCGACCATGGTCGCCGCCTTCGGCCTCGACTTCTGGGAAAGCCGCGACCTGATCACCGCCGACGTCGCCGGCGTCATCGCCATCGGCTTCGTCGTCTCCTTCGTCAGCGGACTGTTCATCGTCCGCTTCCTGATCGACTTCGTCGGCCGCTACGGCTTCGCCCCCTTCGCCGGATGGCGCATCCTGGTCGGGTTCGTCGGCCTGCTGGGGATGTGGCTGTACGCCTGAGCCGTCAGGCCTGGACCGTGGCCGCCGTGTCCGTCGGCCGTTCCGAGAACTGCCCGCCGCGCCGGTAGCGCCACAGATAGGCCGGCGCGATCGCCTCGATGCCGGTCGGCTCGATGCCGAGCGCGTCCAGACCGTCCGCGCTCCCGGCGACGACGTTGTCGCTCTCCAGCAGCGCCGCCTGGTCCCGGGTCAGCACCGGCGCGACCCCGACGAGGCTGGTCAGCTGCGCCAGCGATCCGATCGCGCGGGCCGCGAAGAAGGGCAGGGGCACAAGCCCGTTCCGCCGCCGCGTCTCGCGCAGGACCAGCTTCAGGATGTCCTCGAAGGTCATGACCTGCGGCCCGCCCAGCTCGAAGGTGCGCCCGGCCGCGTCGGGCCGCTCCACGGCGCGGACGATCGCCTCGGCCGCGTCGCCGACATAGACGGGCTGGAACCGGGTCTGCCCGCCGCCGAACAGCGGCAGGACCGGGGCCATCGAGGCCATGGCCGCGAATTTGTTCAGGAAGCCGTCGCCCGAGCCGAACACCACCGACGGCCGGACGATCACCGCGTCGGGCTTGGCTTCGCGCACGGCCATTTCGCCGGCGGCCTTGGTGCAGGCGTAGGTGGAGGCGCTCTCCGGATTGGCCCCCAGGGCCGAGACGTGCACCAGCCGGTCGATCCCGGCCGCGGCGCAGGCGATGGCGATGTTGCGCGCGGCCTCGACGTGCACCGCCTGGAACGACTGTGACCCGCTCTCGTACAGCACGCCGATCAGATTGACGGCGGCGTCCGCGCCCTGCAGCGCCGTCTCGACCTGGGCCGGGTCGGTCGCGTCGCACCGCACCGCCTGGATCTGGCCGACGTGGCCCGAGGTCTGCAGCTTGTAGGCCCGGTCGGGCCGCCGCCCCGCGACGCGGATGCGCCAGCCGCGGCGCGCCAGGATCCGGACGACCTGGCCGCCGACAAAGCCGGAGCCGCCGAAGACGGTGATCAGGCCGGGCGCGACTTCGCTCATGACAGACTCCAGAGGCGGGACGGCCGATGCGGAACCGGCCTCGGCGCGGGGATTAGACGATGGTCCCGACGGCTGCAACGCAAACAGGACAAAAGCCTGTTGACCCGCCCCGGGGGCTGCCTTAAGGGTCCGCGCCTTCCGGACGGGAACGCGCGAAAGCGGGAACCGGTCTGGGCCCAGATGGCGGAATTGGTAGACGCGCTGGCTTCAGGTGCCAGTGGCTGAAAGGCCGTGGAGGTTCGAGTCCTCTTCTGGGCACCATTATTTCGACGGCGCCGTGTCCTAGCGATACGGCGCCGTTCGTTTATGGTCCCCTGCATGAGAGCGCCGACATGACCGTATTCCTGCACGAAGGCGACCTGCCCAACGGCCTCGACCTGGGCCCGGAGGTCGCGATCGATTCCGAGACCATGGGCCTGCGCTTCCGCCGCGACCCGCTGTGCGTGGTGCAGCTCTCCGCTGGCGACGGCGACGCCCACGTCGTGCGCATGCGCCGCCCCGGCTACGACTGCCCCAATCTGAAGCGGCTGCTGACCGATCCGGCGGTGCTGAAGCTGTTCCACTTCGGCCGCTTCGACATCGGCATGTTCCAGCTCCACCTCGGCGTCGAGACCCGCCCGGTCTACTGCACCAAGATCGCCTCGAAGTTGGCCCGCACCTACACCGACCGCCACGGCCTGAAGGACGTCGTGCGCGAACTGGCGGGAGTCGACCTGTCCAAGGCCCAGCAGAGCTCGGACTGGGGCGCGGAGACCCTGACCCCCGCCCAGCTGGAGTACGCCGCCTCCGACGTCCTCTACCTGCACGCGGTGAAGGCCCGCCTCGACGAGATGCTCGAGCGAGAGGGCCGCGCCGAACTGGCCCGCAAATGCTTCGACTTCCTGCCTTCGCGGTCCGCGCTGGACCTCGCCGGCTGGGACGAGATGGACATCTTCGCGCACAGCTGATGACCGAACCGGGCGACACGCGCGACCAGGCGGACGAGGCCCGCATCGCCGCCACGGCGAAGGCGTTCCGCGCCCGCTCCCGCCGCGTGCAGCTGCTGCGCCGAATCCTGCCGGTCGCCATCATCGTCCTGGCCGGCGGCACGATCAGCTGGATCGTGTTGCGCAGCGTCATCTCGGACGTCGAGCGCAAGGCCGGGGCGAGCCGGGAGGTCACCCTCGAGAAATCCCGCTTCCTCGGCCAGGACGCCCAGGGCCGCAGCTTCGTGGTCGGCTTCGAGCGCGCCGTGCGCGACGCCGAAACCGGCCGCTTCCGTCTGGTCGGCCCCGCCCTGCGGCTCAATCTCGGCGGCCGCAAGGTCACCACCCTGACCGCCGACGGCGGCGTCTACGACGAGGCTGCGAAGACCGTGACCATCGGTCCGAACGTGCGAATCTCGGACGGCGGTTCGGGTTTCACCCTCGTCACGCCCGAGGCGGTGGTGAACACCTCGACCGGCATCGTGACCGGCTCGAAGGGCGTCCAGGGCTCCGGCCCCCTTGGAACCGTCACCGCTTCGTCCTATGCGATCTATGAACAGGGCGAACGGGTCGTGTTCAGCGGCTCGGGTGATAACAAGGTGCGCGGGACCATCAACGCCGCGAGGTCGGACGGATGAGCATGACCAGAACCCTGACGACGGCGGCGATCGCCCTGGCCCTCATGGCGCTGCCCGGCATCGGCGGCGCGCAGAGCTTCCAGAGCGGACAGCCGATCATGTGGGGCGCCGATGAGGTGTCGCGCACCCCCACCGCCCTGTCCCTGCGGGGACGCGCCGAGCTGACCCAGGGCGACAACCGCATCCGCGCCGACCGCGTCGAGGGCGTGATCGCCAACGGCGGCCTCAGCCGCGTCGAGGCGACCGGCAACGTCTATTTCGTCACCCCCGACCAGACCATCCGCGGCGACCGCGCCGTCTACACCCCGGCCAACGACACCATCGTGCTGACCGGCGACGTGATCCTGACCCAGGGCGAGAACGTCATGACCGGCGGCCGCCTGACCTACAACACCCGCACCGAGTCCGCCCAGATGGACGGCGCCGGCGAGGGCGGCCGCGTCCAGGGCGTCTTCTATCCTGAACGCAGCGGGACCTGAGCCCCGGCTCGGACTGACCCTTTGGCCCGCAAGGAACTCTCAGCTCTCAACGTCAATGACGCCGCCGCCGAGCCGGCGGCCGAGGCCCCTCGCGCCACCGGCCTGCGGGTCCAGAACATCGCCCGCTCCTTCGGCCAGCGGCAGGTCGTGCGCGACGTCTCCCTGCACGTCCAGCGCGGCCAGGTCGCCGGCCTGCTCGGCCCCAACGGCGCCGGCAAGACCACCTGCTTCTACATGATCACCGGCCTGATCCCCCCGGACAGCGGCCGGATCTTCCTCGACGGCGAGGACATCACCGCCCAGCCCATGTACCAGCGCGCCCGCATGGGCCTCGGCTATCTGGCGCAGGAGGCCTCGATCTTCCGCGGCATGACGGTCGAGCAGAACGTCCGCGCCGTCGTCGAACTGCATCACACCGGCCGTCAGGCCATCGCCGACGAGACCACCCGACTGCTCGAAGAGCTGCGCATCGACCACCTGCGCCAGGCGCCGGCCTCCGGCCTGTCCGGCGGCGAACGGCGCCGCTGCGAGATCGCCCGCGCCCTCGCCGGCCGCCCGTCCTTCATGCTGCTGGACGAGCCCTTCGCCGGCATCGACCCCCTGGCCATCGCCGACATCCGCCAGGTCATCCGCTATCTGGCCGGCGAGGGCATCGGCGTGCTGATCACCGACCACAATGTCCGCGAGACGCTGGAGATCATCGACCACGCCTCGATCATCTCGGGCGGCTCGGTCCTGTTCGAGGGCAAGGCCGAGGACGTCATCCGGGACCCCGAGGTGCGCCGCGTCTACCTCGGCGACATGTACGGCTGAGCCCCGACCCGCGCCGGGCGCCGACGCTTAGACCCCCGTTAACCGTTCCGGCCACACAGTGGCCGCAGCAAGTTTCGGGCCACTCGGCCCGGCAGGGGGCTGCGGACGGTGCTCGGACAAAGGCTGGAGATACGTCAGGGGCAGGGGCTCGTCATCACGCCCCAGCTGCAGCAGGCGATCAAGCTGCTGCAACTGTCGAACCTCGAGCTGGACGCTTTCGTCGAGGCCGAGCTCGAGAAGAATCCGCTGCTCCAGCGCGAGGACGCCGAGCCGGCCGGCGAGATCGACGCCCCGGCTCAAGAGACCGCCGACGCCTCGGAAATGAGCTTCGACGAAGGCCGCGTCCAGGACGCCGACCGCACCCTCGACGCCCGCTCCGACGACGTCTACGGCGACGCCAGCCCGGGCGAGCGCACCTCGGACCGCATGGAGGACGTGGGGACCGGCGAGGCCCAGCCCGGTCTCAACGACTGGTCCCGCGCCGGCTCGGGCGGCGGCCTGCCGGACGGCGAGGGCCGCGAACAGCCCGACAGCCGCGAGGCCACCCTGTGGGAGCACCTGCAGGCGCAGGCGTCGCAGGCCGGCTTCAGCCCCGCCGACCACGCCATCGCCCTCAGCCTGATCGACGCCGTGGACGAGGGCGGCTACCTGCGCGGCGACCTCGCCGAGGTCGCCGACCGGCTCGGCGTCGCGCTGGACCGCGTCGAAGCGGTCCTGACCACCTGCCACGGCTTCGAGCCGACCGGCATCATGGCCCGCTCCGTTCCCGAATGCCTCAAGCTGCAGCTGATCGAGCGCAACCGCTTCGATCCGGCCATGCAATGCCTGCTCGACAACCTCGACCTGCTGGCCAAACGCGACCTGACCGCCCTGAAGAAGGCCTGCGGCGTCGACGGCGAGGACATGGCCGAGATGATCGCCGAGCTGAAGGCCCTGACGCCGCGCCCGGGCGCCGGCTTCGGCGGCGAGCCGGCCCAGACCGTCATCCCGGACGTCCACGTCCGCCCCGATCCGGCCGGCGGCTGGAAGGTCGAGCTCAACGCCGACACCCTGCCGCGCCTGATCATGGACAAGCGCTATCACGGCGTGGTCGCCGCGGGCGCGCGCTCCGACACCGAGAAGACCTTCGTCGCCGAATGCGCGGCCCAGGCCAGCTGGCTGGTCAAGTCCCTCGACCAGCGGGCCAAGACCATCCTCAAGGTTTCGTCCGAGATCGTGCGCCAGCAGGACGCCTTCCTCGCCTTCGGCGTCGAATTCCTCCGGCCGCTGAACCTGAAGACGGTCGCCGACGCCATCGGCATGCACGAGTCCACCGTCAGCCGCGTCACCTCCAACAAATACGTCTCGACCCCGCGCGGCGTCTTCGAGCTGAAATTCTTCTTCACCGCCTCGCTCCAGTCGTCCGACGGCGGCGCGGCCCATTCGGCCGAGGCGGTGCGTCATCGCATCAAGGCGATGATCGACGGCGAAGCGCGCGATGGCGACGTTTTGTCCGACGACCGGATCGTCGAGATTCTTAACGAGGCCGGCATCGACATCGCCCGCCGCACCGTCGCCAAGTACCGGGAAGCGTTGCGGATTCCGTCTTCCGTCCAGCGCAAGCGGATGCTCAGGGTCGGCTGAAGCCTTGCCACAAAACTGTGATCGGCGTTGACACCAAACGCCTTCGGTCGCGTTCTATCGGCATGCAAATCCAGGTCAGCGGTAAGCACGTGGATGTCGGCGAAGCGTTAGGCTCGCGCATCTCCCAGGAACTTCAGGACGGGATCGGCAAATACTTCGAACGAGGGGCCCAGGACGCCGAGGTGATCGTCGCCAAGGAGGGTCACAGCTTCAAGGTCGATTGCTGGGTCCGTCTCGCCTCCGGCCAGGTGGTGTTCACCTCGGGCCTCGGCGGCGACGCCCATTCGGCCTTCACCGAAAGTCTCGACAAGCTCGAGAAGCGGGTGCGCCGCTACAAGCGCCGGCTCAAGGATCACCACATTGGTCCGCGCGGCCTGTCGCCCGAGAAAACCGAGAACGCCGCCCGGGAGGTCGCCCGCAGCATCGTCCTGCGCGATCCCGATTCCGTCGAGGATGAGGATTTCGGCGAGGCCGGCGCGCCCGGCGAACCGCCGCCCGTCGGCATGGTCATCGCCGAGACGGAGGCGGAGATCCGCACCGTCACGGTGGGCCGCGCGGTGCTGGAGCTCGACATGACCGGCTATCCTGTCGTGGTGTTCCGCAATGCGGCCCACGGCGGCCTCTCCGTCGTCTACCGCCGGCCCGACGGCAATGTCGGCTGGATCGATCCGGAGCGGACGTCGAAATCGCTCAATGGACACGGTTCGGTAAACGGTGTCGCGTCATAGTGCTTCCCACAACGAGGCGGGTCGTCTACACGGCGCCCGCCCATCGGGAATGATTGGGTAGAGTCGGGATCAACTCATGGACATCGGTGATTTGCTGGCGGACGGCGGCGTCGTCCTGCGCAGCGGCGCGTCGTCGAAACGTCAGGCGCTGCACAGCGTGGCAGAGGCCGCCGCCCAGGCCCTCGGCCTGCCGGAGGCCCGTATCATGGAGGCCCTGCTGGAACGCGAGGCCCTCGGCTCGACCGGCCTCGGCTCGGGCGTCGCCGTCCCGCACGCCCGCCTCGAAGGCATCGCCCAGGTCACCGCGGTCTTCGTCCGCCTCGACACGCCGGTCGCCTACGGCTCGGTGGATGACCGTCCCGTCGACCTGATATTCGCCCTGTTCGCCCCGCCGCGGGACGGGGCCGAGCACCTGCGCGCCCTCGCCGCGGTGTCGCGCGCCCTGCGGTCGTCGGAAATGCGCGAGCACCTGCGTCAGGCCCGCACCGTCGACGCCATCCGCGCCCTGTTCGTCAGGGACAAGGCCCCCGCCACGGCGGCATAGGCTCCGTCGTCCGCAGCCATCCCCACGCCGTCACCCTCGGGCTTGACCCGAGGGCCAGACCGTCCGGTGCTGCGTCGATGATCGGTTATCGGGCGGTCGCTGGGCCGTGCCCGCCGCCCAGCCTCGCTTCACCTCTGATCCTCGGGTCAAGCCCGAGGATGACGGGTGAAAAAGAGAATTAGTGAACCGACACCGGCTCCAGCTCGTGCGCCACGGCGGCGGCGAAGGCGGTTTCCCGGTCCATCATGACAGCCAGCCGTTCGCCGTCGGCCCCGTGCACGGCGTACAGCACCGCTTCCGGATCAATGGACAGGCCCTTGGCCTCGGGGATCGGCGTATCCGCCAGCACATCGGCGGCGCGGATTTCGCGCACATACACCAGATCGGGGGCGCCGAGGCCCCTGAAGTCTTCCTTGGTCATCATCGTCGGCGTCATGGCGACCGCCTCCTTGTTCTGAACTAACGCCCCGAGGGGCCGTGTGGTTCGGCCCCGATCATCGGCGGCCGGTGAAACGACGGCTGGATCAGCCCGTCGTGATGGGGATGCGCCGCACCGCGGGCAGGTCCTCCGGCCGGCTCAGCTCGACGTGCAGCAGGCCGTGCTCCAGCCGCGCCGCATCGACCTCCAGCCCGTCCGCCAGCACGAAGCTGCGCACGAAGCCGCGCCCGGCGATGCCGCGATGCAGGAAGGCCTGGTCCGCCTTGCCTGCGTCCTCGCGCTTGCCGGCGATGGTCAGCTGCCGCCCCTCGATCGTCACCGCCAGGTCGTCCGGACCGAAGCCCGCGACCGCCAGGGTGATGCGCACCGAATGCTCGCCCAGCTGCTCGACATTGTAGGGCGGATAGCTGTCCGCCGCCGCCCGCGCCGCCCGGTCGATCAGGGCTCTCGTATGGTCGAAGCCCAGCAGGAAGGGGCTGTCGAACAGGATGGTGCGCGTATTCATCGTCTCTCGCCCCCGAAGCAGGCCTGCGGCCGTCTGCGCCTCCCGGGATCGGCAAGGCGTCGGCCGATGACGATTAAATGGGGATTCGGCGCCCGCCGATCAACGGACCGGACGCCGGATGGGACGAAGGCCCCGCGGTCTCCCGCGGGGCCTTCGATGGTGGAGCTAAGCGGAGTCGAACCGCTGACCTCTTGAATGCCATTCAAGCGCTCTACCAACTGAGCTATAGCCCCAAGCCGTTCGGCTCGGATCGCCGGAGGAAAACCGCCCCCCGGCGAGGCGGCGGAACCTATGTCAGGGCCTGATCGCGATCAAGCCCGGTTTCGCCATTTATTTTCAACCCCTCCGGAGCCGCCGCCGGCGGCCCCGGAACGGGCGGAAAACCTAGTCCTCGTCCTTGCCCGGCTTGACGATGTCGTCGTTGAAGGCGTCGTCGTCCTCGTCCTCGATGAAGGGCACGGAGTCGTCGTCGTCATCCTCGGCCAGCACGTCGTCGTCGTCGCCCGCTTCGCCCATGCCGGGCTCCTCGGTCGGATCGACCGGCGTCTCGTCGTCGTCGTCGTCCGGGGTCAGGATCGGCTCGTGGCCTTCCTCGTCGATCTCCGGCGTGACGACGGCTTCTTCTTCCTCGTCATCGTCGTCGCCGACCTTCTTCTTGTCGACCTGATCCTCGGCGTCCTCTTCCGGGGTCTCGTCGGCGGCGTAGCCGGCCGGGCGGCCGCGGCGGTTGCGCAGCTTCAGCGCCTCTTCAGGGTCGAAGTCGGTCGCGCATTTGGGGCAGTGGGCCGGGCGACGGCCCAGGTCGTAGAATTTGGCCTGGCAGTTCGGGCAGACCTGCTTTTGGCCCAGTTCGGGATTGGCCACGGGGGCGCCTCTCTCGGTGGGGGGAATTCGGGCGCGTCCCTTGCCACCCCTGAGGGCCGCTGTCAAAAGCCATCTCCGCGCCGCCTGCACGCTTCGGAGATCGCCGGGTGACGACCCCCTCCCAACTGACCGCCCGCCGCGCCTCCGGGCTCAGCGGAACGGTGCGCGCGCCGGGGGACAAGTCCATGTCCCACCGGGCCCTGATCCTCGCCGCCATGGCCACGGGCGTCACCGAAATCGACGGCCTGCTTGAGGGCGACGACGTCCTTGCCACCGCGCGCGCCGTCGAGGCCTTCGGCGCCGGGGTCGAACGCCTGGGGCAGGGCGGCTGGCGCGTCACCGGCCACGGCGGCTTCAGGCAACCGGAGGGCGTCATCGACTGCGGCAACGCCGGCACCGGCGTCCGCCTGCTGATGGGCGCCGCTGCGGGTTATCCCATCACGGTCACCTTCGACGGTGACGCCTCCCTGCGCAAACGGCCGATGAAGCGCGTCACCGGCCCGCTCACTGACATGGGCGCTCGCTTCGAATGGCTCGGGGAGGAAGACCGACTGCCCCTGACGCTGACCGGCGGGGGCCTTCGCGGCCTCGACTACTGGCAGGAGGTCCCTTCGGCCCAGATCAAGTCGGCCCTCCTGCTGGCCGCCCTGAACGCCTCCGGCGACACCCTCGTCTATGAGCCGATCCAGAGCCGCGATCACACCGAGCGCATGCTGCCCGCCTTCGGCGCCGATATCCGCGTGGCCGAGCTGGACGACTGCACCGCCGTCCGCCTCGCCGGCGGCCAGGCCCTGACCGGAACCCCGGTCTCCATCCCCGGCGACCCGTCCTCCGCCGCCTTCCCGCTGGCCGCCGCCCTGGTCGTGCCCGGCGCCTCGATCACCGTCGAGGGCGTCATGCTCAACCCCCTGCGAACGGGCCTGTTCGAGACCTGGCGCGAGATGGGCGCCGACCTGACCATCGCCAACCGCCGCACCGCCGGCGGCGAGGAGATCGGCGACGTCACCGCCCGCCACTCGCAGCTCGCCGGCGTGATCGTCCCGCCGGAGCGCGCCGCCTCCATGATCGACGAATACCCCGTCCTCGCCGCCACGGCCGCCTTCGCCAGCGGCGCCACCGTCATGCGCGGCATCGGGGAGATGCGGGTCAAGGAAAGCGACCGCATCGCCCTGATGGCCGCCGGCCTGCGGGCCTGCGGCGTCGCCGTCGAGGAGGAGCCCGAGGGCTTCACCGTCACCGGCGGCCCGAAAGCCCGACCCGTTCGCGGCGGCGCGACCGTGACCACTCACGGCGACCACCGCATCGCCATGAGCCATCTGGTGCTCGGTCTGGCGGCTGAGCAGCCGGTCACCGTCGACGAACCCGGCATGATCGCCACCAGCTTCCCCGGCTTTGTCGAGTTGATGCGCGGCCTCGGGGCGGATATCGCCTCCGCATGAGCGCCGCCCTGATCATCGCCGTCGACGGACCCGCCGCCTCGGGCAAGGGCACCATCGCCGCGCGCCTGGCGGCGGAATACGGCCTGCCGCACCTCGACACCGGCCTGCTCTACCGCGCCGTCGGGGTCGGCGTGCTCGACGCCGGCGGCTCGCTCGACGACGAGGCCGCCGCCGAGGCCGTGGCCCGGGCGCTGGACGCCAGCCACCTGACCGACACGGACCGCCTGACCAGCGGCGGCGCGGGCGAGGCGGCCAGCAGGGTCGCGGGCTACACCGGCGTCCGCGCCGCGCTGCTCGCCTTCCAGAAGGCTTTCGCCCATCAGCCCGGCGGCGCCGTGCTCGACGGCCGCGACATCGGCACCGTCATCGCCCCCGACGCCCCCGCCAAGCTGTTCGTTACGGCGACGCCTCAGGTGCGGGCGACCCGCCGCTGGAAACAGCTCACCGCCCGCGGCGCCGTCATCGCCTATGACGACATGCTGGCCGACATCGTCCGCCGCGACGAGCGCGACGCCGGGCGCGGGGCCGCCCCCATGGTCCAGGCGCAAGACGCTGTCTTGCTGGATACGACCGATATGGATATAGAGACCGCCTTCGATGCGGCCCGCCGTATCGTCGAGGCGGCGCGCGTCCGACACGGTCTCTAGGGACCGCCGGACAAATCCAACGCTCCCAACCTCGATAGCCGCGGGCGATCTGGCTTCTTCAGCCTCGCATCCCGACGACCTGATCTCCCTCTTCAACTCACCTCGCGCGGGGCCCTTCGGTCGCGCGCCACAACCGTAGAAACCCCATTGACCGACACCCAAAGCTTCTCCCCCTCGCGTGACGACTTCGCCGCGCTGCTCGACGAAACCCTTCAGGGCCGTGACCTCGGCGAAGGCCAGGTCGTCCACGGCCGCGTCGTCGGCATCGAAAAGGACATCCTGATCATCGACGTCGGTCTGAAGACCGAAGGCCGCATCCCGGCCCGCGAGTTCGGCATCGGCGAAGGCGCCGTCATCCCGAAGCTCGGCGACAACGTCGAAGTCTACCTCGAGCGCGTCGAGAACGCCCTGGGTGAAGCCGTCATCAGCCGCGACAAGGCCCGCCGCGAAGAAGCCTGGACCCGTCTGGAAGTCGTCTTCGCCGAAGGCCAGCCGGTCAACGGCGCCATCATCGGCCGCGTCAAGGGCGGCTTCACCGTCGACCTCGGCGGCGCCTCGGCCTTCCTGCCGGGCTCGCAGGTCGACATCCGCCCCGTGCGCGACGTCGCCCCGCTGATGGGCAAGGAACAGCCCTTCGCCATCCTCAAGATGGACCGTCCGCGCGGCAACATCGTCGTCTCGCGCCGCGCCATCCTGGAAGAGGCCCGCGCCGAACAGCGCACCGAGCTGGTCGGCCAGCTGCAAGAGGGCGAAGTCCGCGAAGGCGTGGTCAAGAACATCACCGACTACGGCGCGTTCGTGGATCTGGGCGGCATCGACGGCCTGCTGCACGTCACCGACATGTCGTGGAAGCGCGTCTCGCACCCGTCGCAGGTCCTCGCCGTCGGCGACACCGTCAAGGTCCAGATCGTCAAGATCAACCCGGACACCCAGCGCATCTCGCTCGGCATGAAGCAGCTGCAGGCCGATCCGTGGGACGGCGTGGAAGCCAAATACCCGGTCGGCGCCAAGATGTCGGGCCGCATCACCAACATCACCGACTACGGCGCGTTCGTTGAGCTGGAAGCCGGCGTTGAAGGCCTCGTCCACGTCTCGGAAATGTCCTGGACCAAGAAGAACGTCCACCCCGGCAAGATCGTCTCGACCTCGCAGGAAGTCGACGTGGTCGTGCTGGACGTCGACGCCTCCAAGCGCCGCATCTCGCTGGGCCTGAAGCAGGCCCAGGACAATCCGTGGGACGCCTTCGTGGCCTCGCACCCGATCGGCTCGACCGTCGAGGGCGAAGTCAAGAACGCCACCGAGTTCGGCCTGTTCATCGGCCTGGACAACGACATCGACGGCATGGTCCACCTCTCGGACCTCGACTGGAACGTCTCGGGCGAGGAAGCCATCCAGCGCTACCGCAAGGGTGAGACGGTCAAGGCCAAGGTGCTGGACGTCGACGTCGAGAAGGAACGCGTCTCGCTGGGCATCAAGCAGCTCGGCGGCGATCCGATGGAAGGGGACGCCTTCAAGAAGGGCCAGCAGGTCACCGTCACCGTGACGGCGGTCGAGACTGGCGGCATCGAGGTCAAGTTCGGTGAAGAGGACGCCCCGGCGACCGCCTTCATCCGCAAGTCCGA
This sequence comes from Brevundimonas sp., assembly GCF_035627055.1. GTDB lineage: Bacteria > Pseudomonadota > Alphaproteobacteria > Caulobacterales > Caulobacteraceae > Brevundimonas. Next base: position 69,471 of record NZ_DASPMM010000009.1, on the reverse strand, counting down.
CCTGTCCCGCGACCGCAACGAGCAGCGCACCGAGCGCTTCTCGGTCGGCGACCGCGTCGACGCCATGGTCACCGGCATCGACAAGGCCTCGCGCCGCGTCTCGGTGTCGATCAAGGCCCTGGAGATGAAGGACGAGCAGGCCGCCATCGAGCAGTTCGGGTCCTCGGACTCCGGCGCCTCGCTGGGCGACATCCTCGGCGCCGCCCTGCGCGAAAAGGCCGGCTCCAAGGAATAGGCCTCGCTGCAGAGCGACCCGGCCTCAAGCAGCGAGCGACCGCGTCGCGAGCGTTAGGCCACCCGGCCTCAAGCAGCGAGCGACCGTGTCGCGAGCGTTAGGCCACCCGGCCTCAAGCAGCGAGCGACCGCGTCGCGAGCGCTAGGCCACTAAGGAAAGAAGGGCGGCCGGAGCGATCCGGCCGCCCTTTTTCCTGCCCGCTCCGCCACGGTAAACGTCCAGTAACCGACATTTCGGCTGCGGGGGCCTTTTGCCTGTCGAAACCGGAGGCTAGGGTGTCGCCGCGTCCGGTTTCCGGATGCACCCGTAGCCCCGAGAGGGGCGTTGGAGGGCGGGGGCCTGACAATGATCAAATCCGAGCTGATCGAGAAGCTGGCGGCCGAGAACACTCACCTGACCCACGCCGAGGTCGAACGGGTGGTCAATATCGTGCTTGGCCAGATGGTCGAGGCGCTCGGCGAGGGCGGCCGCGTGGAACTGCGCGGCTTCGGCGCCTTTTCGGTGCGCAGCCGGCCGGCGCGGGCCGGGCGCAATCCGCGGACCGGCGAGACCGTCGACGTGCCCGCCAAGGCGGTGCCCTTCTTCAAGAGCGGCAAGGAACTGCGCGAGCGGCTGAACGCTTCGGACGCCTGATGGGCCTGCTCACCGAATTCAAGGAGTTCGCCGCCCGCGGCAGCGTCGTCGACCTGGCGGTCGGCGTCATCATCGGCGCCTCGTTCGGCAAGATCGTCACCAGCCTGGTCGACCAGGTGATCATGCCGCCGATCGGCCTGCTGCTCGGCAGGGTCGATTTCTCCAAGCTGGAATGGGTGCTGACCCCCGAGGATCCCGCCACCGAGGCGGTCGAGAAGATCGCCATCCAGTACGGCGCCTTCATCAACACCCTGATCCAGTTCGTGATCGTGGCCTTCGTGGTCTTCCTGCTGGTCAAGGCCATCAACCGCCTCCGCCGCGAACAGGCCGCCGACCCCCAGGCCGCCCCCGCCGCCCCCACCCCCACCGAAGCCCTCCTGACCGAAATCCGCGACGAGCTGAAGCGGCGGTAGGGCGGCCCCAACAGGGCGCCATTCCCACCCCCGTCACCCTCGGGCTTGACCCGAGGGCCAGACCATCCGGTGCTCCATCGATGATGCGCGGCCGCCCGCCGTCAGGCCGTCCCCAGGGCACAGCCCGCCGCCGCGTCTGATCCTCGGGTCAAGCCCGAGGATGCCGGAAGAGGGGTGGAGACAGCCGCCCTTGTTCTTGGCGGCCTTTCGTTCGCATGGCAGGAATTTATTCCGCTATAGCCCTTGACCCCGGCCCTGTCATTCCCATGTCAGACCACCTCGTCCTTGCGGCGCTGCGGGTCTTTGAAAATCTGTTTGCGGGCGCGGCGGCTCAGCGGCGCTCTCGATGAGATCGGCGGACGTTGCGGACTTAGTGCACGCTTCGGACGCAGTGCACTCTTCGGACGCTTCGGACGGTAATTTTCGAATAACACCCGGGTAAAATAGCCGGACCCGCAGGAATCCGATTCCGCGTTTGACTCTCGGTTCCGGGCGGAACAAATAATGAACATTCAGCTTCTGAATGATCATGAACCCCGCCCCCGCCCTGTCACAGGACCCGTTTCCGCAGACTGCCGCCTCGCTCGAGGAGGCCTGCGCCCCCGCGCCCCGCGACGTGGCCGCGGCGGTGGCGTTCGCCCTGTCTCGGCGGCGGCAGGGGGACGACCGGCCGCTGCTGATGACCGCCCCCGGCGCCTGGTTCCGGGAATATGGCCGCCCCTACGGCCCCGGGCTGGCGGGGCTTCCCTTCATCGTCGCCCCGGCCCCCACCCTGGCCGAAGCCTTGTGGACGATGGAGCAGGGCCTGCGCTCCGGCGCGGTGTCGATGGGGCTCGGGGCGGTCGAAGGGGCGACGCTGGCCCAGACCCGCCGGCTGGATTTCGCGGCCAGGCAGGGCGAGGCCGTCGGCCTGATCCTGTCGCGCGCGCTGGACGGGCTCAGCGCGGCCCGCCGCCGCTGGCGGATTTCGGTCCAGCCCAGCGCCGTCGACCCCGAGGACGACCGCGCCCCCGGCCCGGCCCGCCTCCTCGCCGAACTGACGCGCGGGCGGGGCGAGCGCCCCGGCGCCTGGATGCTGGAGCAGGATGATGAGACGTATCGTCTCCGTCTGGCTGATCGACTGGCCGATCTCGGTCCGCCGTCGATCGCTGGAACGGGCGCGCCGTCCGGCCTCGCCGCCTGATCCCGCCCTCGATCCCGCCAATCCCTTCGCCCTGATCCTCAAGAACAGCCGGGGCGCGGCGGTCATCCACGCCCTGAATCCGGCCGCCCGGCAGGCCGGCCTGCGCCGCGGCCAGACCCAGGCCGACGCCCGGGCCATGATCCCGCAGTTGATCTGCCAGCCCGCCGATCCCGCCGCCGACGCCCGGGCCCTGAAGACGCTGGCCCACTGGGCCGAGCGCTGGTCCCCCTCGGTCAGCGTCGATCCTTCGGGAGAGGGGCTGGAGGGCCTGTTCCTCGACGTCAGCGGCGCCGCTCATCTGTTCGGCGGCGAGGCGGCCTTGCTGCGCCAGATCCGCGACCGGCTGGCCGCGGCCGGGGTCCCCGCCCGCGCCGCCATGGCCCCGACCCCCGGCGGCGCCTGGGCCCTCGCCCGCTGGGGCGAGGATGAGGCGCCGATCGCCGCCGACGCCGACGTCCGAGGCCGGCTGGCCCCCCTGCCGGTCGAGGCCCTGCGCATCGCCGACCGCACCCTGAGGCAGGCCCGGCGTTTCGGCCTGAAGCGGATCGGCGACCTCTATCCCATGCCCCGGGCCGGACTGGCCCGCCGCTTCCGCAAGGACGGCGGCGTCGATCTGGTCCAGCGGCTGGATCAGGCCCTGGGCCTGACCGGCGAGGCCCTGACGCCCGTCCGCCCCCCGGCCCGATATCGGGCGTGGCAGACCTGGATGGAGCCGGTCGGCGATCTGGAAGGGGTCGAGGCGCGCCTGCCCGAACTGGCCGCCGACCTCGCCGGCCCTCTGGAGCGTGACGGGCAGGGCGCGCTGGCCCTGACCCTGACCGGCTTCCGTTCCGACGGCCGGAGCACCCGCCTGTCGGTCCGCATGAGCCGCCCCGGCCGCGACGCCTCCATCTGGCTGCGCCTGTTCCGCGAGGCCGGTCTGGGTCAGCTGGAGCTGGGCTTCGGCCTCGACGCCCTGATGCTGACCGCCGACGTGGTCGAGCCCATGACCGCCTGCCAGGCTGCGCTGGAAGCCGAGGCGCAGACCCGCCAGACCGAAAGCCTCGCCGCCCTGATCGACCGGCTGACGGCCCGGCTGGGCGAGGACCGGGTGCTCACCCCCGAGGCCGTGGACAGCTGGATTCCCGAACGGGCCGAGCGGCTGGCCCCCGCGCTGGGCCGCCCCGTCGAGGCCGATCCTGGCGGCATGGGCCGTCGCCCCATCCTGCTGCTGGACCCGCCCGAGCCGATCCGCGATCCGCTGTTCGACCTGCCAGACGGCGCGCCCGCCCGCTTCACCTGGCGCCGCGCCCCGCGCCGGGTCACCCGCGCCGAGGGCCCCGAACGCCTGTCCCCCGAATGGTGGCGCACCGCCAGGGCCCGCACCCGCGACTACTACTGCCTCGAGGACGCCGACGGGGCCCGCTACTGGGTCTTCCGCGAAGGCCTCTACGGCCGCGAATACGCCGGCGGCCCGGATGAGCGCGCCCCGACCTGGTGGATGCACGGGGTGCTGGCGTGACCTGGACCGGCGACTACGCCGAACTCGGCGCCCTGACCAATTTCAGCTTCCTCGAAGGGGCCTCCCACCCGGGCGAACTCATGCTGCAGGCGAAGGCGCTGGGGCTGGCCGCTGTCGGCGTCGCGGACCGCAACACCCTCGCGGGCATCGTCCGGGCCCTGATGGGCGCCGAGGAGGCCGGCATCCCCCTCGTGATCGGCGCTCGCCTCGCCTTCACCGACGGGACCGAGCTGATCGTCTTCCCCCGCAACCGCGCCGCCTACGGCCGGCTCTGCCGCCTCCTGTCCCTCGGCAAGAGCGAAGTCGTGCCCCAGGCCGGCGCAGACCCCGAAGGTGAACGGATCGAAAAGGCCGAGACGCGACTGACCTTCGAACAGGCGGTCGGGCTGGGCGAGGGCATGATCGCCCTGGTCCCGGCGCCGGCGGCTCCCGACCCGGCCTTCGAGGCCCGACTGACGGCGTGGCGCCGCGACTGGCCCGACACTGTCTATCTGGCGGCCTCGCCCCTGTGGCGCGGCGACGACCGGCGGCGGCTCAACCGGCTGGCGGCCATGGCCCGGCGCACCGGCGCGCCGATGATCGCCACCAACGCCGTCCTTTACCACCACCCTGACCGGCGCGTCCTGCAGGACGTCCTGACCTGCATCCGCGAGGGGACGACCATCGACAAGGCCGGCCGCCGCCTGCAGGCCAACGCCGAACGCTTCCTCAAACCCGCGACCCAGATGGCCCGCATGTTCCGCGGCCACGAGGCGGCGCTGAACCGCACCATGGACGTGGTCCGCGCCTGCACCTTCTCGCTCCGCGAGCTCAGCTACCACTACCCCGACGAACCGGTGCCGGCGGGATATTCTCCGCAAGGCTGGCTGGCCCGCCTGACCCTGAAAGGAGCCCGCTCGCGCTGGCCCGCCGGAGTTCCGGCCGACATCCGCAAGACCATCCACAAGGAGCTGAGGCTGGTCCGGTCGCTCGACTACGCCCCCTACTTCCTGACCGTCCATGACATCGTCGACTGGGCCCGGTCCCGACCCGATCCCATCCTCTGCCAGGGCCGCGGGTCCGCCGCCAATTCGGTGGTCTGCTTCTGTCTCGGGATCACCAATGTCGATCCCACCCGCCAGGATGTGCTGATCGAGCGCTTCATTTCCTCCGAGCGCTCCGAACCGCCCGACATCGACGTCGACTTCGAGCACGAGCGGCGCGAGCAGGTGATGCAGTACATCTACCGCCGCTACGGGCGGGACCGCGCGGGCATCGTGGCGACGATCATCCACTATCGCCCCCGCTCGGCCATCCGCGATGTCGGCAAGGCGCTCGGCCTGACCGAGGACGTCACCGCCCGAATGGCCGACACAGTCTGGGGCTCGTGGGGCGACGGCGTGAAGAACGATCACGTCGACCGCGCGGGCCTGAGCCGCGACGACGCCCGGATGAAGCTCGCGCTGGAGCTGACCGCCGAGCTGATCCAGTTCCCGCGTCACCTCAGCCAGCACGTCGGCGGGTTCGTGCTCAGCCGGACGCCTCTTGTCGAGATCGTGCCGATCGGCAACGCCGCCATGCCCGACCGCACCTTCATCGAATGGGACAAGGATGACATCGACTTCCTCAAGCTGATGAAGGTCGACGTTCTGGCCCTCGGCATGCTGACGGCGATGAAGCGCGCCTTCCGCATGATCGAGGCCGCCTACGGCCGGTCCTTGCCCGACACCGCCGCCGTCCCCGCCGAACGCCGCGGCGTCTACCGGATGCTGTGCAAGGCCGACTCTCTCGGGGTCTTCCAGGTCGAGAGCCGGGCCCAGATGAGCATGCTGCCCCGGCTGCGGCCGGTGGAGTTCTACGATCTGGTGGTCCAGGTGGCGATCGTCCGCCCCGGACCGATCCAGGGCAAGATGGTGCACCCCTATCTGCAGCGGCGGATGGAGCGTCGGGCCTACGAGGCGAGACACGGTCCCGGCAGCTATCGCTTCTCCATGCCGGGGTCGACGAGCAATCCCGAAGAACTGACCAACGTCCTTCGCAAGACGATGGGCGTGCCCCTGTTCCAGGAACAGGCCATGCGCATCGCCATGGTGGCGGCGGAGTTCACCGGCGACGAAGCGAACGGGCTGCGTCGGGCCATGGCCACCTTTCGGCACAACGGCACCATCGGCGATTATGAAACCCTGATGGTCGGGCGGATGGTCGCGCGCGGCTACGACCCCGACTTCGCCCAGAACTGCTTCAACCAGATCAAGGGTTTTGGCGAATACGGCTTTCCCGAGAGCCACGCCTGCGCCTTCGCCCACCTGGTCTACGTCTCGGCCTGGGTGAAGTGGCTGTATCCGGACGTGTTCGCCGCCTGCCTGCTGAACAGCCAGCCGATGGGCTTCTACGCCCCGGCGCAGATCGTCCGGGACGCCCGCGAGCATGGCGTCGAGGTGCGCCACCCGGACGTCAACACCAGCGACTGGGACGCGACCCTGCAACCCCGCCCACGAAGGCGCCGCCACGCCCTGCGGCTGGGCCTGCGGTCCATCGACGGGTTCCGCAAGGAGTGGGCCGAGCGGATCATGGAGGTTCGCAAGGCGGGCGGCCCGTTCGCCGACCTGGAGGATCTGCGGATGCGGGCGCAGCTGCCCCCCGCGGCGCTGGAGCGGCTGGCCGAGGCGGACGCCTATGGGTCTCTGGACCTGTCCCGCCGGCAGGGGCTGTGGGCGGCCAGGGGCGCGGCACCCGCGGCCTCGGCGCCATTGTTCGAGGTCATGGGGCTGGACGAGGCCGACGGCCGCCCGCCCGAGGCCCTGCCCATGCTCTCGGCGTCGGAGGAGGTGGTCGGGGACTACGAAACCATCCGCCTGTCTCTGAAGGGCCATCCGGCGGCCTTCCTGCGCGATCGGCTGGAAACGGCGCGGGCGGTGACGGCGCGGTCCTGCGAGACCGTGGCGGACGGGCGGCGGGTGAAGGTTGGCGGGGTGGTGCTGGTTCGGCAGCGGCCCGGCACGGCCAAGGGGGTCTGCTTCATGACGGTCGAGGACGAGACCGGGATCGTCAATCTGGTGCTGTGGGAGAGCGTGTTCGAGCGGTTCCGGCCGGTGGCGATGGGCGCGCGGATGGTGCTGGTGAAGGGGCGCATTCAGCGGGCCGAAGGGGTGACCCATCTGGTCGTCGAGGAGATGGCCGACTGGACGCCGATGCTGGGTCAGCTCACCCCGGACCGGGCCCCGGGTTCGGCCCACGAGCCGGCGCGGGGGCGGCACCCGCGGGATGTGCGGGTGCTGCCGGGCTCACGCGACTTTCACTGACCGGCGCGGTGGCGCCGCCACACCCACAGCCGGTAGGCCAGGATCGGGGCGAAGCCGCCGACCAGAGCCGCGATCAGCACGGTCCAGAAGCCGCCGCCGAGGCCATACTCGCCGACCGCCGCCCCGATCCCGGCCGCCAGCAGCGGGCCGAGCCAGGGCAGCCAGGTCGGGGGCCTAGGCATCGACCTTGATGACGCCGCGCCGGATCTGGTCCAGTTCGATGGAGTCGAACAGGGCCTGGAAATTGCCCTCGCCGAACGCCTGGTTGCCCTTGCGCTGGATGATCTCGAAGAAGATCGGGCCGAAGGTGTCCTGGGTGAAGATCTGCAGCAGCAGGCCCTCCTCGTCGGAGCCGTCGATGAGGATGCGGTTCTTCCGCATGCGCTCGACGTCCTCGCCGTGGCCGGGGAGGCGTTTGTCGATCAGTTCGAAATAGGTCTCGATGGTGTCCTGGAAGGGGATGCCGCGGCGCTTCAACTCCTCGACCGTTTCGAAGATGTCGTCGGTGGCCAGGGCGATGTGCTGGATGCCCTCGCCGTTGTAGCGGCGGAGGAATTCCTCGATCTGGCTGTTCTCGTCCTGGCTTTCGTTCAGGGGGATGCGGATGGCGCGGTCGGGGGCGATCATGGCTTGCGAGAAGAGGCCGGTCGCCTTGCCCTTGATGTCGAAATACTTCTGCTCCTCGAAGGCGAAGACGTCGCCGTAGAAGCCCGACCAGGTGCGCATCTGGCCGCGGCGCACGTTGTGGGTCAGGTGGTCGAGGCAGTAGAGGCCGACGGAATTCTTGCGCTCGGCCTCTTCCCAGCCCTCGATCTCGTCCCAGCCGTCGTACAGGGAGCCGCGCTCGCCGTACTGGTCGACGAGGTAGAGCAGCGAGCCGCCGATGCCCTGCAGGACATAGGGATAGCCGTTCCCAAGCGCGCCGCCGTCGGCGTTTTCGGCGGGGCGGGCGCCGCGGGCGACGGCGCCGTCGAAGGCGGCCTTGGCGTCGGACACGCGGAAGGCCATGCCGTTGGCGGAGGGGCCGTGTTCGCGGGCGAACTCCTCGGCCTGGCCCCTGGGCGACAGGTCGACGAGGATGGTGATGTCGCCCTGCTTCAGGCGCACGGCGCCGGTGGCCGGGTTCACGTGGGTGCGGGTGAAGCCCATCAGTTCGAGGCGGGCGGCCATGGCTTCGGGCTCGGGGCCGGTGAACTCGACGAACTCGAAGCCGTCCACGCCGAGCGGGTTCTCCGTGTCCAGCCGGTCGGCGGGGGTTTGGGTCGCGTCGGTCATGGGGCGTCTCCTTCAGGCTTGCGGCGGAACCTAGTGGCGGGGAGCCGCGAAGCCAAGGTCAGGCCGGTCACAGGGGCGGGAGCGGGGCCCGCCCCCGGCCCGGTCAGCCCTCGGCGACGTTGGGCGCCGGGCCGTTGTGGACCTTGGCGTGGCCGTGATGGCGCATGTGGCTTTCGTCGATCTGGTCGATGAGCGCCTTGCCCTTCTCCTTGCCGACCATCTCCATCAGGGCGTCGATCTTGGCCTCGACGCGGTCGTCGTTCTCCTTGGAGGAGGGCGAGCCGACGTAGAGGAAATAGGCCAGGCCGACGACCTGCCAGAGCAGCTGGAGGAACTCCGACTGCCAGTTCTCGAAGGTGTCGCGGCCCATTTCGACGAGCCAGGGCGACAGCTCGGCGGCCTGGCCGTGGGATTGCTGTTCCTCGACGAAGGCGAACCAGCCGAAGCCCCAGTGGAGCACGATCGAGACGGTGAAGAAGGCCAGGGTGATCCAGGCGTAGGCGTATTTCTTCAACATGGCGCGCTTCCCTTGGTGAACAAGGGCAACGCTTATCGCGGCGCTTCGGCTCCCTCCGGCGAGGGCGAGCCGGCGTCGGGCGGCGGCACATAGGCCGGCTGGACGGCCCCCTCGGCGGCGTTGTCGGCGGCGCTGTCGTCGTCGGCGCTCCACCGGGCCCAGACATAGGCCCCGGCGACGACGAACAGCAGCAGGACCAGCAGGACCACCACGCCGTTGAAACGGGTCGTGCGGCGCGGGCCGGGCGGATTGGCGGGATCGGGATGGGTCACGGGCGTCTCCAGCTGTCGGACAGCCTAACCGGCGGAGCGGCCCCGCCGTTCCCGGCGCAGGCTCAGGCGCCGTGGATGCCGGGCCGGTCCATGTCGGGCGGCGGGCTGCCGCGCTCCAGCCGCATGACCAGGCGCTCGTCCTCGAACACCTCGACGCCCTCGCAGCTGGAATGCTGCTGCAGCTGGCCGAAGGCGATGCGCGCGGCCTCGCCGTCGTGGCGGCAGTCGGCGAAGTCGAGCGCCGGACGGCGCCCGCGACGGTCAAAGAAATGAAACTGGTAGATGCGCACTGCCGCAGCCCCTCCTTGCCAGTTGATTAACAGCATGGCGCCGGACCCGCGGTCTGTTGGACCTCCGACATAACGACGATTGCGCACGATGTTGTGAGGGGACGGGCGTGCGGACCTAGAAAAATGCGTCCGTAGCGTCCGTAGAGTGCATAGCGTCCGTAGAGTGCACAGCGTCCGCAGAGTGCGCAGAGTGCGCAGCGGCCGCCTCGATGGCGGCCAGTTCGGCCTCGCCGGCGCGCTCGAAGCCGATGGCCACGTCCTGGGCGGTGGCGCGGTCGACCTCGGCCTCCTCCTCGTCCATGGCGAGGCGCACGCGGCGCCAGCGCAGCGCCCCGGCGGCGTCGCCGCGCATCACCGCCCGCATCATCCGGCGGTGGGCGACGTAGGACAGCTCGCAGAAGTCGACCTGGTCGAGGTCGCCGCCGACCCGGTCCTCGAGGGCGACGCCCTCGTCCTGCGCGTCGAGCCGGTTCGGCGGCGGGGCCCACGGCTGGTCCATGCGGCGCCAGCGTTCACGGGCGGCGCGCTGCCGCATGGCGGTGAGGCGCACGCCGTGACGCCGGCAGGCGTCCGGCCCGGACATCCCGGCCAGATAGTCGTCGCGCACGCGGCGCCAGACCTCGTCGGGGGCGGCGCGGCGGCCGGTGGAGCGGGCGGTGCGGGTCTGGCGGGTCATCGGCGGGGGCGTCCTCGTCTGCATCGGTCGGGACGAATTGTGCGCCGCCCGGCTCCTGTGGCGGGAAGATCGGTTCGGGAAAAGGGGATGTCGCTGGAAAGGCGGGGGGTTTTCGGCTGAACCCGACTATGGATTCGCGGAATGCCAGCACAGCGTCAGGGGGCGGGGAGCGGAGGTTCGTCACGAAGGACACGACGGAGGAGGCACGAAGGCCACGAAGGGGGCGGTGGGCCCGCGGCTCCCGTCAGGGAGACGCCTTTGATTGAAGGCGGGCAAGGGCCCGCGAAGGCGAGGCCTGTCCGGCTCGCTTCGTGTCCTTCGCGCCTCCTTTGTGGGCTTGGTGATGAACCCGCCGGCGGCGGACGGATCAGTCCGCTGGAGTCGACGCGGCCGCCGCCCTCTCGCAGCGGGCAGCCTCTCTGCCCTGCCCTCGGTGGCGGTTGCGGCAGGAACGCTTTTCAATCCATGCGTCCTGTGCAGACTCGGCCGTGGAACGGGCCTTCAGGGGAGTGGTCGATGGACTGGTTGCGACGCTTGTTCGGAGGCGGGGGTTCAGCGGCGCCGGCCCCGGCGACCGCCGTGAACGACCGCAGTCCCCACCTGATGGAGGACCTGCGCCGTCAGGTGGAGAACGACGTCGCCGCGGGGTTCGCGCCGCGGGAGGACGTGATCCAATTCGCCGTCGAGATGCTGCAGGACGAGGGCGATCCCGACCTGTTGCGCGCCGAGGCCGAAGTGCTGGCCGACGCGGCGCTGGCCGCCCATGCGGCGGCGCAGGCGCACTGGCCGGACCAGACCGATTGCGACCGGGTCGACGCCGCCTTCGCCGCCCTGGAGGCGGAGGGCGTCATCTCGCGCCAGAATTTCAGCTGCTGCGGGACCTGCGGGGCGGCGGAGATATGGGACGAGATCGAGGCGGCCCGAAGCGAAGGGCAGCCGGCGCACGGCTATGCCTTCTACCACTGGCAGGACACGGAAGGAGCGGTCGAGGGACGGGGCCTGTACCTGAACTACGGGTCCTGCGAGGACACCCCAGAGGCGGCGGTCGCCGTGGGCCATATCATCGTCAGCCGGCTGCTGGACCACGGGCTGCGGCCCGAGTGGGACGGCCGGATCGAACGGCGCATCGGGGTGCCGCTGGACTGGAAGCGGCGGCGGCCGGAGCTGGCGGGGTAGGTTGGGGCCGGAGTCCTTCTCCCCTTGCGGGAGAAGGTGGGCCGCGCAGCGGGTCGGATGAGGGGTCTCTGCGGCGGAGAGGAATTGGCTGGCCAGTTCCGCTCGATGACTCCCGCTGTCCCGTCGACCCCTCATCCGTCAGCCTTCGGCTGCCACCTTCTCCCGCAAGGGGAGAAGGACCATGTTTGGCTTCCCCCCGGAGACGCCCCCATGCCCCGCACCCTGCACATCGACTTCGTCTCGGACATCGTCTGCCCGTGGTGCGTGGTGGGGCTGGGCGGGCTGACGCAGGCGCTGGAGACGCTGAAGGAGGAGGGGATCGAGGCGCAGGTGCGCTTCCAGCCGTTCGAGCTGAACCCGCAGATGCCGCCCGAGGGCGAGAACATCGTCGAGCACGTGGCCGGCAAATACGGCGCGACGCCGGAGCAGTCGGCGAAGAACCGCGAGATGATCCGGGCGCGGGCGGCGGAGGCCTGGCCGGGTTTCGAGATGCGGATGGGCGAGACGAGCCGCATCTGGAACACCTTCGACGCCCACCGGCTGCTGCACTGGGCCGGTGAGACGGCGGGGCTGGAGGGCCAGGCGGCGCTGAAGCGGGCGCTGTTCGAGGCGCATTTCACGCGCGGCGAGGCTATGGGCGACACCGGGGTGCTGGCCGCGGCGGCGGAGGCGGCGGGGCTGGACCGGGCCGAGGCGGCGGCGGTGCTGGCGGAGGGGCGCTATGCGGACGCGGTGCGGGCGGCGGAGGCGCTGTGGGTCTCGCGCGGCATCACCGGCGTGCCGGCGGTGGTGGTGGAGGGGAAATGGCTGATCAGCGGGGGGCAGCCGGCCTCCGTCTTTGAAGAGGCGTTGCGGAAGATGGCGGGGGAGGGGTGAGAAGCTTAGTCCTTGTTATGGTCGCCGTAGCCGATGACGAGTTCCATGGTCTGGTTCTTCTCGTTGGGCCGGCTTCGGACCCGTACCTTCTTGCTACTGAATGCAGCTCGCATGATGGCTTCCTCGCCGAGCTTGGTCTGGCGCATTACCTCTAGGATATTCTCCAAGCCTTGGCCCCCGCTTCGCCGACGTTCAATCGTCATTCGCTTGAGGTAAGCTTCGAGGGCTCGTCTCTCGCCTAAGCGCCTTCCGGCTAGCGAGATCGCGATTGCCAGCGAAGAAACGCCAGCGAGGATCGCGCCGCCGTTCGCGGCGATCTCAACCACCCCTGCGTAAGTCATAAAGGCTCCCCTTCAGCCACAGCTGAGGTCACGGAAGCGTGGCCGTCAATCACGTCAGGTATGGCAGCGGCCTTTGAAGCTGGGTGGATACGGCATCCGAAGGGCCGAACTGAAAATCCTGCACTTGGGCGGCGAAGCCGCGCTGACACGGTTTTTTTGAGATCCTTGATATAGTCCGGTGTTCTTGAATACCTCTGATAGCCTTGATGTCCTTGATGGGGTATGATAGCGGTTGGAAATCGGCAGCGTGCTAGGGCCGAGGATTGCGCTTGGAGGCCGCTTTGACTGCCGAGGCCATCGAAAAAACGCTGAGAGGAAAGGGGCGGGGCAGTCGGTTCTTCGTTTTGGGCAGAGACGTGTGGAGTCGCCTCCTTGAGGCCAAGACCGTCAACCGTTTGAACTTGGTCCTGACGTTTCTCACGCTGTTGGCGGGGACGGGGAGCGATCACAGGCTCACCAAATGGTCGGCGAAGGCATGTGAGGAGCGATTGGGCCTCGGGCGGCCCCGAGCCAGGCTGGCGATCCAGGAACTGATCACGGCGGATCTGGTCGTCATCAGTTCCGCATCAACGAAGCTCGCCCCGCAGTACGTCCTGCCCGATATTGGGGAGGACGATGACCCGATCTTTCTTCCTGTCCAGATCGTGACTGGTTTCGGTCAGGAGGCGCCGGTTTTGCGTCGAGTTAGAGAAACCGGGGATTGGCTTCTCCTCAAAATGTTGATCGATCTGTATGGCTTGGTTCAGGTCGATCAAACTTATAGCGTTCCGCTTTCCGCGCTCCGCCAAGGCGACGAGGACGCCGTGGGGAAGAAGATTAGCGAAATGGGCGTCCACGCGCTGTGGGCTCTCTCGCTTGATCAATCTCTTGGCGCTGAAGGCGCATGGGTGACCGCCCATCACGACAAAAAGGCAGCGAAGCCTTGGAGCGCATTCTGGGCCCGGGTGAAAACCCTCCAAGACATTGGCGCTCTCTGGTTTGAGCCTTGGCTGTTCGACGGACCGGAGTGGGACGCAGAACCGCTTTTCCCAGTGGACTACAGCGTACTCTACACCCGCCAGCCTGACGACGATGTGGCGCTCCTTTCTGCAACGGTGATGGAGGTTTCCCGTGAGCTGCTGGAAGGGCGAGAGTACCTGTTGGATAGCTACGGTGCGGACCTAGTGGTTTCTCTACCTCTCCATCATCGAGCCCCCGCAGTACGCGGTGTCGCCAAGCTGCGGGTCGAGGCAGATACGCCGGGTTGTCGGCTAGCCTATGCGCGCCGCAAGACGGCAATCGAAAGGTGGACGCGCGGCTATTCCCAACTCTTGTCTGATGCTCAAGTCGGCCGATACGATCGTCCGCTAGGCGCCCCGGAATAGGAGCGCCCCATGATCGTAATCACTGGACCGCTGCTGCTGGGATTGTCTGCCGTGATCAGTTCGATCGCGTTGCTGATCTGGGCGATCCGTCGGGACCCGAAGAATCCCGGCAGGTGAGCCTCACACATTCACTCCGCCGCTCGTGGCGCGAGTGATGGGGGGCAATGGCTGACGGCCGAGGCGCGCCTATGCCCCTCCACCGCTGCGCGGTCCCCCTCCCCCGATGGGGGAGGACTTAGACCTTCACCTCCACCACCCCGCCGCCGGCCCGGAATTTCGCGCTCATCTCCGCCATTCCGGCCTCCGCCTCCGCCAGCGAGCCGCCGGCGTCGTTCTGCGCCTGCGCATCCCTCCGGATGTCCTGGCTGATCTTCATCGAGCAGAATTTCGGGCCGCACATGCTGCAGAAATGGGCGGTCTTGTGGGCCTCCTTGGGCAGGGTGGCGTCGTGGTATTTGCGGGCTGTCTCGGGGTCGAGGCCGAGGTTGAACTGGTCTTCCCAGCGGAACTCGAACCGGGCGCGGCTGAGGGCGTCGTCGTGCAGGCGGGCGGCGGGGTGGCCCTTGGCGAGGTCGGCGGCGTGGGCGGCGATCTTGTAGGTGATGACGCCGTCCTTGACGTCCTGACGGTCGGGCAGGCCGAGGTGCTCCTTGGGCGTGACGTAGCAGAGCATGGCCGTGCCGAACCAGCCGATCATGGCCGCGCCGATGGCGCTGGTGATGTGGTCGTAGCCGGGGGCGATGTCGGTGGTCAGGGGGCCGAGGGTGTAGAAGGGCGCCTCGTGGCAGTGTTTCAGCTGCTCATCCATATTGGCCTTGATCTTGTGCATCGGCACATGGCCGGGGCCCTCGATCATGACCTGGCAGCCGTGGTCCCAGGCGATTTTGGTCAGCTCCCCGAGGGTGCGCAGCTCGGCGAACTGGGCCTCGTCGTTGGCGTCCGCGATGGAGCCGGGGCGCAGGCCGTCGCCCAGTGAGAAGCTGACGTCATAGGCGCGCATGATCTCGCAGATGTCGGCGAAATGCTCGTAGAGGAAGGACTCGCGGTGGTGGGACAGGCACCACTTGGCCATGATGGAGCCGCCGCGGGAGACGATGCCGGTGACGCGCTCAGCAGTCAGGGGGATGAACGGAAGGCGGACGCCGGCGTGGATGGTGAAATAGTCGACGCCCTGCTCGGCCTGTTCGATCAGGGTGTCGCGATAGACCTCCCAGGTCAGGTCCTCGGCGACGCCGCCGACCTTCTCCAGCGCCTGGTAGATGGGCACGGTGCCGATGGGGACGCTGGAGTTGCGGATGATCCAGTCGCGGATGTTGTGGATGTTGCGGCCGGTCGACAGGTCCATGACGTTGTCGGCGCCCCAGCGGGTGGCCCAGACCAGCTTGTCGACCTCGTCGTCGACGGAGCTGAGGACGGCGGAGTTGCCGATGTTGGCGTTGATCTTCACCAGGAAGTTGCGGCCGATGATCATCGGCTCGACCTCGGGGTGGTTGATGTTGTGGGGAATGATCGCGCGGCCGCGGGCGATCTCGGCGCGGACGAACTCGGGGGTGACGTAGTCGGGGATGGCGGCGCCGAAGCTCTCGCCGTCGCGGGGGGTGACAGTGACAGTGCTAGTGAGCAGGGCGGCGTCGGGCTCACCAGCACTGGCGCTTTTCACCTGCTCGCGGCGCAGGTTCTCGCGGATGGCGACGTATTCCATCTCGGGGGTGATGACGCCGGCGCGGGCGTATTCGAGTTGGGTGACGGGGCGGCCCGGGACGCCCCTGAAGACGCGGTGATTGCTGGTGTCGAAGCGGGGGGCGAGGTGTTTGCCGCTGGCGTGGCCGTTGTCCTCGGGGCGGACGTCGCGGGGGCTCGCCACAGGGGCGATGTCGCCGCGGTCGAGCTGCCAACTGGATTTGACCTTGGGCAGGCCCCTGGTGATGTCGATCGTGACGGTGGGGTCGGTGTAGGGGCCGGAGGAGTCGTAGATGGTGACCGGAGGCTCATTGGCGCTGGGGTGGACGGCGACCTCGCGGAAGGGGACGCGGATCTGGGGGTAGAGTTCGCCGGCGACATAGACCTTGCGGGAGCCGGCGCGCTCGCCGGTGGGGATGGCGCCGGTCTCCTTCATCACCTGATCGCGGGCGTCCTTGAGCGCCAGGTCGACGTTGGGCTCTTCGGGGGTAGTCGGCGGGGTGACGGCGATGTTCATGGCGGCCTCTCGTTGGAGGTCCGCCGGCGCGGGGACGGTCCTGTGGCCCGAATTGGGGGCGTGGACCTGAAGCGTTACTCATCCCTTCGCCGGCATGACCCGGATCAGGTTCGACGGGTCAGAGGAACACCTCAATCTCAGCCGCTTGGATGCGACCCCCCGGAGAACGGCGCGACCCTAGGCCGAAGGGGCGGGGGGTTCAATCCGTCACGGCCGGGATCACGGCTCGGTCCAGCCGCGGGCGTGGAGCTCCAGGCCGGCGCGGGGGTCGGAGCGGAAGCCGAGGGTGACGGTCTCCTCGCCGCCGGCGGGGACGTAGTCGATCGTGGCGGAGGCGGTCTCGGCGCCGAGGACGCCCTCGATGCCGACGGCGGCGGCGGTGGACTGGCCGGTGTTGCGCACCTGGATTTCGGCCCGCCACTGGCCGGGGCCGCCGTGGACGGCGTGCAGACGCGGCTCGATCACGGGCGGGCCGCCGGGGCCCATGGCCTCGCGCAGGATGACGGCGAGGACGGCGAGGGTCAGCAGCAGGCCGAGGCCGCCCATGATCCACTCGAGGACCGGCGGCTTGGAATCTCGGGCGGGTTTCTTGGAGGGCATGGCTACACCAGCAGGCGGGCGGCCGCGGCGCCGAGCGCGCCGGGGAAAGACAGGACCACCACGGCGTCGACGATCTCGCCGGGGCCATGGCCGTCGGCGCGGCCGAACACCCACAGAACGTAGAGGCTGACCAGCAAGACCAGGCCGTAGCCGGCGAGGGTGTAGTGGAGGAAGGCCGTGAGCGGTCGCCCCTGCTCATGCTCGCCGGCGAAGCCCGCCCGGTAGACGATGGCGTGCATGACGGCGAGGGAGACGGCGATCAGGGCCGCGCCGTGCCAGGGCGTCATGCGGTAGGCGATGAGGATCATCTCCTCGGTCGGGGCGACGTTGAGGGCGAGGAACAGGGCCCCGGCGACCATCAGGAACAGCTCGCCGGGATAGCGCGCCTCGGCCTCGTCGCCGTCGCCGCGGCCGGCGCTGAGCTGACGCCGGGCCAGGAGGGCGCCCATGGCGCCGGGGACGGCCTGGAGAGCGATCTGGCCGGCGGACTGGCGCAGCGGTCCGCCGGGCTCGAGGATGGCCATGACCTTCAGCAGCAGGGCGGCGGTGAGATAGCCGACGGCGAGGGCGACGAACGCGTCGAGCACCGCATGGGCGAGGCCGTGATGGCGGTGGCTGAAGCCGGCGTAGTAGGCGAGGCCGACCAGCAGGGGCACGGCGGCGGCGAGGAACAGGGCCAGCCGGGCCGGGTGCAGGCTGAAGCCGAACCACCACATCTCCATCGTCATCAGCAGCGGCAGGCTGAACAGCAGGGCGCCGCCGAAGGCGCGGCCGAGGTCGCGGGCGTAGGCGGTTTCGCGGCGCGGCTGAACGGCGGCGGGGCTCATGGATACGGCAACGCCTGAGCAGGCGGTCCGCTCCGGCGCCTAGTCCGGGAAGGCGACCAGCAGGGCGTCGAGGGCGGTTTCGATGCGGGCCCAGCCGGCGTCGTCGAGAGCCACGCCGCCGACGCCGGGGCGGGCGCCGCCGCTGAGGGCGAGGTGCTGGACGGCGGCCAGAAGCACGGCGTTGATGGCCACGGCGTCGCCGGCGGGCGGCGTGCGCAGCCGCGGGCGGCGCTCGCGCATCCAGGCCTGGAGCACGGCCGAGCGCTCGGCCTCGATGCGGTTGAGCAGGGTCGAGGCCTCGACCAGGGCCCAGGCCATCAGCCGCAGGGTCAGGGGGCTGGCGCGCAGGGCGCCGAGCCAGGCCGACAGGCTCTCGCGGGCGAAGGTGCGCAGCGACTCCGTCCCGGAGGCGGGCACGGCGTCGAGGAAGCGGACCAGCGAAGCGTTGGCGCGGCGGGCGATGCGCTCGACCACGCCGTCGACGCCGTCGAAATAGCGGTAGACCAGCTTGCGGTCGCAGCCGGCCTCGGCGGCGAGGGTCTGGACGTTGAGGCCGGGGAAGCCGTCGCGCAGCAGGATGCGCTCGCCGGCCTCAACGATGAGGGCCTCGGTGGCGGAGCGGTCGCGCAGGCGGGCGGGGGCGGCAGGCGATTCGGCCATGGGGACAGCATCACGCCGCGAGGGCGGGGGGGCAAGGCAGGATGAGGATTAGGGCTTGGGGAACGTCTCTGTCCGTCATCCTCGGACTTGATCCGAGGATCAGAGGCGAGGGCCAGGCTGTGCAACGGGGGCGGCCCCGGGACGGCGCCCGCATCTGCTCGAGCGAGCGCCGGACGGTCTGATCCTCGGGTCAAGCCCGAGGATGACGGAGATGGGGAGCAGATAAGGTGCGGCCCGGCCTGCGTCGGGGGGGCGTGGCAGAGGCCGGGCCGCTGGTGGACTAGTCGAGCGCGCATCGCCGCTTGGTCCGACCGATAAACAGCGGTCGGAGAGTTCGGTTCCGGGGGTGGCGAGAACTTTTCTCCGGTCCGGTCACAAAGCTGGGGCGCGCCGCTGAACGAGGCTACAAACGTGCGGACAAGGAAACGCGAGAGGGTGTGATGACGCGTCGAAAGGTCGACGGCGAGTTGGTCAGGTTGAAGTGCCGGGCGTGCGGCGGCGAAGTCTCGCATCTGGTGCCGGGCGGCGACAGCGACATGGCCACCAATGGCCTTGGAACTGCCGCCAGCTGTTCGACGGACCGGGTGGCGCTTGGCGAAATGACAACGGAAGAATGGGCGGCCGGGGAGGCGGGACTGGCCAGTTTTGAAGGGCGGATTCAATCGGCCCTGGGCCTTCACGATCTGAAAGTCGTGCCTTTCCTGCGGGCGGAAAAACAAACAGCGGCCAAGGCGGGCGAGCCGTTTCCGTTGTTCCGCTCTCGCTACCGTCCGCCAGTCCTGATCTATAGGTGTCCTTGCTGTGGGGTCGGCGAAGCCGAGGTCGTTGCGACCATGTCGATTGCGGAGTTTCGCGCCAGAGGGGGAGAAATCCTCATCGACGGGAACGTTGAAATCTAGCTGTAAGGAAATCCGTCATGCACCTCGCCCGTTTCCCCCGCGTGCGCCTCGCCCATCTGCCGACGCCGCTGGAGCCGCTGCCGCGGCTGAGCGAGGAACTGGGCGTCGACCTGTGGATCAAGCGCGACGATTGCCGGTCTGGCGGGCGGCGGCAACAAGACGCGCAAGCTGGAATTCCTGCTCGGCGAGGCGTTCGAGCAGGAGGCGGATACGCTGGTGACCCAGGGGGCGGTGCAGTCGAACCATGTGCGCCAGACGGCGGCGGCGGCGGCGGCGCACGGCTTGGCCTGCGAGGTCATCCTGGAGGAGCGGACCGGGTCGAAGGCGCACGACTATACAGCCAACGGCAATGTGCTGCTGGACCGGCTGTTCGGGGCGGGGGTGCGGTTCGTGCCGGGCGGTTCGGACATGCCGGCGGAACTGGAGAAGACGGCGGCCGAGGTCAGGGCGCGCGGCGGGCGGCCGTATGTGATCCCGGGCGGCGGCTCCAACCCGGTGGGGGCGCTGGGCTATGTCGACTGCGCCCGGGAGATCGTGGTGGGGGCGGATGAGCTGGACCTGAGGATCGACCGGATCGTCACGGCCACCGGCAGCGCCGGGACCCACGCCGGACTGGTGGCCGGACTGGCGGTGATGGGGGCGGACATTCCGGTGCTGGGCATCGGGGTGCGGGCGCCGAAGCCGAAGCAGGAGGAGAACGTCCTGAAGCTGGCGCGCGAGACGGCGGCCCTGCTGGGGCGGCCGGACGCGGTGACGGCGGAGATGGTGGTCGCCGACTGCGACTATGTCGGCGAGGGCTATGGGCTGGTGGATCAGGGGGTCATCGACGCCCTGACGCTGGCGGCGCGGACGGACGGGATCGTGCTGGACCCGGTCTACAGCGGCAAGGCGATGAAGGGGCTGATCGCCCTGTCGCGCAAGGGCGCGTTCAAGGGCGAGACGGTGGTGTTCCTGCACACGGGCGGGGCGCAAGGGCTGTTCGGGTATGAGAGCGTGGTGGGGGCGGGGCTGTAGGGGCGACTTTGCAGCCAGCGTCCCGGCGCAGAGCGTCGGCCGTTGAAAGGAAATGGGGCCGCGCGAAGCGACCCCATTCCGCGATACCCGGGACAGTCGCCTAGTTCGGATCGACCTGGGTCTGGTCGACGCGGCGGC
The DNA here is from genome assembly GCF_035627055.1 of Brevundimonas sp. Lineage (GTDB taxonomy): Bacteria > Pseudomonadota > Alphaproteobacteria > Caulobacterales > Caulobacteraceae > Brevundimonas. The sequence continues at coordinate 49,103 of NZ_DASPMM010000009.1, read as the reverse complement.
CGCGTTCCCGCCCTTCGTTGTCCATCGGGGCCTGGTCGAGAGGCGTGGCGCCGGACCTGTCGCCGCTGGAACTCCGGCCAGCGGCGTTCGCGGCGCCGGAGCCGGTCCCGCCGGCGGCGGCCTGGGCCTCACGGAGGCTCTGAAGGTTCAGTTCGGCGGTCGTCATGCCGGAGCCGGAGACCTCACGGCCCGCGCGCCGCGCCCGGGCGTCAACGCCGGCGGAAGCCGCCGCCGCGGCGCGGCGACGGGCCGTCGTCACTTCGGCATCGGCGTCGCCCGACGCATCGACACCGGTCCGGCCGGCCGCGACCGAGGCCGCGCCATCAGCCCCGGCGCGCACAGAGGCGCCCGGGTTCACGTTCGGAGCGGAGACCGCGGGCGTCGAGACCGAAGGCACGCCGACGCGCGGCGTGGTGACCGAAGGCGCCGTCACAGGCGGGGTCCGGACCGACGGTACGGTCACGGGCGGAGTCGTCACCCTCGGCACCTGAACGGGCGGCGTTCTGACAGAGGGGACGCTGGGAACGACCTGGGCCGAGGTCGCGCCCGCGACGGCGACGGCGGCGACGGCCGCGGAGAGGAAGAGAACGGGTTTCATCTTGTTATTCCTTAGGGTTTCCCCCCGGCCCGCAGTTAACACACCACCGTTCTTGGGGTTCCTCCAGCCACGCTAGAAGACGCGCCCAATGACCATGCCTAGGCCGAAGTCCGGCGTGCTGTCGGTCAGGCCCGCCGTGGCGTAGCCCGTGAACGCCCACCCCCCATCCGAGTCGAACCGGAAATAGGGGTTCACCAGAATCTGGTCGTCGAAGCCGGCGAGGTAGGCGGAGCGGAAATTGGCCTGAATGCCGAAATTGGCCCGGGGATTGGCCGCGTAGTTGACGCCGAGCATGGCCGTCGGCCCGTCCTCGAGTTCGAAGGCGACGGGATCGCCGAGCCACTGGTAGCCAAGGCTGCCCAGCAAGGTCACCGAACCGCTCAACGGCTGGCGCACCCCCAGCTGAACATTGTAGTCGGTCTCGCCGGTGCCGAGTTCCTCGTCGGCTGTCGGCAGCTTGACGCCGGCGCCCACCTCCCACTGGGTTTTCCCGGGTGCGGGATTCACCAGCTGATAGGTTGCGGAGAGGGTCACGTCGCCGAAGCCCGATCGTGCAATCACAGGGCCGGCGCCCGGGATGACCACGCCGCCGACCACTGAACCGGCCGGCCCCTTGATCCGCAGGTAGGGGGCCGTGGCGTCGAAGCGCCAGCGCGAGGTCGTGGCCCTGAGGGTCACGGGCGCAAACAGCAGTTCCGTGTCTTCGGCCCCGCCGTAGGAGCCGGTGGAGTAGTCGACGCCCACGGAGGGCTCCCAGGCGACCTGCGCCAGGGCGACGGACGGCTGCGCCAGAAGCGCGGCGGCGGCGGCGATGAGGTGCAAACGGGCCAAGTTGATTTTCCTCGGGCTGAAACCGTGGCCCTTAATCCGGGAGAACGATTTCGGTTGCCCACGCAGGGGGGGCGAAGGCAAGGCGCTCCGATCGACCCCTCAGGTCCCCCGCGGCAGCACCGTGTAGACGCGGCCGATGAAGCCGGCGAACTCGGCCATGAAGTTGGCGAGGAACTCCTCGGTGGAGGCCACGGTGACCTCGCCGTCATCGGTGACCAGGCCGGGGGTGAACTGGATGTAGGCCTCGGGCGAGTTCATCAGCGGCGCGTTGCAGAAGCCGAGCACGCCCTTGAGGTGCTGCTGGGCGAGGGCGGTCCCGATGGCCCCGGTCGAGGCGCCGATGACGGCGGTCGGCTTGCGCGCGAAGGCGTTGCTGCCATAGGGGCGGCTGGCCCAGTCGATGGCGTTCTTGAGCGCGCCGGGGATGGAGCGGTTGTACTCGGGCGTGACGAACAGGATGGCGTCCGAGGCGGTGATGGCGGCCTTGAAGGCGCAGGCCACGGGCGGGTAGTCGGCGTCGAAGTCGTAGCTGTAGAGGGGCAGGTCGCCGAACGGGATCTCCGACAGCTCGAGCTCGTCCGGGGCGAGGCGGGCGAGGGCGCGGGCCAGTTTGCGGTTGATCGAGGCGGTCGCCAGGCTGCCGACGAGGTAGCCCACCTTGTAGCGGGTCATGGGGCGCTCCGTGCAATGCTCAGCCCCCGGGCGCCTCAACCGGTGGCGGGCCGGGAAGTTGCCGGGGCCAGCCGATGTTTTTTGCGGCGCGCGGGCGGGCGTTCGCATCGGGCGGCGGTTTCGGCGCATAAGGGCGGCGGATCACCCGACTGGCGCGGCGCGGACGGGGAGCGGAGGCGAGATGAGCAAGGTTCTTGGGGTTCTGGGCGGCATGGGGCCGGCGGCGACGGTGGCCTTTCTGGCGCGGGTGCAGGCGCTGACCCCGGCGCAGGGCGACCAGGACCACATCCGGGTGATCGCCGACATCAATCCCAAGGTGCCCGACCGCAACCGGCAGCCCGACGCCGCCGAGCGGACGCTGGGCCAGATGGCGATGCGGCTGCGTGACGCCGGGGCGCAGGTGCTGGCCATGCCGTGCAACACCGCCCACGCCCAGGCGGCGGGCATCCGCAAGGTCGGCCTGCCCTTCATCGACATGATCGCCGAGACCACGGCGGCGGCCATCGCGGGCGGGGCGAGGAAGATCGGCGTGCTGGCCACGCCGGGCGGGGAGGCGCTGTACACCCGCTCGCTGCAGGCCACGGGGGCGCGGATCGTGAGGCTGACCGGAAGCGACCGCGAGGCCTTCATGGCCTGCATCTATGCGGTGAAGCGCGGCGACGTTGGCGAGGCGCCGCGGGCGGAGATGCGGCGGCTGGCGGCGGCCTTGGTCGCCGCCGGGGCCGAGGCGGTCATCGCCGGCTGCACGGAGGTGCCGCTGCTGCTGGAGGCGGGGGACGTGTCCGCGCCGCTGGTGGATTCGGCGGAGGTGCTGGCGGCGGCGTGCGTGAAGGCGTGCGCCTGACGGTTGCCTAAGCGGGCGAGGCGCTCCAAACCTGCCCGGGTGAACAGACAAGCCCTCATCATTGATTGCGACCCCGGCGTGGACGACGCCGTGGCGCTGATGCTCGCCTTCGGGGCGAACGAACTGGAGCTGCTGGCCGTCACCGCCGTGGGCGGGAATGTGCCGGTGGAGAAGACGGCGCGGAACGCGCGGATGCTGCGCCAGATCGCGGGGCGCGAGGACGTGCCGGTGTTCATGGGGGCGGAGCGGCCGCTGCGCCGCGAGCCGGCGGGGGCGGGGGAGTTTCACGGGGCCGAGGGGCTGGGCGACCTGACGCCGTTCGAGCCGGAGGCGCCGTGCGCGGCCGGTCATGCGGCGGACGCGATCGTCGATCTGGTGATGGCGCGGCCGGAGGGGTCCGTGGCGCTGGCGGTGATGGGGCCGCTGACCAACCTGGCGCTGGCGCTGCGGCGGGAGCCGGCGCTGGCGGCGCGGCTGGGGCCGGTGGCGGTGATGGGCGGGGCCCGGGCCGAGGGCGGCAACATCACGGCCTCGGCGGAATTCAACATCTGGGCCGATCCGGAGGCGGCGGCCGAGGTGCTGGCCAGCGGCTGCCAGGTGGTGCTGTTCGGGCTGGATGCGACGCATCAGGTGCGGGCGACGGACGAGCGCATCGCGACGCTGGAGGCGATCGGGACGGCGAAGGCGGAGACGGCGGCGTCGATGATGCGCTTCTCGCAGCGGATCGAGCGGGAGATCGTCGGCTGGGACGCCCCGCCGGTGCACGATCCGTGTCCTGTGGCCTGGCTGCTGAAGCCCGAGCTGTTCGAACTGGCGGCCTGCCATGTGCGGGTGGAGACGGAGAGCGAACTGACGCGCGGGCATACGGCGGTGGAGTTCCGTCGCGACGTGGCGGGGACGCTGCCGCACGGCTGGGCGGTGACGGCGGATGCGGAGGGGGTGTTCGCGCTCATCGCGGAGAAATGCGCGTGAGGTTTCGCCCCTCCACCGCTTCGCGGTCCCCCTCCTCCTGCGGGGGAGGAGACGGGTCGTGAGGATCACCGTCGTCGGCTCGATCAACCTCGATCTGGTGGCGTCGGCGCCGTCGCTGCCTCGGGCGGGGGAGACGGTGACGGGCGCGACGCTGGCGCGGCATCCGGGCGGCAAGGGCGCCAACCAGGCGCTGGCGGCGCGGCGGCTGGGGGCCGAGGTCTGTCTGGTCGGACGGGTCGGCGACGACGCCATGGCCGACGAGGCGACGGCGCTGCTGGAGGCCGGCGGGGTCGACCTGTCGCTGGTCGAGACGGACGCGGCGGCGCCGACGGGGGTGGCGCTGATCGCGGTCGATCCATCGGGCGAGAACCAGATCGTGGTGGCGGCGGGGGCCAATCACCGGGCGACGCCGGGGCAGCTGCCGGCGCGGATCGAGGGGCCGCTGATCGCCCAGCTGGAGCTGCCGCTGGAGACGGTGGAAGCGGCGGTGGGGCGGGCGACGGACTTCGTCTGCGTCAACCTGGCCCCGGCCCAGCCGGTGTCGGATCAGCTGCTGCGGCGGGCCGACCTGATCGTGGTCAATGAGACCGAGGCGGCGTTCTACGGCGAGGCGCTGCATCAGGGCGGGGGACGGGTGGTGACGACGCTGGGCGCCCGGGGCGCGGTGATGCTGCAGCGCGGGGCCGAGATCGCGAGGGCGGCGCCGCCGAAGGTGACGGCGGTGGATGCGACCGGGGCGGGGGACGCCTTCGTCGGGGCGATCTGCGTGGCGCTGCTGGAAGGGATGGAGCCGGAGGCGGCGCTGCGCTTCGCCTGCGCGGCGGGGGCGCTGGCGGCGACGCGGCCGGGGGCCCAGCCGTCGCTGCCGACGCGGGCCGAGGTCGAGGCGATCATTACAGCGACGTAACTTGGGAGGCGGCGGGACGGCTGGCAGGGTCCGGTCCTCTGTGCAGACCTGACCCGGGGGAACCGCCCAATGACCCGCACCGCCGCGCTTCTGGGGGCCTCGCTGCTGGCCCTCGCCTCGCCCGCCTTCGCCCAGACGGCCGAGCCAATCTCCGTGCCGCCGCTGGAGTATACGCATCGCGAGCTGGCCAACGGGCTGGACGTCTACGCCATGCCGGACCCGAGCGCCGGCACCGTGACGGTGACGCTGTGGTATGACGTGGGCGGCAAGGATGACCCCGAGGGCCGCAGCGGCTTCGCCCACCTGTTCGAGCACATCCTCAGCCGCAAGACGGTCAACCTGCCCTATGGCCAGATCTCGACCATGGTCGAGAACGCGGGGGGCAGCCGCAACGCCTCGACCGGGCAGGACTTCACCAACTACTACGAGACGGTGCCGCCGCAGTATCTGGAGCGGATGCTGTGGACCCACGCCGAGCGGATGGCGCGGCCTGTGGTCGACCAGGAGGTCTTCGACACCGAGCGCTCGATCGTCCAGGAGGAACTGCGCCAGCGCGTCCTGGCCCCGCCCTACGGCCGCTTCCAGCGCTTCGTGATCGGCGACAACAGCTTCGACGAGAGCATCTATCGGCGCAGCGTGATCGGCTCGCTGGAAGAGCTGAACTCGGCGCGCATCGAGGACGCGCGGGCCTTCCACGAGGCCTATTACCGACCGGCGACGGCGACGATGATCGTTTCGGGCAATTTCGATCCGGCGCAGCTGGACCGCTGGGTCGACCAGTATTTCGCCGGCATCCGCAATCCGGATCGCCCGGTGCCGGTGTTCGAGCGGCCGGTGGAGACGCCGCGCACGGCGCCGCGGAGCGTCGACGCCTATGCGCCGAACGTGCCGCTGCCGGCGGTGGGGGTGATCTATCCGGGCGTCGCGGCCAACCACCCGGACGCGGCGGCGCTGGAGGTCATGTCGGCCATCCTGTCGCGCGGCGAGAGCTCGCGTCTGCACCAGGCCCTGGTCTACGAGACCCAGCTGGCCGCCAACGCCGGGCTGGGCGTCAGCAGCAACGAGGAGGATGGCGTTCTCATCGCCACCGCCATCGTGGCGCAAGGCAAGGCCGTGGCGGATGTCGAGGCGGCGCTGGACGCCGAGCTGGCGCGCATCCGCAACGAGCCGGTGACCGAGGCCGAACTGGCCGAGGCCAAGACCGAGATCGTGGCCGGCGAGCTGCGCCAGCGCGAAACGGCCTCGGGCCGGGCCTTCATCCTCGGACAAGCGATCGTCAGCGAGAACAATCCGAAGGCGCCGGACGAGAACCTGGCGGCGATCCAGGCGGTGACGGCGGACGACGTGCAGCGGGTGGCGCGGACCTGGCTGAACGACCAGGCGCGGGTCTCGGTGCGCTATCAGAACGAGAGCGCGCGGCCCGCGGGCGTGCCCGAGGACAGCTGGCGCAACCCGGCCCCGGTCCCGACCTTCGTGACCGTGCCCCCGGCCGTGCTGCCGCCGAACGAACTGCTGCCCGAGGGCCAGCGCATGGCTCCGCCGGCGCTGGGCGAGGCGCGGGCCATGGCCGCGCCCACGGTAGCCGAACGCATTCTGCCGAACGGTCTGCGGATCATCGCCGCGAAATCGACCGACCTGCCGATCATGAACGCCCAGATCGTGCTCGGCGGCGGCGCGGCGGCCGATCCCGCGGACCGGCCCGGGTTGGCGACGATGACGGCCGCTCTCGCCACCCAGGGCGCGGGCGGACGCTCGGCGCCGGAGATCGCCCGGACGCTGGAGGCGCTGGGCGCCAACATCGGCGGCGGCGCGGGCGCCGACGCCACCCAGATGTTCGTCTCGGCCCCCATCGCCTCGGCCGACGAGGTGGGTGCGGTGCTGGCGGACGTGGTGCAGCGACCCGATTTCGTCGAGGCCGAGGTGGCCCGGAGCCGCACCCAGGCGGTCAACGGACTGCGCGTCAATCTGAGCCAGCCCGGGCCGCTGTCGTCGCTGGTGCTGAACCGGCTGCTCTATGGCGCCTCGCCCTACGGCGCGCCGAGCTCGGGCACGCCGGAGTCGGTGGCGGCGATCACGCGTGACGAGATCGTCGGCTTCCACCAGCGCTGGTGGCGGCCCGACAACGCCACTGTGGTCGTCACCGGCGGCATGGAGCCGGAGGCGGCCTTCGCCTGGGCCGAGCGGGTGCTGGGCGGATGGTCGCGGCCCTCGACGCCGAAGCCTACGGTCGCCGAGCGCGCCGGGGCGCCGACCGGCCCGCGCGTGGTGGTGGTCGACATGCCCGGCGCGGGGCAGGCGGCGGTGACGGCGGCGGTGCGGGCGCCGCGCCGCGCCGATGACGCCTACTATCCGCTGTCGGTGGCCAATGCGGTGATGGGATCGGGCCAGAACGGGCGACTGTTCCAGGAGGTCCGGGCCAAGCGCGGCCTCAGCTACGGCGCCTATTCGAACCTCAGCTCGCGGGCCGAGGGCGGGGCCCTGATCGCCTCGACCCAGACCAAGAACGAGAGCGCCGCCGAGGTGGTCGGTTTGGTCCTGGCCGAGTTCGACCGGCTGGCCGCCGAGCCCGTGGCGGACGCCGAGGTGACCAACCGCGAGACCTTCATCACCGGCGGTTTCCTGCGCTCGCTGGAGACGACCGGCGGACTGGGCGGCCAGCTGGCGGCGGCGGTGATCGACGGCCTGCCGCTGTCGGAGATCGAGACCTATCCGCAGAAGATCGCGGCCACCACGCCCGAGAGTCTGCGCCAGGCGGCGGGGATCGTCAGCGCGGACGACGCCATCGTGGTCGTGGTCGGACAGGCCGACATGTTCATCGACGCCCTGAGGGCCGCGCACCCGGACGTGGTGGTGATCCCGGCGGCGGAGCTGGATCTGAACAGCCCGACGCTGGGGCTGATGCAGGTGCGCGCGGCGCAGTAGGCCTGGCTCTCTCCTCCCCGCGCCTCCGGCGTGGGGAGGGTGACCGCGAAGCGGTGGGAGGGGTGGGGACCCTGCGCGGTCGCCCCCAGGATCTGCGTGGAGGTTTCACCCCTCCACCATCTTCCGCCCTGCGGGCTCCAGATGGTCCCCCTCCCCATCGCTGCGCGACGGGGAGGAGACAGTCACCTGCCCCGGAACGCTGCGATCGCGTCCACCGTCTTGCGCACGTTCGCCTCGATGGCGGCCCAGTCGCCGGCCTTCACCGCCGCATCGGTGACCAGTTTCGAGCCCATGCCGGCGGCGACGATGCCGGAGCCGAACCATTTGGCGATGGAGGCCTCGTCGGGGTCGACGCCGCCGGTGGGCATGATCTTCGTCCACGGCATGGGGCCGAGCACGGCCTTGACGAAGTCGGCCCCGCCGACGCTGGCGCCGGGGAACAGCTTGACGATGTCGCAGCCCAGCTCGTGGGCCTGGCCGATCTCGGTGACCGAGCCGCAGCCCGGGAAGTAGGCGGTCATGCGCCGGTTGCAGACGCGGGCGACCTCGGGGACGAGGCAGGGGCTGACCACGAAGCGGGCGCCGCGGTTGAGGTAGAGGGCCGCCGTGCCGGCGTCGACCACCGAGCCGATGCCGAGGATGACGTCCGGGTCGGTGCGCTGGAGCTCGCGGGAGAGATCGCCGAACAGGTCCACCGCGAAGTCGCCGCGGTTGGTGAATTCGATGGCCCTGGCGCCGCCGCGGGCGCAGGCGCGGATGACGTTCAGGCTGACCTCGGGGTCCGGGTGATAGAAGACGGGGGCCACGCCCTGGGCTTCGAGGGCGGTGAGGACGGCGAGGCGGTCGTGGCGCATGGCGGGGCTCCGGAGTTCCTCAACCTGACTCGGCCGACGGATCGGGCGCGTCAAGGGAGCCGGCTTCAAACCCTGTGAACCGTGCACGGAACCGGACGAAGGGCAGAGGGTTTTCGACCCGATGCCCGCCACCTTCCTGTCACTTTTGCTGCTCGGTGCGCCGCCGCAGAGCGCGCCCCCGCCCGCCTCCGAGATCGCGCCGGCGCCGGACATCGAGCTGTCGATCACGGCCCATGCGGACCAGGTCCGCTGGCGGCAGGTCGGCTCGGTCTCCGTGCGGGCGTGGAGCGAACCGTCGGGGGCGGTGATCGAGGAGAACCTGAGCACCGGCCTGCCGCGGCCGATCCCCGGTCAGCGCACGTTCCGCGACATCGACTGGCGGCTGAGGGCGGCCGCGACCATCGCCGACCCGGCCCCACACATCGAGATCGAGGCCGGCCCCGCGCCGGCGACTGCAACCCCCGAAGGAGACGAGGAATGAAGCTCTTGCTGACGGGCGGCGTCGCCGCCGCAGTCCTGTTCGGCGCCGGCGCGGCGGCGGCCCAGACCCCGCCCCCCTCGCAGGTTCCGCCGGTGGAGCCGGTTTCGAGCCAGCCCTGGCCTACCGCGCCGGCCGATCCGTCGGCCGAGCCGGACGTGCTGCTGGACGTGCCGAACCTGTCGGTCGAGGAGATCACCATCGAGGTGGAGAATCTGGAGGCCCATCTGGCGCTGGAGGCGCGGCTGGCCAACCTGCTGTTCCTGAAAGCCGGGGCCGACGTCACCATCGACAACGTCAAGGTCACCATCAAGGGGGTCGAGGCCCAGGTGCTGCTCAAGGTCCGGCTGGACAATGTGCGGCAGATCATCGACCGGACGCTGACCACCATCGATCGCAATCCCGAGATCCTGGAGCGACTGCTGACCACGGTCGACAACACCGTCGATACGGTCGGCGGGGTCGCCAATACGACGCTTCAGCCCGGCGGGGTGGTCGACAACGCCGTCGGGACCGTCGGCCAAGTGGCCGGAGAGGCCATCCCGCCCCGGCAATAGATCGCCGCCCCGCAACCTGAAGAGGAGACCTGAAATGAACACCCTGACCCGACTGGCCCTCGCGGCCGCGCTCGCCGCCGCGCCGCTGGCCGCCTGCACCCAGCAGGAAGCCGACAACGCCGCCGACACGGCCGGGGAGACGGCCGAGACCGCCGGCTCCGCGGTGCGCGACACCGCCGGCGACGCCGCCGACGCCACCCGGGACGCGGCCGGGACGGTGGCGGACGAGACGCGCGAGACCGTCGACAACGCGACCACCACGACCGAGGAAACCTCCGTCCGGGCCGGCGACGACGGGCTGGAGGTGCGCAACACCGAGACCCAGCGCTAGGGTCCGCAGACCACCCGAGGCGGCGGGCCGCTCCGCAAAGGGCGGGCCGTTCGCGTTCAGCCGGCCTTCGCCAGCCCGACGATCCGCTTCACCAGGGCGCTGCCCGGGTCGAACAGCGGGTCGAGCACGCTGAAATGGTTGAGGCCGGGGAGGGCTTCGTAGCGGGTCTCGACGCCCTGCCCGCCCCACAGGTCCGCCATCATGCGCGACTGGCGCAGGAACTCGGAGCTTTCGTCGGCGCCGACGAGGCAGTCGAGCACCGTGCCGCCGGGGGTGGAGCCGTTGGGAACCGGCCAGTGAACGGGCGACAGGGCCGACGCCTCGGCCGCGTCGAGGCGCAGGGCGACGTTGATCGAGGTCGGGATCAGGGGGGCGAGGTCGAAGACGCCGCTGATGGAGACGGCGGCGGAGGCGCGGGCCTCGCTGAGCAGGCAGGCGGCCATGTGGCCGCCGGCGGAGTGGCCGAAGACGACCGGGCGGACGCCGGCAAGGCCGCGGACGGCGTCGGCGGCGGCGCGGACCTGACGCAGGATGTGGCCGAGACGGACGGCGGGGGCGAGGTCGTAGGAGGGGATGGCGAGGCTGACGCCGTGGGCCAGAAGCGCGGGGGCGAGACCGGAGAACCAGCTGCGGTCCAGCGCCTGCCAGTAGCCGCCGTGGAGGAAGACGGCGACGGGGGCGTCGTCTGCGGCGGAGAACAGGTCCATGACCTCCCGTTCGCCAGGGCCGTAGGCGATCTCCAGCGGCGGATGGGCGGCGCGCGCGGCGGCGGCGGAGTCGCGCCAGCGCAGCATCACCGCCTGATGATCCGGCACCCGGGCGCGGTTGTTGTATTCGGCCTCAGGGTCGAGGGGCGAGGGGCGAGGGTCGAGGGTTTGACCCTGCCCGGCATTTTCGTTCAGCGTCACTCGCCTTACCCTCTCGCTGGCGTATAGGAGTCAGGACCCCTCGCCCCTCGCCCCTCGCCCCTGGAACGCCCGCCATGATGACCGCCATCTTCGTCTTCATCAAATGCGAGCTGGGCCACGCCAACGACGTGGCGGCGGATATCGTGGACAATGTCGAATACGTCTCGGAGGTCTATTCGACCTCGGGCCAGTACGACCTGCTGGCCAAGTTCCAGCTGCCGAAGGACATGGACATCGGCACCTTCGTGACGAAGTCGGTGCAGACCCGGGCGAACATCCGGGACACGTTCACGGTGATTACGTTCTCGCCGTTCCTGCCGACGAAGTGAACCGGTTCTCCCTCCCCGTCCCGGGGAGGGTGTCGGCGAAGCCGACGGGTGGGGAGGGCTTGGCGAGGGGAGTACTGCTGTCCTGCCGAGCCGCCCCCACCCGGCTTCGCCTGCGGCTCAGCCACCCTCCCCCGCTGGGGGAGGGAGAACGCTGACGCTACGTCATCGCTCAATCGCTGCTAACGTCGCGTCGACGGAGGCGCGAATGACCGACCTGGAGACCTTCCGCGCGCAGACGCGGGCGTGGCTGGAGGCGAACTGCCCGGCCGAGTGCCGCGGGCCGGTGGCCAGCGACGAGGACCGGGTGTGGGGCGGACGCAAGGCGACCTTCCCGACGCCGGCGCACAAGCTCTGGCTGGAGCGGATGGGCGCGCGCGGCTGGACCGCGCCGGAGTGGCCGAAGGCCTACGGGGGCGGCGGGCTGAGTCGCGAGGAGGCCAAGGTGCTGGCCTCGGAGATGCGCCGCATCGATGCGCAGTCGCCGCTGGCCAGTTTCGGGGTGTGGATGCTGGGGCCGGCGCTGCTGCAGTTCGGGACGGAAGAGCAGAAGCGGCGCTTCCTGCCGGAGATCGTGCGTGGGGAGATCCGCTGGTGCCAGGGCTATTCCGAGCCGGGCGCGGGGTCGGACCTGGCGGCGATCCAGACGCGCGCGGAGGACCGGAGCGACCACTGGATCGTCAACGGCCAGAAGGTGTGGACCTCGTACGCCGACAAGGCCGACTGGATCTTCTGCCTGGTGAGGACCGACCCGGAGGCGCCCAAGCATCTGGGCATTTCCTTCGTCCTGTTCGACATGGCCACGCCGGGGGTGAGCACGCGGCCGATCACCCTGATCAGCGGCAAGAGCCCGTTCTGCGAGACCTTCTTCGACGACGTGCGGGTCGAGAAGGCGAACCTGGTCGGGACGCTGAACCGCGGCTGGGACGTGGCCAAGCACCTGCTGGCGCATGAGCGGACCATGATCGGGGCCATGGGCGAGATCGCCGGCGGACGGCCGCTGGGGCAGGTGGCGACGGGGTCGATCGGGCTGGACGATGACGGCCGGCTGGACGAGCCGATGCTGCGGGCGCGGATCGCCGAGCTGGAGGTCGACGCGGCGGCGTTCCGGTTGGCGATGGAGCGGACCGGCGACCTGGCCAAGGCGGGGCAGGCGCATCCGGCCATCGCCTCGATGCTGAAATACTACGGCTCGGAGCTGAACAAGCGGCGGCACGAACTGCTGATGGCCGCGGGCGGTTCGGACGCGCTGGAGTGGGAGGGCGAGCGCTCGCGCGAGGGGGCGATGGCGCGCGACTGGCTGCGAACCAAGGCCAACTCCATCGAGGGCGGAACCAGCGAGATTCAGCTGAACATCATCGCCAAACACCTGCTGCAACTTCCGGGCGCCTGACCGCCATGCCGCTGATCCTGACCGAAGAGCAGACGATGCTGAAGGAGGCCGCCGAGGGCTTCCTGGGCGAGCGCGCGCCGATTTCGCATCTACGAAAGTTGAGGGACAGCCGCGATCCGGACGGGGTGTCGCGGGCGCTGTGGCGGGCGTTCGGGGAGATGGGGTTTGCGGGGGTTCTGATCCCGGAGGCGCATGGCGGCTCGGGGCTCGGCGCGGTCGAGGCCGGGGTGGTGGCCGAGGCGCTGGGGCGGACGCTGACGCCGTCGCCCTTCCTGGGCTCGGGCGTGCTGGCGGCGACGGTGCTGAAGGGCGGGTCGGGGGAGCAGCAGGCGGCGTGGCTGCCGCGGATCGCGGCGGGGGAGGCGATCGTCTCGCTGGCCGTGGACGAGGGGCCGAAGCATGCGCCGGCGCGGATGACGACCCTGGCCGAGCGGTCGGGCAACGGCTTCCGGCTGAACGGCGCCAAGGCGTTTGTGCTGGACGGCCATGTCGCGGATGCGCTGATCGTTGCGGCGCGGACGGACGACGGGCTGGGCCTCTTCCTGGTCGATCCGTCGACGGACGGGGTGACGGTCGAACGGACGGTGATGGTCGACGCGCACAATGCGGCGCGGGTGACCCTGACCGAGGCCGAGGTCGATGCGGATGCGCTGATCGGTTCGGTCGAGGCCGGCGAGGCGTTGCTTGAGGGCGCGCTGAACCTCGGCCGGGCCTGCGCGGCGGCGTCTCTGACCGGGGCGGGGGATCAGGCCTTTCAGACGACGCTGGACTATCTGCGGACGCGGAAGCAGTTCGGCAAATTCATCGGCGAGTTCCAGGCGCTGCAGCACCGGGCGGCGCATCTGTTCTCGGAGATCGAGATCGCCCGGGCGGCGGTGATGGGGGCGCTGCAGGCTCTGGACGCGTGCAGGGAAGGCGCGCCGCTGGCCGTGTCGGTGGCCAAGGCGAAGGCCGGCCGCGTCGCCGAGCTGGCGGTGCAGGAGGCGGTGCAGATGCACGGCGGCGTCGGCATGACCGACGAGTTCGAGGTCGGCCTGTTCATGAAGCGGGTGCGGGTGCTGAACGAACTGCTCGGCGACGCGGGGTTCCATCAGGAGCGGATGGCGCGAAGCCAGGGGTTCTGACGCCGGCTACGGTGTTTCCCCGGGGTGGCGAGGTCGAACGGCGAACGCTAAACGTCGGACAGGGAGACAACGCCTATGACGACGCGAGCCAACGCGCCTGCCTATATGCCGGGGTTCGGCAATCATTTCGCGACGGAGGCCGTTGCGGGCGCCCTGCCCGAGGGGCGGAATTCGCCGCAGCGGACGCCGATGGGGCTGTATGCGGAGCAGTTGTCGGGGACAGCGTTCACCGCGCCGCGCAGCGAGAACCGGCGCTCGTGGCTCTACCGGCTGAGGCCGTCGGCGCAGCATCCCGCCTACAAGCCCTTTCGGCAGGGACTGGTGCGGTCGGGGCCGTTCCACGAGGCGCCGCCGAGCCCGAACCGGATGCGCTGGGATCCGCTGCCGATGCCGGCCGAACCGACCGACTGGGTCGAGGGGCTGGTGACCTATGGCGGCAACGGCGACCCCGAGGCGGGGGCGGGGACGGGCATCCACCTGTACGTGGCGAACCGGGCCATGATCGACCGGGTGTTCTACTGCGCCGACGGCGAGCTGCTCATCGTGCCGCAGATGGGGGAGCAGGTCTTCGTCACCGAGATGGGCCGAATCGACGCGCGGCCCGGCGAGATCGTGGTCATTCCGCGCGGCGTGCGCTTCCGGGTCGAGTGCGGCGGGCCGATCCGGGGCTATGTCTGCGAGAACTACGGCGCGGCGTTCCGCCTGCCGGACCTGGGGCCGATCGGCTCGAACGGGCTGGCCAATCCGCGCGATTTTCAGACGCCCGTGGCGGCGTTCGAGGACGTGGACCGGCAGACCGAGTGCGTGCAGAAATTCGGCGGGCGGCTGTACAGCACGACCTTCGATCACAGCCCGCTGGACGTGGTCGCCTGGCACGGCAACAACGCGCCGTACAAATACGACACGGCGAGGTTCAACACGATCGGGACGGTCAGCTACGACCATCCGGATCCGTCGATCTTCACGGTGCTGACGTCGCCGAGCGATACGCCGGGAACGGCCAACGCCGACTTCGTGATCTTCCCGCCGCGCTGGATGGTCGCCGAGGACACCTTCAGGCCGCCGTGGTTCCATCGCAACGTGATGAGCGAGTTCATGGGACTGGTGACCGGCGAATACGACGCCAAGGAGGGCGGCTTCGCCCCGGGCGGGGCGAGCCTGCACAATTGCATGAGCGGGCATGGCCCGGATCAGGCCTCCTACGACAAGGCGGTGGCGGCGGAGCTGAAGCCGGTCAAGATCGAGAACACCCTCGCCTTCATGTTCGAGACGCGGATGCCGATCCGCACCACGGAATGGGCGCAAACCAGTCCGACCATGCAGCTGGACTACGACGACGTCTGGACGGGTTTCGAGAAAGGCCGCGTGACATGAAGCGATTGATGATGGCGGCGGCGCTGTTCGCGGCGGCGTGCCAGCCGATGCCGGCGGACGGCGGCAAGACCGACCTGGCCGAGGCGGCGCCGGCCGCGCCCGTGGCCCAGACGGGCGCGGACGATGCGGCGGCCTGCTCGGCGCGGGGCGGCAAGATGCTGCCGCAGGGACGGATGCAGACGATGCGCTGCGTCGTCTCCTATACGGACGCCGGCAATCGCTGCACCGACGGCGACGAGTGCCAGGGCGACTGCCGGGTCGAGGATGTGGCCAATGCGCCCCAGGCCGGCGCCGCGGCGGTCGGCCAGTGCCAGGCCACCAGCAGCCGGTTCGGCTGCTACACCACGGTCGAGGACGGCAAGGCCGAAGCCACCATCTGCGTCGACTGAGCGGATGCATCCGGCGTCGAACAGCGGCGTTGCCGTGAGATGAACCTGGCCGAGATCGCCGCCCTGCTGGGCCTGAACCTGGTCCTGTCGCTGGCGGTGATGACCGCGGCGTGGGCCGTGGTGCGAAGGACCGGGCGGTTCGGCCTCGTCGATGCGATGTGGCCGCTGGTCATGCTGCTGGCGGCGGCGACGACCTTCCTGATCGTCGACGGCGACCCTGTGCGCAAGGCGTTGCTGGTCTGGCTGACGGCCGTGTGGGCGGTGCGCGAGGCGTGGCGGGGCTTGTCGCCGCGTATCCGGATCGAAGCAGACGCGCGCTATGCTCAGGCGTTCGAGGGCGGCGCCGGGTTCCGGGCTTCGGCCGCCGCGCCGTTGCTGCTGTGCTTCCTGCCGCAGGCCGCGCTGGCGTGGCTGACCGCCCTTCCGGCGCAGCTGGGGCAGGTGACGTACGAGCCGGGCGTCGGCTGGATCGGATGGAGCGGCGCGGTGCTGGCCGTGGCGGGCCTGGCGGTCTCCGGCCTCGGCGATCTGCGCCGGACCGCGTTTCGCAAGCAGCCGCCGGCGGCCGGCGGCGTCCTGGCGAGGGTGTGGCGGCGGTGGCGGGGGCGGCCCGACTACGCGGGCGACATCGCCGTCTGGTGGGGGCTGTTCCTGATCGCCGCCGAGACCGGGCCCGGCCGGTGGTCGCTGATCGGGCCGCTGTTCCTGACCTGGACGCTGGCGCACTGGGCGAAGACGGAAAACCCCCGCCGCGTGAGCGACGGGGGCTGACCATTCGAAGGGTTCACGCGGGCGTCATGAGCGCCCGCGGTCGTCCGTCCTACTGACCCGGGTTCGCCGTCGACGGCGAGGTGTTCGGGGTGTTCTCGGTGGTCATGCCGCCGTCGGCGTTGCCGCCTTGTTGCTCGACCTGGTCGGCCTTTTCGTTGAGCGCGGTTTCGGCGGCTTCCGTCGGAGCGGCGTCGGCCTGGGCTTCCAGGGCGTCGGCCTTCTCCTCGGCGGCGTTGTCGGCCGGGCTGTTGCAGGCGGCCAGGCCGGCGAAGGCGAAGGCGGCGACGGAGGCGATGATCAGCTTACGCATGGGAGGTTCCTTCCACAGTGGAGCCACGATAATGCGCCGCTTCGAATTTGGTTCACGCGCCCGTGACCGATCCGTGAGACTCCCGACTTAGCCGGCTTCGGCGAAGGCCACCCGCGCCGCGCCGAGCAGGGCCGCGTGCTTGTGCAGGATGACGTGGGTCGGGATGGCGGCCATGTAGTCGGTGAACCGGCCCTTGCGCTCGAAGCGCTCGCGGAAGGGGCTGGCCTGCAGGAAGGGCAGGATGCG
The DNA here is from genome assembly GCF_035627055.1 of Brevundimonas sp. GTDB lineage: Bacteria > Pseudomonadota > Alphaproteobacteria > Caulobacterales > Caulobacteraceae > Brevundimonas. The sequence continues at coordinate 32,296 of NZ_DASPMM010000009.1, read as the reverse complement.
CGGCGCGATGCCGCCGGCGATATAGACGCCGCCGCGCGCGCCGGTGGTCAGGGCGATGTCGCCGGCGACGGCGCCGAGAATGGCGCAGAAGCGCGCCAGGGTGGCCCCACAGGCGCTGCGCGGATCGGCCAGGGCCTCGTCCGTGATCTGGGCCGGATCGTCGATGTGGGTTTCGCGGCCGTCGATCTCGGCCAGGGCGCGGTGCATGTTGAGCAGGCCGGGGCCGCAGATCAGTCGCTCGATTGAGACGCGGTCGTAGCGGCGGCGCAGGATCCGCAGGATCTCGTCCTCGATCGGATCGCCGGGCGCGAAACAGGCGTGGCCGCCCTCGGACGGCATGGCCATCTCGCGGCCGTGGAAATCGCGGATCAGGGCCGAGACGCCGAAGCCGGTGCCGGGGCCGAGAACGGCGATGGCGGAGGCCGGGTCGCCCTCTTCGGGCCCGCCGAGCGAGGCGAGTTCGTCCCGCGGCACGACCGGCGCACCCCAGGCGAGGGCCTCGAAATCGTTGATCAGGCGCACCGGGTCGAGGCCCAGCGCGCCCAGTTCCTGCTCCGAGACCCGCCAGGGTGAGTTGGTCAGGTCGATGGCGCCGTCGGTGACCGGGCCGGCGACGGCGATGACGCCCGAGGTCGGCTTGACCTCGCAGCCGTCGAGGTAGGCCTTCACCCCGCCGAGAAAGGTCGGGTGGTCCGCGCCCTTGAAGCTCTGGTGGTGTTCGAGCACCGGCTTGCCGTCGATCATGTGGGCGATGGCGAAGCGGGCGTTGGTGCCGCCGACGTCGCCCACGAGCAGCGTCTTGTCCCAGGCGATGGTCATCGGATGTCTGCCCTGTCGTTCGCCGCGCGGCGGCTCTCTGCTTGAGGGGCCGTCATGCGTCGACCGCGCGGTCGTTGAGGTTCGGATCGGGCTGGCTGTCATTCCATGTCGAGCCGCCGACGGGCAGGGCGAAACAGACCGAGGCGCCCTCCTCGGCCGTCGAGACGACGTGGCGGAAGGCGCTGAACAGCTCGCGGCCGTAGCCCCAGGCCGAGCCGCCGGCGTGTTCGGCCGAGCGGGTGGCGGGGACGCGGCTCGACAGGTCGACGCCGACCGTGGTCAGGACGCCGGCGTCCGGATCGAGCCGGATGATGTCGCCGTCGCGGACGCGGGCCAGCATGCCGCCGGCCAAGGCCTCGGGCGAGACGTGGATGGCGGCGGGCGTCTTGCCCGAGGCGCCGGACATGCGGCCGTCGGTGACGAAGGCCACCTTGAAGCCCTTGTCGAGCAGGACCCCGAGGGCCGGGGAGAGGCTGTGCAGTTCGGGCATGCCGTTGGCCTTCGGGCCCTGGAAGCGGAGGACCACGACGACGTCGCGGTCGAGCCTGCCGTCCTTGAAGGCCTGCAGGGCGTCCTCCTGGGTCTCGAAGACGGCGGCGGGCGCCTCGACGATGCGGTTCTCCGGCTTGACCGCCGACACCTTGATGACGGCGCGGCCGAGATCGCCCTGGACCAGGCGCAGCCCGCCCTCGCGGTCGAACGGATCGGAGGCGGGACGCAGGATGTCGGTGTCGAGACTTTCGCTGACGCCGTCGCGCCAGACCAGCTCGCCGTCGACCAGCGACGGCTCCTGGAAATAATGGTGGATGCCGGGGCCCATGATGGTCTGGACGTCGGTGTGGATGTGGCCGTGCCCGGCCAGCTCGCGGGCCACGAAGGCGACGCCGCCGGCGGCCTGGAAGGCGTTCACATCGGCCGAGCCGTTGGGATAGACCCGGGCGAGCAGGGGGGTGACCGACGACAGCTGGTCCATGTCGGTCCAGTCGATCAGCACGCCGGCCGCTCGGGCCATGGCCACGAGGTGGATGGCGTGGTTGGTCGATCCGCCGGTGGCCAGCAGGGCGACGATCATGTTGACCACGGACTTCTCGTCGACGACGTCGGCCATGCGGCCCCGGCCCTCGCGGGCGAGGGTGACGGCCTGTTTCGCGGCGGCGGCGGTGAGGGCGTCGCGCAGGCCGGTCTCCGGGTGCACGAAGGCGGTCGAGGGCATGTGCAGCCCGGCCAACTCCATCATCATCTGGTTGGAGTTGGCGGTGCCGTAGAAGGTGCAGGTGCCGGGCGAGTGGTAGGAGCCGATCTCGCTTTCGAGCAGCGTCTTCCGGTCGACCTTGTTCTGGGCGTAGAGGCCGCGGATGCGGGCCTTCTCGGCGTTGGGAATGCCGCTGGGCATGGGGCCGGCGGGGGCGAAGACGACGGGCAGGTGGCCGAAGGCCAGCGAGCCCATGAACAGGCCGGGCACGATCTTGTCGCAGACGCCGAGACAGATGACGGAGTCGAAGGCGTCGTGGGTCAGGGCCACGCCGGTGGACAAGGCGATGACGTCGCGGCTGAACAGCGACAGCTCCATGCCGGGCCGGCCCTGGGTGACGCCGTCGCACATGGCGGGGGTGCCGCCGGCGACCTGCGCCGTCGCGCCCGCCTCGCGCACCGCCTCGCGGATGATCGGGGGGAAGCGCTCGAACGGCGTATGGGCCGAGAGCATGTCGTTGTAGGCGGTGACGATGCCGACGTTGGGCTGCTGGCCGCCCATGGCGACCAGCTTGTCGCGCACCGGCTGGCCGGCGAAGGCGTGGGCCCAGTTGGCGCAGCTGAGCTTGGCGCGGGCCACGCCCGAGGCGGCGGCGGCGTCCATGCGGCGCAGGTAGTCGGAACGGGTGGCGCGGGAGCGCTCGACGATGCGGGCGGTGACCTCTGCGACGACGGGGTTCAGGGTCGGCATCAGGCGGCCTCCGTCCAGAGCACTTCGAGCGGGGCGCCGTGGGCGATCAGGGCGGCGATCGGATGGGTGTTCGGATCGCCGGCGGCCTCCTGCTCGAAGACCTCGCGCTTCTTCGCCCCGGTCAGGGCGAGGACGACGCGGCGGGCGCCGGTCAGGTAGGGGATGTTGATGGACAGCCGCTCGAGCGAGGGCGGCATGCCGTCGCGGCCGGCGGCGACGCCGAACACGGTGGGGCGCAGCGCCGGGCTGAGCAGCGACTTGAGGGCGGGATTTCCGGGGAACATGGAGCAGATATGGCCATCCTCGCCCATGCCGAGAAGGGCTGCGTCGATGCGCCCGCCCTCGGCCGCAAGGGCGTGGGCGGCGACGGCGGCGGCGCGGTCGATGGTCACCTGCGGGCTGTACAGGGGGATGAAGCGGGCGGCCGCCGCGGGGCCGGTCAGCAGGGTGCGCTTGATCAGGGCGGCGTTGGAGTCGGATGAGGATTCCGGGACGTAACGCTCGTCCACCAGGGTGACGACGACCTTCGACCAGTCGAGCGGCGCCTCTGAGAGACGGGCGTAGATCGGCGACGGGGTGGAGCCGCCGGCGCCGGCGAACACGGCCTGGCCGGTCTCGGCGAGGGCGGCGGACAGGGTGTCGGCCAGGCGGAGCGCGCAGGCGGCGGCCCAGGCCTCGGCGTTCGGAAAGGTCTCGATCTCAGGCATCGCCGGAATTCCATTCGCGGCCGGTGCGGGACAGCAGCAGGTCGGCGGCCTCGGGGCCCCAGGTTCCGGCGGCGTAGTCGTGCGGTTTGAAGGCCGCGCCCTCCCAGGCCTCGGAGACCTCGTCGACCCATTTCCACGCCTGCTCGGCCTCGTCGCGGCGCACGAACAGGGTGGAGTCGCCGTGCAGAGCGTCGAGCAGCAGCCGCTCGTAGGCGATGCGGCGGCGCGGCGGCCGGGCCTCCCGGTCGTTCTGGCCCCAGGACAGGCTCATGCGGATGGGCTGGAGCTGCATGCGCTGGTCGAGGCCGGGCTGCTTGTTCATCACCGAGAGGGAAATGTCCTCCTCGGGCTGGAGTTCGATCACCAGGCGATTGGCCTCGATGGAACCGCGCTCACCCTGGCCGAAGATCGAGTGCGGCACCGACTTGAACTGGATGACGATCTCGGTGCGTTTCTCGGGCAGGCGTTTGCCGGTGCGCATGAAGAAGGGCACGCCGGCCCAGCGCCAGTTGTCGATGTCGGCGCGGACGGCGACGAAGGTCTCGGTGTCGGACTCGGCGCCGCGCTCCTCGTCGTAGCCGGGGACGGGTTGGCCCTCCACGGTTCCGGCGACGTACTGGCCGCGCACCGTGACGCGCTCGGCCTCTTCATGGGTGATGGGTCGCAGCGAGCGCAGGACCTTGACCTTCTCGTTGCGGACGGAGTCGGGATCGAGGTCGGACGGCGGCTCCATGGCCACGAGGCAGAGCAGCTGCAGCATGTGGTTCTGCAGCATGTCCCGCAGGGCGCCGTACTCGTCGTAATACGGCCAGCGGTCGCCGACCCCGACGGTCTCGCCGACGGTGATCTGGACGTGGTCGATCGACAGGTTGTTCCACAGCGGCTCGAAGATGGTGTTGCCGAAACGCAGGGCGATCAGGTTCTGGACCGTCTCCTTGCCGAGGTAGTGGTCGATGCGGAAGACCTGGTGCTCGGAGAAGGCGTCGGCGACGGCGTCGTCGATCTGGCGGAAGGTCTCGAGGTCGCGGCCGACCGGCTTTTCCAGAACGACGCGGTCCTCGGCCTCGGCCAGGCCGGCGGCGCGCATCGCGGTGACGATGCGGGCGTAGAGCGAGGGCGAGACGGCGAGGAAGGAGGTGCAGGCGCCGTCGCCGACCTTGTCCTTGAGCGGCTTGAGGCTTTCGGCGCTGGTCGCATCGACGGCGAGGTAGTCGAGCCGGGCCTCCATCCGGGCCCAGGCGTCGCCGGCCCAAGCGTCGTCGGCCTTCGCCTTGGCTTCGACGGACTGGCGGACCTTGGCGACGTAGTCGTCGCGGCTCTCGTCGGAGCGGGCGGCGCCGATGATCTTGAGGCCGTCGGGCAGCAGGCCGTCGTGCTCGAGGAAGTAGAGCGAGGGCAGCAGCATGCGCATCGCCAGATCGCCGCCGCCGCCGAACAGCACCAGGGCCGCCATGCCGTCTCCTCAGGTTCAGGTCCCAGCTTGACCGGGATTTGGTCTGGCCGCTTCCACGCGTTGCGCCAAGACATCGAGGACGTCCTGAAACACCATGTGACGGGCGCGCAGCAGCACCAGCAGATGGTAGATCAAATCCGCGGCCTCGGAGGCGAGTTCCGAATCCGGTCCGGCCGCGCCGGCGAGCGCGGTCTCGACGCCCTCCTCGCCAACCTTCTGGGCGGCGCGTTTGGGGCCCTCGGCGAGCAGGCGGGCGGTCCAGCTTTCGGTCGGGTCGGCCGCGGCGCGGGCGGCGATGGTCTGCTCCAGCCGGGCGAGGCGGCCGAGGCCGGGGGCGTCCTCGTCGCCGAAGCAGCTGATCCGGTTCAAGTGGCAGGCGTTCCCGACGGGGCGGACCTTGAGCACGAGGGCGTCGGCGTCGCAGTCGGGGGTGAGGGAGACGACATGCAGCCGGTCGCCCGAGGTCTCGCCCTTGCGCCAGCGGCCGCCGCGCGAGCGGGAGAAGAAGGTCGCCTCGCCGGAGGCGATCGTCTCGTCGAGGGCGGCGCGGTCCATGTAGGCCAGGGTCAGCACTTGGAGGGTGGCGGCGTCCTGGACGACGACGGGGATCAGGCCGTCGCCCTTGGCGAAGTCGAGGGTGGAGGGATCGATCATGGCCGTATCTCCACGCCGCCGTTGATGAGGAACGCCTTCAGGTCCGGGATGGTCAGCGAACCGGTGTGGAAGACGCTGGCGGCGAGGGCGCCGGAGACGCCGGCCTGCTGGAAGACGTCGACGAAGTGCGAGGCCGCGCCGGCCCCACCGGAGGCGACCAGCGGAACGGTCAGGCGGGCGCGGGCGGCGGAGAGCTGGGCGATATCGTAGCCGGCGCGGACGCCGTCTTCGTCCATGCAGTTGAGGACGATTTCGCCCGCCCCGCGGTCCTGCGCCTCGACGATCCAGTCGAGGGTGCGACGGCCGGCGCCGCGGCTGGCCGTGGGGTCGCCGGTGTACTGGTGGACGAACCAGTCGTCGGCCGCGCGCTTCGAGTCGACGCCGACGACGACGCACTGGGCGCCGAAGCGGGCGGCGAGGTCGGAGATCAGCTCCGGGCGCTCCAGCGCGGGGGAGTTGATCGAGACCTTGTCGGCGCCGTGGTCGAGGCAGCGGCCGGCCTGTTCGACCGAGCGGATGCCGCCGGCGACGCTGAACGGGATGTCGAGCAGGCGGGCGATATCCCGGACCCAGCCGTAGTCGAGGGTGCGGCCCTCCGGGCTGGCGGTGATGTCGTAGAAGACCAGTTCGTCAGCGCCCTGGTCGCGGTAGCGGGCGGCGAGGTCGGCGGCGTCGCCCATGTCGACGTGGCCCTCGAACCGCACGCCCTTGACGACGCGGCCGTCCTTGACGTCGAGGCAGGGCATGATGCGGCGGGCGGTCATGCGCGGGCGGCTTCCAGGGCCTGTTGCAGTTTGAAGCGGCCTTCGTAGAGGGCGCGGCCGACGATGGCGCCGGAAGCGCCGACGGAGCGGGCGCCGGTCAGGTCGGAGACGCCGGCGACGCCGCCGGAGGCCTGCAGCCACAGGTCTGGACGACGCCGGTGGATCTCGGCCAGCAGATCGAGGTTGGGGCCGGTCAGAGCCCCGTCGCGGCCGACGTCGGTGACCAGCAAGTGTTTCGCCACGCCGGGCGGATAGCGGTCGAGGGCGGCCCAAAGGTCGATGTCGGCGGCCTCGGTCCAGCCCTTGAGCGCCGGGATGTAGCGGTCGCCGTCGGCCTTGACGTCGATGGCGAGGGTGATGCGGTCGGGGCCGAACCGGTCCAGCCAGCCGGAGACCGCCCCGGGATCGGAGACGGCGAGGGAGCCGATGACCACCCGGCTGACGCCGGCGTCGAGGAGGCGCTGCACGTCGTCGGCGGAGCGGACGCCGCCGCCGGACTGAATGCGGATGTCGATGGCCGCGGTGAGCTCGCCGATCAGGGCGTGCTGCATGGCGCGGCCCGCCTCGGCCCCGTCGAGATCGACGATGTGGGCCCAGTCGGCCCCGGCGGCGCGGAAGGCGGCGAGGCGGGCGGCGGGGTCGTCGTCATAGCGGGTCACGGCGTCGAAGCGGCCGTGCATCAGGCGCACGCAGACGCCGCCGCGCAGGTCGATGGCGGGGTAGACGATCATGCGCTGAGGTCCAGGAAGTTGCCGAGGATGCGGGCTCCGGCGGCGGCGGACCGCTCCGGGTGAAACTGGCAGCCCCAGCGATTGGCGCTGCGGACGACGGCCGGGATCGGGACGCCATAGTCGGCGCTGGCCAGGGTCGCCTCGCCGTCGGGGCAGACGTAGCTGTGCACGAAAAAGGCATAGGCGCCGTCGTTGAGGCCTTCGAGCAGCGGGTCCGGGCGGGTGATGGCCAGCTTCGACCAGCCCATGTGCGGGACCGGGCGATCCGCGTCCGGCTCCAGGCGACGCACAGCGCCGGGAATGAGGCCGAGCATGTCCACGCCGCCGCCTTCCTCGCTGGCTTCGAACAGCAGTTGCTGGCCGAGACAGACGCCGAGCAGGGGGCGGGCAAAGGCGCGGATCGGCTCGACGAGGCCGAGTTCGGACAGGCGCGCCATGGCGTAGCCGGCGGCGCCGACGCCCGGGAGGATCAGGCGGTCGGCGGCGGCCACCTCGGCCGGATCCGCGGTCAGGCGGACGGTGGCGCCCAGCCGCTCGAGCGCGAACTGCACCGACGCGACGTTGCCGGCGCCACAGGAGACGACGGTAACCGCGCTCACAGCACCCCCTTTGTGCTCGGCACGGCGTCGCCCTCGATGCGGATGGCCTGGCGCAGGGCGCGGCCGAAGGCCTTGTAGACGGCCTCGGTCTTGTGGTGGTCGTCGTCGCCGGTGACCGAGACGTGGATGGCGGCGCCGAGGTGTTCGGCGAGCGAGCGGAACACGTGGGCGGTCAGGTCGGTGCGGTAATCGCCGATGAAGGGAGTGGCGAAGGTCCCCTGGAACACGGGGAAGGGGCGGCCGGACAGGTCGATGGAGACGGCCGCCTCGGCCTCGTCCATGGGCAGGACGAAGCCGTAGCGGGCGATGCCGCGACGTTCGCCGAGCGCCTGTTTCAGGGCCTGGCCGAGGGCGATGGCCGAGTCCTCGATGGAGTGGTGCGGGTCGGTGTGCAGGTCGCCCTCGCACGACAGGCGGAGGGAGAAGCCGCCGTGGGCCGCGACCTGCTCCAGCATGTGATCGAAGAAGCCGACGCCGGTAGCGATGGCGACCGGGCCGGGGGCGTCGAGATCAACGGCGCAGACGAGGCGGGTCTCCTTCGTGTCGCGGATCGACTGGCCGGTGCGGTGGGGGCGGGACGCGGCCGGGGCGAGATTGAGGGCGGCGAGCAGGCGGTCGTTGACCTCGGCGCGGGCGGAGACGGGTAGGCGCAGGCGGTCGCCCGACAGGTCGGCCGCCACGCCGAAGCGCGCGAGATCGGTCCGCACGGCCTCGGGGTCCGAGGGCCGGGCCATGATGACCGGGCCGAAGCCGGGTTCGATCGGGATGGCGCGGGAGAGCGCCTTCGTCAGCCGCTCCCGTTCGAAGCGGACGAGGGCGAGCCGCTGGCGCGTTTCCATCATCCGCGAGGGGTCGAGCGCCTGCAGGGCCAGACGGACGGAGACCTCGGGCAGGGCGTAGGGCTCGAGGACGGCGGCCAGCCGGGCGAGGGTTTCGGGCTGCCCCAGAGCCGCGCCGACGCGGGCGCCGGCGAGGCCATAGGCGAGCGACAGGCTGCGCAGGACGACGAGGTTCGGGTGCTCGCCGAGGAGCGCAGCGGCGGAAGGGGCGTCGGCGAACTCGGCCAAGCCCTCGTCGATGACCAGCAGGGTCGGGGCGAGGCGGGCGGCCATCTCCGCAAAGGCCTCGGGCGAGCCGAGGGCGCGCACGATGACAGCGCCCGGCTCAGTGCGGGCGTCGGTCCTCGCGTAGAGCGCGGCGAGGGAACGATAAGGTTCGGCGTCGGGCGCCTGGACGCCGAGGCCATCGCGGGCGGCAAGGCGGAAGACGAGCTCCAGCCCGTGAGTCAGCCCGCGGACTGGCAGGACGTTTTCAGCCGGCACGCCGTAGACCTCGGCCATGCGGGCGGCGAGGGCGCGGGGCTCGGTCGGGTAGCGGTCGAGGCCGTCGCCGCCGGCGACCAGCGGGGCGAAGGGGGCGGGGAGGTTGGTGATCATCCGCCGCGCCTCAGGTCGGCGGCGCGGGCGTGGGCCTCGAGGCCTTCGAGGCGGGCGAGGTGGGCGGCGACGGGGGCGAGGGTGCGGGCGCCGGCCTCGGTGACGCTCTGCACTGACATCGAGGTCATGAAGCTGGCCGTGGTGATGCCGCCGAAGGTGCGGGCGGCGCCGTCGGTGGGGAGGACGTGGCTGGGGCCGGCGGCGTAGTCGCCCAGGGTCTCGGCGGCGTAGGGGCCGACGAAGACCGCGCCGGCGGCGGTGATGCGGTCAACGAGCGCTTCGGCGTCGACCGTCTGCAGGGCCAGGTGTTCGGGGGCGTAGAGGTTGGCGATCTCGCAGGCTTCGGCGATGTCGCGGACGCGGATGGCGCAGCCTCCGGCGAGGGAGGCGCGGGCGATGTCGGCGCGGGGCAGGGTCCCCAGCTGGCGCTCCACCTCGGCGAGGATGGCGGCGATGTTGGCGCGGCTTTCGGAGACGAGAACGACTTGGGCGTCGGCGTCGTGTTCCGCCTGGCTGAGCAGGTCGGCGGCGGCGATCTTCGGGTCGGCGTCGCGGTCGGCGATGACCAGCAGTTCGGAGGGGCCGGCGGGCATGTCGACGGCGGGGCCGCGAGGGAGGGCGGCGGCCTGTTTCTTGGCCTCGGCCACCCAGGCGTTGCCGGGGCCGAACAGCTTGTCGACGGGCTCGATCGCACCGTCGTCGAAGGTCGCGCCGAAGGTCAGGGCCGCGATGGCCTGGGCGCCGCCGATCAGCCACAGGGCGTCGAGACCGGCCTCTGCGGCGGCGTAGATCATGGCCGGGCGGACCCCGCCGTCCTTCGCGGGCGGGGTGACGACGACGCGCTGACGCACGCCGGCGACTTCGGCCGGAATGGCCAGCATCAGCAGGGAGGAGACCAAGGGGGCGGTCCCGCCGGGGACGTAGAGGCCCGCCGCGCCGATCGGCCGCCAGACGAGCCGCGAGCGGACGCCGGGGGTGGTCTCGAAGAAGGGGGTGTCCTCGGGCCGGGTGGCATGATGGAAGACGCGGATGTTCTCGGCGGCGATACGCAGCGAGCGGGTGGCGGTCGGCGGCAGGGCGTCGCGGGCGGCGGCGACGGCCTCCGGCGTGACGGCGATGCGACGGGGGGTGAAGCCGTCGAGCTTCAGGCTCCAGTCCGCGACGGCGGCGCCGCCGCGCGCCTGCACGTCGTCGAAGATCTCGCGCACGACGTCGGTGACGCGCGCTTCGCTGCGGCGGACGGGGCGGGCGAGGGCGTCCAGCCGGCCCTGCGCGTCGAGCGTGCTCCAGTCGATGAGGCGCATCACATCATCTTCTCGATGGGGAGGACGAGAATGGCCGAGGCGCCGGCGGCCTTGAGCGTCTCCAGCGTCTCCCAGAACACCGCCTCCTGGCAGACGGCGTGGACGGCGACGGCGTCGTCGCGGCCGGACAGGGGCATGACGGTCGGCGAGCCGGCCCCCGGCAGGATGGCGGTGATCCGCTCCAGCGCCGAGCGGGGGGCGTTGAGCATGACGTATTTGGCGCCCTGCGAGGACACCACGCCGCTCATCCGCTCGATGATGCTGTCGAGCAGGTGCTGGAGGCCCGGTTCCGGCGCGACGGGCGAGCGAATCAGCACGGCCTGGCTCTCGAGTACGGTCTCCTTCGCGCCGAGACCGTTGGCCTCCAGCGTCGCGCCGGTGGAGACGAGATCGCAGATGGCGGAGGCCAGCTTCAGCCGGGGCGCGACCTCGACGGCGCCGCGCATGGTGACGATGTCGGCGCGAACGTTCCGCTCATCGAGGAAGCGGCGGAGGATGCGGGGGTAGGAGGTGGCGATGCGCTGGCCTTCGAGGGACGCGGGGCTGTCGTAGGCGAGGGTCTGCGGCACGGCGATCTTCAGGGTGCAGCGGCCGAAACCGAGCGGCATGACCACCTCGGCGACCGGGCCGCCGTTGCGCGCCTCCTCCAGCACGTTCTCGCCGACGATGCCGAGGTCGCAGACGCCGTCGGCGACGAAGGTCGGGATGTCGTCGTCGCGGACGCGCAGCAGGTCGATGGGGTAGTTCTCGACCCGATAGAGCAGGTCGTTGTTGCCCTTGATCACGCGCAGGCCGGCGTCGCGGACGAGGTCGAGGCTGCGGTCGGCCAGACGGCCGGATTTCTGGACGGCGATACGCAGCCGCCCCTGAACGGTGCTCATGATTTCAACTCAGGTTTTGAGGCGGTCCAGCACGAGGCGGTAGCCCTGGTGCGGCATTTCCTTGAGGAAGCGGGCGACGCGCACGACGGTGGTCGGGCTGGCCTGGGCCTCGGCGGCGATCTCGCGATACGACTTGCCGCCGGCGTCGAGCAGGCGGGCGACATCCCAGCGCTCGGCGAAGGCGCGAACCTCGGCCGGGGTGCACAGGTCGGCGAGGAAGGCGTCGACCTCGTCGCGCGTCTTCAGCGACAGCAGGGCGTCGTAGAGGGCGACGCGGCTGCGCGCCGTGGCGGCGGCGTTGCGGGGGAGGGTGTCGGTCATGAGTGTTCCACTATGCTGTAACAGTGGAACGGTCAAGGGGAGGCAACAGGCAACAGGCAGCAGGCAGCAGGCAGCAGGGAGGCTGGCGGCTGTTCCGGCGGAGCCAGGTGGGCCGGGTCCTGCTGCCTGCTGCCTGCTGCCTATTCCCTCGCTCACCCGCCCCCTCTATCTGCATCCCATGACCAAGGTTCTGATCATCGGCGCGGGGCATGCGGGCGGGACGGCGGCGGCGTTGCTGCGGCAGTACGGGCATGAGGGGCCGATCGTGCTGGCCGGCGAGGAGCCGGCGCCGCCGTACCAGCGGCCGCCGCTGTCGAAGGCGTGGCTGAAGGGCGAGGCCGATCTGGAGGCGCTGCTGCTGCGCCCGGAGGAATTCTACGCCGAGCACGGAATCGAGCTGCGGCTGGGCGTGACCGCGACGGCCGTCGACGCCGCGGCGAAGACCGTGAGCTTCGCCGACGGGACGGTCGAGCCGTATGACGCCCTGATCCTGGCGACCGGGTCGACGGCGCGGAAGCTGAGCCTGCCGGGCGCGGACCGGCCGGATCTGCTGGAACTGCGGACGCTGGCGGACGCGGAGAAGCTGAAGGCGGCGCTGGGGCCGGGGCGGCGGCTGGCGGTGGTCGGGGGCGGCTATGTCGGGCTGGAGGCGGCGGCGTCGGCGCGCGCGCTGGGGGCCGAGGCGGTAATCATCGAGCGGATGGACCGGGTGCTGGCGCGGGTGGCCTCGCCGGTGCTGTCGGAGTTCTTCACCCGCTATCATCGCGATCACGGGGTGGAGGTGCTGACCTCGGCCGAGGTGACCGGCTTCGAGCCGGCCGGGGTGCGTCTGGCGGACGGCGCCTTGATCGAGGCGGATGCCGTCCTGGTCGGGGTCGGGGCCCAGGCGTGCGATCAGCTGGCCGGAACGGCGGGCCTGACCTGCGAGAACGGGGTCGTGGTGGACGAGGCGGGGCGGACCTCGGATCCCGCGATCTGGGCCATCGGCGACGTGACCTCCCGGCCGGTGCCGGTGCACGGCGGACGACGGCATCGGCTGGAGAGCGTGCCCAATGCGCTGGAGCAGGCCAAGCAGGCGGCGGCGGCGATCACCGGACGGCCGGCGCCGGCCCCCGAGGTTCCGTGGTTCTGGTCGGACCAGTACGATGTGAAGCTGCAGATCGCCGGCCTCGCCGAGGGCGCCGACCGGCAGGTGGTGCGGGGCGACCCGGCCTCGGCCGCCTTCGCCGTCTTCCACCTGAAGGGCGACCGGATCCTCAGCGTCGAGGCGGTCAACGCGCCGGCCGAGTTCATGGGCGGGCGGATGATGATCCTGAAGGGCACGCCGGTGGACAAGGCGAAACTTGCGGATCTGTCGACGCCGATGAAAGCGGTGGCAGCGGTCTGACTGGCCTCAGGCGGCGGCGACGCCCGCTCCGTGCGGGGCTCCGCCCAGACGCTCGAACAGGGCCGGGAGCGAGACCGGACGACCGATCAGATAGCCTTGGGCCATGTCGCAGCCCATGCCGCGCAGCAGGGCCAGGGCGGTCGGGGTCTCGACCCCCTCGGCGGTGACCTTCATGCCCAGGCCGTGGGCGAGGTCGATGGTCGACTTGACCAGAAGGGCGTCGCGGGCGGAGTCGTCGAGCCCGAGCACGAAGCTCTTGTCGATCTTCAGTTCGTCGGCGCGGATCTGCTTCAGATAGGTCAGCGACGACAGGCCGGAGCCGTAGTCGTCCAGCGAGACGCAGATGCCGGCCTCGGCGAACCGGTCGAGGATGCGCAGGGCCGCCTCGGGATTTCCGACCACGGCCGTCTCGGTGATCTCGAAGCACAGCCGGGCGTCAGACGCCTTGACGGCGGCCAGGGCGAAGTCGGCGAAGCTTTCGTCGGACAGCAGGCGACCCGAAACATTGACTGAAACCATCAGGTCGTGGCCGGCGCGGCGCAGTTCGCCCTGATCGTGGATGGCCTGGTGGATGACCCATTCGGTGAGCGGCCGGATGTGCCCCGTCTCTTCGGCCATGACCACGAAGACGTCGGGCGAGACGCAGCCCCGCCGGGGATGGGTCCAGCGGGCCAGCGCCTCCACCGCCGTCACCCCCTCGGCGCGGAAATCGTATTTCGGCTGGTAGTTCAGCGAGAACTCGCCGTTGTCCAGGGCGGCCATCAGTTCGCTGATCAGCGACAGATTTCCGGCAGGATCGCCGTAGCGGACCGCGTCGAACCCCATGGCCCGGCGGTGGGCGGCGCGGGCCTGGTCGACCGCGATCGAGGCGCGGTCGACAGGCGAGGCCACCGTCCGGTTGGCCAAGCCGGTGCGAGCGAGCCCTGCGGTGAGGGCGATGTCGACCGGGGCGCCGTTGAGGATCACCGGCGTCTGGGCGGCGTCGCAGAGGCGGGCGGCGGTCTGCACCGCCTGGTCGTCATCATCGGCATGCAGCAGCAGCCCCAGGACGCTCGCGCCGACCCGGGCGACCTGGGCGCCGCCGCTGAGGGCTGACAGGCGATGACCGACGGTGGTCAGCAGGCGGGCCATGGAATCGTAGCCGATGGCGTTGCGCAGCACCTCGAAGCGGTCGATGCCGAACAGGACGACGTAGATGGGGTCTCCCCCGGCGGCGAGCCGCTCAAGGGCCAGGCGGTTGCCCAGCCCGGTCTCCTGATCGTGCAGGGCCATATGCGTCAGGCGCGCGTCATGGTCGCCCACAACCGTCCGGTCGGGGGCGGAGGAAAACAGCGCGGAAAGGAACGCAAGCGGACTGCGCATCCCTCGCGTCTACCGCAGTGTCATGAAGCGGGCGTAAACCGTAATGGATTGCGAATAAGTCGCAAAACGCTTGCGCGGACCGCTCAAGCTGATAATGCGAGCGCATCGCAATATCAAGCCAAGGCCCCTCCCCCATGTCGCTTTCCGGTCCCGAAGCCCTGCGCGCCCTCCTGTTCGCCTCCAGCGCCGCGGGAATGCTGATGGCGGGACCGGCGCTGGCGGATCCGGGCCCCGACGGGATCGATCCGCAGGATGCGACCAATCTCGGCACGCTGACCGTTCACGGGCAGCCCGCCCGACGGGAGCCGCAATCGACCGAGTTCGTGGCGCCGCTGGTCGATACGCCGCGATCCGTGACCATCATCCCCCAGCAGATCATCGAGCAAACGGCGGCCACCTCGCTGCAGGACATCCTGCGCACCTCGCCGGGCATCACCTTTGGGGCGGGCGAAGGCGGCCAGCCGCTGGCCGACCGTCCGTTCATCCGGGGACAGTCTTCGGGCAACAACATCTTCGTGGATGGCATCCGCGACCCGGGCGGCCAGCAGCGCGAGGTGTTCAACCTCGAACAGGTCGAGGTCATCAAGGGGCCCGACGCGGTCTATTCCGGGCGCGGTTCGGGCGGCGGCAGCATCAATCTGAGCTCCAAGGCGCCGCGGCTGACCGATTTCACCCGTCTGGGCCTCGGCGTCGGGACGGACGGCTACCTGCGCGGCACGATCGACCAGAACTGGAGCCTCGGAGACACCGCCGGCCTGCGATTGAACCTGATGGGATCGCAGGGCGACGTCCCCGGTCGCGAGGCCGTGGATTTCGACAAATGGGGCCTCGGCCTGTCTCTGGCGGCGGGGCTGGGCACGGACACCACCGCGACGCTCGGATATTACCACCTGACCAGCGACCAGATGCCGGACTACGGCATCCCGTTGTTCACCAAGATCGGGGTGCGGACCACCGACAGCGGCGTGCTGGATGTACCTTACGACAGCTTCTACGGCCTGACGGCGCGGGACTATCTGACCAACGAGGTCGATAGCCTGACCCTCGAACTGGAGCACCGGATCAACAGCCATCTGTCGATCCGCAACGTCACCCGCTACTCCGAGACCCTGAACGACTATGTCGTCACCAATCCGGGCGACGGCGGCCGCATCGATACCGGCGGCGTGGTGCTGGTCGGCGGGGAGTACTGGATGAAACGGGCGACCAAGTCGCGCTGGAATCCGGCCGAGACCTTCGCCAACGTCATCGACCTGTACGGCAGCGTCGACGCGGGCGGGATGACCCATAATTTCGACGCCGGGGTCGAGTTCAGCCGCGAGATCAACCGCAACGCCTCCTATGATGTGGTGACCACCAGCGGCTCCGCCTGCCCCGCGCCCCTGACCGGCTTCGACTGCACGCGGGTCTACGATCCCGACCCTGCCGATCCGTGGGCGGGGACCATCACCCGTGGCGCCGAAATCCACGCCAACACCAACACCCTTGGTCTGTACGCCTTCGATTCCATCCGGTTCGACGAGCACTGGGTGTTGAACCTGGGCCTGCGCCACGACCGCTACGATGTGGACGGGACGGTCCTGCCGCGCGGCGCGACGGTCCCGGTCGCCGAACAGGGATCCTGGGACTTCGTCAACTACCAGGTCGGCCTGGTCTACAAGCCCACGGAGGACAGCAGCGTCTACGCCTCATGGGCGACGTCTTCCACGCCGCCGACGGTCTCGGGCGGCGACCAGAACGGCGCCGGGGGCTCGGGCACGGGAAATCTGTCCGGCGAGTTGCTCGATCCTGAAGAGACCGAAAGCTTCGAAGTCGGGGCCAAGGCCAACCTGTTCGGCGACCGTCTGGCCCTGTCGGCCGCGGCCTTCCTGCTGAAGCGCGAGAACGCCGCGATCCAGGTCTCCCCCGGGGTCTTCGAACAGGCCGGCGAGGCCGAGGTGAAGGGGATCGAGCTCGGCGTGTCGGGCAACATCACCCGGGCCTGGCAGGTGTTCGGCGGCTACACCTGGATGGAGTCCGAACTGGTGTCCGGCGCCTATGACAGCGTCAACGTCGGCGATCCGCTGGCCAATACGCCGGAGCACACCTTCAGCCTGTTCAGCACCTACCGGGTGACGCCGAAACTGAGCCTCGGCGGCGGGCTCTACCATGTGTCGGACAGCTTCGGCGGCAACCAGGGCGGAGCCGGAGGCGGCGCCAACCGGGTCTATGCGCCGGCCTGGACGCGGGTCGACCTGTTCGCCTCCTACGACCTGACCGAGACCGCTGCGCTGCAGCTGAACATCCAGAACGCGGGCGACGAGGAATACATCCTGCGCACCAACGGCGTGCACCACGCCGACGTGGCGCCGGCGCGGCAGGCTATCCTGACGCTGAATCTGCGCTACTAGGTCGGGCCATGCTGCTCCACATCCCCGGCGTCTTCTCGAAGGACGAGGTCGCGACCCTGCGATCGCGACTGGACGGCGGGGCGTGGGTCGACGGCAACGTCACCTCGGGTCACCAGTCCGCGACCGCCAAGGTCAACCGGCAACTGCCTGAGGACTCGGTCGAGGCGCGCGAGGTCGGCGCCCTGGTCGTGCAGGCCCTGAACGCAAATCCGATGTTCGTGTCGGCGGCCCTGCCGCACACGGTCTTCCCGCCGCTGTTCAACGCCTATGAGGGCGGGGAGCATTTCGGAACCCACGTCGACAACGCCATCCGGCAGCGCGGGGCCGTGCGGATCCGCAGCGACCTGTCGGCGACGCTGTTCCTGTCGGAGCGGGGGGACTACGACGGCGGCGAACTGGTCATCGAGGAGATGTACGGACCGCAGTCGGTCAAGCTGCCGGCCGGGGACCTGGTGCTGTATCCGTCCAAGAGCCTGCACCGGGTGACGCCGGTGACGCGCGGCCGTCGGGTGGCGAGTTTCTTCTGGATTCAAAGCCTTGTGCGGGACGACGCCGACCGGGAGACGCTGTTCCGGATGGACGTGGCGATCCAGCGGGTCAACGCCGACAAGGGGCCGAAGGATCCGGCGGTGCTGGAGCTGACCGCCGTCTATCACAACCTGCTTCGGCGCTGGACCGAGGTCTGAGACCGTCCCCCGGGCCGGCGGCCGAGGCCCGGTCCGGGCGCCGGTCAGGCTCCCTCCTTCAACATGGCGACGAAGGCGGGGGTGACCGTCTCGAGCAGGCCGTCTTCGCCGCGAACCGCGAAGGCGGCGGCGATGTTCATGGCCTCGGCGAAGGCGGGACCCTCAGCAGGGCCCATGACGACCAGGGCGGTGGTCATGGCGTCGGCGTACAGGGCGGTGTCGGCGAGCACGGTGACGGAGACGACTTCGTCGTCGACCGGTCGGCCGGTGTGGCCGTCGATGAGGCGGTTGCCGCCGCCTGACGTGGCCATGGCCATGTCGAAGAGGGCGGCGGCCGTGCGGGGCGCGCGCCCGCCCGCCGGCTGCGGCAGCGGCGCCCACCATGGATGGCCGCCCGGCTTGACGCCTGCGCCGCGCAGCTCGCCGCCAATCCCGACGAGGTGATGTGTGGCGCCCATGGCGGTCAGCCGGTCGGAGATCCGGTCGACGGCATGGCCGCGGACGGCGCCCGACAGGTCGAGCTTGACGCCGCCCAGCTGCTGGACGGCCCGGGCGTCCCGGTTGAGGCGCAGGCGCCCCCAGCCGCTCAGGGCGAGGGCGGCCGCGATCTCGTCCCCGGACGGAAGCCCGGGCGCGGACCCCGGCGGACCGTGGCCCCACAGCTCGACGAGCGCGCCCAAGGTTGGATCGAAGGCGCCATTGGTGTCGTCGGCCAGATCAAGCGCCGTGTTGAGCAGCGACCAGAAGGGCTCCGACACAGCCCAGAAACCCGGCGGGGCGGCGTTGAGACGCGACAGCTCCGAGCGCGGCTCCTCATGGCTGAACAGGAGGATGATCCGCTTCAGTTCCTCCTCGATCGCGATCTGGCAATCGGCGCGGTCGAGATCGGCCGGCGGAGCGAGCCGCACGTTCCAGATCGCGCCCAGGGTCTCGCCGCTGAGGTCCCAGATCAGGCCGGACGGCGGTTGCGTCGGCGTCTTGCCGTGGGTGGGGATCAGCAGCCGGTTGTCGACGCGGAGGCCGTCTTCGCCGACCAGCATCGGCGGCGGCGCGGAGCGGCGGGGCGCAGACGGGTGGTCGGTCATGGCGGGGCTCTCACGACGCCGGCACGGGGTGATGACCGGAACCTCGCTCAGGTTTGTGCCGAAGCCGAGCCGTGGGCGCAACGTCGCTCAATGCGAAAGGCGGACGCCAAGGCCGAGGGTGCGGGGCGGGCCGAAGCCGGCGACGCCCGTGGCGGTTTCGGAGACCTCGACCTGCGCGTCGAGGACGTTGGCGGCGGCGATCCAGAGGGTGGTCGTGGGCGTCAGCGCCCAGTGGGCGCGCAGGTCGAGGGTGGCGGCGGGCCCGAGCACGCGGCTGTTGAGATCATCGTCGAAGCGGCGGCTTTCCCAGCGCAGGTCGGCGGCGAGGGCGAGGCGATCGACGGGACGCCACTCCAGTCCGGCGACGGCGCTCCAGATCGGGGCCTGGGCCGGGCGCAGGCCAGTCAGCTGCGGCGCCAGGGCGCCGCCGTCGACGCGGGCGTCGGTGGCGGACAGGGCGGCTCGAACGATGAGCGTGTCCGACGCGTCGAGGCGGCCGTCGAGCTCCAGCCCCGTCGCCTCGATGGTTCCAGCGTTCATCCGCTGGCGCAGGACGCCGCCGGCGGGGACGAAGCCGGCGCGGGGAAAGGTGGCGGGACCCTGACCGAGGGTGACGTTGACGATGGCGTCGTCGATGGAGGTCCAGAAGGCGGTGGCGGTCAGGGCGGCGCGCTCGCCCGTCCAGGCCCAGCCGGCCTCGACGGCGACGAGGCGCTCGGGCTCGAGGGCGGCGTTGGCCTCGGTCAGGTCGTTGCCGACCCGGAACGGGCGGTGCAGTTCGTTGAGGGTGGCGGGGCGAAAGCCGGAGTAGGCGGCGAGGCGCAGGGCCTGTCCTTCGCCAATCTGGCGCCGGACGGCGAGACGCGCGCTGGCGACCTCGCCCGAACGGTCCGGGTCTGTCTCGTCGAGGGTCGGCAGGCCGGTGGCGAGGTCGGTCTCGAGCCGACGGCC
Source organism: Brevundimonas sp. (assembly GCF_035627055.1). GTDB lineage: Bacteria > Pseudomonadota > Alphaproteobacteria > Caulobacterales > Caulobacteraceae > Brevundimonas. Next base: position 12,824 of record NZ_DASPMM010000009.1, on the reverse strand, counting down.
GTTCTTGTTGCGCCAGGCGTCGTAGCGGACGCCGCCGGCGACGAGCCATGGTCCGGACGTCCACGAGCCCTCGCCATAGAGGCCGGCCACGGAGGCTTCGCCGCCGGCGACGCGGCCGCGGGTGAAGCCGGCGCCGAGATTGCGGAAGCGTTCGTGCGTCTCGCCCTCGTTGAAGCGGGCGTCGGCGCCCAGTTCCCACTCGACGCGGGCGACGCCGCTGACGACGATCCGGCGCAGGGCGGCGTTGAGGCCCCAGCCCGTCGCCGGGGTCTCGTACTGGTCGTTGGCGGGGGTGGTGGAGGCGCGGTCGGCGGCGACGGCGGCGGAGCTGTTGGCCAGGTCGCTCTCGCGCCGCCACGCCTGCAGCCTCCAGCCGGGGCGGTCGGCGCGGGGCTGGAGGGCGGCGGTGGCGGACAGGGCGTGACCGCTGGCGTTGGCGCGGGCCCCGGCGAGGCCGGAGCCGCGGTCCTCCTCGAAGGCGGCGCCGCGCAGGGACAGGGCGGCCTCGCCGAGGGGGAGGTCGGCGCGCAGGGCGGCGGCGCGGACCTCGAGATCCAGCGGGGTGTCGGCGGCGCCGGCGTCGGCCCCGCGCACGGGGACGTAGCCGTCGCTGGTCTCATAGAGGCCGGAGGCGACGAGGCGGACGGAGCCGAAAGCCGTGGCGCCGGAGCCGCCGAGGCGGAGGCCGCCGCGCTCCGCCATTGAGGCGTCGAGCAGGGCGCCGTCGTCGCGCTCGCGCAGCTGGATCACGCCGGTCAGGGCGCCCGCGCCGTAGGGACCCGCCCCGGAGCCGCGCACGATGTCGAGGCCGGACAGGCTTTCGGTCGGGACCTGCGACCAGATCACCCAGCCGCCGAACGGATCGTTCAGCGGCACGCCGTCGAGGGTGACGAGGGTGCGGCCGGCGCCGGACGGGGCGATGGCGCGCAGGCTGATGCCCTGGGTGGTCGGATTGGCCGACTGGCTGGAGGTGCGGCGGAACAGGGAGACGGCGGGGACGGACGCGAGGGCCTCGTCCAGCCGCTGCTGGTCGCGCAGGTCCTCGTCGTCGAGGCGGATCACGGCGAAGGCGGCCTCGCCGGCGGCGGGCGGCAGGCGGGCGCCGGTGACGACGACTTCGGGAAGCTGGGGCGGCGCGTCCTGGATCATCCGGCCGAAGCGCACAGGCGGTCGAGAAGCTCCGCCGCGAAGACCGACAGGGTGTCGTCGCGGGCCCCCATGACGACGATGCGGTCGCCGGGGCGGGCGAGGCCGATCAGGCGGTCGCCGCAGGCCTCGCGGCTGGGCAGGGCCTCCGCGGTGCGACCGGCGGCGCGGATGCCTGAGGCGATGTCCTCTGAGCCGACGCTGCGGTCCGTCGTGCCGCCGTAGTAGACGGGCTCGGGCATCAGCAGGACGTCGTCCTCGCGCAGCAGGCCGGTGAAGCCGTCGATGAACTCGTCGCGCATCAGCTTCAGCGGGCCGAAGCCGTGCGGCTGGAACAGGATCAGCAGGCGACCGTCGAAGGCGTGCAGGGTCTTGAGGGTGGCGGCGATCTTGTCCGGGTTATGGGCGAAGTCGTCGATGACAGTGACGCCGGCGGCGGTCCCGACCACCTCCATGCGGCGGCGGATGCCGGCGAAGGTCTCCAGCGCCATGACGGCCTGATCGAGCGGAACGCCGACGGCGCGCACGGCGCCGAGCGCGGCCAGGGCGTTGGCGACATTGTGGGCCCCGGGGACCGGCAGGATCATGGCGCGGTCCACCCCGGCGGCGCGGTCGGTCAGCCGGAACCGCATGCCGGCGGGCAGCGGCTCGAGATCGTGGGCCGAGAGGTCGGCGGCGTCATTGCCGAGTGCGAAGGTGACGACGGCGCCGCCGCGTCCGCCCTCGACCATGGACTGGGCGAGAGCGGCGGTCTCGGGGTTGTCGAGATTGAGCACGGCCGTGGCGGCGCGGGCGGTGAAGCCGCCGAACAGGTCGCGCAGCTCCTCCATCGACTTGTGGTCCAGAGAGATGTTGGAGACCACGGCGACGGTCGGGTCGTAGCGGGCGATGGAGCCGTCGGACTCGTCGACCTCGGAGACGAACAGCCCGTTCGCGCTATCGCGGCCGCCGATCAGGGCGCTGGCGAAGGGGTGGTCGGCGTCGGCGAAATTCTTCATCACCGCGCCGTTCATGACGGTGGGCGCGCGGCCCGCCTGGTGCAGGATCCAGGCGATCATGCCGGTGATGGTCGACTTGCCGCTGGTGCCGGCGACGCCGATCGAGGCCGGGGCGGCGTTGAACAGCTGGGAGAGCAGTTCCGGGCGGGTGACGATGCGGGCGCCGGCGCGGCGCGCGGCGCCGATGTCGGGGACCGTCTCCTCGATGGCGCCGGTGGCGACGACCGTCTGGGTGGGGCGGGTGACGCCGGAACCGTCCTGCGGATGCAGGGTGACGCCGTGCGCTTCGAGCCAGGCGAATTTCTCGGGCGTGCGGCCCTGGTCGCGGGAGCGGTCGGAGCCCTCGATGCGGTTCCCCTGCGCCTGGACGATCATGGCCAGGGGCAGCATGCCCGAACCGCCGATGCCGCAGAAGAAATAGTCGTTCGCCATAACGGCTGAGTAGAGGCAGGAGGCGGCGAGGGGAAGGGATTGGTTCGACGGCCCGGCGCGGACTATGAAGGGGACGCACAGTCCGGGGGCCCGCCTTGAAGATCGGCATCGTCAACGCCAGTTCGCGCTTCAGCCGGGAGCGGGCCGACGCCGTGCAGGCGTGGTTCGCCGCCAATGTGCCGGACGGGTCGATCAAGGTGGTGTTCCACCCGTCCAGCTTCGGCAAGCACGGGCATTTCGGGGGAGACGACGCCAGCCGGGCGGCGGCCTTCGTGGAATACGCCAACGATCCGCGGCTGGACGCGGTGTGGTTCGCCCGGGGCGGCTACGGCTCGTGCCGGATCGCCGAGGCGGTGCTGCCGCGTCTGACCGATGTGGCGCGGCAGAAGCGGTATCTCGGCTATTCGGACGCGGGGACGCTGCTCGCGGGGCTGTACAAGGCGGGCTTTCCGCATGTGGCGCACGGGCCGATGGCCTCGGACGCGGTGCGTCAAGACGCGACGGCGTGGCGGGCGCTGAACTGGCTGAAGCGAGGCGATCCGGCGTCGTGGGAGCCGACGCTGCATGAGGACCCGCGTCCGGCCGTCGCCTTCAACCTGAGCATCCTCGACGCCCTCGTCGGTACGGCGCTGGAGCCCGACCTGTCCGGCCATGTGCTGATGCTGGAGGATGTGTCGGAGCCGCTCTATCGGGTCGACCGGATGATGTTCCACCTGACCGGACAGGCCTCGATCCGCAAGGTGGCGGGCATTCGGCTGGGGCGGGTGTCGGACATCGTCGAGAACGATCCGGACTTCGGCCTGACCCCGGAGGAGATCGTCCGCTACTGGTGCCAGCGGTCGGGCATTCCGTATCTGGGGGCGGCGGACATCGGCCACGACCGCGAGAACAAGGTCGTGCCGTTCGGGGCGCGGTAGGCGCGACCGCGGGGACGCTGGCGCCGGGCCCTGCGCCGCGCCATGTTCGAAGGGCATGAACCGACGCAATCTTCTGATCCGCGCCGCAGGACTGGCCGCCGTCGTCGGCGGCGCCTGGTGGGCCCGCGAGACCCTGTTCTGGCCCGCTCCGGACCTGACTTTCGACGAGAGCGGCGCCACGCCGTGGCTGCCCTATGCGCGGCGGGCCAATGTGCCGACCGTTCGTGTCCGTGTCGCAGGGCGGGAGGTGATCGCCCTGATCGACACCGGGGCCCAGTATTCCGTGATCGACAAGCGGCTGATCGAAGCCCTGCCGGAGCGTGAGCGGTCGCTGTTCGACATGCCGCTGGTCGCCTACGGCGTCGGCGGCGGCACGCAGATGGGGCGGGGCACGACGGTGGAGGTGCTCTTGCCGGGGCTGACCATCGGCAAGCTGCGGGCCGCGATCCTCGATCTGGGGCCCCTGGCGTCGGATGGCGGATTGAACACGCCGCTGATCCTCGGGCGCGACGTGCTGGAGCATCTGGTGCTGGCGCTCGATCCCGCCCGGCGGCATGTGCGGCTGATCGCGCGCGAGGCCTTCGTACGGCCCGCGGACCTGACCGCGACGGAAGTGCGGAGGACGGGCGGCGGATTGGTCGCCCCGGTCACGGTCGAGGGCGTAATGGTGGAGGCGGTGGTCGACACCGGCGCCTCCTCGCTGCTGGCCCTGGACAAGGCCACGGCCCAGTCGGCGGGCCTGCTGGACGGGCGGACGCAGCAGACGGGCACGAGCCTGGTCCTGGGCGGCGCGATGCAGGCCGCCGTGCTGGAAGCGCGCACGGTGACCTTTGCCGATCACCTGTACCGGCGGGTGAAGGTCGGCGTCTTCGAGCAGCCGCCCTTGCCGAACTTTCCCGGCGCCCTGGTCGGCATGGAGGCGTTCGCCGCCCGCCGGGCCGCGCTCGACCTGGGCTCGGGCACGCTGCACGTGTCGCAGCCGCTGGATCTGACCGTAGGCTGAGCTCAGGTCGCCGAGAAGGTGTCGCAGGCGGCGGGGTCGCCGGAGTCGTAGCCGCGCCGCAGCCACTCGGCTCGCTGGGCCGAGGAGCCGTGGGTGAAGCCCTCCGGCACCACCCGCCCGCCCTGGCGGCGCTGCAGGGTGTCGTCGCCGATGGCCGAGGCGGTGCGCAGGCCTTCTTCCAGATCGCCGGCCTCGAGCGCCACCTGGCCGTTGGACACGGCCGAGGCGTTGCGGGCCCAGACGCCGGCGTAGCAGTCGGCCTGAAGCTCCAGGGCGACGGAGTAGCGGTTGGCCTCGGCCTGGCCCGAGGCGCGCTGCTGGGCCCGCTGGACCTGTTGCGAGGCGCCCGTCAGGGTCTGGACGTGGTGGCCGTATTCGTGGGCGATGACATAGGCGCGGGCGAAGTCGGCGGCCGAGGCGCCGAGCTGGCTTTCCATCTGCTGCCAGAACGACAGGTCGAGATACACGTGCCGGTCGGTGGGGCAGTAGAACGGACCCATGGCGGCCTGACCGAAGCCGCAGCCGGTCGGCGTGCCCCGTTCGTACAGGGTGACGGTGGGGGGCTGGTAGCCCTGCAGCTTCTGGCGCCAGACGTCGTCGACATTGGTCCCGATCACATCGACGAAGGCGCCGGCCTGGTCTGCGGGGCTGCCGCGGGCGCCCTGTTCCGCGCTGCCGACCCCGCCGAGCTGGCTGGTGATCTGCTGGGTGGTCTGCGGATCGATGCCGAAGACGAAATAACCGATCGCCGCCAGGACGATCGCCCCGATGCCGCCGCCGGCGATCCCGGCGCCGCCCATGCCCCGGCGATCATCGATATTGCCGCCGCGTCGTCCGCCCTGCCAGCGCATGATCCGCTCCCTTGTCCTGATTCAAGCCAAGCTGGAACGCGAGCGTCGGCGAAGGGATGCAGGCGCCCGTGCGCTCAGCGCGTGGGACGGTCCAGCCAGTCGTCGATCTCGCCGGCGCGGGACGCGGTCGTCTGGCGGCGGCGGGTGGCGGACTCCCGCAGCGCCCGCGCCTCTTCCGGCGAGCGCAGGACGCGGGTTCCCGGCTGTTCGGTAATGTCGGTGCGGCGGGCCGCCTCGATCTCCTGACGGCTCAAGCGGGTCTCGATCTGGAGCTGGCGCGCGAACGTCTCGCGCTGGTCGGCCTGGGCGCGCAGACGGTCGATCTCGTAGCGGTGCTGGTCGGCCTGGTAGCGATGAGGGTCGACGCCCGGCGAGAGGTACGGCGGCGCGATCTGCGCCTGAGCCGACGTGGCGACGGCCAAGGCGGTGGACAGGGCGGCGGCGGCGAGCAGGAGGCGAGCGACGGTCATGCCGACAAGATGGGTCCAAGGCCGCCGATCGCCAAGCGTGGCCGAACCTTCAGAGGTTCGCGGGCAGGGTCCAGACGCGGGTGCGCTTCACGGCGGAGTCCTCCAGTTCGCGGGTGGTCGGCACCTCGTATTCGGCCAGCAGGGTGAGTCCGGACTTCGGGAAATAGGTGCGCAGCGGGTCGCCGACGAGGACGCGCGTTCCGCGCTGCGCGGCGGTGGTCAGCCATGCCAGCACCCGCTCGGCCATGGCCTTTTCGTAGAAGACGTCGCCGGCGCAGAGGACGTCCACGTCCGGCGGCGGGGCGTCGAGCAGGTCGTCCGCCGTAAAGGCGAGGGTCACGTCGTTGGCCTTCGCATTGAGCGCGACGGCGGCTTCGCAGAAGGGGTCGATGTCGGCGCAGAGGGCGGAGGCGGCGCCGGCCTTCATCGCGGCGATGCCGACGAGGCCGGAGCCTGCGGCGAAGTCGAGCACGCGCTTGCCGGCGACCTCGCGCGGGTTGTCGAGCAGCCAGCGGGCGAGGCCCTGTCCGCCGGCCCAGGCGAAGGCCCAGAACGGCGGCGGCAGGCCCATCTCGCCGAGCTCCTCCTCGGTGAGGCGCCAGATGGGGGTGACCTCGTCGGCCAGCCACAGCGAAATTTCCGCCGCGTGAGGCACGTGCTGGAGACGGGTGTTGGCGAGGATGAAGGCGGCGGGGTCGGCGATGGGCATCTCCGCGCCTTACCCCCGCTGACGCCCTTGGGGCCAGCGGTTCAGCGGGCGGCGGTCCGTTCCGGCTCCAGAAAGCCAAGGCGGCGCAGTTCTGCGATCGAGGCGGCGGCGGAGGTGTGGGGAATGAAGACCCCGCCCTCCTTTTCCCACAGGTGGCGGAATTTGACGGTGTCGTCGACGAGCACGTCGCCTGGGTGGCAGTGCTCGCGCTTCAGGGCCGCAGAGGTGGTGATGACCTCGAGGCCGGGGAAATGGCAGGCCGCCCAGCGGCGCTTCTGCGGTTCGGCCCAGGCCCCGCGGGGAAGGCCGGTGAGGATGATCGGGTCGCGATGGCGGACGGCCTGGTACAGGTCCATGGCGTCGGGCATCAGCTCAAGGGTCTCGAAGAAGTCGGGCGTGGAGGCGAGGCGGGCCCAGAAGGCCGGCAGGCCGTGGCGCTGCTCGAACCGGCGCGGCGGCATGCCGAGCACCGCCGTCGCGCCCCTGTCGAAGTCGGCGAGCACGCCGTCGCAGTCCAGGTAGATGCGCGGCTGCGGCCGGGGCTGGCGCGGCATGCCGATCAGCGGGGGTGCGGCTTCGACGCGTCGCCCCCGGCTTCGTTCGGCCCATCGTCGACGCCGCCGCCGGCGCCGAACTCTCGGCCGGGCATGACGGAGTCGGCGGCAGGGTCGCCGGCGCGCCAGCCGCGTTCGTGCGATTCCCAGTTGGGCGGGAGGCGTTCCAGACCGCTGTCGCTGACCGGGTTGCGTCTCGGGCCGCGGATGACGTGTTCCTCCGGCGCGACGGCGTCCGCATCCGGCGAGGGTCGTCCGGGGTCCTTGCCCGCGGCCTGACTGCTGCGCCGCGGTTCGCGGACCTGGTCGGCGTGGCGGTCGCCGCCGTGGGAGCCGCGGTGGCGGTCCTCGCCGGGCGAGGGTCTGGATTCGGAATTGCCCATCGGATGCTCCATCTGCCCCCGTCCCCGGTCAACCGGACGGCGCGGCCGGAGTTCCCCCGGCGTCCACCGGCCTGCAGCGGTGGACGAGGAAGCGGTTCCAGCCCTTCTTCGTGCGGCTCTCGACGGCGAAGTTGAAACCGGGGCCCCCGTCCTCGGGCGGCCAGTAGATCATGCGGGCCAGGCCGGCGGGCATCCGGGCCTCGAACGCCACCGCCTGCGGGTGGACGTCGGAGCCGTCGGCAAGGCGGCCGACCGAACGTTTGCCGTCGCTGGTGAAGGAGAAGAAGGCGAGATCTCCGTCGTCCCCGGGGCCGAACATCGCGGTTTCGCGGTAGGCGCCGTTCGGCAGGTTCCAGACGGCGTCCAGGCGGACCCAGCCTTTGCCGTGCGGCTCGAATGTCCGGGTGCAGGTGAAGGTCACGCCGTTCATCTCCGCCTCCGTCGCCCAGGCGCCGAGCAGCGGCTTGAGGGGGCCGAGCAGACCCCGTCCCGTTTTCCAGCTCATGCCCCGGCCCCTCCGCTGGCGGTCTTCAGAACCTCGAGATAGCCGGTCGCCACCTCCATCCGCTCGCCCTGCGGCCTGGCGTGCACGGCCCGGTGCAGGGCCGGCAGCTTCCAGCAGGGGACGTGCATGAACAGGTGATGCTCGGCGTGGAAATTGACCCAGTAGGGCGCGATGAAGGCGCGCTCCCACCACGCGGCGCGGGTGGTGCGGGCGGCGCGGAAGGCGTCGTCGGCCGAGCCTTCGACGCAGGCGTGCTCGGCGATGTTGCGTAACCGGGTGACCATCGGGAACCAGGTGGCCAGCGGCAGCAGCCAGAGGGCGAAATAGGCCCACCAGACCCCGGCGAGACTCGCCGCCGCCAGCAGGGCGGCGTTGACGAGCAGGAAGGGGGCGACGCTGCGGCCGGTGACGACGGCGCCCTCGGCCAGGTCCTCGTCCCGCTGACTGGCGAAGGCCTTGAAGGCGAAGAGAACGCGCTGCTTGAAGAAGGTCTGGCCGGTCAGGTCGCGGATGATCTTGCGGCGCAGCGAGGCGCGGCTGACCGGGAAGGGTGCGGACAGGACCAGGTCCGGGTCCTCGGCCTGCTGGGCGTATTTGTGGTGGCTGAGGTGATAGGGCCGGTAGAGGGCCAGCGACGCGCCGATCGGGACGGCGCACAGCCAGTGGCCGAGGACCTCGTTCAGCCGGGCGTTCGGCGACAGGCCGCCGTGGGCCGCCTCGTGCATCAGGATGGCGAGGCCGAGCTGACGCGTGCCGATGATGGCGACGCACAGCGGGATCAGGATCGGCCAGAGCACGCCGACGATCGCCGCCAGCAGGATCACCCCCCAGCAGTGCAGGACCAGCAGCGGCCCGACCCAGGCGGCGCGCGTCTGGAACGGCGCCCACTCGTCGGGGGTGAACAGATCGGCCGGGCGGGCGCGGGGAGCGGCGGGCATGAGCCGGAGACTACGCCCGGCGCCGCCACACCGGAAGCGGAAGGGCGCAGCGGCCGCCGTGTCAGGCACGGCTGACCAAAAGTCAGGTTGACATGACATTTCGTCCGTGTCAGGTAAGCCTGACATCAAGTCAGGAACACATGTCATGCTCTTCCTCGGGAAATCGGACACCACAGCGGCGGGGCGACGTTACGTGACCCGCACCATGGCCTTCATGAGCGGCTATGTGGCGATCAACGTCGCGGCCATTCTGGGCGCCTTCGACGACATCGCCTCGCCCGTCGCGGCCTGGGGCCTGGCTGCGGCGGTGTCGGCCCCGGTGGTCGGCCAGCTGTGGGCCACGCTGAGCCTGATGCGCGACTCCGACGAGTTCGTCCGGGCGGTCACCGCCAAGATGTTCATCCTCGCCGCGGGCCTGGCCATGGCCCTGGCCACCCTGTGGGGCTTCGGCGAGAGCTACGCCGACGCGCCCCATATTCCGGCTTGGCTGATCTATCCGCTGTTCTGGGCCTGTTTCGGGCTGGTGGCGCCGTTCGTGAGGAACAGCCGGTGAAGAACAGGCTGAAGCTGCTCCGCGTCGAACGCGGCTGGACGCAGGGACAGCTGGGCGAGGCGCTGGGCGTGTCACGGCAGGCCGTGAACGCGCTGGAGACCGAGAAGCACGACCCGTCGCTGGACCTCGCCTTTCGCATCGCCGTGCTGTTCGCGCGGCCGGTGGAAGAGATTTTCGACAACCCCCACGCCTGAGCCCCGTCGGGCCAGGCTCACAAGGATCACGACCATGATGTTCATGTCCCGTCACGGCGGCGGCCGGGTGCTGCGTGTCTTCGCCATCGCCTCCGCCCTCGCCGTCATCGCCGGAGGGGCGGCCCTGGCCGTCCGCGCCGAAGCGGCCCCGATCCCCGCCGCGCAGACCGCCTTCGCCTCCGACCGGCTGTCGGTCGAGGTGGTCGGCAGCGGGCCCGACGTGATCCTGATCCCCGGCCTCGCCTCGTCGCGGGAGGTGTGGCGGAGCGAGGCGAGGCGGCTGGCGGCGACGCACCGGGTGCATCTGGTCCAGCTGGCCGGTTTCGCGGGCGAGCCGTGGACGCATGGCGACGGACCCTTCGTCGCGCCTGTGGTCGAGGAGCTGGCGCGGTATGTGCGGGAGGCGGGGTTGGAGCGGCCGGCGGTGATCGGCCATTCGATGGGCGGGCTGACCGGCGTGCTGCTGGCCCAGGCCCATCCGGACCTGGTGGGCCGGGTCATGAGCGTCGACAGCCTGCCGTTCTTCAGCGCCATGTTCGGGCCGCAGGTCACGGCCGAGGCCGCCCGGCCGTTCGCGGACCAGGCCGCGGCCGCCATCCTCGCCGCCGACGAGGCCGGTTTCCGCGCCCAGCAGGCGCAGACGGCGGTCGCCATGGCCCGCGACCCGGCCACGCGGGAGGCGATGGTCGAGTGGTCGATGGCCACGGACCGGCGCGCCATGGCGGCGGCGATCCGGGACGTGATGACCACCGACGCCCGGCCGGGACTGGCGGCGATGACGACGCCGGCGTGGGCCATCTACGCCTCCGACGCCGATGGCGGAGCGCCGGCGGCGGGAGCCGACGCCCTGTGGAGCCGCGAGTATGCGGCCCTGCCGGGGGTCAGGCTGACCCGCATCGATGGCGCGCGGCACTTCATCATGGCCGACCAGCCGGTCCGGTTCGCGGAACTCGTCGACCAGTTCCTCGCCGACTAGATGGTGACGGGGGCCGGGGCGGGGGTGACGTCCCCCGCCTTGACCAGATCGCCGCCGAACTCGCCGGCGTAGGCGGTGGCCAGAAGCGAGCGGAACACGGTGGCCGGGATGGCGAGCTCGTACGCGCCCTCGGCATAGGGCCCGGCCTGATAGGGGCCGATCAGGAAGGTCAGGCCGGCCGCCTTGCCCTGGACCGTGCCGGGGGCCAGCACGAAGGCGGTCGAGGCGATGTGCGGGCAGGCGAAGGGCTTGCTGTCGAAGGTGATCGAGGCGCCGTCGGGCACGCGGGCGCGCTTGGCCGTGTTGAGGGCCGAGCACAGGGCCTCGTCGAGCACGCTCAGGTCCGCGCCCTTGCGGAACAGGTCGGCCAGGCCGATCTGGCGCTTCAGCGCCTTGTCCCAGAGCACGCCGCTGGTCAGGGTGTTGGGGTGCGCCCCGCCGGTCTCGAACGAGACGCGCTTGAGACTGAACAGCTTGCCGGTCTCGGCGGCGGCCACGAAGGTCACGGTGTTGGTGTATTTCGGCTGGCCCGGATCGGCGCCGGCCTCGACCAGATCGCTCTGCGCGCCGTCGACGAACTGGCGCAGCTTGCGGACCTCCTCGGCGTAGAGGCGGGCGTGCAGGTCGGTCTGGGCCTTGATCGCCTCGGGCAGGACCAGGCGGACGTCGGCGTAGGGGGTCTTGTCCTCGAAGGTCATGGGCGCGGCGGCGTCGGCGGGGGTGACGGCGGCGTCGCGGCCGGCCGCGCCGCCGGGGGCCGCGGCCTCGTTGCGGTCGCGATTGCAGGCCGACAGGGCCGTGACGGCGACGGCGGTCAGGAGCAGCAGGCTCAGGGGGCGGGTCATGCGGGACTCCTTCACAGCGGAAACTGAACCGAACCGAGAATGATGGCCAGAAACAGGATGAGGCCGGCGTCGCGGTTGGACTTGAACAGGCGCAGGGCGAGGGCGGGGTCGTCGGGACGGACGTCTCGGGCCTGGCGGAACAGGTGGGCGGCCCACGGCAGCAGGGCGACGTAGAAGAGGGGGCCGAGGCCAGCGCTCAGGCCGGCGAGGACGGTCAGGAGGGCGGTGAGCCCGTAGAAGACGCCGACGCCGCGCTGGACCTTGGCGCCGAGGCGGCGGGCGGAGGATTTGACCCCGACCATGGCGTCGTCCTCGATGTCCTGAAGGGCGTAGATGGTGTCGTAGCCGAGGGTCCAGAACACGCCGCCGAGGTAGAGGAGGAGGGCGGGGAGGGCAGCGGTCCAAGTCAAAGAATGGCGCACCAGATCGCCATAGGGAGCGCCCGGAGGCGCGGCGGACTGGATTGTGTGAACAACGACGATCCCCATCATGCCCGCCGATGCCGCCGCGAAACCCATCAGCGCGCCCCAGTTGAAGGTCAGGCCGAGCCAGGCCTGGGGCCACCAGGTGATCCGCTTCATGAAGGGGTAGGCGGCGACGAGGGCGAGGGAGGCGACGCCGAGCAGGACCGCGGTCAGGTTCAGCGTCAGCAGGATCAGCAGGCTGACGAGGCTGCAGCCGACGATGAAGGCCCACGCCTGTTTCACCGAGATGCGGCCGGAGGGGAGGGGACGCAGGGCCGTGCGGGCGACCTTCGCGTCGATGTCGCGATCGACGATGTCGTTGAAGGCGCAGCCGGCGGCGCGCATCAGGCCGGCGCCGAGGGCGAAGCCGAGGAACAGCCAGGCGTGGTAGAGGTCGGGCGTCTCACGATACTGGCTGAGCGCCAGGGCGATGCCCTGCCAGCCGGGCAGGAGCAGCAGCCAGATGCCGATCGGCCGGTCGAAGCGGCCGAGCTTGAGCCACGGCTTGAGGCTCTCCGGCGCGCGGCGGTCCACCCAGTTCGATCCGGCGTCGGGCAGGGGGGCGGAAGTCATGGCGGCGGTTGTATGCGGTCCGGGAGTGGGGGGGAAGGCAGGGATCAGGCGGCAGGCAGCAGACAGCAGGCAGCAGGCAGCCGCCCAAGGTCCGGGCACGCGTCTTCGTCTTCCGGGGCGTCAGCCGCGAAAGGTGGGGAGGGCGCGGGGTCGCCGGGCCTCGCCCGGTGAGGGGTTGTGTTACCGTTTCGACGAGACAGACGCCCCGCGCGGCCGTTTTCCACGCACCCTACCGGCTGGCGGCCCGTTGGAGCCTTGCCGGAAACACGCCGGCGGCCTTGCGGACGCCGGCGCGGGACGGACCTGCAGACCG
>NZ_DASPMM010000008.1:0-25047 GCF_035627055.1 Brevundimonas sp. | reverse complement strand
ACCTTCTTCGCCATCAAGCGTCTGATCGGCCGCCAGTACAACGATCCCGTAGTGGCCAAGGACAAGGACATGGTGCCCTACGAGATCGTCAAGGGACCGACCGGCGACGCCTGGGTTCGCGCCAACGGCAAGGACTACTCGCCCCAGCAGATCTCCGCCTTCATCCTGCAGAAGCTGAAGGAGGACGCCGAGGCGTTCCTCGGCGAGAAGGTCGAGAAGGCGGTCATCACCGTCCCGGCCTACTTCAACGACGCCCAGCGCCAGGCCACCAAGGACGCCGGCAAGATCGCCGGCCTGGACGTGCAGCGCATCATCAACGAGCCGACCGCGGCGGCCCTGGCCTACGGCCTCGACAAGAACGAGGGCAAGAAGATCGCCGTCTACGACCTCGGCGGCGGCACCTTCGACGTCTCGATCCTCGAGATCGGCGACGGCGTGTTCGAGGTGAAGTCGACCAACGGCGACACCTTCCTCGGCGGCGAGGACTTCGACCTGCGCCTCGTCGACTACCTGGCTGACGAGTTCAAGAAGGAGCAGGGCGTCGACCTGCGCTCCGACAAGCTGGCCCTGCAGCGCCTCAAGGAAGAGGCCGAGAAGGCCAAGAAGGAGCTCAGCTCCACGACCCAGTACGAGGTCAACCTGCCGTTCATCACCATGAACGCCTCGGGCCCGCTGCACCTGAACATCAAGCTGTCGCGCGCCAAGCTGGAAGCCCTCGTCGAGGACCTCGTCGCGCGCACCATCGAGCCGTGCCAGAAGGCCCTCAAGGACGCGGGCCTCAAGGCCTCGGACATCGACGAGGTGGTTCTGGTCGGCGGCATGACCCGCATGCCCAAGGTGCAGGAGGCCGTGAAGGCCTTCTTCGGCAAGGAGCCGCACAAGGGCGTCAACCCGGACGAGGTCGTGGCCCTGGGCGCCGCGGTCCAGGCCGGCGTGCTGCAGGGCGACGTCAAGGACGTGCTGCTGCTCGACGTGACCCCGCTGACGCTGGGCATCGAGACGCTCGGCGGCGTCTTCACCCCGCTGATCGAACGGAACACCACCATCCCGACCAAGAAGAGCCAGGTGTTCTCCACCGCCGACGACAACCAGTCGGCCGTGACCATCCGGGTCTTCCAGGGCGAGCGCCCGATGGCCGCCGACAACAAGATCCTCGGCCAGTTCGACCTGATGGGCATTCCGCCGGCCCCGCGCGGCATGCCGCAGATCGAGGTCGCCTTCGATATCGACGCCAACGGCATCGTGCATGTGACGGCGAAGGACAAGGCGACCAACAAGGAGCAGTCGATCCGCATCCAAGCCAACGGCGGCCTCTCGGACGACGACATCGAGAAGATGGTCAAGGAAGCCGAGGCCAACGCCGCCGCCGACAAGGCCCGCAAGGAACTGGTCGAGGCCCAGAACTCGGCCGACAGCCTGATCCACTCGACCGAGAAGGCCCTGGCCGACCACGGCGACAAGGTCGGCGAGACCGAGAAGACCGCCATCCAGACCGCCCTCGACGACCTCAAGGCGGCCAAGGACGGCGCGGACGTCGACGCCATCCGCGAGAAGACCAACACCCTGGCCCAGGCCTCGATGAAGCTGGGCGAGGCCATGTACGCGGCCTCGCAGGGCGCGGGCGACGGCGCCGCCGCCGAGGCCCCGGCCGACGACGGCGTGGTCGACGCGGAGTTCGAGGAAGTCTCGGACGCCGACGCCGGCGACGAGAAGAAGAGCGCGTAAGCCACACGCTCCGCAAAACCGCTACGGCCCCGCTTGTCACCCGACGGGCGGGGCCGTTTCATAAAACTTGCATCAGTCGGCCGGGCGCCCATGTCAGCCCGGTCAGCCGTTGCGGTCATCGCCCGACAAGAGGCGCGGCCGGACCGGCAGGGTAAGAGGACGAACGCCAGATGGCGACGCGTGACTATTACGAAATCCTCGGCGTTGAGCGGACCATCGATGCCGCCGGGCTGAAGTCGGCCTACCGCAAGCTGGCCATGCAGCATCACCCCGACCGCAACGGCGGTTGCGAGGAGTCGATGGCCCGCTTCAAGGAGATTTCCGAGGCCTACAGCGTGCTGTCCGACGAGCAGAAACGCGCCGCCTACGACCGCTTCGGCCACGCCGGCGTCAACGGCGGCGGCGGCAATCCTTTCGGCCAGGGCGGGGCCGGCTTCGCCGACGTCAACGACATCTTCTCCCAGGTCTTCGGCGAGGCGTTCGGCGACGTCTTCGGCGGCCGCGCCGGTGGCGGGGCCCGCCAGCACGGTCCGCGTCGCGGCTCCGATCTGCGCTACGACCTCGAGATCACCCTCGAGCAGGCCTACAAGGGGGCCGAGGTCGAGATCGCCGTGCCCACCACCGCCGCCTGCGACGCCTGCGAGGGCTCGGGCGCCAAGAAGGGCACCAAGCCGACCACCTGCACCACCTGCCAGGGCGCCGGCCGCGTCCGCTCGGCCAACGGCTTCTTCCAGGTCGAGCGCACCTGCCCGCGCTGCGGCGGCCACGGCCAGATGATCGCCGAGCCCTGCACCGCCTGCCACGGCCACGGCCAGGTGCGGAAGAACCGCACGCTGCAGCTCAAGATCCCGGCGGGCGTCGACGACGGCTCGCGCATCCGTCTGTCGGGCGAGGGCGACGCCGGTCAGCGCGGCGGTCCGCGCGGCGACCTCTACGTCTTCATCTCGGTCACCCCGCACGAACTGTTCGAGCGGGACAACCTCGACCTGCTGGTCACCGTCCCCGTGCCCATGACCACGGCCGCCCTGGGCGGCGAGATCGACGCCCCCTGCCTCGTCTCCGAGGCCTGCGACGGCCGCTGCAAGGCCCCCGTGACCGTCCCCGCCGGGGCCCAGACCGGCAAGACCGTGCGCATCAAGGGCAAGGGCATGCCCCATCTCAACGGCAAGAACCGCGGCGATCTGGTGGTCGAGCTGTTCGTCGAGACCCCCACCGACCTGACCCCGCGCCAGAAGGAGCTGCTGGAGGAGCTGGCCGCCTCGCTGGGCGACCTGCAGACGCCGCGCAACTCGTCCTTCGCCGGCAAGGCCAAACGTTTCTGGGCCGACATTCTCGGCGACGCCAAGGAAGCGGCGCAGTGACGCCGGCCGGGGGGCCTCCGATCAGCGGCATCTTCCACGCCGGCATCTCCGGAGCCCGGGGGCGCATGGGCCGGGCCGTCTCGGCCGTGCTCGACGCCCGGGAGGACGTCGTCGTCGCCGCCCGCTTCGATCGCGGCGAGAGCCCCGAGCTTTCGCTGTGCGACGTGATCATCGACTTCTCCACCCCCGACCATTCGGTCGAGCTGGCCCAGGCCTGCGCCGCCCGTCGGGGGCCCGCCCTGGTCATCGGCTCCACCGGCCTGACGCCGGAACAGGACGCCGCAATCCTCAAGGCCGCCGAGACTGTGGCCATCGTCCGCAGCGGCAATTTCTCGCTCGGCGTCAACATCCTGATCGGCCTGGTCGAGCACGCGGCCCAGCGGCTCGACGCGCGCGACTGGGATATCGAGGTGCTGGAGACGCACCACCGCCGCAAGGCCGACGCCCCCTCGGGCACCGCCCTGATGCTGGGCGAGGCCGCCGCCAACGGCCGCGGCGAGGATCTGGCCGACGTCCGCACCGCCCCCTACGACGGCCTCGCCGGCCCGCGCGAGACCGGCCGGATCGGCTTCGCCTCGCTGCGCGCCGGCGGCGTCATCGGCGAACACACCGTGCTGTTCGCCTCGGATGACGAGACCCTGACCCTCAGCCATTCGGCCATCGACCGCAGCCTGTTCGCCAAGGGCGCCGTCGCCGCCGCCGCCTGGGTCCGCAGCCGCAAGCCGGGGCTCTACGACATGCAGGACGTGCTGGGTTTCCGGCAGGCGTAGCCTGGCTGGGGCGCTACCGCTCGCGACGCGGTCGCTCGCTGCTTGAGCGCGAACGCCGTCTCCTCCCCATCGTCAGACGGGGAGGGGGACCACGAAGTGGTGGAGGGGCGAAGACGCCGCACAGGCGCTTCGATGACGACCCTCAGTGCGCGTGCTTGCGGTGGGCGTGACCGCCGCCGGTGAACAGCGACTTGATCAGGAAGAACACGGCGATGACGATCGCATAGCCGAGGAACAGGGCGAACACCCCCATCCAGAAGGTCAGGGTCAGCAGGTCGGGCAGCACGAAGGCGCCGCCGTCCAGCATCGGCCGGACCACGCCGATGGCCACATGCACCAGGGCCGCGCCCAGCGCCGTGGCCCACAGCCGGCTCCACGCCGGCATCAGCAGGGCCGCGATCACCGCGATCAGCAGGCCCATGACCTGATTGACGCCGTCGAACCCGCCCTGGGCCAGGCCGAACACGGCCCCCAGAACGCCGCTGATCCAATCGAACAGGGACTCCATACGCCGACCTCCGTCTGCTGCGGCCAGCTTGGCCGTGGACAGGGTTAACGCCGGTCGGCGAAAATGGCTCCGCTAGCGCCCCGTCGAGCCGAAGCCGCCCGCCCCGCGCGCCGTCTCGTCCAGCGTCTCCACCTCGACCAGGGCGGCCTGCTCGTGCCGCGCGATGACCATCTGGGCGATGCGTTCGCCGCGCTTGATCACGAACGGCTCCTGGCCGTGGTTGATCAGGATGACGCCGACCTCGCCGCGATAGTCGCTGTCGATCGTCCCCGGCGCGTTGAGGCAGGTCAGGCCGTGCTTCAGCGCCAGTCCCGAGCGCGGCCGCACCTGCGCCTCGTATCCGGCCTCCAGCGCGATCCTCAGCCCGGTGGGCACCAGCGCCCGCGCGCCGGGCGTCAGGATGATGGTCGCGTCGTCGGCCAGGGCCGCCCGCAGGTCCATGCCGGCGGAACCGGCGGTCTCATAGGCCGGAAGCGGCAGGCCCTCGGCGTGCGGCAGGCGTTCGACGCGAACGGTCGTCATGGTCGGCGGTCCTCAGGCTCTGAAATGATCGGCGACGCGGGCCGCCAGCCGGCGCGCCACCTCCGCCTTCGGCTGGCGCGGCCAGGAGTCGGCGCGGCCGTCGCGGGTGAACAGGGTGACCGTATTGCCGTCCGCCCCGAACACATTGTCCGACACGTCGTTGCCGACGATCCAGTCGCAGCCCTTGCGCGAAAGCTTGGACCGGGCGTTGGCCTCCAGGTCGGCGGTCTCCGCCGCGAAGCCGATGACCAGCTTCGGGCGGCGCTTGCCGGGCGACGACACGCCCGCCAGGATGTCCGGGTTCTCGATCAGGGCCAGCGACGGCGGCCCGCCGGGGGCCTTCTTGATCTTGCCCGAGGCCACGCCGTCGACGCGCCAGTCGGCCACCGCCGCGCTCATCACGGCGATGTCCGAGGGCAAGGCCGCCTGCACCGCCGCCTGCATCTCGCGCGCGGTCTCGACCCAGACCCGCTCGACCCCGATCGGCGCGGCCAGCGCCACCGGGCCGGACACCAGCGTCACCTTCGCCCCCAGCGCCGCCAGCGCCTCCGCGATCGCATAGCCCTGCTTGCCGCTGGAGCGGTTCGTCAGCCCCCGCACCGGGTCGATCGGCTCGAAGGTCGGTCCCGCCGTCACCACCGCCGTGCGTCCGGCCAGGGGCCGTCCGTCAGGCCCGGCCAGCAGGGCCCCGATGGCGGTCAGGATCGCCGCCGGCTCCGCCATCCGCCCTGGACCGAACTCGCCGCAGGCCATCTCGCCCTCGTCGGGGCCCACCACCGCCATGCCATGGAAGCCGTCGAAGCCCCTGAGCCGGTCGACATTGGCCTGCA
Organism: Brevundimonas sp.; assembly: GCF_035627055.1. Classification (GTDB taxonomy): domain Bacteria; phylum Pseudomonadota; class Alphaproteobacteria; order Caulobacterales; family Caulobacteraceae; genus Brevundimonas. The sequence goes on along the minus strand of NZ_DASPMM010000008.1, from coordinate 19,331 downwards.
CCGCCGGATGCAGCCACATCCGCACATTCATCGCCGGGGCCAGCAGCACCCGCTTGTCGGTGGCCAGCAGGGTGGTCGAGGCCAGGTCGTCGGCCAGTCCGTTGGCCGCCTTGGCGATCAGCCCCGCCGTCGCCGGCGCCACCACCACCAGATCGGCCCAGCGCGACAGTTCGATATGGCCCATGGCCGTCTCGTCCTCGGGCATGAACAGGGCCTGCCGAACCGGCCGTCCCGTCAGCGCGGCGAGCGACATCGGCGTGACGAACTCGGCCCCCGCCGCCGTCAGCACGCTCATCACCTCGGCGCCCGCCTTCTTCAGCAGCCGGACCAGCTCCAGCGCCTTGTAGGCGGCGATGCCGCCGCCGACGATCAGCAGGATCTTGCGTCCGGACAGCGAGGCTGGGGTCATGACCCTGATCTAGCGACCGCGCCGCATGGCGTCGAGGGATCGCTTCGTGCGGCGGACGCCGGCTGGTTCATCACCAGGGCCAGGAGGCCGGCGCGACGGCGCGTTCCGCGGGAGCCTGAAACAAGAACATTGCAAGAACAAAATATCGGCGTTATGGAGTCGCGGCGGGTCAGAACTCTTGGAGGGTGTGATGACGGGCAAGGGCATGAAGGCGGTCCGGGGCGCGGCGCTGGCGCTGATCCTGGCGGGCTGCGGCAACGGCGGCTCGGCGGTCGAGACCCGGGACCGGGCGGCGGACGGGGCCGAGGCGGCGCTGAGTTCCGCTGCGGGTACGGCGGCGGCAGCCGCCGAGGCGGTCCCGGAGAAGGCGAAACCGGCGCTGACCGCCAACCGCCGCGAGACGGTCGACGCCAAGGTCGCCCGGCTGTTCGAGCGCAACGGCGCCGATTTCGGGGCCACCTCGGCCGAAGACTATCTGGCCAAGGTGCAGGGGTTCATCGCCCGCCCGCCGTCGGGCACGGAACGGGCCGAGCGGCCCAATGGGGATATCCTGCTCTATCACGCCGGCAGCAACACCTTCGCCGTGGTGTCGCGCGAGGGCGTGGCCAAGACCATGTTCAAGCCGCGCGACGGCGCGGCCTACTGGGCGGAGCAGAAGGCGGCGGCCCCGACCTTCGGGCGGCGCGCGCCGTCGCCGGACTAGCGTCGGCGGGGCGGCGGCTCAGGCCTCGTCGGTTTCCTTGCGGTCGGCCATGTCGCGGATCAGCTCCAGCGCCAGCTTCTGTTGCCGGGTCGACAGCTGGGGGGCGAGGCGGCTGATCTCGATGGTGTAGCGGGTGGCCGGGAAGTCGTGGTCGAACGTCCCGCCGCCCTCGGCCATGCCGGCCATCTGGGGCCCGTTCAGGCCCTCGAAGAAATAGCCGATGTCGACCTTGAAGAAGCGCGCGATGTCCCAGAGTTTCGAGGCCGAAATCCGGTTCGCGCCCTTCTCGTATTTCTGGATCTGCTGGAAGGTCAGGCCCAGCGCCCGGCCGAGGTCGCTCTGGTTATAGCCCAGCGCCAGCCGCTTCTCGCACACGCGCCGGCCCACATGCCGGTCAACCGGATGAGGTCCGTCCTCGCCCTTGCCCCTGGCCATGGTTTGTCTTGCTCTCTGCTGGTTGAAGCCAGCTTTGAATGCGCCTGCTTCGCCCCGCTGTCACGGAAAAACGCCCGGTTTCGCGGCGCCGCGCAATCCCCGGTAGCGCAACCGTTAGGGCCCTCCCCGCCCACGGGAAAATCACCCTTGACCGGGTGCAGTCAGCCGCCCCGCCGCCGCCGCCGGAGGGCCGGCGCTGCGAGGGGGATGAGCGAGAGAAGCAGTCCCAGGCCGAACAGCAGGTCCCCGAACCGGCCATAGACGGTGACGGCGGCGGGCGCGGGCAGGCGCGCATCGATGACGCCGCTTTCGCCCGGCTCCAGCCGCTGGTCGCCGACCACCCGGCCCCACGGATCGATCATCGCCGACACCCCGGTCGGCGTCGATCGGACCACCGGCAGGCCCGTCTCGATGGCGCGATAGCTGGCCAGGTTGAGGTGCTGCAGCGGGCCGGAGGTGCGGCCGAACCAGGCGTCGTTGGAGATGTTGGCGATCCAGCGCGGCCGCCGGGCTCCGCCGGGGGTGAAACCGGGATACAGGCTCTCGTAGCAGATCAGCGGCTGCACCGGCGGCAGGCCGGGAATGGCGATCGGCGCCGGGCGCGGGCCGGCGCTGAAGTCCAGCGGCATGTGGGTCAGGCTGCGCACGCCCAGCGCGCCCATCAGGTCGCCGGCCGGCAGGTATTCGCCGAACGGCACCAGCCGGTATTTGTCGTAGGTCGCAGTGATCCTCAGGCCGTCGCCGCCCTCGTCGGTCAGGGCCAGCAGGCTGTTGTAGTAGCGCCCGCCCTCGGGGGCGGCCGGATCGGCCACGCCCCGACCGAGGCCGAGGATCAGGGTCTGGCCCGGCCGCACCGCCCGGGCGATGGCCACGGCGTCCGGCGAGCCGGGGGCGAACACCTGGTTGGCCGAGGCGGGCAGGGCGCCTTCCGGCCAGATGATCACGTCGGGGACGATCGCACCCGGCCGCGCCGTCAGATTCACATAGCGGTCGACGATGCCGCGATAGGCCTCGGGGGTCCATTTGGACTCCTGCGCCACATCGGCCTGGACGATGCGCACCACCGTGTCGGTCAGCGTCAGTCTGGCCCCGCCCAGCCGCACGGTTCCGCCGACCAGCAGCGCCGCCAGCGCCAGACCGCCCAGGGCGGCGGCGCCGATGCGGGCCTTGCGCGAGCCGGGGCCGGCCAGCGGCCCGAAGGCCGAGACCGCCGCCACGGTGACCAGGCTCAGGCCATAGACGCCGACGACGGAGGCGAATTGCGACCCCGCCGAGCCGGCCTTCCAGCTGGCCCCCGCCGGGTTCCACGGGAAGCCGGTCAGCACATGGCCGCGCAGCCACTCCAGCAGGCAGAACAGGGCCGCAAAGACCAGAAAGCGGCTCGCTCCGCCGGGGCTGACGCGCCGGTAGAGCGCCGTCGCCGTGCCCCAGAACAGGCCCAGGCCGATCGGCAGCAACGAGGCGGCGAACGGCGCCATCCACGCCTGCTCCGGATTGACCAGGAAGGCCTCGGCCACCCACCAGCAGCTGATGAAGAAATAGGCGAAGCCGGCCAGCCAGCCCATCCAGAAGCCGCCGCGCGTCGTCGCCGAGCGCTCGGCCAGCAGCATCAGCAGCGGATAGCCCAGCAGTCCCGGCAGGACGCCGAACGGCGGGTGGGCCAGCGCCGCGCCGGCGCCGGCGGCGAGCGCCAGGGCGATACGGCCGAAGCGCAGGATCAGGCGGTCGCGGCGGGAGGCGGGATCAAGCTTGAGCATCGGCCCTGTATGGGTCGGCGACGCCCAGGCTGGCAAGGATGCTGCGCTCCTCGGCCTCCATCTCTTCCGCCTCGGCCTCGTCTTCGTGATCGCGCCCCAGCAGATGCAGCACGCCGTGCACGGTCAGATGCGCCAGATGATCCGCCAGCGTCTTGCCCTGCGCCTGCGCCTCGACCGCGCACACCCCGAAGGCCAGCACCAGATCGCCGAGATGCGGCGCGGCGCTCTCAGCGGCCGGGAACGACAGCACATTGGTCGGCCGGTCCTTGTCCCGGAAGCGGGCGTTGAGGTCCTGCACCCCGGCGTCGCCGGTCAGCAGCACCACCACGTCGCCCCCGACGGCCCCCAGCGCCGCCGTCGCCGCCCGCTCCGCCACCGCGGCCGCGTCCGGCAGGGCGGCCGTCCACGCCGGGTCCTCGACCTCGACCTCGATCACGCGTCGGGATCCTCAAGGTCGGCGCTCGGCCGCTGCGCCGCCGCGTCGGCGTCATAGGCGCGCACGATGCGTTCGACCATGGCGTGGCGCACCACGTCCTGGGCCTGGAAGGTCTGGATGGCCACGCCCTTGACGTCCTTGAGGATGCGCAGCGCGTGCCTCAGCCCGGAGTCGCGCGGGTTCAGCAGGTCGATCTGCGACGGGTCCCCCGTCACCACCATCCGCGCGCCCTCGCCCAGCCGGGTCAGCACCATCTTCATCTGCAGCCGCGAGGTGTTCTGCGCCTCGTCGACGATGATGAAGGCATGCGCCAGGGTCCGGCCGCGCATGAAGGCGATCGGGGCCGCCTCGATCTCGCCCTTGTCGCGCCGCCGGCGCACGTCGTCCGGCCCGAGGATGTCGTTCAGCGCCTCCCAGATCGGAGCGAGATAGGGATCGACCTTCTCGTTCAGGTCGCCCGGCAGGAAGCCCAGCTTCTCGCCCGCCTCGACCGCCGGGCGGGTGATGACCAGCCGGTCGACCTGTCCGCGCCGCAGCAGCGAGGCCCCATAGGCCGCCGCCAGAAAGGTCTTGCCCGTCCCCGCCGGCCCGACCCCGAAGGTCAGTTCGCAGCGCGACAGCATGTCCAGATAGTTGGCCTGGGCGGCCGTCTTGGGCGCGATCGCGCCGCGCCGGCCGACCGGCAGGGCGATGGCGTTCGGCGCCACGGTCCCCTGCCCTTCCCTCGGCTGGGTCGCCGCCGCGCCCAGCGCGGTGCGCACGTCCGCCTCGGTGATCGTCGCCCCCGTGTCGGCCCGCTCCGCCAGCGTCCGGATGACCCGTTTCGCCTGCGCCCGGTCGCGCGTCGAGCCGTTGATGGTCACGCCGCCGCCCGGCGCCTCGACCAGCACCTTGAAGGCGTCCTCGATCAGGGCGACGTGGCGGCTGTTGGGACCCACGACGGCGCGCAGGGCGGCGTCGTCCAACGCCAGAAACTCACTCTCACGCGCCATCAATGGGCCTTCTGTTCAACGAGCCGCCCGGTCAGGGAATTCTGCTGGCCGCTCAGGATCTCCACCGGAACGATCTGGCCGATCAGGTGATCCGCGTGATCCACATGCACCGACTGCAGCCACGGCGAGCGGCCGATCGCCTGCGCCCCGTGCCGGCCCTTCTTCTCGAACAGCACGGGCAGGATGCGCCCCGCCAGCGCTTCGTTGAAGGCGATCTGCTGTTCGGTCAGCAGGGCCTGCAGCGCATGCAGCCGCTCGCGGCTGACCGCCTCCGGGACCTGCGCCGCCATCGTCGCCGCCGGCGTGCCGGGGCGCGGCGAATACATGAAGCTGAAGGCCGAGGCGTAGTTCACCCGCCGCACCAGATCCATCGTCTGCTCGAAATCAGCGTCGGTCTCGCCCGGGAACCCGACGATGAAGTCGCCCGACAGCGCCATGTCCGGCCGCGCCGCGCGGATGCGCTCGATCAGCTCGAGATATTTCGTCCGCCCGTGCTTGCGGTTCATCAGCCGCAGGATGCGATCCGAGCCCGACTGCACCGGCAGGTGCAGATAGGGCATCAGCTGGGGCAGATCCCGATGCGCCGCGATCAGTTCGTCGGTGAAGTCGTTGGGATGGCTGGTCGTGTAGCGGATGCGGTCCAGCCCCGGGATCTCCGCCAGGGCATACGCCAGCCGCGCCAGCGTCGACGGCTTTCCGTCCGGCCCCTCGCCGTCGTAGGCGTTGACGTTCTGGCCCAGCAGGGTGACCTCGCGCACGCCCCGCGCCGCCAGCTCGCGCGCCTCGGCCAGCACGTCCGCCACCGGCCGCGACCACTCGGCGCCGCGGGTATAGGGCACGACGCAGAAGGTGCAGAATTTGTCGCAGCCTTCCTGCACGGTCAGGAAGGCGGTGACGCCGTCGCCGCCGCGCGGAACCTGCAGGGCGTCGAACTTTTCATTGGGCGCGAAGTCCGCCCCGATCCGCTCGCCCCGCGCCCGCGCCGTGCGGGTCAGCAGCTCGGGCAGCTGGTGATAGGCCTGCGGCCCGACCACCAGATCGACCGCCGGCTGGCGCTTCATGATCTCCTCGCCCTCGGCCTGGGCGACGCAGCCGGCCACGGCGATGGTCATCGCCCCCGCCTTCGCCTCCTTCATCACCCGCAGCTTGCCGAGCTCGGAATAGACCTTCTCGGCCGCCTTCTCGCGGATGTGGCAGGTGTTGAGGATGACGAAGTCGGCGTCCTCGGCGCTGTCCGTGGCCGCATAGCCGAGCGGGCGCAGCACATCGGCCATACGCTCGGAGTCATAGACGTTCATCTGGCAGCCGTAGGTCTTGATGAACAGGCGCTTGGTCGGCGCGCCCGCCTCATCCGCGACCGGCGGCGAAACAAGGGTCTCGGTCATGGATCGGCTTTTAGTGCCCCCGCGCCGTCCGCGCCATGCCCGCGACAACCCCGCCCTTCGGTTGCGCTCTCACATCGGCTAGGCTGACGCGGCACATCGGAGGCTCCCATGTCGATCAGCGGTCCCCAGGCCCGCGCCGCGCGCGCCCTCGCCGAAATGCCCCGGGATCATGTCGCGCGCCTGTCGGGGCTCACGGTGGACGCCCTGCGCGCCTTCGAGGTCGGCAAGATTCATCCCGGAGACGAAGCCGTCGCCCATCTGCGGGCGGCGCTGGAATCCGGCGGCGTCGTCTTCATCGACGAGAACGGCGCCGGGGCCGGCGTGCATCTGAAACTCAACAGCCGCGACGCGCGCTCGATCAGGCGGCTGGAGAACGAAGGCGGCGTGGTCGGCGAGGACGACGTCTAGCCCTGGTCGAGGTCCGCGGGGTCGACCTTCGCGGCCCGGCGCTCGAACACCAGGCCTTCGCGGCTCGTCGGCTCGGCGCCCTCGATGCGCTTGCCGTAGAGCTCCAGCTTGTGGCCGACCAGCTCGTAACCGAGCCGCGCGGCGATCTCGGTCTTGAGCCGCTCGATCTCGGCGTCGAAGAATTCGATCACCTCGCCCGTGCGGGTGTCGATCAGGTGGTCGTGGTGGTCGTCGCCGGCCTCCTCGTAGCGCGAGCGGCCGTCGCCGAAGTCGTGCTTCTCTACGACCCCGGCCTCCTCGAACAGCCGCACCGTGCGGTAGACGGTGGCGATCGAGATATGCGGATCGATCGACGAGGCGCGGCGGTACAGCTCCTCGACGTCGGGATGGTCGTCGGCGCTCGACAGGACCCGGGCGATGACGCGCCTCTGCTCGGTCATGCGCATGCCGCGCTCGGCGCAGAGTTTCTCGATCCGGTCCATGACCACAGGATAGGCGGGCCGGACGGACTAGGGAAGCGCCACGGTCAGGTCGAGGGCCAGAAGCAGGGCGTCGCGCCGCGCGCCGTCCGCGCCGGCGTAGTAGTCCGGACGCCGCCCCGCCTCACCGAAGCCGGCCCGGGCGTACAGGGCGCGGGCCGGCGCATTGTCCTCCGCCACCTCGAGCAACACCCGCACGGCGCCGCGGGCCGCGGCCGCCAGCACCCCCTCCCCCACCAGCCTCGCGCCCAGCCCCCGCCGGCGCGCCGACGGCCGCACCGCCAAGGTCAGGATCTCCGCCTCGTCGGCCACCGCCCGCATCAGGATGAAGCCGTCCGGCGCCTCGCGCGCGAACACCCCGGCCTGCTCCAGCAGCCCGGCGAAGGCGGCCTCGCTCCACGGCGTGTCGTGCGGGCCCGCGAAGGCTTCGGCGTGGATCGCGGCCAAGCGCGCCGCCTGCCCCGGGGCTTCCACGCTCATGGCGCCGGCGGCCGCGGCTGGCCCGGCAGACGGCTGGGCGGCGTCGCATCAGGCGCGCGCAGATAGACCGGCCGGGGCGGAGAGGCGGCCGGGTCCGCGGCCGCTGTCAGCCGGGCCAGCGCCTCCGGCGACGGCCCGGCGAGGTCCACGATCGCCGCGTCCGGCAGCCCGTCGCCGACCAGGGCCGCGCCGGAGCCGACCAGGCGCACGCCGGCGCCCAGCGCCGCCGACCGCTCGCGCGCTGTCCCGATCGCCAGCGCCTCCGCCGGCCCCTGCGCTGCGCCGCCGCGCCAGAAGCGCGCATAGACCTGCCCCCGGCGCGCGTCGATCAGGGCCGCGGCGGGCCCCGCCCCGGGCGCCGACGCCGCCAGCCCGTCCAGGCTCGAAATCCCCACGACCGGCCGCCCCAGCGCCGCCCCCAGCCCCTGGGCGAAGGCCAGGCCGACGCGCAGGCCCGTGAACGAGCCCGGCCCGACCGTGACCCCGATCCGCTCGATGCCCGCGAAGCCGCCGGCCTCGGCCGCGGCGTCCCGCGCCATGCCGGCCAGCCGCTCCTGATGGCCCTTGGTCATGGCCTCGGAGCGCAGGCCCAGCGCCCGCGCCTCTCCGTCCTCGACCTCGAACACCCCGGCGGTGCACAGGCCCAGCGCCGTATCGATGACCAGCACCCTCACGATATGGCTCCGGCGCGGCCGCGCCTCAGCCGTCCCGGGCCAAGGCCCGCACCACCCGCGCCACCGCCTTGCGCAGGTCGCGGTCCTCGATCAGCGGAAACGCGCCCGCCACCGCCCGTCCGTCCGCCGTGGCGGTGATGCGGCGCAGCGCCTCCCAGCCGGGGTCGACCGTCTCGCGCGCCGTCTCCACCGGCGGAAAGAAGGCCTCGACCGAGGTGGCCAGCACCGTCGCCACCCGATGCAGGCGGGAGGCCGAGATGCGGTTCTGGCCGGTCTCGTATTTCTGGACCTGCTGGAAGCTGATCCCGAGCTGCTGCGCCAGCGCCGTCTGCGACAGCCCCATGGCCGACCGGCGCAGACTGATCCGCGCCCCGACATAGGCGTCCACCTCTTCCGGTTCGCCGATCCTGGCCATGGCCGCGCTCCCGCTGTTCACGACGGAACAGTTTCATGGAAACGGGAGCGTTGCAACCAAATCGTTTCATCTAGACATCCAGCCGGGCTACGACGGCCGACACCTGGCGGGTCGCCGACCGCGCGATCCGCTCCTCGCCGCCGCCGACGCCGCGCACGACCAAGGCGTCGGGATCGGCCCGCTCGTAGAGCTTCACCCGCAGTTCGCCGTCGGCCATCTCGATGACGCAGCCCTGGTCGCGGCGCGGCCAGCGGCCCGGCTCGTATTCCAGCACCACCCCGGACGCGGCCCACGGCGCAAGGTCGTCGCTGGACAGCTGCAGCCGCCGTGTCCCGGTAACGGGACCGGCGAAAGCCCGACCGCTGCTGTTCAGGCCCGCGGCGGCTTCCGGCGCGGCGGCGGACGGCGCGCCCAGCTTCAGCGCCAGCGCCTCGGGCGACGCGCCGATCGCTGTCGTCAGCCGCCGCTGCACGTCGGGCCTGAACAGGCCGGGCCGCTTGCCGGCTTCATAGAGTCCCCAGCCCTGGCTGGTCATGCCGGCGCGTTCGCCCGCCTCGGCCTGGCTCAGGCCCGCCTCGCGGCGCAGGGCGGCGAGCGCCTCGCCGAGGCGCCGGGCGTCGCTGTCGCTCTCGAACCGGGGCATGGAGGGACTATGGCTCCAGCGATGCGCAGAAGCGAGGACGGATTTGTTTCAGGCGGCGGAGACGCCGCGCCAGAGAGGTTCATCACAAAGGACGGTGGCGCTTCGCGGGAGCCTCCCTAGATCACCTGTTCGACCCGCGTCACTTCCGGCACATAGTGTTTCATCATCTGCTCGACGCCGGCCTTCAGCGTCGCCGACGACGACGGGCACCCCGAACAGGCGCCGCGCATCCGCAGGGTCAGCACGCCGGTCTCGAGATCGAAGGCGTCGAACAGGATGTCGCCGCCGTCCTGGGCCACGGCCGGGCGGATGCGGCTGTCCAGCAGCTGCTTGATCTCGGCGACGATCTCGCTGTCCTCGCCGTCGGACGCGGCGCCGGCGGCGGTCCCGCCGCGCATCAGAGGCGCGCCCGAGACGAAATGGTCCATGACCGCCGCCAGGATCGGCGCCTTCATCTGCGCCCAGCCCGGCCCCGCCGGGTCGCGCGTCACCGACACATAGTCCGCCCCGAAGAACACCCCGGCCACGCCCTCCAGCTGGAACAGCGCCTCGGCGAGCGGTGAGGCCGAGGCCTCGTCGATGGTCAGGAACTCGTGCGGCTCGGCCGAGACCTCGCGTCCGGGCAGGAATTTGAGCGCGTTCGGATTCGGCGTCGGTTCGGTCTGGATGAACATGGCCGCTAAGTGCGCCTGCCGGGCGCCCCGTTCAAGGCCTGCGCTTCTCCCTCCCCCTTGTGGGGAGGGTGGCTGTCGCGTCAGCGACAGACGGGCGGGGCCACCAGTCCCCCACCCTGTCGCCGCTTCGCGCCGACATCCCTCCCCACAAGGGGGGAGGGAGAGGCGGACCCCTATGCCAGGTCCTCGATCTCTTTTTCGGTCAGCTCGCCCGGCACGATGGTGACCGGCAGCTTGCGCCCCGTGAAGGCCGCCCCCTGCTTGACCACGGCCGCGACCAGCGGACCCGGCGCGCTGGAGCCCGCCGCCAGCACCAGGATCTTGATGTCCGGGTCCTCGCCGACGACCTTGCGGATGCAGGCCTGCGGGTCGCCGCGTTCGATCAGCAGGATCGGCGTCGAGCCGGAGCGTTCGGCCGCCTCGGCGGCCCAGGCGTTCAGCGAGGTCTCGGCCTCGGCCCGGGTCTGGCGTTCGATCTCCTCGCGCACCCCGGCCCAGTGGGCGTCGGACGCCGCCTGCGGGATGATGCGCAGCATGACGAGATGGCCGCCGGTCGAGCGCGCCCGCCGCGCCGTATAGCGCAGCGCCGCCTCGAACTCCGGACTGTCGTCGACGACGACCAGGAATTTACGCGGCATCGGCAGCCCTCTTCCTCAGCCCGGGCACGCTAGCAGATCACGGCCCGGCGCGCGAAGCGCCGGGCCGCTCACGGACGCTGCCGTCGCTTCACCCCGCCGACGAAGCGATTTCCCGGATCACGCTGTTGGCGATGGTCAGCTTGGCGAAGGTCCAGCCGGAGCCCGAGGCCTCGATCTCGTCGACCGAGGCGCGCACCCCCTCGACCGTCTTCAGCCGGGGGCCGATCCAGCGATCGACCGCCTTCTCCGCCGCCTTCTCGCCGGCCCCGATCGAGGCGTCGGCCGAACGGGCCACGGCCCGGGTCAGCACGACCTGCTCGTTCATCAGGTCCTCGATCAGACGCCGCACCGCCAGCCGGTCGAAATGATCGGCCGAGGGCACCGCCCCCGCCGCCGCCCGCAGCCGGTCGAAATCGAAGGCCGCCCCGACCTGGTGGTACAGGGTGGCCATGGCCGGTTCCGGCCATCCCGCCTCGCGCGCCAGGTCGCCGATGTCCGCCGTGGCCACCAGCGGCCGCAGCATGGCGAAGTCGCGCGCCATCGCCTTGGGCGCGCCATAGCCGCTGAAGGCCGCGATCCGGTCCTCCAGCCGCTCGCGCTCGAAGCGCGACAGCACCGCCCCGCCGGCGGCGCGCAGGGCGTCGGCGGCCGGGCGGTAGGCGGCGATCAGGCCGTCGACCGTGGCCCCGTCGCGCATCGCCCGCCGGGCCAGCCAGAAGGTCTGGCGGCGCAGCACGGTCGAGATTTCGCGATACAGCGCCGTCTGGGCCTCGGCCGGGATATTCAGGTCCAGGGCCGAGACCTGGTCCCAGGCCTCGTCGAGACGGAACACCTGCCGCGCCGCCTCGAAGGCGACCACCATCGCCCCGGTGTCGCACTGGGCCGACAGGCGCAGCCGCTCCGGGAAGGTCGCGCCGCACATGTTGACGATCTCGTTCGACAGCACGGTCGAGATGATCTCGCGGCGCAGCCGGTGGCGCTGCATGTCGGGTTCGAACTTCGCCAGCGGATCGGGGAAGTAGCGGACCAGGGTCTTTTTGAAGAAGGCGTCGTCCGGGGCCTTGGAGGCGACGATGTCGTCGAACAGCTCCAGCTTGGAATAGGCGGTCAGCACCGCCAGTTCCGGCCGCGTCAGCGCCTGGCCCGCCGCCTTCATCTCGGCCAGCTTCAGGTCGTCGGGCAGGCCCTCGACCTTGCGGTCGAGTTTCCCCTTGCCGCCCAGCCACTGCATGAAGCGCTGCTGCGAATCCAGCGCCTCGGCCCCCTCCGCCTGCTGCAGCGTCAGGGCCAGGGTCTGGTCGTAGTTGTGGACCAGCACCTTCAGCCCGACCTCGTCGGTCATCGAGGCCAGCAGGGCGTTGCGGTCCTCCGCCTTCAGCGCGCCCGAGGCGATCGCCGCCCCGGTCAGGATCTTGATGTTGACCTCGTGGTCGGAGCTGTCGACCCCGGCCGAGTTGTCGATGGCGTCGGTGTTCAGCCGGCCGCCGAGGCGGGCGTAGGCGATCCGGCCCGCCTGGGTCATGCCCAGGTTGGCGCCCTCGCCGATGACCTTGGCCCGGACCTCGGCCCCGTCGATGCGGATGGCGTCATTGGCCTTGTCGCCGACCTGCAGGTCGCTCTCGTGGGCCGCCTTCACATAGGTGCCGATGCCGCCGAAATAGAGCAGCTCGGCCGGCGCCTTGAGGATGGCGTGCATCAGGGTCGCCGGATCGAGGGAGTCCTCGCTGATGTCCAGCGCCGCCTTGATCTCGGGCGTCAGTTCGATCGACTTGGCCGAGCGCGGGAACACCCCGCCGCCTTTCGAGATCTTGCTCTTGTCGTAGTCCTGCCAGGACGAGCGCGGCAGTTCGAACATCCGCTTGCGCTCGACCCACGAGGTCGCCGGGTCGGGATCGGGATCGATGAAGATGTCGCGGTGGTCGAAGGCCGCCACCAGCTTGATCGCCTTCGACAGCAGCATGCCGTTGCCGAACACGTCGCCGCTCATGTCGCCGACGCCGACGACGGTGAAAGGCTCGGTCTGGATGTCCTTGCCCATCTCGCGGAAGTGGCGCTTGACCGCCTCCCACGCCCCGCGGGCGGTGATGCCCATCTCCTTGTGGTCGTAGCCGACCGATCCCCCCGAAGCGAAGGCGTCGTCCAGCCAGAAGCCGTAGTCGGCCGAAATGCCGTTGGCGATGTCGGAGAAGGTCGCCGTCCCCTTGTCGGCGGCCACCACCAGATAGGGATCGTCGCCCTCCCACATCACCACGTGGGCCGGATGCGTCACCGAGCCGTCGGCGGCGATGTTGTCGGTGATGTCGAGCAGGCCCGACAGGAAGGTCCGGTACGCCCGGATCGCCTCGGCCTGCTGGGCGTCGCGGTCGCCGCCGGCGCGCACGATGGTCGGCAGGTTCTTCGGATAGAAGCCGCCCTTGGACCCGACCGGCACGATGACGGCGTTCTTGACCTGCTGCGCCTTGACCAGGCCCAGCACCTCGGTGCGGAAGTCGTCGCGGCGGTCCGACCAGCGCAGCCCGCCCCGCGCCACCGGCCCGAAACGCAGGTGCACCCCCTCGACGTGCGGGGCCCAGACGAAGATCTCGCGGAACGGCCTGGGCAGCGGCAGGTCGTCCAGCTCGCGCGAGGCGATCTTGATGGCGATGTGCGGCTTGGGCAGGCCGTCGGCCGCCGTCTGGAAATAGTTGGTCCGCTTGATGGCCATGACCAGCAGCGCCATGCGGCGCAGGGCCCGGTCGTGATCCAGGCTCTTCACCTCCTGGAGCAGGGCCATCAGCTTGTCGGTCTGTTCCGCCACCATGGCCGTGCGGCTGTCGGCGTCGCCGCCGGCCGCGGGGTCGAATTTGGCGTGGAACAGCGACAGCAGGCCGCGCGCCACCGCCGGATAGTCGCGCAGCGCCTCTTCCTGCACCGCCTGGCTCGGGTCGAGCCCGGTCTGCTGGCGGTAGCGGGCCAGGGTCCGCACCAGCGCCGCCTCGCGCCAGCCGACGCCCAGCTCGATGACCAGGCGGTTGAAGCCGTCGCTCTCGGTGCGGCTGGTCCACACCGCCGAAAAGGCCTGTTCGAACGGCTCGCGGACGTCGTCGAAATGCAGGTCGCCGCCGCGCGGGTCCTCCAGCAGGAACTCGTGCACATGGATCTGCGGATCGCCCAGCGGGCTCAGGGCGTGGCCCCACTCCTCCAGCGTCTTCAGACCCATGTCGGCGAGGATCGGCAGCACGTCCGACAGCGGCACGGCCGCGCCCCGCCGGTACAGCTTGAAGCGGAAATTGAGCGGCCCGTCGCGGTCGGTGCGGAAGGCCCGCACCGCCACCGGATCGCCGCCGTCGTTGAGGCCCGAGGCGTTCAGCCGGTCCGCCGCCTGCAGGTCGCGGATCGCCTCGTCGGCGTCGTAGCGGTCGCGGTAGCCGGCCCCGAACGCCCAGGCCCAGCGCGCGCTCAGCGGCCCGACCTGGACGTCCTCGACGTCGGCGTTGCGCAGGGCGCTCTCGAAGCGGTCGACCCAGCCGCGCCCGGCCTCGGCGATCTTCGCGTCCAGTTCGGCCGGGTCGGGGCAGGGGTGATCCCCCGGCGTCACCCCGATGATGTAGTGGATGCGCACCAGCGGCTGGTCCGACAGCTGCGGATACCAGGCCGACAGTCGTCCGCCCCACTCTTCCGCCAGGATGCGGCCGATCCGCTCGCGCACGCCCGGATTGAAGCGCTCGCGCGGGATGAAGGTCAGCACCGAAACGAAGCGGTCGAACGGGTCCTTGCGCGTGAAGCTCTTGATCCGCGGCCGGTCGTGCAGGTGCAATATGCCCAGCGCGATCTCCAGCAGCTCGTCCTCGCCGATCTGGAAGAGCTCGTCGCGCGGATAGTTCTCGAGGACGTTCTTCAGCCGCTTGTGGCTGTGCGAGCCGGCCACCTTGCCGGCCCGGGTCAGGGCGTTGGCCACCTTGCGGCGCAGCAGCGGCACCTCGGTGGCGGTCTTGTCATAGGCCTCGGCGGTGAACAGGCCGACGAAGCGGGTCTCGCCCGACGGCCGCCCGTCCGGCCCGAACCGCTTGACCCCGATGTAGTCCATATAGGCCCGGCGGTGGACCCGGGAGCGGGCGTTGGCCTTGGCCACGGTGACCGGTTCCGACAGGTTCAGCTGGCGCTTCATCGAGCGGGTCAGCACCGCAGGCTCGTTGGCGCGGCGCAGCACGGTGCGGTCCGGATCGGCCAGAACGCCCAGCCCGGCCCCCGACTGCGACAGCGGCGCCTCGGCCTCGTAGCCGCCGTCCTTGGTGCGGGGATACTCGTAGTCGCGGGCCCCGAGGAAGACGAAATGATCCGCCTCCAGCCAGCGCAGGAAGGCCAGGTTCTCGGCCAGGATGTCCGGGTCGACCCCGGCCACGCCCGCTTCCAGATGGGCGATCGAGCGCGCCATAAGGGCGTTCATCGCCGCGTGGTCCGACACCGCCGCGCGCACGTCGGCCATGGTCTCGGCCAGGCTCTCGCCCAGGGCGTCGCGCCGCTCCTGCGGGGCCGGGTCCATGAGCACGATGATGATCGAGGTGCGCACCCCGTCCATCTCGACGATCGGGTGGAACATCGAGCGCACGGTGACCCCGGCCTCGGCCAGCTCGCCCATGACGCTGTCGACGAGGAAGGGCCGGTCGTCCTGGATGATGGCGAGGCTGTCGTAGCCCACCGCCCGGCCGTCGGCCGCGGCCAGCGGACCGAAGGTGATCAGGGCCGCGTCCCCGGGCTTGCGCCCCTGGGCCGACTTCCACACCGCCGCCAGCAGGTGGGCCAGGTCCGCGCCGCCCAGATCCGGAGTCTCGTCGGCGACATAGTCCTCGTGCGCCTGGGCGAGATAGGCGCGCGCCGCCTCGCCGGGCGAGCCGCCGACCGCGGTGACGAAGCTCGCCTCCAGCGCCTCCAGGGTGATCGCCTGAGGGACGGTGGGGGCGGAGGCGCCGGGCATGAAGGGTCTCTTTGCGGAACGCGGCCGCTGACGGGCCGCCGAGATCGTCGTCAGACTAGGCCGCTTCGCCGCTTCGGCAAGCCGCCTGCCCCGACCCGGCTCCACTAGGACAGGCCGCGCGCGGCGGGAAGCCCCAATTACGCCGCAGCCGGGACGGCCCGGGCGGCGGCGGGGATCCGGCAGGAGCGGAAACGACAAGGCCGCCGGACTTTCGTCCGGCGGCCTGTTCGGACCGGCGCCCAGGAGGGGGAGGGGTTGGCGCCGATCTTCGCGCCGCGGCCTTGGGGGGAGGGGTGCCGCGGCGACACGGTTGAGATAGGCGCCGGTTGTGGCCAATCAAGGGCGCGAAACCCCCCTCAGTCGGGCCGGGCCTGCGGCGGGTTGACGCGGCGCCGGACGGGGGCTTTGGCCTCTTCCTCGTCGGCATAGGGCTCGCCGTCGCCGGACAGCAGGATGGCCATCCAGCGCGACCCCTTGAACTCCGCCAGTATGGCCATGGCCATCACCGCCAGGGGGGTCGACAGGAACATCCCGACCACGCCCCACAGCTTGCCCCACAGCGCCAGCGACAGCAGCACCACCACCGGATCGATGTTCTGGTTGTCGCCCTGCATGCGCGGCTGGATGACGTTGCCGCTGATGAACAGGATGGTCTGCAGCCCGGCCAGCAGGACCCCGGCCTGCCAATAGGTCTCGAACTGCACCAGGGCGAACAGCGGCGGGGCCAGACCGGCCACCGCCCCGCCCAGCACCGGAATGAAGCCGACCACGAAGATGACGAAGGTCCAGAACTCCGCGTTGGGCAGGCCCACGGCCCGCATCAGCAGCCAGGCGCAGGCGCAGATCAGGGCCCCGGTCACCGTCTGCACCCACAGATAGCCCTCGACGCCGCCGCGCACCCGCTGGAACACCTCCAGCGCCTCGCCGCGCGCGGTGCGGTCGGGGAACATGCCGACCAGCTTGCGCCGGAACCCGGCCTGCGAGGCCAGCAGGAAGGCGAGGTAGATCAGCACGAAGACCGCGCCGGTGACCACGCCCTGGGCCTGCCGCGCGATGATGGCCAGATAGCTGCCCACGTCGATGCGGCCGATCAGGTCGCTGACCGTCGGCGGCGGCTCGACCACCCCGGCCACCCGGTAGACGTCGGTGAGGATCTGGTCGAGCCGCGGCCCGATCCGCGCCACCACCCCGGTCGACTCGTCGAAGAAGCCCGCCGCGCCATAGACCACGATGCCGATCGAGGCGAAGAAGGCGAGAATGACCACGATCAGGGCCGCCGCCCCGGCCAGATGCCCCGGCACCGGCGTGCGCTCCTCGATGAACCGCTTCACACCGTCGATGGCGATCATCAGGAAGATGGCCATGGCCAGCGGGGTCAGGATGTCCCTGAGCCAGTAGACCGCCGCCCCCGCCGCGACGACAGCGATCGCCACCACGGCGTTTCGGCCCACGGTCGAGGTCGGCAGGCTGATCGGCGGTTTCATCGGCATATGGTCAAGGTCTCCGGCCGCGCCGTCAATCGGCCTTGAACCGCCCACCCGGCCGGTAGAGCATGAGCGCCGAACCTGTGCAGGAGTTCCGCATGACCGACGCCGCCCCCGGCCTGTTCCTCGGCCAGTCCTCGACCGGCGACGGCGCCCGGCCCGAAGTCCTGCTGCTCCACCGCGCCAACCGGCACGGGGTCGTCGCGGGCGCGACCGGCACGGGCAAGACCGTGACCCTGCAGATCATGGCCCAGGGCTTCTCGGACGCCGGCGTCCCGGTCTTCTGCGCCGATGTGAAAGGCGACCTGTCGGGCGTCTGCGTCCCCGGCTCGCCGAACGAGAAGCTGCTCGCCCGCGCCGCCGGCATGGGCCTGACCCTGCAGCCGAAGGCCGCGCCGGTGGTGTTCTGGGACCTCTACGGCCAGAAGGGCCACCCGATCCGCACCACCGTCAGCGAGATCGGCCCGCTGCTGCTGTCCCGCATGCTCAACCTCAACGACGTCCAGGAGGGCGTCCTGTCGGTGGTCTTCCACGTCGCCGACAAGGAAGGCCTGCTGCTGCTCGATCTCGACGACCTGCGCGCCATGCTGGTCCATGTCGGCGAGAACGCCGAACGCATCGGCCGCGAGGTCGGCAATGTCGCCCCCGCCTCGATCGCCGCCATCCAGCGGTCGCTGCTCCAGCTCGAGCAGCAGGGCGGCAAGGCCTTCTTCGGCGAACCGGCCCTGCGGCTGGAGGACATGATGCGCACCGGCCTCGACGGCCGCGGCCAGGTCAACGTCCTCGACGCCACGAAGCTGATGGCCAGCCCGCGCCTCTACGCGGCCTTCCTGCTGTGGCTGCTGTCGGAACTGTTCGAACAGCTGCCCGAGGTCGGCGATCCGGACAAGCCGCGCCTCGTCTTCTTCTTCGACGAGGCCCATCTGCTGTTCACCGACGCCCCCGACGCCCTGCGCGAGAAGGTCGAACAGGTCGTGCGCCTGATCCGCTCCAAGGGCGTCGGCGTCTATTTCGTCACCCAGAACCCGGCGGACATCCCCGACAGCGTGCTGGCCCAGCTCGGCAACCGCATCCAGCACGCCCTGCGCGCCTACACCCCGTCCGAGCAGCGCGGCCTCAAGGCCGCCTCCGACAGCTTCCGCGCCAATCCGGCCTTCGACACCGCCGAGGCCATCCAGGGTCTGGGCGTCGGCGAGGCCCTGGTCTCGACGCTGGACGAGAAGGGCGCGCCGAACGTCGTCGCCCGCACGATGATCCGTCCGCCGGACAGCCGCCTTGGTCCCGCCACCGACGCGGAACGCGCCGCGGTCATGGCCGCCAGCCCGGTGCGCGGCCTTTACGACACGCCTGTCGATCGCGAGTCCGCCGAGGAAATCCTGCTGGCCCGCCGCGGCCAGGCCGATCAGGCCGCAGCCGACGCCAAACTCGCCGAGGCCCGCGCCAAGGCCGACGCCGCCGCGGCGAAGGACGCCGAAAAAGCCGCCGTCGCCCGCGCCAAGGAACAGGCCCGCCTCGACCGCGAATCCGCCCGCGCCCCCGCCCCCGCCCGCCGCACCCGCGAAACCCCCATCGAGGCGGCGACCAAGTCGGTCCTGCGCACGGCGGGCTCCACCCTCACCCGCGAGATCCTGCGCGGCATCCTCGGTGGAATGCGGCGGCGATAGGACCTGCGCGAAGGCCAATGGCCCGCGGGTGCTGACCGGCGAGCGGGTTCATCACCAAGACCGCGAAGAAGGCGCGAAGGACACGAAGGGAGCCGGTCCCTTTCTTCTTTCGTCACCCCGGGGCAAGCGGCGTAGCCGCGCCGACCCCCGGGACAAGGCGGCGCGCGCGAGCGCGAAGCTGTCGGGAGCGCCGCTGCTTCTCGTCTCCTCCCCGTTCGCTGCTTGCGAATGGGGAGGGGGACCGCGAAGCGGTGGAGGGGTGGAGGAGGTTCGCATGCGATCCGTCGACGGGCGGCGTCACGGTCGTGCGGCGGACAGAGCCCCTCCGACGCGACGCGTATTCGCGTCGCGCCACCTCCCCATCGCTTCGCGACAGGGAGGAGACCGATCAGCCATGACGCTGTGCTGACAATCCGGGAATCCATAGTCGGGTTCGGCGAGCCAATATCCAGCAGGATCAACGACATGACCTGCTGCCAAACCCCGTCTCCTGCGCACAGCATCCGGCGAGCGCATAATTCACCCATCCCGTCGGTGGGGAGGGCGTCGGATCCACGCTTCTCGATGGCGGCGGGCTGTGGTCGAGCGATGAAGCCCGGGGGCGGAGACTCCGGGGGTCCTCGCGGAGGTCGATGGATGGCCTCTGCTTGCTCGCCGCGCACCGAAGGCGCGGAGCGCCTGGGCCGCCCACCGGCGGTCTG
>NZ_DASPMM010000007.1:0-129346 GCF_035627055.1 Brevundimonas sp. | reverse complement strand
CCTCGATCCGTGCAGACAGGGTGTCGCTGATTTTTTGGAGCGACTGGTTCGCCTCGTAGAGCTCCCGCGACTTTGTCTCCAGCAGGCTTTCGGCCTCCTGCCGGGCGCGCTTTTCGCGCTCAATCCGGCGCTGCAGCGCCTCGGGGGAGGGGGACTCTTGCGACATGCCCTAGGCCGCGCGCCTCGTGATGGTGAACCGCACCAGGTCACCCTGCTCATCCGTGGTGCGTTCGGACTTGAGGTAGACGGGCTCCTTGAAATGACGGGCGCTGGCGTCGATCAGGCCCTCGGCGAGAGCTTCGAGACCGCGTGTCGAGCGATAGTTCATCACGAAGCGCTCAGGGCGGTTCTCCACCACCTCCAGGCTGGGCAGTTCAGCGTCCGGATAAAGCTTGCGCACCTCGACGTGGATGTGATGGTCGACGCTGGCCAGCAGCTTGAACAGGCTGCCGGCGCGCCGGAAGAATTCGGGATATCCGGCCACGAACCTCGTGCAGAGGTAGGCCCCAAAGGCCCGCAGCAGATCGGCCGGCGGGGTCTGCGAACGCTTCGAAAGCGCCATGAGGAGATCCTGCATCTCCTGGAACGGATAGGTGCCGACAGCGGTATAGGCGCCCCCGGTGGACAGCTCGCATTCGGCGATGATGGCGTCGACCGTGTCTGCGCCCATGGCGGATTCCACGAATTCAAGGAACTCAGTGAAAACAACGCCTTTCATACTAGGCCCCCGGGTCTTTCGCCTGCTGCCGTACGTTAACGGCGTAATCCGAACCCAAGGTTAAGACGCGTATCGCTGTTCCGGTTTTTTCGGCTCGGGGATATGGAGGCGCGGTGCGTCGCCTGGCCCTCGTTCACCTGCCTTGGAAGGACCCCCTGTCGGTCCTCGGCGCCTTCGCGGACGAGCCTTTTGCCCTTGCCCTGATATCCGGTGTGGAGGGGTGGTCGTACCTCGCGCGCGCCCCCGACCGGACGGTCGTTCTGGGCCCGGACGATGCTCAGGACCCCTTCGAAACGCTTCGATCTCTCCTCGGCGAAATGGCGCCTGCCGAAGAGGCGGCCCCCCCGTTTAGCGGCGGGCTGGCGGGCTTGGCCGCCTATGGCCTGGCGCGCCGGATAGAAAGGATCGAACTGGGAAGTTTCGAAGGTTGGGCCGACCTCGCTGTTGCGCGTTACCCCGCTGTCCTCGCCTTTGATGGCTCGCGCCGTCGTGTGATCGCCTGTGGGCGGGGTAGCGACGTCCAGGCCGCGGCGGCCGCCGCCCAGACGGCCGCGCGCTGGCTTGATCAGGCGCCGGCGCGGCCGGGGCGGGGTGTTCTGGCTCAGGTCCTTGAGGCCGACGATCCTGCGGCCTTTGAGAGGAACGTCGCCCGCGTTCGCGACCGGATCGCCGCCGGCGACATCTTCCAGGCCAATATCGCGCGCCGGTGGCGGGGCGAGCTTGCCCAGGACGCCAAGCCTTTCGACGTCTTCGCTCGCCTGTGCGCCTCCAGCCCGGCGCCGATGGCCGCCTACCTGAGCCTTGGCGAGCGGATTCTGGTCTCGAACTCTCCGGAGCGGTTCCTGCGGGTCCGGGACGACAGGGTGGAGACCCGCCCCATCAAGGGCACCGCCGCTCGGGGCCCCAATCCTGAGAGCGACGAACGCCAGGCCGAGGCCCTGCTTGCTTCGGTCAAGGACCGGGCCGAAAACCTGATGATCGTCGACCTGATGCGCAACGACCTGTCCCGCGTCGCCGAGCCGGGCTCCGTCGCCGCCGCCCGCCTGTTCGAGATCGAGAGCCATCCCACCGTGCACCACCTCGTCTCGACCGTGACCGGCGCGGCCCGACCCGGGACCGGCGCCGCCGACCTGCTGGCCGCCACCTTCCCGCCCGGCTCGATCACCGGCGCGCCCAAGCACCAGGCCATGAAGGTCATCGCCGCGCACGAACCGCCGCGCGGTCCGTGGTGCGGCAGCCTGTTCCACCTCGACGACGCGGGAAGCCTGACCGCCTCGGTGCTGATCCGCACCGCCTCGTTCGAGCGCTCAGGGGGCCGCTGGCGCTTCCGAGCCCTGGCCGGCGCCGGCATCGTCGCCGACAGCGATCCCGTCTCGGAACTGGCCGAGACCGAGGCCAAGATCCTCGCCCTGCGCGAGGCCCTGACCGGCCCCTAGCAGGTCGGGCAGGTCGTCTTGTCGACGGTCCGCGGGCGCAGGTAATAGGTGTGCGAGAACCGCGTCAGGCCGGGCATCAGATAGTCCGCGGCGGAGTCGTAGTCGTAGGTCACCTCGGCCACGATCACGCTCTCGCCCGACGACACCAGATCGGCCGGCAGCGTCATCGTCGAACCGGTCCCGCGCGGGGTCATGCCGTCGCCGCGGCTCCAGTCGACCGTCGGCGTGCCGCCGACATTGGTCACGCTGGACACCCGCTGATGCAGGGTCGTGGTCGGGAAGGGCTTCATGATCAGCCCGCCGATGTCGAAGATGTCGTCGATCGTCGCCGGCGTCACCGTCTCTTCCTGGGCGATCAGGTCGGCGACCGCGGCCGAGACGTGGCCCATCCGCTTCTGCGCCATGAAGCCCTGACAGAACTCGGTCATGCCCATGTAGAAGGCGATCAGCACAGGCGCGAGCATGGCGAACTCGATCGCCGAGACGCCGCGCTCGTCGCCGGTCAGTCGCCGGATCAGGCTGCGCTTCTTCATCCGGCCGGCTCGTTGCGGAAGGCGGTGGTCGCGGTCAGCATCGCCGTGCGGTCGCCGACGCTCGACAGGCCCTGCGACAGGAAGCTGGTCAGCAGCGGATGCCTGTACCAGACCCGCACCAGGATCAGGTCGCCCGGATTGCCGTTGGCGTAGGTCAGGCCGCTGGGATCGAAACCTTCTCCGGCCAGCGGATCGGGCGGCGTGATGTTGAACTGCGGAATAACGCGCACGTCGACCGTGGCGTTGGCCTCGCAGTTGCCCGAGAAGATGCTCATGCGGCTGCACAGGCTGGTCTTGAACTGCGCCGCGGTCATGCCCTGCGCGCTCGCCTGGCCTGTGCGAACCAGCCGTCCCGTGCCGATCGCCGCGTTCTCGAGCACGGAGTCCAGGGTGAAGATCAGCGCCACTTCAAGGATGGCGAAGATCATCACGCAGAAGGGCAGGATCACGAGGCCGAACTCGACGGCTGCGGCGCCGTCGCGGTTGCGCAGCAGGCGCCCGATCAGGCGCCCTGCAAGCGTCCAGGGTCCTCTGCGCGCGGCCATGGCGATCTATTCGGCGGCGGGGGCGGGGCCGTTGGTTCCCCGCACCGAGGGTGAGCACGAACTGGCGCAGGCCATTTCCGTCGCCTGGGCGCCGCGCCAGACGCGGACGCGCCCCGCGCCGTCGCCGGCGGTGACCACGACCTGGCTCTGGAACACGGTGCGGCCGATCTGATCCACGGCGACGACCTCGGTCACGCCATAGCCCTTGCCGGTGATGTAGAGCGTGTTGGCGTCCACCACGGTGACATCGGCGATTTCCGGATTGCCGACGATGACCGAGCCGGCCGGCCCGCTCAGCTGAACGCGCCGGGCCTGGTCGATCTCGACGCTGATCCGGGCGGACTGTGCCGCGGCCAGGCCGGGGCCGGCCAGCAGGGCGGCGGCGCCGAGCGTCAGGAGAAGGCGGTGAGTGCGGATCATGGCGACGATGTCCATAGAGCGAGCGCGCGCGAGAGCGTGAAGCCGAACCTGCCCTCGAAACCTCAATAAAGTTTGAAACCTCGGCTGGAATACCGGGTCGTCGCCAGTCACAGAGCGGGAATGGCGGGCGACGCGCGCCTCAAACGGGGCTATTTTACAGTAAATCTTCTGGTAACCACGCCCGGCGACCGGGCCTTAACCGATATGGGCGATAACGACGGTGCGTTTTGGGGGTCAAGCGGGCTACCGGCTCCCCCCCGCGTTCAGTAGCTCGCTTCCTCTTTCTGAAAAGGAACCATGACCATGAAGAAGTTCATTTCGCAGTTCATGTCCGATGAGTCGGGCGCCACGGCCATCGAATATGGTCTGATCGCCGCCCTCATCGCCGTTGTGATCATCGCGGCCGTCACCGCCCTGGGCACCAACATCTCGACCAAGTTCGGCGAAGTCGCCACCGCCATCGGCGGAGCCGACGCCTAAGCGTCAGCACGACTTGAGACAGGCGGGGGCCGGAGCGGAAACGCTCCGGCCCTTTGCTTTTGCGCCCGACACTTTCGCGCCTGACGCAACGCGCCCTTAAAAGGTCCGCTGCCAGGATGGGCGGATGGAAATTCTGCAACTGCTGTTCCTCGCCATCCTGCCGGCCCTCGCGATCACCGCCGGGCTGACGGACCTGACGTCGATGAAGATCCCGAACTGGATCTCGGGCCTGCTGATCCTCGGCTTCTTTCCGGCCGCGCTTCTGCTGCATCTCGCGCCGATGGCGGTCGCGGTGCACATCGGCGTCGCCGTCGCGGCCCTGCTGGTCGGGATGGGCCTCTTCGCCCTCCGCCTGCTCGGTGGCGGCGACGTCAAGCTGATGGCCTCCGCCTGCCTGTGGCTGGGCCTCGCCGGAGCCGGCATGTTCCTGTTGTGGACGGCGGTGATCGGCGGACTGTTCTGCCTGATGCTGCTCGTGGCCCGGGCCTGGCTGCAGCCCTACGCCATGAATGGCCCGGGCTGGGTCGTTCGTCTGATGCAGCCCAAGGGCGACATTCCCTATGGCGTGGCCATCGCCGCGGGAGTGCTGGCCGCCTATCCGGCCTCGCCGCTGATGGCCGCCTTCCTCGCGGGCTAGAGACCCGGTGGACCGCCCGTGGGCACTTAGGCCCACGTTAACCCGCGCCCGGCATGTTCGTTAACGGTAGGGGGCCGAAGGACCGATCCACGGGTCCGGCCCGGCCTGCCGGAGACAGTCGATGAAGCCTGCCCGTATCATCGTGATCTGCGTCGCCGCCGTGGCCGCCATCGGGCTGGCCCTGGTCGTGCGCGCCATGGGATCATCCTCCAAGGAACCGGCCGCCGTCGCCACCGCCGCGCCCGTCGAGACGCGGCCGATGGCCAAGGTGCTGGTCGCCGCCAAGGACCTGCAGGCGGGCAAGCGGCTCGACGAGTCCGATATGGAATGGAAGGACTGGCCCCTCGACCAGGTCAATCCGGCCTTCATCACCGACGGTTCGGTTCCGATCCCGGCAGCGGGAGACGCAGCCCCCGAGGCGGACGCGGACAAGCCCGCGGGGGCCGTCGCCGCAGTGACCCGGGCCGCGACCAACCTCGCCACCGGCGGGGCCAAGGCCGACTACGTCGGGTCGGTGGTCCGCGAACCGATCCTCGCGGGCGAGCCCATCGTGATGCGCAAGATCGTTCGGGCCGGGGACAGCGGCTACATGGCCGCCTATCTGGAGCCCGGCATGCGCGCCATGGCCATCCGCGTCACGGTCGAGACCGCCGCCGGCGGCTTCATCCTGCCGGGCGACCGCGTCGATGTGGTGCTGACCCGCGAGACCACGCTCGGCAACATCGGCGCCTCTGACGCCGACCGCTCCAAATTCACCTCCGCCACCGTCATGCAGAACATAAAGGTTCTGGCCATCGACCAGTCCACCCGGGCCGGCGACGACGAGCAGACGGTGATTGGCGCGACGGCGACGCTTGAGGTCGGTCCCCGCGACGCCGAGGCCCTGGCTCTCGCCAAGTCCGAAGGCGAACTGAGTCTGATCCTGCGCTCCTACGCCGATACCGGCGGCCCGTCCGGCCGCGTCTCGGCGGGACCGCGCGAATCCTCCGCCATCCGCGTCTATCGCGGCGGCGCGCCTGAAGTGGTGGTGGTCCAATGAAGCGTCCGATGATGCGTCTCGCCGCCGTCGCGCTCGCCGGCCTGCTGGCCGCTGCGGCCGCGCCCGTCTCTCCCGCTCCGGCCCAGACCCGCGCCGCCGTCTCGATGGGCGCGCAGTCGCAGTTGATCAGCCTGCCGCGTGGCTCGTCGATGGCCGTCGACCTTCCGGCCGACGCCCGCGACGTGATCGTGCCCAACCCGCAGGTCGCCGAGGCGATGCTGCATTCGCCGCGTCGCATCACCATCATCGGCCTGGCGCCCGGCGAGACGGACGCGGTTGTGCTGGACAACGCCGGCCGCACCATCCTGTCGCTGCGCATCCGCGTCGATGCGGGCGTTTCGGCGCTGCAGGACACGCTCAGCCGCGTCATGCCGGGCGCCAATGTCCACGCGGAGGCGGTGAATGACAGCGTCATCCTGACGGGAACCGTGTTCAGCCCCGGTGAGGCCGACCGCGCCAGCCAGGTCGCCCGCGCCTTCGTCTCGGCCCCGGAAAAGGTCATCAACATGATGACCATTGAAGGCTCCGACCAGATCACCGTCCGGGCCCGCATCGTCGAGGTGCAGCGCACCGCCGTCAAACAGCTCGGGCTGGATGCGACCGCCGTGCTCGCCTCCGTCGGCGACGGCCTGAGCCTGACCCAGGCCGCGACCTTCGCCGTCTCGGGCAACCAGCTGGGCGGCGGCGTGCTGAACTACCAGGATTCCGCCGGCGACGGCAGCAGCCTGAACACGTCGCTGCGCGCCTTCGAGCGCGCCGGCCTGGTCCGCATTCTGGCCGAGCCGAACATCACCACCGCCAATGGCGAGAACGCCGAGTTCCTCGCGGGCGGCGAATTCCCCGTGCCTGTCGGCCAGGAAGTCGATGGCACGAGCACCAAGGTGACCATCGAGTTCAAGCCGTTTGGCGTACGGCTGGCGGTGCGGCCCATCGTGCTGTCGCCCGGGCGTATTTCGCTGCAGCTGTCGACCGAGGTCTCGGAGCTGACCTCGCTGGGCGCCTTCACCCTCGGCGGCGGTCAGGGCGGCACGTCCCTCGTCATTCCGGGCCTGAGCGTCCGCCGCGCGTCCAATACGGTCGAACTGCCGTCGGGCGGATCGCTGATGATCGCCGGCCTGCTGCGCGAGGACACCCGCCAGAACATCGACCAGCTGCCGGGGCTCGGCGACCTGCCGGTGCTCGGCGCCCTGTTCCGCTCGCGCGACTACCTGTCCGGCGAAACCGAACTGGTCATCATCGTCGAGGCCTACATCGTCTCGCCGACGTCGCCGGGCCGCATGCAGACGCCGGCCGACGGCCTGCAGATCGCCAACGACGCCCAGACCATCCTGTTTGGCCAGCTGAACCAGCACTACGGGCGCTCGTCGGCCGCCGGCTCCGCCGATGCGGGTTGGACCGGCCCCGTTGGCTATGTGATCGAATGAGGCCTCCGATGAAGCGCGCCCTGCTCCTCGCCGTCGTCGCCACCGCCGTCCTGGGCGGCTGTGCTTCGACCGGCCCGGCCGACACCCAGCCGTTGACGCCCCTGTCGCGCTATTCGCTCCAGGTCGAGCCCGGATTGGACCGGATCGCCCTGGCCGTGCACGAGGACGGCCTGTCGTCGAACCAGCAGGCGGCGCTGAACGACCTGGCGGGTCGCTACAGGGCGGCGGGCGTCGGCTGGGTCCGGATTGAAGGGCCTTCGGGCGATGATCCGGCCGCGGCGCGCCAGACCTGGGCCGTCCGTTCGGCGCTGCAGGCCGCCGGCCTTCCGGCCGAGCGCATCGTCGTCGCCTCCTACGCCGCGCCCGATCCGCGCGCGCCTGTCCTCGCCGGGTTCGAGACCGTTCGCGCCGTGATCCCGAACTGCGCCGCCGAACCCCGCGCCATGGAAGGCCGGTTCTCCAACAACAGCTCGATGGGCCTCGGCTGCGCGATCAACGCCAACCTCGCCGCCCAGATTTCCGACCCCCGCGACATCGTCGGCCATCGCCCGACCAGTCCGGCGGATTCGGGCCGGGCCGCCGTGGTGTTCGACAGCTACCGCAAGGGCGAGGTCACCTCCGCCCCGCAGGAACCTCTCGTCGAAGGCCGGATCGCCCGGGCCGTGGAATAGTGTGACATGACGAACGCCTTCCCCCGACCGGTCGAGGATTTCGAGGACGAGTTCGATCTCGACATGGGCTATGTCGCGTCCGGCCCCGGGACACGTCCCGTCGATGACGTCGCCTCGCCCTATGCGCCCGATCAGGCCGCCCGGGATGAAGAAGCGGCCCGCCCGCCGCTGCAGTTCACGCCGCCGGCCGTCGCGGCCGCGCCGCAACCCTACCCCGCCGCCTCACCGGACAGCCAGATGCCGGCCGTGGCCGGGTTCAACCCCGTGGGCGACCTCGTCGCCGGCGCGTCGGCGGCCTTCTCTCCGCCTGTGCTGGGCGGCGGCGGCCCCGAGGTTTCGGTGCCCCGCATCGCCATCCACGTCTTCGCGGAACGCCAGGACACCCTGGCCGCCGCCGAGCGCGCCGGTCAGGACCGTCGCCTGTCGCGCGCCACCACCCAGATCCGGGTCGGCGGCGTGGCTGCGGCGGTCGAGGCGTACCGCCAGGAGCCGACGCCGCCGCTGATCATCGTCGAATGCCTGAAGGACCCGCAGACGCTGCTGTGGGAAGTCGACCAGCTGGCCGAGGTCTGCGACGCCGGCACAAAGGTGGTGGTCATCGGCGCGACCAACGACATCCTGCTGTTCCGGGAGCTG
This sequence comes from Brevundimonas sp., assembly GCF_035627055.1. GTDB lineage: Bacteria > Pseudomonadota > Alphaproteobacteria > Caulobacterales > Caulobacteraceae > Brevundimonas. Next base: position 120,807 of record NZ_DASPMM010000007.1, on the reverse strand, counting down.
ATGCGCCGGGGCGTCAGCGAGTACCTGGTGGCCCCGCTTCAGCCGCTGCAGCTGATCGCGGCCATCGGCGGCCTGTTCAACGATCCCGCGCAACCGTTCGTCGGCCGTTCGATCGCCTTCGTCGGCGCGCGAGGCGGGGCAGGCGCCAGTTCGGTCGCGCACAACACCGCCTATGCGATGAGCGAACGGATCGGCGCCAATACGGTGATCGTCGACTACGACCTGCCGTTCGGCACCGCCGGGCTCGACTTCAACCAGGACCCCCTGAACGGCGTCGCCGACGCGCTCAGCCAACCGGACCGGCTGGACCCGGTGCTGCTGGACCGCATGATGGTTCGCTGCACCGACAAGCTCAGCCTGTTTGCGGCCCCTGCGACGCTGGACGCGGACTGGGATATCTCGCCCGACGCCTTCGAGGAGGTCACGACCCAGATCCGGTCCACGGCGCCCTTCGTGGTGCTGGACCTGCCCCACCTGTGGTCGGGCTGGATGCGCCGCACCCTGATCGCCGCGGACGAGGTCGTCGTCGTCGCGACGCCGGATCTGGCCAGTCTGCGCAACGCCAAGAACATGATCGACCTGATCCGCCAGGGTCGGCCCAACGACGCACCGCCGCGGCTGGTGCTGAACCAGGTCGGCGTGCCGGGCCGGCCGGAGATCCCCGCCAAGGAATTCGGCGCGGCGCTGGGCGTGCATCCCAGCCTGCTGATCCCGTTCGATCCGAAGGTGTTCGGCACCGCGTCCAACAACGGCCAGATGATCCTCGACGCCGGGGCCAAGTCGAAGGCGGCCGAGGCCTTCCAGATGCTGGCCCAGATCGTCTCGTGCCGGGAGCTGCCGATGCTGACGGGGCCCGGGAGCAAGCCCGCCAAGGGGGGGGGCAAGTCGCTGCTCTCCGGCCTGTTCAAGAAGAAGTCCTGACGCGTGTTCGGCAAGCGCACAGGTCAGCCTGGAGCCGCCGCCCCGGCCGCGCGCCCGGCGCCCGCGCCTGCACCGGCGGCCGCGGCCCCGCCCGGGTTGCAGCCGGAGCCGGGCGTCCAGACCCAGGCCTTCGCCTTCGGCGGTGAAGTGGCGGAGCTGCAGCGCGAGCAGGCCCGCACCGACTCCTACAACGCCAAGCCCGCGTCCGAGGCTGCGGACCGCCTCGACGCCCTGGCGTCGAGGCCCAGGCCGGTCGCCGAGGCGCCTACGCCCAAGAACGCGCCCGGACCCAAGGCGACGCCCGGGTTCGAACAGCTGAAGAAAGCCCAGGCGGTGGCGGAGATCGTCCGCGAGCAGTCGGACTATTACCACGCCACTAAGACGACGATCTTCAACGCCCTGATGAACACCATCGACCTGGCCCAGTTGGCCCAGCTCGATACCAAGGCGGCGTCCGAGGAGATCCGCGACATCGTCGCCGAACTGGTGGCGATCAAGAACGTCTCGATGTCGGTGGCGGAGCAGGAGCACCTCGTCCAGGACATCGTCAACGACGTCCTCGGCTATGGTCCGCTGGAGCCGCTGCTGGCCCGGGACGACATCGCCGACATCATGGTCAACGGCGCAGGCCGGGTGTTCATCGAGGTCGGCGGCAAGGTGCAGCTGACCAACGTCCGCTTCCGCGACAACACCCAGCTGATGAACATCTGCCAGCGGATCGTGTCGCAGGTCGGCCGCCGGGTCGACGAGAGCTCGCCGATCTGCGACGCCCGCCTGCCTGACGGCAGCCGCGTCAACGTCATCGCCCCGCCGCTGGCCATCGACGGCGCGACCCTGACGATCCGGAAGTTCAAGAAAGACAAGCTGACGATGAAGAACCTGGTGGAGTACAACTCCATCAGTCCCGAAGGCGCGCGCGTGCTGGGCGTCATCGGCGCATCGCGCTGCAACCTGGTCATCTCGGGCGGCACCGGCTCCGGCAAGACGACGCTGCTGAACACCCTGACCGCCTTTATCGACCCGACCGAGCGGGTCATCACCTGCGAGGACGCCGCCGAACTGCAGCTCCAGCAGCCGCACGTGGTGCGCCTCGAAACCCGCCCGCCCAACCTCGAGGGGCAGGGCCAGATCACCATGCGGGACCTGGTCAAGAACTGCCTGCGCATGCGTCCCGAGCGGATCATCGTCGGCGAGGTGCGCGGACCGGAGGCGTTCGACCTGCTGCAGGCCATGAACACCGGCCACGACGGCTCGATGGGCACGCTGCACGCTAACAGTCCGCGCGAAGCCATCAGCCGGATGGAGTCGATGATCACCATGGGCGGCTACGGCCTGCCGTCCAAGACCATCCGGGAGATGATCGTCGGCTCGGTCGACGTCATCATCCAGGCGGCCCGCCTTCGCGACGGCTCGCGCCGCATCACCCACATCACCGAGGTGGTCGGGCTGGAGGGCGACGTGATCGTCACCCAAGACCTGTTCGTTTACGAGATCACCGGCGAGGACGAGAACGGCAAGATCATCGGCCGGCACCGCTCGACCGGCATCGCCCGTCCGAGGTTCTGGGATCGCGCCCGCTATTACGGGCTGGAGCGTGAGCTGGCCGAAGCCCTTGACGCGGCGGAGTAGGCGGCGATGCTTCCCATCCTCGCGGCGGTTCTGGCCTTCATCACCATCGGCGGACTCGGCTGGGCCTTCGTCGGCGGCGGCGATTCATCCGAGGCCGCGGTCAAGCGGGCGCAGAATTTCGGCGGCCCCAAGCAGAACACGGCCGCCGCCCGAAAGGCCGCCGCGGCGAATACGCCCGAGGCCCGCCGCAAACAGATCATGCAGCAGCTGCAGGAGTCGGAACGGGCCCAGCGCAAGGCCCGGGTCAGCCTCGCCGCCAAGTTGAAGCAGGCCGGTCTGTCGACCAGCGTGAAGACCTTCTGGATCGTCAGCGCCGTGCTGGCGGTGGTCGCCTTCCTCGCGCCGCTGGTGTTCGGCCTGAACATTCTCGTCGGCCTCGGCGCCGCCGTCGTCTTCGGACTCGGGCTGCCGCGTTGGGTGGTCGGCTTCATGGGGAACCGGCGGCGCAAGAAGTTCGGCAGCCATTTCGCGGACGCCGTCGATGTGATCGTCCGCGGCATCAAGTCGGGGCTGCCGGTCCACGACTGCTTCAAGATCATCGCCCGCGAGAGCCCGGCGCCGCTCGGCGCGGAGTTCCAGACCCTGGTCGAAGGTCTGGGCGTCGGCCTGACCCTGCAGCAGGCGCTTGAGAAGATGTACGAGCGGATGCCGACGCCGGAGCTGAAATTCTTCGCCATCGTCATCGGCATCCAGCAGAAGACCGGCGGCAACCTGGCCGAGGCCTTGGGCAACCTGTCGACCGTGCTGCGGGCCCGCAAGATGATGGGCGAGAAGATCAAGGCGCTGTCGTCCGAGGCGACGGCGTCGGCCGGCATCATCGGCTCGCTGCCGCCGGCCGTGATGATCCTCGTCAGCATCACGACCCCGGCCTACATGGGCAAGCTGTTCACCGAGCCGCGCGGCCAGTTCATGCTGCTGATCGCGGTGATGATGATGGCCTTCGGCGTCTTCGTGATGAAGCGCATGATCTCGTTCAAGTTCTAGGGGCGCGGCGTGGGAGACATCATCGGCTTCGTCACCAACCTGCAGAACCTGCTCAGCATGGGCGTGGGCGTGCTGGTGTTCGCGACCCTGGTGACCCTGCTCGGATCCCTCGGCGGCGAGGCCAAGCTGGAGGGGCGGATGAAGGCCGTGGCCGTGCGCCGCGAGGAGCTGAAGCGCCGCTCCCGCCAGGCCATCGCCGCCCAGCACAGCGGTCCGCAGAACCTCAGGCACACAGACGCCGGCTTCAAGAAGCGCGTCGTTGAACGCCTGAACCTCACCAAGCTGCTCGAGGACCCCAAGGTCGCGGACAAGATGGCCCAGGCCGGCTATCGCGGGCCGAAGCCGCTGACGACCTTCTATTTCTTCCGCTTCTCGATGCCGTTCGTGATGCTCGCCATCGCGGTCTTCTACGTCTTCATCCTGAACGACTTCGGCCTGACGGTCATGGTCCGGCTGACGATCTGCATGTTCGCCGCGGTGATCGGCTTCTACGGGCCGAACATCTTCCTGGCCAACCGCATCGCCAAGCGCCGCACCTCGATCATGCAGGCCTTCCCGGACGCCCTGGATCTGCTGCTGATCTGCGTCGAGGCCGGCATGTCGATTGAGGCGGCGATCCAGAAGGTCAGCCAGGAAATCGGCGGTTCCTCCATCGACCTGGCCGAGGAGATGACGCTGCTGTCGGCCGAACTGAGCTACCTGCCCGATCGGCGGATGGCCTATGAGGGCCTCGCCAAGCGGACCAATCATCCGGGCGTCAAATCGGTCGCCACCGCCATGACCCAGGCTGAAACCTACGGCACGCCGCTGGGATCGGCGCTGCGGACCATGGCCAAGGAGAACCGCGAGATGCGCCTCTCGGCCGCCGAGAAGAAGGCCGCAGCCCTGCCGGCCAAGCTGACCGTGCCGATGATCCTGTTCTTCCTGCCGGTGCTGTTCATCGTCATCCTGACCCCGGCGATCATCAGCATCCAGGACACGATGGCCAAGGGCGGCTAGACCTCCGCGGTCGCTTTCCACGCCTCGGCCACCGCATCGACGGCATGACGCAGGCGGATGCGGTGCTTGTCGAAGAACATCTCGCCGCGCAGGCCCGAGAAGATGAAGCCGTTGGCGACGATGCAGCTGCCGGGTTCAAGCTCCTCGATCTCGAAATACCGCATCGAGCGGAACCAGAGGCCGCGCTTCTCCATCCACACCAGCTGGGCGTAGGGCTGCCATTCGCCGACGCGGGCGACGGCGCGCCGCTCGGGCAGGCTCTCGATGGTCTCGGTCAGGGAGATCTGGCCGCCATAGGCGATCGTCCCTTCGACGGAGGTTTCGATCGGGTTCCACCGGTCCCAGCCGGGCAGGTCGGCGATGATCTCCCAGAGCCGGTCGGTAGAGGCGCGCACGCCGATGCGCTTTTCGATGCGGGCGATATCCATGCGGACCGTCTGACATGCCTTTCAGGCGCTGAAAAGACACCAGACTAGCGACCGCCTTCAGGTCCAGGCTGGGAGGCCGGCGGGGTCTCGGGCGAGGGCGTTTCGTCGCGTTCGGGCAGGTCAGGCGGACCGAGCCGCAGACGAGAGCTGGCGAAGCAGAGGACGGTGGCGACGCCCAGCATCACGATGTTGGCCACGAACGGCGCGGGCTCGGCCAGCTCGTACAGGGCGACGCCGATCACCGGCGGGCCGAGGAAGCTGAGGCCGGCCAGCGACATCATCAGGCCGGCGACCGCACCCTGTTCGTGCGGCTGGACTGACAGGGACGAACCGGCGGTGAAGCCCGGCCGCGCGAAGCCGACGCCCAGCGATATCACCGCATAGCCGATCACCACGCCGTAGTAGCCGGGCGCGGCGATGGTCATGACGTTGCCGAGCAGGGCCAGGCCCGCACCCCAGCGCATCAGGTCGGCGGCCTGCAGTTTGAGCAGCGGGATCAGGCCCCATTGCGCCATCAGGGTGGCGGCCGCGCCGGCCAGCATGGCGATGCCGATGAACGGCTGGGCGTCGCGGACTGACGTGCCGGTGATCGCCATCTCGTCGATGATGTGGAAGCCCAGCACCGAGATGTTGACCGCCTGCGCTCCCGTCACCAGCAGGCCGTAGAGCAGGTAGGCCCGCACGCGCGGGTCCTTCCACAATCCCTTGCCGGCGTCCTCCTGATGGCGGCCGGGCGCGGGCTGGCGCACCACGTCTCCGCTGGGCAGGCGGCGCCAGACGACCCAGAGCACGATCGCGCCGAACAGAGCGAAGGCGTACATCGGCCCGGCCAGACCGACGATCGGCAGGATGAAGAAGGGCGCCAGCGCCGGGCCGATCACCGTGCCCAGCCCCTGCGCCGAGGCCAGCAGCGACATCGACTGGGTGCGCTGTTCGGGCGTGGTGCGGTCAGCCACATAGGCCTGTGCGGCGATGGGCGACGCCGAGCCGAACAGCCCGTAAATCGTCCGCGCCACGGTCATCAGGACGAAGGCCACGATCGGCGCCAGCCACAGCTGCAGACCTGCCGTGCTCGCCAGGCCGAATCCGCCGATCGAGGCGACGAAGCCGCCCAATCCGATGAGAATGACCTTCTTGCGCCCGACCCGGTCCGACAACCGCGCCCAGTAGGGCGAGGTCAGGGTCCACATCAGGGCCGAGATGGCGAAGGCGGCCGAGACCAGGGTGTCGCGCAGGCCGAACTCGCGGCCAATGGCCGGCAGGACCGACTGCAGGGCCATATTGCCGGCGGCGGCGATCAGGCTGACCGCGAACAGGATGGCGAAGGCGGGCGAGCGGAGGTTCACGGCGGGACCCTAGGCGGCGACAGGCCCTTGCGGAAGCGTGCGTCCTCCGCGACGGTTGCGCGTCCTCAGGGGGAGACGCCGTCATGTCCATCCACCGCCTTCTCGCCACCTCCGCCTTCGCGGTCGCTCTGACCCTGCAGGCCGGAGCGGTCCGCGCTCAGGTTCCCCAGACCCAGGTCGAGGCCGCGGTCGAGGCCGTCTCGCCGCGCGTCGTGGCGTGGCGCCGCGACCTGCACGCCAATCCGGAACTCGGCTTTAACGAGACGCGGACGGCGGCGGTGGTGGCGGAACACCTGCGCGCGCTGGGGCTGGAGGTGCGCACCGGGGTCGGCAAGACCGGCGTGGTCGGCATTCTGCGCGGCGGCCTGCCGGGCCGGACGGTGGCGCTGAGAGCGGACATGGACGCCCTGCCGGTGCTGGAGGCGACGGGTCTGCCTTTCGCCTCCACCGCGACCGGGACCTACATGGGCAACACGGTGCCGGTGGCGCACGCCTGCGGCCACGACGCCCACGTGGCCATGCTGATGGGCGCCGCCGAGGTGCTGGCCGGGATGAAGGACCAGATCGCCGGCACGGTGGTGTTCATCTTCCAGCCCGCCGAGGAGGGCGCGCCTCCGGGCGAGCCGAAGGGCGGGGCGGCCCTGATGATCGAGGAGGGGGCGCTGGCTGATCCTCGCCCCGACGCCATCTTCGGCCTGCATGTGGTGCCGGGGCGGCCGGGCACGATGTGGTACCGGCCGCGCGGCTTCATGGCCGCGTCGGACCGGATCGACATCACCCTGCACGGAAGGCAGACCCACGGCGCCTGGCCATGGAAGGGGGTCGATGTCATCTCCGCCTCGGCCGATGTGATCCAGACGATCAACAGCCTGACGGCCCGCACCATCGACCCGACCACCACGCCGACGGTGTTCACCATCGCCACAGTGGACGCGGGGGTGCGTTACAACATCATTCCCGACCGGGCGGTGCTGTCGGGGACGCTGCGGACCTTCGACATCGCCCAGCGCGACGATCTGGTGCGGCGGGCCCAGGTCGCCATCGGCAATGTCGCCGAGACCTACGGGGCGACGGCGGAGTTCGGAGTGCGCCAGAACGCGGCGCTGGTGTTCAACGACGAGGCGCTGTCGGCCTGGCTGGCGCCGGTGCTGGAGGAGGCGGCGGGCGAGGGGAACGTCAATGCCGGCGCGCCGCCGACGACCGTGGCGGAGGACTTCAGCTACCTGTCGCAGGAAGTGCCGGGGGTGTTCTACCACCTCGGGGCCAGCGCCGACGGGGTCGACCCGGCGACATCGCCGCCGAACCACTCCCCGGGCTTCGACGTCAACGAGACGGTCCTGCCGGTCGGGGTCCGGGCCCATGTGCTGACCGCGCTGAGGTTCCTCGAGCGGCCGTAGCGGCAACCACGTTTTTCAACGTCCCGGCAAGGATCGGAGCGCACCCTCGTAGGGTTTTGCGGGAGTGGGGCGATGAGCAGGCTGCCGGTTGAATTGCCGCCGATGACCCTGGAGCGACGGGGCAGCGCGCGGCGTGAAATCTTCTATTTCCTCGTGGCCTTCGCGGCGATGTTCGGCGGGGCGATGCTGGGGATCGACCTGCTGTTCTAGCGGCGGTCGAAGTAGGTGGTGACGACGCGGCGGTAGACCTCCGTCAGCGCCTCGATCTCGCTTACCGGAACGCGCTCGTCGATCTGGTGCATGGTCTGGCCGACGAGGCCGAGTTCGAGCACGGGGCACATCGCGCGGATGAAGCGTGCATCGGAGGTGCCGCCGGTGGTGGAGGCCTCGGGGCGGCGGCCGACGGCGGCCTCAACGGCGTCCTGCACGCCGGTCACGAAGGCGCCCGGCTCGGTCAGGAAGGCGTCGCCCGAACACAGGTGCTCAAGCTCGATGCGCAACCCGCTTTCGGCCTGGGCCTCGCCGGCCATGGCGTTGAGCCAGGCGATCAGCTCGTCGCCGGTGTGGTTGGGGTTGAAGCGGATGTTGAGGCGGGCCCGGGCTTCGGCGGGGATCAGGTTGGTGGCCGGGTTGCCGATGTCGATGGTGGTGATTTCGAGGTTCGAGGGCTGGAAGCCCTGATAGCCGTCGTCGAGGCGGTGGTCGGCCAGCCGCGCCATCAGCCGCGCCATGACCGGGGCGGGGTTGGCGGCGCGGTCGGGGTAGGCGACGTGGCCCTGTTTGCCGTGGACGGTGATCCAGCTGTTGAGGGAGCCGCGGCGGCCGATCTTGATGGTGTCGCCCAGGGCGTGCTGCGAGGACGGTTCGCCGACCACGCAGGCGTCGATGACCTCGCCCTCGGCCATCAGGGCCTCGACGACGCGCTTGGTGCCGTGCAAGGCGGGGCCTTCCTCGTCGCCTGTGATCAGGAAGCTGAGCGAGCCCGGGACCTCGCCCTCGGCGAGAAGGCGGGAGACGGCGGCGATCCAGGCGGCGATGCCGCCCTTCATGTCGACGGCCCCACGGCCGTAGAGCACCCCGTCGCGGACCTCGGCCTCGAAGGGGGCGGCGGACCAGGCGGCGGGGCTGCCGGTCGGGACCACGTCGGTGTGGCCGGCGAAGCAGAGGTTGGGCGAGGTCGCGCCGCGCCGGGCGTAGAGGTTTTCTATGTCCTCGAACTTCATCCGGCGGCACTGGAAGCCGAGGCCGGTCAGGAGGCGTTCCAGCAGGTCCATCGCCCCCTCGTCGGCGGGGGTGACGGAGGGTCTGCGGATCAGGTCGCGGGTCAGTTCGACAGGATCGATAACCGGATGTGATGCGGCGCTCATGGAGCTGTGCTTTACGGGGTTCGGACGATTGCGAGAAGGCTTCTCTCCATGCCGAAGATCGACATCGAAACCGCCCCGACGGGACACGGCACGGGCTACCCCGAACCGTTCGACGGGCCGTGCAGGGCGCGGCGGCGCTGGCGGCTGGGGGATGCCGTCGGGCTGGACCAGTTCGGGGTCAACCTGCTGCGCCTGCCGGACGGGGCCTGGTCGAGCCAGAGGCACTGGCACGCGGGCGAGGACGAGTTCGTCTGGGTGGTCTCCGGCGAGGTGGTGCTGGTCGAGGATGAGGGGGAGACCGTGCTGAGGGCCGGGGACTGCGCCGGGTTCAAGGCCGGGGTCGCGAACGGGCACAAGATCGAGAACCGATCGGGGGCCGAGGCGGTTCTGCTGGAGGTCGGCAGCCGGGCGCCCGAGGGCGACAGCGGCGAATACCCCGACATCGACATGATCTTCCGCCCCGGCGGCTACTTCCATCGAGACGGAACCCCCTACCCGAAGCATGACCGACGCACCTGAGGCCCCCGAGCCGATCACCCCCGCCGTCGTCGAGGCGGCGCGGGACGCGCAGGGAACCAATCCCTGGAAGATGCGCGATTTCCGCCTGCTGTGGCTCGGCCGGATCGCGGCGGTGCTGGCCATCCAGATCCAGTCGTCGGCCCTGCTGTGGCAGGTCTACGAGATCGCGCGGCGGGACCATCCGATCGCCGAGGCCAGCCTGTACCTGGGGCTGGTCGGCCTGGCCCAGTTCATCCCGCTGCTGGCCCTGACCCTGCCGGCGGGGGAGATGGCCGACCGGCGCGACCGCAAGCTGACGGTGGCGGCCTCGATCGCGGTCGAGGCCCTGTGCGCGGTCGCCTTCCTGGCCATGGCCATCCACGGCTCGCCGCCGCTGTCGGGACTGCTGGCCGTGGCCTGCCTGTTCGGCGCGTGCCGGGCCTTCCTGGCTCCGGCGAGCCAGGCCTTCCTGCCGATGGTGGTGGGCCGGGCGGCCCTGCCGAGGGCCATCGCGGCCCAGTCGATCGCCTTCCAGACCGGAGCCATCGCCGGACCGGCCCTGGGCGGGGTGATCGTCGGCATCAATGTGCCGCTGGCCTATGGCGTGGCCATGAGCCTGTTCCTGGCGGGACTGGCGGCCTTCCTGCTGATCCGCACCACGGGCCAGCCCGAGCGGGTCGGGACCGGCCCGGGACGCTGGGCGGCGGTCAAGGAGGGACTGAAATACGTCTGGACCACCAAGGTGGTGCTGGGGGCGATCTCGCTGGATCTGATCGTGGTGCTGTTTGCGGGCGTGGCCCTGCTGACCCCGATCTTCGCGCGCGATATCCTGCATGTGGGACCCGAGGGGTTCGGCCTGCTGCGGGCCGCCTTCGGGGTCGGCGCGTTCGGCATGGCGCTGTATCTGGCGCGGTTCCCGATCGTGAGACATGGCGGCAAATGGATGTTCGCCGCCGTCGCCCTGTTCGGCGTCTGCACCATCGTCTTCGGCCTGTCGAAGATCGTCTGGATCAGCGCCGCGGCCCTACTGATCGGCGGCGCGGCCGACATGGTCAGCGTCAACATCCGCCAGACCCTGATCCAGCTGTCGACGCCCGACCACATGCGCGGCCGGGTCAGTTCGGTGTCGATGTTGTTCATCGGCGCGTCCAACGAGCTGGGCGAGGCCTATTCCGGCCTGGTGGTGCGGTTCCTCGGGCCCATCGGAGCGGCGGTGTTCGGCGGGGTCGGGGCGCTGGCCGCCACCGGGCTGTGGGCGAAGCTGTTCCCGGGCCTGCGCAGGGCGGACAGGCTGGAGTGAGGCGGGTTTTACCCGGGTAGAACGGGAGAATTGCGTCCGTAGCGTCCGTAGAGTGCATTGCGTCCGCAGAGTGCATAGCGGTCGGTTTTGCGCGTGGGTTCGATTGTCAAAGACCGGCGGCGGAGGCGAACCGGACCGTTATGCGCCCGCCGGGCGGTGTGCGCAGAAGACGGGTTTGAGAGAAGCGGATGTGGCTGATCTCGCGGGAGAGTTTGCGCGCAAGCCGACTATGGATTCCCGGATTGTCAGCACAGCGTCACGCCGTGACGGAGGGGCTCTTTCCGACGCACGACCGTTGCGCCGTTTCGCCCCTCCACCGCTGCGCGGTCCCCCTCCCCATTCGCGAAGAGCGAACGGGGAGGAGACGGTCGGGACCGCCCCTGCCTCACTGGCAGGCGAGGCACTCGTCGTAGTCGGTGCGGGCGGCGCTGAAGAGGTCGGGCTGGTTGGGGTCGATCTCGGCCTCGGCCTTGTCCTCGGCGCCGGCGAAGGCGGCGCGCTGCACGGACTTGGAGCGCAGGTAGTAGAGCGACTTCACGCCGGTCTCCCAGGCCCGCCAGTGCAGCATGTGCAGGTCCCATTTGTCGACGTCGCCCGGGATGAACAGGTTGATCGACTGGGCCTGGCAGATTTCCGGGGCGCGGTCGGCGGACAGTTCGACGACCCAGCGCTGGTCCAGTTCGAAGGCGGTCTTGAAGATGGCCTTCTCATCGTCGCTCAGCTGGTCGAGGTGCTGGACCGAACCCTCGTGCTCGAGGATCGAGTTCCACACCTCGCTGGTGTCGATGCCCTTCTCGCCGAGAACCTTCTCCAGATAGGGGTTCTTGACCGCGAAGGAGCCGGACAGGGTCTTGTGGGTGTAGATGTTGGCCGGGATCGGCTCGATGCCCGCCGACGTGCCGCCGCAGATGATCGAGATCGAGGCGGTCGGGGCGATGGCCAGCTTGTGGCTGAAGCGCTCCATGACGCCGCGCTCGGCCGCGTCCTCGCAGGGGCCCTTCTCCTCGGCCAGCAGGCGGCTGGCCTTGTCGGCCTCGCGGCGCAGGTGCTTGAACAGCCGCATGTTCCACGACTTGGCCATGGCGGATTCGAAGGCCACGCCCTGCTGCTGCAGGAAGGAGTGGAAGCCCATCAGGCCGAGGCCCACCGAACGTTCGCGCTTGGCGGAATAGACGGCCGCGGCCATGGCCGGCGGGGCGCGGCGGATGAAGTCTTCCAGCACATTGTCGAGGAAGCGCATCACGTCCTCGACGAATTTGGGCTCCTCGCGCCATTCGAGGAAGGTTTCGGCATTGACCGAGGACAGGCAGCAGACGGCGGTGCGGTCGACGCCGAGATGGTCGCGGCCGGTGTGCAGCATGATCTCGGCGCACAGGTTCGACTGCTTGACCGACAGGCCCAGCTCGCGCTGGTGCGGGGCCATCTGGCGGTTCACCGTGTCGGAGAAGATCAGATAGGGCTCGCCGGTCTGCAGGCGGATCTCGAGGATCTTCTGCCACAGGGTGCGGGCGTCGACGGTCTTGAGCACCTCGCCATTCTTCGGCGACTTCAGGTCGAAGGTCTTGCCGTCGCGGACCGCGAACATGAACTCGTCGGTGATGTTGATGCCGTGGTGCAGGTTCAGGGACTTCCGATTGAAGTCGCCCGACGGCTTGCGGATTTCGAGGAACTCCTCGATCTCCGGGTGGTGGATGTCGAGGTAGACGGCGGCCGAGCCGCGGCGCAGCGAGCCCTGGCTGATGGCCAGGGTCAGGGAGTCCATGACCCGGATGAAGGGGATGATGCCCGAGGTCTGGCCGGCGCCCTTGACCTTCTCGCCGATGGAGCGGACGCCGCCCCAGTAGGTGCCGATGCCGCCGCCGTTGGAGGCGAGGGCGACGTTCTCGTTCCAGACGTTCTGGATCCCGTCGAGGCTGTCGCCGACCGCGTTGAGGAAGCAGGAGATCGGCAGGCCGCGGTCGGCGCCGCCGTTGGACAGCACCGGGGTGGCCGGCATGAACCACAGCTTCGACATGTAGTCGTAGACGCGCTGGGCGTGGCCCGGATTGACGGCGGGATCGTCGGCGTAGGCGGTGGCGACCCGGGCGAACATGTCCTGGTAGGACTCGCCGGGAAGCAGGTAGCGATCCTCAAGCGTCTTCTTGCCGAAGTCGGTCAGCAGGTCGTCACGCGACCGGTCGAGCTGGATCGAGGGCGCCACCACCTTGAGGTGGGGTCGATCGGCGGCGTCCGCAGCCGCAACCGACTGGAAATCCACTGTCTTCAACGCTTCGCCGCCGGCCATAATGGTCACTGCCCTGAACTGATCGAATAAGTCGCTCGCACCGCCGACCACATCATGTAGTGGCCGAAGTGCTCCCCAAGCCCACATATGGGGCGCAGATGGCTAACGACCCGTCAACGGGGTTGACGATCACTTTCTGGGCGAATCGGCTTCAAGGCGGGGGATGAGCCTGTGGACAGGCCGCACGGACGGGCGTCACAGGGGTGTCACGCCGGCGCCCGATTTTCGATCACGAACGCGTGAGGGGAACGTCCCGCAAGCGGGACCGTTTCGGCCCGATGACCCCCGACCAGATCGCCGCCTTCGCCCGACGCGCCCTTCGCATCGCGCGCACCGAGATCGCCGCGGTCAGCGCCCTGTTCATCGTCGCCCTGGGGGTGATGACCTTCGTCGAACTGGCCGACGACATGACCGAGGCCGACGGCCGGGCCTTCGACCAGGGGGTGCTGGAGGCGATGCGGCCGCATGCCATCGCCGATCCATGGGGCCCGGGCTGGCTGGAGACGGCGGCGATGGACCTAACCGCCTTGGGCGGCACGGCGGTGCTGAGTCTGTTCGCGGTGATCGTCACCGGTTTCCTGATTCTGCAGCGCAAGCGGCTGTCGGGCCTGCTGCTGGCCCTGGGCCTGATCGGCGGCGTCGCCCTGAGCGAGGGACTGAAGGCGCTGTTCGGCCGCGACCGGCCGCCGGAGGCGCTGCGGGCGGTGGAGACGATGAGCGCCAGCTTCCCGTCGGGCCACAGCCTGCTGTCGGCGGTGTTCTACCTGAGCATCGGGGTGATGCTGACCCGGGCCTTCCCGCAGAAGCGGCTCAAGGCCTATGTGATCGCGGTGGCGGTGCTGCTGACGCTGCTCGTCGGCCTGACCCGGGTCTATCTGGCGGCGCACTGGGCCACCGACGTGCTGGCCGGCTGGAGCGTCGGCGCGGCCTGGGCCATGGCGCTGTGGCTGATCGCCTACGGCCTGCAGCGGCGCCAGACGGCGCGGCCGCAGGCGCCGCATGTGTTGCCGGTGGATGAGGAGGGGTAGGCAGCAGGCAACAGGCAGCAGGCAGCAGGACGAGCGCGGTTTCTTCGCTTGCCCCGTCCACCGGCCAATGAGGATTCTGCTGCCTGCTGCCTGCTGCCTGCTGCCTGCTGCCTGCTGCCTGCCGCCTGCCTCAGCCCGCCCCGAACTCCAGGTCCTTGCGGGCCGAGATGATGGTGACGATGAAGCCGGCGAGGACGTCGAGCATGATCATGGTCAGGATCAGGAAGAAGGTCGAGGTGGCGAAGCCCTTGATCAGCAGGAAGGCGACCAGGCAGGCCACGAACAGGATCATCGACAGGGCGTGATTGACGATGGCGACCTTCTGGCTGGAGGTCGACTTGAGCAGTTCGAAGAACAGCAGGATCAGGGCCAGGAACAGGATCAGGTCGCCGCTGCCGATGTTCCAGCCGCTGCCCGAGACCATCGGAATGGTGAAGATCGGATCGCGCAGGGCCTGTTCGGCCGCCGCGACGCCGCCGGTTCCAACCACGCCGCTGAGGATGACGACGGCGTAGATGACCACCGGAATGATGAGCAGCGGCAGGGCGATCAGCATGGCTGGGGCTCCAGGACGTCGGCGCGGGGCGCGATACGGTCGCGCTTGTTAACGATGAATACCCCTGTTCGCTCCGTACCGCTACGGTTGCTCGCCTGAGGGGCGAGCGGTCAGAATTCGGAAATGGCGCCGGGCCGTCGCGAGCGCGACTTCAGCCACATGACGCCGAGCAGGTCGGAGAGCGAGGCCACCAGCCGTCCCCAGTTGGTGTATTTCGATCGGCCGGTCTCGCGATGGCGATGGCCGACGTCGAGATAGCGGTTCTCGAACCCCTCGCGGATCATCAGCGCCGGCAGGTAGCGGTGGACGTGATCGAAATAGGGCAGGCGCAGGAAGACCTCGCGGCGGAAGGCCTTGAGGCCGCAGCCGGTGTCGTCGGCGTCGTCGGCGAGCAGGCGCTTGCGGATGCGGTTGGCCCAGCGCGAGGCCCAGCGCTTGGCCTCGGAATCCTGGCGGCTGGCGCGCACGCCGCCGACCAGGGCGACGGTCGAGGGCGAGGCGGCGAGCAGGTCGGCGAGGCGGGGCGCATCGGCGGGCGGGTTCTGGCCGTCGCCGTCGAGGGTGACGACGATGGCCCCGCGGGCGGCCAGCACCCCGGTGCGGACGGCGCGGCTCTGGCCGGCGTTGGCGCCGTGGCTGAGCACGCGCAGGGCCGGCAGTTCGGCCATCAGGCCGCGCAGTTCGGCCAGGGTGCCGTCGCGGGAGGCGTCGTCGACGAAGACCATCTCATAGGCGCGCCCGGCGAAGGCGGCGGCGATCTCGCGGGCCAGCGGGCCGGCGGCGCCCTCCTCGTCATGCACGGGAACGACGACGGAGATGTCGGGAGCGGCTTCGATCATTCAGGCTGTCTAGCGGGTTTCGCGGCGGCGGGGGAGGGATGGCTGACGCGGGCCGAAGCGGCGTGTTAGGAAGATGAACATGACGCGCCCCGATCTCGACCGATTCATCGCCGGCTGGCGGGGCCCCGTGATGGCGGCCTTCATCGCCCTGTTGGCCGGGCTGCCGGTGCTGGCGCTGCTGCCGCCGCTGGACCGCGACGAGAGCCGCTACGCGCAGGCGACCTCGCAGATGCTGGAGAGCGGCGACTACGTCGACATCCGCTTCCAGGACGAGCCGCGCTGGAAGAAGCCGGTCGGCATCTACTGGATGCAGGCGGCGGCGGTGGCGGTGACCTCCAGCGTCGAGAACCGGGACATCCAGGCCTACCGCATCCCGTCGATCCTCGGAGCCATGCTGGCGGCGGCGGCCTGCGCCTGGGCCGGGGCGGCGATGTTCGGCCAGAGGGCCGGCTTCCTGGCCGGGGCCATGCTGGGGGCGACCTTCCTGCTCTCGACCGAGGCGGGCATCGCCAAGACCGACGCCATGCTGTGCGCGGCGGCGACCCTGGCCATGGCCGGGCTGGCGCGCATCTATCTGGCGACCAGGGCGGGGGCGGCGCCGCGAAGGCCGCACAAGCTGATGTTCTGGCTGGGGGTCGGGCTGTCGATCCTGATCAAGGGGCCGGTCGGGCTGATCGTCGTGGTTCCGGCCATCCTGCTGCTGTCGCTGTGGGACCGGGACGTGAAATGGCTGGGCCGGCTGGGCTGGGGCTGGGGCCTGCCGCTGACGGCGCTCATCGTCGGGCCGTGGGCCATCGCCATCACCATCGCCACCGACGGCGGCTTCTGGCGCGAGGCGATCATGGGCGACCTGGCGCCGAAGCTGGCGGGCGGGCACGAGAGCCACGGGGCGCCGCCGGGGTATTTCCTGCTGCTGGCGCCGGTGCTGCTGTTCCCGATGGCGCTGCTGCTGCCGGCGGCGCTGGCGACGGGCTGGCGCCGGCGGGCCGAGCCGGCGGTGCGCTTCCTGGTCTGCTGGCTGGTCCCGGCCTGGCTGATCTTCGAGCTGACCCCGACCAAGCTGCCGCACTACACCCTGCCCACCTTCGGGGCGATCGCCCTGCTGGCGGCGGCGGCGCTGACCCGGCCGATCGGCTCGATCTCACGCTATTCCGGGGCCGTGCTGTCGGTGATCAGCGGCCTGGCCATCGCCGCCGTCACGGTCTACGGCCTGACCGAGTTCGGGCGCTCGACGGCGCAGACCTGGGCGACCATCACCATCGTCTTCGCCGTGCTGGCGGCGCTGATCGGGGCCTTCCTGCTGCTGCACCGGGCGGCGGTGACGGCGGTGGTCGTGTCGATCGCGCTGGGGCTGGTCGCCCATGCGGGCCTGGCCGGGACCCTGCGCCAGCTGAGGCCGCTGGCCGTGGCGCCGCAACTGCAGAAGGTGCTGGAGCGGGCCGATCTGCATCCGCGGCAGGGGCGGCCGGGGCCGGTGGCCATCACCGGCTTCCATGAGCCCAGCTTCGTCTTCCTGACCGGCCGCGAGACCGAGCTGACCGACGCGGCGGGCGCGGCGCGCGCGCTGGCCGAGGGCCGGCCGGTGATCGTCGAGGGACGCGACGCCGACGCCTTCCGCCAGGCCTCGGCCGAGCTCGGCGTGACCGGGCGGGCGGTCGGGGTGGTGAACGGCCACAACTATTCGCGCGGCGACGACGTCAGCCTCACCGTCTATGCGCCGTCGGGGACAGGTCCGCAGTGAGCCGCCGCATCACCCTCGTCGAGGTCGGGCCGCGCGACGGGCTGCAGAACGAGAAGGCGGTGCTGGAGCCCGCCGTCCGCGCCGACCTGGTGCGGCGGCTGGAGGCGGCGGGGGCGCGGCGCATCGAGGCGGTCAGTTTCGTGCATCCGAAATACGTGCCGCAGATGGCCGGCGCGGAGGAGGTCATGGCCGCCCTGCCGCATGAGGCCCGGCGCAGCCGCATCGGACTGGTGCTGAACGGCAAGGGCTACGACCGGGCGCTGGGCACGGCGGTGGACGAGGTCAATGTGGCCATGTCGGCGACCGACGGCTTCGGGTTGAAGAACCAGGGCATGGGCGTCGACCAGCAGGTGCAGATGCTGGCGGACATCGTCGCGGGGCGGGCCAACGCGGCCGGGCAGCCGGGGGCGACGCCGTCGCTGTCGGCGACGCTCAGCTGCGTCTGGGGCTGCCCGTTCGACGGCGAGGTGTCGGTCGATCAGGTCGCCGATCTGGTCGGCCGGATCGGCGAGCTCGGGGTGGCCGAGATCGCCCTGGCCGACACCATCGGCGTGGCCGATCCGTGGCGCGTGACCAAGATGGTCGAGGCCGCCCGCAAGGCCGCGCCCGACGCCGTCCTGCGGCTGCATTTCCACGACACCCGCAACACGGGACTGGCCAACGCCTATGCCGGGGTGGAGGCGGGCGTCGATGTGCTGGACGCCTCGGTCGGCGGCATCGGCGGCTGCCCGTTCGCGCCGGGCGCCACCGGCAACATCGCCACCGAGGACCTGGTCTACATGCTGGAGCGGGCCGGGTTCGAGACCGGCTACGACCTCGACGCCCTGATCGAAACGGCGCGCTGGATCGGCGAGAAGATCGGCCGCCCGGCGCCGAGCGCGCTGAGCCGGGCGGGGGGCTGGCCCAAGCGATGAGCGGCGGAAGGGTCAGCTGACAGGCCGGACCCGGGTCCGGCGGTGCGATCGCGGAGGAGAGCGAGCATGGACCGGTTCACCGGCGGGTGCCTGTGCGGGGATGTGCGGATCGCGGCGACGGGGCGGCCGTACCGGGTCGGGCTGTGCCACTGCATGGATTGCCGCAAGCATCATGGGGCGCTGTTCTATGCGGCGGCGATCTTCCCCGAGGACGCCGTTACGATCGAGGGCGAGACGCGCGACTACGCGGGGCGGCATTTCTGCCCCCGCTGCGGCTCGTCGCTGTTCGCGCGCAGCGGGGATGAGGTCGAGCTGCATCTGGGGACGCTCGACGCGCCGGATCAGCTGACGCCGACCTATGAGAACTGGACCGCCCGGCGCGAGTCGTGGCTGCCGCCGTTTCCGGGGATGAGGCGGTATGAGCGCAACCGCACGGCGGCGGGCCGGCACGACGATGGGACCGGCTAGAGGGCGTCGAGCAGCCAGCGCGCCGCCACCGCCGCGCCGTCGGCGCGGATCGTCCCGGCCAGCCCGGCGGCGCGGGCGCGGGTCTGCGGGCGCAGCGCGATGTCCAGGGCGGCGGAGAGGGACCCGACCGTCGGCGTGGGGCCGTCATGCGCGGCGCCGACGCCGAGGGCGGCGACGCGGCTGGCGAAATACGGCTGGTCGGCGACCTGGGGGACGATGACCTGGGGCGCGCCCGCGCGGGCGGCGGCGGTGGTGGTGCCGGCGCCGCCGTGATGGATGACCGCCGCGACGCGCGGGAACAGGGCCTGCTGGTTGACGTCGCCGACCGCGAAGGCGTCGGCGCGGTCGTCTTCGAGGCCGAGTTCGGCCCAGCCGCGGGACAGGATCACGCGGCGGCCGTGGGCGCGGATGGCCTCGACCGCCATGCGGCCGGCCTGCTTCAGCGCCTCCATCGGCATGCTGCCGAAGCCGAGGTAGACGGGCGGTTCGCCGGCGTCGAGGAAGGCCAGAAGGTCTGACCCGAGCGGACGGTCGTCGGGCAGGATCCAGGCGCCGGTCTGGACCGGGTCGATGAGGTCGGTCGGCTCCCACGGCGCCAGCACCGGGTCGGCGGCCAGCAGGGGCCGGCGGGTGAAGACGCGGTCGCGGACGTGGTCGAGGACCGGGAGGCCGAGGGCGGCGCGGTGTCCGTTCACCGCCTCGCCGAACAGGGCGTCCATGGCTGTGTCGTTGAAGGCCCACAAGGCGGTGTTGTCGGTGACGCCGGGCGGGTTCGGATGGCCGGGATAGGACAGCGGCGGGTGATGGCGCGAGGGCAGGACGACGGGACAGAAGCTCGTCAGGACGAAGGGGACCCCGCGCGTCTCGGACACGGCCTGGGCGGCGGCTGTCGAGGGAAACAGGCCGGTGGCGACGATGGCGTCGCAGCCGTTGGCGGCGGCGTCGATCGCCTCATACTGGCCCCGCACCACCTCGGCGGCGGTCTGCGGCAGCTTCCAGCCGGAGCGGCGCGCCATCTCGACGAAGGCGCGGATCGGCATGAAGGCGGGGGCCAAGGGGACGCCGGCGCGGTCAAGGAGCCGGAGGAACTCGGGGTCTGCGGGGGCGGAGACGACGGCCTCAGCGCCGAGGGACTGGAGCGCCACGGCGAGCGCCGCGATCGGCTCGAGGTCGCCGCGTGATCCAAAGGTCGACAACAGTATGCGCATGGAACCCTCCCGTCCGGTTTTCGAGGGCTCGACAAACTGCGCATAAATCGTCGCGCCGCAATTCTTGAACTCAACTCATTGATCACCACTTCCAGTTCGGCCCGGAGCGGGAGGCGTGTTCACGCCCCGCCGGAGCCGCCCCCCTCAACCGTGTTTTCGCGCCGCCGTGATGGCGTTCGGGCGGGTTCGCCCCCAGGGTGCCAGGCGCGCGACCGGCGCGCGGCGCGGAGGGCGGCATGGGACGGCTGATCGAGGAACTGGACTATCGCCCCACGGCGATGGGGCCGCTGGTGCTGCGGCGGCGCTGGGTGGCGGCCATCGACCGGGACGTGGTCGAGGTGATCCTCGGCGACGAGCACCTGATGTCGAGCCTGTTCACGGTGGGGGAGATCGAGCTGGCGGTGCGCGGGCTGGCGGCGTCGCGGGGCGAAGGCCTGCGGGTGCTCGTCGGCGGACTGGGGCTCGGCTACACGGCGCGGGCGGCGCTGGCGCATCCGCGGGTGGCTTCGGTCGAGGTGGTCGATGCGCTGCAGCCGGTGATCGAATGGCACCGGGCGGGGCTTGTGCCGATCGGCGACAGTCTCGGGACCGAGCCGCGCTGCACCCTGTCGCACGGGGATTTCTTCGGCTGGTTCGATGCGCCGCGGAGCGAGGGGGAACGCTATGACGTGGTGCTGCTCGACATCGATCATTCGCCGCGCCAGCTGCTGCATCCCGAACATGCACGCTTCTATTCGCCCGAGGGGCTGGCGCGCGTGCGGGACGCCCTGAAGCCTGACGGGGTGTTCGCCATGTGGTCGGACGAGGGCCCGGACGACGATTTTCTCGCGGTGCTGGCGGCGGTGTTCCCGGCGGCGCGGGCCGAGGTGGTGGCGTTCGACAATCCGCTGACCGGAGGGGCCTCGACCTGCACGATCTATGTGGCGGGGCCGGCCGGGAGGTGAGGGAGTCCGGCGCGCTTTTCAGCGAGGCCTCACAATTCGCTCATGCTTCACAGGATGTCTCCCGGCACGGTCCGGACGTCAATCACGACGGGGAGACGAGCGATGAACGTGACGAACGAGGACCTGGATAGGCTGTGGGAGACGCTGCGGATGATCGGCTGGGGCGCCATCGCCCTGGTGATGCTGACGCCGGCGCTGGCCATGCAGTTCACCGAGGAGGTCAACTGGACCGGTGAGGATTTCGTCTTCGCCGGGGTGCTGCTGATCGGCGGCGCCGGCCTGATCGAACTGGTCGCCTGGCGGGTGCGCAACCCCGTGATCCGCATCGGCTTCGCCCTGTGCGTCGTCGCCGTGGTGGCCCTGATCTGGGTCGAGGCCGCGGTCGGCATATTCCACTAGCGGACGGGAGTTTCGGTCATGAACGGAGACGCGAAGATGGGGATTTCGGAGAGAGACGCGCGGCTGGCGCGGGCGCTGCGGGGGATTGTCTGGGGCGGGGCGGCGTTTGCCTGGCTCGTGCCGCTGGTCGCCCGGTTCACGGTGGACCTGCCGTGGACGACGGAGGATTTCGTCGCCTGGGGGATCATGCTGCTGGTCGCGGCGGGGGTCTGCGAGGTGGGGCTGCGGTTGTCGGGGCAGCTGGCCTACCGGGCCGGGGTGATCGTGGCGGTGGGGACCAGCTTCCTGATCACCTGGTCGAACCTGGCCGTCGGCATCATCGGCAACGAGAACAACCCGCTGAACCAGATCTTCTTCGGGGTGATCGCCATCGCCCTGATCGGGGCCTTTCTGGTGCGGTTCCGGGCGAGGGGCATGGCGCTGGTCATGGCGGTGACGGCGGCCGCCCAGTTCGGCACGGCCTTCGTCGCCCTGGCCTATGAGTACATCGTCTTCGGCATCGTCGGCGTGTTCGCGCTGGGCTGGCTGCTGTCGGCGTGGCTGTTCCGGGAGGCGGCGCGGGGGGAGGCGCGGGCGGCGGAGGTTTAGTCTCCTCACCCGCTCATCCCCGCAAAGGCGGGGACCCGGTTCTGTCCAGCGAGACGCCGGTGCTTCAGGACGGCCAGCGCCGCGCATCACCGCAACCGGTCACCCAAAGCACTGGGTCCCCGCCTTCGCGGGGATGAGCGGATCAGTTGGTCACAGGTTCAGCAGCGCCGGGTCGCCGCCCTGGGCGGAGATGTTGTTGCTGATGGCCTTTTCGGCGGCGTAGCGGATCAGGCTATAGGGGCCGCCGGCCTTGGGGCCGGTGCCGCTGAGGCCCTCGCCGCCGAAGGGCTGGACGCCGACGACGGCGCCGATGATTGAGCGGTTGATGTAGACGTTGCCGGCGGGGACGAGGCGGGCGACCTCGTCGGCGAAGGCCTCGATGCGGCTGTGCACCCCGAGGGTCAGGCCGTAGCCGCGCTCGGCCAGCTTGGACGCCGTCTGCTTGAGCTTCGACGGTTCGTAGCGGCAGACGTGCAGGATGGGGCCGAACACCTCGCGTTCCAGATAGTCGGGGGTCGGGACCTCGGCGATGGTCGGGGCGAACAGGTGGCCCTTGTCGGCGCCGGCGGGGAGTTCGGCGCGGGCGACAATCTTCGCATCGCCTTCCAGCCGCTTGAGGTGATCCTCGAGCATCTTCTTGGCGTCGGCGTCGATGACCGGGCCGATGTCGGTGGCGGGATCGGCGGGGTCGCCCACGACCTGAGCCGCCAGGGCGCCCTTGAGGCCCTCGATCAGGGCGTCGGCGGCGTCGTGCGGGACATAGAGCAGGCGCAGGGCCGAGCAGCGCTGGCCCGACGAGCCGAAGGCCGACAGGATGACGTCGTCGATGACCTGTTCCTTCAGCGCCGTGGTGTCGACGAACATGCCGTTGAGGCCGCCGGTCTCGGCGATGAAGGGGATGATCGGGCCGGGGCGATTGGCCAGCGAACGGTTGATCAGGGTCGCCGTGTCGGTGCCCCCGGTGAAGGCGACGCCATCGACCCCCGGGTGCGCCACCAGCTTGGCGCCGACGGTCTCGCCGCGGCCGGGGACGAGGGCCAGCAGGTCGGGGTTGAGCCCGGCCTTGTAGTAGAGGCGCACGGCCTCGGCGGCGACCAGCGGGGTCTGTTCGGCGGGCTTGGCCAGGACGGCGTTGCCGGCGGCGAGGGCGGCGGCGATCTGGCCGGTGAAGATGGCCAGCGGGAAGTTCCACGGACTGATGCAGGCGAAGACGCCGCGGCCGTGCAGGACCAGCTGGTTGATCTCGCCGACGGGGCCCTTGAGCTCCTGCGGCCCGCCGAAGTCGCGCTCGGCCAGCATGGCGTAGTAGCGGCAGAAGTCGGCCGCCTCGCGCACCTCGGCGACGCCGTCGTTGAGGGTCTTGCCGGCTTCGCGCGAGAGCAGGGCGACGAGGCGGTCCATGTCGGCCTCGAGCGCATCGCCCATGGCGCGCAGGATGGGGGCGCGCCCGGCGCCGCCGACGCGGTCCCACCTGACCTGGGCCCGGACGGCGAGGTCGACGGCGGCGTCGATGTCGGCCTCGGTCGCTTCCGAGACGTGGCCGAGCAGCTGGGTGGTGTCGAACGGGTTGGTGACCGGCTGGGGGTTGGTCCCGGCCTTGAGCTTGCCGCCGAGGATGGGGCCGGAGGTCAGCTTTTCGCTGTCGACCTTTTCGAGGGCGAGGACGTGCCGCTCGCGGTCGGCGGCCTGGGAGTAGTCGCGGCCCAGCGAGTTCTGGCGGTCCATGTACATGTCCTTGGGGGTCGGGATCTTGGCGTGGCGGTCGGGGTGGGCCTCGACGGACGAGATGGGGTCGGCGGCGACGGCGGCGGCGGGCACCCGCTCGTCGAGCAGGGCGTGGACGAAGGAGGAGTTGGCGCCGTTCTCGAGCAGGCGGCGGACCAGATAGGGCAGCAGGTCCTCGTGCCCGCCGACGGGGGCGTAGGCGCGGACGATGATGGTTTCTTCCGGCGGCCGCGAGGACCCGGGGGCCCGACCGCGGAAGCTGTCTTCAGCCGCATCGTAGAGGTCCTCTCCCATGCCGTGGAGACGCTGGAATTCGATTTGCACGTCAGCGTCGCTGGCCATCCGCCGCACCGCCGCGAGGGTGTGGGCGTTGTGGGTCGCGAACTGGGCGTAGAGGTGCGGAGCGGACTCGATCAGCAGGCGCGCGCAGACCAGGTAGTTGAGGTCGGTCGCCGCCTTGGTGGTGAAGACCGGATAGTCGGTGCGGCCGAACTGCTGGGCGCGTTTGATCTCGGTGTCCCAGTAGGCGCCCTTGACCAGCCGGACCATGATGCGCCGGCCCGAGGTCCGGGCCAGTTCGGCGACGCGGGACACCACTTCGGGCGCGCGCTTCTGATAGGCCTGCACCGCGAGGCCCAAGCCCTTCCAGTCACCCAGATCGGGATCGTTCGCCAGGCGGTCCAGGAGCTTCAGCGACAAGACCAGCCGGTCCGCCTCCTCGGCGTCCATGCAGAAATTGATGTCATACCGGGCCGCGATCATCGCCAGCCGCTTGACCCGGGGATACAGTTCTTCCCAGACGCGGGCTTCGTGGGTCGCCTCGTAGCGCGGCGACAGGGCCGACAGCTTGACCGAGACGCCGTGGCCGGTCTGGGGGCCGCGCATATCCGGCCGCTCGGGCATGGCCTTGCCGACCCCGTGGATGGCCTCGGCGTAGATGCGCTCGTAGCGTTCGGCGTCGGCGGCGGTGCGGGCGCCCTCGCCCAGCATGTCGAACGAGCACAGCCAGCCGTTCCGGTTGGAGCGCTTCAGGGCGGCCTCGATGGTGCGGCCGACCACGAACTGTTCGCCCATGATGCGGACGGCGGCGGCGACGGCCTCACGGATGACGGGCTCGCCGAGGCGGCCGACGATCCGTTTGAGGAAGCCGGGCAGGTCGGTCCTGGCCTCCTCATCGACATCGACGAGCTTGCCGGTCAGCATCAGGCCCCAGGTCGAGGCGTTGACGAACAGGCTGTCGGACTGGCCGAGGTGGCTGGCCCAGTCGGCCGAGCCGATCTTCTCGGCGATCAGGCGGTCGCGGGTGTCCTCGTCGGGGGTGCGCAGCAGGGCTTCGGCCAGGCACATCAGGGCCAGGCCCTCGCGGGTGCCGAGCGAGAACTCCTGCAGGAAGCTTTCGACCACGCCCTGTTTCTTGACGCTGGCGCGGGCGCGCTCGACCAGGTCGACGGCGCTGTTCAGGACCGCCGCGCGCTCGGCGGCGTCGAGCGGGATGCGGGCCAGCAGGCTTCGCACCGTGGCGGTTTCATCCGCGAACTTGCCCTGATCCAGCGCATCCCAATCCTGCGACAGCGGAAGGGGCGGAGAAACGTGTGCGTCCATGGCGCGCCTCCTAGCCCCTTTTGAGAGGAAACGGGAGAGGCTGCGGCGTCTCGCCAACGCCGTCGCAAACCGCTAGATCGGTTCCCCGATCAACGGCGGAGCCTTCCGGCCCACATGCGCATCGTTCTGGCCACCGACGCCTGGGAGCCCCAGGTCAACGGAGTCGTCCGCACCCTGACCCGGACCATCGCGGAATGCCGCGCCATGGGCCATGAGGTCGAGGTCATCGAACCGAGCCAGTTCAAGACCATCCCCTGCCCGACCTATCCGGAAATCCGTCTGGCGCTGGGGGCGGAGGAGGAGATCCGCGAGCGGCTGCGCGCCTTCGAGCCGGAGGCGGTGCACATCGCCACCGAGGGGCCGATCGGCATTGCCACGCGGCGCATCTGCGTGGAATGGAAGCTGCCGTTCACGACCAGCTACCACACCAAATTCCCCGAGTACGTCTCGGCCCGGTTCCCGATCCCGGTGCAGGTCGGTTACGCCTACATGAAATGGTTCCACAAGCCGTCGGGGCGGCTGATGGTGGCCACGCCGACGCTGCGCGACGAACTGCTGACGCACGGCTTCCGCAACGTCTCGCCGTGGTCGCGAGGGGTGGATACGGAGCAGTTCAATCCCGACCTGCCGCGCATCTATGACGAGATGGGCGGGAAGGACTGGCCGCGGCCGTTCTGGCTGAACGTCGGCCGGGTGGCGGTCGAGAAGAACATCGAGGCCTTCCTGCAGACCGACCTGCCGGGGACCAAGATCGTGGTCGGCGACGGACCGGCGCGGGCCGAGCTGGAAGCGAAATATCCGGAGGCGAAATTCCTCGGCGCGCGGTTCGGCGAGGAGCTGGCGCGCTGCTTCCGCGACGCCGACGTGTTCGTCTTCCCGAGCTGGACCGACACCTTCGGCCTGGTGATCCTGGAGGCCATGGCCACGGGCACGCCGGTGGCGGCCTATCCGGCGCACGGGCCGATCGACATCATCCCGGACTCGAACGCCGGGGCCATCGACAAGGACCTGCGGGTCGCCTGCCTCGAGGCGCTGAAATGCGACCGGGCGGCGGTGCGGGCCTATGCGGAGAAGTTCAGCTGGCGCGCCTCGGCGGAGCAGTTCGTGGAGAACCTGCAGCCGTATCCGGAGCCGGAGCGCGGGCGGTTCTGGCGCCGGCTGCGGCGGATCGCGCGGCTGCGGCGGAAGGCGGCGGCCTAGTCTCGCCCCCTCCCCATTCGCGTTGCAACGGGAGGAGACGCCGGTTGCGCTCCTACTCCCCCGGCGCTTCCATCACCGTCAGCTCCGTCGCGATCGCGCGCTGGGCGGCGAGCTCGTCCGCGGGCAGTGGGATCAGACCCCGGTCCTGCAGGTAGCCGCCGCGGCCGGCGGCGGCGTCGGACAGGAACTCCCGCACGAACTCGCGCAGGCCGGGGGTGACGCCGACGTGCTGCTTCTTGACGTAGATGAACAGGCTGCGGGCCAGCGGATAGGAGCCGTCGGCGATGGTCGCGGGCGAGGGGGCGACCCCGTCGATGGTCTCGGCCTTCACCGTGTCGAGGTTCTGCTCGAGGAAGGAGAAGCCGAACACGCCCAGCGAACCGGGGGTGCGGGTCAGGGTCTGGACGATGGCGTTGTCGTTCTCGCCGGCGTCGATCCAGGCGTTGTCCTCGCGCAGGGTGTGGGCGAGGGCCTCGAACCGGTCCTTGTCCTGGATGGCCGCGAGGGTCGGGATCCGCCTGGCGCCGGGGGCCATGCCGAGCTCGAGGAAGGCGTCGCGGGTGCCGGAGGTGGGCGGCGGGCCATACACCTGGATGCGCTGGGCGGGCAGGGCCGGGTTGACCTGGTTCCAGGCGGCGGCCGGGTTGGCGTCGAAGGCGCCGGTCGGCCCCGGCGTTTCTCCGGCCAGGGCGAGGTAGAGATCCTGCAGACGCAGGTCGAAACTCTCGCCGGTGCGGGCGGTGGCGATGACGATGCCGTCGTAGCCGATCTTGATCTCGACAATGTCGGCGACGCCGTTGCGGCGGCACAGCTCGAACTCGGACGCCTTCATCGGCCGCGAGGCGTTGGCGATGTCCGGCGTGCCGGGGCCGACGCCCTCGCAGAATTTCTGGATGCCGCCGCCGGTGCCGAGCTGTTCCACCCGCGGCGCCGCCCCGTCGAAGCTGCGGTCGAATGTCTCGGCCACCCGACTGGCGAACGGGAAGACGGTCGAGGAACCGACGGCGAGGATGCCGGCGGCGGGCCGGGCGGGGGGCTGCTGTTCGCCACAGGCGCCGAGGGCGAGCAGGGCGACGGCGGAAGCCGCGAGAAGGATGCGGGTCATGGATTCAGGCTCCGACGACGGTGGCTGTCGAAGCCGGTTGGACCACAGGATTGTGACGCGGGAACCGATGGAACGGTGACGGTTCTGTGAGGGAGCAGGCAGCAGGCAGCAGGCAGCAGGAAGAAAGAACCGGGCGTCGCAGGTTGTCGGGTCGAGCCGCGCTCAGGCCGTGCTCACCTGGCGCCTGCTGCCTGCTGCCTGCTGCCTGCTGCCTGCTGCCTGTCGCCTTGTCGCTAGATGTGGATCGCGTGCCCCAGCGCCCGCAGGCTGGCTTCGTGGAAGGCCTCGCCCAAGGTCGGGTGGACGTGGATGACGCCGGCGACGTCTTCCAGCACCGCGCCCATCTCCAGCATCTGGGCGAAGCTGTTGGACATTTCGGAGACGTGCTGGCCGACGGCCTGGACGCCGAGCAGACGGTGGTCGGTCTTTGACGCGAGAACGCGGACGAAGCCGCCGTCCTCGCCGGCCTCGATGGCCAGGGCGCGGCCGATGGCGGCGAGCGGGAAGACGGCGGTGAGGACGTCGTCGCGGCCCTCGACGTCCTGCGGGCCGAGGCCGGCGGAGACGATCTCCGGCTCGGTGAAGCAGACGGCGGCGATGGTGACCGGGTCGAACCGGCGGTCATGGCCGGCGATGATCTCGGCGACGACCTCGCCCTGCGCCGAGCCCTTGTGGGCCAGCATGGGTTCGCCGGTCAGGTCGCCGACGGCCCAGACGTTGCGCATGGAGGCAGCACACCGGTCGTCGATCTTGACGAACGGACCGTTCATGGCCACGCCCATGTTCTCGAGACCCCAGCCCTGCGTCCGCGCCTTGCGGCCGACGGTGACGAGGACCTTGTCGGCCTTGAGCTTGATCGCCTTGCCGTCCTTCGTCGTGACGTTGAGCTGGCCCTTTTCGAACGACCCGGCCTTGGCGCCGAGATGCAGTTCGACGCCGTGCTTCTCCAGCCATTTGGCGACCGGATCGGTCAGGGCCTTGTCGTAGAGCGGCAGCAGGCGGTCGGCCATTTCGACGATGGCCACCTCGGCGCCGAGCTTGCGGAAGGCGATGCCGAGCTCGAGTCCGATATAGCCGCCGCCGACGACCACCAGCTTGTTCGGGACCTTGTCCAGCGACAGGGCCTCGGTCGAGGAGATGACGTCGCCGCCGAAGGGCAGGAAGGGCAGTTCGACGGGCTCGGAGCCGGTGGCGAGGATGACGTGTTCGGCGGTGATGCCGATGTCGCCGTCGGCGGTCTTCACCGTGCAGGTCTTGGCGTCGGAGAAGGTCGCCCAGCCCTTGATGACCTTGACCTTGGCCTTCTTCAGCAGGGCGGCGACGCCGGCGTTCAGCTTTTTGACGATGCCGTCCTTCCACGCCACCGTCTGCGACAGGTCGACGGCGGGCTTGGACGCGGTGATGCCGAGCGTGCCGCCGTCGGCGGCCTTGGCCACCGTCTCGAATTTCGAGGCCGCGTGGATGATGGCCTTGGACGGGATGCAGCCGACGTTCAGGCAGGTGCCGCCCAGCCCGTCGCCGCCGTCGACCAGCACGGTGTCGAGGCCCAGCTGGCCGCACCTGATGCCAGCCACGTAGCCG
Organism: Brevundimonas sp.; assembly: GCF_035627055.1. Taxonomy (GTDB): domain Bacteria; phylum Pseudomonadota; class Alphaproteobacteria; order Caulobacterales; family Caulobacteraceae; genus Brevundimonas. Next base: position 91,756 of record NZ_DASPMM010000007.1, on the reverse strand, counting down.
CCGGTTCCGGCGCCGATGATCAGGACTTTGGTTTTGATCTGCTGCATCTCGCTCGCTCACCAGTCTGACCCCTCTCCCTGAGGGAGAGGGAGGGGCCCGACCGGCTTGTCCGGGCGGGAGGGTGTGGGGTTACGGCGCCAAGGGCGTCAGGCGCCGTAACCCCACATCCGACGGGGCTCCGCCCCGCCACCTTCTCCCTATGGGAGAAGGGAAGACAGCCTTCACCCCATCCACAGCGTCGCGGGATGCTCCAGCAGACCCTTGATGCGCTGGACGAAGACCGCCGCGTCATGGCCGTCGACGATGCGGTGATCGAAGCTGGAGGACAGGTTCATCATCTTGCGCACGACCATCTGGCCGTCCTTCACCACGACCCGCTCCTGAATCTTGTTGGGGCCGACGATGGCGACCTCGGGGTGGTTGATGATGGGGGTGTGGGTGATGCCCCCGAGCGTGCCCAGCGAGGTGATGGTGATGGTCGAGCCGGTCAGCTCCTCGCGGCTGGCCTTGCCCGACTTGGCGGCGGAGGAGACGCGGGCGATCTCGGCGGCGGTGTCGTACGGGTCGCGGGCCTCGGCGTGGCGGACGACGGGGACCATGAGGCCGTTCGGCGTCTGGGCGGCGATGCCCAGATGGACGGCGTTGTGCGTCGTCAGGACGCCGCCCTCGTCGTCGTAGTGCGAGTTGATCGTCGGCTGGTCGCGCAGGGCCACGACGATGGCGCGGGCGATGAAGGGCAGGACGTTGAGCTTGGGCTGGTCGGCCCTCCGCGTGGCGTTGAGGTGGGCGCGAAGCTCCTCCAGCGCGGTGACGTCGATCTCCTCGACATAGGTGATGTGGGGGATGCGGCGGACGGACTCGGCCATCTTCTCCGCGATCTTGCGGCGCAGGCCGATGATGCGGGTTTCGGTGGTTCCTTCGGCCGGGGCGTAGAGGGAGCCGGAGGAGGGGGCGGACCTAGAGGTCCGCGCTCCCTGGGCGACCCAGGCGTCGAGGTCACCGTGCTCGATGCGGCCGGCGGGGCCGGAGCCGGGGACGAACTGGAGCTCGACGCCGAGGGTGCGGGCGCGGTTGCGCACGGCGGGCGAGGCGAGCGGGCGTTCACCGCGGGCGGAGAGGGTGCGCGGAGGCTGGACCCCTCCACCGCCTTCGGCGGTCCCCCTCCCCGTTTCACGGGGAGGAGACGAGGCGGCCGGCTTGGTCTCCTCCCTGGCCGCGCTTGCGGCCAGGGAGGGGGACCGCGGAGCGGTGGAGGGGTCGGCCGCAGGCGCGGTGTTGCCCTTCCCTTCGACGCTGAACGAGACCAGCGGGCCGCCGACGGCGATCTGCCGGCCGGGCTCGCCGTGGAGGGCGACGACGGTTCCGGCGACGGGCGAGGTCAGTTCGACGGTGGCCTTGTCGGTCATGACGTCGGCGATGATCTGGTCTTCGGCGACCGTGTCGCCGACAGCGACGTGCCAGCCGACGAGCTCGGCCTCAGCGGTGCCTTCGCCGACGTCGGGGAGCTTGAAGACGTAGTTGGCGCCGGCGCTCGCAGCCGACCCCTCCACCGCTTCGCGGTCCCCCTCCCCACTGCGTGGGGAGGAGACAGGAGCGGCGACGGGGGTCGTCTCCTCCCCGTCCGCGCTTGCGGATGGGGAGGGGGACCCCGAAGGGGTGGAGGGGTTGTCGGCGGTCGCACTGGCGTTCCCCGCGCCCTCGACCTCGAACTCCACCAGCGGAGACCCCACCGCCAGCTGCTGGCCGGGTTCGCCGTGGGCGGCGGTGACCTTGCCGGCGACCGGGCTGGTCAGTTCGACGGTGGCCTTGTCGGTCATGACGTCGGCGAGGATCTGGTCCTCGGCGACCATGTCGCCGACCTTGACGTGCCAGGCGACCAGTTCGGCCTCGGCCGTGCCTTCACCCACGTCGGGCAGTTTGAAGACGAAGCGACCCATCTCAGCGGCCTCCCGACATGACGGACTTCAGGGCCGCGGCGACCCGTTCCGGACCGGGGAAATATTCCCACTCGAAGGCGTGCGGATAGGGGGTGTCCCAGCCGGTGACGCGCGCGATCGGCGCCTCGAGGTGGTAGAAGCAGCGCTCCTGAACCAGGGCCGAGAGCTCGCCGCCGAAGCCGGAGGTCTTCGGGGCCTCGTGGACGATGACGCAGCGGCCGGTCTTCTTCACGCTGGCCTCGATGGTCTCGATGTCGAGCGGCACGAGGGTGCGCAGGTCGATGACCTCGGCGTCGACGCCGGCGTGTTCGGCGCCCGCCAGCGACACCCAGACCATAGTCCCGTAGGCCAGGATGGTGACGTCGTTCCCCTCGCGCATGACGCGGGCCTTGCCGATCGGCTCGACGTATTTGCCGGTCGGGACCTGGGCCAGGTCCTGGGCCTTCCACGGCGACACCGGGTTCTGGTGCCAGCCGTCGAAGGGGCCGTTGTAGAGGCGTTTGGGCTCGAAGAAGATGACAGGGTCGTCGTCCTCGATGGCCGCCATCAGCAGCCCCTTGGCGTCATAGGGGTTGGACGGGATGACGACCTTGAGGCCGGCGATGTGGGTGAACAGGCTTTCCGGCGACTGGCTGTGCGTCTGGCCGCCGAAGATGCCGCCGCCGTAGGGCGAGCGCACCACGATGGGCGAGGTGAACTGGCCGGCCGAGCGGTAGCGCAGCTTGGCCGCCTCGGAGACGATCTGGTCGTAGGCCGGATAGATGTAGTCGGCGAACTGGATCTCGACGACGGGGCGCAGGCCGTAGGCGCCCATGCCGATGGCGGCGGCGACGATGCCGCATTCGCTGATCGGGGCGTCGAAGCTGCGGGTCAGGCCGTGCTTCTGCTGCAGCTGGTCGGTGACGCGGAAGACGCCGCCGAAATAGCCGGCGTCCTCGCCGAAGCTGAGGACGTTGGGGTCCTCGGCCATCTTGACGTGCAGGGCCGAGTTCAGCGCCTGGATCATGTTCATCGGCTGGACGCCCGAGGTCGGGGCCTCCGATTTCGGCGCGTGGTTCTGGTCGACCATGTCCGGCTCGACGCCGTCGGTGCGGTCGGCCTCGGTGAAGGTGGTTTGCTCGGCCATGCTCAGACTCCGACCTCGCGGCGCTGTTCGACGAGGCGCCAGTCCTCGGTGGCGTAGACCTCCTCGAACATTGTCTTCACCGAGGGGCGCGACTGGCCGAGGGCGCCGATGGCCTCGGACTCCTTGCCGGCGGCGCGGACCTGTTCGACGGCGTCCGCCTCGGCGGCGGTCTGCTGCTCGTCGGACCATTCGCCCAGAGCGATGAGGTGCTGCTTGAGGCGGGCGATGGGGTCGCCCAGCGGCCATTTTTCGTGCTCGTCGCCGGGGCGATAGCGGCTGGGATCGTCCGAGGTCGAGTGCGGGGCGCCGCGATAGGTGAACAGCTCGATGACGGTCGCGCCCTGGTTGGTGCGGGCGCGCTCTTCGGCCCACTGGGTCGCGGCCCAGACGGCGAGGAAGTCGTTGCCGTCGACGCGCAGGGCGGGAAGGCCGTAGCCGATGGCCTTGGAGGCGAAGGTGGTCTCCAGCCCGCCGGCGATGCCCATGAAGGACGAGATGGCCCACTGGTTGTTGACGACGTTGAGGATCACCGGGGCGCGGTAGACGGCGGCGAAGGTCAGGGCGTTGTGGAAGTCGCCTTCCGCCGTGGCGCCGTCGCCGATCCAGCTGATGGCGATCTTGTCATCGCCCTTGTAGGCGCTGGCCATGGCCCAGCCCACGGCCTGCGGCACCTGGGTGCCGAGGTTTCCCGAGATGGTGAAGAAGCCGTAGTCCTTCGCCGAATACATGATCGGCAGCTGGCGGCCTTTGATCGGGTCGGAGGCGTTGGAATAGATCTGGTTCATCATGGTCGCGAGCGGATAGCCGCGCGCGATCAGCAGGCCCTGCTGGCGGTAGGTCGGGAAGCCCATGTCCTCGCGGGACAGGATCATGCCCTGGGCGACCGCGATGGCCTCTTCGCCGGTGCATTTCATGTAGAAGCTGGTCTTGCCCTGGCGGTGGGCGCGATGCATCCGGTCGTCGAAGGCGCGGGTCAGGATCATCGCCTTGAGCCCCTTACGCAGGGTCTCGGCGTCCAGCTTCGGGTTCCACGGGCCGACGGCCTGGCCGTTGTCATCGAGGACCCGGACCAGCTTGAAGGCGTGGTCGCGCATGTCGAAGGGCGCGGTGGAGACGTCGGGGCGTTCGACCGCGCCGGGCGCGTCGAGCTTGAGGTGGCTGAAGTCCGGCCTGTCGCCCGGGCGGCCGGAAGGCTCCGGCACGCGCAGCGAGAGGGGCTGGGTGTTAGGCTTTTTCATTCCGTCCTGCCGTCCGGTTGATCCGACCGCGTTTCCTCCGGCGCCCTGTAGCACGGTCTTTCAGCCAAGGCTCGCTCGATTTTGACCTTGCATATGCCGGTTCACGGGTATTTTATTGCGCCATAAGTTGAACCGGAGAAACGCCTTGGCCGACGATCTGGATCCCGTGGACGCCCGCATACTGGACATCCTGCAACAGGACGCCGGACTGTCCGTGGCCGAGGTCGCCGAACGGGTGGGTCTGTCCGCCTCGCCGTGCTGGCGCCGGATCAAGAGACTGGAGGATACGGGCTTCATCCGCAAGCGGGTGACCCTGCTCGACGCCACCAAGCTGGGCCTGGACTTCGAGGTCTACGCCATCGTCAAGCTGAGCCTGCCCTCGACCGAGAACCTCGACGTCTTCGAGGCGGCCGTGGCCAACTGGCCCGAGGTGGTGCAGTGCGCCACCATCACCGGCCGTGAGGATTATGTGCTGCGCATCATCACCTCGGACATGCACGCCTTCGACCGGTTCCTGCGCGAGAAGCTGCTCAGCCTCGGCATCGTTTCGGACTGCGAGAGCCATATCGTGACCCGCGGGGTGAAGAACGTGACCTCCCTGCCGCTGGGCATCGTCACGCCGCACGTGGGCTGAGCGACATTACCGATCCTTGACTTGGCCGATGCCTCGGTCGGGCGGATAGTCGTGGCGGACCTTGGGAGGGGATCGTCATGCGCGTGACCGCAGCCATCGCATTGGCGGGCCTTCTGGCCTGCGCCGCGCCCGTTCTGGCGCAGGAGGCGGAGACCGACGTCGCGGCCTTCCAGCGGCTGCGCGCCGAGGCCGTGGCGGCGGCGAACGCGGACGACCTGGCGACCGCCGAACAGAAGCTGGCCGAAGCGGACGCGCGCATTCCCAATCATCCCGGGCTGATGCTGATGCGCGCCAGGCTGGCCGCGGCGGCCGGGCGGCCGGCGGACGCCGTCGCCCTGGCGCAGCGCTATGCCGACACAGGCCTGTCGATGAACCTCGGCGGCGACCCCGCGCTGGCCGCACTGGCGGAGCAGCCGGGGTTCGCGGCGCTGGAGGCGGCCGTGGAGGCCAACCGGACGCCGGCCGGGGCGGACCGTCTTACGCTGCTGGCGGCGATCCCGGGCGGCGGACTGGTGGAGAGCGTGGCGCGGGACGAGGCGCGCGGCCGGTGGCTGGTGGCGCAGGTGCGGGGGCGGACCATCGTGGCGCTGGACGATGCGGGCGCGGTGGCGCCGTTCCTGGCCGGTGCGGAGCTCAGCGGGGTTCTGGGGCTGGTCATGGATGCGCCGGCCGGGGTGCTGTGGGCCGCGACGGCGCCCGTGCCTCCGGCAGTGAACGGCCTGGCCGAAGGGGTTCCGCGGCCCGGGCCGGCCCTGCTGAAGATCGATGCGGCGAGCGGGCGGGTGCTGGCGCGCTATCCGGCTCCGGCGGACAACGGCTCGCTTGGCGATGTGGCGTTGGGTCCGGACGGGACCGTCTATGCCGCCGGCGGGGACCTGTTCCAGCTGCGGCCGGGCGGCGAGGCGCTGGAGGTGCTGCTGCCCTCGGGGCCGATGCGGTCGCCGCAGGGCATGGCGCTGACTCCTGACGGCGCGGCCCTGATCGTGGCGGACTATTCGTCCGGGATCTGGCGGGTGGACCGGGCGAGCGGGGCGGCGGTGCGGCTTTCGGCGCCGTCGAACGCCAGCCTGATCGGCATCGACGGCCTGATCTGCGACGGGCGGGTCCTCTATGCGCTGCAGAACGGCACGGCCCCGCAGCGGGTGCTGAGGCTGACGCCCGACCCCGACTGGAGCCGGATCGAGGCGGTGGAGGTGCTGGCGGCCAACCTGCCGGAGATTGTCGAGCCGACGACGGGTCTGGTCCACAACGGCGAACTGGTGTTCGTATCGCGCTCGCAGTGGAGCGATTTCGACCGGGAGGGGGCGCTGACGACGCCGGAGCCCGACCCGGCGCTGATCTCCCGGCTGCGGCTCGACTGACAGGATACGCAAATGATCGAGATGGTGATCGACGCCCGGCGCAAGGACCTCGGCGGGTTCGAGGTCGGACGGGTGCTGCCGTTCCATGCGCGGCGCATGGTCGGGCCGTTCATCTTCCTCGACCAGATGGGGCCGGCCGAGTTCGCGCCCGGGGCCGATGCGATCAACGTGCGGCCGCATCCGCACATCGGCCTGTCGACCCTGAGCTATCTGTTCGAGGGCGAGATCATGCACCGGGACAACACCGGCGCCACCCAGGCGATCCGGCCGGGCGAGGTCAACTGGATGACGGCGGGGAAGGGCGTGGTCCACTCCGAACGCACCGATCCGCTGAAGAAGAGCCGCGGCGGACCGATGCACGGCATGCAGGCGTGGATCGCCCTGCCGGTCGAGGCGGAGGAGGTCGATCCGTCCTTCCATCACCACGGCGAGGCGGACCAGCCGGCCTATGAGAACGGCGGCCTGTTCGCGCGGCTGGTGGCCGGCGAGGCCTATGGGGCCAGGGCGGCGGTCCCGACGTCCTCGCCGCTGTTCTACGTCCATTGGGAGCTGGCCGAGGGCGTGCGCACCACGCCGCCGCCGGGGCGGGGCGTGGCGGGCGGCTATTCGGAACGGGCCCTGTATGTGGCCAGGGGCGAGATCGAGGTCGGCGACCGCACCTTCCATGAGGGGCAGATGATCGTGCTGGAGCCGACCGCGGAGCCGACGGTGCGGGCGGTGCGGCCCTCGACGGTGATGGTGCTGGGCGGCGAGCCGGTCGGGCCCCGGCTGATCTGGTGGAATTTCGTCCATTCGAAACAGGAGCGGATCGACCAGGCCAAGGCCGACTGGAAGGCGGGCCGAATGGCCCTGCCGGCCGAGGACGACGGGGAGTTCATCCCCCTGCCGGACGTGCCGTCGACGCCGGAGCCGGCGCCGGAGGCGGTGAAGCCGGGGCCGACCGACCCGGTCTGAAGCCGGCTTGAATTCGGGGCCTGCGCGCCGATCTACCGGCCATGACCGCATTCTCCGTTCTCGACCTGTCGCCGATCGTGGAGGGCGGCGACGCCCGGCGCGCCCTGCTGGAAACCACCGAACTGGCGCGGGCGGCGGAACGGCTGGGCTACACCCGCTTCTGGCTGGCGGAACATCACAACATGCCGGGCATCGCCAGCGCCGCGACGGCGGTGGCCCTGGCCCATGTGGCGGCGGCGACGAAGACCATCCGGGTCGGTTCGGGCGGGGTGATGCTGCCCAACCACGCGCCGCTGGTGATCGCCGAGCAGTTCGGCACCCTGGAGGCTCTTCATCCGGGGCGGATCGACCTGGGGCTCGGCCGGGCGCCGGGCACGGACGGCGAGACGGCGCGGGCCCTGCGCCGCTATTTTGAGGCCGCCGACCAGTTCCCGAGGGACGTTCTGGAGCTGCAGGCCTTCCTCGCCCCGGCGGTCGAGGGCCAGCGGGTGGCGGCGTATCCGGGGCAGGGGTCGAAGGTTCCGCTCTGGCTGCTCGGCTCCAGCCTGTTCAGCGCCGAACTGGCGGCGCATCTGGGCCTGCCCTTCGCCTTCGCCAGCCATTTCGCGCCCGAGCTGCTGCTGCCGGCGCTGCGGACCTACCGCGAGGGGTTCCGGCCGTCGAAACAGCTGGAGCAACCTTACGCCATGGCGGCGTTCAACGTCTTCGCCGCCGATACGGACGCTGAGGCGCAGCGGCTGTCGACCTCGATGCAGCAGGCCTTCGCGGCGGTGGTGACCGGCAAGCCGGGCCGGCTGAAGCCGCCGGTCGACGACATCACGACGGTGCTGGACGCGCGGCAGATCGCGGCCGTGGAGAGCCGGCTGACCTATGCGGCCATCGGGGGCCGGGAGACGGTGCGGGCGCAGCTGGCCGAGTTCATCGGCCTGACCGGCGTGGACGAGGTCATGGTCACCGGCATGGTCCACGACCTGGACGCCCGCGTGCGCAGCCTCGAGGTCACGGCGGAGGCGGCCGAGGGGCTCTAGCCGCCAACCTGTCCGAGGAAGTCGAGCAGCAGGCGGTTCACCTCGTCGGGCCGCTCCTGCTGGATCCAGTGGCCGGCGCCGGGGACGACCTGCTGCATCCGCAGATCGGCAAGCCAGTCCTTCAGTCCGGCCTCGGCGGGGCCGGCGTAGTGGCGGACGGGGTCGCGCTCTCCGACGGCGAAGGCGGCGGGAACGCGGATGCGGGCGTCCTGCAGGAAGGCGGTGGCGGCCCAGTTCGCATCCAGATTTCGGTACCAGTCCACCGGACCCTTGAAGCCGCCGGCGGAGAAGGCGGCGACGTATTCGGCGAAATGGGCGTCGCTCATCCACGGCGGCAGGGTTGCGTCGTCGGGAATGGTGGAGAGCAGGGTCTGGCCTTCGGGGAAGAAGCCGGTCGACTGGCGGCCGTCCGGCGTGGCGCCGTCGTAGGCGTAGAAGGCCTTGCGCAGGGCCGTGGCCGGATCGGCGTCGAACGCCGCGTGGGCATCCGGTTCCTGGAACTGGTTGATGTAGAGCACGCCGAGCCCGGCCCGCCTGGTGATGGCGGTCATGGCGGCGGTGGGCGGGCCCTTCAACCGGCGCGGCTGGAAGGGCACCGACAGGCCGAAGACGGCCCGGAACACGTCCGGCCGGGTGAGGGCGCACTGCCAGGCGACGGCGGCGCCGAAATCATGGCCGACGACGACGCAGGCGGTCTCGCCCAGGGCCCGGACCAGATCGACCACGTCGCCGACCAGGTCGAGCATGCCGTAGGCGGTCGTGTCGGCGGGCTTGTCGGTTCCGCCGTAGCCGCGCATGTCGGGGGCGACGGCATGAAAGCCGGCGGCGGCGAGGGCCCCGACCTGGGCGCGCCAGCTGATCCCCAGTTCGGGGAAGCCGTGGATGAGCAGGACCAGCGGGCCGGTTCCGGCCTCGAGGATCTGCTGGTTCAGGCCATCGGTCTGGATGTGGCGGGTCTGCATCGGAGCAACGGATCATTTGCCGGCTTGTCGGGCAAGCGTCTCCTCCCTGTTCGCGCAGCGAATGGGGAGGGGGACCGCGAAGCGGTGGAGGGGTGTCCGCGGCGTCCCGGACCTCGAGCATGGAGCGACGCGGCGCCCCTCCACCATGCTTCGCATGGTCCCCCTCCCCGCAAGCGGGGAGGAGACGGCTACAGCGTCACGCCCGTCGTGCGCATGATCTCGGCGCGGAGTTCGGGCAGGCCGTCGCCCTTTTCGGCGGAGGTGACGATCACCGCCGGATAGGCGGCGGGGCGTTTGGCGATGGCCTTGAGGGTGGCGGCCTGGACCTTCTCGGCCTCGCCCTTCTTCAGCTTGTCGGCCTTGGTCAGGACGATCTGGTAGCTGACGGCGGCGAGGTCGAGGGCGTCGAGGGCCTCGTCATCGACCTTCTTGAGGCCGTGGCGGGCGTCGATCAGCAGATAGACCCGCTTCAGGGTGACGCGGCCGCGCAGGTAGTCGCGGCCGAGGTCCTGGAATTTCTTCACCGTCGACTTGGAGGCCTTGGCCCAGCCGTAGCCGGGCAGGTCGACCAGCCGCATCCGGCCGTCGAGATCGAAGAAATTGACCTCGCGCGTGCGTCCCGGCTCGTTCGAGGCCCGGGCCAGCTTGTGCATGCCGACGAGGCCGTTGATCAGGCTGGACTTGCCGACGTTGGAGCGGCCGGCGAAGGCGATCTCGGGCAGGTCCGGATCGGGCAGTTGCTCGATCTTGGCGCACCCCATGACGAAGGTGGCGGGACGCGCGAACAGGATACGCGCCTGCTCCAGTTCCTCGGGGGTGAAGTCGTCCAACTCAGGCCTTCGCCTTCTTCATGCGGTCGAAGAAGGTGTCGATCGGGTTCTCGGTCTTCAGCCGGTGCATGATCACGTACTGCTGCACGACGGTCAGGATGTTCGACCACGCCCAGTAGATCAGCAGGCCCGCCGGGAAGGTGGCCATGATGAAGGTGAACACGATCGGCATGAACTGGAAGATGCGGCGCTGCATCGGATCGGGCGCCGGCGGGCTCATCGACATCTGCAGCCACATGGTCAGGCCGTAGAAGATGGCGAGGACGCTGAGGGCGAAGGTGCCGGCCAGGTAGGTCCCGATCACCGGCGTCGAGGCCGGATCCCACGGCAGCAGGCCGAACAGGTTCCAGATCGTCGTCGGGTCCGGGGCCGAGAGGTCGCGGATCCAGCCGAAGAAGGGCTGGTGGCGCATCTCGATGGTCACGAACAGCATCTTGTAGACGGCGTAGAAGACCGGGATCTGGAGCAGCAGCGGCAGGCAGCCGGCCAGGGGATTGATCTTCTCCCGCTGGTACAGGGCCATGATCTCCTGCTGCTGCTTCTGCGGCTCGTCGGGATGCTTCTTCTTGATCTCCTCCATCTTCGGCTGGAGGTTCCGCATCTTCGACATGCTCGCGTAGCTCTTGTTGGCGAGCGGGAACATCACGAGGCGGACGAGCAGGGTCAGGCCGAGGATGGCGAGGCCGAAATTCCCCAGGAGGGCGTAGAGCTGCTCGACGATCCAGAAGATCGGCCGGGTCAGGAAGAACAGGAAGCCCCAGTCGATGGCGTAGACGAAGCGCGGCAGGTCGAGGGACTCCTCGTAGCCCGAGAGGATCTCGTTGCGCTTGGCCCCGGCGAACAGGCGCTGGGTCTCGGTGATCTGGGTGTTCGGCTGGATGGTGTGGGCCTCGCCCAGCATGCCGACGATGTGAGCCCGCTCGGCAGCCTCGCCCGGCCCGCTGACGCGGAACTCGGCGTTGATGCGCTCGGACTGGTCCGGGATCAACGCGGCCATCCAGTATTTGTCCGTAATGCCCAGCCAGCCGCCGACGGACTCGTGCTCCTCGGGCCCCTTCTTCTTGGCCCAGCCGCCATATTTGAGCTGGGTCGTCGAATAGGCCTCGCCGTCGCCGAAGGTGCCGATGGCGCCCTCATGCAGGACCTGGTTCTTGCCCAGGGTGGTCGGCACACCCTGGCGCAGCACGGTGGCCGCCGGGGTCATGGTCACCGGCTGGGCGCTGTAGTTGGCGACCGTATCGGTGATGGTGAACATGTACTGCTCGTCGACGCTGACCCGGCGCGTGAAGCGCAGGCCGGCGCCGTTGTCCCAGGTCAGGACGACGGGCGTCGCCGGCGTCAGGGTCGAGCCCTGGGTCAGCCGCCACGGCGTGGCCGGCCCCGGGACGCCGCCCGGGATGTTCGGGCCGCTCCAGCCGAACTGGGCGAAGAAGGCGTGCTTCATGCCCTCGGGGCGGAACAGTTCGACGGCCGGCGCGCCGGCGTCGATGCTCTCGCGGTATCGGGTCAGGAACAGGTCGTCGATACGGCCGCCGGTCAGCGACAGCGAGCCGGTGAGGGTGCCGGTGCGGATCGGCACCCGGGCGCCGTTGCGCGCGAGGGCGACGGTGCGGTCCTCGGTGAAGACGGCGGCGCTGGGCGAGGGGGCGGTGACCGGCGCCGCGGCCTGTGACTCGGCGGCCGCCTGGGCCGCGCGCCGCTGCTCGGTCTGCGGCTTCATCACGAAGTAGCTGTAGGCGGCCAGCATGAGGCCCGCGATCACGAGGAAGATGATCGTGTTGCGGCTATTTTCTTGGGGGGGCATGGAGGTCAGTGGTCCTGGCCGGCGGGCGATGTCGGTGCGTGGCGCGCGACATGAGGCGCCGACCGCGGGGTCGCGAGCCTTGTAAGCGCCGATTTCACATCGTCAAGCAAACGGTCCCACGGACGGTCCGCCGTGCCCATGCGGGCGATGAAGACATAGTCGCTGCCGGGACGGGCCAGGTCGGGGGCGAGGGCGCGGGCGGCCTCCCGGAGCCGGCGCTTGGCGCGGTTGCGGACCACCGCGCCGCCGACCTTGCGCGTGGCGGTGAAGCCCAGCCGCACGGTGGGGTCGCCGTCGCCGCGGTCCAGCCGCTGGACGACCACGGCGCCGCGAGCCTCTGAAACGCCTTTCGCGGCCGCCAGAAACTGGGGCCGCGATTTCAGGCGCTCGATTTTGAACGATTCGGCCATGCGCCCTGCACAGGCGCCGGACGACTTAGGCCGTCAGGCGCTTGCGGCCCTTGGCGCGGCGGCGCGCAACGATCTTCTGTCCGTTCTTGGTGGCCATCCGCGAACGGAAGCCGTGACGGCGCTTGCGCACGAGTCGCGACGGCTGATAGGTCCGCTTCACGGTCGGCTCCTGGGACTGAAAACAAGGTGGGCGGCGGAAAGAGGTCCGTCGCGGGAAGGGCGGGCGTATAAGCGGGGAAGCCCGTGGTGTCAACGCCGCGAGCGGTCAGCGGAGAGACGATGCACCGGGTGAAACGCTTCCTGCCCCTCATCGCGCTGGCTTGCGTGATCACCCTGATCTTCGCCATGGGCTGGAACCGCTACCTGTCGCTCGACACCCTGCGCGACCATGGCCAGACCTTCCGCGACTTCACGGCGCAGAACTATGTCCTGAGCCTGCTGATCCTGATGCTGCTGTTCGCCGCCCTGACGGCCAGCGTGGTGCCGGGCGTCTTCTTCGTCACCATCACCGCCGGCTATCTGTTCGGTCCGTGGATCGGCGGGGTTTCGACCTCGATCGCGGCCACGGGCGGCGCCCTGGTCGTCTACGCCGTGACCCGATCCGCCCTGGGCGAGGCGCTGCGGCGCAAGGCGGAGCGGGACCAGGGCCTGATGCAGAAGGTCTGCGCCGCCATAGACAAGGATACGTTCTGGTACGTGCTGGCCTCGCGGCTGGCCGTGGTGGTGCCGTTCCACATGATCAACATCGCCGCCGGCATGATGGCCGTGCGGCTGCTCCCCTACACCGTCGCCACGGTGATCGGCCTGCTGCCGGCGCACATCATCTACTGCTGGATCGGGGCGCGGCTGAACACCCTGCTGGTCAGCGACCCTGACCCCGACTTCCAGGCGCTGTTCAACCAGTTCTGGGCCCCGATGGCCGGGGTTTTCGTGCTGGCCGTGGTGCTGCCGTTCGCGATGAAGGCGGTCCAGGCGGCGCTGCGGCGGCGGGGCGCGGCGTGAGCAACGCAGCCATTGGCCCAAGCTTTGCGTTAGGCCCTGCATGAGCGAGGCGCGTCCCCTGCTGAGCGATGTGCGGCGCGGCCTGCGCCTGCCCGCCGACTGGCGCGAACGGCTGCGCATCCACGCCCCTGACGCCCTGGCGTGGCGGCTGCTGGCCCTGACCTTCATCTTCACCGTCGTCGTCGAGGTGCTGATCATCGCTCCCAGCGCCGCCAGCTTCCACGAGCGCTGGCTGCTGGACCGGCTGCAGTCGGCCGAACTGGCCTCCGTCGGCGTCGAGGCCCTGCCCTATTCCGCGGTCGAGGACGATGTGGCCGAGCAGCTGCTGGCCATCGGCGGGGTGCAGGCGGTGGTCGTCGGCGACCAGGGCGTGCGCCGCCTGCTGCTGCAGGCCCCGAACCTGCCGCGCACGCCGGACCTGATCGACCTGCGCCAGAACCGGCCGGTGACGCGGATCCTCGATCCGTGGCGGACGCTGTCCGGCCACCCCGACCGGTCGATCCGGGTCCAGGCCCGGCCCCGGTACCGCTCGGGCGACTTCATCGAAATCCTCGCCCCGGCCCAGCCGCTGAAGATGGAGCTGCGCGCCTTCCTGCTGAACAGCCTGCTGATGTCCCTGCTGATCTCGCTGGTCGCGGGCGGCCTGCTGTACGGCGGTCTCGCCTTCCTGGTGCTGCAGCCGCTGCGGCGGGTGACGCGGTCGATCGAGCGGTTCGCCCTCGATCCCGAGGCGGAGGGCGATCCGCCCGGCGACCGCCACGACGAGATCGGCCGGGTCGAGCGCGAACTGGCGCGGATGCAGGACGAGGTGCGCCAGTCGCTGCGCTCACGGGCCCGGCTGGTGGCGCTGGGCGAGGCGGTGGCCAAGATCAACCACGACCTGCGCAACATGCTGACCTCGGCGCAGATCGCCTCCGAGCGGCTGGCGGATTCTCCTGACCCGATCGTGGCCAAGGCCCTGCCGCGGCTGGAGCGGGCGCTGGGCCGGGCGGCGGCCCTGTCGCGCAATGTGCTGGAATATGGCCGCAGCGAGGAGCCGGCGCCGCAGCGGACGCGCTTCGCCCTCGCCCCCGCCGTGGCCGTGGCGGCCGAGGACTCCGGCCTGTCGGACGAGGGGGTGCGGCTGAGCAAGGCCATTCCGGCCCGGTTCACCGTCCACGCCGACCCGGACCAGCTGCACCGCATCCTGGTCAACCTGATGCGCAACGCCCGCCAGGCCATCGAGGGCGACACGAGCCGCGTCGGCCGCAAGGGTCTGGTCAAGGTCAGCGCCGTCCACCAGGACGGGACGGCGGTGGTGCGCATCGCCGACGACGGACCCGGAATCCCGCCGCGGCTCTCCGACCAGCTGTTCGAGCCGTTCGTCAGCGGGAGGAGCTCTGACGGGACGGGGCTGGGCCTGACCATTTCGCGCGAACTGGCGGTTCGCCACGGCGGCGACCTGGCCCTGGTCGACACGGGGCCGCAGGGGACGACCTTCGAGCTTCGCCTGCCGGACTGACGGGCGGGCCGCGGCTCCAAATCGCGCGACCGGCGTTATCAGTCGTAGATCGCCGCGAAACGGCCCAGCTTGCTGGCCAGGCCTTTGCACGAAGGAGCCCCGCTATGACCCGACTGATCCTGACCGCCGCCACCGCCCTGGCGCTCGCCGCCGGGCCCGTCCTGGCGCAGACCGCCCCGACCAAGCCGGCGGCGACCGCCGAAGCCGGCTCCGCGGAATGGCTGCGGCTGCGGGGCGAACAGTATCACCGCGCGCCGGACTCCGAGCAGGACCCCGTCGAGGTCGCCGCCACCGCGCGGCTGAACGCGGAGATCGCCGCCCGCAACGCCGCGGCCGCGGAGGCCGAGACCCAGGGCGCCGCCGCCTTCGAGGAGCGCAACGCCCAGTGGCGCTCTGAAACCGCCCGGCTCGAGACGGAGCGCGCCCAGTGGGAAGCGAACAACGCGGCCGCCAACGCCGCCCGCGCCCAGTGGGAGCGCGACAACGCCGCCTGGGAGGCGGAGATGGCCGCCTGCCGCCGGGCCGGGCGGGTCTGCATCACCACGCCGCCGCCCCGTCCCTGATCCGCGCGGCGTTGCGGAGCGCCGGCGCGCGTGACACCCTCGGCGGGCCGCCCGCCGGGGGACCGCCGCCATGTCAGACGCCGTCGCCGATCCGCCCGCCCAAGCGACGCCGTCCCGCCTGGACCGGCGCGCGGACCGGGGCCTGGCCGGCGGACGCACCGACGTCTGGCGGCACCCGGCCGCCGTGCGCATCACCCACTGGCTCAACGTCGCGGCCGTGGCCGTGCTGCTGATGAGCGGGCTGAATATCCTGGCGGCCCACCCGCATCTCTACTGGGGCCTGCGCTCGACCTTCGCCGACCCCTGGCTGAGCACGCCGGCGGTTCCCGACTGGCTGCTGATCCCGCAGGGGCGCAACCTGGCTGAGGCGCGCAACTGGCATTTCCTGTTCGCCTGGGTGTTCGTGATCAATGGCCTTGTCTACCTCGCCTACAGCCTTGTGACCGGGCGGTTCAGACGCCGACTGGCGCCGACCGGGGCCGAGCTGCGCGGCTTCTGGGCCTCGATTAGGGCGCACGCCCGCTTCCACTTCCCGACCGACGATCACGCCCGCGCCTACAACGTCATCCAGAAGCTGACCTATCTGGCGATGGTGCTGGTCATCCTGCCGCTGATGCTGGTCACGGGCCTGTCGATGTCGCCCGGCTTCAACGCCGTCGGCGGGGTGCTGCTGGACGTCATGGGCGGGCGGCAGTCGGCGCGCACGCTGCACTTCATCTCGGCGGGGCTGATCGTCGGCTTTATCGTCATCCACGTCGGACTGGTCACCTGGACCGGCTTCTTCAATAACATGCGCTCGATGATCACCGGCTGGTTCGTGATCCAGCCGCCGGGCTCCGTGGCGGGGCCGAGGCTCCGGCGGCGGGATGAAGGAGAGGCGCCATGAACCGTCGCCGCTGGCTGGGCGGGGCGCTGGCGAGCGCCGCCGCCTCCTTCGTCGCCGCCTGCGGGCAGAGCGGCGGACGGCTGTCGGAACAGGCCCGGCGCATGGGCGAGGGGCTGACCCGGCGGGTGCAGCGGCTGCTGATCCCGCGCGACGCCCTGGCGCCGACCTACAGCCGGGCGGAGATCTCGCCGGATTTCCGGGCCAACGGCTCGATCGATCCGGCGGCGTCGGACTACAAGGCGCTGAAGGCGGAGGGGTTCTCGGGCTACCGGCTGGTCATAGACGGGCTGGTCGAGCGCCCTTTGGCGCTGAGCCTGGCCGAGCTGAGGGCGCGGCCGGCGCAGAGCCAGATCACCAAGCACGACTGCGTCGAGGGCTGGACCTCGATCGGCGAATGGACCGGCGTGCGGCTGGAGACCCTGCTGGACGAGGCGGGGCTGAAGCCCGAGGCCAAATATATCGTCTTCCACTGCTTCGACGCGCTGGATCAGCGGGAGGACGGGGAGCGGTATTACGAAAGCATCGACCTGATCGACGCCCGGCATCCGCAGACGATCCTGGCCTACGGGATGAACGGCGAGGTCCTGCCGGTCCCGCACGGGGCGCCGCTGAGGCTGAGGGTCGAGCGGCAGCTGGGCTACAAGCACGCCAAATACATCCGCCGGATCGAGGCGGTGGAGAGCTTCGCCCACCTCGGCCGGGGCAAGGGCGGCTACTGGGAAGACCGCGGCTACGAGTGGTACGCGGGGATCTGAGCGTCGCGCCTCAGATCTCCGCCGGTTCGTCCTGCCGCTTCTTCATCAGGGCGTCGAAGCTGTCCCAGACGCCCGCGGCGCCGTGCCAGGAGCCCTTGGTGGCGGCCTTTGAGTATTCGGTGGCCCGGGCCTCAAAGAAGTTGGCGTGTTCGACGCCCGACAGCATCGACTGCAGCCACGGCAGGGGGTTTTCCTTGACCCCGAACAGCTCGGGCAGGTGCAGCTGGCGCAGGCGCCAGTCGGCGATGAAGCGGATGTAGGCCTTGATGTCGGCGGGCGTCATGCCGTCCACCGGGCCCATCTCGAAGGCCAGGTCGATGAAGCGGTCCTCCATCTCGACCACGGTGCGGCAGCATTCGACGATGTCGTCCGCGACCGCCTTGGTGACCGCGCCGGTCTCCTTGTTGAAGGCGTGGTACAGCTTGATGATGCCCTCGCAGTGCAGGCTCTCGTCGCGCACCGACCAGCTGATGATCTGGCCCATGCCCTTCATCTTGTTCTGGCGGGGGAAATTCATCAGCATCGCGAACGAGGCGAACAGCTGCAGGCCTTCGGAGAAGCCGCCGAACATGGCCAGGGTGCGGGCGATGTCGCCGTCGGTCTCGACCCCGAACTTGCCCATGAAGTCATGCTTGTCGCGCATGGCCTCGTATTCCATGAAGGCGCCGAACTCGCTCTCGGGCATGCCGATGGTCTCGAGCAGCAGGGCGTAGGCGGCGATGTGGATGGTCTCCATGTTGGCGAAGGACGCCAGCATCATCTTGACCTCGGTCGGTTTGAACACCCGACCGTAACGCTCCATGTAGTTGTCCTGGACCTCGATGTCGGCCTGGGTGAAGAAGCGGAAGATCTGCGTCAGCAGGTTGCGCTCGCTGTCGGTCAGATTGGCCGCCCAGTCCTTGCAGTCCTCGCCCAGCGGCACCTCTTCGGGCATCCAGTGGACCTGCTGCTGCTTCTTCCACATGTCGAACGCCCACGGGTAGCGGAACGGCTTGTAGGCGGCCGAGGCGGTCAGCAGACCAGGCGTCGAGGGCAGGATCGGGGCGTGCGCGTTCATCGAAGCAACTCTGTCGGCGAATCCGGAAGGGTGGCGTTCACCATGCGACTCCGATGGCCGGGCGCCAAGCCGAAATGCGGCTATATTGCGATCACTTTTTCCGCGACCGCTAGATGTGGTAGGCCCGGCCAAGACTTCTGGGGAGAAGCTGGGGACGAACCGCGCCCCAAAACGGCAAGGGAGGCTTATGCCTTCGCGCGCAAATCTCGCGGGTCGCCTGGCGCGTTCAGGCGCACAGAGGGTCCGAGGAGATCGACATGACCTACACAGTCTATGGCGCGGCCGGATCCGGCTCGGTCCCGGTCGAGGCGGCGCTGACGCTCATCGGGGCGCCGTTCGAGGTGGTCGAGGCGGTGACCTGGGAGGGCGAGGCCGAGCGCGACAAGGTGGCGGCGGTCAATCCGATGCGGCAGATCCCGGCGCTGGTGACGGCTGACGGAGAAACGATCACCGAGAGCGCCGCGATCCTGATCTGGCTGGCGGAACGGCATCCGGAGGCGGCGCTGGGGCCGGAGCCGTGCGATCCGCGACGGGCCCAGTTCCTGCGCTGGATGACCTTCGTTCCGGCCTCGATCTATTCGATGTTCTGGGTGCGGGACGAGCCGAGCCGGCTGGCCGGCGACGATCCGGCGGCGCAGGCCACGATCAAGTCGCGGACGGCGGACCGGATCGCCGAGTGCTGGGGGCGGATGGAGAGCCAGATCGCGCCGGACCGCTTCCTGCTGGGACCGGAGCTGACGGTGCTGGACCTGTATGTCGCCGTGGCCAGCCGCTGGACGCCGCACCGGGCGCGCTTCCATCAGGTCGCCCCGCGCATGGGCGAGGTCATGCGGCGCGTCGACGCCCTGCCGGAGCTGCGCGACTTCTGGGCGCGGCGGTTTCCGTTCGAGGGGAGGTACGGGGGCTAGGGGCTAGGGGCTAGGGGCTAGGGATTAGGGGCGAGCGACGAGGGACGAGGGACTAGGGACTAGGGGCTAGGGACTAGGGGGCTAGGGATTAGGGATGAGCGATTGGGGATCACGGATCGGAGTCGCCCATTCACGCGCGCAAACCGAGCTCGAACCATCAACGCGGAAATGGGTCCGGAGGCTTTCTCTTCCCTAGCCCCTAGCCCCTAGCCCCTAGCCCCTAGCCTCTAGCCCCTGGTCCCTGGCCCTGATCCCTAGGCCGCCGCCGTGACCGCCGCTGCGGGGAGGTCTCCCGACAGGGCGCGGGCGACGGTGGCGAACAGCGAGGCCTGATTGACCGGCTTGGCGAGGTGGGCGTTCATGCCGGCGGCGAGGCAGCGGGACACGTCCTCCGGCATGGCGTCGGCGGTCATGGCCACCACCGGAACGACGCCGCGAGCCGCGGGCAGGACGCGGATGCGGCGGGTCGCCTCGAGCCCGTCCATGCGCGGCATGCGCACGTCCATCAGCACCAGGTCGAGCGCCTGTTCGCCGGCGAGCTGAACCGCCTCCTGGCCGTCGCAGGCCTCGACCACCTCGCAGCCGAAGGCCTGGAGCATGATGCGGGCGACCTCGCGGTTGACCGGATGATCGTCGACGACCAGCACGCGGGGGCTCGGAGCGGCCGTGCGGGCCGGCGCCGGCGCCGGACCCGTCAGGGAGTCCGCGGCGGCGACAGGGTCGGGCGCGGCGGCGGGGGCGGGCGGCTCGACGGGGGCGTCGGGCGCGCGGGTCAGGGGCAGGTGCAGGGTGAAGGTCGAGCCCTCGCCCGGCCGGCTGTCGACCTCGACCCGGCCGCCCAGGCGGCGGGCGTGGCGGGCGACCAGGGCGAGACCGAGCCCCGCGCCCTCGTGCAGGCGGGTGGTCGAGGCGTCGGCCTGGGAGAAGGCTTCGAACAGCTGGGCATGGTGGGCCGGTTCGATGCCGCAGCCGGTGTCGGAGACCCGGATGGCGGCGCCGTCGGCGGTGCGGTCGAGGCGGATGGAGACGCCGCCCTCGGTGGTGAATTTCACCGCATTGGCGATCAGAGGATGCAGGGCCTGGCGCAGGGCGCGGCGGTCGCAATTGAAGCGCGAGCGGGGCGGCAGCCGGTCGTCGATGGTCAGGGCCAGGCCGAGGGCGTCGGCGGCGGCGCGGCTGGGGCCCATGGCTTCGCGCGCCACGGCGGCGAGGTCGAGCGGCTCGGGCGAGACGGCGTGTTCGCCCCGCGCGAAGTCGAGGACGTCCTCGACCAGCATCAGCAGGCCGTCGCTGGACTCGCGGATCTGGCGCGCCTGACGCACCGCCTCGGGGTCGAGGTCGGCGCGGCCGGCGAGCAGGTCGGCGAAGCCGGCGACGCCGTTGAGCGGGGTGCGCATCTCATGGCTCATCATGGCGAGGAAGCGGGCCCGGGCGGCGGCGGCGTCCTCGGCCACCCGGCGGGCCTCCTGGGCGGCGGCGGTGCGGCTCCGCAGCCGGGCCTCCAGCTGGCGGCGCTCGGTCATCACCGTGCTGATCGGCAGGACGGTGACGACCACGGCGAGCAGGAACAGGTTGTAGACCCCGAGCCGGCGGACCAGCGGCGGGACGTCCTCAAGTCCGGGGATGTCGGCCAGCTGGGTGAGCTGGACCGGGCCGTGCCCCATCAGGGTGGCGGCGCCGCTGACGGTGGCGAGACCGATCAGGGCGGCGGCCGACAGCGTCGGCGACAGTCGCAGGCCGATCAGCATCATCGGCAGGAAGACGAGGAACATCAGGGGCGCGTCGCTCTGCCAGAACACCCCGGCGGTGACGACCAGCATCAGGCCGATGAGGCTGGCGGCCTCGGTGCGGGAGGCCCGGGTGGCCCCGGCGAAGCGGTGGCGGCGGGCCAGCAGCAGCAGGATCGGGGTGACCAGCAGCAGGTCCAGCGCCTCAACGGCGATGTAGCTCTGGAAGTCGAACAGCCAGATCACCCAGGGCCGCGGCGAGACCAGGGCGAGGGTGACCATGCTGAACAGGGCCGCGGCGACCGTGGCCGGCGCCACGGCCAGGACCGCGAAGCGGATCAGCCGGCCGGGCCTGCGCAGGTCGAGGGCGGCGCCGCAGACGCGCCGGGCGAGCACGGCGGCGCCCAGGGCCATGCCGAAATTGAACGTGATATTGGCCGCCAGATAGACCACGGGCGCGCCGCGCAGGCTGTTGGTCGCGATATCGAGCGCGATGCAGGCTCCGACCACCACCAGGGCCGGGCGGCGGTGCAGCTGCAGCAGGGCCGCGGTGATGACGCCGTTGGCCAGCCACACGGTCGCCGTCCCGAACCGGGCCATGGTCCAGTAACCGATCGCCACGGCGGTCGCGTACAGCAGGACATAGACGAGCGCCGGCGGACCCGCGACGCGACCCGCGTCGTGCCTGAACAGACGCCAACGACCTTTCAAGCGGACCCCTCCCGGCCACCATCGAAACCCGATGTCTAGGGCCGACCCGTAAACAAATCAGATGCATGGCGCGGCGCCGGAGACGGAACCGCGCGCCAACCGCGACCGTTTCCAAACCCTCGCCTCCAGAGGGTCCGGACCATGTCAGACACCGTCACCGACCCGAGCTTCGATCCGCCGGAGGAGGCCGTGGCCTTCTACGAGGAGGCGCTGGGGCTGCTGAAGCAGAGCGGCATTCCCTTCCTGCTGTCCGGGACCTATGCGGTGACCGCCTATACGGGCATCCGGCGGCCGACCAAGGACCTCGACGTGTTCTGCAAGCCCGGGGACTATCCGCGCATCCTCGCCTTCTTCCAGGCCCGCGGCTACCGGACCGATGTGGAGGACGAGCGCTGGATCGCCAAGGTCTGGAAGGACAAGCATTTCTTCGACGTGATCTTCGCCATGTCGAACGGCACCATCGCGGTCAACGACAGCTGGTTCGGCCCGGACACCATCGAGGTCTACGGCCACACCGTGGGCATCACGCCGCCGACGGCGCTGATCCTGTCCAAGGTCTTCATCCAGGACCGCTACCGCTACGACGGGGCCGATGTGAACCACGTCATCCTGAAGCAGTCGGAGGCGATCGACTGGAAGTCGCTGCTGGACCAGATGGACCTCTACTGGGAGGTGCTGATGTCGCACCTGCTCAATTTCCGCTTCGCCTATCCGACCGAGCGGGGCCGGGTGCCGACGTGGCTGATGACCGAGCTGAGCGAGCGGCTGCTGGCCCAGGTCGACCTGCCGGCGCCGCGGATCAAGGTGTGCCGCGGCCGGCTGTTCAGTCCGCGCGACTATATCGCCGACATCACCGAGTGGGGCTTCGGAGACGTCGTCGGCAAGGGGCTGGAGGAGCGGCATGACCCGATTCATTGATCGAGGGCGCCATGCTCGCGGCGCGGTCGCTCGCGGCTTGAGCGCGAAGGAGGCGGCGCGGTGACCGACGGGCATCCCGATCCGCAGACGCCGCAGCCGGGGCTGGAGCCGGGGCCGGCGAAGAAGCTGCGCGTGGCGGCGGTGGGCGACCTGCACGTCGGCGAGGCGCACGAGCGGCCGCATCGCGAGCTGTTCGACCGGGTTCACGAGGACGCGGACGTGCTGTGCCTGTGCGGCGACCTGACCAATTTCGGCAAGACCCGCGAGGTCGAAGTCCTGCTGGAGGACCTGCGCGGCTGCAAGATTCCGATGGTCGGGGTGCTGGGCAATCACGAGCACGAGTGCGGCCATCCGGAGGTGGTGACGCAGATGCTGTGCGACGCCGGGGTCAAGATGCTGACCGGCCAGGCCTATGAGATCGACGGCGTCGGCTTCGCCGGCGGCAAGGGCTTCATCGGCGGCTTCGGGCGCTATATGCTGAGCCCGTTCGGCGAGGCCTCGATCAAGGCCTTCGTGCAGGAGGCGGTCGACGACGCCAACCACATCGAGAACTCGATCCGCATGCTGAGGACCGAGCGCTCGGTGGTGCTGCTTCACTATTCGCCGGTGGCCGAGACGGTGATGGGCGAGCCGCCGGAGATCCACGCCTTCCTCGGCTCGTCGCGGCTGGGGGAGACCATCGACCGCTACGACAACATCAGCCTGGTCGTGCACGGCCATGCGCACAGGGGCGCGCCGGAGGGACGCACCACCAAGGGCGTGCCGGTCTACAATGTCGCCCTGCCGGTGCTGAAGACGCTGGGCGAGACGCCCTATCGGGTGTTCGAGGTCTGAAACGCCTCGCGGGTGCGGAATCCGCGCCAGATCGCCCAGAGCAGGAGCGCGGCCGTCACGCCCAGGCTGTCGGCCGCGAGGTCGAGCCAGTCGGCGTCGCGGCCGACCATTCCCTGCACCACTTCGACCATCCCCCCGAGTCCTATCGCCAGCAGCGCCGCCCCCAGCCGCGGAAGACGGCGGAACAGCACGCCGAAACTCCACAGGATCAGACCGAAAACGGCGAAATGGGCGACCTTGTCCGAGACCCCGCTGGCCGCCTCAGCGCCGCCGAACGGCCCCAGCATCAGGACCAGGGAGACAACGAGAATGGCGACCGCGACGAGGCGGAGGACGCGGGACATGGGAGGCCGGGGTTTCGAGGAAAGGCCCTGTCTATCAGCCGGCGAGCAGAACCCAAACGCCCGTCGCCGCGAAACCGAGCGCCGCGGCGAAGCGGATCCATTTCAGCGGCAGCCGCCGCGCCGCCGCCTCGCCCAGCAGCACCGCGGGTCCGTTGACGAGCATCATGCCCAGGGTCGAGCCGGCCACGACCAGCGGCAGGGACTGGAACTGGGCGGCGAGGACGGCGGTGGCGACCTGGGTCTTGTCGCCCATCTCGATGACGAAGAAGGCGGCGGCGGTGGTCCAGAACACGCCCGCGAAGGTCTTTTCGGTGGTGTCGGGCCGCTCGTCGAAACGGTCGGGGATCAGGGCCCAGACGGCGAAGCCGAGGAAGGCCAGGCCGATCACCCAGCGCACCCAGCCGCCCTCCATGAAATGGCCCAGCACCGTGCCGGCCAGGGCGGCGAAGGCGTGGTTGGCGATCGTCGCGGCCAGGATGCCGAGCAGGATCGGCAGCGGCCGGCGCCACGCCGCCGCGAGCATGATGGCCAGCAGCATGGTCTTGTCCCCGATCTCCGCGATGGAGACGAGGCCGGTCGAAATCAGGAAGGCGTCCAACGTGTCTTCGTGCGCGGAGCCTCGGCGGACAGACCTGTGGCGTTCGCAGCCGGGCTCCGCGTGGAAATCCCCTGCGAATGCCAGCGGTCTTGCCATGTTTCGCAGGGTCCTACCGCTCGCGCCGCGGGCGCTCGCTGCTTGAGGACGACGCCTTCAAGCCGGCGCGCACCGCGTGCGCGCCATAGGGCCACTGGAAACCTTTCGCGCCATCCTCTCCGGGAGAGGAAGTGTGTTGACGCGAACCCCGCTGGAGATGCGGGCGGCTACTCCCCGATGACGGCGGGGTCTCTAGCGGCGGCGGCGCCCTGGCGCAAGCTCAGCTGAAGGCGACGAAGATCAGGGCGACGACGGTGACGTCGACGGTGCGGGCGAGGAAGGTCAGCATGGCGGCGGTCCCGGACGGAGGCGTTTGCCCCTCTCGTCGGCAAGGACCGTGCCGCGAGCTCAGACGTCCGTGTCGGTGGCCTTGCCGGGTTTCGGACGGCGTTCGGCCGCGCCCGAATAGGCGTTCCCCAGATAGGTGGAGCGGGCCGCGTCCAGCACCGGAGGTCCGCCCTTCAGGCCGCGCCGCTGCCCGCTCTGACCGATGACCTGGGCGGCGAAGGCGGCGGCGGAGGCGTCGGCGGGCGGCGTGGGGGCAGGTCTTGCCGGGGCGTCGGCAGGCTCGGCCGGAAAGTCCATGGGAACGAGGTCGCGCGAGGCCGAGGCGGCGCGGCGTTCGGCGGAGCGGCGGTCCGACTCGCGGCGATCGTCGCGGCGTTGCACCCGGCCGACGGGACGGACCTCGTCGGTCATGGTCAGCCCGCCTTGCCGGGCGGCTGGGACATCCGGTCGAGCTGGGCGCGCATCTCGTCCATCTGGCGGCGCATCTCCGCGAGGGGATCGGCGGCCTGTTCGGGCGGCGGAGGGGCCGCGGGGCGCGCTGCGGCGGCGTTGAAGCCCGGCCACATCTTCATCGCCTCGGCGAACATGGCCATGTTGCGCTTGACCGCCTCGTCGAGCAGGCCAGCTCCTGGCGCGGCGCCGAAGGCCTTGGAGAACTGGCCGCGCATCTGCTCCTGCTGACGGGCGAAGCTGTCGAGGGACATTTCGAGATAGGACGGCAGCACGCCCTGCATCTGGCCACCGTAGAAGCCGATCAGCTGGCGCAGGAACTGGACCGGCAGCAGGGCCTCGCCGCGGCTCTCTTCCTCGAAGATGATCTGGGTCAGGATCTGGCGGGTCAGGTCGTCGTTGGTCTTGGCGTCATAGACCACGAACTCGACGCCTTCGCGCACCATGCGGGCGAGGTCCTCGAGGGTGACATAGGCGGAAGTGGCGGTGTTGTAGAGCCGCCGGTTGGCGTATTTCTTGATGACGACGGTGTCGCCGGCTCCGGGCTTCTTGTCGGCCACGCGCAGTCCCCGATCCTGTTGCAACGCCGCACTATGCTGCGCTGCGGAGGGGAATGTCTAGCCGAGGGCGGCGGGGGCCAGGACCACGCCGACCAGCACCGCGGCCCAGTGGGTCATGGCGCCGGTGACCACGAAGCCGTGCCAGATGGCCCGGCGGAACTTCACCTTGGGGCTGATGAAGACGAAGACGCCGGCGGTGTAGATCAGGCCGCCGGCGACCAGCAGGGCCAGGGCGATCGGGTGGACGGTGTCGATCATCGGCTTGAGCGCCAGCACGGCCAGCCAGCCGAAGCCGATGTAGACCATGCTCCAGAAGGCGTCCGAAAGGCGAGGGGCGACCAGTTTGACGGCGACCCCGCCGAGGGCGACGGCCCAGACCAGCAGGGTGAAGCCGACGGCCCAGGCGCCCTCGAAGCGCTGGGTGGTGAAGGGGGTGTAGCTGCCGGCGATCATCAGGAAGATGGCGGCCTCGTCCATGCGGCGCAGGATGGGCCGGGCGGCGCAGGGGCGGGTCTGGTTGTAGATGGTCGAGACCGTCAGCATGGCGATCAGGCACAGGGCGTAGGCCGCCGTGGCCACCACCGTCCCGACTCCGGAATACAGGGCGGCGAGCACGGCCAGGACGATGCCGCCCACCGCCGCTAGGGTCAGGCCGACCACATGCACGACGAGGTCGGCGGTCTGTTCGGCCGGCGTCCGGTAGTGTTCGACCATGTCGAGCTCGTCGGGGACGCAGACCCGGCCGAACAGTTTCTTCATCCGCATGAGCATGGCCCCATCAAGCCTTTCGCTCCTTTTTCGTTCCCGACAGGATGCGGGCGGGCCGATGACCATCCGCTGAATGGCGGCTTGCGAGGGTGACGAAAGGTTCGGGATGCGGCAGAAACGGCACGAATTCTTTCCCGCGGCCTAACGCCTCCCCCTTCGTACGGCCGCTTCCCCGAGGTCAGTCAATGTCTGTCGAAGTGGTCATCGTCTCCGCGGCGCGCACGCCGGTCGGATCGTTTCTCGGCGCGCTCTCGTCCCTGCCCGCGTCGAAGCTGGGCGAGGTCGCGATCCGGGCGGCGCTGGAGCGCGCCGAGGTGGCCGCCGACGAGGTCGATGAGGTGATCCTGGGCCATGTGCTGCAGGCGGCGGCGGGTCAGGGCCCGGCGCGGCAGGCGGCCATGGGCGCCGGCATTCCAAAGGAGGTTCCGGCCTGGAGCCTGAACCAGATCTGCGGCTCCGGCCTGCGCGCCGTGGCCATCGCCGCCCAGCAGATCGCCCTCGGCGACGCCCGCATCGTCGTCGCCGGCGGCCAGGAGAGCATGAGCCAGGCGCCGCACGCCCAGCAGCTGCGCACCGGCCAGAAGATGGGCGACCTCGCCCTGGTCGACACCATGATCCGGGACGGGCTGTGGGATGCCTTCAACGGCTATCACATGGGCCAGACGGCCGAGAACATCGCCGACCGCTTCCAGATCAGCCGCACCGACCAGGACGCCTTCGCCGTGGCCAGCCAGCACAAGGCCGAGGCGGCGCAGAAGGCTGGCCGCTTCGACGCCGAGATCGTTCCGGTGACCATCCCCGGGCGCAAGGGCGACGTCGTCGTCGACACGGACGAATACATCCGCCACGGCGCGACGCTTGAGGCCATGGCCTCGCTGCGCCCCGCCTTCTCGAAGGAGGGCACGGTGACGGCGGCCAACGCCTCGGGCCTGAACGACGGCGCCGCGGCGCTGGTGCTGATGAGCGCGGACGACGCGAAGGCGCGGGGACTGGAGCCGCTGGCCCGGATCGTCTCGTCGGCCACGGCGGGCGTCGATCCGGCCATCATGGGCACGGGGCCGATCCCGGCCTCGAGGAAGGCGCTGGAGAAGGCCGGCTGGAGCGTCGGCGACCTCGATCTGGTGGAGTCGAACGAGGCGTTCGCGGCGCAGTCGCTGTGCGTGCTGAAGGAACTCGGCCTCGACCCCGACAGGGTTAACGTCAATGGCGGCGCCATCGCCATCGGCCATCCGATCGGCGCCTCGGGCGCCCGCATCCTGACCACCCTGCTGCACGAGATGAAGCGGCGCGATGCGAAGAAGGGCCTCGCCACCCTGTGCATCGGCGGCGGCATGGGCGTGGCGATGTGCGTCGAGCGGCCCTGAGGCTCCGGTCCCGTCAGAGCTGCCGGGGGATGTCCAGAATGTCCCGACGGCCGGCGGTGTAGCATTCGCAAGCGGCCCGCTCGAGGGCGCTGCGATCCAGAATGGTCACCCGGCCGCGGGAGTAGCTGATGGCGCCGGCCTTCTGCAGGCCCTGGGCCGCCTCGTTGACGGTGGTGCGCTGCGAGCCGAGCAGGCTGGCCAGATATTCCTGGGTCAGGTGCAGGGTGTCGCCGTCGAGGCGGTCGTGGCAGCGCAGCAGCCATTTGGCGAAGCGCTGGTCGGCGCGGTGCAGGGCGTTGCAGGCGCCCGACTGCTCCAGCTCGCCCTGCAGGCCGGCGGCGTAGAGGGCGATGACCGAGCGCAGCTCCGGCCGCTCATCGCACAGCGCCCTCAAGCGGCCGACCTCGATCCGGCGCGTCTCGCCCGTGGACTGCCCGACCAGGCGGGAATAGGTCCGCACGGGGACGTTGATGGCTCCGGGCGTCGTGACGCCCTCGCGGCCGACCATGAAGGTCTCGACGGTGCGGCCGTCCTGCATGCCGGCCACCGCCGAGATGATGCCGCTGAGCACGAAGTGGACGTGGACGACAGTGTCTCCGGCCTCGGAGAAAACATGACCCAATTCAAACTCGAACGGAGTCGAGGCGGAGAGGACCGCGGCGCGGTCTTCAGGGGACAGGCGGTCGAGGAGATGGTTGCGAAGCACGGCCGAAGGCATGTTCGCGGCTTAGGGGAAAGCTGAACGATCCGTCCGCCGGAAATCGACTTAACCGGACCGATCCGTTGGCCCTGCGGAAACTCAACGCTAGGCCGTTGTGGAGGTTGCGCAACAGGCGGGCGCGTCAGGCGGCGTTGGCGGCCTTCGACTTCAGCTTGTCCTGATGGGCCCGCATTCCCGCGGCGATCAGTTCGGCGGCCTCGCCGGCGTCGCCCCAGCCCTTGACCGTGACCGACTTGCCCTTCTCCAGATCCTTGTAGCGGGTGAAGAAATGCTCGATCTGCTCGACCAGGATGGCGGGCAGCTGCCGGTAGCTGGCGATGTCGGTGTAATAGGGGTTCAGCTTGTCGACCGGCACGGCGAGGATCTTCTCGTCGCCGCCGGCCTCGTCTTCCATCTTCAGCACGCCGATCGGGCGCGAGCGGATGATGCAGCCCGGCACCACCGGCGTCGGGTTCAGCACGATCACGTCGCAGGGGTCGCCGTCGTCCGACAGGGTGTGCGGGATGAAGCCGTAGTTGCCCGGGTAGTACATGGCGGTGTGCAGGAAGCGGTCGACGAACAGCGCGCCCGACGCCTTGTCCATCTCGTATTTGACCGGCAGGCCGCCCTGCGGGATTTCGATGACCACGTTGACGTCCCAGGGCGGGTTGGGGCCGGCGGGAATGGCGTCGATGTTCATGACGGGAACTCGTCTATGGTGCAGTGCGGTAGCGGGAGGCGGGGGTGATAGGCGCGCACGGCGCCCGAAGCAAGGCGGACTTGGCGCGGGACGTTCCAACCTGCCGTTGGGGCGGTCGGGTGCTAGTGCTAGTGAGCAAGGGGTGAGCAGGACGGAGTGGGCGGTCACGCCAGCGGCTCACCCCTTGCTCACTAGCACTAGCACTGAAGAGAGCTCCGGATGACGATCTTCGAAGGCGCGGCGCTGGCCTTGTTCTTCCTCTGCTGGCTGGGCTACGGCCCGCTGCTGGCGTTGCTGGCCAGGCGCAGCGGCTCGCTCAACGACGACATGATCATGGTGCGGCGGGCCTGGATGATGGCCATGACCCACCGCGAGGTGCGCATCGTCGACAGCCAGCTGATGGGCCACACCATCAACTCGGCCGGCTTCTTCGCCTCGACCAGCCTGCTGCTGATCGCGGCGGTGGCCAGCGTGCTGTTCGGCGGCGATCAGGCGCTGCAGGGCGTGGCCCTGATCGACGAGGGGGGCGCCTCGACCCGACTGCTGGAGGCCAAGCTGGCGCTGGTGCTGCTCTGCCTCGCCCGCGGCCTGCTCGATTTCATCTGGTCGATTCGCCAGATGAATTACGCCCTGGCGCTGATCGGGGCGGCGCCGGAGCTGCATGCCGAGGCCGACCGGGTGGCGCTGGGCGAGGCGGCGGGGAATCTGCTCAACCCGGCCCTGAGCGCGTTCAGCCAGGGCGTGCGGGGTTATTATTTCGCCCTGGCGGCGGCGGCGTGGCTGTTCGGGCCGCTGTGGCTGGCGATCGGCGTGGCGCTGGTGTTCTGCCTGCTGGTCTGGCGGCAGGCGGCGTCGCCGGCGGCGCGGGCGGTGCGGACGGCGCGGCGGCTGCTGGAGCCGCACCTGCCGGCGCAGTGACGCTGTTTCGCACTCGCGCACCGGAAGAGGTGAAGTTCACCGCTGAAAGCGGTTACGAGGCCGGGCGCGGGATGAAAGTTGGCGTTACAGGGCGTGATCGCGGGTGCGAACTCTGCAGTTGACGCATGGTGCACCGCACACTAACTTGATGGTCGACGCCTGAGGGCGTCATGCCCTTCCTGGGCGTTTCCTCCCTAAAGACTTTTATGCCGCGCCTTCGGGCGCGGCTTTTTTTACGCCCGGCCGAGGGGAGTCCCGTCGCCGAGCAGATCGTCGATGACCCGCGCCACCCCGGCCGCGCAGCGCGACCAGCCGAGGCCCGGCTGCAGGGTGGCCTCGTCGAGGTACAGCGCCCGGTTCAGTTCGATCTGGACGGCGTGGAACCCCTCGGCCGGGCGTCCCCAGCGCTGGGTGGTCCAGCCGCCGGAATAGGGCTGGTTCAGGGCCACCCGCCAGCCCAGCGCCTCGAACGCCCGCCGCAGCCGCCGCGTCAGGGCCGCGGCGCAGGACGAGCCGTGCCGGTCGCCCAGCACCACGTCCGGTCCGCGCGCGCCGCCGATCCCCTGGGTCGCCCGCGCCGGCATCGAGTGCCAATCGACCAGAACCGCCTCGCCGTGGCGGTCGTGGGCCGCCGCCATCAGGTCCGCCAGCGCGGCGTGATAGGGGGCGTGGACCCGGTCGATCCGCGCCCGGGCCTCGCCCAGCCCCAGCCGCCGGCCGTAGAGCGGGCGGGCGTCGCCGGTCAGACGCGGAATGACGCCATAGCCGGCCGTGGTGCGCGGCGAGGCGGTCGGCCCCTCCAGCCCCTCGATCAGGGCCGGGTCGAGGTCGTCGGGATCGCGATTGAGGTCGACATAGGCCCGCCCCAGCCGGCCGAGCAGCAGGGCCGCGCCGCGCTCCGCTCCCGACGCGATCAGCCGATCGACGAGCGCGTCCTCGGCGCTGCGCAGGCTGGCGACGTCGAGACCGGGGGCGGTGTTCATGTCGGCCGGATAGACGTCGCCGGAGTGGGGCGAGGCGAACACGAAGCGGCCGGCGGCGGGCGGCATGACGACGGCGAACGGGGCCTCGCCCGCCTCGACCGCCGTGTGCTCAGGTCCGTCCGCCATGGGCGCTCCATACCGTGTTTCGTGCATCGATCCACAGGTTCGCGCGTCCGGAGCGCCTCGCCCGAACAGGGATTTTCATGGCGGGTTTACCGATCGGGTCGTAGCGTCACGGCAACAAGACGGGGCGAAGACATTTCATGGCGCGCATTCTCCTGGCCGAGGACGATCATTCGCTTCGGGGTTTCCTGACGCGGGCGCTCGAGCGGGCCGGCCATTCGGTGGTCGACTGCGAGAACGGCGACGACGCCATAGACGCCCTCGACCAGGGGCCGTGGGACCTGCTGCTGACCGACATCGTCATGCCCGGCGCCGACGGCATCGAGGTGGCGCGCGTCGCCGCCGCCCGCCAGCCGGGCATCCGCATCATGTTCATCACCGGCTTCGCCGCCGTCGCCCTGTCGGCGGCCCAGGCCAGCCCGCAGGCCAAGGTGCTGTCCAAGCCGGTTCACCTGCGCGACCTCGTCGGCGAGGTCGAGCGGATGGTCGCGGCCTGATATGAAGAAGGGGCGCTGACGCCTCGCCGCGCGCCCCGGCCTTCGCCGGGAGGACGAGCCGCGCGGCTTGAGCGCGTTCGGGTCGTTTGGGCCTTGCAGACTGCAAAGGGGCCGGGTTATAGACCGCGCCTTCCTGCCCCCGGGGGTGACCCTGGGGCCGTCACGGCGGACGCGTAGCTCAGCGGGAGAGCACTTCGTTGACATCGAAGGGGTCACAGGTTCAATCCCTGTCGCGTCCACCATTTCCTCCCCCCAGCGACACACTGTAGGCTCCGGGTCCGCTTCGGTCCGGGGATGACGCTTGCCCAGCTTCTATGAGTTCTTCGCCGGGGGCGGCATGGCGCGGGCGGGGCTGGGCGAGGGGTGGACCTGCCTGTTCGCCAACGATTTCGACGCCCGCAAGGGCCTCGCCTATCAGGCCAACTGGGGCACGGGCGGAGAGTTGACCGTCGGCGACATCCGCGGACTGGCCGTCGAAGCCATGCCCGGCGACCCGGACCTGGTCTGGGGCAGCTTCCCCTGCCAGGACCTGTCGCTGGCGGGCGCAGGGGCGGGGCTGAAGGGCGAGCGCTCGGGGACCTTCCACGCCTTCATGGACATCGTCGGCCGGCTGGCGGAGCAGGGCCGGGCGCCGCGGCTCGTCGCGGTCGAGAACGTCTGCGGGACCCTGACCTCGCATGGCGGCAAGGATTTCGAGGTTATCTGCCGGGGGGTCGCCGCGGCCGGCTATCGCTACGGCGCCCTGGTCATCAACGCCGAGCTGTTCGTGCCGCAGAGCCGGCCGCGGCTGTTCGTCATCGGCGTGCGTGACGCGGTCGAGGTTCCGCCGGCGCTGCTGGCGCCGGGGCCGGTCGAGCCGTTCCACACCCGCGCCCTGCGCACGGCCGTGGCCGGACTCCCCGACGATCTGCGGGACCGGCTGCTGTGGTGGAATGCGCCCACGCCCGAACGGCGGCGGACGACCTTCGCCGATCTGATCGAGGAACACCCCGAGGGCGTGGAGTGGCATAACCAGGCCGAGACGAAACGGCTGCTGGACCTGATGTCGCCGGTCAATGCGGCCAAGGTCGAGGCGGCGCAGCGGGCCGGGCGCCGCATGGTCGGGGGCGTCTATCGCCGGACCCGCATCGACCCCTCAGGGGCGAGGGTGCAGCGCGCCGAGGTGCGGTTCGACGACGTCGCCGGCTGCCTGAGGACGCCCGCCGGCGGGTCGAGCCGCCAGATCATCCTCGTGGTGGACGGTCCGACGGTGCGCTCGCGGCTGATCTCGGCGCGGGAAACGGCGCGGCTGATGGGGCTGGCCGACGACTATGTGCTGCCGCGGAATTACAACGACGCCTATCACCTGACCGGCGACGGGGTGGCGGCGCCGGTGGTGCGCCATCTGGCGCGGCATCTGTTCGAGCCTCTGGCCGACCCGGCCCGGTCGGCGCGCCGCGCGGCCTGATCAGACCGGCTGGGTCCGGGTAGTCAGGCGGCACTCCAGTTCGTGGACGGTCGCCCCCTGTTCGTCGCGGACGGTGATCGCGACCCGGCCGGTCTGGGCGAGTTGGCGCGAGTGAACCGGCAACAACTCGGCGGCGATGCGGATGGCCATGTCCCGGGCGGCTTCGCTATCGGGCAGATCCTCGCCGTCCTCGTCGCGGATCGCGTGTTCGGAGGCGATGTCGAAGAAGTAGCGCGGCACCGTCAGCAGTCCCCGCCGACGATCTCGACCGCCCCGTCGAAGGGCTGGCTGTGGACCACCTGTCCGTCGGCGTCCTCGACGTCGATGCGCTGGTCGAGGCGGATGCGGCCCAGCCGGGCTTCGTCGCTGATCAGGGCGCGGGCCTCGGCCAGGGCGGCGCGCGCGATGGCGTCAGCGCCGTTCAGGTCACGCCCGTCCGGATCGAGGAGGGTGTCGTGGCCGTCCCGGAGATGGAAAAAATAGACCGGCATGCAAACCTTCGCACTGGGCGAAGATTGCTCAGCAGGATCAAACATAACACAAGTTAAGACGACCGGCATGACTTATGTTATTGTAGAGTATCACCGAACGGTTATCCGGGCTTCGGCGACAGAGAGTTTCCATGTGCTCCCGCCCCTAATGCCGGAGCCGCCATGCCTCTCGATGACACTCCCCTTCGAATGCTTTTGCGAAGACTGGAGCTGATCGTCGACCTGCCGGAGGTGGATCGGCAGGCCGTTCTGAGCCTGCCCCATCGCACGCGGACGATGGAAGCCTCAACCTACCTGACCCGCGAAGGCGACGTCCCGGCCCTGTGTGGCGTGATCGGCTCGGGTTTCGCCTATCGGCAGAAACTGACCGGCGAGGGCGTCCGTCAGATCGTCGCCCTGCACATCCCCGGCGACGCCGTGGACCTGCAGCACCTGTTCCTCGATGTCGCCGACCACAGCGTGCAGATGCTGACCCGCGGCGAGGTCGCCTTCGTCCCCCGCAAGGACCTGCTCGACCTGGTCGACGCGCGGCCCCTTGTCCGGCAGGCGGTCATGACCAGCGTCCTCGTCGAGGGCTCGATCTTCCGCGAGTGGGTGCTGAACGTCGGCCGGCGCGACGCGCGCACCCGTCTGGCGCATCTGCTGTGCGAGTTCGCCAGCCGCATGGAGGCGCAGGGCCTGGTCGACGGCGGCGGATTCGAACTGCCGATCACCCAGGAACAGCTCGCCGACGCGGTCGGCCTGACCCCCGTGCACGTGAACCGGACGCTGAAGGCGCTCGAGGCCGACGGGCTGATCACGCGCAACAAGCGCAACATCGTGTTCCCGTCCTGGCAGCGGATGCGCGACGAGGCCGACTTCAACCCGCGCTACCTGCACCTGGAGCGACAGCACTCCGCCCAGGCGCTCTGAGGATGCCCCGCGCCGTTCGCCGGACGCCGCCGCCGCCGACGCCCGGGCGCCAGGAACCTGCCGGATCTTGATGCAGGTTAAAAACCGGCCGCACCACTGGTGATATCCTGACCGGCCCGGCTGCTGGAGCCGACGAACCGGAATCCAGCCGCCGCCCTTGCCGTATGTCCTGGTCGGAACTGCATGATTCTGGAACCCATGGAGTCTGTCGAATTGGGAGCCCCCGCGGCCCTGCGAAACCGGCTTTTGCTTGCGCTGTATCGCGCCGATCCTGGCGTCCTGGGTCAGGTTCGCCCACTGTCGCTGCTGAACGGCGATACGGTGTTCGAGGAGGGCGCGGTTCCCCACGCCGTCATCTTTCCGGAAGGCGCCCTGCTGTCGAGCCTCGCCGCCATGGCCGACGGTCGGACGGTCGAGGTCGCCTCGCTGGGCCAGGACGACGCCGTCGGCCTGCTGTCCTGCCTGACCTCGGAACCCGAGACCTGTCGCACCGTAGTCAGGATCAGCGGCCCGGCGAGGGCCATTCCCGCGCCGCTGCTGAGGGCCGCGGCCGACGAGAACGAGGGGCTGCGGCGGCTGCTGCTGCGGATGGTGCGCAAGGCGGCGGTCCGGGCCGAGCAGGAACTGGCGTGCGGGGCCGTCCACGATGTGGCCGCGCGGCTGGCCAAATGGCTGCTGCTGACCTGCGCCCGGACCGGCGAGACTCGCCTGCCCCTGACCCAAGACGACATGGCGGTGATTCTGGGGGTGCAGCGGACCACGCTCAACGCCAGCGCCCTGCAGATGAAGGCGTCGGGGGCGCTTCGCTACAGCCGGGGAGTCGTGCAGGTGCTCGATCCCGAACGGCTCGAGGCGCACGCCTGCGAATGCTACGCCCATGCCCTGCGCGACTTCGAGCCGGACGACGTCGCCCGCTCCCGGCGGTTCGCCTGAGGCCGCTTACCGCCGGTAGATGCGGTCCAGGGCGCGCGCGACCGGGACCAGGCCCTCGACGCCCGGGTCGAACCGCTCCCCCGCGGCGAGGCGCCGGGCCCAGTCGGCCGCGGCGCGCCCTCCCCATTCGTCCGGCGGCGAGGCGAGCACGCGGCGGGCGGTGCCCTCGAACTGCTCGGCGGTGAAGTCGTAGAAGGAGCCATCGACGTTGCGCAGACCGGCCCCGCCACGCTCGCCGTACAGGTTGGCGGAGATGACCGCGTCCTGGCCCGCAGGCAGGCGCCACGAACAGGCCAGACGCACCACCGCGCCGGTGTCGAGCGTGAGGGTGGCCACGGCGTAGTCCTCGGCGACCCGGGGGTCGTCGGTCAACCGGCCGCCGGCGAACAGGTGCGACGAGACATCGGTCACCGTCGCGTCGCCGAGCAGCCACAGGGCCAGATCGACGAGGTGGACGCCAAGGTCCATGACGCAGCCGCCCCCGGACAGGGCGGGATCGTAGAACCACGGCTTGTCCGGCCCATAGGCGTTGTGGAAGGTCAGGTCGACGGCGTGGACCCGGCCGAGTTCGCCGGCCTCGACCAGGGCGCGGACAGCGCGCGCCGCCTCGGTGAACCGGTAGCTGAGATCGACGGCGAGCAGGCGGTCGGCGCGGCGGGCGGCGTCGATCACCTCGCGCACCTCCGCCTCGGTCCGGCCCAGCGGCTTCTGGCAGAAGACCGCCATGCCGCGGGCGAGGGCGCGCCGCGCCTGTTCGGCGTGCAGGGCGCTGGGGGTGGCGATGACGACGCCGTCGAGGTCGTGCTCCAGCAGGGCGTCGAAGCCGCCGACCCGGGGCGCCTCGGGGGCCAGGCCGGCGGCGTCGGCCCGCATCGCGTCCGAAGGATCGGCGATCACGGAGGCCTCGACCGCGCCGGTCGCCAGCATGGCCTCCATCCGGTGACGGCCGATCCAGCCCACGCCGAGGAAGCCGATCCGCGGCTTGTCAGTCGCCGCCCGCCGGGATCGTTCGAGCAGGGCGTCGGTCATGTCATCATCACCAGCGCCTTGACGAAGCCGTCGGGTTTGTCGCGCGTGGCGTCCAGCGCCTGGTCCAGCTGATCCAGCCGGTAGACGTGGGTGAGCAGGGGCGCAGGGTCGAGACGGCCGGCGACCACCGCATCCACGGCCTCGCGCAGGCCCTGGACATAGACCGCGGCGTCGCGCTCGTGCGCGTTGACGACGTCGAGACCGCGCCAGTTCCACAGCTGCATGTTGACCTGCCGCGGGCCGTCCTGGTGGTAGCCGGCGATGACCAGCCGGCCGCGTTCCTTCGTCAGTTCGGCCGAGAGATCGAGCGGCCACTGCTTGCCGACCGCCTCGATGACCACGTCGCAGAAGGCGCCGCCGGTCAGCTGCGACACGTGCGAGATGATCCCGTAGTGATCCTCCATCGGGAGGGTCTCGGCCGCGCCCATCCGGCGGGCGAGATCGAGGGAGGAGGGGCGGCGCGAGATGGCGATCACCCGCGCCCCGGCCTCGGTCGCCAGTCGGGTCAGCACGGCGCCGAGGAAGCCCACGCCGACAATGGCCACGGTCTGCCCGGCCTCGATGGCGCTGCGGCGGAAGATGTTGAAGGCGCAGGCGAAGGGCTCGCCGGGGAAGGGCTGGCCGTCGAGGTCCGGCGGCAGTTTCACCGCCGACGCGGCGTCGGCGATGTCGTATTCGGCGTAGGCGTGGCCCGACAGGAAGGCGACCCGGTCGCCGACCTTCAGGCCCGCGACGCCTTCGCCGACTGCGTCGACCACGCCCCAGCCCTCGTGCCCCATGCCCCCCGGTTCGGTCGGGAAGGTCATCCATTCGGGTCCGGCCCAGGGCGTCAGATTGGAGGCGCAGACGCCGCAGCCCTCCAGCCTGACGCGCAGCTGTCCGGCGCCGGGCTGCGGCAGGGCGGTCTCGCGCAGCTCCAGCCGGCCGGGGCCGGTGACCACGGCGGCGCGCATGGTGCGGGTGTGGTTCAGGACGTCAGTCATGTTCATGTCCGGCGACAGGCGGGTCCTGCGGTTCGGCGAGGGTGTCGAGAACGGCGCCGGGAGCTACGTCGCGGCGCAGTTCGTCGAGGTCCGCGTCGCGGGCCGGCACTTCGAGGCGTTCGGCGATGCGGGTGACGAGGTCGATCAATCGGGTCACCTCATGCTCGGCGAGAAGGTTGATCTGAAGGTCGAGTTCCGCGCGTCGGCGCTCGGCGGCGGAGATGCGGTTCTGGCTGATCAGGATGAAGGTCGACAGGAAGATGGCCTCCACGGAGGCCGCCATCGCCAGGACGACGAGACTGGGATCGAACCGCCAGCCCGCGGGGCCGAGCGTGTTGACCAGGATCCAGCCGCCGAACAGCAGAAGGTGCAGCAACACGAACCGCAGGCTTCCGGCGAAGTCGGTGATCCCCTCGGCCAGCCGTTCGCTGGCCGGCGCGGTGCGCTCGGCGCTCTCGCGGCGCTCGCGCATCTCGGCGATGTTCCGCCGCAGGACGGACGCCAGTCCCTCGGCGGCCGCCGTCGTCGGTCCCCTGCCGGTCATCGGTCCTCACGCGCTGATCGCCGCGGCCGGCTCCCGCCCGCCGCGCAAGCGCTCGCCGTCGAACCAGTCGATGGTCCGGCGCAGGCCCTCCTCCAGCGGGGTGGCGGGGCTCCAGCCGAGCACCTCGGCGGCGCGGGCGATGTCGGGCCGGCGGCGACGCGGATCGTCGACCGGCAACGGCCGGTGGACCACGCGCGACGCGGAGCCGGTCAGGTCCAGCACCACCTCGACCAGTTCGGAGACGGTCATCTCGACCGGATTGCCGAGGTTGACCGGGCCAGGCTGGGGCCCGTCGTGTTCCATCAGGGCGATCAGGCCGCCGATCATGTCGTCGACGTAGCAGAACGACCGCGTCTGGCTGCCGTCGCCGAAGACGGTGATGGGCTGGTCGGCCAGGGCCTGGCTGATGACATTGGAGACCACGCGGCCGTCGGCGGCGGACAGGCGGGGGCCGTAGGTGTTGAAGATGCGGGCCACCCGCACCTCGCCCCGCCCCGAGCGGTCGTAGTCGAAGGTCAGCGTCTCGGCGGCGCGCTTGCCCTCGTCGTAGCAGGCGCGCGGCCCGATCGGATTGACGTTGCCGCGATAGGTCTCCGGCTGGGGGTGCACCTCGGGGTCGCCGTAGATCTCGCTGGTCGAGGTCAGCAGGAAGCGGGCGCCGCATTTCTGGGCCAGTTGCAGCAGGTGGGTGACGCCGACCACGCAGGTCAGCATCGTGTGCTCGGGATCGGCCTGGTACTGCGGCGGCGAGGCGGCGCAGGCGAGATCGTAGACGCGGTCGAAGCGGCGTTCGGTGAGCCGCGCCGGCAGGGGATCGACGACGTCGTGGCGGACGAACTCGAAATTCGGCTTCTTCATCGCCGCCTCGAGATTGGACAGGTCGCCGGTCTGCAGGTTGTCGAGGCAGACGACGTGATGGCCGTCGGCCAGCAGGCGGTCGCAGAGGTGGGATCCGAGGAAGCCGGCCCCGCCGGCGACGAGGACCGACTTGCGGTCCGGGGTGGTCTTCATGGAAGTCTCCGTTGAACGGGCGGGCAGGGCGTCGCCGCGGCGCGATCGCGCGGCGAGCAGTTCGCGCTCCACGGTTTCAGCGCGATG
Source organism: Brevundimonas sp. (assembly GCF_035627055.1). Lineage (GTDB taxonomy): Bacteria > Pseudomonadota > Alphaproteobacteria > Caulobacterales > Caulobacteraceae > Brevundimonas. Next base: position 52,784 of record NZ_DASPMM010000007.1, on the reverse strand, counting down.
GGCGGGGGTGTGGGCGGCGAGGATGCGATCGCGAGCGGCCAGGCCCATGCGCCGGCCGTCGGCGGGCGGGGACTGCAGGGCGGCGACGACGTCTTCGCTGGTGCGCGCGAGGATGATCTCGTGGTCCGGGGTGAACAGCTTATCCAGCCCCGGCCACACGTCCGAGATCACCGGGGCGGCGCAGGCGGCGGCCTCGAACAGCCGGATCGAGGGGCTGTAGCCGGCCTCGACCATGTCGGCGCGGGTGGCGTTCAGGGTGAAGCGGCTGGCGGCGTAGAAGGCCGGATGGTCGGCCGGCGGCACATGGTCGATGCGCTGGACATTGGCGGGCCAGTCGATGTCGTCGGGATACTGCGGCCCGGCGACGACGAAGCTCATCTGCGGCAGGCGCCGGGCCGGTTCGATCAGCAGCCGGTCGAGCACCGGCTGCCGATCCGCGCTCCAGGTGCCGAGGTAGGACAGGTCCCAGCGGCGCGGGGCGTCGACCGGCCGGTACGTCTCCGGATCGGCCGAACAGTAGAGGGCGCGGGCGGCGGGCGAGCCGTAGTCCCGCTCGATCCGCTCCAGGGTCGGGCCGCCGGTGAAGGAGAAGTAGACGTCGTAGCCGGCGATCTGCCGGGGCGCGAGATAGTCGCAGTCGTCGCGCTCCAGCCGACCGAGAGTGACCGGGGTGTCGATGTCGTAGAAGGCGACGACGCCCCTGGCGCTGCGCTTGACCCAGTCGCCGACCGCGATCCCGTCCGGAACATAGGAGCCGACGATCACGGCGTCGGCGGTCGCCACCTCGCCGGCGAAGGCTTCGAGCCCTTCGAGACCGTCGTAGAATTTCAGGGCGCAGTAGTCCGGGGTCTCGAGGTCGCGGTGGGCCGAATACCAGGGCGTCTCGCGCTCGAGGAACAGGATGCGGTGGCCGCGCCCCGCCAGCGCCTTCAGCAGGGCGCGGAAGGTGACCGCGTGGCCATTGCCCCACGACGACGACAGGCTGAGTCCGAGGACGACGATGTTCATCGGCCGGCTCATGCGGCGGTCCTTTCGCGGCGGGCGGCGAGGGACTGGCGGAACAGGGCGTCGGCTTCGTCGGCCCGGCGGGCGTAGGTGTGTTCGGCCAGCACCCGGCGCCGCGCGGCCTCGCCCACGGCGCGGGCCCGTCCGGGCGTCAGGGCGGCGAGATGGTCCGCCACCTCCTGCCCGTCACGGGCGACCAGCACCTCCTCGTCCGGCTTGAGAAAGCGGTCGATTCCTTCCCAGTGGTCGGTGATCAGGCAGGCCCCGGCCCCCGCGGCCTCGAACACCCGGGTGGCGGGCGAGAAGCCGTTCTCGGCCATGCTGTCGCGCGACACGTTGAGCACCGCCAGCGACGAGCAGTTGAAGGCGTTGTGGTCCGCCGTGCCGACGTGGCCGAGAGCGCGGACGTTCGCCGGCAGCGGCTTGTCATGCCAGCCGTTGCCGCCGAGCAGGAATCTCCGGTCCGGCAGGCTGGCGGCGGGTTCGATGAAGAACCGCTCGATGCGCGCCTCGCGGTCCGGCAGGCGGTTGGCGAGCAGCGACAGGTCCGCCGCGAACCGCGCCTGCGGCTCGACCGGGTGGTGGGTGGTCGGATCCAGCGCATTGTAGATCGGCCGGCACAGCCGCGCGCCCAGCGCCTCGAAGGCCGACATCACCGGCGGGCCGCCGCCGTAGGTCAGCACCATGTCGATCTCGGGCAAGGCGCGGCGCAGGGGATGCTCCGGCTGATCCCGGATTTCCGCCAGGGTCGCGGGAGCGTCGACGTCCCAGTAGGCGGTCAGGGCGTCGGACCGCGCATGATCGAACACGGCCAGCAGCGCGTCGTCGAACACGCCGACGCCCGAGGCCTTGACCACCACATCGGCCTCGGCGGCGCGGGCGATCACCGCGCGGCAGGCGTCGGCGGTGTTGTCCCAGACCACCACCTCGGCCCAATCCGGCGGATCGATGTCACGGTGCGACTGGCGGTCGAAGGCGTCCGGTTCGTAGAAGGTCACCTCCCAGCCGCGCGCCGCCAGCTCACGCAGCATGCCGCGGTAGTAGGTCGCCGCGCCGTTCCAGTAGGCCGACAGCAGGCTGGACCCATAGAAGGCGATCTTCATCAGGCGGTCTCCAGATCGGGGGCGACAGGCGCGGCCTTCAGGCGCGCGACGATGGCCAGCAGCTCGTCGACCCGGTGGCTGCAGGTGTGGCGGGCGCGGATCGTGGCCAGCCCACGGGCGGCGAGGGTCGAGCGCAGCGCGGGCTCGGCCTTCAGCGCGCGCAGGGCGCGGGTCATCCCGGGGCCGGAGCGGACCATCAGGAAGTCCTCGCCCACCGTGAACAGGTCCTCGCTGTCGTCCCACGGGGCGCTGACCAGGGGGATGCCGCAGGCCAGGGCCTCGAACACCCGGATGGTCGGGATGCCGGGCAGCTGGCGCACGTAGAACCGGCGCGGCACGTGAACGGTGGCCATGTGGCGGGCGAAGGCGGCGGGCGCCGCGGCGTTGGCCAGCCAGCCGTGGTAGCGGGCGCCGTAGCGCTTCAGCGTCTTCAGCGCCTCGGGGGGATAGCGGACGCCATGGATGTCGAGGCTCAGCCCGGCGTCGCGGGCGGGGGCGAACAGGAAGCTCTCCAGCTCCTTCGTCCGCTCGCCATCGCCCCAGTTGCCGATCCAGATCAGCCCCTCGCGCGGCGCCTCCTCTGTCGGCGGATGGAACAGGCGAATATCGGCGGCCTCATGCCAGACGAAGACGCGGTCGCCCCAGCCCCAGCGGCGATAGACCTCCGCCAGCGTCTCGCCGAAGGCCAGCACGCCGTCGTAGCCGGACAGGTCGAAGGTCTTGATCCCGCCCGGTTCGCTGACCGCCCGGTGGTGGGTGTCGTGGAACAGCAGGGTGAACCGGCCGCCGCGCTTGCGGGCCCGTCCCACGGCGGCGACCAGTGCGGGCTGGTTCCATTCGTGGACGATGACCAGATCCGCCCCGTCCAGGGCCTGCTCCAGCCGGGGCTCGTCGAAGCGGCGGCTGGCCAGTTCCGGGTAGGCGCGGCGCCAGGGTTCGAGCCCCGCCTCGCCGTGATCCGCCACCAGATTGGCCCGGCTCCAGGCGTCGCGCGGCTCGTGCACCGCCACCTCGTGCCCGCGCGCGACCAGTTCGCGCAGCACGCCGCGGAGGAAGTGGGCGTTGCCGTGGTTCCAGCACGACTCCAGCGAATGGGTGAAATAGACCACCTTCACGCCGCCACCTCCGGGAAGGGCGCGCGGGCGGCGAGGGTCTCGCCATAGACCGCCAGCGTGCCCTCGACCATGGCCTCGACCGTGAAGCGGGCGCTGCGCTCGGCCGCGCATCGTCCGAGGTCGGCGGCCTGCGCCGGGTCGTCCAGAAGGGCGTCGAGCGCCTCGGCGACGGCGGCGTCGTCATCGGCCGGCACGAACACCGCCGCGCCCTGCCACAACTCCCGGAAGGTCGGGATGTCGGACAGGACGAGGGCGCAGCCGGCCTGCGCCGCCTCCAGCACGCCGAGGCCGAACGGCTCGTAGAGCGACAGCGACGCGAACACCGCCGAGCGTTCCAGATGCTGCGCCAGCACCGGCGCGTCGAGCTGGTTCAGGCACAGGATGTTGTCAAAGGCCGCGGCCTGTCCGTCCGGACCCCTGAGCGGGCCGGCGGCATGAACCTGGCCGCGCATGCGGCCGGCCGCGCGATCGAGCGTCCGGACGTTCTTGGCCTCGTCCCAGAGGCGGCCGGAGGTCATGACCACGGGATTGCGCTGCGTGGGGCCCGGGCCCGTCGGCGGCGTCCGCCCGTTGCGCACCGCCTGGGGCAGCAGGCCGTAGAGGGCCGCGGTCTCCTGCATGAAGGCGTAGCTCGGGGCGATCAGCCGGTCGCAGGCGGCGTAGCCCCGCGTCAGCAGCTCGGTGCGCCAGCGGAAGGGTTCGGGCATGGGCTCCTCGCCCTTCACCGTGCTCCACCAGCTGGCGAGGCAGGAGTGGCAGGCCCCGACCACCGGCATCGCGAACCGGCCCTCGGCGGCGAGGGCGGGGGTGTTCAGGTGCACCAGGTCCGCGCCGTGGGCGGCCGCCAGCCGGGCGACGCCGTGCGCGGCCTCGGAGACGTCTGCGGCGTTCGCCGCCGTCCAGTCGAGGGGAAGGCCAGTCTCGACGACCGTCAAATCCTCGATCCGCCCGGCGGCCCGGCGTTGGCCCGGCTGCGGCGAGGGGCCGAGGACGGCGAGCGTCACCTCGACGCCGCGCGCGATCAGGCCGGCGGACAGGTCCAGCGCGTAGGTCCACACGCCGCCGACGGCGTCCGTGGTCATCAGCACGCGACGCGGCTGCAGCGACGTCATGCCGCGACCGTCTGCGGCGCGGTGACCAGACCGCCTTCGGCCTGCAGCCAGCGGGCGAGGTCGGCGACGCCGTCCCGCCATCCCGTCGGCGCCGCCAGCCCCAGGGTGGTGCAGGCGGCCGAGGCGTCGGCGACGAAGTAGCGCTGATCGCCCGCCCGCCAGTCCTCGAACCGCACGTCGGCGCGGTGGCCGATCAGGCCTTCCATGTGGGCGATCAGCTGGCGCAGGCTGACGGCGTTGGCCGGCCCGCCGCCGAGGTTGAAGGCGCGGCCCCGGACCTGGTCGATCCGCTCCAGCGCGGCGACATAGGCGTCGACCGCGTTGCTCACGTGAAGGATGTCGCGGACCTGCCGGCCGTCGCCGAACAGGGTGATCGGGTCGTCGTTGAGGGCCCGGATCAGGAAATGGGCGACCCAGCCCTGGTCCTCCGTGCCCATCTGGCGCGGACCATAGATGCAGCTCATGCGCAGGACGCAGGCGGGCACGTCGAAGCTGCGGGCGTAGTCGAGGACGTACTGGTCCGCCGCCCCCTTGGAGCAGCCGTAGGGGGTGTGGAAGTCGAGCGGCCGCCGCTCGTCCACGCCCGCCGCCCGCAAGGTCCGATCGGTCGGGGTCCAGGCGTCGTCGACCAGTTCCAGACCGACGTCGGCGAGGTCGCCATAGACCTTGTTGGTGCTGGCGAAGATGACCGGCGTACGCCGCTTCCGCGCGGCCTCGAGGACGTTGATCGTGCCGCCGAGATTGATGTCGAAATCCTCGCGCGGGTCGTCGAGGCTGGTGGTCACCGCCACCTGGGCGGCCAGGTGGAAGACGGCGTCGACGTCGGCGACCGCGGCCGCGACCGCCGCCGTGTCGCGCACGTCCGTCTGCAGGTTGCGGATGCGCGAGCGGTGGCGCAGCAGCAGCCACTTCAGGTTCCGCTCGACGCCCGGCCGAGCCAGGGTGTCCATCAGCACGACCTCGTGGCCGGCGCCCGCCAGCCGGTCGGCCAGGTTGCTGCCGATGAAGCCGGCCCCGCCGGTGATCAGGACCCGGCTCATGCGACCAGACCCCGCATCTCCAGTTCGCGCCGCGCTTCGACGACCCGGTCCTCGGCCTCCTGCCTCGCGACCCATTCGGCCAATTCCTCGAGGCCTTCGGAGAAATCCGCCCGCGCCTCATAGCCGAGCACCTCGCGCGCCCGGGTCAGATCGGGAATGTTGTGGCGGATGTCTCCGGCGCGGGCCTGCTGGGTGATCTGGGGTTCAAGGTCGGGGCGGCCCATCGAGGCGGCCTGCAGCCGCGCCACTTCCTCGACCGTACGGTCCTCGCCGGAGCCGATGTTGAAGACCTGCCCGTCGGCCTCCGGCTTCTCCAGCGCCAGCAGGAAGGCGCGGGCGACGTCGGAGACGTGCACGAAGTCGCGCCGCTGCTGACCGTCCTCGAACACCATCGGCGCCTGGCCGTTGGCGATCCGCGAGGCGAAGATGGCCAGCACGCCGGTGTAGGGATTCGAGAGCGCCTGGCCGGGTCCGTAGATGTTCCACAGCCGCAGGGCGCAGCTCTCCATGCCGTACTGAGCCGTCAGGGTCAGGGTCAGCCGCTCCTGGACATATTTGTTGATGGCGTAGACGCTCTTCAGCGCCGGCTGTTTGGTCTCGGGGGTCGGGACCGGGATCAGCGGCCGGCCGTGCGCGTCGAGCGGGTCCCACCCGCCGTCCGCATGGCGCGGGCCGCGCACGACCTCCTGCATCAGCGCGCCGTCGGCGGTGCGGTACAGCCCCTCGCCATAGATGCTCATCGACGAGGCGACGACGACGCGCTGGACCGGCTGATCGATCAACTGCTGGAACAGCACGGCCGTGCCGTAGTCGTTGACCGAGGTGTAGCGGTCGATGGCGTACATGCTCTGGCCGACCCCGACCTCGGCGGCCAGGTGGATGACCTTGTCGACGCCGGACAGGGCGGCCAGCACCGCTGCCTCGTCGCGGATGTCGCCGACCATCAACTCGACGTCGGAATCCAGTTCGTGTGGTCGGGTCCGGGTCGGGTGGACCTGCTCGATGAGGCTGTCCAGCGCCCGCACCCGATGCCCCTGTTCCAGCAGGGCCCGGGCAAGGTGACGGCCCACGAAACCGGCCCCGCCGGTGATCAGGATGGTGTCGCCCATCAGCCTCGCTCCCGAAGCCGGAAGGTGTCGCAACGGGCAGGGCGAAGGGTCGTGGGCACTGCGGCTCTCCAGTCCAGGTTCGAGCCAGCAACATCTTCTTCTACTGGTTAGTTCCCCTGCCGCCTATGTCGGATACACGACATTAGAACAGAGATGCTTATTTCGCCGAGGTAATTTCAATGCCCGGAACAGCGTAGCAATATTCGGATGCCAGCGTTGCTGTTGATCAGGCGGAACCATAAGCTTTGTAGATGCTTCTCCAATCGTCCGGCTTGCATGGGGCGGCCGGACCCCGGGAGATGCCCATGGGTCGGAAAAAGGTGCGCATCGGCGTCGTCGGCGTCGGCAACTGCGCCTCCTCGTTCGTGCAGGGTCTCAGCCACTATGCCGAGGCGGTCGGCAACGAGCCGCCGCCCGGGCTGATGAACGTCGAGCTGGGCGGCTACCACGTCGGCGACATGGAGATCGCATCCGCCTTCGACGTCCATGCCGGCAAGGTCGGGCGCGACGTCGCCCAGGCCATCTTCAGCGACCCGAACAACACCATCCGCTTCGCGGCGCCTGATCCCACCGGCGTGCAGGTCATGCGCGGACCGACCCTGGACGGCATCGGCCAGTATATGGCGGGCGACATCGAGGAGGCGGCCGAGGACCCGGTCGACGTCGCCCGGGTCCTGCGCGACAGCGGCACGGACGTGCTGGTGTCCTATCTGCCGGTCGGGTCGCAGCGCGCCACCGAGTACTACGCCGAGGCGGCGCTGAAGGCCGGCTGCGCCTTCGTCAACTGCATTCCGGTGTTCATCGCCTCAGACCCGGCCTGGGCGGCGCGCTTCCGCCAGCGGGGGCTGCCGATCGTCGGCGACGACATCAAGAGCCAGGTCGGCGCCACCATCGTCCACCGCGTGCTGGCCAATCTGATGCGCGAACGCGGCGTCCGCATCGACCGGATGTACCAGCTCAATTTCGGCGGCAACTCCGACTTCAAGAACATGCTGGAGCGCGAGCGGCTGACCTCGAAGAAGATCTCGAAGACCCAGGCGGTGACCAGCCAGCTGGACGTGCCGCTGCCGGCTGACGACGTCCACGTCGGACCGAGCGACTTCGTGCCCTGGCTGACCGACCGGAAATGGGCGCACATCCGACTGGAGGGCACCACCTTCGGCGACGTGCCGCTGAACATCGAGCTGAAGCTGGAGGTCTGGGACAGCCCCAACAGCGCCGGGGTCGTCATCGACGCCGTGCGCTGCGCCAAGGTCGCCATGGACCGCGGGGTCTCCGGTCCCCTGATCGGACCCTCGAGCTGGTTCATGAAGTCGCCGCCGGAACAGTTCACCGACGAGGAGGCCCGGCTGCGCACGCTGGACTTCATCGAGGGCCTGGACCAGTCCGCGCCTCGCCTCGCCTCGTGACGACGGTCGTCTTCCTGGTGCGGCACGGCGTCCACGATCAACTGCAGGGGCGGCTGTGCGGCCGGGCGGCCGGCGTCCGCCTCGGCGAGGCTGGACTGGCGCAGGCGGACGCGGCGGGGCGGCGTCTCGCGGGCGAAGGCGTCGAGGTGGTCCACACCAGTCCGCTGGAACGGACGCGGCAGACGGCGGAACGGATCGCCGGGGCGTGCGGCGTCGCGCTGCAGAACGAGGAGGCCCTGATGGAGATCGATTTCGGGGAGTGGAACGGGCGGACTTTCGAGAGCCTGGAACCGGAGCCGTCGTGGCGGGTCTGGAACAGCGCCCGCGACCTGGCGCGTCCGCCGTCGGGCGAGACCATGCTGGAGGTGCAGGCCCGGCTCGCCGGCTGGCTGGAACGAACCGTCCGCTCCGGCGCCCGCGTCGTGGCGGCGGTCAGCCACGCCGACGTCATCAAGGCCGCGGTCGGCCTGGCGACCGGCCTGTCCATGCGCTGCCACGACCGGTTCGAGATCAGCCCCGGATCGATCACCACCCTGGTCGCCGCCGACGGGCTTCTGAAACTTCACGCGCTGAACGAGGTCCCCCATGGCTGACCTGAATCCGGAGCAGATCCGCGCCCGCGTCGCCGAGCTCGGCGACTGGTTCCACAACATGGACCTGAAGGGGGTGCGCACCGCGCCCGATCATTTCCTGTACGACTACCCGGCCAACAAATTCGCCGGATTCGCGCATGCCATCCCCGCCGACCTGACCGGCAAGAGCGTTCTGGATATCGGCTGCAACGCCGGCTTCTACTCGATCGAGATGAAGCGGCGCGGGGCCGACCGGGTGCTCGGCATCGACTTCGACGACCGCTACCTGGCCCAGGCCCGCTTCGCCGCCGAGGTGGAGGAGGCGGACATCGAGTTCCGCAAGCTGTCCGTCTACGACCTGGCGGCGCTGAAGGAGCGGTTCGACCTCGTGATCTTCATGGGGGTGCTCTACCACCTGCGCCATCCGCTTCTGGCGCTGGACCTGATCCACGAGCACGTCGCCGACGACCTGCTGCTGTTCCAGTCGATGCAGCGGGGCTCGCCCGAGGTCTTCCCCGTCGCGCCCGACTACGACTTCAACGACCAGGCCCATTTCGACGCGCCGGGCTATCCGAAGCTGCACTTCATCGAGCACCGCTACGCCCACGACCCGACCAACTGGTGGGCTCCCAACGCCGCCTGCAGCGCGGCAATGCTGCGCAGCGCCGGCTTCGAGATCCTCGAACATCCGGAAGAGGAGGTGTTCCTGTGCCGCCGCGGGCCGCCGCCGAGACTGGGCGCGGCCTATCCCGCGCGCCCCTCGACCAACGGCCATGACAGGAGCGGAGACAAGGCGTGATCGAAGCGGTCAAGATCTGGAACGAACCCAACAACAAGTCGCACTGGGACCCGCTGCTGGACCCCGAATGGGACCTCTTCGCGCAGATGACGCGGCTGGCCGGCCAGGCCATCCGGGCCGAGAACCCGGACCTCACTCGCGTGCTCGGCGGCATGTCGCCGATCGATCCCTTCTTCCTGCAGCGGCTGGAAGGCAAGGGCGTACTGGACCACGTCGACGTGGTCGCGGTGCACGGCTTTCCTCTGGACTGGAACCTGTGGCCGATCGACGCCTGGCCGGAGAAGGTGGCCGAGATCCGCGCCGTCACCGACAAGCCCGTCTGGGTCACCGAGGTCGGCGTCTCCTCCTTCGGTTCCGAGGAGGTGCAGGCCTGGGGGGTGAAGAAGACCGCCGACCTGCTGATCGGCCAGGCCCCGCGCATCCACTGGTACAGCCTCTACGACCTGCCCCGCACCTGGGAGGCGACGACCCGGCACAAGGAGGCGGAGGGCTCGTCCTACTACCGGCATTTCCACATGGGGCTGCTGCGCGAGGACGGCTCGCCCAAGCCGGCGGTCGGCGCCTATGCGCCCTACGCGGCCCGGATGGGTCTGTGCCAGTGGTTCCACTTCCACGACCACCGGCTGGACGACGCGGCGGCCTGGTTCCGGCGACTGGGCGTGCGCCATGTGCGGACCGGCCTGTCCTGGGCCGACCGGTACCGCGAGGGCGCGCTGGACTGGTTCGACCGGCAGATGGAGGCGCTGGCGGAGTTCGAAACCACCGTCACCTTCTGCTTCACGCCCGAACACCGGGGCATCGAGCCGCACCACACCAGTCCGCCGCAAGTCGCGGAGGAGTTCGCGGAGTTCTGCGCCGAGATGGTCGCCCGCTATGCCCCGCGCCGGGCCGCGCCCGTTCAGGATCACATCGTTTCAAGGGAGCTGGCATGAAGATCGGCGTCATCGGCACGGGCTATGTCGGCCTGGTCACCGGAACCTGTCTGGCGGAACTCGGCCACGAGGTGGTCTGCGTCGACGCCCTGCCGCAGAAGATCGAGCTGCTGAACAACGGCGGCTGCCCGATCTACGAGCCGGGCCTGATCGAGCTGATCCGGACCCAGCGGCAGGCGGGGCGGCTGACCTTCTCCACCGATGTCGCAGCCATGGCGCCGGATCGCGATGCGATCTTCATCGCCGTCGGCACGCCGCCCGGGCCGGACGGCGAAGCCGACCTCGGCTTCCTGCGCGCGGCGATCGCCGATCTGGCGCCGCACCTCGCCGGCTTCACGGCCGTGGTCACCAAGTCGACGGTGCCGGTCGGGACCGGCGACCGGATCGAGGCGCAGCTGGCCGAGCTGCGGCCGGACGCCGACGTGGCCGTGGTCTCCAATCCGGAGTTCCTGCGCGAAGGCTCGGCCATCGGCGACTTCCTGAAGCCGGACCGCATCGTGGTCGGGACCGACGACGGGCGCGCCCGCCAGGTGATGCAACAGGTGTATGCGCCCCTGACCGACGCCGGCGCGCCGCTGCTGATGACCGACCGCCGCACCTCCGAGCTGATCAAATACGCGGCCAACGCCTTCCTGGCGGTCAAGATCAGCTACATCAACGAGATCGCCGACCTGTGCGAGGAGTTGGGCGCCGACGCCGCGCGGGTGGCGGAGGGCATGGGCCTGGATGCGCGGATCGGGGCGCGGTTCCTCGAGCCGGGCCCGGGCTTCGGCGGGTCCTGCTTCCCCAAGGACACGGACGCCCTGCTCGGCACGGGCCGCGCCGCCGCCGTGCCGCTGCGGGTCGTGACCGCCGCGGCGGAAGCGAACCGGGAGCGGAAGCGCCTGCTCGCCGCCCGCGTCGCGGCGGTTGCGGGCGATCTCAAGGGCCAGACCGTCGCCGTCCTGGGGCTGACCTTCAAGGCCGGCACCGACGACATGCGCGAGGCGGCCTCGCTGGAGCTGATTCCGGACCTGCAGCGGCGCGGGGCGACGGTGAGGGCCTTCGATCCGAAGGGGATGGAGGCGGCGCGCGACCTGCTGCCGGGCGTGGTTTTCTGCCGCGACGCCGTCGAGGCCGCCAGGGGGGCGTCGGCGGTGGTGGTGCTCACCGAATGGCCAGTCTTCCGGACGCTCGACCTGTCCCGCTTGGCGAGCGTGGTCGAGACGCCGCGGCTGATCGACATGCGCAACCTGTTCGATCCGGACGACGCCACCCGGGCGGGCTTCGACTACGTCTCGATCGGCCGGCCCGCCGCCGCTGCGAGGGAGCCCGCCCGGACCAACCCCCTACGCGCCACGCGGTCGGCCGGAGCCGCCGCCTGACATCGCCTCGAGCCGGTCCAGGGCGGCCCCGAGCCGCCCGCGCGACCAGGCCAGCGCCTGGTAGAGGGCGAGCATGGCGGCGGCCCAGCGCAGATAGAGGCCGGGCCGGCCGGTGCGCCGCGCCAGCTGGAACATCGGACGGCTCCAGCGGCTGATCAGAAAGCGCATGGCGTAGACGGCCCGGCGGCGCAGCGGCAGGCCTCTCCGCCCTGGAGCGATCCGCTTGCGCGGCCGCACCCTGCCGGGGCGGGGCCAGCTCAACCGCCAGGCCAGCCCTTCGCGCCGGTGCCGGAACCCGGCCGCCTGCGTGCGGTGGATGAAGTCGGCGTCGACCGGCTCGAGCTGCAGCCGGCCCTCGCCGACCGCTTCGCGCACCATCCGGTCGAGCTCCGGCGCGCGCACCACCACCACATTGGTCCCACGCCCATCGGACGAGTACGGCTCCACCCAGGCGTCGCCGAACGAGATGTCCGCCGTTTCGGCCACGACGTCGTCGCACCAGTCGCAGGCCGGGTTCTGGAAGAAGCCCGCCCCCCAGTCGCCGTCGGCGAAATTCCACCAGTCGCGGCGCCGCTCTCCTCCGTCTTTCAACTCGAACGAGGCGGTGTAGACATTGGCCGGCCGGTCAGGGTCCTTGAGGCGGTAGTCCATCCGGGCGACGTCCTCCATGCGGACGCCGGTCTGCCGGGCGAAGCTCTCGGCCATGCGCAGGCTTTTCATGTGGCCGCAGAACAGGCCGAGGGTGAAGACGATCCGTTCGCGCAGCACCGGGTCGCCCGCCCGCAGCAGATGCACCGCCTTGATGAAGCAGGGCACGCCGAGCACGGCGTAGCGTCCCGGCGTCTCGCGGATGGTCTGGATCACGCCGGACAGTTCGACCGGGTGGTAGCGCGACTTGGCGGCGGCGCTCAGCTCCTCCAGCGTGCGGGACAGGCGGTAGCCGAACAGCGGGTCGTCGGCGGCGTCGCGCGGCAGGCCGCCGACATGGGCGACGGCGTCGACCCGGCCGGTGCGCAGCAGCTCCGCCGCCGTCCAGTTGGCCATGCCGCCCGAACTGCCGCTGGTGCGGAACTCGCCCTCCGCGACATGGCCCACCCACGCCGAGACGAAGCGGCCTATGCGAGCATCGTCCAGCGGCGCATCCGGGTAGCGGCCGATCGCGATGTCATCCTCGTCGGCCGCGGCCGGGGAAAAGGGGCAGAGGGCCGAGAACCCGGACGAGCGGGTCCGTCGCCAGCCGGCCGGCCCGGTCGGCTTCAGATGCCCGTGAGGGTCCATGGCCATGGCCGAGCGGCCGCTCCGGTCCGCCCCGACGCAGGCGCCGCAGCCGATGCATAGCCCTGACCGGACGATGTCGTCGGGGCTGTAAGGTCCGGTAGGCCGGGCCGGGGCGTCAGGCGAGCGCAAGGTCAAGGTAGGCCTCCGAGCGCCGCCGCAGTTGGTCCAGCCGGTCCTCGACGCGCGGTCCAAGGGGTTCGTCCAGCGCCGCCGCCACGGCCCATTGCGGTGTTTCCGCGCCCACGAGCCGGCGCTCCGCCCCCACTCTCGCCGTCAGGTCGCGGACCTTGTTGACGCGGTAGTCGGCCAGGGCGCTGACGAACGGCCGCGCATTGACCAGGGCGAAGACGCAGCCGTGGAAGAAGTTGGTGATCACCGCCCTGGCCGAGGCCATGGCCCGGGCGAACTCCTCCGGGCCGGCCGCGATCCACTGCTCGTCGGCCCAGTCGTTGCGGTAGCCGAGACTGACCAGCCGCACGCCGCGCGCGTCGGCCCAGCGGCGCACGGCGGCCTTGAACCAGCCGGCGAACGAGTGGCCGTAGACGATCGCCCGGTCCGGCCACGGCTCCCCCGGCCGGCGCGACAGTGCGTCGAACTGCAGGCAGGGATCGAGCACGATCTCCGGGTCCCGGCCCAGCCCCGTCTCGATCAGCCGGCGCGAATTGTCGTCGCGCACCGCGATGGCCGAAAAGCCCTTCAGCCGTGCGGCCCAGAACGGATCCACCCCGTCGCCGGCGTCGTGATTGCCGAAGCTGGCGGCGTAGGCGACCAGCCGGTCCGTCTCGATGCCCTCGCCGAAAAACAGCGGCCGGCCGGCGTACCAGGGGTGGCGGAAATTCCACACCTCGTCGCTGCCGACCACGACGGCGTCGAAACCGTCCGGCGCCCGCCCCGCCTCCAGATCGAAGGGCCCCGTCATCGGCAGGTCTTCGAACGCCTCGAAGAATTTCCGGGTCTTGGCGGCATAGAGCGGCAGGTCCTCCGGCGGCGTCGGCGTGGGCAGCGTCGGCTGCAGGGCGCAGCGCCACTCCGCCCGGTCGACCTGCGCCGACCGGTGATCCAGCAGCACCGACTCATGGCCGCGGCGGCGCAGGCCTTCGGCCAGGCAACGCGCCTGCCAGTAGGAGCCGTAATTGATGCAGCGGTGGAACGTCAGGACGCCGATGCGGCGGGGCTTCGCCACCGCCGCCGTCAGTGCCGGCTGCTGGTCGCGTCGCGGCCGGCGCCCTGGCGCAGCATCGCCTCCGCGTTGACGTCCGGATTGGAAGTCTTGTCTCCGCCCGGCGCGAAGCTCGAGGTCTCCGGATCGTGCGTGGCCGGCTGGGCCACGGCGCCGCGCATAGACGGATCGGTGCGACCGGAGAGATCGGTCGGCGGCGGCGCGTCGGGGTCGAAGTCGTCGGTCACGCCCTCGCCGCCCGCGCTCGTCGTCTCCGCGCCGGAGGCGTTGACCGCGCCCTCGCTCTCGACCTTGTTGCGCTCGTGGTGTCCGGCCTTGCCGGTGTCGTTGAAGCCTGTCTGGGCCATGGCTCAGCGCGCCTCGCGCAGGTGATCGGAGAGGATCTCGTTCATCTCGAACATCGACACGCGATCCTTGTGGAAGACGGCCTTCAGCTTGTCGTCGGCCTTGATCTCCTGCCCGTCCTGCAGGTCGTGCTGCTTGATGTAGTCCCACAAGCCGCTGACCACGTCGGCGCGGCCCATCGGCCCGTCGCCGACCACGTCGGACAATTCCTCGGACAGGGTGAGCGGGCGGTGCAGGCCGTCGTTCTCCTCGCCGGCGCCGGGTCCTTCCTTCTGTGCCATGTCGTGTCTCCAGTCGTTGCCGGGGACCAACCGGCGCGGGACGTGGAAGTTCGAAGCGGAGCCGCAAAATTTCCTCGGCTCCGCCCGCCTCAGGCGTCGCCCTCGGGGCCGCCGGACGCCTCGCCGGTTCCGCCCGCCTCGCTGTGATGCTCGATGGCGCCGCTCTCGACCTCGGTCCGCGAGAAGACTTCTTCCTGCCCGGACTCGAGCAGTTCGTCCTCGGGTCCGCCGAGCCCGCCGACGACGAGGCCGGAGGTGTTCGCGGGCGCTGGCTTGCCGGTCTTGTCCATGCCGAGCCAACGGTGCGGCCGGGGGGAGGGTTCCCTCGCTCCAAGGTCGGGTGGCCGACACAGGAGCCATCTGCGGGTGACCGGCGTTTCAGGAGGAACACGGTGGAGGATCAGATGGGCGCGACGTTCGAAACACAGGCTCCGCAGGACATGGACTGGTCGCCGGCGCTCGGGTCGACTCCCGACGCCGTCGCCATGAGAGAGAGCGACATCCAGCAGCTGGCGCAGACCTTCGCCGTGACGCCGGAGGCGGTCCGCCTGGCGGTGGCGCGGGTCGGGCCCGGCTTCCGCGAGGTCCAGCGCGAACTGGGGGGCCGTCGCTGATGGGGACCCGCAACACCACGGACAAGGGCCGCACGGTCCACCAGAACCAGGGTCTGGGACAGCAGAGAGTCGGCGAGGCCGGGGCCGGGCCGGACCAGAAGGATGCGCGGCCGCCCTCCGCCGGCGGGCGCGGCTCCGGCTCGGGCGACGACGCCCGGACCAATGCGGAGAGCGAACGCTAGCCTCAGGGCCGCTTCGGAATCTCCAGCCCGCGCTTGACCGCGGGACGGGCTAGGCCGCGCTCCAGCCAGGCCGGGACGTTCCTGAGCTCGTCGAACCCGACCAGGTCGCGCGCCTCGTAGAAGCCGATCAGGTTTCGCACCCAGCCGAGCATGGCGATGTCGGCGATGGTGTACTGGTCGCCCATGATCCAGTCGCGGCCCTCCAGCCGCCGGTCGATCACGCCGAGCACCCGCTTCGACTCCGCGACGTAGCGCTCCAGCGGCCGCTTGTCCTCGATGGCCTTGCCGGCGAATTTGTTGAAATAGCCGACCTGTCCGAAGATCGGGCCCATGCCGCCCATCTGGAACATGACCCACTGCAGGGTCTCGTAGCGGCCGGCGGCGTCCGCCGGGATCAGTCGCCCGGTCTTCTCGGCCAGATAGACGAGGATGGCGCCGGACTCGAACAGCGCCAGCGGCTTCGCGCCGGGTCCGTCTGGATCGATGATGGCCGGGATCTTGCCGTTGGGATTCAGCGACAGGAACTCCGGGGTCCAGCTTTCATCCTTCGTGATGTCGACCAGGTGCGGCTCGTACGGCAGGCCGGTCTCCTCCAGCATGATCGACACCTTCACCCCGTTGGGCGTGTTCAGCGAATACAGCTGCAGCCGGTCGGGATGCTGCGCGGGCCAGCGTTGGGTGATGGGAAAGACGGAGAGGTCGGCCATGATGATGCTCCAGCGGTCGTCCCGACGGATGTAGGTCGGCGAAGCTGAACCGCAACTGTCATGGTAGCGTTTCGCTACGACCGCTTCTGGCGTAGCCGGCTGCTAGTCTGCGGGACGTGGAGCGGAGAGAGGGCGCTATGCACTCTACGGACGCTACGCACTCTACGGACGCTATGCACTCTACGGACGCTACGGACTGTAATTTCCGGCCCCGGGGCCGCCGGCGGTCTGGACCCCGGGCAGGCGGAGGGGCAATGGAGGCGCATGACTTTTCCGACCCCGTCCCCCGCTGACTGGAAGGCGCTCGCCGAGAAGGCGCTGAAGGACCGACCGCTCGAAAGCCTGATCCATCTCGACGCCGATCAGCTGGCCGTGCGGCCGCTCTACGGTGCGGCGACCGGGGTCGAGCCCCTGTTCGCGCCGCGCCCGTCGGACGCGGAGGGCCGGGCCTGGGACCTGCGCACCCTGGTCGAGGGCGACGACCCGGCGGCGGTCAATGCCGCGGTGCTGGCGGACCTGGAGGGCGGGGCCGCGTCGGTGGTGCTGAAGGGCGCCGTGCTGGCCGACTCCGCGCCCCTGACCGCGGCTCTGGAGGGGGTGGCGCTGGAGCTGGCCCCGGTCGGGCTGGATGCCGGGCTGGCTGGCCCCGAGGCGGCCAACGCCCTGGCCGTCGCGGCCAAGGGCTCGCCCCGCGCCAGGCTGATGTTCCACATGGACCCGGTCTCCGCCTTCGCTGAAACCGGCGAGGCGCCGCGCTCGCTGGAGGAGCACCTGACCCTGGCCGCGAACACCGCGGCCCGGCACGCGACCGCCTATCCGCAGGCGAGCTTCTTCATGGCCGGCGGCCGCGTCGTCCACGAGGCCGGCGGCTCGCTTGCGCAGGAGCTGGCCTTCGCGGCGGCCAATGCCGCGGCCCTGGTGCGGGCCGGCATCGAAGCCGGTCTGAGCGCCGGACAGGCCCTGAACGGGACGGTGCTCGGCGTGGCTGTGGACCAGGAATATTTCGACAGCCTCGCCAAGGTCCGCGCCCTGCGCCTGATCTGGCGCTCGCTGAGCCGGGCCTTCGGGGCCGAGACGCCGGCCGTCATCGAGGCGCGGTCGTCGCGGCGGATGCTGTCGGCGCGCGACCCGTGGCCGAACCTGCTGCGGCTGACGGCGGCGGGCTTCGCCGGCGCGGTCGGCGGGGCCGACGCGGTGGTGCTGGACGGTTTCTCCCGCGCGAGCGGCCGTCCCGACGCCTTCGCCCGGCGTCAGGCGCGCAACACCCAGCTGGTCCTGATGGAAGAGGCCCATGTCGGGCGCGTCGACGATCCGGCGGCGGGCTCGTGGTTCCTCGACCAGCGCACCCGCGAACTGGCCGAGGCCGGCTGGGCCGAGTTCCAGAGGATCGAAGCCGAGGGCGGCGTCGTCGAGGCCCTGCGCGGCCATGTCATCCAGCCGCGCGTGGCGCGGGCGCGACAGACCTTCGAGGCGGCGCTGGCGAGCGGCGGGGCCCAGATGGTCGGCGTGACGAAATTCGTGGACGCCGAGCCGCGCCCGGCCCCGGTCGAAGCCGAGCCTCCTGTGGCGCCCGAGGGCGGCGGCGACGCCTGCGTGCCCCTGACCCCGATCCGCCTCGCCGCACCCTTCGAAGCGAAGGAGGCCGGCCGATGAGCGCCCCCGACTTCTCGAACATCGCCCTGGACCTGTCGCCCACCGGCTCCGGTCCCGCGCGCGATCCGTGGAAGACGCCCGAGGGCCTGACCGTAGCCTCAGCCTACGACGCGGCCGCTCTCGACGGGCTCGACTTCATCCATGGCCTGCCGGGGATCGCGCCCTACCATCGCGGCCCCTATCCGACGATGTACGCGTCCAACCCGTGGACCATCCGCCAGTACGCCGGCTTCTCGACCGCCGAGGCGTCGAACGCCTTCTACCGCCGCAACCTCGAGGCCGGGCAGAAAGGGCTGTCGATCGCCTTCGACCTGGCCACCCACCGCGGCTACGACAGCGACCATCCGCGGGTCCGGGGCGACGTCGGCATGGCCGGCGTGGCCATCGACTCCATCTACGACATGCGCACCCTGTTCGACGGCATCCCGCTCGACAAAATGAGCGTGTCGATGACCATGAACGGTGCCGTCCTGCCGGTTCTGGCGCTCTACATCGTGGCGGCGGAGGAGCAGGGCGTCGCCCACAGCGCCCTGACCGGGACCATCCAGAACGACATCCTCAAGGAGTTCATGGTCCGCAACACCTACATCTACCCGCCCGCGCCGAGCATGCGGATCATCTCGGACATCTTCGCCTGGACCGCCGAGCACGCGCCGAAGTTCAACTCCATCTCGATCAGCGGCTACCACATGCAGGAGGCCGGGGCCTCCGCCGACCTGGAGCTGGCCTACACCCTCGCGGACGGCGTCGAGTACATGAAGGCCGGCGTCGAGGCGGGCATGCCGATCGACCGCTTCGCGCCGCGGCTGAGCTTCTTCTGGGCCATCGGCATGAATTATTTCATGGAAGTGGCCAAGCTGCGCGCCGGTCGTCTGCTGTGGGCCGAGGCGGTGTCGAAATTCGGCGCGAAGGATCCCCGCTCCCTGTCGCTGCGGGCCCACTGCCAGACCTCCGGCTGGTCGCTGGCGGCGCAGGACGTGTTCAACAATGTCAGCCGCACCATGGTCGAGGCCATGGCCGCGGCCGGCGGCCAGACCCAGTCGCTGCACACCAACAGCCTTGACGAGGCGCTGGCCCTGCCGACCGACTTCTCGGCCCGCATCGCCCGCAACACCCAGCTGCTGCTGCAGATGGAGACCGGCCTGACCCGGGTCATCGACCCGTGGGGCGGCAGCTACTACGTCGAACGCCTGACCCACGAACTGGCCGAAAAGGCCCGCGCCCACATGGCCGAGGTCGAGGCCCTTGGCGGCATGGCCAAGGCCATCGAGGCCGGGGTGCCCAAGCTGCGCATCGAGGAATCGGCGGCGAAGACCCAGGCCCGGATCGACACCGGCCAGCAGACGGTGGTCGGGGTGAACCGCTACCTGGCCGACCACGTCGACGACATTCCGGTGCTCAAGGTCGACAACGCCGCCGTGCTCGCCTCCCAGCTCGAAAAGCTGAGGCGCCTCCGCGCCGAACGCGACGAGGCGAAGACCCAGGCGGCGCTGGACGCCCTGACCCATGGCGCGCGCGGGAACGCCAACCTTCTGCAGCTGGCGGTCGAGGCCGCCCGCGCCTACGCCACCGTCGGCGAGATCTCGGACGCGTTGGAAGCCGCCTTCGGCCGCCACGTCGCCACCGTGAAGACCGTATCCGGCGTCTATGCGAAGGAGGCCGGCGACGATCCGAAGATCGCGCGCGCCCGCGGCATGGTCGCCGCCTTCGTCGAGAACGACGGCGGCCCGCCACGCATCCTGATCGCCAAGCTCGGCCAGGATGGCCACGACCGCGGCCAGAAGGTCATCGCCACCGCCTACGGCGACCTCGGCTTCGAGGCCACGGCGGGTTCGCTGTTCCAGACCCCCGCCGAGGCGGCGAAAGAGGCGGTTGAGCGCGGCGTCCACGCCGTCGGCGCCTCATCGCTGGCGGCCGGCCACCTGACCCTCGTGCCCGAGCTGAAGGCCGAGCTGGAGAAGCTGGGCCGCCCGGACATCATGATCGTGGTCGGCGGGGTGATCCCGCCGTCGGACGTCCAGACCTTGGTCGACATGGGCGCGGCGGCGGTCTACCCGCCCGGCTCGGTCATCGCCGACACGGCCATCGACCTGATCGAGAAGCTCAACCAGCGCCTCGGCTACGCCCAGAAGGCCTGAGCCTCAGGGGCGGTGAGCGCTCGGCAGGGCGGCGACTTCCTCGTCCGTCAGCACGCGATCGATCCGCGCGCGGCAGGTGCTGGCCGCCGATGTCGAGCCCGGCAGGGTGATCCGCGCCCAGTCGCCGGTGCAGACGCGGCCGCCCGCCAGTCCGACGCCGTCGGCCGTGATCGCCAGCCTCTGCGCGAAATCGAGATCGGTGCAGCCGCCGGCCGTGTTCAGCTCGAAGACGGCGTTGCTGTTGGAGCGGACGTAGAGCTTGCCGGGACCGCCCTGGCGGAAGTTTCGCACGTGCTGGGGGGTGAAGCACTGACGCTCCGGGCTGGCGCCGGCGCTGTCGTCCGGCCCGCCCATGCCGTCGACGGGAGCGCAAGAGGCTGAAAGGGCGGCCAGGGCCGCGACGGCGGCGGATGAAATCAGACGGGTCATGATCGATCTCCGGCCCGGCGGTTGCAGACGCCGGCTCAGCGTCAACCGTCTATCTCCGGTGAAGGTTGCGCAAGGGGGGCGGGGGTGACGAACCGGGACGGATCGACCCGCGCGGCCAGGGCCACGGGGAGGGGCGACGGGACTCCGAGCGCCAGAGCGGCGACATGCTCGGCCAGCAGCGGCGCGACGCAGAAGCCGCGCGAGCCCAGGCCCGTGAGGACGAACAGGCCCGGCGCGAGTTCCCCCGCCAGCGGCAGGCGGTCCGGCGTGGTGGCGCGGATGGCGGCGCGGCCCTGCAGGCGCCCACCCTCCGCGACCCGAGCCGCCAGCGCCGGCAGTCGCGTGCCCAGGGTCTGGAGGTTGCGCGCTGTCGAAGCCGGGTCGGTTTCGGTCGCCGTCTCGCCGCGGTCGTGGGTGGCCCCGAACAGCATGCCGCTCCGGGTCGGCGTCGCATAACCGCCCCAGGCCGCCGGAGGCGCGGCGACGCCTTCCACCCAGTCGGCCTGGCCGCGAACCGGCGCCAACGGCAGATGCCGAGCGAGAGACGCCGCGCCCCAGCCCGCCGCGATTACGACGATGTCGGCTTCCAGGATCGCCTCGCCGGCCGGATCGAACAGCCGCCATCCCGCCTGCGACGGCTCGATGCGCGCCACCGTCGCGACCACCTGGCCGCCTCCCGGCAGCCATGCCTTGAGCACCGGGCGCGGATCAAGGGCGAGCGCGTCGCGCATGAACAGGCCGCCGGTCTCGACCGGCTCGCCCAGCCGTTCGGAGCAGGCCGACGCGGTCACGGGAGCCATGCCGCCTTCGGGCCAGACGTCCTGCGCGGCCACCTTGGCGAACCGCCCGCCGTCCCGAGCCGTCTGTTCCAGCTGCAGCACGCCCTCGGCGAGGATCGCCTCGGGAACCGCGGCGTAAAGTGCTCTTGCGCGGGACAGGGCCTGGCCGTGGAGCGCTGCGATGGCGGCGTCGCCGGCATCCAGGCGGGGCGTGACCAGAGCCGAGGGAAAGCCGGAGGCTCCGGCGGCCCCGGCCGCCGCCTGTTCGACCACCGTGCAGCGCGCGCCCTGGACGGCGAAGGCGCGGGCGAGGGCGGCGCCGGCGACGCCCGCTCCGACCACCGCGACGGAGGGCCGGGTCTCGACCCCGATCCCGCCCGGCCGGCGCGCCTCCAGCCGTTCGCGCTTGCGGCCGTGACCGGGCCGCTTCTCGACGGCGAAACCGCGCTCCGCCAGACCCCGCCGGACCACGCCCGCGACCGTGAACGTTCCGATCCTCGCGCCGGGCGCGGAGCGGGCCGCGACCCCGTCCAGGACGGCTTCAGACCACATGCCGGGGTTGGTCGAGGGGGCGAAGCCGTCGAGGAACCAGGCGTCGGCGCGCCCCGACCACTGCGACAGGGCCCAGGCGGCGTCGCCGACGGCGAGGTCGAGCGTGGCGTTGAACCCGGGCAGGTCCATGCGGTGGAAGCCGGGCGTGGGAGACGGCCAGGCGTCGAGCAGGGCCCGGGCGGCGCCGGCGAGCTCCGGCCAGCCTTCCAGCGCCCGCGCCGCCTCCGCGCGACTGAGCGGGAAACCTTCGACAGAGAAGATCGACAGCCGCCCCTCCGGCGGCCCCTCGCGCCGCCACAGATCGAGCAGGGCGGCGATGTTCAGTCCGGTGCCGAAGCCGAGTTCGGCGACCGTAAACCGGGAGCGGCCGCGCCAGCCCTCCGGGAGGCCGCAGCCGGCCAGGAAGACGGCGCGACTCTCGGCCAGCCCGTCCTCGCGCGAGAAATAGACGTCATCGAACCGGCCGGAACGGGGCGCGCCATCCTCGGTCCAGACCAGTCGGGGCGAACGGTCGTTGGTCATGATCCAGCCAGTAGCGGCGGAAGGCGGGCAAGGAAAAGGGGCCGCCCGCGGACGGCCCCCGTTCCGGTCTGGTTTCGGGCTGGTCTAGTGGCCTTCGACCGGCGTGGCCGGTTCCGGCTCGGCCTGGGTCTGGGCGAGCTTGGAAACCTCGGCCGCGTCGGCGGCCGCCTTGGCGTCGGCGGCGGCCTGGTCCTGGGTGACCGTCACGGCGGCCTGGTCGGCGATGCCCGAGGCCTCGACGGCTTCGGTCGAGGCTTCCGGGGCCTTTTCTTCAGCCTTGTTGCAGGCGGCCAGCGACAGGGCGGCGGCCGAGGCGGCGATCAGGGCGACGATGCGCATGGGGAGATCCTTCGTTCGAGCGGACGACAGTGTCCCGAACCCCGAGATACCGACGCCGCCACCCGCGCCGCAAGTGAATTTGGCGCAAGCTCGGCCGCGCCACCTTTGGCGCAACGAAAAAGGGCCGCCCGTGAGGACGACCCTTTCCGAACGAACCCGAAGGTCCGCTGCGTCTCAGATATTACTGAGCCGGGGCAGCCGGGGTTTCGGCGGCCGGAGCGTCGGCGGCCGGAGCGGCGGCGTCGGCGGCCGGAGCCGTGGCGTCGGCGGCCGGGGCCATCGCGGCGTCAGCAGCCGGAGCTTCGACGGTGGCTTCGGCGGCCGGAGCTTCTTCGGTCTTCTCGGCGGGCTGGCAGGCGGCCAGGGCCAGAGCGGCGGCCGAAGCGGCGATCAGAGCGGTGATGCGCATGGTTTTCTTCCTTCAGAAGGGTCAACGAGGTCATGAATCCTCGCAGGTCCGAGATAACGGGTTCGTGAGCGGATACGCAAGCGAAATTCTCACGCATTCGTGAACTGCTGTCATCCGACAGCAAAAAGGGGACCGCGAACGGTCCCCTTTCCCGATCGCCGAAGGCGGGATCAGCCTACTGCGGCGGCGGCGACGAGGTGGCCGGCGAGGTCGTGCCGTTGGGCTCGGGCGGCAGCGTCGGAGGCGTCTGGCCGGGAGGGGTGGTCGTGCCGTCCGGATTGGTGGTTCCGGTCGTGCCCGTGGTTCCCATGCTTCCGTCGGCCGGGGCCATGGTTCCGTCCGTCGCCGGGGCGGTGGCCGAGGCGTCGGCTCCGGTCGCCGCGGCGTCCTCGGCGGTCTTGTCCTCCGCGGGCGTGCAGGCGGCCAGCGCCAGGGCCCCCAGGGCGGCGGCGGTGATGATCATCAGCTTCATGCGTGTTCCTCCGAACGATCGCCCGGGCGAAACACCCGCCCGCTCCCACGATCGGTCGTGCGGGTAACCGGCCACGCCGGTCCCTGTTCCCGAGCGCGTGATCGTCGGTGAGGGGCCGTGATGACGCCGTGATTCGGCGCGGTCAGGCTTCGACCGGCGCGCCCTGAAGCGACTCTTCCATTTCGAGGAAGGAGGGCTGGGCCGAGGAGGGGATGTCGCCGCGCCCGATCTCGACGGAGATCTGCGCCGCATTGCCGTGCAGGTGGGCGACCAGCACCGACTGGATGATCTTGTAGAAGGCCGACTCCTCGTCGACGATCGCCTTCAGCCGCGACGCGATCGGACCGACCAGGCCATAGGCGAGAAAGACGCCGAGGAAGGTGCCGACCAGGGCGCCGCCGATCATGCCGCCGAGGATTTCGGGCGGCTCGGTGATCGAGCCCATGGTCTTGATGACCCCAAGCACGGCAGCGACGATGCCGAGCGCGGGCAGGGCGTCGGCGAGGTTCTGCAGCGCGTGCGGGGCGCCCAGGGCCTCGTGGTGGTGCTTCTCCAGCTGCTTCTCCATGGCGTCCTCGATCTGGTGCGGATCCTCGAGGTTCATGGTCATCATGCGCAGGGTGTCGCAGATGAAGTCGGTGGCGAAGTGGTCCTTCAGCACCTTGGGGTATTTCTGGAAAATGGCGCTCTCGGCCGGCTTCTCGATGTGGCTTTCGAGGGCGATGACGCCCTTGGACTTCATCGTCTTGGTCAGCTGGAACAGCAGCGACAGCAGGTCCTTGTAGTCCTGGCGCTTCCATTTCGGCCCGGCGAAGGACTTGCCCAGCCCGCCCAGCGTCGACTTGATCACAGTCACGCTGTTGGAGATCAGGAAGGCCGCAATGCCCGCGCCGCCGATGGCCATCATCTCGTGGGGCAGGGCGTGGAGGATCACCTCGAACTTGCCGCCGGAGATGATGTAGCTGCCGAAGACGAGGCCGAACAGCAGCACGATGCCGATAATCTGGAACATGGAGAGACGGTCGGTCCTGCGCGCGAGAGAGGCCGACCATCGCCGTTAATCATTAAGGGGCGGTTGCGACCTGCGACTACAGCCGCGTCTCGCCGTCGAGGATCGCCTGCAGGGCGACGTCGCTCAGTTTGGTGTAGCCGCTCTTGCCGCCGCGGACGTAGACCGGCCCCTCGACCTTCTCCGGATCGAAGCCGTCGGCGACCAGGTCCATCTTGCGGTATTTGAAGGTGCCGGTCGTGTCCGCCGCCTTGATGATGCGCACGAAGGCCGGGCGGGCATAGACCGGCAGCTCCTGGTCGACCCAGTCGGCGAAGGCCCGCGCGCCGAACTTGCCGTCGATGACCAGGGCGACCATGCCGGCCTTGCCGTCATGCCCTGGCACGGCAACGCCGTAGGCGATGACTTCCTTGACGCCCGGCCCGTCAGCCAGACGCTGCTCGACCTCGGCGGTGGAGACGTTCTCGCCCTTCCAGCGGAAGGTGTCGCCGATCCGGTCAATGAAGTAGACGTAGCCTTCGGAGTCCTGCTTCATGAGGTCGCCGGTCCGGAACCAGCGGTCGCCGCGGACGAAGACGTCGCGCAGGATCTTCTTCTCGGAAGCGGCCTTGTCGGCATAGCCGGAGAAGGCGTGGCGGGTGTCGTCGCCGATCCGGCCGATGGCCTCGCCGACCTCGCCCGCCCTGGCGAGCTGACACAGGCCATCGGGCCCCCGCACCGGTTCCTCGGTATCGATGTCGAAGCGCACCAGCCGGAAATTGATCTGCTTCTTCAGAAAACCGGGTGCGCGGCCGATGGCGCCCGGCTTGCCGTCGAAATTGAACAGCGAGACGTTGCCCTCGGTCGAGCCGTAAAATTCGAGAATGTCGGGGACGGCGAACCGCTTCTGGAAATCGTTCCAGACATCGGGACGCAGGCCGTTGCCGAAGGCGAGCCTCAGCTTGTGGGCGCGTTCCTCGGGATTCTCCGGGCAGTTGACCAGATAGCGGCACAGTTCGCCGATGTAGACGAACAGGGTCGCCCCGCTGGCCTTGACGTCGGGCCAGAAGTTGGAGGCGGAGAAGCGCTTGCGCAGCATCAGCTTGCCGCCGTTCAGCAGGGCCGGACCGATGCCGACGAGGCCGCCGGTCGAGTGGTAGAGCGGCAGGACGTTGAAGGTGATGTCCTTGTCGGTCGCCGCTGTCGCCCCGGCGAAGGCGCGCATGTAGGTGCGGGCGCGGGCGTGGGTGACCTTGGCCGCCTTTGGCATGCCGGTCGTGCCCGAGGTGTAGATGTACAGGGCCGTGTCGCGGTTGGTCAGGCCCGACCGCACGGACCGGGCCGGACGCACCGAGGAGCCGCCGCGCACCGGCTTGTCGAGGCCGCGGCGTTCGTCCGCCTCGTCGGTGTCGGCGAGGCCGAGGACCCAGAGCATCAGGTTGCGACCCGCCAACGGACGAGCCTCCTCGACCTTGCGCCAGGAGTCGGCGTCGGTGACCACCTGCGAGGCGTTGGAGATCGACAGACAGTGGGCGAGGGCGTGGCCGGTCAGGTTGGTGTTGATCAGGGCCGTGGCCACGCCGACCTTGGAGAAGCCCATCCAGGCGGCGATGTATTCGGCCCGGTTCAGCATCACCAGGGCGATGGTGTCGCCGCGCTTCAGCCGGCGGCTCTGGGCCCAGTGGCCGAACCGGTTGGCCATGGCGTCCAGCTCGCGATAGCTCAGCGTCACCCGGTCGTCCTGGATGGCGACGTGGTCCGGGAATTTGTCGACGGCCTCTTCCCAGTCGTCACAGACCAGATCGGGGCTGTCGAGGTCGATCGGCTTGATGCGCTTGAGCAGACGGCGCAGCCCCTTCGCGAACCGCATATCGCGCCGGATGTTCGCCACCAACCCCATCGTCCGATCCACTCCGTCTCAAGGCGCCGCTCCTGACGGTGATGGACAAGGCGCGGGGTCCGGTCAACCGGCGGGGGAATCCTTCGGGGGTTTGGGCGGCCCGGAACGCCGGTTTGCGCCAGGGCGTGGCGCCGATGCGGCGGTTCCGCAACGTCAAGATCAGGAAAGAGACCGAAAACGACCCGAACGCGAGCCTGAGCAATGTCTGGCGCGAACATTAGTAAAGAAGCGCCACAAAACTGGACCGGACCGGGCGGAACTGTGTCCGCAACAGTGTTTCTTCAAGGCGTGGCCGTTTCCGCGGAACCGTGGTCTCGCGCGATGGTTCCGTCATCACAAATTTGGAGGAACACCGATGTCCGTAACCTATCCGCACGACCGACCGCAGCCGCAGGGCGACTATCTTGAAAGCCCCCGCGAGGAACCCTTCGTCCCCGTCTACGCCCGCACGCGGCGCAACACGCGGAGCCGCAAGAGCGGGGTCAAGACGTGGATGATCCTGGCGCCGATCGGCGTCCTGGTGCTGGGCGCGGGCGCGGCGGCGATGTTGATGGGCGGCGGCGATGAGGTCGCCCCGGCTCCGCTGGCCGAACCGGCCGCCACCGCGCCGGTCGTGCCGGCCCAGCCGCTGCTGACCGAAGCCGAGCCGGCGGCGACGGCCGCGGCGCCCGTGGTGGACGCCACGCCCGCGCCGGCTCCGGCGGTTCGCCGGACCGCTCCGGCCCCGACCCGCCGCGCGGCCGCGACTTCGCGCGCCCCGGCGGCCGCGCCGGCGCCCGCGCCGCGCGTCGTGGTTCCGGTCCAGCCGACCGCGCCGCAGCCCTATACGGCGACGCTGAACACGGCGCCGACTACGCCCGCCCCGGCCCAGCCGCCGGTGATCGTGATCCAGCCCGCCGACTGATAGCGGCGTGCGACAAGACGGCCCTGGCGGAGCGATCCGCCGGGGTCTTTGTTCGTCAGACGGACGGCGAGACCCGCCAGATGGCGTCGCCCACGTCGTCGGCGACCAGCAGGGCCCCACGTGCGTCGAACTGCACCCCGACCGGGCGTCCCATGGCCTGGTCGTTCTCGTTGATGAAGCCGGTCAGGATGTCCTCCGGCGGACCCGCGGGCGCCCCGTTCACGAACGGCACGAAGATGACGCGGTAGCCGTTGCGCGGCTTGCGGTTCCACGAGCCATGCTGGCCGACGAAGGCGCCGCCGCGATAGCGGACCGGGAACAGGCCGCCCTCTCCGAAAGTCAGCCCCAGCGACGCCGTATGGGCGCCCAGCGCATAGTCCGGCTTCAGCGCCCGGGCCACCATGCCCGGGTTGGCCGGCTCCACCCGCGCATCGACGATCGGGCCGTAGTAGCTCCACGGCCAACCGTAGAAGCCGCCGGGCGTCACCGCGGTCATGTAGTCCGGCGCCAGATCGTTGCCGAGCTCGTCCCGCTCATTGACCGAGACCCACAGACGGCCGCTGTCCGGCTGCCAGGCGAGGCCGACGGGATTGCGCAGTCCCGAGGCGAAGACGCGCCGGGCG
The DNA here is from genome assembly GCF_035627055.1 of Brevundimonas sp. GTDB lineage: Bacteria > Pseudomonadota > Alphaproteobacteria > Caulobacterales > Caulobacteraceae > Brevundimonas. The sequence goes on along the minus strand of NZ_DASPMM010000007.1, from coordinate 24,929 downwards.
CCGGTCGCCGGATCGATCTCGAGGATTGCGGCGCGGTCGACCTCCTCGACCAGCCCGTTCTCGCCGATGTTGGAGTTGGACCCGACGCCGACGTACAGGCGAGAGCCGTCCGGGCTGGCGACCAGGCTCTTGGTCCAGTGATGGTTGCGACCGGCGGGCAGGTCGGCGACCTTGCGCCCCGCCGCGGTGATCTGCGTCTGCCCGGTCTGATAGGGGAAGGCCATCACGGCGTCGGCATTGGCGACGTAGAGGGTGTCGCCGACCAGGGCCATGCCGAAGGGCGACATCAGATTCCGGAGGAAGACGGTCCGTGTTTCGGCCACGCCGTCGCCGTCGCTATCGCGCAGAAGGGTGATGCGGTCGGGGCTGGGAACCCGGGCCCCGGCCTTCTTCATGAACAGGGTCTGGAACCAGCCGCGCAGACCGCCTTCGGCCTTGGATTCGAGGCCCTCCGGCTTGGGCGGGGCGTTGGTCTCGGCGACGAGGATGTCGCCGTTGGGCAGGCGGCACAGCCAGCGGGGGTGATCGAGCCCGGACGCAAAGGCCTGCACCCGGAAGCCGGCCGCCGGCGTCGGCGTGCGGCCCTCGGGCCAGCCCACCGCCTCGGCCACGTTGACGACGGGGATCAATGCCCGCTGCGGCGCGGGCAGCACGGGATCGGGTCCGAAGCCGGCCATGGGGTCGAGCGCCGGACCGCCGCCGCATCCCGCGAGGGCGAGACCGAAACCAAGGGCGATGAGCGGAGTCGAACGGGGCATGTCGGCCTCCTGGCTATGGCGAGCGGAACGCGCGAAACGCCGTAGGGCTCATCGTACGCCTTCGCTCCCGGCCCGCGAACGGCGGGGAATCTACAAAGGCGACTTGAGTTTGCGCGGCGGACGGATGCGCCGGAACCGCGCCTCGATGAAGGAGAAGGCTCCGAAGGCGACGAAACCAAGGGCCGCGACCGCCAGAACCCAGGGGCCGGCGGGCTGGCGCTCCACAGCGTCCAGCGCGGCGCCAAAGCTGGTCACGTCCGCCGCCTCGGCGTGCAGGCCCGCCAGAACCACCAGCGCCGCCAGCGGCAGATAGGCCAGCCCCCGCGCCACGTGTCCGATCCTGGCCAGCGGCCCGACGCGGCGGCACAGGCGGTCCGAACAGGCCAGGTATTCGGTGAAGTCCTCCCGCACCGCCTTGACGATATTGCTGACCCCGATGCTGAAGATCGCCAGCCCGCCGGCGACCAGCAGCCATTTGCCGAAGGGCAGGGCGAGCACGGTCGAGGCGTAGGTCTGGCTCTGCGCCACACCCTCCGCCGCCGGATCGTCAGGCGTGTCCATCAGCAGGCTGAAGGCGGCGACCGCCAGGGCGGCGTAGCTGAAGGCGCTGAACAGCTGGCTCATGCGCGTGCCAAGGCCGTTCCATGAGGTCCCCTCATGATCGGCGTCGAACACCGACTGCAGCACCCGCCACATCACGAAGGCGGCGAGGCCGAGGCCGATCAGCAGGGCCCACAGCCGCCCGAGCGGCTGCGTCGCCAGCCAGGCGAGGGCGCCCTTTGTTCCGACGGAGTCGCCGATCAGGTCCATGGCCGCCAGCAGCACCAGCACCCCGACCGACAGATAGACGAAGCCCCGTGCCCCGTAGCCGACCCGGGCGGCCCATTCGACCAGCACGGAAAGCCGCGGAACACGGCGCAGGATGGGCGAGCGCCGTCGTCCGAAATCTCCGAGGCGGGCGAGGCGGGCGCGGACGGAGATCAGGGGGTTCGGCACGGCGAGCGTAATGCCCGGCGCCGAATATGGCTCCGCTATCGGCCTCGCGGCCTTGAGGTGCGGCGGACGGACGCATATCTGCTGCGCGCTCAGGGAGGGCGCGAATGCAGCCTGTGATTTCCATCGAGGGTCTGACCAAGACCTACAAGTCCGGGCTTCAGGCCCTCAAGCCCATCGACCTGACCATCCGCAAGGGCGAGATCTTCGCCCTGCTGGGTCCCAATGGCGCGGGCAAGACGACGCTGATCTCGGTGGTCTGCGGCATCGTCACCCCAACGACGGGCAAGATCGTCGCCGACGGCCACGACATCCAGACCGAATACCGTCAGGCGCGCAGCAAGATCGGCCTCGTGCCGCAGGAACTGACCACAGACGCCTTCGAGACCGTGCTGGCGACGGTCAGCTTCAGCCGCGGCCTGTTCGGCAAGGCTCCCAATCCGGCCCATATCGAGCGGGTGCTGCGCGAGCTGTCGCTGTGGGACAAGCGAAACTCGAAGATCATGACCCTGTCCGGCGGCATGAAGCGCCGGGTGATGATCGCCAAGGCGCTGAGCCACGAGCCCGACATCCTGTTCCTCGACGAACCGACGGCCGGCGTCGACGTCGAGCTGCGCCGCGATATGTGGAACCTCGTGCGCCGCCTGCGCGAGAGCGGCGTGACCATCATCCTGACCACCCACTACATCGAGGAGGCCGAGGAGATGGCCGACCGGGTCGGGGTGATCCTCAAGGGCGAACTGATCCTGGTCGAGGAGAAGACCGCCCTGATGAAGAAGCTGGGCAAGAAGACCCTGACCCTCAATCTGCAGGACCCCATCGAAGCCCTGCCGCCGGAACTGGCGGAATGGAACGTCACCCTCAGGAACGAGGGGCACGAACTGGAGTACGTCTTCGACTCCAACCTGGAGAAGACCGGCGTCCCGTCCCTGCTGCGCAAGCTCAGCGACCTCGGCGTCGCCTTCAAGGACCTGAACACCAGCCAGAGCAGCCTCGAAGACATCTTCGTCAGCCTCGTCCACCGCGACACCGGAGCGGCCGCATGAACAGCCTGACCTTCAACGGCTACGGCGTCTGGGCCATCTACCGCTTCGAGATGGCGCGCGCCCTGCGCACCATCTGGCAGAGCGTGGTCACGCCGGTGATCACCACGGCCCTCTATTTCGTCGTCTTCGGCTCCGCCATCGGCAGCCGCATGACCGAGATCGACGGCGTGCCCTACGGGGCCTTCATCGTTCCGGGCCTGATCATGCTCAGCCTGTTCACCCAGTCGATCTTCAACGCCAGCTTCGGCATCTACTTCCCGAAATTCACCGGCACCATCTACGAGCTCCTCTCCGCGCCGGTGTCGCCGCTCGAGATCGTTATCGCCTATGTCGGGGCGGCGGCGACCAAGTCGGCGGTGCTGGGGCTGATCATCCTCGCTACGGCGGCCCTGTTCGTTCCGCTGCAGATCCTCCACCCGGTCGAGATGCTGGCCTTCCTGATCCTGATCTCGACGACCTTCAGCCTGTTCGGCTTCATCATCGGCATCTGGGCCAACGGCTTCGAGCAGCTGCAGATGATCCCCATGCTGGTGGTCACGCCGCTGACCTTCCTGGGCGGGTCCTTCTATTCGATCGACATGCTGCCGCCGGCCTGGCGCACGGTCACCCTGTTCAACCCGGTGGTCTATCTGATCTCCGGCTTCCGCTGGACCTTCTACGGCAGCGGCGACGTCGGCATCGGGGTCAGCCTGGCGGCCACCCTCGGCTTCATGCTGATCTGCCTCGTCGTCGTTGGATGGATGTTCCGGACCGGCTACCGGCTGAAGAACTAGCAAGCCGGCGGCGTCACGAAACGGGCCAGATCGATGCGCACCTTTGTCCCGTCTTCGCGTTTCTGAAGCGCGCCCTGTCCGGCGCGGGAGTTTCCATGTCCACCGATGACCACCAGCCCCTGAACGGTTCACCCGCCCCCTTCCGACGCCCGATCGTCTGGGGCCGTCCGCCCGCGACGGTGTTCAGGGCCGGTCCTCTGCCGAGGGGCGAACGCCTTCCGCCGCTCCCGGAGCCGCCGAAGCCGCAGCCGGCGCGGCCGGCCCGCTCGTCTTCGGGCATTCTCGGCGGCTCGCTGATTCCCCAGACCCGGCCCGCGCCCGACCCGGAAAGCCCGTCGCGACCCGCGGCCCCGGCGAACGCCCAGGCCCCGGCGCCCGAGCCTGACCTGACCGTCCGCCCGCTGCCGGCGCCGGAGCCCGTCGCCGAGCCGGCGCCCGAGGTTGCGCCGAGGCCGCGGCCGGCCGTCGTCGGCTCCGAAGCGGGCCCCACGGTCAGTCCGGTGCTCGCTGCGGCCTCGACCCGCCGCGGAGGGAGCCGCATGCCGCTCTACGCCGGAGCCGCCATGGCCGCGATCGCCGTAGCGGCCGTCGGGGTCTGGATGCTGACCCGGTCTCCGGCGCCCACGCCCACGGTCGCCGCTTCGCCGCCGCCGGCCGCAGCCCAGCCTGCTGCTCCGAGCCTGTCTCCGGTTCCTGTGGATGCCGAACCCGTCGCTCCGGCGGAGACCGTGGCCGCGTCCGCCCCCGCGGCCACGCCCACGCCCGTGACGGCCCCGTCGCCCCGCCCAGTGGCGACGTCGGCCGCTGAAACTGCGGCAGAGAGGCCGGCGCCTGGCCCGGTGACGGCTCCGCCCGCCGAGGCGCCGGCGGCCACGACCGCCGCGCCGCCGCCGCTGATTGAAATCGTACCGGCCCAGCCTGCCGGGCCGCCGCCGACCACGGCCGAGCGCCCGCCGTCCGATCCGGATGCGCCGATCGCCACCCGGCCCCAGCCGCTCGATAGCTCCGCAGACGAGGGCTGACCTAGGCGGTCCGGATGCTCAGATAGCCGCGCTCGACCATCCGGCGCAGGCCTTCATAGGCTTCGGCCAGTTCCTCATAGGCCGTGCGGGCCGAGGTCAGGCGGGCGATCTGGTCGGGGGTGGAGGGCGCGCCCGACTCGCTCTGGCGCAGGGCCTCGCCGACCCATTTGGCGCGGGCCGTCGCCGTCTGCACCGCCAGGCGCTGGAACACCGCCGCGTCGAGGCCGGGCAGGGAGCCGGCGATCACCTCGCGGTTGGCCACAAAGGCCGAATAGTCGATCTGCTCGAGCAGGCCGCGCAGCCGCCGCTGCTCCTGCGGGTCGGCGTCCTGCGGCTCGAAATGGTCGCGCTGGCGACGATAGGTGGAGGTCTGGATGGTCGACATCGCGCCGCTCCGAATTGGGCTTCGGAGAGGAGGGTGCGCTGCGTCCCTTAATGGGGGGTTGCGTCCCCGCCCGGGGAGTGGAGACTTGTGCACGGTCAGCGCCTCGGCGGGCCCCGGGGAGACAGTGTCATGACCGGCAGGGTTCGCGTTTCGTCCTATGCCGTTTCGGTCGACGGCTACGGCGCCGGTCCCGACCAGAGCCTGCAGAACCCCTTGGGCGTCGGCGGCGAGGCTCTGCACGGATGGTTCTTCCCGACCGGGACCTTTCAGAAGATGTACAGCAAGGGCCACGGCGAGACCGGCGTGGACGAGGGTTTCGCCAGACGGGGCATGGACGGGATCGGGGCCTGGATCCTGGGCCGCAACATGTTCGCCCACTCGCGCGGGCCCTGGCCCGACGACGGATGGAAGGGCTGGTGGGGCGAGGAGCCGCCGTACCGCTGCCCGGTCTTCGTCCTGAGCCATCATCCGCGCGAGCCGCTGGAGATGAGGGGCGGCACCGTGTTTCACTTCGTCACTGAAGGCGCCGAGGCGGCGCTGGAGCGGGCCCGCGCCGCGGCCGGAGACCGCGATGTCCGCATCGGCGGCGGCGCGGAGACGATCCGCCAGTACCTGCAGGCCGGGCACATCGACGAGATGCACGTCGCCGTCTCGCCCGTTCTGCTGGGCCGGGGCGAACCGTTCTGGGAAGGTCTCGATCTGCCCGCGCTCGGCTACGAATTGCTCGAGAGCACGGCCGGCGAGCGCGCCACGCACCTTCGTATCCGCCGCCGGGCCGGCTCGGCGAGAGTCTGACCATGTCGCTGATCCTGTGGTCCCACCCCTACGCCGCCTATGGCCAGAAGGCCTCCGTCGCCCTGTATGAGCTCGGCCTGCCGTTCGAGCTGAAACTGGTCGATGCAGGCGACGCGGCCGGCATGGCCGCGTTCCGAGCCGTCTCGCCCTTCGGCAAGATGCCGGTCCTCATCGACGGCGACCGTACGATCGTGGAGTCCAGCATCGTCGTTGAGCATCTGGACCGGCTCGCGGGCCGCGGTCGGCTGATCCCCCACGATCCCGATGCGGCGCTGGAGGCGCGGTTGATCGACCGCATCGTGGACACCTACGCCGGCGGTCCGATGAACCGCATCATCCCGCGGAAATTCCGCCCCGCCGGGAACGAGGATCCCTACGGCGACGCCCAGGACGCGAACATTCTGGCGGTGGCCTGGGATTGGCTGGAAGACAGGCTCGGCGACGGCCGGACGTGGGGCGCGGGCGAAACCTTCACCCTGGCCGACTGCTGCGCCGCCCCGATCCTGACCTACGCCCGCCGGCTGATCCCGTTCGGCGACCGGCCGCGGCTGAAGGCGTGGCACGGGCGGCTGATGGCGCGGCCGTCGTTCCGCCGCGCGCTGGAGGACGCCGCCCCGTTCGGCGACCTGATGCCGGCCCCGCCGCCCGTCGACTAGGCCGTAGAGGGCCTAGCCGTTGGCGGTCGCGATCGCGGTCGTGCCGCCCGGCGCATGGGCCACGTCCAGCAGCTTGAGGCGGAAGATCAGCACGCTGTTGGGCGGGATTTCGCCCGCGGAATCCTCGCCATAGCCAAGGTGCGGCGGGATGTAGACCAGCCACTCGTCGCCGACCGTCATGTGCTGCAGGGCTTCGCGCATGCCCGGAATCACCGAGCCGGCAATGCCCTCCTCGACGGTGAAGACGGCGGGCTGGCCGCGCTCGAACGAGCTGTCGAACACCGTGCCGTCCGTCAGCGAGCCTTCGTAGTCGACGCGGACCAGATCATTGCCGTCCGGCCGCTCGCCACCGGGCGGACCGGCTTGCCGGACCTTGTACTGAACCCCGGACGGGAGGGATTGCACGCCGTCGGCCTTCGCATTCGAGGTCATGAAGAACTCGGCCGCGCGCAGGTTCTGCGCGGCGTCCTGGCCGACGTCCGGGGCCGCGTCTCGGCCGCACGCCGCCAGCGCCGCCGCCATGGCCAGCACGGCCGCCGTTCTAGCCCATCCGTAGCGCATAGCCTGCCTCTTCCAGTCCCTGTCGGATCTCGTCCGCGTGAGTCTCGCCGCGTGTCTCGACCATGATGTCGAACTCCGCCCCCTTGGCCGGAACGTCCAGCGCCAGGCGGTTGTGCACCACGTCGATGATGTTGCCGCCGAGGCCGCCGATGACGGCGCTCATCTTCGACAGCATGCCCGGGCGGTCGTCGCCGAGGATGCGGTAGACCACCAGCCGCTTCTCGCGCACCAGCTCGCGGTTCAGAACCACGGCCAGCATCCGGGAATCGATGTTGCCGCCGGTCAGCTCGATGCCGACCTTCAGCCCGCGGAACTTGTCGGGGAAGGCCAGCAGCGCCGCTAGACCGCCCGCGCCGGCGCCCTCGGCGACCGTCTTCTCCAGCGTGGCGAGGAAGGCGACGCCCTTCTCGAAATCCGCTTCCTCGACGACCAGCACCTCCTCCAGCAACGGGTCGGCGAGAGCGAAGGGGATGTCGCCCACCGCCTTGATGGCGATGCCCTCGGCGATGGTCTGGCCGCCGCATTTCGGGGTTTCGCCCCGGCGTTTGGCCGAGAACGACGGGTACATCGCGGCCTCGACCCCGAAGATGCGAATCGAGGGCTTCAGTCCCTTGGCGGCGATGGCCGTCCCGGCGATCAGACCGCCGCCGCCGACGGGCACGATCAGCACGTCGAGGTCGGGCGCGTCCTCCAGGAATTCCAGGCCGCAGACTCCCTGGCCGGCGACGATCCCCGCGTCGTCGAAGGCCGAGATGAAGACCATGCCTTCCTCGTCGCGGAACCGGTGCGCCTCCTCGGTCGAGCCCGAGAAGTCCGCGCCCTTGATCACCACGGTCGCGCCGTGGGCCCGGGTGCCGTCGGCCTTCACGAAGGGCGTGCCCTCCGGCATGACGATGGTCACCGGCACGCCGAGCCGGGCGCCGTGATAGGCCAGCGCCTGGGCGTGGTTGCCTGCCGATGCGGCCACGACGCCCCGTTTGCGCTCGTCGGGCGACAGCTGCAGCAGCCGGTTCAGCGCGCCGCGCTCCTTGAAGCTGCCGGTGAAATGCAGGTTGTCGTATTTGATCCAGACCTCGGCCCCGGTCAGCTGCGACAGCTTGCGGGAATAGCGCACGGGGGTGCGGTCGACCTGGCCGGCGATGCGGTCCCGCGCCGCCAGAATGTCGTCAAACGTGACTGTCATGGGGTTTCCCTATACCCGGTCTGCGCCGGGTTGCCCGAGCTTTTGGACCAGCGTCCCGGGGCTCGCAACCTTGACCTTGCCGCGGCGTTCAGCGTCTCATCCGGATGTTCGACCCGCACCCGTGACGGAGAGAGCCCATGGCCGCCCAGATGACCCCCCGCAAACCCGTTCTTCCGCTGGTCGCGGCCCTGGCGCTCGGCGGTCTGCTGGCGGCGTGCGAGACCGTTCCGATGGATGGCGGGTTCGGTCCGGGCCCCCGGTCGGCCCCCGGCGTGTTCCGGGCTGATGACTTCGCCTGGTCCACCCGGTCCGGCAGCGCCTCGATCGACGGGCGGATCGACTATCGCCGGGGCGGCCAGGCGTTCAGCTGCACCGGCTCGGTCGGCCTGACCCCGGACACGCCCTACACCCGCGCGCGCTTCCGCACCCTCTACGGCTCCACGGACCGGGCCGCCGTGCCGGAAGCCATCGTCCGGGCCCGGACCGTGGCCGATCCGAACGCCGACTACCGTTCCTACGTCCGTTCGACGACCTGCCAGAATGGCCGGTTCAGCTTTTCCGGCCTGCCTGACGGCGGCTGGTTCATCATCGCGCCGGTCAGCGCCGGCGGGGATGACCGCGTCGTCCTGATGCGCCACGTCGACACCCGCAGCGGGCGCATCTCCGTCACCCTGTAAGCGTTCACCGTCAGTCTTTTCAGGCCGCGTACCGGGCCGCTCTGGAGGATTAACCATGCGCCGCCCCTTCCTGACTGCCCTGATCCTCGCCGCCGGTTGCGCCCTGGTCGTGGCCGGCCCGGCGGCGGCCCAGTCCTGGGGACACAACAGCGGCTATGGACATCACCGCGGCGGATCGAACTGGGCTCCGTCGGCCTTCGACTGGCGCAGCCAGCTGGACCGGCCGGGGGACTACCGCTGCGACGCCTTCTGGGACGCCAACCGCACCGACTGCGGGGCCCGCTGGCGCGATCAGCGCCGCCGCGTCAGCCCGCAGGCGCGGCGCGACTATCGGGCCCTCGCCGGCTACAGCGGCAACTACGGCTACGGTCACAGCTACGGCCATGGATACCGCTACGGTTACGACGGCCGCTATTCGACCCGCCGCCGCGGCTACGGCCAGGGCTATGGCTACGGCCACGAGCCGACCGGAACGGCCTACTACGGGGCCTATGGGCGGCCCGACCTCGTCTATCCGGACGGCCGGGGCGGCTATGATCGCCGCGGCTACAGCGGCGGCCGGGATCCGGGACGCATCGACTGGTGCCGCGCCACCTACCGCTCCTACGATCCGGGCAGCGGCTATTACCGGGCGTACAGCGGCCGTCTGATCTTCTGCGGCTGACTCGGAACGCGGTTCATCCGATCACGGAACAGTGGGTGAGCGGCGTTCGCCATTGTTTCGCCTTGTCCGCACCGCTTCGCTCCTCCTGACCCGCAAGGGGCGGTGGATCAGGGAGCGCGTTCATGTCCCAGCACAATATTTCAGGCTCGGAAGTCTTCGGGCCCAAGCCCGGCGTCATGCTGCGGTCGGTCAAGACCAGCGGCCTTCGCCGCCAGCGCGCCGCGCGCACCTGGATGGCCTTCATCGCCGGCGCGGTCGTGGCCGTGGCCGGCGGCGCTGTCGCCCTGGCGGCCGTGTTCGGGTCGACGCTGTTCGGTTAGACCGCGCTCAAGCAGCGAGCCGCCGCGCGGCGAGCGTAGCGCGCCTTACCGTCAGGCCAGCCAGACCATCCGCCGCGTCCGGGCGTCGGCGCCACGCGCCTTGCTGAACCCCTTGCGGACCTCGCCCGTGTAGAGGAAGCCGGCCTTCTCCAGCACGCGGCCCGAGGCGGGGTTGTCGGTGAAGTGGCCGGCCACCAGCGCCCGCCGCCGCCAGCGCTTCGCCGCCCAGGCCAGCGCGCCCTGCAGGGCCTCCGTCGCATAGCCGCGGCCCCAGAAGGGGCGACCGATCCAGTAGCCCACCTCGGGCGCCGGATCGCTGTCCTCGAACAGACCGATGACGCCGACCGGCCCATGGTCCTCATGCTCGATCAGGAAGGTCGCGGCCCGCGCCGGGTCCTGTCCCGCGACGGCCAGGACGAAGGCCTCGGCGTCGTCCACCGAATAGGGATGGGGCATGCGCAGGGTCATCCGCGCGATGTCCGGATCGTTGGCGAGCGCGGCCAGCCGGCTGGCGTCCTGCGGCCCCGGCGCACGCAGCGCCAGCCGCCGCGTCTCGATGACGGGAGAGGGTTCGATCACGCACATGCTGAGCCTCATCCAGTACGCCGCCTCCTTGGAGGGCTCGGACGGCTTCGAGGCGGGGAACGAAAACGGGGAGCCTGGTGATCCAGACTCCCCGCGGAAATGATTCCCTTGGTCCGGATCGCGGCTCTTGAGCCTTGCGCGATCCGGGTGGTGTTCCGTTCGCGCTATTCGGCGGCCATGGCCGGCATGGCGTCGTTGGCCGGAAGAATCGACACGTAGCATCGGCCGCCACGCTTGGTGGTGAATTTGACCGAGCCGGTGGCGGTGGCGAACAGGGTGTGGTCGCGGCCGAGGCCGACGTTCTCACCCGGGTGGAAGGTGGTGCCGCGCTGACGCACGAGGATGTTGCCGGCCAGCACGCGCTCGCCGCCGAACTTCTTCACGCCGAGGCGCTTCGACTCGGAGTCGCGACCGTTGCGCGACGAACCACCGGATTTCTTGTGAGCCATAGGTCTGCTCCCTTGTCTCTAACTGTTCTTACGCTTCGTCGGTGGAAGCGGGCTTGGCCTTGGGCGCGGCCTTCTTGGCCGGAGCCTTCTTGGCGGCGGGCTTTTCAGCGGCGGCTTCGGTCGCCGGAGCGACCTCGGCCTTGGCGGCCTTCGGAGCCGCGGCCTTCTTCGCCGGCTTGGCTTCGGTCTCTTCGACGCGCGGGGCCAGGCCGCGGGCGCGGGCGTTCATTTCGGCCTTGGTCATCAGCGAGGTCTCGCCGTCCCACTTGGCCTTCTCGCCGGCGCCTTCGATGCCGGTGATGCGCAGGACCGACTCCATCTGGCGATGGCCGTTGGTCCGGCGATAGCCCTGACGACGGATCTTCTTGAAGATCTTGATCTTCTCGCCCTTGCGGGTTTCGACCAGCGTCGCCGCGACCGTCGCGCCGGCGATCGTCGGGGCGCCCAGGGTGATGCCCTTGTCGCCGCCCAGCATCAGCACGTCGCCGAACGACACGTTGGAGCCGGCCTCGCCGTCGAGCTTCTCGACCACGATGACGTCGCCCGGTTGAACCCGGTACTGCTTGCCGCCGGTCTTGATCACCGCGTACATGTTGAAGCCTCAGCGAAACGCAAAAAGAATAAGCCCGACGGGGGTCCCCCTCGGGCGAAGAGCGGCGACATATACGGAAGGGGGTCGCCGAGTCAACGCGAAACCCGGCCTTTCGGGGCATTTCGGAGGGTCCGGCGCTCACCCGCGACGGGGTGAGGCGACAGTGGGGCCGCGCCGCCCGCAGCATGATTGCGCCTCGGGCCGTGCAGCGGTAATGATAGATAACGACGTTTGTCATCTCGGCCGCACCGGCCGTCCTTGGCGCTCGGGTCGTGGGGGACGCTCATGAGCATCCGCAAGACATTTCGGACAGGGGACCAGAGCCTCCTGTTCGTCCCGGCGGCGGGGGACGGCGATGACGCCCTGCAGGACCGCAGCGGCGCCGTCAGGGCGCTGGACGACGCGAACCTTCTGGACCGGATCGTGGGCCCGCGCATGAGCGGCGCTGGAGACGCGGCCGGCGGGCTGGACGGCGACGGCGATGTGGCGAGCGTCACCTTGCGAACCCCTGCAAAGCTGACCAGCGACGGTGACGGCTGGGCCTGGGACGCATTCATTCCCCTCGGGAACGCATCCGGGACCGTCTTCGATCAGACCCCGGCGACCGCGCACGCGGAGCCCGTGAGCAGCGTCGTCGTGGCGCCGCCGGTCCTTTCCGGTCCCGACTGGGTCGAGATTCTGCCGCGCTTGGCCGACGACGACTTCATCCTGTCGAAGGATGCGGATCTGCCCCTGGTCCTGCCGGGAACGGGGACCGATCCGGACGCCGACGCCTTCATGGTGATGCGCGACAGCCTCGGTCGGGAGGCCGGCCTGTCCGGCCATATGCTGACCCTCGATCCGGATGGCGCCCTGACCGTCGACACGGGCTTCTTCGGCCACGTCCACGACGACTGGCTGTTCTGATCGGGTCCGGCCAAATCGGGCCGCGCTCTCGACTGTTATAAAGTAACACGCTACAGGGCCGGGGATGACGCCGCCCGACCTCGACCAGACCATCCTGCTGTCCCTGCTGGGCGGCGGTTTCGCCACGGCCTTCCTGCATGCGGCCCTGCCGACGCACTGGTTGCCGTTCGTTCTGGTCGGACGCGCGCAGCGCTGGCGGCTCGACCGCATCATGGCCGCCGTGGTGGCCGCGGGTCTGGCCCACGTAGCCTCGACGGCTCTGGTGGGCGGACTGATCGTGGTGGCCGGACTGGCGCTGGACCAGTGGGTCTCCGGCCTGCTGCCGTATCTGTCGGCGATCCTGCTGTTCGTGTTCGGCGGCTTCTATCTGGTCCGCGCCGTGATCCGGCGGCCCCAGCTCGCCGGCGGCCCGGCGCTGGAGACGGCCGGCCCCGCCGTCTCCGACGCCGCGGCCTTCGGCGCCCTGGTGGCGACGATGGCGATTTCCCCTGGCGAGGTGCTTCTGCCCTTCTACCTGAACCAGGCCCAGGGCGGCGTCGCCGTGCTGGCGGCCCTGACGGTGGTGTTCGCGGCCGGGACGGTGCTGGGCATGGCCCTGTTCACCCTTCTGGCCCGGGCGGGATGGTCGGTGTTGCGGCTCGAGCGCTGGGCGCAATACGAGGGCGCGGTGCTCGGCCTGGCGCTGATCGCGATCGGACTTCTCGTCGTCCTGTATCGGCCCTAAAGCACTACGGATGGCGCACGCCCAAGGCCCTTCTCCCGACCACGCCGGCCATGACCACGCCGCTCACGATCATGGCCACGCGCACGGTCATCACCACGGACCCGTCGACACAGGGGACTGGCGCTACGCCGTCGGCCTGATCGTCAATCTCGCCTTCGTCGCCTGCGAGGTCGGGGCCGGGCTGTGGAGCGGATCGACGGCCCTGCTGGCCGACGCCGGGCACAATCTGTCGGACGTGCTGGGGTTGGCCATGGCCGGCGGCGCGGCCTGGCTGGCGCGGCGGGCCGGCGGGCCCCAGAAGACCTACGGCTACGGCAAGGCGACGGTGCTGGCGGCGCTGGCCAACGCCCTGCTGCTGATCTTCGCCTGCGGAGCCATCGCGCTGGAGGCGGTCCAGCGGCTGGACGCGGGCGCCGAGGTCCAGTCCCGGATCGTCATGATGGTGGCGGGCGTCGGCATCCTCATCAATCTCGGCACGGCCCTGCTGTTCATGCGCGACCAGCACTCGGACCTGAACGCGCGCGGGGCCTACCTCCACATGCTCGCCGACGCCGCGGTGTCGATCGGCGTCGTCATCGCCGGCGCTGCGATCCTGTTCACCGGCTGGTCGATCATCGACCCGCTGGTCAGCCTGGCCATCGTCGCCGTGATCCTGTTCGGCACCTGGGGCCTGCTCAAGGACTCGGTCAACCTGGCCCTCGACGCGGCCCCGCGCGGGGTCGACGTCGAGGCGGTCCGCGCCGCCTTCCTGTCCATCCCAGGGGTCAGCGCCGTGCACGACCTGCACGTCTGGGGCCTGTCGACGACCGACACCGCCCTGACGGCCCACCTCGTCCATGACCGGTCCGATCCGGAGGCCCTGCTGGCCGAGGCGCACCGGATGGCGCGCGCCCGCTTCTCCATCCACCACACCACCCTGCAGCTCGAAGCCGGCCCGCTGCCGGATTGTCCGGACTGCTGACCTTCACAAGCGGCCCCGCAGCCGCCATCTAGCGGCCCATGTCAGACAAGATCCCCGTCACCGTCCTCACCGGCTACCTCGGCGCCGGCAAGACCACCCTGCTCAACCGCATCCTCACCGAGGATCACGGCAAGCGCTACGCCGTCATCGTCAACGAGTTCGGCGAGATCGGCATCGACAACGACCTGGTGGTCGGCGCCGACGAGGACGTGTTCGAGATGAATAACGGCTGCGTCTGCTGCACCGTGCGTGGCGACCTGATCCGCGTCGTCGCCGGCCTGATGAAGCGCCAGCGCCCGGGCAAGCCGGCCTTCGACGCCATCATCGTCGAGACCACGGGCCTCGCCGATCCCGGCCCCGTGGCCCAGACCTTCTTCGTCGACGAGGACGTCAAGGCCAAGACCCAGCTCGACAGCGTCACCGCCCTCGTCGACGCCAAGCACGTCATGGCCCGGCTGGATGACAGCAAGGAAGCCCGCGAACAGGTCGCCTTCGCCGACCGCATCATCCTCAACAAGGTCGACCTCGCCTCGGAGGGCGAACTGGCCGAAGTCGAACGCCGGCTGCGCAAGCTCAACCCGCTGGCGCCCATCACTCGCGCCGAGCGCGCCAATGTGCCGCTCGACCAGGTGCTGGGGCTCGGGGCTTTCGATCTGGAGCGCATCCTCGACATCAATCCCGAGTTCGCCAACCCCGCCCACGGCGAGGCGGGCCACGTCCACGACGAACACTGCGGCCACGACCACCACGGCCACGACCACGCGCACGAGCACGAGCACGAGCACGCCCACGGCGCGCGCGGCCATGCCCACGAGGACGACATCAAGGGCATCTCCCTGTCGCTCGACCGGCCGATGGACGGGACCAAATTCACCGCCTGGCTCGACCGCCTGCTGGGCGAGCAGGGCCAGAACATCCTGCGCGCCAAGGGCATCATCGACGTCGCCGGCGAGGACAAACGCCTCGTCTTCCAGGCCGTGCACATGATCCTCGAGGGCGAGCTGCAGAAGCCGTGGGGCGCGCTCGAACGCCGCTGGTCGCGCGCCGTCTTCATCGGCCGCGATCTCGACGAAGCCGAACTGCGCCAGGGCTTCGAGGCCTGCGCCGCATGAACCCGCCGCCCAAGCCGCTGTCGATGGAGACCCGCCAGGCGACCCTGCGCTACGGCACGCCCGACTTCGACGTGCTGAAGCCCGGCGACTATGTGGTCTGCGCGGTCTCGGGCAAACCGATCCCGCTGGACCGCCTGAACTACTGGAGCGTCGAGTTGCAGGAGGCCTACGCCAGCGCGACGCTGATGAACCAGCGCTGGCTGGAAACGCACGGCCGCGGCTGACACGCAGCGCGCGTTGACGTCCGTCGCGCGCCGTCTAAACGGACCCCATGAAGACCCACACCTACGACGCCCAGGTCACCGCCGCCCTGTTCGACCGGTCCGGCGCCGTCTTCGCCCTCGGCGACGGCTCCGTGCGCTTCGAGGACGGCGCGTTCAGCGCCGCCCATGACGGCGCCATCCTGTGCGCCGCTGGCCATCCGTCCGGCGACGGCGTCGTCACCGGCGGCGACGACGGCCGGGTGATCTGGCACCGGCGTGAAGAGGCCGGCGTGCTGGCCACATCGAAGGGCCAATGGATCGACGCCATCGACGCCTCGGCCGAGAGTGGCCTGGTGGCTTTCTCGGCCGGCAAGACCCTGTCGGTCATCGATGCGAAGGACGCCGGCTTCCGCCGCGATTTCGTCCACGAACGCACCGTCTCGGGCGTCGCCTTTGAGCCGAAGGGCCGGCGTCTCGCGACCTCCACCTACGGCGGCGCGGCCCTGTGGTTCGCCCGCATCGCCGACCAGAAGCCGACCTTCCTCAAATGGGCCGGATCGCACACCGCCGTGGCCTGGTCGCCGGACGGCGCCTTCGTGATCACCGCCATGCAGGACAACCAGCTGCACGGCTGGCGCATCAAGGACCAGAAGAACCTGCGCATGGGCGGTTATCCGTCCAAGGTCCGGGCGATGAGCTTCCTGTCCAACGGCTCGCTGCTCGCGACATCCGGGGCCCAGGGCGCGGTGCTGTGGCCGTTCGTCGGCTCCAACGGGCCCATGGGCCGCGAGGCCACCGAGATCGGCTTCAACGAGGGCAGTCTGGTCGCCGTCGTGGCCTCGCAACCGCGGCATGGCGTCCTCGCCGCCGGTCTTGACGACGGCCGGGTCTGGCTGGCCGATCCGGCGGGACGGGGCCTGAACTTCCTCAAGGCGGAGAAGGGGGCGCCGATCACCGCCCTGGCCATGAGCGGCGACGCCTCCCGCGTCGCCTGGGCGGACGAGGACGGTCAGGCCTGCGTCGCCGACGTCTGACCTGCGCCCTTGCGCCCGGCCGCCCTCCCGCGTCACCATCGCCGGATGTCGGGGCTGACCGGGACCGTGAAGAAAAAGGGGCGGCCGGTCCTGACCGTCGTCCTGGCGCTTGTCGTTCTGTTGCTGGTCAGCGTCGGGATCCATCGCTTCGTCGCTCCGCCCACGACCTTCCTGATGGTCAGCCGGGTGATCGAAGGGGAGGGGCTGTCCTATCGCTGGCGCTCGCTCGACGACATCTCGCCGCGGCTGGTCGAGGCCGTGATCGCTTCGGAGGACTCGGCCTTTTGCGCCCACCGCGGCTTCGACATCAGGGCCATCGAGAAGGCCCTTAAAGCAAACGCCCGGGCCGAGAAGCGCGGCGGCAAGCGCATCCGCGGCGGCTCCACCATCAGCCAGCAGACCGCCAAGAATGTCTTCCTCTGGCCGGGCCGGGACTGGATCCGCAAGGGACTGGAGGCCGGCTACACCGTCCTGATCGAGACCCTCTGGGGCAAGCGCCGGGTCATGGAGGTCTATCTCAACGTGGCCGAGTGGGCCCCGGGCGTCTACGGCGCCGAGGCCGCGGCACGGCACTGGTTCGGCAAGTCCGCCGCCGATCTCAGCGCGCGCGAGGCGGCCCGGCTGGCGGCCATCCTGCCGTCGCCCCGGCGATACAACGCTGGCTCGCCCGGCCCCTATGTGCGCCGGCGGGCATCGCGTGTGCAGGCGGCGATGGGCACGGTGCGCAATGACGGCCTCGCCGCCTGCGTGCTGGGTTAACCGTTACGCTTGACGGCACGGCTCCGCTCGCCTCACCTGCGCGCCGAAAAGGCGGAGCAACCGCCTGAACGCCCCGGGAGGATCTCCATGAAACGCACCCTGATGACGGCCGCCGCCGCCTGCGCCCTCATGACCACGGCCGGCTGCGCCGCCTTCGGCGCACAGGCGCCCGGGGCTGTCAACGACGCCGCTGCGACCTCTGCGGACGCCGCCGCCGCTCCCGCCGCGACCGCCGAAGCCGCCGCGGAGTTCGTGGCCCAGGCCGAGCAGCGCCTCGCCGCCCTCAGCGAGGAGGCCGCGCGCATCCAGTGGACCCGGGCCACCAACATCACCCACGACACGATGTGGCTGGAGAGCCGGATCAACGCCGAATACACCGAGCTGCAGGTCGAACTGGCCAACGGCGCGGCCCGCTTCAACGATGTTCAGGTCCCCGAGGATGTGCGCCGCAAGCTGAACCTGCTGCGCCTCGGCATCGTGCTGCCCGCCCCGAACCGGCCCGGCGCGGCGGCCGAGCTGGCCCAGATCACCACCCGCCTCGATTCGACCTACGCCACGGGCAAATTCGAGTTCAAGGGTCGGCAGATCACCCTCGACGAAGCCAGCATCCTGATGGCCGAGAGCCGCGACCCGGCCGAGCTGAAGGCCCTCTACGAGGGCTGGCGCACCGTCTCGCCGGTGATGGCTGACGACTACGCCCGCATGGTCGAGATCGCCAACGAGGGTTCGCGCGAGCTCGGCTTCGCCGACACCGGGGCCATGTGGCGGGCCGGCTACGACATGGAGCCCGACGCCTTCGCGGCCGAGACGGATCGCCTGTGGGAGCAGGTCAAGCCGTTCTACGAAAACCTGCACTGCTATGTGCGGGACCGGCTGAACGCCCGCTACGGCGACGCCGTCCAGCCCGAGACCGGACCGATCCGCGCCGATCTGCTCGGCAATATGTGGTCGCAGCAGTGGGGCAATATCTATGACGTGGTGGCTCCGTCCTCGGGCGGTGAGTCCAGCTATGACCTGACCGAATTGCTCGAGGCCGCGGACTACGACGCCGCGAAAATGGTCAAGACGGGCGAGAATTTCTACGTCTCGATGGGCCTCGACCCGCTGCCCCAAACCTTCTGGGAGCGATCGATGATCACCCGCCCGGAGGGCCGCGAAGTGGTCTGCCACGCCTCGGCCTGGGACCTCGACAACCTCGAGGACATCCGCATCAAGATGTGCACCCAGGTGAACGGCGACGACTTCTACACCGTCCACCACGAGCTCGGGCACAACTACTACCAGCGCGCCTACAAGGATCAGCCGTTCCTGTTCAAGAACGGGGCGAACGACGGCTTCCACGAGGCGATCGGCGACTTCGTCGGCCTGTCAGCCCTGACCCCGACCTATCTGAACCAGATCGGCCTGCTCGACACGGTCCCGGGTGAGGAGGAGGACATTCCCTTCCTGCTCAAGATGGCGCTCGACAAGATCGCCTTCCTGCCGTTCGGCCTGATGGTCGACCGCTGGCGCTGGGGCGTCTTCAACGGCGAGACCACGCCGGAGGAATACAACGACGCCTGGACCGCCGACATGCTGCGCTACCAGGGTCTGACGCCGCCGGGACCGCGTCCGGAGAACGCCTTCGACCCAGGCGCGAAATACCACATTCCGGGCAACACGCCGTACACCCGCTACTTCCTGGCGCACATCTACCAGTTCCAGTTCCACAAGGCCGCCTGCGAGCAGGCGGGCTGGACCGGGCCGCTGCACCGCTGCTCGATCTACGGCAACAAGGAAGTCGGCGAGCGCTTCAACGCCATGATGGAGATGGGCCAGTCGCGCCCGTGGCCCGAGGCGATGCAGGCCTTCACCGGCCAGCGCGAGAACGACGCCTCGGCCATCGCGGACTATTTCGCCCCCCTGAACGTCTGGCTGACCGAGCAGAACCGCGGCAAGGACTGCGGCTGGAGCGCCTGACCGCCGCCAGGGACGCTGGCCAGGTTTCGCAGAACGCGGGTCATTAACTTTCGCTGTTGACGCTTCTCTTAACCGCCTTGCGCCAAACTCATGCTGAAGACCGTGGGCGGCGTGCGCCCCCGGCGGGACGACGGCTGGAACGGCGATGGGGCTGAAGACCTGGATTGACGGGGCATTGGGCGGTGCGGGGGGCCTCGCGCGCCGCCTGGCGGCGGACGTGCGCGGCAACGTCGCCATGCTGTTCGGCCTGAGCCTGCCCGTGCTGATCCTGATGACCTTCGGCGGCGTGGACATCCACCGGATGTCCACCGTCAAGGTCAACCTGCAGGACGCGCTCGACGCCGCGGCCCTGGCCGCCGCCCGCTCTCCCTACACCGAGGACGCCGACCTGCAGCGCGTCGGCCTCGCCGCCCTGAGGGCCAATCTGCAGGCCTATCCGAATGTGACGCTCGAGGAGGATCAGACCCACTTCACCCTCGACGACGAGGATGTGGTCGTCGCCGACGCCCGGGTGCAGGTGAAGACCCTGGTCGCCAACATCTTCCTGCCGCCCTACGGCCAGCTGATGGACGACTATCTGCCGGTCGGCGGCCACTCCGAGGTCGACCGCTCGTCTCGCAATATCGAGGTCGCCCTGGTGCTCGACGTCACCGGCTCGATGGCCGGCGATCGCATCAGGGACCTGAAGGCCGCGGCCAAGGACCTCGTCGACATCATCGTCCAGCCCGTGCAGACGCCCTACTATTCCAAGCTGGCGCTGGTGCCCTATTCGATGGGCGTCAACGTCGGCTCCAGCGCCAACGCGGTGCGCGGCACGCCGCTGACCTCAACCAATATCACCGGCGCCGTGATCAACCTGACCGGCACGGAAAAGAGCATCACCTCCGCGACCAAGGACCGGCCGGTCGTCATCACCTCCGCCAGCCACGGTTTCAACAACGACGACATCATCTGGATCACCGGCGCTACCGGCATGACCCAGCTGAACAACAAGGCCTACCGGGTCCGCAACAAGACCACCAACACCTTCGAGCTGTATACGGTGGGCGGAAGCCGCGTCGACGGCCGGAATTACAACACCTACTCCGGCAACGCCAAGGTGCGGCGCTGCCAGAACAACGACTGTTCGGTGACCATCACCTCGAACAACCACGGCATGATCAACAACCAGTACGTTTACATCACGGGTGTAAACGGCATGACCCAGATCAACAACGGGACCTATCTCGTCGGCAACGTCACCACCAACACCTTCACCATCGATCCGGACCTGACGGCGCTGAGCCCCTACACCTCGGGCGGCAGGGCGTGGTGCGCCCAGCAGGGCTGCACCTATTTCGCCTTCGAGAACATGTACGGCGACCTGACGACCCACCAGATCAGCGCCTGCGTGACCGAGCGCACCGGTTCGGAGGCCTATACCGACGCCGCGCCGTCCAGCGCGCGGGTCGGACGCAACTATCCGGGCTCCTCCAACCCCTGCCTCGATGCGGTCATCCAGCCGTTGTCCAGCAACAGGAGCGCCCTGAAGAGCACCATCGACAGCTATAACGTCGAGGGCTCGACGGCCGGCCAGATCGGCATCGGCTGGGGCTGGTACATGGTGTCGCCGAACTTCAACTCGCTGTGGCCCTCGAACGGGGCCGCCGCCTACAACACGGCCGAAACGCTGAAGGCCGTGATCATCATGACCGACGGCGAGTTCAACACCCCCTACTGCTCGGGCGTGATTTCGCGCGACGCCGGCAGCGGCTCGGGCAGCAATTCCGAGAAGATCGATTGCGGGGCCGACAATGGCGACCCGTTCGACCAGGGCCGGGCGATGTGCACGGCGATGAAGGCCCGGGGCGTCCTCGTCTACACCGTCGGCTTCCAGATCACCGCCGGCGGCGACGCGGCCAACATGCTGCAGGCCTGCGCCTCAAGCCCGACGAATTTCTACCTCGCCGGCAGCGGCGGCGACCTGTCCGACGCCTTCGCCGCCATCGGCCGGGACATCACCCAGCTCCGCATCTCAAAATAGCCGGCGGGCGGCCCTCTAGATCAGCCGGATTTCCTTCAGCCGCTCGGTCAGGAAGTCCTCGGCCATGATCGCCTTGCCCTCGTAGCGGTCGGGGTTCTCGTCCGAGACCATGGTCGGCAGGGTCTCGATCACGAAGTCCGGGTTGAAGTGCAGGAAGAACGGCGTCGAATAGCGGGCGAAGCCGCGCCGCTCCGGGGCCGGATTGACCACCCGGTGCGTCGTCGACGGTAAGACGTGGTTGGTCAGCCGCTGCAGCATGTCGCCGATGTTGACCACCAGGGCGTTCGGCGGCGGCGCGATGTCGAGCCATTCGCCGTCGGCGTCCTTGAGTTGCAGCCCGGCCTCCTCGGCGCCGAGCAGCAGGGTGATGACGTTGATGTCCTCGTGCGCTCCGGCCCGCACGCCGGGCGCATCCGCCGGCACCGGCGGATAGTGCAGCATGCGCAGGATCGAATTGCCCAGTTCGACCTTGTCCTCGAAGAAGTCGTCGCCGAGTTCGAGGGAACGGGCGATGGCGCGCAGGATCTTGCGGCCGAGGTCGTCCATGGCCGTGAACATGCCGTACAGGTGCTCGCGGAAGCCTTCGATCTCGCTCGGCCAGACATTGTCCCGCATGTATTTGCGGTAGGGATGCCCCTCCGGCAGCTCGCGGCCGACGTGCCAGAATTCCTTCAGGTCGACGGTCGCCGCGCCCTTGGCCGCCTCTACCCCGAACGGAGTCAGCCCGCGGGCGCCGCCGGTCCCCGGCTGGTGGTATTTGCGCTTCACCTCTTCCGGGAGCGCGAAGAACGCCTTGGCGTCGTCCAGCGCGGCCTCGATCACCACCTCGTCCAGTCCGTGGTCGGCGATCACAGCAAAACCATAGCGCTTGAAGGAGGTCCCCAGCTTGTCGGCGAAGGCCTGGAAGTCGGTGTCGTACAGCGTCATCGACACGGGCTCGATCGAGCGGCGGGCGGCGGTGGAGCTCAGGCTGTCAGCCATTGCGGGACCTCAAAACTACATTCGGGCGTTTCCATACGCCCTGCGAGCCGATCTTGGCAAAGCAAGGGCGCCGGGCGCGGACGGCGGAGAAATCCGCCGCGTCGGCCGTTCATCGGCGGTACAGACCGGAACCTTGACCGTAAGGCCGCGTTCCGCCGTCAACCAGAACGCTGGAAGGACCACCCCACCATGCACGCCAAACTGATCGTTACCGGAATCAGCATCGCCGCCTTGCTCGGCGCCTGCACGACGACCGACCCCTACAGCTCGACTCCGCGCCGCAACAACACCGGCACGGGGGCCATCGCCGGCGCGCTCGGAGGCGCCCTGCTGGGCTATCTCACCAACACCTCCAACTCCGAGGAAGGCCGCAAGAACGCCCTGATCGGGGCCGGCATCGGGGCCCTCGGCGGCGCCGCCGTCGGCGCCTATATGGACCGTCAGCAGCGCGACCTCGAGGCCGAACTGTCCGGATCCGGCGTCGGCGTGGCGCGGCAGGGCGACAACCTGGTCCTGCGCATGCCGTCGGACGTGACCTTCGCCTCCAACCAGTCGTCGATCAATCCGGGCTTCTACGCCACCCTGGACGACGTCTCCGCCGTGCTGAACCGCTACGACCAGTCGGTCGTCGACATCATCGGCCATGCCGACTCAGACGGAGCCGACGACTACAATCTGAACCTGTCGCGCCAGCGCGCCTCGTCGGTGGCCCAGTATCTGGTCAGCCGCAACGTCCTGCCCGACCGCCTCTACGTCGACGGTCGCGGCGAGAGCCAGCCGGTGGCCACCAACGCCACCGCCGAGGGCAAGGCGCAGAACCGGCGCGTCGAGATCCTGATCCGCCCGTTCCGCGGCTAGGCTGCATTCGCGCCCAGGCGGCCAGCCGCCGCGCGGCGAGCGTCAGACGCCGGCAAGACAAGGCGGAGCTCCGGCTCCGCCTTTTTTGTGGCCGGACACTGTTCCGTGACTTGCCGAGCGGCGACGCAGGTGCTGGATAACCCACAGAGTTCGACTCGGGGGAAGCGCGTGCGTCCGGACCACGAAATCACCGACGGCATCAGGCTGGGCGCCATCGCCATCGTGTCGGCGGCGGTGACGGCCATGCTGGTCATCGGCGTCGGGCGCACCCTGCTTCCGCAGGCGGACGTACAGGCCGCCGAACAGCCCTCGCTGATCCGCGCGTCCCTGCCCTAGCTCCGCCCGATGGAGGCGTAGCGGAAGCCGCGCGCCCGCATGTCCTCGGGCCGGTAGACGTTCCTCAGATCGACCATCACCGGTTGGCGCAGCAGCCGCTTGACCCGGTTCAGGTCCAGCGCCCGGAACTGGTCCCATTCGGTCAGGATGACCACCACGTCGGCGCCCTCCACGGCGTCATAGGGGCCGTCCTTGAACACGACGCCGGGCAGCAGGTGCGCGGCCTCGGCCATGCCCTCTGGATCGAAGGCCTGGACCGTCGCGCCCATGGCGATCAGGGCCGGGGCGACGTCCAGGGAGGGCGCATCGCGCATGTCGTCGGTATTGGGCTTGAAGGTCAGGCCGAGCAGGGCCACCGTCTTGCCGGTCAGGTCGCCCTCCATGGCGGCCGCCACCTTGCCGGCCATGGCCTTCTTGCGCGCGTCGTTGACCTCGACCGTCGTCTCGATCAGCCGCACCGGCGAGCCTGCATCGGCGGCGGTGCGCACCAGGGCGAGGGTGTCCTTGGGGAAGCAGGAGCCGCCGTAGCCCGGCCCGGCGTGCAGGAATTTGCCGCCGATCCGGTTGTCGAGGCCGATGCCGCGCGCGACCTGCTGCACGTCGGCGCCGACCTTCTCGCACAGGTCGGCCATCTCGTTGATGAAGGTGATCTTCATCGCCAGGAAGGCGTTGGCGGCGTATTTGATCAGTTCCGAGGTGCGGCGGCCGGTGAACAGGATCGGCGTCTCGTTGAGGTTCAGCGGCCGGTACAGCTCGCGCATGACCGCCTGGGCGCGCGCGTCCTCGGCCCCCACCACGATGCGGTCGGGTCGCTTGAAGTCCTCGATGGCCGCGCCCTCGCGCAGGAACTCCGGATTGGAGACCACGGCGAAGTCGGCGTCTGGCCGGCGGGCGCGGATGATGGCCTCGATCTCGTCCCCGGTTCCCACGGGGACGGTCGACTTGGTGACGATGACGGTGAAGCCCTCGATCAGGCCGGCGATCTCCTCGGCGGCGGCATGGACGTAGGACAGGTCGGCATGGCCGTCGCCCCGGCGCGACGGCGTGCCGACGGCGATGAAGACCGCGTCCGCGGTGCGGATCGCCTCGGCGCCGTCCAGGGCGAAGGACAGCCGGCCGTCGCGGACGTTGGTGGCCACGAGGTCGTCCAGACCCGGCTCGAAGATCGGGATCTCGCCTCGCTCCAGCCGCTCGATCTTGGACGGATCCTTGTCGACGCAGGTCACCTCATGGCCGAAATCGGCGAAACAGGCCCCCGAGACCAGGCCCACATAGCCCGTTCCGATCATTGCGACGCGCATGCGAGTTCGCCCCTTTCAACTGTGGCCGGGAGATAGCGGTCGGGCCGGACTTTGACCACCCCGTCCCCCTTCGGTCCGTCAAGCAAAACCGCCGGCCCCGTGAGGGACCGGCGGCTCTGTCTTTTCGTGTCGTCCGCCTCCGACCGGGGTCGGAGGCGGGCTCGACCTCAACCCTAGAAGTTGATGCCGATGGTGGCGCGGCGGTTCAGAGGCTCGCGAACGCCGTCGGCGGTCGGGCGGGCCAGCTGGGTTTCGCCCTTGCCGTCCAGCGAGATCACGCCGCCGTTGACGCCCTGGGAGACCAGCGCGTCCG
>NZ_DASPMM010000006.1:0-50874 GCF_035627055.1 Brevundimonas sp. | reverse complement strand
GTAGTTCATCGCCTTGCCGCCGCCCGACTTGGCCAGCGTCATCGTGATCGCCGCCGTCAGCGTCGTCTTGCCGTGGTCAACGTGACCGATCGTGCCGATGTTGCAGTGCGGCTTGGTGCGTTCGAACTTTTCCTTGGCCATGGCCAAAACTCCTGTGGCCCTGGTGGGGCGGTGGTCAGCGACAGAAAACTGGAGCGGGTAGACGGGATCGAACCGACATCCTCAGCTTGGAAGGCTGCTGCACTACCATTGTGCTATACCCGCGCGGAGAATGCGTCGGCCAAAGCCCCGCAGGGCATCCTGTCCTTCGCACCCGGCCTCCTCGAGGTCCGATCCGTTCCGGTCTTCATCAGCGCGTGGTGGGGGAAGCAGGACTCGAACCTGCGAAGCTTACGCAGCGGATTTACAGTCCGCCCCCTTTGCCGCTCGGGACATTCCCCCGCGCGCGATGTGAAGACCGATCCGGAACGCCCGAAAGCGGTCGAAAGACCGTTCTCGAACAAAAGCCTTCGAAGTCCGGCAATCCCTGGTTTAGAGGAGGCGCCTGACCCGGAATGCCCTTGGGCCCCAAATCGGAGGGCGTCTTATAGTGTCGTCAAACAGAGAACGCAACGACCGGAAAACCGGGAAAAAGCAAGGCTTCCGGGGGCGTCCCGAAGGCCCGAAAAGCGGCGGCTGGAGCCCGACTCCGCCCGCCCGCGGCGCTGCTGATTCCGCCCCGCGCGACCGCAAGCCCAAGGTCGACGCCGATCACTGGCTGTGGGGCCGTCATCCGGTGCTGGCGGCCCTGGCCAATCCGGCCCGCAAGGGCATGGGCCGGCTGCTGGCTGTCGCCGACCGCGCCGCCGAGATCGAGACGGGCCGGCTCGCGCCCCACGGCCACAAGGTCGAGGTCGTCGACGGGCCGGCGCTGGCCCGCATGCTGCCCGCCGGCGCCGTGCATCAGGGCCTCGCCTTCAAGGTCCAGCCGCTGGAGGGCGTGGCCCTCGAGGACTTCGCCGACCCGGCCGCCGGCGTCATCGTCATGCTGGATCAGCTGACCGACCCCCAGAACGTCGGCGCCATCTTCCGCTCGGCCCTGGCCTTCGGCGCCCGGGGCATCGTGGTGCAGGACCGGCACTCGCCGGCGCTGGCCGGGGCCCTGGCCAAGGCGGCGGCGGGGGCGACCGAACGGCTGCCCTGCGCCCGGGTGACCAATCTGAGCCGCGCGCTGGAGCGGCTGGCCGATCTCGGCTGGCGCGCCGTCGGCCTCGACGGCGAGGCCGAGCTGACGCTGGATCAGGCGCTGGACGCCCGCCCGACCGTGCTGGTCATGGGCTCCGAGGGCGACGGCGTGCGCCGGCTGGTGGCCGAGCATTGCGACGTCATGGCGAAGATCCCCATGCCCGGCGGCTTCGAGAGCCTGAACGTCTCCAACGCTGCGGCGGTCGCCCTCTATGAAGCGGCGCGCAAACAGTCCGGAACCTGAGGCGGCTCTGACGCCTTGCCCAACCGCCCTCCCCTGCCCTAGAGCGCGCCCATGGAATTCCTCAGCTCTCCCGAACTCGCCTCGCAGATGGCCGCCCTCGGCCAGGTGCTGATGATCGACCTGGTGCTGGCCGGCGACAACGCCGTCGCCGTCGGTCTCGCCGCCGCCGCCCTGGCCCCCGAACAGCGCAAGAAGGCCATCCTGATCGGCCTCGCCGCCGCCGTGGTGCTGCGCATCGGCTTCGCCCTGATCACCGTCCAGCTGCTGGCCATCATCGGCCTGCTGCTGGCCGGCGGCGTCCTGCTGCTCTGGGTGTGCTGGAAGATGTGGCGCGAACTGCGCGAACAGGCCACCCACGACCAGGCCGAGGCCGAGGCCGAGCTGGAGATGGCCCTGTCCGTCCACCACGGCGGCGGCCCGCCGCCCGAAGCCCTGGGCGTCAGGCGCAAGAGCTTCGGCGCCGCCCTGCTGCAGATCATGATCGCCGATGTGACCATGTCGCTGGACAACGTCCTCGCCGTGGCGGGCGCGGCCCATGAGCATCCGGTCATCATGGTCTTCGGCCTGATCCTGTCGATCGCCCTGATGGGCGTGGCCGCCACCTTCATCGCCAAGCTGCTGACCAGACACCGCTGGATCGGCTACGTCGGCCTCGTCATCGTGCTGTACGTCGCCCTGCACATGATCTGGGACGGCGCCCGCTCGGTGATCGTGCGCACCGACCGGATGGCGGAGTTCAACGCCTCGGCCCCCGCCTTCCTCGACATCAGCGAGGAAGAGGCGGCGCACCACCTGAAGGGCACGCGCGGCGAGGAAGACAGCGCGGCGCCCGCGCACGGAGACCCGGCCGAGCCGCCCCCGCCCCAGCCCGCGACGCCGAAGACCCCCTAGGCAAAAAGGCCCGGAGCGATCCGGGCCTTTTCTGTTTCTGGGACGGGCAATGGACCTCAGCCCTCCGCCCCGCCGAACCGCTCCGACCATTCGGCCACCTGGGCGTCCTCGATCTTGGTGAACAGCACGCCTTGGGCGGCGACCGTCTGGCCGCGCGGCAGGGCGTCCAGCAGCGCCTCCTCCCGCGCAGGCCACGACAGGTCCGACGCCCCGACGGAGGCAGCGATCTTCTCCGCCGAAAACGGCATCACCGGCGCGGCCAGTCGCGCGAACAGGGCGACCAGGTTCAGGCCCGTGCGCACCCCGACGGCGGCGCGATCCACATCCGTCTTGAAGGCGGTCCACGGCGCCGCCTCCTGCAGATATTCGTTGCCCAGCACCCAGACCGCCCGCAGCGCCTGCGCCGCCTTGCGGAACTCCATGGCCTCGAACGCTGCCGTGGCCTCGGCGATCCCTGCGCGCAGATCGGCCTCCAGCTTGGCCTCCAGCGGCCCCGGCTCGCCCGCGTCCGGCACAACCCCCTCGAACTTGCTCTCCGCGAACTTGACGATGCGGTTGACGAAATTGCCCAGCACGTCGGCCAGGTCCTTGTTGGTCGTCGACTGGAACTGCTCCCAGGTGAAGGCCGCGTCCGAGCCCTCGGGCCCATAGGCGGTCAGATGCCAGCGCCAGTAGTCGGCGGGCAGCAGCTCCAGCGCCTGGTCCATGAACACGCCGCGCTTCTGGCTGGTCGAGAATTTGCCGCCGTACCAATTCAGCCAGTTGAAGGCCTTCAGCGTATCGACCGTCTTCCACGGCTCGCCCGAGCCCAGAATCGTCGCCGGGAAGCTGACGGTGTGGAAGGCGACATTGTCCTTGCCCATGAACTGGACGTAGCGGACGTCGTCCGCGCCCTCGTCGGTGCGCCACCAGTCGCGCCAGGTCCGGCCCGTCGCCTCGGCCCATTCCTCGGTGGCGCCGATGTATTCGATCGGGGCGTCGAACCAGACGTAGAAGACCTTGCCCTCCATGCCCGGGCGCGGCCCGCCGTCGGGCCCCACCACCGGCACGCCCCATTTCAGGTCGCGGGTGATGCCGCGGTCGATCAGCCCCTCGTCGAGGTGTTTCAGGGCGATCGAGCGGGCCAGGGTCTGCCAGTCGCTCTTGGTCGCGATCCAGTCGCGGATGCGCTGCTCCAGCTTCGTCTGCAGCAGATACAGATGCCGGGTGTCGCGCACCTCGAGGTTCCGCGACCCCGACACCGACGAATAGGGATCGATCAGGTCGGTCGGGTCCAGCAGCCGCCCACAGTTGTCGCACTGGTCCCCCCGCGCGCCGACGTGGGCGCAGTGCGGACAGGTCCCCTCGACATAGCGGTCGGGCAGGAAGCGGGCGTCGTCGACCGAATAGATCATCCGGTCGACCCGTTCCTCGATCAGGCCATTGTCCTCCAGCACCCGGGCGAAATGCTGGGTCAGCCGCTGGTTCGGCGCGTTCGACGAGCGGCCGAACCAGTCGTAGCTCAGCCCGAAGGCCTCGCCGGCCGCCTTCTGGATCTCGTGCTGCTCGTCGCAATAGGTGCGCACGTCCTGACCGGCCGCGGCGGCGGCCAGCTCGGCCGGGGTGCCGTGCTCGTCGGTGGCGCAGATATAGAGCACCTCATGACCCTGGGCGCGCTTGAACCGCGCCCAGACGTCGGCCGGCAGCATCGACCCGGCCAGATTGCCCAGATGTTTGATGCCGTTGATGTACGGCAGGGCCGACGTGATCAGAATGCGGGCCATGGTCGTCCGGGGAGTCTGCGGGAGGCGTCGGATATAGAGGGCGGCGCCGCCAACGTCACCACAGGCTGTGCGATTGCGCGGTCCAGACATAGATTGGCCGGATGGCGATCATCCCCACAGTCAAATGCAGCGCCCTCAAGAGGTCGATCGCCTTCTACACCGAAGTGCTGGATTTCGAGGTGCGGCGCGAATGGTCGGATGAGACCGATCCCGGCTTCGCCTGGCTGATGCGGGCTGGCGACGTCCTTCACCTGTCCAGCCATCGCGGCGACGGCGTCTTCGGCCAGGCCATCGTCGTGGATGTGCCCGAGGTGGACGCCCTGTTCGAAACCTTCCGCGCGCGCGGCCTCGACCCGTCGGGCAAGCCGGACTCGCCGGTGCATCAGGGCCCGCTGGATCAGACCTGGGGCACGCGGGAGTTCTACGTCGACGACCCCGACGGCAATACCCTGCGCTTCACCCGGCGCTGACCGGAGCCGCCTCGCCGGGGTGAGCCGCGTCAGGTTCGGAGGGCTCGCCAGTCTGCCGGGATCGTGCACACTGGCCGCAGAGGAGGGATTCCATGCGCCACACACTGCCTGCCGTGCTCGCGACCTTTCTCCTTCTCGCCGGCTGCGCCAGCGCGCCGGCGCCGGCCGTCGCCCAGACAGCCGGGCCGCCCCTGTCAGAGGAATGCGCGGCCTTCCGCTTCCATCCCGTCGCGGTGTGGGTCGACGCCGAGGTGATCCGCCCGGGCGACACCGCGCCGCTCAGGGCGGGGTCCACCCTCGGCCGCGCCTCGGGCGTTGTCGCGCCGGAGCCCATGCCGATGACCTGCCTGTCCGACTGGCGGATCACGCCCGCCGGCGCCGCCCAGGTCTCCGCTGACGGCGCGACCCTGACGGTGTCGCCGGACGCTCCCGCCGGCGCCGCCCTGACCCTTGAAGCCCGGACGCCGGGCGAACCGGCCCGCTACCAGACCCGGATCGTCGGCCGCGACGAGATCGTTCTGACCGGCCGGTACAGCCAAGTCGAGGTCGACTGCGGCGGGGCGGAGCTCCCCGCCCGCCCGATCAGGGAGCTGGTCTTCGGTCCGACCGGCCGCTTCTCCGTGACCTGGCAGCCGTTCGAGACCTACACCGATTACTGGGGCGAGTTCGTCTGGGACGCCGCGGCCGGACGGCTGGCGCTGACGATCACCGGCGGCAACCGCCATCCGGGCGCGAACGCGCGGCTTGAGGGGACGGTTGAGGTCGAGGCCGACGGGCGGCTGGTCCTGAACGGGTTCAACCTGGGCGACGTCCTGAACGGCGGGGCGCCGTGCCGCTATGTGTTCGGCAAGACCTGAGAAACGGGCAACCGTCGCGCCACCCGGACGAACCGCCCGGTCAGCAGCACCGACGACACCAGGCTGGCGATGACCACGGCCCAGACGAGGCCGTCGACGCCCATGGCGTGCGCCAGCTGCCAGCCCAGCGGCATCATCACCAGGCTGTAGGCGCCGAAATGCATGATGGTCGGCCACCAGACGTCGCCGGCCGCGCGGTTGGCCGAGGCCGACACCACCTGGATGCCGTCGGCCACGAAGAACAGCGTCGCCAGCACCAGCGCCGGGATCACCACCGCCAGCAGGGCCGGATCGCGGTTGTAGGCGCTGGCCACCAGCGGCGCCGTCGGCCACAGCACCAGCGCCACCAGCAGCGTCAGGGCGCTGACCACGCCCAGCCCGACCAGCCCGGCCCGCAGCACCCCGCGCCCGTCGCCGGCTCCATAGGCCCGTCCGACCAGCACCGCCGTCGCCGCCGACAGGCCCATGGGGACCATGAAGACGATGGCCGACACGTTCAGCACGATGGTCCAGGCCGCGGTCTCGATCGCGCCCAGCTGGCCGGCGATGAAGGTCATGGCGGCGAAGGCGCCGACCTCGATGAAATAGCTCGACCCGGCGCCGTAGCCGATCTT
The DNA here is from genome assembly GCF_035627055.1 of Brevundimonas sp. GTDB lineage: Bacteria > Pseudomonadota > Alphaproteobacteria > Caulobacterales > Caulobacteraceae > Brevundimonas. The sequence goes on along the minus strand of NZ_DASPMM010000006.1, from coordinate 44,811 downwards.
GCGCTGCTCCCGTTCGGCGGCGATGTCCTTCGCCGGCCGCCGGAACACGCCGATCTCCCGCGCCTCGGGCAGGCGCATGATGTAGACGATCAGGAACACTGCCAGCGAGGTCCGGGCGAAGAAGGTCGCCCAGGCCGAGGCCACGGCCCCGTCCAGCCCGATCCCCAGCAGGTCGGGGACCAGCAGCAGGTTCAGCGCCAGGTTGATGCCGTTGGCCACCCACATGGCCCACATGCCGGCGCGCGGCCGGTGCATGGCCTCGAGGAAAAATTGCGCCGCCACGCTGACCAGATAGCCCGGCATCGACAGGGCGAAGACCACCAGCACCGGCGAGGCGCCCTCGCCCAGCCCGTCGGCCAGACCCATGTGCCGCAGCGCCCATGGCCCCATCAGGATCATCCCGATCATGGCGGCGATCCCCAGCTTCAGCGAATAGGCCACGCCCCGGCGGAGCACGGCCCCGACCTCGTGTCGCCGCCCCTCGCCGAGGAAGCGGGCGGTCATCACCTGCACCCCCATCATCAGCCCGACCGCCGTGGTCACCACGATCGCCGTCGGCGCCAGCGCCAGCGAACTGAAGGCCAGCTCCAGCCCCGAATAGTTGCCGACCACGATCACGTCGGTCAGCCCCATGGTCATGATCCCGACGCGCGCCAGCACCACCGGCCACGCGAGGTGCAGCAGGTCTTTCAGGGTGGCGCGGGTCTGGAGGCTGAGGGCGAACATGGGACGCGCGACAGGCCACGGGGAGGGTTCGGCGTCAACACAGGAAAATCGATCGAGGCATAAGGGCAGCGCCTTCTCCCTCCCCGTCCCGGGGAGGGTCGTCGATGCGAAGCATCGACGGGGTGGGAGCGGCTCGGCGAGAGAGGCGCTCCCGTCGCCGAGCCGTCCCCACCCGGTCGCTGCGCGACCACCCTCCCCCGCCGGGGGAGGGAGAACGCTTCTTCCCCGCCGCGCGGAACCACCCTAAACCAGCCCCATGCCCAAGCTGACGTCCGCCATCGATCCGAACAGCCCCGCCTTCAAGGCCCTCGACGCCCACAACCGCGCGCTACGGGACGAACTCCACGCCCGCGTCGCCGAGGCGGCCCTCGGCGGTCCCGAGAAATCCCGCGAACGCCACGTCGCCCGCGGCAAGCTGCTGCCGCGCGACCGCGTCGAACGCCTGCTCGATCCCGGCTCGTCCTTCCTCGAGATCGGCCAGCTCGCCGCCAACGACATGTACAAGGGCGAGGCCCCCGGCGCGGGCATGATCTGCGGCGTCGGCCGGGTCTCGGGCCGCGAGGTGATGATCGTCGCCAACGACCCGACGGTGAAGGGCGGCGCCTATTTCCCGATGACGGTGAAGAAACACCTGCGCGCCCAGGAGATCGCCGAGCAGAACAATCTGCCCTGCGTCTATCTGGTCGATTCCGGCGGCGCCAACCTGCCGCACCAGGCCGAGGTCTTCCCCGACCGCGACCATTTCGGCCGCATCTTCTTCAACCAGGCGCGGATGAGCGCGAAGGGCATTCCCCAGATCGCCTGCGTCATGGGCTCCTGCACCGCCGGCGGCGCCTATGTCCCCGCCATGTCGGACGAGACGGTGATCGTGCGCGAACAGGGCACCATCTTCCTCGCCGGCCCCCCGCTGGTGAAGGCCGCCACCGGCGAGGTCATCTCGGCCGAGGAACTGGGCGGGGCCGAGACGCACGGCCGCCGCTCCGGCGTGGTCGACTATGTCGCCGACAATGACGAGCACGCGCTCGAGATCGTCCGCACCATCGTCGACGGCCTCAACACCGTGAAGCGCGTCGACCTCGACGTCCGCGAACCCAAGGCCCCCGCCCTCGACCCCGAGGAGCTGTACGGCCTCATCCCCGACGACGTCCGCGCCCCCTACGACGTGCGCGAGGTCATCGCCCGTCTGGTCGACGGCTCGGAGTTCGACGAGTTCAAGGCCCTGTACGGCACGACCCTGGTGTGCGGCTTCGCCCGCCTCTGGGGCTATCCGGTCGCCATCCTGGCCAACAACGGCGTGCTGTTCTCCGAGAGCGCGCTCAAGGGCGCCCATTTCATCGAACTGGCCTGCAAGCGGAAAATCCCGCTGGTCTTCCTGCAGAACATCTCGGGCTTCATGGTCGGCGGCAAATACGAGGCCGAGGGCATCGCCAAGAACGGGGCCAAGCTGGTCACCGCCGTCGCCTCGGCCGAAGTTCCGAAATTCACCGTCCTGATCGGCGGCAGCTTCGGGGCCGGCAACTACGGCATGTGCGGCCGCGCCTACTCCCCCCGCTTCCTCTTCACCTGGCCGAACAGCCGCATCAGCGTCATGGGCGGCGAGCAGGCCGCCGCGGTGCTGGCCACCGTCCACCGCGACGCCGAGACCTGGACGCCGGAGGAGGCCGAGGCCTTCAAGGCCCCGATCCGCCAGAAATACGAGGACGAGGGCAACCCCTACCACGCCACCGCCCGCCTCTGGGACGACGGCGTCATCGACCCGGCCCAGACGCGCGACGTGCTCGGGCTGGCCATCTCGGCGAGCCTCAACGCCCCGATCCCGGACACGACCTTCGGCGTGTTCAGGATGTAGGAGTGACGGTGCTGGTGAGCGGGAGGTGAGCCGCTGTCGCCGGCGGCGAGCGCCGTCCCGCTCACCCCTTGCTCACTGGCACTGGCACCTCACCCCGCCCGCAGCACCTTCTCCATCGCCTTCCCGGCCGCCGCCTCATCGACCAGCTTGTCGAGGTGGCGCACCTCGCGCATGAACGGGTCCTCGATCTCCTCGACGCGGTGGCCGCAGATCATCCCGGTGATCCGAAAGCGGTTCGGGTTCATCGCGGGCGCCTCGGCGAAAAACGTCTCGAAGTCCGTCTTCGCTTCCAGCAGCGCCTCCAGCTGGTCCTGCGAATAGCCGGTCAGCCAGCGGATCACCTGGTCGACCTTCTCCCGCGTCTGGCCCTTCCGCTCCGCCTTGGCGACATAGTGGACGTAGACGCTGGCCACGCTCGTCCTGCGGATGCGATCCGTCGCGCTGGTCGCCATCCGTAACACTCCGTATTCCGTTCCGCCGTCGGCGCGTTATACCGCTCATGCCGCAGGAGAGCACCATGACCGATCCGACCGAAGCCGACCTCAACGCCCTCGACGTCACTCCGGGCGAAGCGGCCGAGATCAACGCCATCGCCCACCCGCTGCTGGCCGGGGCCGCGCCCGACGCCAACGACCAGCTGGTCCAGATCCGCTCCACGCCGGACGGCGTCGTCTTCGTCACGATCAACCGGCCCGAGAAGCGCAACGCCTTCGACGCCGCGACCATCGCCGCCCTCTACGAGGCCTTTGAGACCCTGCAGGGCGCCGACCACGTCCGCGTCGTCTTCATCCGCGGCGCGGGCGGGACCTTCAGCGCCGGCGCCGATCTCGGCTGGATGCGCGACGCGGCCGACTGGTCGGAGAGCGACAACCGCGACGACGCCATCGGCCTGGCGAAGATGCTCAAGGCGCTGCACGACGTTCCGGCCCTGACCGTGGCCATCGTCGAGGGCGCGGCCATGGGCGGCGGGGCCGGCATCGTCGCCGCCTGCGACATGGCCGTGGCCGTCAAGGGCGCCAAATTCGCCTTCTCCGAGGTCAAGCTGGGCCTGATCCCGGCGACCATCGCCCCCTATGTGGTCGAGGCGGTCGGCGCCCGCACCGCCCGGGCCCTGTTCATGACCGCCGACGCCTTCGACGCCGACGCCGCCCGTGAGTTCGGCCTCGTCGGCCACGTCCTCGCCTCGGCCGACGACATCGACGGCTTCGTCGCCGCCTTCGCCGACTCGATGAAGGCCTGCGCCCCCGGCGCCGTCGGCGACGCCAAACGCCTCGTCCACCACGTCGCCGGCCACCGCCTCGACCACGGCCTGATGGAAGACACCGCCCGCCGCATCGCCCACGCCCGCGTCTCCGAAGAAGGCCAGGAAGGCGTCCGCGCCTACCTCGAAAAGCGCAAGCCGCGCTGGGCGGAGTGAGGCCGCGGTCAGTGGCTGGCGGCTAATGGCCAGTGATTGCCGCTTTCCCGGCCTGCGGAAGGGCGGCGCCGTCAGCGGAGAGCCGCAGACGGCAGCCAGCCACTAATCACTAGCCACTCCTCCCCGCTCGCCTCTAGAAGCGAGACATGTTCACCTCCGTCCTGGTCGCCAATCGCGGCGAGATCGCCTGCCGCGTGTTCCGCACCGCCCGCCGCATGGGCCTGCGCACCATCGCCGTCTATTCCGAGGCCGACGCCGACGCGCTGCACGTGCGCGAGGCCGACGAGGCCGTGCTGATCGGCCCCGCCCCCGCCCGCGAGTCCTACCTCGACGCCGCCAAGGTCCTCGCCGCCGCCAAGGCCACGGGCGCCGAGGCCATCCACCCCGGCTACGGCTTCCTGTCCGAGAACGCCGACTTCGCCGAGGCGGTCGCCGCCGCCGGCATCGTCTGGATCGGGCCGAAGCCTGCCTCGATCCGCGCCATGGGCCTCAAGGACGCGGCCAAAAAGCTGATGATCGAGGCCGGCGTGCCCGTCACCCCCGGCTACCAGGGCGAGGACCAGTCCGACGAGACCCTGACGGCCGAGGCCGCCCGCATCGGCTACCCCGTCCTGATCAAGGCCGTCGCCGGCGGCGGCGGCAAGGGCATGAAGCGCGTCGACCGTCCCGAGGACTTCGCCGACGGCCTCGCCTCGGCCCGGCGCGAGGGCCAGTCCTCCTTCGGCGACCCGCGTGTGCTGATCGAGAGCTACATCACCCGCCCGCGCCACATCGAGGTGCAGGTTTTCGGCGACAGCCACGGCAATGTCGTCCACCTCCACGAGCGCGACTGCTCCCTCCAGCGCCGCCACCAGAAGGTCATCGAGGAGGCGCCCGCCCCGGGCATGGACGCCGCCACGCGCAAGGCCGTCACCGACGCCGCCGTCCGCGCCGCCAGGGCCGTGAACTACGAGGGCGCCGGCACCATCGAATTCATCGCCGACGCCTCCGACGGCCTCAAGGCCGACCGCATCTGGTTCATGGAGATGAACACCCGGCTCCAGGTCGAGCACCCGGTCACCGAGGCGATCACCGGCGTCGACCTGGTCGAATGGCAGTTGCGCGTCGCCGCCGGCGAGCCCATCCCGCTCAAGCAGGGCGATATCCCCCTCAACGGCTGGGCCATGGAGGCGCGGCTGTACGCCGAGGACCCGGCGAACGGCTTCCTGCCCAGCATCGGCACGCTGGAGCATTTCCACCTGCCCGACGACATCCGCGTCGACACCGGGGTCACCTGGGGCAGCGAGGTCAGCCAGTTCTACGACCCGATGATCGCCAAGCTGATCGTCCACGCCGACAGCCGCGAGGCCGCCGCTGCAGCGCTGGCCGAGGCCTGCGGCGAGGTCGGGGTCTGGCCGGTCAAGGCCAACGCCGGCTTCCTCAAGCGGTGCCTCGAACACCCCCGCTTCGTCTCGGGCGACGTGGACACCGGCTTCATCGCCGCCGAGGAGGGGGCGCTCGTGGTCAGCACGCCGCCCACCGAGGCGAAGATCGCCGCCCTGGCGGTGCTCGCCTCCAACGCCCACCACGAGGAGGAATGGGCCCGAAGCGATCCGCGCAGACGGGGGCAGAGTCCCTGGTCGCCGACCGTCGGAGGCCTCTACGGTTTCCGCATGAACGGGGCCCGCCCCGCGCCGCTGGGCGCCCGCCTGAACGGCGCGCTGATCGAGGGGCGCGCGACCCCGGGGGAACATGGCAGCTACTGGACGGTCGATCTCGGCGAAACGAGCGGCGGCGCCTATGTGCTGACCGGCGGCGTCACCCTCTTCAACGACGGCGAGAAGGACCGCGAACTGGGCCGGTTGGTCGACGAGCCGGTGGTCTTTGTCGGCGGGGAAGCGTGGTCGTTCGAGCCGGTCACCCACAGCGGCGGCGCCGCCTCCGGCCCCGCCTCCGACGGCGCCCTCCGCGCGCCCATGCCCGGCAAGATCGTCGCCACCCCCGCCAAACCGGACGACAGCGTCACCAAGGGCCAACCCGTCGTCGTCCTCGAGGCCATGAAGATGGAGCACGCCCTCGTCGCCCCCTTCGACGGGGTGATCGAGACCGTTTCGGCCGCGGTCGGAGACCAGGTCGCAGACGGGGCGGTGCTCGCCGTGGTCAGGGCGGCGGAGGCCTGATCGCCGCTGGTGACAGTGGGTCCCAATCACGCCAAAAGGGAATCGGAGGACCCATTCAATGAAAACGATGATGATCGCGACGGCTTTCGCCCTCTCGCTGGCGGGCGCCGCGCCGGCCGCGGCCCAGGATCTGGAGCCGCAGAACAAGGCCGACATGCAGTGCTTCGCCGCCCTCTCCTGGCTCGGCGGACAGGTCGCCGAGGACAGTCCCGAAATGGCCGGGCTGACCGGCGGCATGATGTATTATCTCGGCCGCCTCGAAGGCCGGTCGCCGAACACCGACTGGCTGCGCCAGCTTGGGATCTATCTCGACAGCGTCACCGAGGCCGAACTCGGGTCGGACCTCGAACGGTGCGGGAACGAGCTGTCGGTCAAGGGCGCGGCCCTGGTCGCCTGGGGCGACTCCCTCGGCGGCGAATAGCTGACGCCGGCCGGGGCCGGTGCTAAGGCCCCGCCATGTCCCTCCACATGATCAAACTGTGCGTCGGCGTCGCCAGGGTCGAGACGCTGGAACGCCGCGCCTCGAAAGGGGAATGGCTGACCGTTCACACCCGCATGACCCCCAAGCGGGCCGTCGAACTCGAGGACGGCGGCTCCCTGTTCTGGGTCATGAAGGGTTCCGTCGTCTGCCGCATGCCCATTCTGGACATCTCCACCAGGGGCGAGGGCAAGGCCTCGATGTGCCACATCCAGCTGTCGCCCCAGGTGATCCGCACCGCGCCCCAGGCCCGCCGCCCCTTCCAGGGCTGGCGCTATCTCGATGCGAAAGACGCCCCGCCCGACCTCTCCTCCATGGACGCCGGCGACCTGCCGGAAGACCTGGCGAAACAGCTGCGCGAGATGGGGGCTTGGTGAGACAGGCAGCAGGCGACGGGCAGCAGGCAGCAGGGTGCCGGGAACGTATCTCACGACGGTTCGATCGCGGGTTCTTCCTGCTGCCCGCTGCCTGTTGCCTGCTGCCTCGCTTCCCCCCGCCGACTCCGGTTAGCCTTCCCTGATGGCCCAGCCCCGCTCCGACCGCCTCGAAGACGCCCTGCAACGCATCTTTGAGGGCGGCAAGAACACGCAGGCCAGTTGGTTCGCCCTGACCGGCGGCGAGACCCTGTTTGCGGAGGGCGACACCGCCGACACGCTTTACCTGGTCCGCTCCGGCCGTCTCGGGGTCTTCCGGCCCAACCCCGACGAGGACCGTCCGCCCCAGTTCGTCGGCGTCATCCGCCCCGGGGAACCCGCCGGCGAGATGGCCATGCTGGCCGGCACCGAACACACCGCCGACGTCGTGGCCCTGCGCGATTCCGAAGTCCTGGCCCTCCCCCGCGACGCCTTCTTCGAGGCCGCCCGCACCGAGCCCGACCTGATGGTCGAGCTGTCCCGCCTGATGATCCAGCGCGCCCGCGACCGGCGCTCCGGCGGCGGCGAGCCCAGCGTGTTCGGTTTTCTTTCAGCCCGGCCGCGCCCGATCCGCGCCTTCGTCGAACGCATCGCCGCCGCCATCGAGGCGGACGGCTTCTCCTGCCAGGTGATCGACCAGTCGGCCCTGTCCTCGGCCAGCGAATGGTTCAGCCGGGTCGAGGACGCTCACGACTACGTCCTCTACGTCGCCGAAATGGACGAGCCGGCCTGGGCCGCGCTGTGCGCCCGGCAGGTCGACCGCGTCTTCGTCGTCGGCGCCGGGCTGATGGCCCCGCCGAACCGGCCCCTGCCCCACGCCGGGGTCCTGGACGCCCAGCGCCGCACCGACCTGATCCTGCTGCGCGATCCGCGCATGGCCCATCCCGCCAACACCGGCGTCTGGATCGACGCCATCAGCCCCGGCCGCTGGTTCCAGGCCGTCGAGGGTGACCAGGCCGATGCGGAGCGCATGGGCCGCGTCATCACCGGTTCGGCCGTGGGCGTGGTCATGTCCGGCGGCGGCGCCCGGGCCTATTCCCATATCGGCGCCCTCAGGGCCCTGCGCGAGGCGGGCGTGCCGATCGACTTCGTCGGCGGGGCCTCCATGGGCGCGGTGATCGCCGCCGGCCCGGCCCTGAACTGGTCGCAGGAAGAACTGGAGGCGCGCATCCGCAAGGCCTTCGTGCAGAGCGATCCCCTGTCCGACCTCGCCTTCCCCATGCTGGCGATGACCCGCGCGAAGAAGGTCGATCGGCTGCTGGAGGAGGCCTACGGCGACGTCGATCTCGCCGACCTGCACCGACCCTTCTTCGCCGTCTCCACCAACCTCACCAGCGGCAAGCTGGAGGTCCACCGGCGCGGCCTGATGCGCCGCGCCATGCGCGCCTCCATCGCCATTCCCGGCATCCTTCCGCCCGTGGTCATGAACGGCCAGGTGCTGGTCGACGGCGCCGTGCTGAAGAACCTGCCGGCCGAGGTGATGCGCCAGATGAACTCCGGCCCGGTGATCGGCATCGACATGTCCGAGGCGCGCGGCGTCGATCCCGCCGTGATCGAGCATCCGCCTTCGATCTGGCGCCTGATCGCCACCGGGGCCTGGCGGCGAGGGCCGCCCATCGTCTCGATCCTGATGCGCTCGGCCACCCTGACCACCGACGCCGATCTGGAGAGCTCGCGCGCGGCCACGGACTTGCTGATCCAGCCTACGCCCGACGGCGTCGACATCCGCGACTGGAAGGGCTTCGATCCCGGCGTCGAGGCCGGCTATCGGGCCACCCGCGAGGCCCTCGACGGTCTCGACCGCCCCGTCACCCAGTTGCGCCGCCGCGCTCCGATCAGCGTCTGCGCGCCAGCAGAAACAGACGCGGAAACGGCATCAGCGTCGTCCCGTCCGCCCGCCGCGGAAACGCCGCGGAAAGCCGCTCGCCGAGCACGTCGAGAAAAGCCGACCGCATGACCTCGTCGGGCAGGGCCGCCAGATAGGGCCGCAGCGCCGTCCCCTTCATCCACTCCAGCACCGCGTCCGGCCCCGACAGCGCCTGGAGGTAGGTCGTGGACCAGATGTCGATCCCGACACAACGCTCCGCCAGCACCGCGTAATAGGCCTCCGGCTCCAGCAGCGGCGCGATCGTCCCCACCCCCGCCAGCGCCTCGGCCCACGGCCCCTCCGCCGCCGCCTCGCGCATCAGCGAATGGTGCCGCGTCTCATGCGCCATCGGCATCTGCACCGCGATCACCCCGCCGGGCGCCAGCGCCCGGGTCAGCCGCCGCAGCAACGCCTCGTGATCGGGCAGCCAGTGCAAGGACGCATTGGCGAAGATCAGGTCGACCGGTCCCTCCGGAGCCCAGCCGGCGATATCGCCCGGCCGCCAGTCCACTTCCCCGCCGAGCGCTCTCGCCTGCGCCAGCATGGCCTCGCTGGTATCCAGTCCATGCACCCGGGCCCCGGGATAACGTCGTTTCAATGAGACCGCATGCTGCCCCGCCCCGCAGCCCAGATCCCAGACCTCCCCAGGCGCGAGATCGTCCGGCAGACGCGCGATCAGGTCATGCGCGGCGCGGTCCCGCTCGCGGTCGAAACGACAGTACTGGAGGGGGTCCCACGCGGGCGCGGTCCTGGTCATCACGGCTCCCCCTGGACGGGGATGGTACAGCCTCTCAGGATTGAACTGAGGACCTCCGGCTCCACAAACCGGCGCTCTAACCAGCTGAGCTAAGGCTGCACATATCCGCGCGAGCGGCGTATCTAGCCGTGTCGCTGGCGCCGATCAAGGTGGATTTGAAAGAAGCAGGCAACAGGCAGCAGGCAGCAGGTAAGAGGCGCCGGGTCCGACAGAAGCTGGAGGATGGCTGCGGGAAGGCGACCCCGTCATCCTGCCGCTCCTCGCCGGCCCCCTGCTGCCTGCTGCCTGCTGCCTGCTGCCTACTGCCCGCCGCCTCCTGCCTCAGCTCCACCCCTTCGACGCGATATACTCTTCCAGCGCTGCGATCCGGCTGGCGTCCGACGGGTGGGTCGAGGCGAACTCCGGCGTCGAGCCCTGACGCTGCTCGGCCATCAGCCGCCACAGGGCGATCGCTTCGGAGGGGCGGTACCCGGCGCGCTGCAGATAGTCGACGCCGAGCCGGTCGGCCTCCAGCTCGTGCCGGCGCGAGAACGGCAGCAGCACGCCCAGCTGGGCCCCCAGGCCGCCGATCGCCCCCGCCGCCTTGGCGTAGTCGCCGGCGGCGCTCTGCACCCCGCTCAAGACCAGGCTGGTCGCCGCCGAGGAGGAATAGCGCTCCGCCGCATGCCGGGCCACCACGTGCCCGACCTCATGGCCTAGCACCGCGGCCAGCTGGTCGTCATTGCGCACCAGGCTCAGCAGCCCGGTGGTCACGCCGATCTTGCCCGACGGCAGGACGAAGGCGTTCGGGCTCTGGCTGACGAAGACCGCGTAGTCCCAGCTGCGGTCGGTCAGGCCGGCGGCTTCGACGATGCGGGCGCCGACGCGGCGGATGCGGGCGTTGGCGGCGGCGTCCGACGAGGTCGGCTGGGTGCGCAGCGCCTCGGCCCAGGCCGCCTCGGACTGCTGCGTCAGGGCGCCGTCGTCGACGATCAGGAACTGGTTGCGCCCGAGGGTCTCGTTGTAGGCGCAGCCGGCGGCGGTCAGGGCGGCGGCGGCGGCGATGGCCAGGGTCAGGGGGCGTTTCATGGCGGGCTCCGTTTTCAGGCTCGCCGCACAACGTCCGAAGCGGCGCAACGCTCCACCACGCACGAAAACGCCCCGGCCGCAGGGACCGGGGCGTTCCGCTTTACTGTATCGCCGGTCAGTCCCTGGGGAGCTGGAACCGGGTGGTGAAGGTCACCCGCGCATTGACGGCGGCGCCGTCGACGGTCCGCGGCGACAGCCGGGCTCGCCGTGCGCCGGCCAGGGCGGCGGATCCGAAACCGGCGCCGGACGGGCTTTCCGACACGATGTTGCAGTCCGACACGCTGCCGTTCTGGTTCACCAGGCAGTTCAGGACCACCGTACCGCTCTCGATGCCGCGCGACTGGGCGCGTTCCGGGTATTCGATCGGCGGCTGGCGGGCCCAGCTCGGGTTGGTGATCACCGACGGCTTCGGCGGCGGAGGCGGCAGCGGGACCGTCACCGGCCCATCGATACGGCCCGGCGGGATCGTCGAGGCGATCCGGTCTTCTTTCGGCGTCGGCGGCACCGGCAGAGGCGGCACCGGCAGGGTCACCGGAAGAGGAGCGGGCACCCGCACCTGCAGCTTCGGCGGCGGCGCCGTTTCGGGCGGCGGCGGCGGGGGCGGCGGGGGCGGAGGCGGCGGCGGAATCGGCTCGATCAGCTCAACGTCGACCGCATCGTCCGAATAGTGCACCTCACGCAGCTTGAACTGCGCATTGATGAAATAGAAGGCGAGCAGTCCGAAGAACAGGCACACCACCACGATACTGGCGATGAACACGTGCGGAGGGACACCGAAGATGCCCTTCTGCTTCGGCGGATCGTAGAGGCTGCGATGATATTCGACTTCAGTCATGCTCTCACCGCTCCTACTTCGTCGTCTGCTCTTCGCCGACCAGGGCGACGCTGTAGAAACCACTGTCCTGGAGCGAATTCATGACCTGCATGAAGTCGCCGTACCGGGTCGTCTGATCCGACCGGATGAAGATCCGCTCGTCCGACGGCGTCTTGTTGCCGATCAGGCCGAGCAGGGCCGCGCCGACCCCGTCGGGCCCTTCCAGGATTTCGTTGTCGCCGATGTAGACCTTCGAATTGGCCTGGATCGAGACGAAGAAGGGCTTGGGCGGATTCTCTTGCGGTTCGGCGACCGCGACCGGCAGTTTCACCACCACCGACACGGTGGCGAGCGGAGCCGCCACCATGAAGATGATGAGCAGGACAAGCATGATGTCCACGAACGGCGTGACGTTGATCTCGCTGTTCTGCTCGATGGCGTACTTGCCGCCGCCGCCACCGGAAAGTTTGGCGGCCATCCGGGTTACGCCCCCTTGTCGAGGTTACGCGACACGGCGTTCATCAGCTCGGCGTTGAAGCCGTCCGAACGGGTGCCGTAGGCCGCGATGCGGGTGTTGAAGTAGTTGTAGAAGATAACCGCCGGGATAGCGGCGAACAGGCCGATGCCGGTGGCCAGCAGCGCTTCCGAGATACCCGGGGCGACCGAGGCCAGGTTGGTCGTGTTGGTGTTCGCGATGCCGATGAACGAGTTCATGACGCCGTAAACCGTGCCGAACAGACCGATGAACGGAGCCGTCGAACCGACGGAGGCCATGAACTGCTGGCCGCCCGACAGGCGCTTGGCCAGGCCGGACTGGACGGCGGACACGGCGGCCTGGGCGCGGTTCAGCGCCGAGTCGCGGTGGTCGCCGGTGACCGACAGGCCCGCCTGACGCGACAGTTCGACTTCGTCGGTGGCCGCGGCGGCCATGTCGGCCAGCGGGTTGCCTTCGAACTCTTCCGAGGTGGCCACGCGACGCATGTCGGCGATCGTGCGGGTCTGGCGGAAGGCTTCCAGGAAGCGGTCGGTGCTGCGGTTCAGGGCGCCGAACTCGAACAGTTTGATGAGCAGGATCACCCAGGTGAACACGGACGCCAGCAGCAGGCCGATCATCACGACCTTAACGACGATGTCCGCTTCCATGAACATCTTGGCGGGGGTCAGCTTGTTGCCGCCGCCTTCGCCTTCAGCAGCGGCTTCCGCGTCGGCGGCGGCCGGGGCCGCGTCGGTCGGGGTCGCAGCGGGGGCCGCGGTGGTCGCGGCGGGGGCCGTGGCCGCCGGAGCGGCGGCCGGGGCGGCGGCATCCTGCGCGAGGACCGGCGTACCGGCCATCAGCACGGCGGCGCCGGCCATGGCCAGGAGGATGTTGGTCTTCTTGATATCGAGCATAGTTCGCCAGTTCCTGCTTTTTTGGTCTGACTCGTGGAACCCTGAGGAACGGCCGCAGACGACGCCCGCCCCTCCATGAAAATCTCGTCTGCAGCGCCGGGGGTTTGTGGAACCCCGGTCTGCGGAACGCCTCCTGACGCTTCCGGTTGCCTGTCGGCTTCCGGGGCGGTGTCGACGGCGTGGGATATGGCTAATCCCGTCCCCGCCGACCGCTTGCCAAGGAAAGCGGTCAAGCTCCTTTGGCGAACGCATACCAGAGCGTCAAGTGCGCAACGGCGCTTTTCCCCTTGAGGGAGAGCAAGCGCGTTCAAAGCCGAGGATTCAGGCCGAAAACGACATTTTCATGATGCGATGACACCGATTTCCGGCCGGGCGGGAAACGATGGTGCCTGGGGGCGGATTCGAACCACCGACACGCGGATTTTCAATCCGCTGCTCTACCAACTGAGCTACCCAGGCGAGGCGTCCATTCGCGAGAGCGGCGTCTATAGGCGAGCCGTTTTCAGGTGTCCAGCGGTCTTGTCAGCCTTCGCGGTCGTCGTCCGGCGGCGTCTCGTCGGGGGGGCCCGGAACGGCATAGGAGCCGGCGAACCAGCGCTGCAGATCCACGTCCGCGCAGCGTTTGCTGCAGAACGGCTTGTATTTCGGGTCAGCCGGCGCGCGCCGGCAGATCGGACAGGTCGCCATCGTCTCAGCTCAAATCGATTTGCACGTCGTCGGCAAGCGCCTGATCGGCCTTCACCCTAGCCCGCGGGCCCAGCCGCGCCGCCAGCGGTTCCACCGCGGCGGCCACGGCGGGCGGGCAACGCACGGTCAGATAGGGCGTGGCGGTGTCCTGCGCCAGCGCAAGCCGCAGCCGCCGCGCCGCGTCGATGGCCCGCGTCGCCAGCGTCGGCCGATCGCCCGGCCCCAGCAGCCGCTCCTCGACCGGCGTGGTCCGCCACGGCAGCGACAGCATCAGCACGCCGAAGCGGTTCACGGGGCCCCAGGCGATCTCCGGATCGTCGCCGAACGCCGCCCGGGCTGCCGCCAGCATCGCCGCCCCGTCGTGCCCGGTCCCGACCAGGTCGATCGCCACCAGCCCGCCCCAGCCCTTCAGCCGGATCATCCGCGCCGCCTGCATCAGCCCGTCGCGATTGGCCCGCGCCTTGTCGCGCCGCCCCTCCCGGCCCGGCGCCGCGGCGTGATCGATATCCACCGCGACCAGCGCCCGCGTCCGCTCCACGGCCAGCCGCACGCCCAGATGGGCGAACAACCCGCCGGGGGCGAGCGCCTCCTCCTCCGCCTCGAGGGCCGCGCGAATCGCCGCCGCCCCGGTGCGCGCCTCCGTGCCGGGCGCCAGCGCCGCCAGACTCTCCGCCACGGTGGCCCCGGCCTTCAGCAGCCGCGGCTCGCCCTCCCCCGGCCCGACCAGCCTCAGGGTCGGCCCCTTGTGCTCGCGCGGCTCGGCCGAGACCTCGACCTCCACCTTGGCGCCCGCCGCGGCATGGTCGCTCTTGCGCAGCGGCAGGAAGCCGAACGGCTCGCCGGCGCCGAGGTCGACGAAGGCGCCCCTCAGCCCCCCGTCGACCGCCGCGATCCGGCCGACCGACCGCGCCCCCAGCCGGTGCTGCGCCGCGTCGCTCTCTCTTTGTATAAGGAGGCGTTCGAACCGGCCGTTCCGGACGACCACGCCCCGGGTCTCTCCGGGCGTTTCGTCCAGAAAGGCCTCGAGCTCGCTCACTCGGCCCGCCAGCCGGCCCCGGCCAGCAGGTTGACGGTCTCGAACAGCGGCAGGCCGACGATGGCCGGATAGCTGCCGACGATGCGGGTCACGAAGGCCCCGGCCCGGCCCTGGATCCCGTAGCCCCCGGCCTTGCCGCGCCATTCGCCGGAGCGGGCATAGGCGGCGATTTCGCCCTCCGACAGCACCTTGAACGAGACCCGCGCCTCGACCACCCGATGCCGGATGGTCCCGCCCGCCGCCACGGCGACGCCGGTGAAGACCCGGTGGTTGCGCCCCGACAGCAGTTTCAGGAACCGGACCGCCTCGGCCTCGTCGGCCGCCTTCTCCAGCAGCCGACGCCCCACCGCCACCACGGTGTCGGCGGCCAGCACCACGGCTTCGGGCGCCCGGGCGGCGACAACCCCGGCCTTGCCGCGCGCCAGCCGGGCGGCGAGGCGCGGCGGCGTCTCGTCCTTCAGCGGCGTCTCGTCGATGTCGGCGGGTTCGATTCGGTCGGGAGCGATCCCGATCCGCGCCAGCAGCTCCACGCGGCGCGGGCTGGCCGAGGCCAGCACAAGTTCCGGACGGGCGGTCACGCCCCGTCCTTACTTGAAGCGGTAGGTGATGCGGCCCTTGGTCAGGTCGTAGGGCGTCATCTCGACCAGGACCTTGTCGCCGGCCAGCACGCGGATGCGGTTCTTGCGCATCTTGCCCGCGGTGTGGGCGATGATCTCGTGGTCGTTCTCGAGCGTCACGCGAAACGTGGCGTTCGGCAGCAGTTCGCTGACGGTGCCGGGAAACTCGAGCAGTTCTTCCTTAGCCATGCGGCCTCTCGCGCCCTGTGAATACGAGTCTGGACGCGCGCCGGGCGGAGCGCGCGTCGTTTGGAGGGGGCGCTAATGCACCAAAATCGGCGGTTAGTCGAGGCGGCAGCGAGAGTGAAGAGTGTTAGTGAGCAAGGGGTGAGCTGGATGGCGGAACCGCGGCGTCCCTTCGCTCACGACTTGCTCACTAGCACTCTTCACTCCCTATCCCCGCCGGTACAGCGCCGTCACCAGGGTGAACAGCCGCCGCGCCGTCTCGTGGTCGATGGCGATCTTGCCGTCCAGCCGGGCCTTCAGCAGCTCGGCGCCCTCGTTGTGCAGGCCGCGCCGGCCCATGTCGACCGCCTCGATCTTGCCCGCGTCGGCGCCCCGCAGCGCTTCGTAATAGCTGTCGCAGATGGCGATATAGTCCTTCACCACCTTGTTCAGCGGGTTCAGCGACAGGCCGTGGGCCTTGGCGAAGTCCGGCCCCGCGATGTCGAACACCAGCCGCCCGTCCAGCAGCGACAGGGTCAGCCGGTAAGGTCCGCCGTTCCCGCCCACGGGCTCGAAGCTGTTCTTCTCGATCAGATCGAAGATGGCCACCCGGCGCTCGTGCTCGATCTCTGCGGTGGCGGCGGGAAGGGTGGCCGTGTCCAGCTCGATTGACGACAGGCGGTGCTCGCTCACGCCGGCTCCGGACCTTCGGCCTCGTGGGTGGGCGCAAGCCTGGCCGGCCAGCGCTCGGACAGATCGGTCAGCACCGCGTCGAGGCATTCCACGTCGATGCGCAGGTCGCCGCCGCCGGCGAACATCAGGGTCACCCGTCCTCCCGGCGCCTCGCCCGGCTCGAAATCCATGGCCAGCAGCTCCAGGGCGTGCTCCGGCCCGCGTGGCAGCCGCCGGCTCTTGACCGATATCACGTCGCCGAACTGCATCGCCGACATCACCCGCGTGCCGCCGCATTCCCAGCAGAACCGGCTCAGCGCCAGGGTCACGCGCCGCGCCGACGGCTCCCAGACGATATCGACCGGACGCAGGATCGCGTCCTGCAGCGCCGCCGAGATGATGTGCAGGTCGTCGGCGTCCTCGGCCAGCAGGCGCAACGGCTCTGCGGCCGTTCCCGCGGGCGTGTCGTCGGCGGCGGCCGCCTCAGTGCTCATGGTCCTCGCCCTTGATCCGGCGGATTTGCGCGCCGCAGGCGCCGAGCTTCTCTTCCAGCCGCTCGAACCCGCGATCCAGATGATACACGCGTCCGACCGTGGTTTCGCCCTCGGCGGCCAGGCCGGCGATGACCAGGCTGACCGAGGCCCTCAGGTCCGTGGCCATGACCTGGGCCCCGTGCAGGACCTCGACGCCCTTCACCACCGCCTCGCCGGCGTGAACGTGGATGTCGGCGCCCAGCCGCATCAGCTCGGGCGCGTGCATGAAGCGGTTCTCGAAGATGTTCTCGTGGATGACGCTGTCGCCCTCGGCGGTGGTCATCAGGGCCATGAACTGGGCCTGCAGGTCGGTGGCGAAGCCCGGATAGACCTCGGTCGCGACATTGACGGCCTTCAGCCGCCGGGTCGGGTCGCGCCTGACGATGACGCCGTCGGCGGTCGGCGTGACCTCGACCCCCGCCTCGACCATCTTCTCGCTCAGCGCCGTCATCAGCTCCGGCCGCGCCTTGGTCAGCCGGACCTCGCCGCCGGCCATGGCCGCGGCCACCGCGTAGGAGCCCATCTCGATCCGGTCGGGAATCACCGACCAGGTCGTCCCGCCCAGCGAGCCGACGCCGGTGATGACCAGCTCGTCCGTATCGATGCCGTCCACCCTGGCCCCCATGGCCACGAGGCACCGGGCCAGGTCGCCGATCTCCGGCTCGCGGGCGGCCTTTTTCAGCACCGTCACGCCATCGGCCAGCACCGCCGCCAGCAGGGCGTGCTCGGTCGCCCCGACCGAGACGAACGGGAACTCGATCTCGGCCCCCTTCAGCCCGTTCGGGGCGCGCGCGATGACATAGCCCTCGTCCAGTTCGATCTCGACGCCCATGGCGGTCAGCGCCTGCAGGTGCAGATCGACCGGCCGGGCCCCGATGGTGCAGCCGCCCGGCAGCGACACCTTGGCCTCGCCGGTGCGGGCCAGCAGCGGCCCCAGCACATTGAACGAGGCCCGCATCTGCCGGACCAGGTCGTACGGGGCGAAGGTCGATTTGATCCCGGCGGCGTGGAACAGCGTCTCCTGCTCGCCGCCGTCCCCGTTCTCGGTGACCTCGACCCCCAGTTCGCGCAGCAGCCGACCCAGGAATTTGGTGTCGGCCAGCCGCGGCATGTTGGTCAGGCGCAGCGGCTGATCGGTCAGGATCGAGGCGGCCATCAGCTTGAGGGCGGAATTCTTGGCGCCGCTGACCGGAATGGATCCGTTCAGCCGGGCGCCGCCTTGGATGGCGATGCTGTCCATGTCGTCTCTGTTGGCCGGCCCGAAGCGATCTGCCTCGGGCGCCGGGGGGCCGGCTATCTAGCCCGGACGACGGGGGTTGCGAAAGGCCGCCTGCACCGTACGGCCGATGACATTCAGTTGCTTGGCTTCGTGGCCCTGGGCGGCCGGGCCGCCGCCTTGCGCCGCTTCAAATTGGCCCGCAACGCCGTGGCGAGCCGCTGGGCCCGCGCCGTCGCGGGCGTCTTCGGCGGCGCCAACGGATCCGGCAGGCTAGGCGGAAGGTCAGGCAGGGGCGCTGGAATCTTCGACTCGTCCATGGCTCGATCAGACCCTTCCGGAACCTTTTTCGCAAGCGGGGGAAATCGGGGCTTCCCCCATTGTCCACCGTTGGCTATAGGGCCGCTTCCTCAGTGACGGCCGCCGTAGCTCAGTGGTAGAGCGCATCCTTGGTAAGGCTGAGGTCGTGGGTTCGATTCCCCCCGGCGGCACCACTAAGCAAAAGGCCCGATCCGCCGGATCGGGCCTTTTTCTATTCCGCGGCCGGCGGTTGCGGCACGGGCGCCAGTCGCGCCCAGGGCGGGCCTTCGGGGCGAGCCAGGCGGCCCTCGTACTCCGCCGCCGCGCCGGCCCGGGCGGCGCCGGGGAAGACATAGCCGCCGTCATCGAAATACGGCTCATAGCCGTAGCCCCGGCCGTAGCCGTATCCGTAGGGATACAGGCCGTTCTCGACCTGGCGGACGCTGATATCCAGCCGCCCGCTCTCGCCGATCGGCAACGACACCGCCGCGCCATAGTCGCGATAGCCGCCCGTGCCGATGCCGAGGCTGACCTCGCCGTGCGGCTTGCGATCGTCGCGCCAGAATTCCGTCTCGCCGGAACGCGTTTCCACCGGGGCGCGGGCCGCCAGCCATTGTGCGATCTGCTGGTCGGTGTTCAGGCCATGGGGGTCCATGGCCGGGGCGGCGTCGTTCACCGAAGGCGCCACGGGCCCCGCCGCGGCGTCGAGGGCGACGGCGGTCGCCGGGGCGGTGGCCACCACGCTGTCCGGATCGGCGCCCGGCTCGCCCGGCGTCGCGGCGCCCGGCAGGAGGGCGGCCATCAGCAACGCGGTGATCAGCATGGGTTCGACTCCTGCGGGAAACCCACCCTAGCCTCAAATGCGGCCAAGGTCAGGCGCGCCCGTCCCCGCGGCCCAGCGGATCCGGCAGCGCCTCGCCGTCCGGGACGAAGGCCAGGGCCACCGAATTGATGCAGTAGCGCAGGCCGGTGGGCGGCGGACCGTCCGGAAAGACATGGCCCTGATGGCTGCCGCAGCGGGCGCAGCGCGTCTCCGTCCGGGTCATGCCGTGCGAGCGGTCGGTGACCGCCTCCACATGGGTGGGGTCGACCGGCTCGGTGAAGCTGGGCCAGCCGGTGCCGCTCTCGAACTTGGTTCCGGCCCGGAACAGCGGCAGGCCGCACTCGCGGCAGCAGAACACCCCGGGCCGCTTCTCGCCCAGCAGCGTGCCGCAGAACGGCGCCTCGGTGCCGTGGGCCAGCAGGACCCGCCGCTCCTCCGGCGACAGGTCGGCCTCCAGCCGGGCCCGCTGGGCCTCGTCGGGCGGCGTCAGGTCGAAGCCCGAGGGCGAGCGCAGGGTCGGGGCGATGTCGGTCATGGCTTCGAAATAGGAAGGGCCGGACGAGGGTTCCACCCCTTCTCCCTCCCCTTCATGGGGAGGGATGTCGCCGCAACGCGGCGACAGGGTGGGGTACGTCCGCGCCCCACCCGTCTCGCTTCGCGATCCACCCTCCCCACAAGGGGGAGGGAGATCATCTCGCTTAGGAGCCGAAAAGGCTCCCCACCCAGGTGCGGACGGCGGTCTCGTCCACCGGGTTGCCGGTGTAGGTCAGGCCCTGCGCCGGGATGAACGGCTGGTTGTTGCCGCGCTGGCGCGACGTCCAGGCCTTGTGGCCATAGCTCAGGTCGGCATAGGTCGACGGCAGCCGGGTCACGGTCTGTTCGATGAAGATCGAGTCCGGGGCCGTGGTCGTGCCGGCGATGCGCACGTTGGGCAGGCGGCTCAGCAGGTCCAGCGTGTCCAGGCAGCCGCCCGAGCAGCCCGCGTCGACCAGCACCACCACCGGTCCCTGCACCGGATTGGCGGCGTTCGGATCGGCGGCCGTGGCGGCCTGCGGTTGGGTGAAGCTCGGCTGGCCCGCGGCGATGGCGGCGTCGAAGGCGGCGAGGATGGCCTGGGTCTGCTCGATCACCTCCGGCGCCTCATAGACGAAGCGGGCGTCCTGCTGCATCCGGCCGATCACGTCGGCGTACCACTGGCGGTTCCCGGCGGTGGCGCGATAGGTGAAGTCGCCGCCGGTCGGCTGGCGGCTCTGGGTGAATTCCGAGGTCCAGAGGCGGTTCAGCACGCCGTAGCCGCGCGCCGTCGAGCCGAGGTTCGAGGCCCCGCTGCCGCCGCGCAGGTCCAGCACGAAGCCCTGCGGCCCGCGGATCGTGGCCAGCTGGCCCTCCAGCTGGGCGTTGAAGGCGTCCCAGCCGGCGCTGTCGGCGAACGAATGGACGTTGATCCACGGCCGGCCGTTGACCGACTCGACCGACAGCGGCACGGGTCCCGGGGTGTACAGGGTGGCGCGATAGGCCGCCTCGAGATTGGCCGGCGTGGCCGTGGCCAGCTGCGGCCGCATCTCGTAGTCGCGCTCGCGGCGGTTGCCGACCTTGAACTTGCAGGTCGAGGGCACGCCGCCGGCGAACGGGTTGTTGCGGTTCCACAGCAGATAGGGGGCGGTGGTGATCCGGCCGGCCTCGGTGTTCAGGTCGCCTTCCCACAGGTCCAGCTTGGCCCGGGCGTAGTCCTCGATCGGCGTCGCATTGCACTCGGTGACCACCGCGCCGACCGGCGGCAGGCCGCGCAGGCCCGGCTGCACATAGGTCACCACATATTTGCCGTCGCGCCAGCCGGTGGTCACCCCGGCCCAGTTGGTGGCCGAGAAGCGGTCGGCGGCGGTCTCGTAGCTCGGGCGGATGACGATGTTCGAATCGCGGAAGCCGGCGGCGTAGTAGCGCAGCAGATAGGCGTGGCTGGAGCCGCTGTTGGCCTGGCCGGCCTTCGACATCGCCTCCTGCAGGCCGCGGTCCAGCCAGGCGCGGAAGGTGTCGCTGGCCTGGCCCGGCACGACCGGCGCGGGATGGTTGGCGGCCAGCTGGTCATGGGCGGCCTGCAGGTCCTGACGCGCCAGGGCGCGGAAGTCCTGCGCGGAGACGGAGCCGGCGCCCAGCGCCAGGGTCAGGGCCGCGGTCGCGGCGACGGGGAGGATACGGGACATCAAGTCTGGCTCCGGGGCCGTGGAACAGGGAACGGGCAGCGTTAAAGCCCATAGGAGCCGGCCTTGCCAAGCCCGTACCCCGTCCGGATGAACGCCCCCTCCGGTTTACTCGCCCCGGATCGCGGCCTAATCGGGGCGACGCCCTCACCGGCGGATCACGTTCGCTTCAGAGCCCCAGACTCATGTTCTCCAAGATCCTGATCGCCAACCGCGGCGAGATCGCCGTCCGCATCATCAAGACCTGCCGCCGCATGGGGATCGCCACGGTGCAGGTCTATTCCGAGGCCGATGCGGGGTCGCTGGCGGTCGAGATGGCCGACGAATCGGTGCTGATCGGCCCGGCCCCGGCCAACCAGTCCTACCTGCTCGCCGACCGGATCATCGAGGCGGTGCGCCAGACCGGGGCCGAGGCGGTCCATCCGGGCTTCGGCTTCCTCAGCGAGAACGCCGGCTTCGCCCGGCGCCTGCGCGACGAGGGCATCGCCTTCATCGGCCCCAACCCCGAGGCCATCGAGGCCATGGGCGACAAGATCAGCTCCAAGAAACTGGCCGCCGAGGCCGGCGTCTCCACCGTCCCCGGCCACATGGGCCTGATCGAGACGACGGAAGAGGCCGTCCGCATCGCCAACCAGATCGGCTATCCGATCATGATCAAGGCCTCGGCCGGCGGCGGCGGCAAGGGCATCCGCGTCGCCCATTCCGACGCCGACATGGCCGAGGGCTTCGCCGCCGTGAAGGCCGAGGCGCTGAACGCCTTCGGCGACGACCGCGTCTTCCTCGAGAAATTCATCGTCGACCCGCGCCACATCGAGATCCAGGTGCTGGGCGACAAGCACGGCGATGTCGTCCACCTGTTCGAGCGCGAATGCTCGATCCAGCGCCGCAACCAGAAGGTCATCGAGGAGGCCCCCTCCCCCCTGCTCGACGAGGCGACACGCGCGGCCATGGGCGCCCAGGCCGTCGCCCTGGCCAGGGCCGTGAACTACGACTCCGCCGGCACCGTCGAGTTCGTCGCCGGTCAGGACAAGTCCTTCTACTTCCTCGAGATGAACACCCGGCTGCAGGTCGAGCATCCGGTCACCGAACTGATCACCGGCGTCGATCTGGTCGAGCAGATGATCCGTTCCGCCTGGGGCGAGACCCTGGCCTTCAAACAGTCCGACCTGGCCATCAGCGGCTGGGCCATCGAGAGCCGCGTCTACGCCGAGGACCCCTACCGCGGCTTCCTGCCCAGCATCGGCCGCCTCGTCCGCTACGACACGGCCGAGGAAGGCGACCAGGGCGACTACGCCGTGCGCAACGATTCGGGCGTCCGCGAGGGCGACGAGATCAGCATGTTCTACGACCCGATGATCGCCAAGCTGTGCGCCTGGGGCGAGACCCGCGACGCCGCCATCGACGGCATGGCCCGGGCGCTGGAGGACACCCACCTGCAGGGCGTCGGCCACAACGTCCCCTTCCTCGCCGCCGTCATGGACCAGCCGCGCTTCCGCTCGGGCCAGATCTCGACCAGCTACATCAAGGACGAGTTCCCCGACGGCTTCCACGGCCTCGCCCCCACGCGGCGCCAGACCGACATCCTCATCGCCGCCGCCGCGGCCATGAACGAGATCCTGACCGAGCTGTCCGGCGATCCGTCCAACCGCACCGACTGGATCGTCCTGATCGGTCCGGAGGCCCACGGCGTCACCCTCGGCTATGACGACGACGAGGCCCTGACCCTCGACCTCGCCGGCGAGGACCGGGCCCTGCAGCTCTCCGACATCGACTGGCGGCCCGGCCAGGCCCAGTTCCGCGCCCTGCTCGACGGCGAGCCCTTCACCGCCGAGGTCGCCCGCGTCGCCGACGGCTTCGTCATCCGGCATCGGGCCGCCCGGGCCCGCGTCCGCGTGCTCACCCCCGCCGTCGCCGCCCTCTACGCCCGCCTGCCGGAAAAACAGGCCGCCGACACCTCGAAGCTGATCCAGTCCCCGATGCCCGGGCTCGTCGTCGCCATTCCCGTCGCGGTCGGCCAGGAGGTCAAGACCGGCGAAACGGTCGCCATCATCGAGGCCATGAAGATGCAGAACATCCTCAAGGCCGAGCGCGACGGGCTGGTCAAGGCCGTCAGCGCCGCTGCCGGCGACCCGGTGGCTGCGGACGACGTGCTGGTGGAGTTCGAATAGGCGGCGCCGCCGCCTCAGCCGCCGACGGGATAGAGGATGTCGAAGCGGCCGTCCCGCTCGCCCCCGACCACCCAGGTCATGGTGTGGCCGACGCTGAACTGGACGGTCCACGCCTCGACCCGGCCGTAAGGGGGCTGTTCGCCCGCCTCGACGAAGGTCACGCCGTCGATGGTTCCGAGGTCGGCGAGCGCCGGCGTCAGCTGCGGCAGCTGCTCGGTGCAGGCGGCGCGCAGCGCCTCGCCCATGATGTCCGCCGGACAGCGCTGCCACCCGATCTCGTGCAGCATCCGCCCAAGCGCCGCGCCGTACCGCCCCGCTTCCGTCGGCGCAGGGGCGTCCTGTGCGACGGCTGACCCGGCCGTCAGGCCCGCGGCGGCGATAGAGGCGAGCAAGAGCGGGAGGCGCATGAGCCGGTCCTTGGAGCTGAGCGGAGGCGAGGATGCAGGAGGGCGAGGCGACCGGCAAGCGGCGGACGGCTCGCCCGGCGCCCCGGGGGCCTAGCTCTTCTGATTGCGCGAGCTCCCCGCCGCGCCCCGGCCTCGCCGCTCTTCCGGGGCCGCATCCGGGCCGCCGCCCTGGTCCCCACGCCGCTCCTCGCCCGCCCTGCGCCGGTCATCGCGCCGTCGATCGTCGCCCGCCCTCCGGCCGCCGTTCATCATCATCAGCTCCAGCCGGATCTCGATCAGCCGCTGCTCGATCGAGCCGAGGGCGATCATCAGCACGGCGCCGCCCAGCAGCACGCCCTGCAAGGTCAGGGCGAGGGCCGGGATGTGCAGGGCCAGCATCTCGCCGGCGAGGACGGTCAGGGTCAGGACCGCGCTCATGATGGCCACGCCGAAGGCGCCGAATACCTTGATCAGCGACTGGTTGGGGGCGGCGCGGTTGACGCGGTTGCCCGGCTTGCGCCGCTCCCGGCGTCGGCGCTCGGTGCGGGCCCGACGCTCGACGTCGTGGTCGCCCTCGAGGCGTTCGGTGATGACTTCGGCTTCCATCGCCATGGGCGGGCTCTCTACTCGATCAGACGGACGCCGCCGGCGCGGGGTCCGACGCCGGCCGGGACCGGCACGTTGGACGCGTCGTAATTGGCGTTGATGAACAGCGACGGAGAGCCCTTCAGCTGGACCTCCTTGGCGACGATGACGGTCCAGGCGCTGTCGCGGGCCACGTCGGCGTTGCCCTCGACGATCAGCCGGGCCGAGGGGACGTAGAGGACGCCCAGCAGGCTCTCGACGTTGTCGGCTGAGATGATGAAATTCTGCTGATTGTTGCGGGAGCTGCCCATGACGATGCCGGCGTAGGGGCCGGATTTACGACCGTCCAGCGACACCAGGGCGTTGTCGGTGAAGGTGAAGCTGGAGGCGCTGTCGAAGAACAGCACCACGTCGACGCCTTCCAGCCGGGCGTTCTCCTTGATGACCAGGCTGCCCTTGAGGAAGAAATGCTCCCCGGGGGCCAGGACGATGCGGGCGTCGCCGATGGCCTCGACGCCGCCGCAGTGGCGGCCGGGCGGGATGGTGTGGACGCCGGACGAGACCTTCACCCGGTTGAGCAGGTCGGCGACGGTGCACAGCAGGCCGAGGCCGTTGGCCTTGTCGATGTCGAGGCTGGCGAAGGGGTCGTCGATCGAGGCGGCGCCGGTGCTGGGCGACGGGCTGATCATGCCGCCGGCGGTGGTCACGGCCTGCACCGAGGCGGCGTCGATCATGCCGCCCTCGACAAGGATGTCGCGGTTGGAATGGACCAGGCAAGCCGGGGCGTTCATGCGGCCGGAGTCCTGGATGTTGAGCAGCTTGTTCCCCGTCTTGCCGGTGACGAGGACGCACAGGGGCACCAGGCCGACGGAGCTGGCCACCGCCTCGGCGTTGAAATTCCAGCCCCCGGGCGGAAGCATGCTGGCGAAGAAGGACGGCCGGTGGCCCTTGAGCAGCACCCGCAGGGCGCGCTGGCCCATACGGTCGACGATCTCATAGGTGGCGGTATAGGTCGGGGCCTCGTCGCCCCACTCCTCCATCTGGGCGTCAATGAAACTGGCGGCCCGCTCGCGCGCCTCGGTCCCGTCGGTGGCCAGCGCCAGCGAGGGTGCGCCGGCGAGGGCGCCGGAATCGGCGATGGCCTGCAGCCGGGTGTCCGCGGCGTTGACCGCCAGCAGGTCGATGGCCCCGACGCCGACCAGCAGGACGGCCGGACCGAGCAGGGCGAATTTCAGGGCGATGGAGCCGTCCCGCGAGCGCCTGAAACGCCCCAGGAATCCCGAAAAGGCCGCAAGCACGCCCATCACGCTACCGCCCGGACGGGGCCGGCCCGCGCCTGACGCTCGGCCCGCAGCACATAGCGCACCTGATAGCTGAGCAGGCGCCAGTTCAGCGGCTTCATCACGAAGGAGGTGGCGCCGAGTCGGAAGCAGCGGTCGATCGCCTCGACGTCCTCGCGGCCGGTCTGCACGATGACCGGGACGTGGGCCAGGGCCGGGTCGGCGCGGATCTGCGTCAGGGTCTCGAAACCGTCGAGGCCGGGCATCTCGAGGTCGAGCAGGACGACGTCATAGGCCTGCGCGCGCAGCGCCTGCAGGGCCTCGGCCCCGCCGCTGGTCACATCGATGGTGGTGTTCGGGCTGGCCAGGTTCACCTGGGCGAACTCCCGGAGAATCGGGTCGTCATCGACGAACAGGATCCTCGCCTCGTCATCCAGCACGTAGAAAAAACCACTCATTGGGATCCCTCGGCGGCCGCAAACCGGCCCCTCAGCCCGCCCCTACTGGTCCTCATTAAGCGTCAAGTCATTAAAGGTCAGTATAGCTGCGCCTGACGACGAGGAGCGGCGGGTTTTGGCACTACTGGTTCGCAATGTCGGATACCGTACGATCGGGCGAAAGCTTGTCGTCCTTGTGCTTTCGGCGCTCGCGGCGACCGCGGTTGTTACGGCAACGCTTCTTGGATGGACCGACGCCCGGCGTCAGACGGCCGCCGAGACCGAGCGGCTGACCCGCACCGCCAAGGTCATCGGCTCCCTCGCCGCCGAGTCGGTGCGGGCGGAGGACCGGGCCGGCTCCTTCGCCGCCCTGCGCGCCATCTCCCAGATGCCCGACGTCACCTACGGCCGCATCCAGATGCGCGACGGCCGGCTGCTGGCCGAGACCGGCGGCGGCGTCCGCCTCGCCTCCGACGTCAGCGTCGGCGACGGCGGCCAGGCCTCCGTCTGGTCGGTGCTCAACACCGGCACCATCGAGGTCCAGGCCCCGGTGGTCAGCCAGGGCGAGCCGGTCGGCCAGATCACCCTGCTGGCCAAGGCGCCCGGCGTGCGCGAGCGGGTGCTCGGCTCGATCATGATCACCATCCTCGGCGTCGGCGTCGCCGCCCTCGCGGGCCTTCTTATCGCCCTGCGGCTGGGCCGCCGGATCAGCCGGCCTATCGTCCAGCTCGCCGCCTTCGCCAACCAGGTGCGCGACACCCAGGACTATTCCACCGACCCCGACGTGGTGGCCGACGACGAGGTCGGCGACCTGGCCGACGGCGTTCGCTCCATGCTCCAGGGCCTGCGCGAGCGCGACCGGCGCATCGCAGAGCACGTCGCCGGCCTCGAAACCACCGTCGCCGAGCGCACCGCCCAGCTCACCGAGGCCAAGGCCGCCGCCGAGGCCGCCAACGCCGCCAAGTCGGACTTCCTGGCGGTGATGAGCCACGAGATCCGCACCCCGCTGAACGGCATCCTGGCGCTCAGCGACCTGCTCAACCGCGCCGACCTGCCCGAGAAGCCGCGTCGCTACGCCGAGGTCATCGCCAGCTCCGGCAAGTCGCTGATCAGCATCATCAACGACATCCTCGACTTCTCGAAGGTCGAGGCCGGCAAGATGGAGCTGGAGAGCGTCGAGCTCGACCTCGGGGTCATCGCCGCCGACGTCGCCAGCCTGTTCGCCGGCCGCGCCGCCGAGAAGGGGCTGGACCTGGCGGTCTATGTCCATCCGTCGCTCGGACCGGTCGAGGGCGACCCGACCCGCCTGCGCCAGGTGCTGAGCAACCTCGCCAACAACGCCATCAAATTCACCGAGACGGGCGGCGTCACCCTGCGCATCGAGCCGGCCACCGACGGCTCCGGCCGCATCGAGCTCAGCGTCGTCGACACCGGCCCCGGCATCCCCGCCGACAAGCTGCCCGGCCTGTTCGAGGCCTTCTCCCAGGCCGACCAGAGCACCACGCGCAAGCACGGCGGCACCGGCCTCGGCCTGGCCATCTGCGACCGGCTGGTCCGCGCCATGGGCGGCGAATGGGTGCTGTCCAGCCGCGAGGGCGAGGGCTCCTGCTTCGGCTTCCGCGCCGCCATGCCGGCGATCGGCGAGGCCCCCGCCCTGCCGGCGTTCGAGCCGGGCTGGTCGATCAGCCTCGACGGCCCGGCCGCCTGCACCCTCGCCGTCCTGCAGCTCTACGCCGACCATCTGGGCCTGCCCGTCGTCTCCAGCGATCAGGCGGAGGCGCGGATCACCGCCGATCCCGCCGAGGGCGTGCGCGTGGTCC
Organism: Brevundimonas sp.; assembly: GCF_035627055.1. GTDB lineage: Bacteria > Pseudomonadota > Alphaproteobacteria > Caulobacterales > Caulobacteraceae > Brevundimonas. Next base: position 16,951 of record NZ_DASPMM010000006.1, on the reverse strand, counting down.
CGGCCGCCGCCGCCGACCGGACCTGGGTGCTGACCGGCCCGTTCCGCGGCGACGAATTCCTCCAGGGCCTGCATCGCCTGTCGATCGGCCTCGACCCCGGCCAGGGGGTGCGCAAGGCGGGCGACCAAGGCTCGCGCTTCCCCGGCGCGCGGGTCCTCGTCGTCGACGACTCCGAGGTCAACCGCGAGGTCGCCGCCGAGGCGCTCAACCAGTTCGACGTCGACGCCGCCTTCGCCGTCGACGGTCTCGACGCGGTCGAGCGGCTCAGGAGCGAGCGCTTCGATCTGGTGCTGATGGACGGGTCGATGCCCCGCCTCGACGGCTTCCAGGCCGCCGCCATGATCCGCCGCGAGGAGGCCGAGACCGGCCGCCCCCGCGCCACCATCCTGGCCCTGACCGCGCATGTCATCGGCACCGCCGCCAACGCCTGGGTCGAGGCCGGCATGGACGGCGTCATCCACAAGCCCTTCACCCTCGACGACATCGAGACGGCGCTGGTGCGCCACTGCGCCGCCTTCGCCGTGGCCGCCGCCCCGCCGGCCGCCGCCGCCGCGCCCGCCCCCGCCGCCGACGACCTGTTCGACCCCGCCATCCGCGCCGACCTCGACCGCATGGCCGCCTCGGGCCGCCAGGACTTCGTCCAGCGGGTCCAGGGCCTCTACGCCGAGAACGCCCCGCTCCGCCTCGCCGAGCTGCGCACGGCCGAAACCGCCGGCGACCTGGACGACGCCGCCCGCGCCGCCCACGCCCTCAAGTCGATGAGCCTGAGCCTCGGGGCCCGCGCCGTCGCCGAGGCCGCCTCCGCCCTGGAGACCGCCGCCCGCGCCGGCGACTGTCCCGCCGAGGCCGTCGCCGCCCTGTCCGGCCTCGTGTCCCGCACCCTGGAGGCCATGGGCCTGGCCCTCGCCCCCGCCCCCGGCCCCGGGCCCGACTCCCGGCCCGACATCCGCGAGGCCATCCGGGCCGGCGAGCTCGACGTCGTCTTCCAGCCGATGATGAACCGCTCCGGCCAGTTCGCCGGCAAGGCCGAGGCCCTGGCCCGCTGGACCCGCCCCACCGGCGAAGCCGTGTCGCCCGCCGACTTCGTGCCCCGGCTCGAGGCCGACGGCTCGATCCGCTGCCTGACCGACTTCGTGCTCGAGCGGGCCCTCACCCTGGCCGTCACCCGCCCCGGGCTGAAGGTCTCGGTCAACGCCTCCGCCGTGGAGTTCCAGCAGCCCGACTTCGCCGACCGCGTCGGGGCCGCCCTGGCCCGCGTCGGCTGTCCCGGCGAGCGCCTTGAGATCGAGGTCACCGAGACCGCCATCCTCGACATCCCCGCCGCCCGGCCCACGCTCGAGCGGCTCGGCGCCCTCGGCGTCGGCGTCGCCCTCGACGATTTCGGCGCCGGCTACACCAGCCTGCACGCCCTGCGCGAGCTGCGCTTCACCACCCTCAAGATCGACCGCAGCTTCGTCGATCACTGCCTCGACGACACCGCCTCGGCGGCGATCATCCACGCCGTCATCGCCGTCGGCCGCTCGCTGGGCATGCAGGTCGTCTGCGAGGGCGTCGAGACCGAGGCCCAGGCCCAGTTCGTGCGCACCGCCGGCGTGCACATGATCCAGGGCTTCGTCTATTCGCGCCCCGTCGCCTTCGACGCCCTGCCCTTCGGCGAGGCGGTGGCGGCATGACGTTAATCATCCCTGTTTCAGCTTCCGTAGCGCTGTTCGCGCATCATCGGGCCCGGAGGACAAGATGGCCGTAGTCGTAGTGGTCGATGACGACCCCACCATCCAGATGATCGCGGCCGAACTGCTTCGGGAAGGCAACCACGCGGTCGTCTCCGCCGCCGACGGCGACGAGGCGCTGCGCGTCCTCGCGGCCATGAAGGTCGACCTCGTCGTCATGGACATGCTGATGCCGAACAAGGACGGCCTCGAGACCATCATCGAGGCCCGCGGCCTCTATCCCGACCTGCGCATCCTCGCCATCTCCTCCGGCGGCCGGGTGGGGGTCGGCGACCTGCTGCGCATGGCCCGCCTGTTCGGCGCCGACGAGACCTATGTGAAGCCCCTGCGGCTGGACACCTTCGCCCACACGGTCGACCGCATGCTCGCCGAGCCGCGCCCGACCATGGACATCATGGTCGCCGAGGCCAAATAGGCCGGCGCCGCCTCACAGCCGGCTCACCCTCGGCCCCCGCTCCCCGTCCGGCGCGTCGACCAGCAGGTCGGTGATCGCCCACACCAGGGCGTCGGCCCGGTCCAGCGATCCCGCCGCCTCCATCTCGCCGCCGAAGGCCATCAGCTCCTCCTCCAGCGCGTCGAAGGCGCCGGCGTGGCGGATGCGGCCCTGTTCGTACAGGGCGGCCACCGGCTCGGCGCGCACGTATTTGCCGCGCGTGGCGTGCACCTCGCGGATCTTCAGCTTCGCGCCCGCGGTCTTCAGCACCGCCTTGACCATGTCCCCGCCCTGGTTGACCTCGGCGACCAGGGCCGAGGCCCCGAACTCGCCGGCGAGGCCCACGGCGCGCCGCGCCCAGGCGTCGGGGCCGAGGCCGGCGATGGAACGGTCGGCCAGGATGTCGGCGCAGCGGACCCCGTCCGGGCGGCGATAGCGGGCCGCGGCGATCAGGCCGCAGGCGGCCCCGCCGGCCGAGGCGGTCGGGTCGATGGCGACGACGACGCGGTCGTAGGCGGGGTCGGGCGCGGCGTCGCCCTCGCCGCCGGCCCCCCGCCCCTCGACCCTCCTGGCCCGCGCCATCATCGCCGCCGTGAACAGCGCCCCGTCCAGTTCGACGATCAGTCCCTCCAGTTCCTGGGCCGCGCGCCGCGTGCCGCCGTACAGCGCCTGCAGCCCGTCGAGGAACCCCGGCGACAGATGCCCGGCGTTGGCCGCCGTCGGGGCATGGGTGTGCACGCACGACGCCTCGTCCCTCAGCCGGACCAGCGCCCGCGTCGGCCGCGGCGTGGTGGTGACGACGAGGCGGGGGTGAGCGGGGCTTGAAGAAGGGTTGAGGGTCGAGGGGCGAGGGTCGAGGGAGGAAGAGGCTTGAGATGCGGAGGCAAGATCGGGGGCTGAGTCGCCCTCGCCCCTCGACCCTCGACCCTCGACCTTGGGGGAGAGCGGCAGACGCAGGCCCATGCGCAACAGCGCCAGCGTCTCCGCCGCCCCCCTCGGGCCGCTCCCCCGCCAGGCGCAGAACTCATCCGCCCAGGCCGCCGAAAACTGCGGCCCGCGCAGGCTGTCGGGGTCCTCGGCCGAAAAGGCGTAGGCCTGGCAGCCGTTGGCGAACACCAGCCGCCGGCGCGACGCCTCGAAGCGCGGGCGCGTGGCCCGGGTCCAGCGCGGCAGCGACCGGATGCCGCTGACGCCCTCGATCATCACCTCGCGCACGTCGTGCAGCGTCGGACCGATCAGGGCCAGCCGCCCGCGGGGGCCGAGCGCCTCCGCCTGGTCGGCCAGCCAGCTGGCCCCCGCCAGGGTCTTGCCGGCGCCGCGGCCGCCGAGAAACAGCCAGGTCGACCACGGCGAACCGTCCGGCAGCGACCGGGGCGGCCGCTGCGACTCGCGCAGCACCAGCGGCGCCCCCGCCGGCCCGTCGGCCGGCGCGGCCTCCCGGGCGAAGAGGCTGCGCCGTTCCCGCCGGCGGTCCAGGCGGTCGGCCAGGATCAGCGTCTGATTCGCCATCCGATAGAGTTTGGAGACGAGGTCGTCCCGCCCCACCGGGGCCGCCTCCGTGACCCGCTCATAGATCGACGCGACCGTCGCCTCCGGGTCGCCGGCGTCGAAGCGGAAGGCCAGTTCCGCGCACACCACCCGCACCTCCCCCGCTTCGGCGCGGACGACCACCGGCGCCGGTCCCTTCGGCAGGGTCTTCGCCTTGACGTCGCGCTTTCGCATCCGCGCCTTGGCGGCCTGTCTGTAGATCGTGCTGACGTGGACCCGGTACTCCGCCGACAGGGCCCGGATGGGCTCGCCCGCGACATACCGCTCCAGCAGCGTCCGCCACCGCGCCGGCCCCATGCCGGACCGGCTCTGCCTGTAGGGCGTGTCCTCCGGCCAGGGCTCGACCGCCGACGGTGTCGCCCTGCTCTTGTCTGTGCGCGCGCTCTTCATCCGCACATTATCGGGCCGCCGCTTCCTGTGGCGGGTTCAGGACGCTGGGCTCGCAATGAGAGCCCGCCATTTCAACGCCTTGGCTGAAATTATTAGGGAGGTTCAGCCCGGATTGTCAGCACACCGGCGACGACTTCGCTTCGGATCCGGGGCGATCGAGGTCCGGTTCCGCCCCTACCGCCCCAGCAGTTCCGTCCATCGCCAGCCCGCCTTTCCGAACACCACCCGCGGTCCCCCCGCGAAGGTGATCAGCACCAGCCCGCGCATCGGCTGGCGGCGGCAGGCCTCGGGGGCGAAGGCGACCTCCAGGGCGATGGCCTGACGGACCCCGGCCAGGCCCTTGCCGGCCTGCCCGGGCGTCTGGATCCAGTCGCCGTCCCAGACCAGCAGGGCCCGGCCGGGACCGACCCCCCGGTGCGCCTGCGCCACGGCGGCGCGCACCTCGGGATCGGCGCGCAAGGCCTCCTGCAGGCGGCGGACCATGTCGCAGCCGGCGCCGTCGCCGCCGGGACCCGATCCACTCCCCTCCCCTGCGCCCGAGCCCTGGCCGGAGCCCTGGCCAGAGCCCTGGCCTGACCCCGAGCCGGCGGTGATCGCCCCGGCCAGTTGGGATTCGCCGAGGCTGGCGAACACCGGCGCCGGCGCCGCCGCGGCCGCCGGCAGCGGCTCGACGTCGGGCGGCGGCGGGGCGATCACCCGGGCCGCACGCGGGGCCGGCCGCGGCGGGACGGGACGCGGCGGCGCCGGCGGATCGGGCGCGGCCGGGGCCGGATCGGGCGGCGCGGCGGTCCCGGCCTCGGCCGGCGCCTCGGTCCGGCGCTCCGGAAGCGGCGGCGGCGGCGGTCGGAACAGGGTGACCTCGACCGGTTCGGGGACCGGCGCGGGCGCGAGGGCGGGAACCCCCGCCGGCCGCACCAGGAGGATCACCGCCAGCAGGGCGAGGTGCAGGCCCACGCTGCCGCCGCCCGCCAGCAGCCACGTCCGGCGGCGGGCGCGGGATTTCAGCATTCCCCGATCCGCGTTCCGTATAGACATTCGCCTTCCGAGTGCAGCCGCAGACGTTCTTCTGCGTCTTGCAGATCATCTACCCGCGTCAGGATCGTGGCGGACGGTTAGCGGATCATCGCTGCTTACGGCCAAGCTGACATTTTCTGGCCTTGTGCGGGTCATCACTCCGCCGTGACCGCTCAGCTAGCTGGACCTTCGGGGATTCACAGGAGACTTCATCTTGCAACGATCGACATTCAGAACGGCGGCTCTGACCGGCGCGGTGCTCGCCCTCGGCTTCGCGGCCAGCGGCTGCGCCAGCCACCGGTTCGTGCGCGACCAGGTGGAGGTGGTCGACACCCGGGTGACCGGCGTCGAAGGCCTCGCCGGCCAGGCGCTCGAGCGGGCCAACGCCGCCCACAAACTGGCGGAAGGCAAATTCCTCTACGAGGTCGTGCTGTCGGACGACTCGATGAAATTCCCGGTCGACGAGGACGCCCTGTCGCCGGAGGCCGAGGCCCGGCTGGCCGAACTGGTGCAGCGCCTCAAGGCCGAGAACCGCAACGTCTATCTTGAAATTCAAGGCCATACCGACGCCACGGGCGACGCGGAGTACAACGAGAAGCTCGGCGAGGCCCGGGCCGAGGCGGTCCGCCGCTTCCTCAGCCGCGACGGCATCGCCCTGAACCGCATGGCGACCATCTCCTACGGCGAGGCGGCCCCGGTGGCCCCCAATGACACGCCCGAGGGCCGCGCCCAGAACCGGCGCGTGGCGATCGTCGTCCTGAGCTAGGCGTCCCGACCGAGCGGGAGCGGCTTCCTTGCGGGGAGGCCGCTTCGCGCCGGATTCGCTGTATCTTCCAGACTGTTCCGGATAGACGGGACGGTAACGCTGTTCGCTGCGCCCGCCGGGCGCCGGTCGGCGGTTCCAGCGCCGGGGGGCGCGCGGGGAGATCGCCGATCATGGGTTCGCTTATCCGCGCCGGGGCTGCGCGCGGCTCCGCAAAGGCCGCCGCCAAGGTTTCCACGACCAAGGGTCCGGCCGGCGCTGTGACCCTCGGCGAGCGGTTGCGCTACGCCTTCGACAAGAGCATGGCCGCCGGCCCGGTGGCGCTGGCCGGATGGCTGGCGCTGGTCTCGCTGTGCGTGATCGTGCTGGCGGCGACGGTGCTGGCCCTCACGCGCATCGGGCCGGACGGCGGCTTCGACTTCATCGAGGCGGCGTGGCAGTCGCTGATGCGGACCATGGACGCCGGGACCATGGGCGGCGACTCGGGCTGGGTGTTCCGGCTGGTCACCCTGTTCGTGACCCTGATGGGCATCCTGGTCTTCTCGGCCCTGATCTCGATCATCTCGGCCGGACTCGATTCAGCTCTGGAGGGCCTTCGCAAGGGCCGGTCGCGCGTGCTGGAGAGCGACCACACCATCATCCTCAACTGGTCGCCGTCGATCTTCGACATCCTGTCGGAACTCGTCATCGCCAACGCCAGCCGCCGCCACCCCCGCATCGTCATCATGGCCGACCGGGACAAGGTCGAGATGGAGGACGAGATCGCCGACAAGGTCCCGAACCTCGGCAACACCCGGATCATCTGCCGCAACGGCGACCCGACCGACCTGTTCGACCTCAGCCTGGTCAACGCCCAAGCCTGCCGCTCCATCATCGTGGTCTCTCCCGAGGGAACCGATGACCCGGACAGTTGCGTGATCAAGACCGTGCTGGCCCTGACCAATGATCCCAACCGCCGGACCGAACGCTATCGCATCGCCGCCGAATTGCGCGACGCCCGCAACGCCGAAGTGGCCCGCATCGTCGGCGGCGACGAAGTCCAGCTTGTCCTCGCCGACGACCTGATCTCCCGCATCGTGGTCCAGTCCAGCCGCCAGGCGGGCCTCTCGGCGGTCTATTCCGAACTGCTCGATTTCGACGGCTGCGAAATCTACACCACCGAAATTGAAGACCTGACCGGGGTCGCCTACGGCGACGCCCTGATGGCCTACGAGGACTCGACCCTCATCGGTCTGCGCTATCCGGACGGCAGGGTGCGCATGAACCCGCCGATGGACGAGGTGATCGCGGCCGGCAGCCGCGCCGTCATCATCGCCGAGGACGACGCCGCGATCCGGATGACCCCGCTCCCCGAGGACGCGGTCGACGTCGCCGCCATCCGCGCGCCGGTCCGGACCCGACGCGCGGCCGAGCGCGTGCTGATCATCGGCTGGAACCGGCGCGGCCCGATGATCGCCCACGAGCTGTCGCGTTACGTCCGACCCGGCTCACTGCTGACCGTGGCCGCCGACACGCCCGGTCTGGCCGGCGAGATCGCCGCCCTGCCGCTCGGCTCGAAGAACATGAAGCTTGAGGTCCGGATCATCGACACCGGCCACGCCGCCTCGCTCGAGGCGCTCGAACCCCTGACCTACGACAGCGTCATGGTGCTCGGTTATTCCGATCACATGCAGGCCCAGTCGGCCGACACCCGTACGCTGATCACCCTGCTGCACCTGCGCAAGCTGTCCGAACGGCTCGGCGAGCACATCAGCGTCGTCTCGGAGATGATCGACATCCGCAACCGGGAGCTGGCCGAGGTCACCCGCGCCGACGACTTCGTGGTGTCGAACCGGCTCGTCAGCCTGATGCTGGCCCAGGCGTCCGAGAACGAATACCTCTCGGCCATCTTCGACGACCTGCTCGACGAGGACGGCTCCGAAATCTACATGCGGCCAATCGGCGACTATGTGGATCTGGACCTGCCGGTGAATTTCTACACCGTGGCCGAGGCGGCCCGTCGGCGCGGCGAAACCGCCATTGGCTACCGCCGCCGCCGCCCGGATGTCGACGACGGCCGCAACATGGGCGGGGTGGTGGTCAATCCGCCCCGGTCGGAACGCGTGATCTTCGAGCCTGAGGACCGGGTCATCGTCCTCGCCGAGGACTAGCCGTCGCCCTGGGCCGGCGGGGCTCCGGCCGCTGTCGCCCCGAACACGCGGGTGAAACTGGTCTTCAGCGCCGCGTCGGCCTCGTCCATCGTGGCCAGGACGCCCAGGTCGACCAGGCTGGTCACACCGTGCTCCTGGATGCCGCACGGCACGATGCCGCCGAAGTGGGACAGGTCGGGCTCCACGTTCAGGCTGACGCCGTGGAAGCTGACCCATTTGCGGACCTTGACGCCGATGGCCCCGATCTTGTCCTCACGCGACCAGCCGGGGCCCTTCCGCTCGACCCAGACGCCGACCCGCCCGTCGCGCACGTCGGCGGCGACGCCGAACTCGCCCAGCGCCCCGATGATCCACTGCTCCAGCCCGCGCACGAAGGCCCGCACGTCCTTGCCGCGCCGGTTCAGGTCCAGCATCACATAGCCCACCCGCTGGCCCGGGCCGTGATAGGTGAACTGGCCGCCCCGGCCCGTGCGATGGACCGGGAAGCGCCCGGCGTCCAGCAGGTCCTCGTCCTTCGACGAGACCCCGGCCGTGTACAGCGGCGGATGCTCCAGCAGCCAGACCAGCTCGGGGGCCTCGCCGGCCGCGATGGCCGCCGCCCGGGCCTCCATGGCCTCGACCGCCGCGGGGTAGGCGACGTAGCCGGCGGAGACGGCCCATTCGACCGGGGCTCCGTCCGCCCGGATCAGCTTCGGCGAGACCGGGGCCGGGGCCCGCGAATTTAAGGACTGGGAAAGCATGTCGCCCTCAATGTGGGGGTTGGGAGCGCCATGCAACAACCACCCGCCCAGTCCCAGTCAGCGTCAGAGTCCCCCGTGTCACAGATCGAAGCCGTCGATGTCGAGATTTCGGTCGTGCTGGGACGCTCTGTCCTGCCGATGAGCCAGCTGCTGCGGATGGGCCGCGGGGCGGTGATTCCGCTCGACGCCTCCGAGCATGACGAGGTCTGGATCCTCGCCAACAATCACCCGGTCGCCCGCGGCGAGATCGAAATCCGCGAGGACCGCATCGCCATCACCGTGACCCGCGCGGCCGACGTCTACGACTTCATGGCCGGGGCGGCCTGAACCCCCTTCCATTTACCCCCGACCTCCGCTATCTGCCCCCCTCCGATGCGAGCGGTCGTGGCGGAATTGGTAGACGCGCAGCGTTGAGGTCGCTGTTCCCTAACCGGAGTGGAAGTTCGAGTCTTCTCGACCGCACCATCGACTTTATTGAGGTAAACCAACGGCTTGTCAGCTAATGTGAGAGGAGGCCCGCGTGAGCAACACCGCCGACTCGCACATGCCCCCCGCCGCTGACGACGAAATCGAGCACGTGGCGCTGGACGAGGACTACGTCCTGACGCCCGCCTTCGTCGAGAAGGTCGTCGACGCCTCCGACGCCGGCGACGGCCTGAAACTGCGGTCCCTCCTCGAAGACCTGCACCCGGCCGACGTCGCCGACCTGATGGGCTTCCTGACCTCCGAGCACCGGGCCGTGGTGGTGCTGTGGCTGCCGCCGGACCTGCTCGCCGACACCCTGCCGGAACTGGACGACGGCATCCGCGAGGAAGTGCTGGAGCGCGTCCCGCACCTGACCCTGGCCGAGGCGCTGCAGGAACTCGATTCCGACGACGCCGCCGCCGTGGTCGAAGACCTCGAGGACGACCAGCGCGAGAAGGTCCTGGCCGCCATGCCGGAGGTCGACCGCGCCGCCATCGAAAGCTCTCTGGGCTACGAGGAAGACTCCGCCGGCCGCCTGATGCAGCGCGAGGTGATGGCTGCGCCCCAGTTCTGGAACGTCGGCGACACCATCGACCACATCCGCAAGCAGGGCGAGGAGCTGCCCGAGCTGTTCTTCGACATCTATGTCGTCGATCCCCTGAACAAACCCGTCGGCGGCGTCGCCATCAGCCGCCTGCTGCGCGCCCCGCGCCCGACGCCCCTGACCGAGATCATGGACCCGGTCAACGAGATCACCGTCGACCAGGACCAGGAAGAGGTCGCCTACATCTTCGAGAAATACCATCTGATCTCCGCCCCCGTGACGGACGCGGCCGGGCGGCTGGTGGGCCAGATCACCGTCGATGACATCGTCAACATCATCCAGGAGGAGAACCGCGAGGACATCCTCCGCCTCGCCGGCGTGTCCGACGAGGACCGCGGTTCGTCCGTCACCGAGATCGTGCGCGGCCGCGTGCCCTGGCTGGCGATCAACCTGGCCACCGCCGTGCTGGGCGCCAGCGTCATCGGCTGGTTCGAGGGCACGATCCAGCAGATCGTCGCCTTGGCGATTCTGATGCCGATCGTCTCGGCCATCGGCGGCAACGCCGGGACGCAGGCGCTGACGGTGACCGTGCGGGCGCTGGCGACGCGCGAACTGAACAGCTCCAATGCGCCCCGCACCTTCTGGCGCGAGCTGGCGGTCGGCCTGGCCAACGGCATGGTGCTGGCCCCGCTGATCGGCATCGCCACCGCTCTGTGGTTCCGCGACGAGGACTGGCGCATCGGCCTGGTGATCGCCGCCGCCATGGTGCTGAACCTGCTGGTCGCCGCAACCGTCGGAGTGCTGACGCCGCTGACGCTGTCGAAGCTGAAATTCGACCCCGCCGTCTCCTCGGCCGTGTTCGTGACGGCGACGACGGACTTCTTCGGCTTCCTGATCTTCCTCGGCCTGGCCACCATCGTGCTGACCTGAACCGGCCTCTGGACCGGCGCGGGGTTTGCTGGTTCTCCCATTGAGCGAGCACGTCCGTCTCGATTTGGGTCAATCCGGTGTCCGACGCGACCACCCCACGTCTGAAGGTCTCCCGCGAGGGGATCGTCCTCATCAAGAGCTTCGAGGGTTTTCGGCCGCGCGCGGTGCGGGACGACGACGGCGGCTGGGTCATCGGCTACGGCCATACGCTGTCGGCGCGCGAGGGGCTGACGGTCAGCGAGCAGGACGCCGAACTGCTGCTGCAGTACGACCTGCTGCCAGTGGTGAAGGCGCTGAACGAGCAGGTGTCGGCGCCGCTGAACCAGCACCAGTTCGACGCCCTCGCCAGTTTCGCCGTTTCGGTGGGCGTCGAGCGCTTCCTCGCCTCCGACGTGCTGCAACGACTGAACCAGGGACTGGCCGGCGAGGCGGCCGACGCCCTGATCGGCTGGCCAGAGCAGACGCCGCCAGACGCGCGCCTGCGCCGCCGCGCTGCCGAGCGGGCCCTGTTCGTCGCCGATCCCGCCAGTCCGATGCATCTGGCCGACCTGTTGGCCGCCCCGCTGCCGCCTCCGCCCATCGAGGACGCCGCGCAACCCGATGCGGAGCCGGAACCCGGCGAGGCCGCCGAGGCCCGGGCGGCCGCGGTTGCCAGCCTCCTTGGCGAAACGGGCGCCGCCGCCGCGCCTGAGCCGGACGCGCCGACCCATCCGGAGCCCGCAGCGGAGGCGCCGGCGTTCGAAGCGACGGCCTTCGCGACCGCGCCCACGGTCACGACGATCCATCTGCAACGCTATTCGGCCTACGCCCCCGCGATCGTGGGACCGCTGCCGGGCTTTCCGACCGCGCAGCCAAAGCCTGAGAGAGAAGCCGAGCCTGGACCGGAACCGGCGCCCCGGACAGACGTAGGGGATGAGGCGACGCCCGGGCCGGAGACCCCTCCGGGTCCCCCCATGGATGTCGCGCCGACGCCCGTCGTGCCGCTGGTCCCGCCTGCGCCCGGCGCGTCGCCGTTCCCCCCGATGCCGGTGGATGAACCGCTGGTGCTGACGCCGGCGACGGAGGCGGACTTCGTCGAGGCCGGGCGTCCTGTCTGGGAGCCCGACCAGCGCGCTGAACCCGCGGCGCCGCAAGACGACACCGTCCTGTTCGAGGATGAGCCGACGCTGTCGGTGCTTCGTCACGAGGCCGAACCGTCCGCGCCACGTCGCTTCGACTGGAGCGTCACCGGGGCCTTCCTGATCATGGGCGTCACGGGCCTGACCGCCTGCGCCGCCGCCGCCGCCGCCTTCCGCAAGGCGATGCTCGATGACTCGTCGCTGAACGACTACGTCGTCATCGGCTGGGTGCTGGCCCTGATCGGCGTGATCTGCGTCGGTGTGTCGTCGTGGAACCTGTTCGTGCGCTGGGGCCGCCGCGACTGACTTTGCCTGTCGCGCGGCGCGGTGCTACGCCCCCGCTCATGAGCATTCCCAACGCCCCCCAATCGATGGAATTCGGCCTCGGCGAGAACGCCGACATGATCCGCGAGACCACCGCCCGCTGGGCCGCCGATCGCCTCGCGCCTCTGGCCGCCGAGATCGACGAGAAGAACCAGTTCCGTCGCGAGCTGTGGCCCGAGATGGGCGAACTGGGCCTGCATGGCATCACCGTCGAGGAAGCGTACGGCGGCCTCGGCCTCGGCTATCTCGAACATGTCGTGGCCATGGAGGAGGTGTCGCGCGCCTCGGCCTCGATCGGCCTCAGCTACGGGGCTCACTCCAACCTCTGCGTCAACCAGATCCGCCGCTGGGGCACCGAAGAGCAAAAGCGCAGATACCTGCCCAAGCTGATCTCGGGCGAGCACGTCGGCTCGCTGGCGATGTCGGAGGCCGGCTCGGGCTCGGACGTCATGTCGATGCGGACCCAGGCCCGGAAGGACGGCGACCGCTACGTCCTGAACGGCACCAAATTCTGGATCACCAATGCTCCGTCGGCGGACACCCTGGTGGTCTACGCCCGCACCGGCGAGGGCAACGGCGGCGTCACCGCCTTCCTGATCGAGCGCGGCATGAAGGGGTTCTCGGTCTCGAAGAAGCTCGACAAGATGGGCATGCGCGGGTCGGACACGGCGGAATTGGTGTTCGAGGACTGCGAGGTCCCGGAAGAGAACGTCATGGGCCCGGTCGGCGGCGGCGCCGGGGTGCTGATGAGCGGGCTCGACTATGAGCGGGCGGTGCTGTCGGCGGGCCCTCTGGGCATCATGCAGGCAGCGCTGGACGTGGTCCTGCCCTACGTTCGCGAGCGAAAACAGTTCGGCAAGGCCATCGGCTCCTTCCAGCTGATGCAGGCCAAGGTCGCGGACATGTACGTCGCCCTGAACTCGGCCCGCGCCTACGTCTACGCCGTCGCTCGCGCCTGCGACCAGGGCAAGACGACGCGCTACGACGCCGCGGGCGCGATCCTGCTGGCGTCGGAGAATGCGGTGAAGGTGTCCCTAGAGGCGGTGCAGGCGCTGGGCGGCGCCGGGTACACCAAGGAGTGGCCCGTCGAGCGGCTGGTCCGCGACGCGAAACTGTACGACATCGGGGCAGGCACCAACGAGATCCGGCGCTTCCTGATCGGGCGGGAGCTGCTCGGGAGCTGACCCGAGGCTCCGGCGCGGAACCGGCATCGTGACTGCGCGGTTGCTCCTCGACGAAAGGAGACACCGCCATGCCCGCCAAATCCGCCGCCCAGCAGAAGGCCGCCGGGGCCGCCCTGTCCGCCAAGCGCGGCGACACGCCCAAGTCGGAGCTCAAGGGCGCCTCGAAGTCGATGATGTCGATGAGCGAGAAGCAGCTCGAGGAGTTCGCCCACACCAAGCGCAAGGGCAAACCCGAGCACGTCAAGCACTGAGCGCCGCGCGCGAACCCGGATGACCGCGGTCGCGCGCCCGGCTAGCGTCGCGGCATGACGCTGATCCAGACGTCGACGGGGCGGCCGCGCGCCTTTTCGGAGGTGGTGGAGAAGCTCGGCCGCCAGCCGGGTGAGAAGCTCTGTCTCGGCGAGGTGGTCGAGGCGTTCGGAGACCGGGCCTTCGGACCGGTGATGTTCTTTTTCGCCCTGATCAACATGATGCCGTGGCCGCCGGGCGGCACGACCCTGACCGGCGCGCCGCTGTTGTTGCTGTCCATGGAACTGGCCGGGGGGCGCGACGAGCTGTGGGTCCCGCGCTGGACCGAGCGGATCGCCGTCAGACGCGCCACCTTCAGACGGCTGAGCGGCCGCTTCCAGCGCGGACTGAAGACGACCGAGCGCCTGTCGCGGCCCCGGCTGCATTTCCTGACCGGACCGTTCGGCCAAGGACTGATCGGTCTCGCCTGCGTCTTCCTTTCGGTGGTGCTGGTCTTGCCGATCTGGGGCGCCAACCTGCTGCCGGCGGTGGCGGTCGGCTTCTTCGCTCTCGGCGTGATGCAGCGCGACGGCCTCGCCGTGATCGTCGGCTGGCTGCTGACCGCCGCGACCGTCGCGGTGCTCTTCCTGGCCTGGAAGCTGATCGTGGCCGGCTTCACCCACGGCATGGACTGGATCGGCCGGATCGTCTGACGGCGCATGGATGTTTGTTAAGTGGCGCCCGCCCACGGTCCCGCCTAGATCGAAGAACCCCGTCGCGCGAGTTCCCGCAGCCGCCCATGCCCGACTACGACTATCAAAGCGACACGCGGCCCTTTTCGCAGGTGCTGGAGGACATCGGGACCAAGCGCGATCCGAAGCTCTATCTCGGGGAGCTGGTGAATGCCTTCGGGGAGCGCGGCTTCGGGGCGCTGATGCTGTTCTTCGGTCTGATGAACATCGCCATCGGCATCATCCCGGGGACGACCACGATCCTGGGTGCGCCGCTGCTGCTGATCGGACTGCAGCTGATCATCCGCCAAGACCAGCTGTGGCTGCCGAAATGGGCGCTGAGCCGCTCGATCGAGCGCGAGGCCTATCGGAACGGGCTGGACACCGTCCTGCCGAGGCTCCGCAAGATGGAGCGGCTGTCGAAGCCGCGCCTGACGATCATGACAAGCGAGGTGTCGGAGGTGCTGATCGGCATCGCCACCTTCCTGCTGGCCTTCATCCTCGTGCTGCCGATCTGGGGCGGCAATCTGATCCCGGCGCTCATCATTTCGACCTTCGGCTTCGGCCTGATGCAGCGGGATGGTCTGGCCGTCCTGATCGGCTGGTGCGCCTTCGGCCTGATCTGCCTCGCCGGCCTGATCATCTGGCTGACATGGCAGTGGGTCTCGCCCTGGCTCCTGCCGGTCTGGGAGTGGGCCCAGGGGCTGATGCCTCAAGCCTGGGCGTGGTTCAGCGGCCTGTTCGGCGGCTGAAACGCACGAGGCGCCGGAGGGCGAACCCTCCGACGCCTGCGAGAACCGGATAACAGTCAGCTGCGGAACAGCGACAGGACCAGCTGCGGAGTCTGGTTGGCGATGCCCAGCGCCTGAACCCCCAGCTGCTGCTTCGTCTGCAGGGCCTGGAGCTTGGCGCTTTCCTTCGCCAGATCGGCGTCGACCAGGTTGCCCACCCCCGACTCCAGCGCGTCCGACAGCTTGCCGACGAACGTGATGTGGGTCGAGAGCGCCTTCGACTTCGTGCCCAGACGCGCGAGCGCGCCCGAAACGGCGTCGATGGAGTTGCTGACGGCCGTAAGCGAGGCCGTCGCCTTGGTCAGGGTGTCGATCGACTGCGTGGTGGCGACGGATACCGTCGTGCTGCCCAGAGCCATGACTTCCGCACCAACCGTCAGCGTGGACGTACCCTGCGCATTGGCCAGGGCCTGGAACCCGGTGGCGCCGGTCTTCAGCAGGTTGACCCCGTTGAATTCGGCGTTGCCCGTGACCGAGGCGATCTGGTCGCGCAGAGCCTTGAAGTCCTCGTTGAGGGCCGCTCGGGCCGAGGTCTTGAGCGACGCGTCGGTCGCCGCCAGTGCCTTCTCCTTCATCTGCAGCAAGAGGTCGGAGACCGTCTCACCCGCCGCAAGCGCCACATCGACCGCGGCGACGCCACGATCGAGAGACTGTTTCACCGCGTTCAGCGCCCCGATTTCGGCTCGTTGGCCCTGGGCGATAGCCCAGATGGCCCCGTTGTCCTTGGCGTTGGCGACAGTTTTCCCGGTGTTGATCCGGTTCTGCGTCGTCGCCAGCTGGGCGTTGGTCGCGTTCAGGTTCTGGAGCGCGATCATCGCGCCCACGTTGGTGTTGACCGACATAACCATCGGCTGTCCTTCCATTCTGGAGGTGGGAACGGCCTTCTGGCCGGAGAACCGGTTCTGGTTCGCGGGCGACTACGCAAGGAACGGGCCGGGGACTCGCAGGCCGCAAGATGTTGTTTCGCCGGGCATTATCCTGTGACCGGCGGCCGAGCCCGGCAGTTTTCGCCCGCTCTGGCTGAGCGGCGCGGCCGATCTTTTCCGGTCCCCCGCCCCGGCGCGCCGATCATATGATCGTTGTTAACCCGGGCCGCCTTCGCTAACCCGGTGCCGTCAGCACCGGAGCCGTCCATGACCCGCCAGAGCGACCGGTTCGAGGGCACCTCGAACTACATCGCCACCGACGACCTGAAGATCGCGGTCAATGCCGCCGTCGCGCTGGAGCGGCCGCTGCTGATCAAGGGCGAGCCTGGCACCGGCAAGACGGTGCTGGCCTATGAGATCGCGCGCGCCCTCGGCGCCCCGCTGATCACCTGGCACGTCAAATCGACCACCAAGGCCCACAACGGCCTGTACGAATACGACGCCGTCTCGCGGCTGCGCGACAGCCAGCTGGGCGAGGCGCGCGTCCACGACGTCCGCAACTATCTGAAGCCCGGCAAGCTGTGGGAGGCCTTCACGGCCTCGATTCGCCCGGTGCTGCTGATCGACGAGATCGACAAGGCCGACATCGAGTTCCCGAACGACCTCCTGCAGGAGCTCGATCGGATGGAGTTCTACGTCTACGAGACCGACACGACCATCGCGGCCAGGGTCCGCCCCGTCGTGATCATCACCTCCAACAACGAGAAAGACCTCCCGGACGCCTTCCTGCGCCGGTGCTTCTTCCACTACATCCGCTTTCCCGATGACGAGACCATGCGCCAGATCGTCGAGGTCCACTTCCCCGGCATCAAGCCGCGGCTGGTGTCCGAGGCGCTGAAGATCTTCTACGACATCCGCCAGGCGCCGGGCCTGAAGAAGAAGCCCTCCACCTCGGAGCTGCTGGACTGGCTGAAGCTGCTGATGGTCGAGGACATCGACGAG
>NZ_DASPMM010000005.1:0-100129 GCF_035627055.1 Brevundimonas sp. | reverse complement strand
TCCGCTACCCTTAAATAAGGGCGCCATGGCCGCATGCCAAATCCGTCATCCCGGCAAAGGCCGGCATCTGCCATCGATGGCGGATGCCGGCTTCCGCCGGTATGTGACGGGAGAAGACGTCGTGTTCTCCCGTCACATATTGGGATAATTCGGCCCACCGCCACCCTCGGGCACGCACCAATCGATATTCTGGGTGGGATCCTTGATATCGCAGGTTTTGCAGTGGACGCAGTTCTGGGCGTTGATGACGAAGCGCGGATCGGTCTTCGCGGCCTCGTCGCCATAGACCACCTCGTAGACGCCGGCGGGGCAGTAGAGTCGGGCCGGCTCGCCGTATTTCGGCAGGTTGACGCGGATCGGCACCGAGGGATCGAGCAGCTTGAGGTGGGCGGGCTGGTCCTCGGCGTGGTTGGTGTTGGAGACGAACACCGAGGACAGCTTGTCGAAGGACAGTTTCCCGTCCGGCTTGGGATAGACGATCGGCTTGTGCTTCGAGGCGGGCTCGGTCGAGGCGGCGTCGGTCTTGTTGTGCTTGAGGGTGCCGAACAGCGACAGGCCGCCGAACAGGGTCTGGAACCACATGTCGAACAGGCCGAGCGCGCCGCCGATGGAGGTGCCGAAGCGGGTCAGCAGGGGCTTGGCGTTCCGGACGCGCTTGAGCTCCTGATAGACCCAGCTGTTTTCATAGGCGGTCTGGTACTCGACCAGCCGGTCCCCTGCCCGGCCCGCCATGACGGCGTCATAGGCACAGTCGGCGGCGAGCATGCCGGTTTTCATCGCGTTGTGGCTGCCCTTGATGCGGGGGACATTCACGAAGCCGGCCGAGCAGCCGATCAGCGCGCCGCCGGGGAAGGACAGCTTCGGCACCGACTGGAAGCCGCCCTCGGTGATGGCCCGGGCGCCGTAGGAGATGCGCGTCCCGCCCTCCAGATGCTCGGCGATGGACGGGTGGTGCTTGAAGCGCTGGAACTCGTCGAACGGCGACAGCCAAGGGTTCCTGTAGTTCAGGTGCACGACGTAGCCGATGGCCACGTAGCGGTCGCCGAAATGGTACATGAAGCTGCCGCCGCCGGTGTTCTCGTCCAGCGGCCAGCCGGTGGTGTGCTGGGCCAGGCCGGACTGGTGCCGTTCGGCCGGGACCTGCCACAACTCCTTGATGCCGATGCCGAATTTCTGCGGTTCGGCCGTGTCGCACAGATTGTGGCGGGCCATGATGGTCTTGGCCAGCGAGCCGCGCACCCCCTCGGCGATGAAGACGTATTTGCCGTGCAGTTCGATGCCGGGCTGGAACTCGCCGGTGGGCTTGCCGTGGCGGTCGATGCCGAAGACGCCGGCGACGACGCCCTTCACCCGGCCTGTCGGCTCGTCCCAGACCACATGGCTGGCGGCCATGCCCGGATAGACCTCGACGCCCAGGGCCTCGGCCTGTTCGCCCAGCCAGCGGCACAGGTTGCCCAAGGAGGCGATGTAGCAGCCGTCGTTGTGCATCAGCGGCGGCAGCAGGAACATCGGCAGGGAGGCCTCGCCCTGCGGGCCGAGGACGAGGAAGCGGTCCTTCGTCACCGGGGTTTCCAGCGGGGCCCCGCGTTCCTTCCAGTCGGGGAACAGCTCGGTCAGGGCCCGCGGGTCGATCACGGCGCCTGAGAGGATGTGACCGCCGATCTCCGCGGACTTCTCGAGCACGGCGACGGAGATGTCCTTGCCGTCCTTGGTCGCGCGCTGCTTGAGGCGGATGGCGGAGGCCAGGCCGGCGGGGCCGCCGCCGACGATGACGACGTCGTACTCCATCACCTCGCGTTCCACCCCGGCCAACGCCTCGGCGGGGGGGAGGTTGTCGATCACAGCTTCCTGCCAGGCGTTCGTGGCGCCGCCTTCGATAGCGTCTTCGGCCATGGCTGAATTCCTCGTCGTCGTCAGGGTCTTGTGGTTTTCCGCTTATCCGAAGGTGACGCAAGGGTGGTCAAGGACTATCCCTGAGCGGACCGCCCATGACACCGCCCAGCCTCGACACCGCCGCAACCGAAAGCCTGCTCGCCTTCTGGCGGGATGCAGGGGTGGACGCCTGCTACGGCGAGGCGCCGGTCGACCGGACGCATGTGCAGCCGCCGCCCGCCGTGAAGGCGGTGGCCAAGGCGACGGCTGCGGTGACGCCGGTGGTCGACGCTTCGGACGCGCTGGCGGAGGCGCGAAGGCTGGCGGCGGGCGCGGATACCCTGGAGGCGCTGGGCGAGGCGATCGCCGCCTTCGAGGGCTGCCCGCTGCGGGGATTGGGCGCGCGGCAGTCGGTGTTCGCGCGCGGCAATCCGGAGGCCGAGGTGCTGGTCATCGGCGAAGGGCCGGGCGCCGAGGAGGATGCGCGCGGCCAGCCGTTCGTCGGCAAGGCCGGGCAGTTGCTGGACCGGATGCTGGCCGAGGCCGGGCTGGAGGGCCGGGTGTTCATCACCAACACCGTGTTCTGGCGGCCGCCCGGCAACCGCACGCCGACCCCGGCCGAACAGGCTGTCTGCGCGCCGTTCGTGGAGCGCGCCTTCGCCTTGCTGAAGCCGAAGGCGGTGCTGCTGGTCGGGGCCGCGGCGTCCAAGTCGGTGCTCGGCGTCGACGAAGGGATCATGAAGCTGAGAGGCCAGTGGCGCGAGTGGCGGCTGGCGGAAGGCGGCGTCTCGGCCCCGGCGTTGCCGACGCTGCATCCGGCCTTCCTGCTGCGCCAGCCGATAGCCAAGCGGCAGGCCTGGGCGGACATGCTGGCTCTGTCGGGGCGGCTGAACGGCCAAGCTCGTTAACCCCCGCGACGCAAAACCGCCCCAAAAAGGGGTCACTTCTTGACATGGGCCGGGGCGAGTGGCGCCTTTCTGGCCTGACGACCGAACGAACAGCGCCGGGTGGATCGAGTCGAGACGATCCGCATGACGCTCCAAGGGGGGCCGCCTCAGTGCCGCTTGATTTCCGCCGCGCGATTTTCGCGCCGACGACCGCATTGGCGTTCGCCCTGTGCCTCGGCGCCGCCCTGCCGGCGCACGCCGAGGAAGACGGCCGCCGCGCCGTCTCCGCCCTGAGCCCCGCCGACCGCCTCAGCTACACCACCGCCTTCGACGCCCTGCGCCGCGGAGATCTTGAGGCCGCCCGCGCCTCGGCCCGTCAGGCCAACGACCGCGTCCTGCTGGGACAGGTCGAGTTCGAACGGCTGTTCCACCCGGACTATTCGGCCACCTACGAAGAGTTGGCGGCGTGGCTGGAGGACTATTCCGACCTGCCGTGCGCGCCGCGCGCCTACAACCTCGCCCTGCGCCGCCGCCCGGATGGCGCGCCGGAGCCGAAACGGCCCTCCAGCGTCAGCGGCCGGACCTGGTCCAGCGTGGTGGCCGCCGGCGGCGGCGCCTCGGCCGACGACCCCACCAAGGCGGCGCGGATCGCGCTGAACCATGACGATCTGAGCGGGGCGGTCACGCTCGGCGAGCAGATCGGCGACTGGTGGGTGGTCGGCTTGGCGCAGTACCGGCTTGGCGAATACGCCAGGGCGGCCACCGCCTTCGAGCGGGTGCTGGACGATCCTACCGAGGACGGCTGGGTGCGTTCGGGAGCGGCGTTCTGGGCGGCGCGGGCCGCCGGCCGTTCGAGTCAGCAGGATCGGGTGCAGCCGCTGCTGCGCCGCGCCGCCGCCTGGCCGGCCACCTTCTACGGCCAGATCGCCCTGCGCCAGCTGGGCGAGGAGCCGACGATCGAGAATCTGGGGCCGACGCCCTATCAGTCGGCCACCCTGCACCGCGCCGCCTGGCAGCCGGACGAGCCGGGCGATATCGACGCCGATGAACTGAACGCCTTCATCCGCTCCGACGACCGGGCCCGCCGCACGGTGGCCTATTCCGAGGTCGGCCGCGGAACCGACGCGCGCGACGAACTGCGCACCGGCCTGCGTTCAGCCCTGACCGATCGCGGGCGGCAGTTGTGGGCCGCGCTGGGCCGCGCGCTGGGTCCGCGCGTCATGGGCGTCAGCGACGACGGACGCCGCATCGACGCGGACCGCTACCCGCAGCCGGAGATCGCGCCCGAGGGCGGCTTCACCATCGAGCGCTCGCTGGTCTACGCCATCGCCCGCAAGGAGACCGACTTCAACGCCCGGGCGCGCTCGCCCGTCGGGGCCTACGGCCTGATGCAGGTGATGCCGACCACGGCGGCGGAACTGGCCGGCGACCGCGGCTTCGTCTCCGACCCTGACCGGCTGTTCGACCCCTCGGTCAACGCCCGCCTCGGCCAAGCCTATGTCAACAAGGTGCTGGCCATGCCGGCCATCAACGGCGACCTGCTGAGGGTGGCGGCCTCGTACAACGCCGGCCCGGGTCCGATGGTGGCGGCGGTGCGCAAGCTGGGGCAGGACGCCGATCCGTTGCTGCTGATCGAGACCATCGATGTGCCGCAGGCGCGGGAATATGTGGAGAAGGTCGTGGCGGCCTACTGGATCTACCAGCGCCTCAACGGGCGGCCGCTGAACACGCTGGACGCCGTGGCGTCGGGGGCGACCCTGGTGCCGCTGGCGCTGGACTATGTGCCGCCCGCGCCGGTGCAGACGCTCGAGGTCGCCTCGGTCCCGACGGCCGGCGGCTAGAGCCCGGCCAGCAGCAGGGCCGGCAGGCAGCAGGCGACCACGATCAGCACCCCATAGACCATCAGGCTGGGGCGTCGGGTTTGCGGCTGTTGCACGGGCATCGACATGGCTGACCCTGAACGCATCTGCGCGTTTCGGGGTCCAGACATACCAGCGTTGTCTTAAGGCCGAGTTCCGGCGTGGGGTTAACGCAACGCCTCCGCCGACCACTCCAGGAAGTCCGGCTGGGTCAGCAGGGCGTCACGATAGGCGGCGGCCGAGCCGTCGTCGCCATGGGCCGTCAGATCGATCTGGAAATGCCGGAAGCGGGCGGCGACGGGCGTGTAGAAGGCGTCGGGCACGGACCATTCCCCGAACAGATACGGTCCGCCGCCGCCGAAGCGGCCGCGCATCTGCTTCCACAGGCTGACGATGCGGCGGATGTCGCGTTCCACGGCCTCGCCCCTGGGCGGCGGCGAGCGGTCCGGGCCGACCATGGTGTGGTCCGGGCCCATGCCGCAGTCCGTCCGCAGTCCCACGAAGCCGCCGTGCATCTCGCAGGCGGCGGAGCGCGCCAGCCAGCGGGCGTGGGCGTCCGCGGGCCAGAGCCGCGCCTCGGGGTAGCGTTCGGCGCACCAGACCGAGATGGCCATGGAGTCCCAGAGGGTCTCGCCCTCGACCTTGAGCAGGGGCACGAGGCGGGAGGGGGAGATCCGCTCCAGCTCGGCCTGGCCGTCGGGCGAGTAGATGTCGATCTCGCGCACGGTGAAGTCGGCCTGGCAGCGCTTCAGCACCAGCCACGGGCGCAGCGACCAGGTCGAATACAGGCGCGGTCCGATGATCAGTTCCATGAGTCCCTCCGTCGCCGGGCAGGATTAAAGCGCGCAGCGCCGCGCCGCCATGCCTGCGAGACCGAGTTCGGAGGCTCCGGCGACAAGCTGCGCTTGACTCGCGGCCATGCGGGACCGACACCCCGCGCCCATGATCACGCGCTATTCCCGCCCCGCCGCCGTCGATATCTGGTCGCAGGAGACCAAGTACCGGATCTGGTTCGAGATCGAGGCGCACGCCGCCACCAAGATGGCCGAGCTGGGCGTCATCCCGACCGAGGCCGCCGAGGCGATCTGGGCCAAGGGCAAGGACGCGGTGTTCGACGCCGACCGGATCGACGAGATCGAACGGACGACCAAGCACGACGTCATCGCCTTCCTGACCCATGTGGCCGAGATCGTCGGCGACGAGGCCCGCTTCCTGCACCAGGGCATGACCTCGTCGGACGTGCTGGACACCTGTTTCGCGGTGCAGCTGGCGCGCTCGGCGGACCTGCTGGTCGAAGGGACCGACCGGGTGCTGGCGGCGCTGGAGACCCGCGCGAAGGAGCACAAATTCACGCCGTGCGTGGGCCGCAGCCACGGCATCCACGCCGAGCCGGTGACCTTTGGCCTGAAGCTGGCCGGCTATCATGCCGAGTTCCAGCGCGCCAAGCGGCGCCTGCTTGCGGCGAAGGAGGAGATCGCCACCTGCGCCATTTCCGGCGCGGTCGGCACGTTCGCCAACGTCGATCCGGCGGTCGAGGCCTATGTCGCCGACAAGATGGGCCTGCAGGTCGAGCCGGTCTCGACCCAGGTGATCCCGCGCGACCGGCACGCGGCCTTCTTCGCGGCGCTGGGCGTGGTCGCCTCGTCGGTCGAGCGGCTGGCGGTGGAGATCCGCCACCTGCAGCGCACCGAGGTGCTGGAAGCGGAAGAGTTCTTCGACAAGGGCCAGAAGGGCTCGTCGGCCATGCCGCACAAGCGAAACCCGATCCTGACCGAGAATCTGACCGGTCTGGCGCGGCTGGTGCGCTCGGCTGTGGTCCCGGCGATGGAGAACGTCGCCCTGTGGCATGAGCGGGATATCAGCCATTCCTCCGTCGAGCGCGGCATCGGCCCCGACGCGACCATCCACCTGGATTTCGCCCTGCACCGGCTGGCCGGCGTGGTCGAGCGGCTGAACGTCTATCCGGCCAATATGGAAAAGAACCTGAACCTGCTGGGCGGTCTGGTGCATTCGCAGCGGGTGATGCTGGCCCTGACGCAGGCGGGGGTGAGCCGCGAAGACGCCTATGCCGCCGTGCAGGAGAACGCCATGAAGGTGTGGCGCGGCGAAGGGCGCTTCCTCGACTTCCTCAGGGCCGACGAGCGGGTGACCCTTCCCGAGGCCCAGCTCGAGGCGTTGTTCGACGTCGGCTACCACACCAAGCACGTCGATACGGTGTTCGCGCGGGTCTTCGGAACCGCGTGACCCGCAAACAGGCCTTCGAGCCCGTCGTCGACGCCAACACGCGGCTGCTGATCCTCGGCAGCCTGCCGGGCGACGCCTCGCTGAGGGCGGCGCAGTATTACGCCCACCCGCGCAACGCCTTCTGGCGGCTGATCGGCGGCGTGATCGGGCGCGAGCTGGCCGCCCTGCCCTATGACGGCCGGTTGGCGGCGCTGAAGGCGGCGGGCGTCGGCCTGTGGGACGTGATCGCCAGCGCCGAACGGCCGGGCAGTCTCGATGCGGCCATCCGCCGGCCTGAGGCGGCGGATCTGCGCCGGCTGGCGGCCAGCCTGCCGGAACTGCGCGCCGTGGCCTTCAACGGCGGTGCGGCGGCGCGGCTGGGGCGGGCGGTGCTGGCCGGAGTACGGGACGTGGAGCTGATCGACCTGCCCTCCTCCAGCCCCGCCCATGCCCGGCCGTTCGAGCGGAAGGCGGAGGCCTGGGCCGTGCTGGCGCGAGCCCTCGGCTAGCCGCGCTCGCCGACCGCCGGTGCGGAAAAACGCCGCATCGATGCATCCTTTTTCAGGCTGAGCCATATCCGTCTGTGGGGCCGCCGGGAGGGCGGCGCCGCAGAGGGGATGCGCGATGATCTCGATCCGCCCTGGGCTTACCTTGCTGGCGACGGCGACGCTGGCGCTCTCGGCCTGCGACCGGGACGCGCCGCCGGAGCGGGCCGCCCCCGCGCCGGCACCCGCCACGGCGCTGTCCGCATCGGACAGCGTCCTGAAGCTGGCGCAGCGCGACCCCGACTTCACCACCCTGGTCAGCGCCCTGCAGTCCGCGGGCGTCGCCGACACCCTGGATGGAGCCGGGCCGTTCACCGTCTTCGCGCCGACCAACGCCGCCTTCGAGAAGGTCCCGGCGGAGCGGCGCGACGCCCTGACCCGGCCGGAAGGCCAGGCCGACCTGCGCCGGCTGCTCACCTACCATGTCGTGCCCGGCCGGCTCGGCTCCGCCGCCCTCGTGCAAAGGATACAGGCGGCGGGCGGCTCCATGGCCCTGACGACGATGCAGGGCGGGACCCTGACCGCCCGCACCAACGCCGACGGCTCGATCAGCCTGACCGACGCCGCGGGCGGGACCTCAAAGGTGGCGGAGGCGGACCTGACCGCCTCGAACGGGGTGATCCACGGAATCGATACGGTGCTGGCGCCCGGCTAGGGCGCGTTCAGATACGGCGCCGCTCTCCCCCACCCGGCGCCGGCGGCGGATCGTCCCCAATCGGTCCGTCCGGAAAGGCCGCTGCCGAAAGGCGCGGCCTTTCTTCGTGGGCGGAGCCGCTTATTCGCCGTTGCGAATCTGCTCGCGGGCGACAGAGGCCAGTTCATCCATCTTGCGGCGGATTTCGCCTTCCGAGACGGTCAGGCCGGCGCCTTCCAGGTCCTGGGCGACCTTCCGGTAGACGTCTTCCTCGCCCGGCTGCTCGAAGTCGGCCTTGACGATGGCGCGGCCGTACTCCTCGGCGCTGTCCGCGGACAGGCCCATCTTCTCGGCCGCCCACAGCCCCAGCAGCTTGTTGCGCCGGGCGATCGCCTTGAATTCCTGTTCCTGATCGAGGGCGAATTTGGACTCATAGCCCTTTTCCCGATCGTCGAAGGTCGTCATGGGCGTCTGCAGGCTCCGTCAGGCGGCCCAAATCGTGGCCGCGGTCGAGCAGGTCTATAGCTCCCCCGGAGCCGAACGCAACGGAAACCCTGACGGTTCAACACAGGCCGCCGTTTGTGTCGTAGCGCGGCTTCCGGTAAGGGAGGGCCGACCAATTCTCCCGCCCGCCCGATTCCGGATCGCGCCGCCCAGACCACCGTGCTGGCCGCGCGATTTTCGTTTCTGGCGAGGCCCCGCCCGGACCCGAGATGATGAACGTCAAGCGCAAGAAGATTTACGAGGGCAAGGCCAAGATCCTCTACGAGGGGCCGGAGCCCGGCACGCTTATCCAGTATTTCAAGGACGACGCCACCGCCTTCAACGGCGAGAAGAAGGCCCAGCTTGAGGGCAAGGGCGTCATCAACAACCGCATCAGCGAATTCATCATGTCGCGCCTGAACGGCATCGGCGTGACCAACCACTTCATCAAGCGGCTGAACCTGCGCGAGCAGCTGATCCGCGAGGTTGAGATCATCCCGCTGGAGGTGGTGTGCCGCAACATCGTCGCCGGCTCGATGAGCCAGCGCCTCGGCATCGACGAGGGCACGCCCCTGCCCCGCTCGATCATCGAATTCTACTACAAGAAGGATGAGCTCAACGACCCGATGGTCACCGAGGAGCACATCACGGCCTTCAACTGGGCCTCGACCCAGGAGCTGGACGACATCCTGGCCATGACCGTGCGGGTCAACGACTATCTGTCGGGCATGTTCGGCGCCGTCGGCATCACCCTGGTGGACTTCAAGATCGAGTTCGGCCGCGTGTGGGAGAACGACTTCTCGCGCGTCCTGCTGGCCGACGAGATCAGCCCCGATTCCTGCCGCCTGTGGGACAGCACCACCGGCGAGAAGCTGGACAAGGACCGCTTCCGCCGCGACCTCGGCAACGTCATCGAGAGCTACACCGAGGTGGCCCGCCGCCTCGGCATCATGAAGGACATGCCGACCGTGATTCAGGGGGGACTGCACTGATGGCCAAGGTGAAGGTTCACGTCTTCCTGAAGTCGGGCGTGCTGGACGTTCAGGGCAAGGCCGTCGAGGGCGCGCTGCACGGCCTCGGCTGGGCCGGCGTCGCCAACGCGCGCGTCGGCAAGCTGATCGAGTTCGACCTCGATGCCGCCGCCGATCCCGCCGCCGAGGCGAAGAAGATGTGCGAGACGCTGCTCGCCAACACGGTGATCGAAAGCTACCGCATCGAGGTCGCGTGAAGCGGGGCCTGAAACTGGCCATCGCCCTCTTCGTGCTGGCCGGCTGCGTCATCTTCGCGGCGGCGCTGGCCGGCGGGCTGATGGACGAGCGCGCCTTCACGCCGGCCGCCAAGCAGGCGACGCACTAGCGGAACACCGGTTCCTCAGTCATCCTGCCCGCAATCGGGGAGGTGAAGGATGAGGCGTCTCATCGTCATCCTGGCCGGCGCGCTGACGCTGGCGTTCGGTCCGGCCGCGGCCGCCCGGCCGCGCCCGCTGCACCCGGCGACGGTCTCCCAGCGGGCCGCCGCCATGGAAGCGGCCTTCACACGCTGGGCGCAGGCGTATGATGTCCGGCAAGGCGCCATCGCGATCCGGTTTCGCGGACAGGCCGCCGGTGGAACGGGCTTCGGCGGACGCGGGATCGACGACGCGGCCCCGGTCGCCAGCCTGTCCAAGGCGATCACCGCCCTGTGCGCTGCGCGCCTGATCGACGCGGGCCGACTGGACTATGAGACGACGGTCGGCGAGGCGCTGGCGGGGTTCGCCGCGCGGGCCGGCGAGCCGCGCGACCCGAGGCTGGCCGGCGTCACCCTGGGTCAGATCCTCAGCCACCGCAGCGGCATTCCCCGCAGCCTCCCCTTCACGACCCGGCGCACCGAGTGGCGGCCGGGCATGCAGTCCGCGCTGGAGGAACAGGTCAGGCGGGTGTTCGCCGCGCCGCTGGAGTTCGAGCCGGGGGCCCGGTACGAATATTCCAACCAGGGCTACGTCCTGCTGAGCTATGTCATCGAGACGGCGGCCGGCGAGGACTATGAAAGCCACTGCCGCCGCACGGTTCTGGAGCCGGCGCGGGTCACGACGGCCCGGCTGAACCCGATGTTTCCGGATACGCCGCGAGCCGGGGCCGGCGGGTGGACGATCTCCGTCTCGGACTACGCCCGCTTCGCCGACCAGCTGAGACCCGAGCGGGCGGGGCACGGACCACGCACCCGCGCCTGGCTGACGGAGCGCGAGAACGACGAACCCTTCTACGGCCTCGGCTATCAGTATCGTGGCCCGCCCGGCCGGCGCGTGCTCGCCCACAACGGGCTGCTGAACGAACCAGACCTGTCGGTCTCCGCCCTGTTCGCGCTGTGGCCGTCGGGGCTGACGATCGCCCTGAACGCCACGCCGGCCCGGCCGCGGGTGCTCGATGAGCTGATGGCGGAGCTGGCCGCCATCGCCACGGGAAGAACCGAATGACGGAAGCCGGACCGGAAGCCCCTGCAGACTCGCCGAAACGCCGCTCCGCCTGGCTGGCGGCGTTCTCGGACGGGCCGGGCATGTCGAGGGAGATATTCATCGTCGTGGTCGGGGTGCTGCTGGCTTTCGCCGTGGACCGGGGCGGCGAGGCCTGGGCGACGCGGCAGCGCACCCAAGCCGCCGAGGCGGCGCTCAGCGTCGAGGTCGAGACCAGCCTGCTCCATGCCGCCGAGGTCGTCGCCTATGCGGATTGCCGGAGAGCCCGGGTCGTCCGGATGGCCGCCGCCGTACGGGCCGGCGAACCCTCCCCCGTCCGTCTCGGCCTGACCTCGCGGCCGTGGACCAGCGCGGTGTGGCGTTCCACCCTGGCTTCGGGGGCGGCCGAGGAATTGCCGCGTCATCGCCTGATCGCCTATTCGCGTCTCTACGGGGGCTTCGAGGCCCTGTTCCAGCGGCAGTTCGTGATGCGCGATCATCTCTTCGCCGCCAGGGTTGCTGACTTTCCCGGCGTCACCGCCTCCGACCGGGCGCAAGCCGCCACCCACCTGTCCGTCCTCGACGCCGATCTGATGATCTCCAGGACCATCGCCGCGCAAATGTTGGAGATCGCCAGGACGGATCTCGGCCTGGCGCCGCCGCCGCAGCCGGTCGCCCGCTTCGTCGAGGCCGCAGCCACCACGTGTGCGCGGCCGTCGCCGCCCTCCGGACCCTCAGCTGCACCTGCACGTTCTGGGTCCTAGACTACCCACAGGAACCGCCATGACCTTCACCCTCAGCTCGAACGACATCACCGACGGCGGCGTGCTTCCGGACGCGCAGGTCCATGCCGGGGGCAACACCTCGCCGCATCTGGGATGGTCGGGCGCGCCCAAGGGGACAAGGAGCTACGCGGTCACCTGTTTCGATCCGGACGCGCCGACGGGCTCGGGGTTCTGGCACTGGACCGTGGCCAATATCCCCGCGGATGTGACCGAACTGGCGAGCGGGGCGTCGAGCCGGGGCATGCCGGCGGGGTCGGTGCAGGGCCGCACCGACTTCGGCGAGACCGGCTACGGCGGAGCCGCGCCGCCGCCCGGCCACGGGCCGCACCGCTACATCTTCACGGTTTTCGCCGTGGACACCGAGAAGCTGGATGTGACCCCGGACAATTCAGGCGCGGTGTTCGGCTTCAACCTGCATTTCCATACGCTGGCCAAGGCCTCGATCACGGCGACGTACGAGAACACCGGTCAAGGCTGACCCGGCGCCCTGACATCGCCTCCGAACGATGCTAGAGGCGCGCCCATGAGCGCAGCCGTCATCGTCTTCCCGGGGTCCAACTGCGACCGCGACTGCAAGGTCGCGATCGAACGCTCGACGGGCGAAGCCGTCGACATGGTCTGGCACCAGGAGACTGAACTGCCCAAGGGGCTGGACCTGATCGTCCTCCCGGGCGGGTTCTCCTACGGCGACTACCTGCGCTGCGGGGCGATGGCGGCGCAGTCGCCGGTGATGCAGGCGGTGAAGCAAGCTGCTGACAAGGGCGTGGCCGTGGTCGGCATCTGCAACGGCTTCCAAATCCTGTGCGAGGCCGGGATGCTGCCGGGCGCCCTGCTCAGGAACGCCGGGCTGAAATACGTCTGCAAGCCCATCAGCCTGACCGTCGCCAACGGCCAGACCCGCTTCACCGCCGGCTATCAGGGCCAGCGCGAGGTGGTGATGACCCAGGGCAACGGCGACGGCAACTACTTCGCCGACGCCGAGACCCTGGCCCGGCTGGAAGGCGAGGGCCAGGTGGTGTTCCGCTACGTGGACAATCCGAACGGTTCGGTGGCCGACATCGCCGGCATCCAGAACGCGCGCGGCAATGTCCTGGGCATGATGCCCCACCCGGACCGGGCCTTCGAGGACGAGTTGGGCTCCGCCGACGGCGCGACCCTGTTCCGCAGCGTCTTCGCCGCCGCCTGATACGCCGGACTTGACCGGACGGGCCGATGCGGCCGAACTCGCCTGATCTCGCGCGGGGGCCGGCCATGTTCATGAGCGAACGCCAGAAGATGATCTCGGGTCTATCGTACGATCCGGGCGACCCGGAGCTTCAGGCTGACCAGGCCGCCGCCAGGCACTGGATGGCGCGCTACAACGCCTCGTTGGCCGCCACGCCGGCCGAGCGGCGGGACCTGCTACGGCAGCGGCTGGGAGAGGTCGGCGAGGGCGCGGTGATCCGGCCGCCGTTCCACTGCGACTACGGCTACAACATTCGGCTGGGCCGCAACGTCTTCCTCAACTTCAACTGCATCATCCTCGACGTCTGCGAGGTCGACATCGGCGACGGCGCCCAGATCGGGCCGGGCGTGCAGATCCTGGCCGCGGACCATCCGCGCAACGCCGCCGAGCGGGCCGCGGGAGTGGAGTTCGGCCGCCCGATCACGATCGGCTTCAACGTCTGGATCGGCGGCGGGGCGCTGATCCTGCCGGGCGT
Source organism: Brevundimonas sp. (assembly GCF_035627055.1). GTDB lineage: Bacteria > Pseudomonadota > Alphaproteobacteria > Caulobacterales > Caulobacteraceae > Brevundimonas. Next base: position 86,713 of record NZ_DASPMM010000005.1, on the reverse strand, counting down.
GACGATCGGCGACGACGCCATCATCGGGGCCGGGGCGGTGGTGACCCGCAACGTCCCGGCCGGAGCCATGGCGACGGGCAACCCGGCGCGGGTGCAGCCCTAGACGTCGTCGGCGCGGCGAAGCTCGCCGTCAGCCGATCCCTGGACGCCGATCGACTGGTCGAGCGCGTCGTCGTCGTCCGCGTTGAGCGAGGCGCCGTCCTCCATGGTCGGATCCTCGTCGGCGGTGCGGACGCCGCCGGGATCGCGCTGGGCGTTCAGCTCGCGTTCGCCGAGGCCGAGGCCCTGCTCGCGGGCGCGATCCGCCTGCACGGTGTCGGTCTCGAAATTCGGGCTCTCTTCGGGGCGGTTGTCAGCTTCGGCCATGACGGTCTCCTTTGTGGAAACAACCCCGCGCCGATGCCCGGGTTCCGGAGCGGTGAACCTTCGCGGGAGCGGTGCGTAGAGACAGTCCTCGCCGCAAGGAGCCCCGCATGTCCTCGATCGTCCGCCCCACGCCCGCCCAGATCACCCGGCGGCTGATCGTGCTGGCCAGCGCCGTGTTCGCGGTCGTCGTGGGAGAGTCCCAGCAGCTTCTGGGTTGGGGACAGTCGCCGGCGGAGTTCTCGGCCGACAGCGACGCGACGCTGCGGGTGGCGGGCTACGCCTTCTCGATCTGGGCCCTGATCTACCTGGGAATCCTCGCTTACGCGGTCAGGCAGGCGCTGCGCCAGACGGGCGAGAGCCTGCTGATCCACCGCTTCGGCTGGCCCTCGGCAGTCGCCTTCCTCGGCATCGGCTGGTGGGTGGTCGCGGCCGCGTTCGACTGGGAGCCGGCGACGGTGGTGCTGATCTTCGGCTCGCTGTTCGCCCTGCTGCTGCCGCTGCTGCACAACGCCGACGCCATCCGCGCCCTGGGCCGGACCGAGCGGGACCGATGGCTGGTGGTCTGGCCGCTGGCGCTGCTGGCGGGGTGGCTGACGGTGGCCGCACCCGTGAACCTGCTGACGGTGGCGACCGGTAACGAGGCCCTGCCCGCGGCCCTGAGTCCGACGGCGTGGGCGATGTTGGCGATCGCGGTCGTGGCGCTGGCGGCGGTGGCGATCACCTTCCGGCTGCGGATGATGGCCTTTGCCCTGCCCGTCTCGTGGGGCCTGCTCGGCGCCTTCGTGGCCGAGCAGGAACGGAACACGCCGTTGGCTTATGTGGCGCTGGCCGCGGCCGTAGCGGTGCTGGTCGCGGCGGTGATCCTGACCTTCCGCCTGAGGCCGGGCGTCGAGCGGACCACCGCGGCCTAGTCCGCCTCGGGGTTCTCGCGCGGATCGGCGTGCGGATCGCCGACGTCGAAGGCCCCGGCCTCGTCGAAGCCTACGCTGCCGACGCCGACGGCCGAGCCGGTCAGGCGCTGGCGGCGGCTGGTCATGGCCAGCTCCGGCGCCGCCTCATCCATGGCGCGGGTGACCTCGGGATCGTTCGAGCGGTCCATCTGCTGGTGGTCCGACGGCGTCGGGTCGGTGTGGGCGGGCGTGTTGGCCATCAGTCGTTCTCCGCCGCGTCATCATTGGCGGCGTGTTTCGAAGCGCGCTCGGCGGCGGCGCTGGCGCCCACATCGTCGGCGGCGATATCCGGCGCGTCCGGGTCTTGCGGCGTGGCGGCGGGGTCGATGGGCTGGTCCGTCATGAGGGCCTCCGTTGGCTTCACGCCGACTCAATGGCGGGGCGGGGGCGATGTTCCGCCGCGAACGGCTGACAGGGAGCCCGACTGCGGCTAGAAGGCGCGCCCATGAGCGCTCCCGAAAAGACCATGGCCGAACTGGCCGCCGAATACGGCCTGGCCCCGAACGAGTATCAGGTCGTCCTCGACCGGCTGGGGCGCGAACCCAACCAGGTCGAACTGGGCGTGTTCTCGGTGATGTGGTCGGAGCACTGCTCCTACAAGTCGTCGAAGATCCACCTCGGGAAGTTCCCGACCAAGGGACCGCGGGTCATCTGCGGGCCGGGCGAGAACGCCGGGGTCATCGACATCGACGACGGCGACGCCTGCATCTTCAAGATGGAGAGCCACAACCACCCCTCCTACATCGAGCCCTACCAGGGCGCGGCGACAGGCGTGGGCGGCATCATGCGCGACGTCTTCACCATGGGCGCGCGGCCGGTGGCCCTGCTCAACGCCCTGCGCTTCGGCGATCCGTCGCACGAGAAGACGAAGCGGCTGGTCAAGGGCGTGGTCTCGGGCATCGGCGGCTACGGCAACTGCGTCGGCGTGCCGACGGTGGGCGGCGAGACCAATTTCCACGCCGGCTACAACGGCAACATCCTGGTCAACGCCATGTGCGTGGGCGTGGCCAAGGCGGACGCCCTGTTCTACTCGGCCGCCCCGGCGCCGGGGCTGTCGGTGGTCTATTTCGGGTCGAAGACCGGTCGCGACGGCATCCACGGCGCCACCATGGCCTCGGCCGAGTTCGACGAGGATTCGGATGAGAAGCGGCCGACGGTGCAGGTCGGCGATCCCTTCGCCGAGAAGCTGCTGATCGAGGCGACGCTGGAGCTGATGGCCTCGGGCGCCGTGGCGGCGATCCAGGACATGGGCGCGGCGGGCCTGACCTCCTCGTCGGTCGAGATGGCCGGCAAGGGCGAGGTCGGCATCGAGCTGAACATGGACGCCGTGCCCCAGCGCGAGGAGGGCATGACCGCCTATGAGATGATGCTGTCGGAGAGCCAGGAGCGGATGCTGGCGGTGCTGAAACCGGGCCGCGAGGAAGACGGCTACCGCATCTTCAAGAAATGGGGACTGGACGCGGCGGTCATCGGCATGACCACCGACACCGGCCGGCTGGTGCTGAAGCATCGCGGCGAAACGGTGTGCGACGTGCCGCTCGCGCCGCTGTTCGACGACGCGCCCCTGTACGACCGGCCGTGGGTGCAACCCGCGCTGCAGCCGCGCCTCGATCCGAAGGAGGTGCCCGCGCCGGACAGCTGGGTCGACGCGGTGATCAAGGTGCTGTGCTGCCCCGACATGGCCTCGAAGCGCTGGATCTGGGAGCAGTACGACCGCCACGTCATGGCCGACACCCTGCAGGACTCCGCCACCGGCGCCGACGCCGGGGTGGTGCGGGTGCACGGCACGGACAAGGGTCTGGCCATGACCTCGGACGTGACGCCGCGCTACGTCCAGGCCGATCCCTACGAGGGCGGCAAACAGGCGGTGGCGGAGGCGTGGCGCAACCTGACCGCCGTGGGCAGCCGCCCCATCGCCATCACCGACAACCTCAATTTCGGCAACCCGCAGCGGCCCGAGATCATGGGCCAGATCGTCCGCGCCATCGACGGCATGGCCGAGGCCTGCCGGGTGTTGGACTTTCCGGTCGTGAGCGGCAACGTCAGCCTCTACAACGAGACCAATGGCGCGGCCATTCCCCCGACTCCGACCGTCGGGGCCGTCGGCCTGCTGCCCAACTACGACGTGGTCACCGGCTTCGGCGGCATGACCGAGGGCGACGTGCTGGTGCTGGTCGGCGAGACGGTCGGCGAACTGGGCTCCTCGATCTACCTGCGCGAGGTTCTGGGCCGCGAAGAGGGCGCGCCGCCGCCGGTCGACCTGGTGCTGGAGCGAAAGACCGGCGACTTCGTGCGCGGGTTGATCGAGGCCGGCGAGCTGACCGTCGTGCACGACCTGTCCGACGGCGGCCTGATCGGCGCGGCGGCGGATCTGGCGCTGGCCTCCGACGTCGGGGTGGAGCTGGACGCCAGCTCGGCGACGCACGCCCATATCCTGCTCTTCGGCGAGGACCAGGCGCGTTATCTGGTCGCCGTGCCCGAGGCGACGGACGTCGTCGCGGCCGCGCAGGTGGCGGGCGTCCACGCCAGCGTCGTGGGCCGGGCCAAGGGGCGGGACTTCGCCTCGGGCGGGCCGGAAGGCGACCTGTTCCGCCTGCCCCTCGACCACCTGCGCGAGATGCACGAGAGCTGGCTGCCTCACTGGATCGAAGGGAAGGCCTGATGCGCCTCACTGCGGTCGTCCTGTGCGCCCTCGCGCTGGGCCTCCCGGCCTGCAAGGGCGGCGGCGATCCGGTCGAACAGGCGCTACGCGACGCCTCGGCCGAACGGCAGGCGGCGCTGGTGAAGGACGGTGCGGTCAGCGGCCCCGCCGCCCCGGATGCGAGACCCGCGAGCGAGCAGGCCGACGCCGCCTTCGTGGCCGGGATGATCGAGCAGCATCGCGCCGCCATGGCCCTCGCCGTCGACACGCTGGCCCGCTCCCAGAACCCGGAAATCCGGCATCTGGCGCAGGCGGAGATCGACGTACGGTCGAAACAGGTCGCCGAACTGCAGGCCTGGACGGCGCCGGACTGAGACCAGGCGCCCGCCGGCTCAGGTCACGGCAGGCACCGACTGGCTCAGACGCCCCCCGACCCTGATCGGCTCGACCCGCAGGGCGAGGCCGGTGCGGTCGTCGGTCTCGACATAGACCCCGCAGACGGTGGCGGGGCCGTGGGCCGGCGTGTAGCGGCCGCCGGACAGGCGGGTGGTGAAGCGCCGCAGGGGCTCTTCCTTCTCGTTGCCGATGACGGAGTCGTAGTCAGCACAGGCGCCGGCGTCGGTCTGGTAAGCGGTGCCGCCGGTCAGGATCTGGCAGTCGGCCGTGGGCACGTGGGTGTGGGTGCCGACCACCAGGCTGGCGCGGCCGTCGCAGAAATGACCCATGGCCATCTTCTCGGAGGTAGCCTCGCAGTGGATGTCGACGATCACGGCGTCGGCGGCCATACCCAGGGGACAGGCGGCCAGTTCCTTCTCAACGGCGCCGAAGGGGTCGTCGACGGCGTCCATGTGGACGCGGCCAAGCACGTTCATGACCAGCACGGTCTTGCCGGAATGCGTCTCGAACAGATTCGCCCCGGCGCCGGGGGCGTCCATCAGCCGGGGATAGTTGAGCGGGCGGATCAGGCGCGGCTCGCGCACGATATAGGTCAGGGCCTCTCGCTGGTCCCAGCTGTGGTTGCCGAGGGTCAGGCAGTCGGCGCCGGCCATGAACAGCTCGCGGGCGGTGTTCTCCGTAATGCCGAACCCGCCGGCGGCGTTCTCGGCGTTGACCACCACGAAGTCGAGCTTGAGGTCGCGCTTCAGGGCAGGCAGGTGATCGCTGAGGCCGTCGCGGCCGGACTTGCCCACCACGTCGCCGAAAAACGCCAGTCTCATACGATCCGCCTCATGCGAGGGCTCTATAGCCCCTCTCGGTCAGAACGCCATGCAGCCGGATGTCGTGCACCTCAACCGGCAGATTTTCGAGCTCTTGCCCGGCATAGGCGAAGCCGACGCGGGTCGCCTCGGGCATGGCGGCGAAGGTCCTGTCGTAATAGCCGCCCCCCTGCCCGAGCCGTCCGCCGGCCGCGTCGAAGGCCAGAAGCGGAGTGACGATCAGATCGGGCGTGACCGCCTCGGCCAGCGGCAGGGGCGCGGGCACGCCGGCGACGTCGAGTTCCAGCGGCTCGCCCGGCGACCAGCGGCGGAAGATCATCGGAGCGTCGCGCTCGATCACCACCGGCAGGCAGAGCCGACGGCCTTGACGGGCAAGGGCCAGGGACAGGGCGTCGGCGTCGATCTCGGAGCCGATGGCGCGATAGACCGCGACCACCTCGCCGGGAGGCAGGTCGTCGGCGTGCTCGGCGGCGCGGAGGGAGGCCTCCGAATCCAGCCCGGACAGACGCTTGCGCGTGGCGCGCATGGCTGCCCGGAGTTCGTGCTTGTCCGTCATGGAGGAAGAGGTAGCGCATCGGAGGGCGGCCAGCGAGGGCGCCGCTTCACCCCTCCCCCATCCTTCGCTTTGCGACGGGGAGGATACGGTGCGCTCAAGCAGCGAGCCGCCGCGCGGCGAGCGGTAGCGCACAAAGAAGGATAGGGTGGCGGCGCCGCAAGAACCGTGAAGGGCGTTTAAATCCTCTCGACCTGGGTAGCCAGGTGGGCGCCGTGTGCCCAGGCCCACGGGCCTGATCAGGGACAGCTCCCTTCGAGTGAATTAAGGTCGCGAGGAAATGTTGCCTTCGACGAGGGCCGCAGCAGGACCCGCCGGGGAGCAAGATAGTCGCTCCCCGGGGGCAGAACAATGGCCGCGGCTCAGTCCCTCGGGAAACGCGCCGGGGACGGATCGTCCATGCGCTGCATTTCGAGCGCATCCCCGGTCAGGCGCAGGCGAACGCGGTCCTCGGAGCCCTCGACCATGAACAGGCCGTCGTCCGTCAGGGGAATGAGGCGCGCAGCCGGGCCGTTGGCGCGCCGCCAGACGAGGCCGCCCTCCTCGAAGACCATGGTCCGCCCGCCGTAACTTCCGGCCAAGGCCTGCAACCGCTCCGCGGCCATGCTCACCGGCCGCGCCCGCGCCGCCGCGGCGACCTGGGCCCATTCCCAGCCGGCCCGATCGACCGGATCGGCCTCAAGGCGGGCGAGCAGGGTTTCGAGGGCGAGGGCGGTCGCCGTCTCAAGCGCCGTGGTGGCATCGACCGCCACGTCGGGTTCGACGCCCGTCCCCTCCCAATTGGAGCCTGTGATCGGGTGGACAGGACGGCCGTAGGAGACGCTGAGCATGAATCCGGGGGCGACCGGAACGAAGGTGTTGTTGTTGGCCGCCCCTCCCGTGGTTCCGCCGACCAGGGTTCCGAGCTCGAACTTCTGCACGCTGTAGGCGAAGGCCTCGGCCGCGGAGCCAACCTGACGGCTGGTCAGCACATAGAGGGGCTTGCCGGTCAGGCGGCCCGCGGGAAGGTGGTCGAGGGTTCGCGACTGCACCGGCTCCTCGCCCGCCTCGAGGAAGGTCATGTCCAGCTGGTCCGGCTTCATGAAGTGGCTCAGGAGGTAGCGCACCGCGGCGTGGTCCCCGCCCCCGTTGCCGCGCAGATCGATGATCAGGGCGTCGCCGTCGCGCAGGAAGCGCATGGCGTCGTCATAGGCTTGGCCGCTGCGGTCCTGAACCCAGTGGAACTGGCTGATGCGCAGATACCGCACGTTGCCCGGCAGGATGCGCATCTCGCCGAGGCCGTGGTTGCTGCGCCGGGCGGCGGCGGCCCAGATGGCCTGAAGCGCCGGATTGTCCTCCGTCTCGGCGTCCGAGCCCGCGGCTGCGGCGTACTGGGCGGGCGCGTGGTTCAGATACATGTGCCCGTCGCCGCTGGACTCCCGCAGGTCGGCCGTCACCCGCTGGGCGAAGACCCCCATGTCCACGGTGTCGTAGCGTCCGCCGGCCAGCCCTTCATTCAGGCGGTCGCGGATCGCCGGGACGCGGTCCGGAAAGACATAGCGCGCCTCGACGGCCTCGACGATCGCGGCCACGGCGGCGGCGCGGTGCACCGCCGTCAGTGCGGGGGCCGCCTCGATGCGGGCGACCGCCTCGGGGGCGGCCCGCTGGGCCAGGGCCGGAGACCCGGCCAGGCAGGCGAGGACGCAGACGGACAGGAGGAGGCGGGTTCGGCTCATGGGTTGTCTCCGGGGTTATGGGCAGCCGCCGCGAGGCGGTCGGCGAACGGACGGCGGTCGAGCGCCTCAAGGGCCCGGCCCAGCACCTCGGCGAGGGGTTGGCCGATGTCGTCGTCGAGGCTTGCCGACGCCGCCTCAGTGGCGGCCCAGCAGCGTTCCAGGGCGGGCAGGCGTTGCATGGCGAAAGGGGTCAGGCCGACGATCCGCTCACGGCCATCCCTGCCCGTCTGGACCGAAATCCAGCCTCTCTTGCCCATCTGGGCCACCGTCTGACTGATAGCGGAATGGGTGACGCCGGTGCGGTCTGAAAGGGCTCGCAGCGTCGCCGGTCCGCTGTTGAGCAGGGCGCGCAGGATCGGCGTAAATCGAGGGCGATAGTCGAGGCCGGCCAGGGCGTAGCTCTGCTCCACCGCCCCGTCCAGATGGTCGATCAGGCGGCGGAGGAGAACGCCATGGGTGCGCAGCGAGTGAGGCATGGGCGAGATGTATAAGCGCTAATACATCGCGGCAAATGACAAATCCGACAGGCTTGGGGCGGCCGGCGGCCTACAATCCCTGGGCGATCTTCTCGATACGGGCGGCGACCGCGTTCAGCGCCTCGGCGACGCCGTCCGAGGCCGGGGCGGGAGCCGCCGCGGCCGCCGAGCCCGGCTCGGCGACGGCCAGGCGCGCCTCGTGCAGTTCGTCGGCCAGCAACAGCCCGGCCATCAGGAACAGCCGGATGTCGCCGACATGGCCGACCTCGCCCGCCACCTGGCGGACGTGGCCGTCGAACTGTTTGGCCAGAATGCGCACGCGCTCTTCCTGCCCGTCCGCGCATCCGACGGCGTAGGGCCGGCCGTTGATCTCGACGGTGACCGTCGCCATCAGCGGGCCTCCTGTTCGGCGAGGCTGTCGCGGATGGCGTCGGCGGCGCGGGCGAGGACCTCGGCGGCGTCGCGGCCGGCGGATTCGAGCTCGTGAATGCGGATGCGGTCGGTCTCGCTGGACGGCTGGGGCGCAAACAGGTCGTCGTCCGGGGCGCGGCCGGCCCCGGCGGCGCGGCTCTTCAGGTCGAGCAGGCGGCGTTCGAGCAGCGCCAGAGCGCGATCAACCCGGTCCTTGGCGGCCGATGCAGCGTCCATGCAGGTCACTTCCTCCAGAATCCGTATAGAACCCGCTGGCGCGTCGGGGTAAAGCGGCGCGCCTCCCTTTTTCCGCCTCCCGACGAAAGGTCCCCCCGTGACCGACGCCACAACCGTATCCGAAAAAGCCACGCCGAAGCAGATGGCGGACGCCATTCGCGTCCTGGCCATGGACGGAGTCGAAAAGGCGAAGAGCGGCCACCCGGGCATGCCGATGGGCATGGCCGACGTGGCGACGGTGCTGTTCTCGAAGTTTCTCAAGTTCGACGCCAGCCGCCCGGACTGGGCCGACCGCGATCGATTCATCCTGTCGGCGGGCCACGGCTCGATGCTGATCTACGCCCTGCTCCACCTGACGGGGTACAAGGCGGCGACCAAGGAGGAGCTGTCCAACTTCCGCCAGTGGGGCTCGAAGACGGCCGGCCACCCGGAGTTCGGCCATATGCCGGGCGTCGAGACGACGACCGGGCCGTTGGGCCAAGGTCTGGCCAATTCGGTCGGCTTCGCCATGGCGGAGCGTCATCTGGCGGCGCGGTTCGGCGACGATCTGGTCGATCACCGGACCTGGGTCATCGCCGGCGACGGCTGCCTGATGGAGGGCGTGTCGCAGGAGGCGATCACGCTGGCTGGTCGCTATCGGCTGAACAAGCTGACGGTGTTGTGGGACGACAACGAGATCACCATCGACGGCAAGGTCGGCCTGTCGGACGCCACGGACCAGAAGGCGCGCTTCAAGTCGGCCGGCTGGGCGGTGAAGGCCATCGACGGCCACAACGAGCACCAGATCCGCGCGGCGCTGAAGTGGGCCGTGCGTCAGGATAAGCCGACCCTGATCGCCTGCCGGACCAAGATCGGGCGTGGCGCGGCGACCATGGAAGGCAGTCACAAGACGCACGGCGCGGCGCTGGGCGCGGCCGAGGTGGCGGCGACGCGGCTGGGCCTGTCATGGACGCACGACCCCTTCGAACTGCCCGAGGCCGTCGAAAAGGCCTGGCGCAAGGTCGGCCGTCGGGGCGCCAAGGCGCGCAAGGCCTGGGAGGCCCGGTTGGCGGCCTCGCCGCAGGCGGCGGACTTCACCCGCGCCATGAAGGGCGACCTGCCCGAGGGCGCCTTCGCGGCGTTGGATGCGAAGATCGCGGAACTGGTCGAGGCCCGGCCGGCCCAGGCCACGCGCCAGTCGTCGGGCGCGGCGCTGGACGAGCTGTTCGCCGCCGTGCCGGAGCTGATCGGCGGCTCGGCCGACCTGACCGGATCGAACAACACCTTCGTCAAGGGCACGCCGATCCTCGACGCGCCGACCTATGAAGGGCGCTACGTCAACTGGGGCATCCGCGAGCACGGCATGGCCGCGGCGATGAACGGCATGGCCCTGCACGGCGGGGTGATCCCCTACGGCGGCACCTTCATGGTGTTCTCGGACTACAGCCGGCCGTCGATCCGGCTGGCGGCCCTGATGGGCATCCGGGTCATCCATGTGCTGACTCACGACAGCATCGGCCTGGGCGAAGACGGGCCGACCCACCAGCCGGTCGAGCATCTGGCGGCGCTGCGGGCCATTCCCAATCTGCTGGTCTTCCGTCCGGCGGACACGGTCGAGGCCATGGAGTGCTGGAAGCTGGCGCTGGAGCACAGGACCGCCCCGTCGGCGCTGGCCCTGTCGCGGCAGAAGACGGCGGCGGTGCGCACCGTGGCGGCGTCGGAGAACCTGTCGGCGCGCGGCGCCTATGAGTTGAAGGCGGCGAACGGCGAGGCGAAGGCGACCCTGTTCGCCACCGGTACGGAGGTTCCGCTGGCGTTGGCGGCGGCGGAGACGCTGGAGGCCGAAGGCACGCCGACGCGGGTGGTCTCGGTCCCCTGTTTCGACCTGTTCTTCCAGCAGGACGCCGCCTATCAGGCCTCGGTGCTGGGCCGGGGCACGGTGCGCGTCGCCGTCGAGGCCGCCATCCAGCAGGGCTGGGAACGGTTCATCGGCGAGGACGGCGGCTTCGTCGGCATGACCGGCTTCGGGGCCAGCGCTCCGGCCGAGGTGCTGTACGAGAAGTTCGGGATCACGGCCGAGGCGGTCGTGGCGGCGGTGAAGGCCCGGCTCTAGGGATGGCCCGTCTCGGAGCGGTCAGCCTGCTCGTCCGGGACTATGACGAGGCGATTGCCTACTACGTCGGCACGCTGGGTTTCGAACTCAGCGAGGATGCCGACATGGGCGGCGGCAAGCGCTGGGTCCGGGTGACGCCGAAGGGAGGCGAGACCTCGCTGCTGCTGGCGCGGGCGGTCACGGACGAACAGCGGGCGCGGGTGGGCGATCAGGCCGGCGGCCGGGTGTGGCTGTTCCTGGAGACCGAAGACCTGTTGCGGGATTACGCCGTCTGGACGGAGGCCGGAGTCCGCTTCCGCGAGGCGCCGAGGCATGAGACCTATGGCAAGGTGGCGGTGTTCGAGGATCTGTACGGCAACGCCTGGGACCTGATCGAACCCTCCCGGACCGGAGACTGACCATGCGCATCGGTACGCCGCTGACCGCCAACGCCACCCGGGTCATGCTCCTCGGCGCCGGCGAACTGGGCAAGGAGGTGGCCATCGAGCTGCAGCGGCTGGGGGCGGAGGTGATCGCGGTCGACCGCTATCCCAACGCCCCGGCCATGCAGGTGGCGCACCGCAGCCACGTCATCCCGATGACCGATCCGCACGTCCTGGTCGGGCTCATCGCCGCCGAGGCGCCGCACATCATTGTGCCGGAGATCGAGGCCATCGCCACCGAGGTGCTGGTCGAGATCGAGGCGGCGGGCCACGCCGTGGTCATCCCGACGGCGCGGGCGGTGCATCTGACGATGAACCGCGAGGGCATCCGGCGGCTGGCGGCGGAGGAGCTGGGCCTGCCGACCTCGCCCTACGCCTTTGTCGGCAGCGCCGCCGGGTTGGCGGAGGCGGCGCACCGGATCGGCCTGCCGGTCTTCGTCAAGCCGGTGATGTCGTCCTCGGGCAAGGGCCAGTCGATGATCGAGGCCATCGAGGATGCGCCGAACGCCTGGGCCTATGCGCAGTCGGGCGGGCGGGTCGAGACGGCGACGGTGATCGTCGAGGGCCGGATCGAGTTCGACTACGAGATCACCCTGCTGACCGTACGCTCCATGCGGGACGGCGCGGTCCGGACCGACTTCTGCGCCCCGATCGGGCATCGGCAGGAGCGCGGCGACTATGTCGAGAGCTGGCAGCCGCAGGCGATGACGCCGGCCGCGCTGGCGGCGGCGCAGGAGATCGCGCGGAAGGTCACGGACGCGCTGGGCGGGCTGGGCGTGTTCGGGGTCGAGCTGTTCGTGAAGGGCGACCAGGTGTGGTTCTCGGAGGTGTCGCCGCGGCCGCACGACACCGGGCTGGTGACGCTGGCGACGCAGACCATGAGCGAGTTCGCCCTGCACGCGCGGGCCATCCTCGGCCTGCCGGTGGACGTCAGCCAGCGCGACGTCGGGGCCAGCGCGGTGATCTACGGCGGCATGGACGCAGTCGGGATCGCCTTCGAGGGCGTGGCTGAGGCCCTGTCGGTCCCGACCGCCGACCTGCGGCTGTTCGGCAAGCCGGAAAGCTATGAGCGGCGGCGGATGGGGGTGGCCACGGCGCGCGGCGACACGGTCGAGCAGGCCCGCGAGCGGGCGCGCGAGGCGGCGGCCAAGGTCAGGCCCGTCGCCGGCTAGAGCGGGGCCGCAGTCGGGGCCCGGACCTGCTGGGCGCCCACGCCGGCCAGCGCGGCGATGGCCAGATCCAGCGCGGGATCCTGGCCGGCGGCGGCGTCTCCCGCCACGGGCGCGGTCAGGTCGGGCGTGACGCCGCGCTTCTCCAGCCGGACGCCGCCTGCGGTGACGAAGTCCGAGCGGCTGAGGCTGAGGCGGCCGCCGTCGGGCAGGCGGGTGTCCTGCGAGATCAGCACGGCGCCGGCGGTCTGTTCGCCGACGACGACGGCGCGCCGGGCCTCCTGCAGGGCGGCGGGGGTCAGTTCGGCGGCGCTGCGGCTGTTGGCGTCCACCAGGACGGCGACGTCATTGGCCGCGGGGGCCTCGAGGTCGCCACAACCGCCCGCAGTCTTCAGCACGATAGCCCGGCCGGTCCGGGTGGTGCGGGTGGCCCAGGCGAGATCGCGCGGCAGGAAACAGCTCAGCACCGCGTCGGCCTCGAGCAGCCGTCCGCCGGGGTTGCCGCGCAGGTCCAGGACAATGTCCGTGTCCGCTGGCAGGCTGGCGAGTTGCCGACCCATCCAGTCGCCGAGGCCGGGGTCGAAAGCCTCGATACGCAGGACCGCCACGCCCGGATGGGACAGGTCGACCCGGAACGGCGGTCGGGGCTGCATGACCCGCGGCGTGACCGTGACAGTGTGGCGGGCGCCATCCGGGCCGGCGAAGGCCAGGGTGACCGTCTGTCCATCGACGACGTCGCGCTCGGGGAACCAGACGCCGGGCCCGGTGGTGTCCAGCCGCCAGCCGGCCGTGACGCCGGCCGCTTCGGCGGGCGAGCCTTCGCGGACCGCTTCGACGACATAGTGGCCAGGTTTGCCGGGATCAGGCCGCAGGCTGATTCCGATCGCGGGGCGAGGCTGGCGCACGGTATCGAGACGGCGCGTGACCGCCGGGGCCGAGGCGCCGGCGTGATCGTCGTCCAGCAAGGCCAGCATCTCGCCCAGCGCCCGGTACAGGGCGCGGTCGTCGGGCGCGGCGAGGGCCCGCGGACGGTAGGTGCGCCGGGCGGCGTTCCAGTCGACGCCGTGGAGGCCGGGGTCGTAGTACTGGCTGCGAACCTCGGTCCAGACCCGATCGAAGACGCGCTGGTTCATCCGCGCCCGCTCGCGCGAAGGCCGGGCAGGCGCATCGGTCGCCGCCGCCGCCGGCGCGACCGAGGGATCGCGCGCCACGGCGGGCGCCGCGACGAGCGCAAGGCTCATCGCGGCTGACCATGTCAGTCGGAGAAGGAGGCGGCGGAAATTCATCGGGGCCACGTTAGGGCGGCGAACCTCCGTTCTTCAAATCACGAAAGCGCTGGCCCCAATCAATCTTCGTCGCGCGTCTCGATGCGATGGGTGAAGACCCGTACATCGCCGTCGCCGCCGTGCTCGCCTTCCTCGATGAAGCCGGAATGGTCGGCGTCGATGCGGGCGAAGGCCTCGCGCAGGGGATTGGTGAATTCGACTTCGCTGATCCGGCCGTCGCCGTCCTTGTCCATGTCGGCGTGGTGGCCGGGACCGCCGATGGTGCGGATTTCGACGCGGGAGTCACCCGGCCCCTCGTGACCGGGGCCGTGGATCATCATCGGCATGCGATGCCCGGCCGGACCGTGGATGACGATCTGGCGCTCCTCGCCAGAGCCGCCTTCGCCGCGGCGCAGTTCGAAGTGGTGGACGCCCCGCTCGCCGTCCGGACCGCCGCGGAGGACCATGACGTTCCCTTCCCCTTGCGGGCCATGCAGGGCAGACAGTTCCCCGGTCGACAGGCGACCGTCTCCGTCGGCGTCCATGCGGGCGAAATGGTCGTTCATCGGCGCGGCGAACTCTTCGCGCGAAACCTGGCCGTCGCCGTCCTTGTCGAGCGAGGCGTGACCGTCCGGGCCGCCCATGACCATGACCCGCGTGCGGACCTCGGGCGGCGCAGGCGGAGCCGGCGGCTCCTGCATGAGAGCGGCGGAAAGGGCGATGAGGGTCAGCATGAGCGGTCGGCTCCCGTTGGAGATGCCGCTGTTCGACCACGGCGGCCTTGCGGCCGTATTTCAGTGTCTCGGGGAATTGTTTCAACGCTGAAATGACGGCGCGACCGCGGTTCGTCACAATGCAGACCATGCAAGCCGAAGCCGCTCCGCGCATCCTCGTCGTTGATGACGACCCCGGCATCCGCGAGGTGCTGACCGACTACCTGCGTCAGCACGGTTATGCCGCCGAGGGCGCCGCGACAGCGGCGGAGATGGACCGGGCCATGGCGGCGCGAGCGCCCGACCTGATCGTGCTGGACCTGATGATGCCGGGCGAGGACGGACTGTCGGTCTGCCGGCGCATCGCCGGCAAGGGCCCGCCCATCGTCATGCTGTCCGCCATGGGCGAGGACACCGACCGGATCATTGGCCTGGAGCTCGGGGCCGACGACTACCTGGCCAAGCCGTGCAATCCTCGCGAGCTGCTGGCGCGGGTGCGGGCGGTGCTGCGCCGGCCGCGGGACGCTGCGGAGGCGGATGGGCCGTCCCTGGTGTTCGCCGGCTGGCGTCTCGACCTGATGCGGCGCGAACTGACCCGGCCGGACGGCCAGCTGACGCCCCTGTCGGCGGGCGAGTTCGCCCTGTTGCGCGCCTTTGCGGAGCGGCCGGGCCGGATCATGACCCGCGACCAGTTGCTCGAATGGGCCCGCGGGGCCGAGACCGACGTGTTCGACCGGGCCATGGATGTGCAGATCAGCCGACTGCGGAAGAAACTCGATGACGGCTCCGGGCTGGAAATGATCCAGACCCTGCGGGGCGAGGGCTACATGTTCGACGTCCGGGTCGAGCGTCACAACGGCGCCGGCCGGAGCGGCGCGTGAAACGCCCCTCGTCTCTCCCCGTCCTGATCCAGGTGGCGGCGCTGGCCGCGCTGGCCGTGGTCATGTCGCAGGCCGTCGCCTTCGGCGTGGTCGTGCTGGCCCCCGAGCCCCGGCCCAGCGGCTTCAGCATCGAGGCGGCGGCCAATGCGCTGAAGGGCGAGCCGGCCCGCACATCCGACGGCCGCGCGCTGAAGCGGCGGATCACCGAGCGGCCGGTGTCTCCCGACAGCGTCGACCGGGTCGATCCCATGGCCCTCGCCATCTCGGCCGGACTGGCGCAGCGGCTGGGCGTGGAACCCGGGACGGTGCGGGTGTCGGTCGACCGGGGGCGGCCGCGGCGTGCGGAGCCCGCGCCTCGCGGTACGAACGGACGGACCAATTTCGTGCTCGTGCGTCCTGACGCCGAGGGCCGACGCGCCCCCCCGGGCGAGGCTGTCCACGTCATCACGGCGCTGCCTCCGGAGGAGGCCCGGCTGCGCGCCGAGATGCACATGCGCCATTTCGCGCCTCGCGGGGACGACGGGGCCATCGTCCTCAACTCGACCACGCGCGAGTTCACCGTCCTGACCGAACGGCTGACGTTCGCGCCCTTCTCGGCCTCAGTGCGGCAGGCGGACGGCCGCTGGGCGACGGTGGAGCCCCCGCGCGGGCTGCTGTCGCCGTGGCAGCAGCGGGTGCTGCTGGCGCTGGGCATTTCCATGCTGCTGCTGGCGCCGCTGGTGTGGTGGCTGGCGCGGCGGCTGACCCGGCCGATCCGCGTTTTCGCCGACGCGGCCGAACGGCTGGGAGCGGACCCTGACGCCGAGCCTTTGGTCCCGTCCGGGCCGAGCGAGGTGCGCACCGCCATCCACGCATTCAACGACATGCAGGCCTCGCTGCGCAACCACATGCGCCAGCGGACCCAGACCATCGCCGCCATTGCCCACGACCTGCGCACGCCGCTGACGCGGCTGCGCTTCCGGGCCGAGCAGGCGCCGGAGGCGGTGCGCGACCGGATGGCCTCGGACATCGAGGAGATGGATGCGCTGATCGCCCAGGCCATGGCCTTCGTGCGCGGCGAGACGACGCCGGAGCGGCGCGAGCCGCTGGACCTGGGGGCGCTGGCGGCCGATTGCGCGGGCGGTTTCGCGGAGACGGGGGCGGCGGTCCGCTTCGTCGGCGGAGGCGCGCTGCCGGTCGAAGGCGATGCGGCGGGGCTGCGCCGGGCGCTCGGCAACCTGATCGCCAACGCCGCCAAATATGGGGGCGCGGCGCGGGTGAAGGCCTTCGCCGTCGAGGGCCGGGCGGTGGTCGAGATCGAGGACGACGGGCCGGGTCTCGACGCCGACGAACTGGAGGCGGTGTTCGAACCTTTCCATCGCGGCGAACGGTCGCGGAGCCGCGAGACCGGCGGGGCGGGTCTGGGCCTGACGGTGGCGCGGCAGGCGGCGCGCGCACACGGCGGCGACGTCATCCTGATGCGTAGGGCAGAAGGGGGGCTGACCGCCCGTCTCGACCTGCCGCTGGCGTCCGCCGTCTTCCCCGGCTGAGTTCGACACGCCGGGCCGACGAAGCGTTACAGTTCATCACGTCTTGTTACAGGCGCGGGGTTGAAACGCCGCGCCGCCGGCTCCATTGAAGCGCCACCCTCGCCATTTCGCTTCAGGAGCCCCGCATCATGACTGTCCGCGTCGCCATCAATGGTTTCGGCCGCATCGGCCGTCTCGTCCTGCGCTCGATCGTCGAGCATGGCCGCAAGGACATCGAGGTGGTGGCGATCAACGATCTGGGCCCGGTCGAGACCAACGCCCATCTGCTGCGCTACGACAGCGTCCACGGCCGGTTCCCCGGCACGGTGACCTCGGGCGAGGACTGGATCGACGTCGGCACGGGCAAGATCAAGGTGACGGCGATCCGCAATCCGGAAGAGCTGCCGCACAAGGCGCTGAACGTCGACATCGCCTTCGAGTGCACCGGCCTGTTCACCTCAAAGGACAAGGCCTCGGCCCACCTGAAGGCCGGCGCCAAGCGGGTGCTGGTCTCGGCTCCGGCCGACGGCGCCGACAAGACCATCGTCTACAAGGTCAACCACGAAACCCTGACCGCCGACGACATCGTCGTCTCGAACGGCTCGTGCACCACCAACGCCCTGGCTCCGGTCGCCAAGGTGCTGAACGACCTGTTCGGCATCGAACGCGGCTACATGACCACCATCCACGCCTACACGGGCGACCAGCCGACGCTGGATACGATGCACAAGGACCTGTACCGGGCCCGCGCCGCCGGCCTGAGCATGATCCCGACCTCGACGGGCGCCGCCAAGGCGCTGGGCCTGGTGCTGCCGGAACTGAAGGGCAAGCTGGACGGCTCGTCGATCCGCGTGCCGACGCCGAACGTCTCGGTCGTCGACCTGAAGGTCGTGGCCGGCCGCGAGGTCACCGTCGACGAGATCAACACCGCGCTTCAGGCCGCCGCCGACGGCCCCATGAAGGGCGTGCTGCACACCACGACCGATCCGGTGGTGTCCATGGACCTGAACCACGTCGACGCCTCGTCGACCGCCGCCCTGCCCCAGACCCAGGTGGTCGACGGCAAGCTGGCCCGCGTGCTGAGCTGGTACGACAATGAATGGGGCTTCGCGACGCGGATGGCGGATACGGCTCTGGTGATGAGCAAGTTCATCTGATGTTGGCCAGGGCGCTCATAACCGCCCTGTTTGGTTTCAGTTCTCTGGCTGTCGGCGCCGCCGCTGCGTGGAGTGTAACCCTCCTGGTCAGCTTGGGCTGGGGAGCGGTCACGACGGGTATCCCCCAGCACGTGGCCGCCCTGTGGGCCGCCTTTGCGGCCGTCGGGATCATTGGCGCCGCCATTACCGGCGCCTGGACATGGCTTTTCGCTGTCTGGGTGAGGCAGCTGCCGAGCCTGCGGCGTTTGACGTTCGCCCTGATCGCAACGCCATTCGCCGTCGGTTTCGTCTACTTCGGATACGGCATTCTTTCGGTGACTTTCCTATGACTTTCCGCACCCTCGACGACGCCCCTCCCCTCGCCGGCAAGACCGCCTTGGTCCGCGTGGACTTCAATGTGCCGATGGAGGGCGGGAAGGTGACGGAGGATACCCGGTTGCGGGTGGCCCTGCCGACCATCGAGAAGCTGCGCAACGCCGGGGCGAAGGTGGCGCTGCTGGCGCATTTCGACCGCCCCAAGGGCCAGCGCGTGCCGTCGATGAGCCTGAAGCCCGTGGTCGACGATCTGGAGCGGCTGCTGGGCGCCCCGGTGCGGTTCGGCGAGGACTGCGTCGGCGACGAGGCGAAGGCGGTGCTGGCTGACGTCGGGCCGGGCGGGGTGGTGCTGCTGGAGAACGTCCGCTTCCACGCCGGCGAGGAGAAGAACGATCCGGCGTTTGCGGCGCAGCTGGCGGAGCTGGGCGACCTCTACGTCAACGACGCCTTCTCGGCGGCGCACCGGGCGCATGCCTCGACGGAGGGCCTGGCCCGTTTGCTGCCCGCCTACGCCGGGGAGTCGATGCGGCGCGAGCTGGATGCGCTGGACGCGGCGCTGGGCAATCCGCAGAAGCCGGTGATCGGCATTGTCGGCGGGGCCAAGGTGTCGACCAAGCTGGATCTGCTGAAGAACCTGGTCGGCAAGCTGGACCGGCTCGCCATCGGCGGCGGCATGGCCAACACCTTCCTGTTCGCGCAAGGCGTCGATATCGGCGGCTCGCTGGCTGAGAAGGACATGGCCGACACCGCCCGGGAGATTCTCGCCGAGGCGGAGGCGAAGGGCTGCGAAATCCTGCTGCCGATCGACGTGGTGGTGGCGACGGCGGTCAAGCCGGGCACCGAGACCCGCACCGTCCTGACGCGCGAGGAGATCGGCGACGCCGAGAAGATCCTCGATGCGGGGCCGCTGACGGTCGAGAAGCTGGTCAAGGCGATGGCCCTGTCGCGAACCCTGATCTGGAACGGGCCGCTGGGCGTCTTCGAGGTTCCGCCGTTCGACGCCGCGACCGTCAAGGCGGCGCAGGCGGCGGCGCAGTTGGTCAAGTCCGGGGCGCTGGTCGGCGTGGCGGGCGGCGGCGACACCGTCGCGGCCCTGCACCACGCGGGCGTGGCGGATGACATGACCTTCGTCTCGACGGCGGGCGGCGCCTTCCTGGAATGGATGGAGGGCAAACCCTTGCCCGGCGTCGAGGCGCTGCGGGCCTGAGATTTGCACACGGCGGCCCACTGGCGCTGTAACAATGCGTGACTTTGGCCGTTGTCGGGGTTAGATCACCCCAAACCACAAGGCTCAGGAGGACTCGATGGATCTGGCGGCGCTCAACGCGGTGGCTGAAGCGATGGTCACGCCCGGCAAGGGCATTCTGGCGGCCGACGAGTCCACGGGAACCATCAAGAAGCGCTTCGACGCCATCGGGGTCGAGAACACCGAAGAGAACCGCCGCGATTACCGCGAGTGCCTGTTCCGCTCGGAGCAGACGATGCGCGAGCACATCTCGGGCGTGATCCTGTTCGAGGAGACGCTGTACCAGGACGCCAAGGACGGCACGCCGCTGGTCGACATCATCAAGGCGGCCGGTTCGATCCCCGGCATCAAGGTTGACAAGGGCGCGACCAAGATGGCCGGCTTCCCGGGCGAGACGGTGACCAAGGGGCTGGACGGCCTGTCCAAGCGCTTGCGCGCTCACTACGAGCGCGGCGCGCGGTTCGCCAAATGGCGCGGCGTCATCGACATCGCCGACGGCATCCCGACGTGGGGCGCTGTGAAGTCCAACGCCCACGCCCTGGCCCGCTACGCCCGCATCTGTCAGCAGGAGCAGATCGTGCCGATCGTCGAGCCCGAGGTGCTGATGGACGGCTCGCACGACATCGCCCGCTGTGACGAGGTCACCCGCTGGGTGCTGCAGACGGTGTTCCAGGAGCTGTACGAGCAGCGCGTGGCGCTGGAAGGGATCATCCTCAAGCCGAACATGGTGATCTCGGGCAAGGGCAGCGTGCGCCAGGCCAAGGTGCATGAGGTCGCCGAGCGCACCATCGCGGCGCTGAAGGCCACGGTTCCGTCGGCCGTCCCGGGCATCGCCTATCTGTCAGGCGGCCAGACCGACGAGCAGGCCACCGCCCACCTTAACGAGATGAACCGCATCGGCGGCTTCCCGTGGAAGATGACCTTCTCCTACGGCCGCGCGCTGCAGGCGGCGCCGCAGCGGGCCTGGTCGGGCAAGGCCGAGAACGCCGTCGCCTGCCAGTCGGCCTTCCACCACCGCGCCCGCATGAACGGGCTGGCCTCGCTGGGCCAGTGGGAGAAGAAGCTCGAGAAGAAGGCGGCCTAGCGCCCGAGGGCCGGCGGCTCAGCCGCCGGCAGCCGCTCACCAGCTGCCGTACTGGTTCCTGAACCGCCAGCGGACGTCGCGGACGTCGCGCTCGGCGTCGTCGATTTCGTCCTGGGCCCGTCGCCAGTCGCGTTCGGTGTCCGCCCGTTCCCGACGAATTTCCTGGATGCGGTTGCGGATCTGCTCGCGCTGCTCGTCGGTCAGGCCGTCAGCCCGGGCCTCCGCCTGTTTGGCGGTGATTTTGTCGTCGAGCTCCTCCAGCCGGGAGCCAAGGCTGTCGACGCGGCTGCGGGCGTTCGCCAAGGCCTGTTCGACCTCATGGACGATCTGCCCGTCGCGATAGCCGTAGGTGAATTCCGCCTCCAGTTCAGAGGGACAGACACCAGCGTATCCGGAGCCGGTGCGGCCGACTTCGAAACCCTTGCCCGGCGTGCAGTAGCGCACCAGCCCCTCGCGGCGGCCCGCGGCATAGGCGGCGGCGTCGGGCGTGACGCCGTGCTCGGCGCAGGCCTGGGCATGGTCGTCGAGCCGGCTCATGGTCAGGCCGGACATCCCGTCGGCGTAGCCTTGGCCCGACCAGTCTCCGGCCATGCACTGCTCGGCGCTCATGGTGGCGCAGCTGCCCAGAGCCAGCGCGGCTCCGCCGGCCGCCGCGGCGATGATCAGAAATCTCATTGGCCCGTCTCCCCCAGACACTGCGTTCACCATGACTCAAAACCGGCCAACAGCCAAGCTGGCCGCTTGCTCCGGCGCAGCCGAGGCGTGCTAGATCGGTGACCGCCAGGTCCGGCGGCGGAGCGCCCGGTGTCCGACGAACCCCTGATCGACGACGACGACGCGACCGTGCTGGAGGCCCGACTGGCGACGGGCGGCGCCCGGCTCGACAAGGCGCTGGCGGAAATCTTTCCCGAGTTGTCGCGGGCCCGGCTGCAGGCGCTGCTGGCCGAAGGCGTGGTCAGCCGGGACGGTCAGGCCGTCTCGATCGGATCGGCCAAGGCGCAGACGGGGCTGTACCGGATCGCACTGCCGCCGGTCGTCTCGGCGACGCCCGCCCCGGAGGCCATCCCGCTGACGGTGCTGTTCGAGGACGCCGACCTGATCGTGATCGACAAGCCGGCGGGGATGGCCGCGCATCCGGCGCCGGGTTGCGAGACCGGCACATTGGTCAATGCGCTGCTGGCCCACTGCGGCGCGTCCCTGTCGGGGATCGGCGGCGTCGCCCGCCCCGGTATCGTGCACCGGCTGGACAAGGACACGTCGGGCGTGATGGTCGCCGCCAAGTCGGATCGAGCCCATGCCGGACTGTCGGCCCTGTTCGCCGCCCACGACATCGAGCGCACCTACATCGCCCTGACGCGCGGCGCGCCCAGCCCGATGACCGGTCGGATCGAGACCCTGATCGGCCGGTCCTCGTCCGACCGGAAGAAGATGGCCGTGCTTCGGAGCGGCGGCCGGAGCGCCGTCACCGACTATGTCGTCCAGAAGGTCTTCGGTCTCCCGGCCAAGGCGGGCGGAGCGCCGATGGCGGCCCGCGTCGCCTGCACCCTGCATACCGGCCGGACCCACCAGATCCGGGTGCACCTGGCGTCGAAGGGGGCGCCGATCCTCGGCGATCCCGCCTATGGCTCCGGAAGCCCCGCAGCGGCCGTTCGCGCCGCGATCGCCGGGGCCGGCCTGGCGCGCCAGGCCCTTCATGCGGCGGTGTTGGGCTTCGTGCACCCGATCAGCGGCGGGGCGCTGCGCTTCGAAACGCCGCCGCCGGCAGACATGGCGGACCTCGAGCGGGCGCTGGAGGCGCTGTGAGCCCAAGCGTACAGTCAGTCTTGATTAAGGACGCACTCTGCGGTATACAGCCACTCGTTCGGTGCAGTGGCGCCGGGGCAACGGTCACGCTTTTCTGTGACGATCCGCCTCTGACAAATGCGGAAACCCGACCCTATTTCATCGGTTGAGGGGCGAGGCGTCGGCGCACATCGGGTGGCCGTCTCCGCAGAGCCCGCTCGTATTCACGGTCGGAGGGACCAGATGGCTGTAGCAAGATCGCTCGCGGTGATGTCGCCTGAACAGGGACTGTCGCGATACCTGACTGAAATCCGCAAATTTCCGATGCTGGCGAAGGACGAGGAGTTCATGCTCGCCAAGCGCTGGACCGAGCACCAGGACCCGGAAGCCGCGCACCGGCTCGTCACCTCGCACCTGCGCCTCGTGGCCAAGATCGCCATGGGCTATCGCGGCTACGGCCTGCCGATCGGCGAGGTGATCTCCGAGGGCAACGTCGGCCTGATGCAGGCGGTCAAGAAATTCGATCCGGACAAGGGCTTCCGCCTGGCGACCTACGCCATGTGGTGGATTCGCGCCTCGATCCAGGAGTACATCCTGCGCAGCTGGTCGCTCGTGAAGATGGGCACCACCGCCGCGCAGAAGAAGCTGTTCTTCAACCTGCGCAAGGCCAAGAGCCAGATCTCGGCCTTCGAGGAAGGCGACCTGCGACCGGAGCACCTGTCGGCCATCGCCACCAAGCTGGGCGTGTCCGAGGAAGAGGTCACCAACATGAACCGCCGCCTCGGCGGCGACGCCTCGCTGAATGCGCCCCTGCGCGCCGACGGCGAGAGCGAATGGCAGGACTGGCTGGCCGACGACACCGCCGTCTCGCAGGAGACCCAGCTCGCCGAGAGCGAGGAGAAGTCGATCCGCATGGGCCTGCTCGAAGAGGCCATGCAGGAGCTGACCGAGCGCGAGAAGCACATCCTGACCGAGCGTCGGCTCAAGGACGATCCGGTCACCCTCGAAGAGCTGGCCGGCCAGTACGGCGTGTCGCGCGAACGCGTGCGGCAGATCGAGGTGCGGGCGTTCGAAAAGCTGCAGAAGGCGATGCGGACGGCCGCCGAAGAGCGAAACCTGGTCGACGCCTGATCAGCCGGCTCTCTTCATCGGCTCCGGCGGCGCCATGGCCAGCAGGGAGCCGATCGGCGCGGCGAGGTTCGCCTTGCACGGCGGCCCCGAGGCGAGAGTGACCTCCAGCGCCCCGACCGCAACCGCCAGCCTGGAGTCCGACGCCTTCATGGCCAGCGACTTCAGCGTCGCGGCCTGTTCCCGGATCGCCCGCACGGCCTGCATGGGGTCGTTGTCGAACTGATCGAGGGCGGCGGCCAGGATGCGCATGGCCTGATCCTTCGCCGCCGCCATGGCCGCGGCGCCGTTGGCCGGCTTGTCGGCCCGGCGCTTGCGGTCGCCGGTGAATTCGCCCGAGTTGAAACGCCGGCGGTCCGGGCCGACGTAGCCGACCGCCTCGACCCAGTCGCGCGGCTTCAGGGCCACGTTCTCGACGCGCTTCAGCAGGTCCGCGCTGGTGAACGGCTTGCGGAGGAATTCATGCACGCCGCTGTCGCGGGCGCCGAGGATCGTGCTGGCGGTCGCGTCGGCGGTGACCATGATGATCGGGGCGCGGCGGCACGCGAAGCTCGACCGGCGCAGCGCCCGCGCCAGCGATTCACCGTCAAGATTGTCGCCGTTGCGTTCGGTGAAGATGATGCCGGGCTCCAGGGCCGCCGCCGCCTTCATGGCGCGGGGCTCGCTGGGCTCGACCATGATCTCGCCCGCGCCCATGCCCTTGATGATCTCGGTCAGGAGACGCGCGGCATGGGGGTTCGGATCGACGATCAGAACCCGCCTCAACACCGGCGCCAGCTTCGCCAGGACGCGAGGATCGACAGCAAACAAGACCACATCCCTCCAGACAGGGCGCCATCCTTAGGGGGAGCCGGTTAAGGTCCCTTGAACGCTGGATTTTCCCAGGCGGTCAGCCCTGGAAGGGATCGTGCATCAGGATGGTGTCGTCCCGTTCCGGGCTCGTCGACAACAGGGCCACCGGCGCGCCGATCAGCTCTTCAATGCGGCGCACATATTTGATGGCGTTGGCGTTGAGGTCACGGAAGCTTCGGGCCGAGGCGGTGCTTTCGCTCCAGCCCTCGAGTTCCTCGAACACCGGCTCGGCCGCGGCCTGGTCCTTGAGGCTGGACGGCAGATAGTCGAACACCTCGCCGCCGATCCGGTAACCGGTGCAAATCTTCAGCGTCTTCAGACCATCGAGGACATCGAGTTTGGTCAGGGCGATGCCGTCTATGCCGTTGATGGCCACCGACTGGCGCACCAGCACCGCGTCGAACCAGCCGCAGCGCCGCGCCCGCCCGGTGTTCACGCCCACCTCGCGGCCGACCGTCGCCAGATGATCCCCGACCTCGTCGTCGAGTTCGCAAGCGAACGGCCCCTCGCCCACCCGCGTCGTGTAGGCCTTCACGATGCCGAGCACGTAGCCGACGCTCCGGGGACCGATCCCGGCGCCCGCGGCGGCCTGACCGGCCACGGTGTTCGAACTGGTCACATACGGATAGGTGCCGTGGTCCACGTCGAGGAAGGCGCCCTGCGCCCCTTCGAACAGGACGCGCTTGCCGGCGCGGCGGGCCTGATCGAGCACCCGCCAGGCCGGCTGGACGTAGGGAAGGATCTTGGGGGCGATCTCCAGCAGTTGCCGCAACAGCGCCTCCGGATCGATCGGCTCGAGACCGAGGCCCGCCCGCAGGGGGTCGTGGTGCGCCCGCAGGCGATCGATCTTGACCTTCAGGTCTTCCGCGCTGGCGAGGTCGCAGACGCGGATCGCCCGCCGGCCGACCTTGTCCTCATAGGCCGGACCGATGCCCCGGCCGGTCGTCCCGATCCGCGCGCCGGGCGCGCTCGCCGCCGCCTCTCGCGCCACGTCCAGCGCAGGGTGGATCGGCAGGATCAGGCAGGCGTTGTCGGCGACGATCAGCACCTCGGGGCTGATGGCGATCCCCTGGGCCTCGATCTTCTCGATTTCGCCGACCAGGTGCCAGGGATCGACGACCACGCCGTTGCCGATGATCGAGGGCTTGCCCTGCACCACGCCGCTGGGCAACAGGGCCAGTTTGTAGACCTTGCCGTCGACGACCAGGGTGTGGCCCGCGTTGTGGCCGCCCTGGAAACGCACCACGACGTCGGCGCGGTTCGACAGCCAGTCGACGATCTTGCCCTTGCCTTCGTCGCCCCACTGGGCGCCGACCACCGCGACGTTCGCCAAGATGTTTCTCCGCTACCGGGATTTTCGGAATGCGGGCGCAGCCTATAACGGGGGAATCGCGCGGTGTCGCCCGGCGGCTGGATTAATCCGCCAGCGCCGTCTCGAACGCCCAGTCGAGCCAGGGCGTAAGGGCCTCGATATCGGCCGCGTCGACGGTGCAGCCGCACCAGATGCGCAGCCCCGCCGGCGCGTTGCGATGGCTCTCGATATCGAAAGCCGCATCTTCCGCCTCGACCAGGGCCTTCATCCGCCTCACCAGCGCCTGCCGCGCCGGCTCCTCCATCGCGCTCACGCGGGGATCGACAAACTTGAGACAGACCGAGGTCGTCGAGCGGATCGCCGGATCCTCCGCCAGATAGTCGATCCAGGCTGTGCGCCCGACCCAGGCGTCGAGCATCGCCGCATTGGCGTCGGTGCGGCCGATCAGCGCCGGCAAGCCGCCGATCGACAGACCCCATTCGACGCCGTCGATCCAGTCCTCGATCGTCCAGACCGAGAAGGTGTTGATCATCGAGCCCGACGACAGCGTGGCGTCGAAGCCTTCGCCGTTTCTCAGACGGAGAACCTTGGGAATGGCGCGCGGGGGCGTGTAGCCGTCGAGACGCTGGACCGCCCGGGGCGACAGGGCGGCGACGCCCAGACCGGCCTCCCCGCCCAAGGCCTTCTGGAAACTGAAGGTCACCACGTCCAGCCGGTCCCACGGCAGAGGCATGGCGAAGGCGGCCGATGTGGCGTCGCAGATGACCAGCCCTTCCCGGTCCGCGCTGATCCAGTCGCCGCGGGGGGCCTTCACGCCGGAGGTGGTGCCGTTCCAGGGCAGCACCAGATCCTTGGCGGGATCGACTCTCGAGACGTCCGGGAACCGGCCCCAGGGCGCGGTGAGGATTTCGGGATCGAGCCGCAGGTGGTCACGGAGATCGGCGGCCCAGACCTGACCGAAATTCTCGAAAGCCAGGACCTGGACCGGCCGCTCGCCGAGCATCGACCACATGGCCGCCTCCATGGCCCCCGTATCGGAGCCCGGAACATAGACCAGACGCCAGTCGGCCGGCGGCTGCAACAGCTCGCGCGTCAGCCGCAACGCCTCGGCGAACCGCTCCACCACCTCTGGCGCGCGGATGCCCCGGCCCAGAAGCTGATGCGGAATGGCCTGGCTGGACCAGCCCGGGCGCTTCGCGGTCGGACCGGATGAGAACCATGGCCGGGCCGGCTTGACGTTGGGCTTGCCGGCCATCAGTCGCGCCATGGGCGGTAGGCGCCCTTGTCGCGCAGGTCCTGCGCCAGTTTCGTCAGGTCATTGTCCGGGGTGTCGGGCAGCTGAATCATCAACTTGGCGAGAAGGTCGCCCCGCTTGCCGCCCACGAACGCGCCTCGGCCCTTCAGGCGCAGCACCTTGCCGGAGTTGGAGCCGGGCGGGATGGTCATGCTGACCGTCCCCTCGGGGGTGCGCACCGGGACCTTGCCGCCGAGCACCGCGTCCGGCAGCGACACCGGCAGGTCCATGGTCAGATCGGCGCCGTCGCGCTGAAAGATCGGATGCGCTGAGATCTTCAGCGTAATCAACGCGTCGCCGGCTTCGCTCCGGCCCGACGCGCCGGGCGCCCCCTGCCCGCGCAGCCGGATCGTCTGGCCATCCGCCGCTCCCTTGGGAATGGTCACGTCCAGGGTCCGGCCGTCCGAGAACTGGATCCGCCGGGTCGCGCCCGAGATGGAGTCCTCGAGGCTGATCTCCAGCGTCGCCTTGACGTCTGCTCCGCGCGCCGGGAAGCCGCTGCGCGATCCGCCGCCACGGGCACCGCCGCCGAACATGCCGCCGAACAGTTCGTCCAGGTCGATGTTCTCGAACCCCCCGCGCTGAGCGCCGCCCTGCCCGAACGGGTGCCCGCCGGGGCCTCCCCTGGAGCCGCCGCCAAATCCGGCGAACTGTTCGCGACCGTCAGCGTCGATCTCGCCCCGGTCGAACCTGGCGCGCTTTTCCTTGTCGCCCAGCAGGTCGAATGCGGCCGTCACGCGCTTAAAGCGCTCGTCCGCGTCGCGGTTGCCCGGGTTCTTGTCGGGGTGGAGTTCCTTGGCGAGCTTGCGGAACGCCTTCTTGATCTCGTCCGCGCTCGCGCCCCTCGAAACGCCCAGTTCCTTGTAGGGATCGCCCGCCACGTTCGAGTCCGCTCCTGCCAGATCAAGTCCGATCCGTCAGTTAGGACATTCGTACCGGAGCGCAAAGCCGCGCCCCCGAAATCTGATCCGGATCATGTTCAGATCAGCCCAATGCGGGCTTCGGCGCCCCAGCCATAGCCGTCGCCCCACTGGGCCACCGCCACCTCCGCCTCCGCGACGCCCCCGGGGAAGTCGCTCGCGACCTGGCCGGCTGAGTAGTCCGCCATCTCGGCCTCGACCTCGAAGACGCGGATCTCGGTTCCATTGTCGAGCACCCGCACCCGATACCGCGACGGATCGGACATGGTCGGTTCACCGTCCCAGCGGTCGCTGTCGATCCGCGATCGGGCGAGCCAGGTCAGATCGAAGCCGCCGTCGTCGCGGAGCATACGTCTCAGGTGCGCCGGGCTCCAGGGCCGGTCGTGCCGACCGGTCGGTGTGAAGATCGTCTCGCTGACGGCCGGACCGCCGGCGGGGGCGCCCGCCGGCCCCGCCCGCCACATCAATGACAGGCCGCGTTCAGCGGAGGACGACTCCATCCGCCGGGGTCCGGACGCAAGAAAGACCACGATCGCACCGCTGTTCGCGCCCGCGACTGTCGCCTCCTCGCTTCCCTGCTCGCCCCGCAACAGGCCGGTCAGTCTCCAGACATCCTCACCGACCAGTTCGGCCTGCCGGAACTGAATGATCTCCCAGCCGCGCTCCGTCTCGACGGCGAGGCCGTTTCCGCCGGCCAGCACCGCATGACGGGACAGGCTTTCCGGCGCCTGCCCCTCGATCCGGAGCTCGATGACGTTGGCCTCGTCCCAGCGGTGCCGCACGCCTGGGGCCAGGGCCGAGACCAGCACGGCGACCGTGGCCGGCTCCACGACGTCGCCCCGCACGGTCAGGCTCATCACGTCGGGACCGGCCGCCACTCTCATCGGCCGCCAGGGTTCGCCCGCCACGACCGCGATCGGTCGCCAGTCGGTCTCCGCGCCCAGCAGCGGCGGAAGATCGATCATCCGAAAGAACGGCGCGCCCGTCCGGGGCGTCGGCTCACCCGTGATGGGCGTCTCGTCGTCGTCGCCGACAGAAACCGTCGAGACAGGTTCGAGGAAAGCCGAGGGCGTCTCGTCGACGTCCACCCGAACCACCCGCCAGTCGCGACTGTCGCCGTCGACGAGCACGGTGTCGCCGGGCTCGAGGGCAAGCGTCTCCAGAGGTCCCGGCGCGACGGTCAGCCGGTCTTCCCGTCCGGCCTCCAACGCCCGCGTCGCCGCGGCCCTGGCCACAGCATGGGAACAGACGGCAGGCAGGTCCAGATCGATCCCGCCGCCTTGCCCGTCCGTCCGGACGACGGCCGAGCCGGTCTGATAGTCGGAGGCGCCGTCGATGAACCGCACACGGGCTGCTCCGGGCCGGGCGTCAAGCGCCCGGTCGGCCCGCAGACCTCGGCCCTCCGGCGGCAGGGCCAGGGCCTCAAACGCAAGCGCCAGGCCGGCCGGTTCTTCCCCGAAGACCGCTATGCGTCCGCCGCGTTCCGCCGCGACCATGCCCAGGCCCGACAACAGGGGCTCGAGCGCGTCCCGCGTCCGCATCGGCCGATCGATGACATAGCCCTGCACCTCCGCGCCGACCTGGCCGACCTCGAAATCGGCTTCGGAGAGACCGCCGCGCCTCAGGATTTGTGCGATCAGGTCGCGCGTGTCGCCGCCGAGGCGGCCGTTGAGCCAGTGGCCGGTTCGCCAGGCGGTCGCATCGGCCCAGACGTCGGACCGGGCGGGGAACGCCGGCCAGGGCCGCGCATCCCAACACCAGGCGTCCGCCGCCTCCAGCATCGGCGCTCCATAGACGAGAGACACCGGGTTGTTCGCCGGGGCGGCGAAGTGCCCCAGCAGCGCTTCCAGAGCGCGTCGCTGCATCCGGTCGTCCCGCTCGCCGGTGGAGAAGGGCGGCAGGCCGCTCTCGGCGCTCTTGGGGTCCTGGAACAGGTTCGGGGCATTGGCCCCGCGGTCGACCGCGGCGCAACCGAACTCGGTCAGCCGGATCGGCTTCATGCCCGGGATCCAGGCGGTGGGCTCCGGCGCACGCACCCCGGCCGGCCGGTCATGGTGCGCGTGCGACCACCAGCTCTTCAGATCCTTGGCGCGAAAGACCCAGTCCTCGCCGTGCGCCATATCCTCGATCGGCGTGCGCACCTGCCCCGCGCGGTCCGCAGGCGAGGCGTAGAACCAGTCGAAACCCTCGCCGCCGGCGATCTGCGCCGCCAGGCCCGCCACATCGTCGGGTCCGGCGAACGCTGCGCTGTCGAGGCCCCCGTCGCCTTCTCGCCAGTCGCCGAGCGGCGGGTACCAGTCGACGCCGACGTAGTCGATATTCGGATCAGCCCATAGAGGATCGAGGTGGAAGGCCACGTCCTCGCCGTCGCGCCATCCCGAATATTCCGACCAGTCCGCGGCGTAGGTGAGTTTCACGCCCGGTCCGGCGATCGCCCGGCATTCCGCCGCCAGCGAGCGGAACGCCGCCACGGCCGGGAATCCGCCGTCGGCGCCGCGCGTCCAGGTGAGGGCGCGCATCTCCGATCCGATCAACAGCCCGTCCGCCTCCGTCTCCGCGGCCAGCCCGGCGTAGTGACGGGCCAGGCGCCTCAAGCCCCAGCCGTCCGCTTCCCCGAACACTGCGGCGATGTCCGCGGCCGCCCCGGCTCCGTCGTTCCCCCGGACTCGTCCTCGCCAGGGATAGGGCGACTGCTCCGCGCCCCCATAGGGATCGGACAGGCCATTGCCCGGCGGGATGTCCATGAACAGGAAGGGGTACAGCGTCACCTCCAGGCCGCGCGCCTTCAGTTCGGCGACGGCTTGCCTGACGCTCTCGTCGGACGGCGTGCCGCCATAGGCAGGGCCGCCGGCGTCTTGCGAGATCTGATGCGCTTCGGCCCGGGTCAGACCCGCCACCGACCAGGTCATCGGCTCGGTCGGCTTGTCCGACCGCTCGACGCCCGGATGAAGGGTGCAATGACCGGCCCGGAGGTCGTCACCGAACCACCCGACCACCAGGCTGACGCGTTTCAGGTTGGGGAGTTGCGTCTGGAGCTGATCCAGAGACACCGCAAAGTCACTGCGTCCATCGCCGGCATGAAGGTTCTCCGCCGTTGTCCGCGTCAGCCCTTCGCGGCGCATGACCACATCGGTCGCCAGCACGAATTCTCCGGCGCCCGGGATCAGGCAAACACCCTCCAGACGATCCTCCAGCCGCGGTTCGGTCCCGCTCGCGCGGCGAAACACTTCGAAGGCCAGTTGCGGCGGCCGATTGCCGTAGGGCCCGAGCGGCAGATCCTCGAAGACCACATAGGCCGTGCCGCGATACGCGGGAGCCTCCGTCTCGACCGCCTCGATCAGCGGATCCGGGGTCTGGTCCTCCGACCCGCGATGGAGCCGCATCGTCACCCCGGTCAGGTCCATCGGCTGCCCGTCCGCCCAAACCCGGCCGATCCCGTCGATGGGACCTTCGCCCAGGGCGACGGCGAAGCTCAGGGAGTAGGCGTATTCCACGCTGCGCGGCCCGCCCTTGCCACCCGACGACGTATTGCGGCTTTCCAGGAACCGCGTCGCCCAGATCACCTGCCCGGTGACGCGGGCGCGTCCGAAAACGCAGGCCAGTGGCGCGCCTTCGGCTGCGCCCTGCACGGCCAGCGCATTCAGCTTCGGCCCCTTCTGGCGCGCCGGTTCCAGCCCGGCGACCAGAGACTGATCGATCATGCCGCCGAGGGTCGCCCCGATAACCCGCCCGACGCCGCCCCCGATCGCTCCCCCGATTGCACCCAGAACAACCTGCGCCATCAGCCGATCTCCCGGTCAGTACCGCGCACGGGCCAGGCGAAGGCCGCAACCAGCCGACGCCGCCACCACGCACCCACCCAGCTCTCCACCACTGACCGGCCCCAGTAGGCGTGGATCATGCGCGGCTCCGCTCCTGCGGACAGGGCGCCCTCGCTCATGATCGCGCAGTGCTTGGCCGGACAGCCGGGCGCCATGCGGAACAGCAGCACATCGCCGGCGCAGGCGGCCTCTACGGGAATTTCCCTCAACCAGCGGCGCGCCGCCCGCAGCAGGGTTTCCTCCCCACCGACCTCGGCCCAGTCCGGCCGATAGGGCGGCGACCGTTCGGGCTCGGCTCCGCACAGGTCGCGCCAGACGCCGCGCAACAGTCCCAGGCAATCGGCGCCCTGGCCCCGAACGCTGGCCTGATGCCGATACGGCGTCCCCAGCCAGGTGCGGGCGGCGGCCACGGCTCGCGCCCTCATCGCCGGCTCCGCCCGTCGTTGCGCCCGCCCTGCACAGGCGTAGCGGTCAGGAAATCGTCGCCGGGAACATCAGGAAATCCCTGGAAGTTGGCTCCGTTGGCGAAGGCGCCGACACAGGTCGTCCAGCGCTTGTCGCATACATGGCCTGGGAAGCTTCCGAGATCGACCTTGCATCGCGCATCACCCAGCTGCGCATCGCAATCGCGACCATAGGTCCGGCCGACCACGCGCTCCAGCGCCGCCATCGGCCCTTCCAGCTCAGCGACGAACCCGTCGCCGTCCCGGCGTATGCCCGCCAAGGTCGCCACCCACAGGCGGACCTTGAGGTCGGGGCGTCGCCAGTCGATCCTCCACAGGGCGACCTGTGAGCGGTCGTACAGGCCCGCAGCAATATCCGCCTCGGAGATTGCGCTGTCGTCGAGAACGCCCGCCACGGCGGCGGACCCGGACGCGAGTCCGACGGCGCTTTCGGCAGCCCCGACGGTCCAGCCGCTGGCGGCCCGGCAGGGCACGCCCTCGACCTCGAGATCGCGGTCATGATCGGTGAAGCCGGCCGCCACGCCGTCGGAGCGCTTCAGCAGCCAGGCATGACACAGGGTCGCGGCTCCGCTCTCGATGCGGTCCGCCAGCTCGGCGGGTATCTGGCGCATTCTCAGACCCTCACCTCGATCAGAGGCGCGGCGGCCATCCTCCCCGCGGCGAAGCTTTCCAGCGTCACCTCGATCCTGTCCGTATCGAACCGGACGGGGACGTCGAACTCATAGCCCGCCGTGACCGGGGCGTCGGCGGTCGGCGCCGCCTCGAGGGTGACGACTCCGGTCGCCGTGTTGACGTCGAACGCCTCCGGCTCCAGCTCGACCGCATCCACCGCGATCCGCACGGTTCCCTCCACCGGTTTGTGGATCCGGCGCGTCACCGCCTCTTCGCCCTCGCCGTACCGCTTGCTCAGTTCGAAGGTCGTCCGGGCTCCGTCCCCCAGGCCGAGGCTCTGGTCGGCGGGGGTGATCGTCCCGCCCGGCAGGCAGGACTTGAAGTCGGCGAAGTCCCGGAAGCGAAAGCCGTAGAGCCGGCCGAGCCGCGCCTCGAAAAAGGCGGTCAGCGTCGCCATGTCGTCGAGGGACCTCAGGTTCGCCCCGATCAGGTACCGCCTTCGGCCGTGCGCCCAGGGCGTGGAACGCCGCTCGAACCCCGAGCCGAGGGTCACGATTTCTGTGCGCCGCTCCACGCCGCCGGTCGAGCCGAACGCCAGTCGCGCGGGCAGCCGCACCTCGTGAAAGGCCATGAGAATTCTCCTCGATCGTTCCGCGGGACCAGCGGGCGGACTAGAGCCGCCGCGCGCCCAGAGACACCGCCCGGGCCAGCGCCTGGGCGATCTGCGCCTCTGACCTCAGCAGGGCCTCCGCCCCTCCATCGACGTGGACATTGACGGTGACGCCCGCCCCGGCCATCGGCTCGATCACACCCGGCGAGGCCGGACGAAACACCTCCGGCCCGCGCTCGCCGACCAGATAGGCGCCGCCGGCCGAGACGGAGCCTCCATCTGCTCGGGCGCCCGAGAAGATCGATCCCGCGGCCTGGGCGATGACGCTCGACAGACCGCCGGCCCGGCTGCCCGCCGCAGCGCTGACGGCGGCGAGCACGGCCCGCGCCAGCTCCGCCAGCGAGATCTGTCCGTCGGCGGCGGCCCGCGCCAGCGACCGCGTCAGACTCGCGCCGGCCCGGTCGAATGCGGTCTCGATCGACGCCGCGGCCCTCTCCGCCGGCTCCTTGAGAGCCTCCAGCGCTGCGGCCGCCTCGGCCGCCCGCCGCGGCAGGGAGTCCACGCCCGTCGTGTCAGGCTCGTCGCTCATCCGGCCATGCCTCCGCCATTCGTTCGAACTCGCATCGCCGCAGCGGCTCCGGCGCCGGCGGCGTCTCGGTCAGCATCCGCCATTCCCTGAGCGACAAGCGCCAGAAGGCGGAGGGCGGAAGGCCCAGCCGGGCCGCGAGCCTCAGCATCGAACCCCACGGCGTCTTCACGCGGCGGCCGTGAAGGCGCGGGCCACCGCTTCGGCGGCCTCGCGCGGATCGATCGCCATCACAGCCAGGTCCTCGGCCGTGATGCGTTCGCCCCCGCCCCTCAGCAGGGCCCCCAGGACGATCGTCAGGTCCCGCGCCGAAAGCGACCGCATCCGCTCGGCGATTGCGTCCAGGCCATCGCAACCGAGGGCCGTCTCCATCGCGGCCAGGGCGCCGAGGGTCAGGCACAGGCGCCGCTCGGTTCCCGCCAGCACCGCGACGATCTCGCCTCTCGCGCCATTGGCTTCCATCACGCGGCGCCGAAGATCAGCTCGCCCGCGCTGGCCAGGCTGATCGCGAAGGTCGCCTCACCCTCGTGTTCGCCCGCATATTCCAGCGCCGCCACCAGGAACCGCCCCTCGAGCGTCCCGAAATCCGGCACGATCAGCCGCCATGTTCGGGCGGTCTGGTCAAAGAACGCCTCCCGGATCAGCGCGTCCGAGGCCGCGTCACGGAAGATGCCCTGGCCGGCCACGGCGGCGGACTTGACCCCCGCGCCGCCCAGCAACTCCCGCCAGCGCCCGGCGCTGTCCCCATCGGTGGCGTCGACAGTCCTCGCGTTCAGCGACAGCGTCCGGGCCCTCAGGCCGGCCACGGTCGTGAACTCGCCCGGAGCGCTCTCGATCTTCAACAGGATGTCCTTGCCGCGTTGCGCCGCCATCTTCAGTCCTCCTCGGTGACGGCGCGCACACGCAGCACCGCGAAAGTTCTCAGCCCGTCGCGGGCCGGATAGACATCTGCGAAGGTCAGCCTCAGGCTGACCGTGCGCACCCCGTCGGCGTCCAGGGCGGCGTCCGTCAGGCTCAGCCGCAGCGCGGCCAGCACGGCCTTGGCTTCCTCCGTGCCGCGGAACCGGGACACCACCGTCAGCGTCAACGCATGTTCGACGCCGCCCCCGTCCGCCCGCACTGGCCGGCTCTCCGACCGCCCGATCAGCAGGTACGGACAACCCGGCTTGGCCGGCGGCGCGTCCCATATCCTCGCCGGTTCGCCCAGCAGAGCGCGCACCCCTGCGTCGCCTGCCAGATGCGCGATCAGCGCCTTCTGCAGGGCCAGTTCGTGGCTCATGTCGTCCGCTCCAGGTTCAGGATGGCCTGCCCGCCGACGGTCTCCGATGACCGGATCCGCCAGTCGGCGCCGCCGAACCTCAGCACCCGCTCCGGCGTCAGGCGGAGATCGGCCCGTGTTTCAGCGGTCAGGGTCTCGACGACCCGCGCGCCGCCGGGCTCGCTCTTCTCCCGTCGCCGCAGCGGGCCGAGCTTGAGCCAGGCCGAACCGACGGGCTCCCAGCTCACGGCCCGCCCCCCGTACGGAGTCTGGCTCTCGAGGCCATCGAACAGACCCGCCAGGACCCTCACAGCCGCACCACGCGATAGGGCGCGACCCAGGCCTCCACCGGCTGGATCGGCATCTCCGTCTCGCCCCGCTCATACGCGCGCAGGGCCAGCATCAGGATCGCCAGCCGCAAAGGCGCCGGCGAGGCCGATATCAGCGCCAGCCCCACGTCGCCCTCGACCCTCGCCTGGGCCGCATCGATCAGGGTCTGGATCAGCTCATCCTCGGCATCATGCTCGACGCGCAGGAACAGCTTCGCCTCGGTGAGGCTCACCGGTGCGGTCATTGGAAACCCCTTGAAAGAACGGCAGCAGGCTCCAGTGAGCCGGCGGCAGGTCGCCCCGCCCCCTTCCCTGTGGCCTGCTGCCTGTTGCCCCTGCCCCCGCGCGACTAGGTCGCGCTGAACTTCATCACCTTGATGGCGTCGAAATTCTGCACGCCGCCGCCGACCCGCTTGGTCGTGTAGAAGAGGACGTACGGCTTGGCGGAATAAGGATCCCGCAGCACCCGCACCCCGGCCCGATCGACGATCAGATAGCCGCGCTGGAAATCCCCGAAGGCGATCGCCGCGGCGTCCGCGCCCACGTCCGGCATGGTCTCGATCTCGGTGACCGCGTAGCCCAGCAGGCTGGCGGTCTCCCCCGGCCGTTGCGCCGGCTGCCAGATGTAGGCGCCGTCGCTGTCCTTGAACTTGCGCACCGCCGAGACGGTCCTGCGGTTCATCACGAAGCGGCCGTTGGGGCGGTATCGGGCCTTGGGAGCATAGACCAGGTCGATCAGCCGGTCGGTCGGACTGGAGGCGGCGAAGGCGCCCGCCGCGCCCGAGGCGACATAGCCGATCTTGCCCCACTCATGGTCCGCCTCGTCGACGATGTCATAGCTCAGGAAACCCCTGGGCTTGTTGACGCCGTCACCCGTCACAAAGGCGCTCGTCTCCTGCGCGGCGAAGGCGTCCTCG
This sequence comes from Brevundimonas sp., assembly GCF_035627055.1. Lineage (GTDB taxonomy): Bacteria > Pseudomonadota > Alphaproteobacteria > Caulobacterales > Caulobacteraceae > Brevundimonas. The sequence goes on along the minus strand of NZ_DASPMM010000005.1, from coordinate 50,410 downwards.
ACCTCCGACGCCAGCCATTCGTCCAGGTCGATCAGCGCGTCATCCAGCAGGCTCTGCGTGGCGGCCGGACTGGCGTACAGATCGGCCGACGGGAACTCGAGCAGGGCCAGCGTGGCAGGATCCGTCTCCGGTCGCGCCGCCGTTTCGGCCACCCAGCCGGCCGCCAGGCCCGCCGTGGAAACCGGTTTGCGGAACACGCCCGCGCCCACCGTGCGCACGCTGGCGATCTCGCGCATCGGCGACCCCGCCATCAGCCGTCGATCGATGGCCCGCTCGGTCTGCTCCGGCACCACATAGCCGGCCGAGTTCGAGGCGGTCGACAGCCCGGCCTTCAGTTCCAGGCCGAAGGACTGGCCGGTCTTCAGGTAGCCGTCGAACGCGCTCTTCTCCTCACCGTAGGACGGTGGCCGCGCAGCGGTGGAGGGGTCGCCGGCCCCGGAACCGATCCCCGGCCGCCGTCCCTCGCTCACCACGCGGTCGAGCCGAGCCTGTGCGCTGCTCACGGCCTGGTCGATCCGCGCGACCTTCTCCTCCAGCAGCGTGTCGGCCGAGGCCTTGCGCTCGATCTCGTCCAGCCGGGCGTCGTTCGCCCCTTTGAACGCTTCGAAGGCCGCCATCATCTCATGCATGGCGGCGCGCGCCTCGGGGGTGCCCGAGGCCGTCTTGGTCTCTTTCATGGTGTCTCCGGTTTTCAGGAACCGCGGTGTGCGGTTGGGATCGGGGGCTCAGCCCCTCAAAGCGTCTCGTGCGGGCCTGACCCGCTCCGGCCGCACGCGGGGCGACCCGCGGTCAGTCGAAATCTCGCCCCCGGCAGCATCGGGAACGTCACCAGCGAAACCTCCCAGAGGTCCACCTCGACCAGCACCCTCAGCCGCCCGTCGCGCCGCGCCCTCTGGCTGCGGAATCCGATCGACAGTCCGTCCAGCGCGCCCGCGCGCGACAGCGCCTGGGCGAACCGCGCCTCGGCCGACCAGTCCATGATCCGGCCTCTCACCCACAGTCCACGATCATCTTCACGGATGTCGTCCCAGACGCCCACCGGGGCGCGGCCCTCGTGCTGGCGCAGCATACGAACGCCCCGAGCCTCACTGGCGGCGAGGCTCGCGACGAAGGCTCCCCGGGCGACCACATCGCCGTTCAGATCGGCCACGCCCCAGAGCGATGCATAGCCTTCGACCCCGAGGCCGGACGCGAGCGCATCGGGCGCGGTCTCCCCGACCGTCATCAGCATTCCCGTCATCCACCGCGCTCCAGCCGCGTTTCGATCCGTTCGACGGCGGCGCGCGTCGCCTGGCTCTGCTCTTCGAGGCGCGCCAGCCGCTCGGCCACCTGACGGTGCTCGCCGACGCGATCCTCCAGGGTGGCGATTCTCGCCGCCGCGCCGCCGGCCCAGACCAGCGCTCCGGCGGTCTGCACCGCCAGCGCCGCAATCACCGCCACCGGAACCCTTCTCATCTCCATCACGCGCCGACTCCCGCCATCCGCCGGCGCTCCTCGTCGGTCAGGAAACTGGCCGCCTCCAGACGCGCCCACAGGGCGTCACGCTCCGGCTGCAGCGCCGGGACCCCGTCCAGGTCCGCAACGATGGTCGCTCCCGCGAAGCGGCTGCCCAGCCATCCGGTCAGCGCCGCCGCCGTCTTCCGCGCCAGAGGCGCCACCGTGCCGCGCCAGAAGGCCGCATTGGCCTCGCGATAGTTGGAGTAGGTCGCGTCTCCGGGAATACCCAGCAACTGGGGGGCGACCCCGAAGGCGAGAGCGATCTCCCGCGCCGCGGCGTGCTTGCCGGCGATGAAGTCCATGTCCGCCGGCGTCCAGCTCATCGGCTTCCAGTCCAGGCCGCCTTCCAGGATCATCGGCCGCCCGGCGTTCATCGTTCCGGCGTGGCTCTCCTCGATCTGCGAACGCAGCGCTTCGAACTGTTCGACAGTCAGCCGTTCGCCGTCCGCGGCGCCATAGACCAGCGCGCCGCTCGGCCGCGCCGCATTGTCCAGCAAGGCCTTGTTCCAGGCGCTCGACGCGTTGTGCACGTCGATCGCCGCCGCAGCCGCCTCCAGCGGTGAAAAGCCGTAGTGATCGTCGGTCGGATGGAACAGCTTCAGCTGCATCACCGGCATCCAGCCATCCGCTTGCCGGCCAATCCTCAGCGACCGACCGTCCACTGAGTACTCGTAGGCTTCGGGCCAGCCGGCGCGGCCCGGGACCACCTTCACGCGGTCGGGGCGGAGCGCCCACAGCTCCTGGGGGATCTCGTCGCCGACTGCCTCGGCGTAGGCGTTGCCGGCGGTCTGCAGGCCGCCATAGAGGGCCTCCAGCCACTCCGTCCCTGACTGTTCGGGATTCGGCTGCGCCAGCAGTCTCGCCAGCGGATGATCGTCGCGCCTCACCCCGTCGACGAACACCGCCAGCGGCGTCGACGCCGCCGACTCGGCGACCATCCGGACGCAGCGATAGGCCACCGCGTTGCGGGCGAACCCCTCGGTGGCCAGGCTGGCGTAGTCTCTCGGCGTCCAGCGCGGTCGACCGCCGCTGGTCAGGGCGATCAGCGGACCGACTCGGCTGTCCTTGGTCTCGGGCGCGACAACGCTCCGCCGCTCCCCGAAGGGCCGCCGCCAATTCAGCATGATGATCTCCGGGATGGCGCCGACCGGGCGGTCGGTCCTGATGTCGCGAGTCAAGGAGAGGGCTCACCCACCTCTCCGACCTGACAATATTATGCGCCCCCAGCGTTCCTGGGCGGGAACGCCGCCTTGAGAATTCGTCATCCGACTGATCTCACGCGCCTTTATTCCGCGAACCCGACTATAGATTCCCGGATTGTAAGCACAGCGTCGCCTTGGCTAGCGCGGCTCTCCGCCCCGTTCGGCCGCCCATTCGGGCGCCTCGAAGTCCAGCGCATCCTCCGGGTCGCTCAGCGCCGTCTCCGACACCGTCTGGCCGCGTACTGAGACTCCCGCCTCGTGCACGCTCTCCGGATCGCCGGAAACCAGCGGGTGCCAGGCCGCCAGAGACCGACCCTCATGGATGCGGCGATAGGCGCAGGACTTCGGCATCCACTCCAGCGCCTCGATATTCCACGGCGTCAGCTTGATGCAGTCGGGCACATGCTCGCGCCGGTTGGCGTAGTCGGAACAGGTGCAGCGCACCGGATCGAACAGCTTGCAGTGCACCCGGGTGGGCACCACCTCGCCCGTATCCTCGTCCTCGAACCGCACCAGGCAGCACAGGCCGCAGCCGTCGCACAGGCTCTCCCACTCCTCGCGCGTCATCTGCTCCAGACGCTTGGTCTGCCAGAAGGGCTTGGTCGCCGGGTCGGTACGCTCTACATCCACGCGCTCCCCATACTCCGCCTTCCGTCCGAAAGCACCCATGGCCGCCAAAGCCTCGGCAAGACCCCCGCTCGTCGCCCTCAAGGACGTCCGCCTCCAGGACGGCCCGCGGCCGCTGTTCGACGGAGTCGATATCGCCATCGAGCCGCGCACCCGGGCCGCCCTCGTCGGCCGCAACGGGGCCGGCAAGTCGACCCTGATGAAGCTGGTCATGGGCCTGGTCGAGCCGGACGAGGGCGAACGGTCCGTGCAGGCCGGCACCCGCTTCGCATACGTCCCGCAGGAGCCGGTCATCACCGGCGACACCCTGCTCGACTACGCGGTCTCCGGCGACGCGCAGCCCTGGACCGCGGAAGCGTGGCTGACCACCTTCGGCCTCGACCCCGCCAAACCGGCCGTAAACCTGTCAGGCGGGGAAATCCGCCGCGCCGCCCTGGCCAAGGCCTTCGCCGAGGAGCCGGATCTCCTTCTGCTCGACGAACCCACCAACCACCTCGACATTCTGGCCATCGAACTGCTCGAGAACGAACTGCTCAGCGCCCGTTTCGCCGTGCTGGTGGTCAGCCACGACCGCGCCTTCCTGAACCGCGTCACCCAGTCCTGCCACTGGCTGGAAGGCCGCCGCGTGCGCACGCTCAACAAGGGCTTCGCCGCCTTCGACGAATGGGCCGCCAAGGTGATGGAGGAGGAGGCCGAGTCCCTTCGCCGCCTCACCAAGCGGATCGAGAGCGAGACCTACACCTTCTACCGCTCCATAACCGCACAGCGCACCCGCAACGAAGGCCGCGCCCGCGCCTTGCAGGCCATGCGGGCCGACCGCGCCGAGCGCGTCCGCGACCTGCCCCGCGAACTCAACCTCGGCGTCGACTCCGGCGCGGCCTCCGGCAAGCTGGTGGCCGATCTGAAGGGCGTGACCAAGTCGTTCGGCGACCGCACGGTGATCAAACCCTTCACCACCCGCGTCATCCGCGGCGACCGCCTGGCCATCGTCGGCCCCAACGGCGCCGGCAAGACCACCCTGGTGAAGATCCTGCTCGGCGAGCTCCAGCCGGACACCGGCACGGTCCGCCTCGGCGCCAATCTCGACCCGGTTTATCTCGACCAGTCCCGCGAGGGCCTGCGCAGCGACATGACGCTGTGGGACGCCCTTACCCCCGGGGGCGGCGACTCCATCCTCGTGCGTGGCGTGTCGAAGCACGTCGCCGCCTACGCCAAGGACTTCCTGTTTCAGGAAGGCCAGCTGCGCCAGCCGATCTCGACCCTCTCCGGCGGCGAGCGCAATCGCCTGCTCCTCGCCCGCGCCCTAGCCAAGCCCGCCAACATGCTGGTCCTCGACGAGCCGACCAACGACCTCGACATGGACACCCTCGACAAGCTCGAGGAGTTGCTCGAGTCCTACGACGGCACCCTGATCCTGGTCAGCCACGACCGCGACTTCGTCGACCGTCTCGCCACCTCGACCATCGCCATGAATGGTCGCGGCGACATCGTCGAGACCCCCGGCGGCTGGACCGACTTCATCCGGCAGAACCCCGGCTTCCTCCAGCCCGGCGCCAACCCCCGACCGCAGGACAAGGAGGCGGCCCGCCGCGCGGAGGCGCAACCCGCCCCCGCCTCGGTCACGGCCGCCGCGCCGAAGAAGCCGGCCAAGATGTCCTTCAAGGACACCCACCGCCTGAAGGAACTGGAGGGCCTGCTCGCCACCCTCCCGGCCGACATCGCCCGTCACGAGGCGACCCTCGCCGACCCCGGCCTGTACAGCCGCGACCGCAAGGCCTTCGATCGCGCCACCGCCAACGCCGAGCGCGCCCGCACCCTGCTGGCCGCCGCCGAGGAGGAATGGCTGGAGCTTGAGGCGAAACGCGAAGCTTTGGCGCGCTGACGACCCTCTTTCTGTGGACAACGCAAGCCGCTGATCCGCCATCGCGAATTCCAGCCGCCCACAGATATGCACAGGGTTGTCCACCGGGGCCGGGGCGGTTCCGCACAGCCGGCCGGATTCGGGCGCTTGCCGTCTAACGGATTCGGCGCGAACGTCAACAGGCCGAGGGACACGGCGGCGCGGAAATCCGGGGAGACCCGGGGATCAAAGCGGACCGGCCCGGCTCTCTGACCTGATGCGACCGGGGGGTTTTCGGACCTTAACGAGCGGGGGGCAGGATCAAGGCCCAACGGACCCTTCGAAGGCTTCGGCCCCAGAAGCGACCGGCGGGAACCGGATCGGGATCGATGGACGGCGCGGGGCTCGACCTCGTGGAACGCCGGAGACCAGGAGCGCGACAGGATACAGCCGACCATCACCGGGGTTCGCCTCGCTGATGCTGAGGCCAGGGTTCTGAACCTCAATGGCCAAGTCCAACCCGGACTTGGCGAGGGGACGAGGAAAGCCGCTTGCGGTGATCTTCGTCCCCTCGCTCAATTCCGGCGAGCCCTTTCCGCGATGCGCGTCGGGATGGCCGGAGCGCCGCCCCCCGGGCTCCCCTTCCCTTCCCCCCGGCCCGGCCGTAAACCAAGGCCATGAACCGTCGCGGGAATCGCCCATCTTCGCCCGAGCGTCGCGCCCTGATCGCGGGCGCCGGAGCCTTGGCGGCGGCGACAGCCCTGGCCGGCTGCGAGCGCTCCGAAGCCCCCGTCGATGACGACGGTCGCGTTCGTCTGCGCTTCGCAACCGACTGGCGCGCCCAGGCGGAGCACGGCGGCTTCTACCAGGCCCTGGCCTCGGGGGCCTACGAGAAGCGCGGCCTGAACGTGCAGATCATCCAGGGCGGTCCGGCCGTCAACGTGCCCCAGCTGCTCGCTTCCGGCGCGGTCGAACTCGGCATGGGCTCGAACAGCTTCATCCCGATGAACCTGGTCGCCGAGGGCGCGCCGGTGAAGGCCGTCGCCGCCTTCTTCCAGAAGGACCCGCAGGTCCTGATCGCCCATCCCGATCCGTCGCTGAACTCCATCGCCGACCTGCGCGGCCGCCCCATCCTGCTGGCCGACGCATCAATCAACGCCTTCTGGGTCTGGCTGAAGTCGAAATACGGCTTCACCGACGATCAGGTCCGCAAATACACCTTCAACCTGGCCCCGTTCCTCGCCGACGAGCGCGCGGTGCAGCAAGGCTATCTGACCAGCGAACCCTACACGATCGAGAAGGAGGCCGGCTTCACGCCCAAGGTCTTCCTGCTCGCCGACGAGGGCTACCCCTCCTACGCCACCATGGTGCTGGCCCCGAACGCCTTCGCCCGCGACAACGCCCGCGCCCTGCGCAGCTTCATCGCCGCCTCGGCCGAAGGCTGGCGCGACTACATCCAGGGCGACGGCAAGGCCGCCGACGCCCTGATCCGCCGCGACAATCCGGACATGACCCAGGACATCCTCGATCAGGCCCGGGCCAAGCTGAAGGCCAACGGCATCGTCGACGGCGGGGACGCGGCCCTCTACGGCCTCGGGGCGATGACCCCGGATCGCTGGCGCGATTTCTTCGAGGTGACCTCGCAGGCCGGCGTCTACCCGACCGGCCTCGACTGGCGCCAGGCCTTCACGACCCAGTACCTGCCCGGCCGTGGCTAGGCGCCCAGGCGCTCAGGACTCCGGTCCGGAGTACGCAGCCTGTCTGACCGGCGTGATCATGGGATTTCCGGGACGGAGCCCGCTGGGGCCCCTCGACCTGATCGTTCGGCCGGGAGAGATTATCGCCCTCGTCGGCGCGTCGGGGGCCGGCAAGTCAACGTCGTTGCGGCTCTTGGCGGGGCTGGAGCAAACGCCCGCGTCCGGCGCCGTCGCCCGTACGCCCGGAACCACGACCAGCTTCGTCTTCCAGGCTCCCACCCTGATGAACTGGGCCGACGCCCTGGCCAATGTCTCGCTGCCGCTGGACCTGGCCGGCGTTCCGCGCGCTGAAGCCCGCGCCCGCGCCGCCGCGGCGCTCGCTGCGGTAGGGCTCGGCGATCGGCAGACGGCCCGCCCTCGCCAGCTCTCGGGAGGCATGGCGATGCGCGTGTCGCTGGCGCGGGCCCTCGTCACGGAGCCGGACCTTCTGCTCCTTGACGAGCCGTTCGCCGCGCTCGACAGCGTGACCCGCCGACGGCTCATCGAGGACCTGCACCGTCTGTGGGCCGAGCGCTCCCCGCGCCCTGCCATCGTCTTCGTCACCCACGACGTCGAAGAGGCCGTCTACCTGGCCCAACGGGCCGTCGTCCTTGAAGCGACGACCGGCCGGGCGATCGCGGAACTGTCCTCGCCCGGGACGCTGCCCCGGCCGGAGGGCTGGCGCGGCGACGCCCGGTATCGCGCAGCGGTCGAAGCGCTGGCCGCAGCGCTCGCCTGCAGCATGTCGCCAGAGGACGCCGAGGGCTGATGAACCGCCTCCTTCCGTCCCTGCTGTTGACCGCGCTCCTGCTCGCCGGCTGGGAGATCGCCTGCCGCGGCCTGCATCTGCCGGTCTATCTGCTTCCGCCCCCCAGCGCTGTCGGCGTGGCGCTCGTCGAGCGCGCGCCCCTGCTGCTCTCGTCCGCGGCCGCGACCTTCTGGATGGCGTTCCAGGCGCTGGTCGTCGCCTTCGTTCTCGGCGGGGGTCTCGCCCTGGCCGTGTCTCTCAACCCGACGACCGAACGCGCAGTCCGGCCTCTGGCGGTCGCCCTGCAGGTCACCCCGGTGGTCGCCATCGCCCCGCTGGTGCTGATCTGGGCGGGCCTCGACCACGCCGACCGCGCCGTCGTCGCCTTGGCCGCCGCCGTCGCCTTCTTCCCGCTGTTCTCCGGCGTGCTGACCGGCCTCAAGTCCGCGGACCCGGATCTTGAGCGGCTCTTCGACCTGTACGGCGCCTCATCGGTCCAGCGGCTGGTCCGGCTGCGCCTCCCGGCCGCCCTTCCCTTCATCCTTGAGGGTCTGAGGGTCGCCGCCGGCCTCTCCGTCATCGGGGCTGTGGTGGCCGAGTTCGTGTCCGGGTCGGGCGCGACGCAGGGCCTCGCCTGGCGCCTTCTCGAGGCCGGCAACCGGCTGCGCACGGCCGACATGCTCGCCGCCCTCGCCTGCCTCATGTTCATGGGGCTGGCCCTCAACGGCGCGGTCGGAGCGCTGGAAGGCGCCGTACGGCGTCGGCTGGCCTGAACCGCCCTCTCCCGTTAGCGACGGGTTAAGCCCCGCACGGCTACCGTGGCGCTCCAGTTCCCGCGCCCGGAGCCTGCCCTTGCGCCGCGCCTCGACCCTCGCCGCCGCCGCCCTCGCCGCCATGGGCGCCATGGCGCTCGCCGGCGCCGCCTGCGCTCAAGCCGCCCCGACGGCCGGCCAGGCGCAGGGCCTTCGGTATCTGTCGTGGCAGGGCCGCGGCGAAGCCCAGGCTCCCGCAACCCGGAACGCCGATCAGCCCGCGCCTGCGCGCACCGATCTGCGCCGTCCGAATCCCGTGATCCCCCACGGCGGTTTTGCCGCGTCGCCGCCCCCCGCCCCGAGCCGCCTGACCCCCGCGCCGGGGCCTGCCCGGCGGACCCTGACGCCGGCCAACGCCTGGCTCCAGCCGCGTCCGGCGTCGCCGGAGCCCGCGCCTGCCCCGCCAGCGGCCCCGGGCATGGCCTCGCCACCGCCCCGCGCGGCGCCGCCGCCGACCCCCGGTCCGGAATATCTGCCCGACCGGGGCGGCCGCGCCCAACCGGCTCCGGCCGAGGCCGTCTACTCCGCGCCGGTGCAGGCCGGTGAAGTCTCGAGCGCGCCCGCGGACCCGATGGCGCCGCGCCGTGACGCCCCCATCTTCCGCCTGCAGCAGACGCCGCCGCCCCAGCCGCAGAGGGCGCCTCCTGCCCAGGCGGCTCCCCCCTCGCCGCGCGCCGAAGCCGCTCGCCCTGACGCGCCGTCTCAGCCCCAAGCGGTCATGAGCGTGGCAGGATCGGGCGAGGCGCCGCCCCCCCAGGGCGGCCGCTATTACTCCGTGCATCGCCAGAACGGACGTGAACCGGACGCCCTGACCATGCCTGAGCCGACCTATGTCGATGCGCTCGTGGTCAGCAGCGTCGACACGCTCGCCTCGCAGGACCTGGCCGAACCGGAACCGGGCCCGACCCTGATCCGCGACCGCAACGGCTCCGTTCGCCCCGCGCCCGCCTCCTCGGACGGGGATCACCAGTGACAGAGGCCCCCACCCTGTCGCGCCTACCGGACCTGATCGCCCTCGCCGAAGAGGACTCAAGCGAGAAGCGCCGGACGCTGTTGCGCGAACTGACCGATCACTTCTTCGGCGGGTCGCCTCGCACCGCCGCCGAGGACACCCTCTACGACGCCGTGCTGGTCAAGCTGGCGGACGACATGGAGACGGCTGTCCGGGCCGAGCTCTCGGCCCGTTTCGCCAACGCGCCCGATGCGCCCCACACCCTGATCCGCCGCCTGGCCAACGACGAGGCCGCCGTCGCCGGAGCCGTTCTGGCGGCCTCTCCCGTCCTCACCGACGAAGACCTGCTGGGCGTGGTCCGTCGTCATGGTCAGGACCACCTCCGCGCCGTGTCGGCCCGCCCCTCGGTGTCCGAGGCAGTGTCCGAGGTCATCGTCGAACGTGGCGACGACGAAACCCTGGGGACTCTCCTGCGCAACGACGGCGCCCGCCTGTCGCGCAAGGCGTCCGAGGCCGCTGTCGAGCGCGCCAAGGTCAATCCCGCCCTGCACGAGGCCACCGTGTCCCGCGCCACCCTGCCGCCCGACTTGCTCAACGACATGTATTTCGTCGTCGAGGCGCGGCTGCGGAACCGGATTCTCGAGCAGAACGCCAGCATGGACCCGGCCCTGCTGGAAAGCGCCCTGGCCGCCGGCCGTGCCCGGGTCGCCACCGACGACGGCGCCCTGCCGGCCGACTACGCTGAATGTTCGGCCTATGTGGAGGAACTCCGGGCCGCCGGTCAGCTCACCCCCCAGATGCTCGCCCGGTTCCTGCGCTCGGGCGACCGCACCGGCGGCCGGACAGCCTTCCTGATCGCCTTGGCCCAGCTCGCCGACATCGACTTCCACACCGCCCGCCAGATTGTCGAGCGGCGCGAACTCGACGCCCTCGCCGTGGTCTGCAAGGCCGCCGACCTCGATCGCGCCCTGTTCCTGACCTATGCGGTCGTGCTGCTCAACGACGACGGCGACGCCATGGCCAAGGCGCATTCCTACGCCCGCATGTACGCTGAGCTGACCCGCGAGGCGGCGCTCCGGACCCTGCGCTTCTGGCGCATGCGGCGCGGGGCCCAGGCGGCCTGATCTCAAAAGCAAACGGCCGCCCCGTCACCGGAGCGGCCGTTCCAGCTGGTCGTCTGACCCGGCTTACTTCTTGGCGCGGCCGCCGGCGGCGCGGGCGGGTTTGCGGCCGCCCTGGCCGAGGCCCATCTGCTTCGCCAGGTCCGAACGGGCCTTGGCGTAGTTCGGCGCGACCATCGGATAGTCCTTCGCCAGACCCCACTTGGCCCGATATTCCTCGGGGCTCATGTTGTACTTGGTGCGCAGGTGGCGCTTCAACGACTTGAACTTGCGCCCGTCCTCCAGGCAGATCAGGTAGTCCGGCGTGATCGACTTGCGCACCGGAACGGCCGGCTCCTTGGGTTCCGGCTCGGGCTCGACGGCCCCGCTCGAAACCTGCGACAGCGCCGCGTGGATGCTGGAGATCAGCCCCGGCACTTCATTGGCCTGGACGTTGTTGTTGCCGACATAGGCCGACACGATGTCGGCGGTCATCTCAAGCAGTTGCGAATTGTCTTCCATACGCGCGGCCTCACCTTTGTGATCTGGGCGTTTCGGGCCGAACGCTCGTCGTCAGCCTGTCGCGCGCTCAATATAGACGTCGAATGATTCAGGCAATAGCGTATTCGTTAGGCATATCAAGCCTGCTTTTCAGACTAACGGCCTTCTACTTGGGCCACAGGTCAGCGGCCGAAGTTCTCCGCCAGCGCCAGCATCGCCGCCCGTTCCGGCGCGGAATAGTCATCGACACCGTCTTCCTCGCCTTCGCGGATCGCCCGCAGCAAGGCCGGCGTCAGCGCCGATGACAGGGACCAGTTCCAGTACCGCAGCACCGTCTGCGCCCGGTCGACGGCCAGCATGTCGTAGGTGATCTGGACTCGCTCCCATGCCGGGTGGGGCGAACCGTCGGCCTCCGTCTCCGGACGTCGCATGGATCTCCACAGGCCGGCCAGATCCGACTTGGTCAATCCGGTGGCCTTGCAGAGGATGGCCAGAGGCTCGCCGCCGGCGTCGCCCATTATCTTGGCCCCCGTGATCGGCTTGATCCCGGCCAGGTAAGCGATCTCCGTGGCCACTTCCCGGGTCAGGCCGTCCCGCGACGCCGCCTCCACGGCCTGTTCGAGCCCGCTGTACGGGCTCTTTTCTATGGCCGCGCGATTTCTCTGTCGGCGTTCGATAAACTGAAGCGCCTTGCGGGACACCGGATCCTGCCAGTTCTCTTCGGCGGCCATGGCGAAGACGTCCTCGACGACCTCCTGCATGACCTCGCGGGAGACGGCGAACCTCTGCAGGATGGTGCGGCGGTCCTCGGCGTCGCACCACCAGAACATCACATAGGCGCCGGACGGCCTCAGTTCTGGCCGCTTCAGGACGTGCGGGCACAGGCTGCGCTCGGTCCGGCTCAGGCTGACCACGCCCTCGACCGCCACCTGGCTGAGCCGCGCCGTCGAATTTCGCAGCACCGCCTCGATGACCTGGGTCTCGCCAAAGCTCATCAGGGTCTCGGTGACCACCTCGGACAGGCCGCGCCGGCTGGTCATCAGGAAACGGTGCTCGGGACCCGCGTCACGCGCGCAGGCGACCAGATCAGCGTCCGACAGCGAGGCGCATTGCTCGATCAGCAGGCCTGCGATGTCCGGCTCGTCCCGAAGCAGCATTCGCGCCAGCGCGTTGGGCAGCTCGGCCAGCGGCGCCAGCCGGGCCGCCACCCGCTTGCGGTCGTCGTGCGAGGCCAGGCGCAGCATTTCGACCAGCAGGTCCCCGGTCACCGACCGTTCAAACGCGTTGATCCGGCTGGTCGGCAGCGACACGACGTCTGCCAGGCGCTTCAACAGCGCATGGCGTGCGCGGAAGCCGCCTTGCGGCGCAACCTCCTCAGGCGTGGGAGCGGGCTCGGACATGTCAGCCGAAAGGTTAAGGCTCGACAGTTAACCGCCTGTGACGGTGGCGCGCGTCCCTAGAGACCTTCGAACAGCGCCGTCGACAGATAGCGTTCGGCGAAGTCCGGCAGGATGATCACGACCGTCTGGCCGGCGTTCTCTTCCCGCTGCGCCACGCGGAACCCGGCGACCAGCGCGGCCCCCGAGCTGATCCCGCCCGGAATCCCCTCGACCCGGGCGGCCTTGCGCGCCATCTCGAAGGCATCCTCGTTGGAGACCTGCTCGACCCCGTCGATGACCGACCGGTCGACGATCGACGGGATGAAGCCCGCGCCGAGACCCTGGATCTTGTGCGGGCCGGGCGCTCCGCCTGACAGCACCGCCGAGGCCGCCGGCTCCACCGCGATCATCCGCACCGAGGGCTTGCGGGCCTTCAGCACCTGGCCGACGCCGGTGATGGTTCCGCCCGTGCCGACGCCCGAGACGACGATGTCGACCCGGCCCTCGGTGTCGTTCCAGATCTCCTCGGCCGTCGTCACCCGATGGATGGCCGGATTGGCAGGATTGTCGAACTGCGACGGGCTGATCGCGCCGGGCGTCCGGTCAAGCAGCTCCTGCGCCATGGCGATCGCGCCCTTCATGCCCTTTTCCGCCGGCGTCAGGATCAGCTCGGCGCCCAGCAGCGCCAGCATCTTGCGCCGCTCCATCGACATGCTCTCCGGCATCACCAGGATCAGCCGGTAGCCCTTGGCCGCCGCGACAAAGGCCAGGGCGATGCCCGTATTGCCGCTGGTGGGCTCGATCAGCACGGATTGAGGCCCGAGCCGGCCCGCCTGTTCCAGCGCATCGATCATCGCCACGCCGATCCGGTCCTTGACCGAGCCGATCGGATTGAAGAACTCCAGCTTGGCCAGCACCGTGGCCTTGGGCCGATACTCCGCCGACAACCGGGGCAAGCCGACGATCGGCGTATCGCCGATGGTGTCCAGAATGGATGGATAGACCTTCCCCCGCCCGGATTTCAGATGACGGGACGGGTCGTAGGGGATGTCGGTCACTGCGCGCTCCACGGAAGACAAGGGCAACAGATAGGCCATGTGGCCGGTCAACAAAGGTCGGCGTGCGAAAATCCGTCCATCCCCCCTCGCGCTGATGCTCTGATGCAACCTTGCGTTTCGCACACCGGACTGGTCTGCTGTTTCCAGCATGCGGGGGCGAGCGTGACCTACAACATTTCAACGACGCAAAGGCTGGCGCCGGGACAATCCTGGACCATCACCGACGGCATCGGGGTGAATTTCGTCTCGCCGGCCCCCGGCCAGTCGGTGGTGTCATTCAACAACGCCGGGACCATCCTTATCAACACCAGCAGCCCTTTTATCGTAGCGGGGATCAACTACGACTACGGCAGCCTCCACGAGGGCTCGGTGTTCACCAACGAGGCGACCGGCGTCATTCGGATAAACTCGACCGGCGGTCAGAACATGACCATCGGCTTCACGTCCGCTCAGGGATTCGGCGGGTGGAATGGCGATCTGGTCAATCACGGCGTCTTCGAAATCGTCGCTGCGCAGGACGCGCTGGGGGTCAGGACCTCCGACATGACCTTCGTCTTCACAAACACCAACCGCTTCACCGTCCGGTCTAGCCATGACGCTTGGGGCGTTCTGGCCAGCAATGGTGCGACGGTGACGAATTCCGGCTTGCTTGAGGTGACCGGATTCACGGCGGTCGGCGTGCGCGCTGAGCGCGAGGCCGAGATAACAAACAGCGGGACGATACGCGCCGTGGCTACCTCGGCGGAGGGCTGGAGCATCGGCATTGGCGTCAGCCACTCCGAACTGAAGGTCAGCCACATCGTCAATACCGGCCTGATCGAAGCCGAATACGCCATCCTTGATGAAACAGCTTGGTCTCCGCCCCAGGCAGCGGCGCAGGTGGTGACCAACTCCGGCCAGATTGTCGGCGTCGTCGATCTGGCGCGGGGCGATGACCAGCTGATCAACTCCGGCTCGATCACCGGCGAGGTATGGCTCGGCTATGGCGCGGACATCTACGACGGTCGCGGCGGAAGCCATCTGGGCGCCGTCCACGGGGGCTTCGGGGATGATGACCTGATCGGCGGCGACGCCGGCGATATCCTGTTCGGCGAGGACGGCGACGATCACCTCATCGGCGGCGGCGGCAACGACGTTCTTCAGGGCGGACGGGGGAACAACACAATCGACGCTGGGGCGGGGATCGACGTCCTGACTTACGCCAGCCTGACGATAGGCGTGGACCTCGACCTCGCCGCAGGCGTGGCCGCCGCCGCGGGGCAGGACCAGATCAGCGGCGTCGAGAACGTCCACGGCAGTCGTTGGGCCGACCGGCTGCGCGGCGACGCGGTCGGCAACCTGCTGTTCGGCGCCGACGGCGACGACACCATCGACGGTCGCGGCGGAGCCGATGAGCTCGTTGGCGGCCGGGGCGCCGACACGCTGTCAGGCGGCGCGGGCGCCGACACCTTCCGCTTTGGCCTGGGCGACGGCGCCGATGTGATCACGGATCTGACCTCCGCCGACACTCTCGTCATCCATGGCTACTCGGCCTGGCGCGAGATCGTGCAGTCCGGCGCGGACGTCCGTATTATTCTGTCCGACACGGACTCCATCCTCCTGCGCAACACCACCATCCCGGTGGTCTCCGCCCGCACGAGCTTCACCGCGTCAGCTCGGCCCGTCTATGAGACCGGGGGCGAAGCGCCGGCGTTGCTGGGTGAGACCCATGTCGAAATCCGGGGGCGATTCCATATCCTCGAAGGCGAGTCCGTCTCGTTCGACGGCACGGCCGGAACCCTGGCCCTCTACGGCATCCTCGAGCCGGGCGCCGGGGTCACGAACGGCGGCCTGATCACGGTCAATGCATCGAACAGCGCCGGTGGCGTAGGACTGTCGGGTTTCAACTTTGGCGGCGACTTCGACAATCTGGCGACGGGCGTGCTCAGGGTCGTCACCACTGGTCCCGAGGTCATGGCGGTCGGGGTGAGCAGCGAAGGCTTTGATTCCGCCGTCACCAACCATGGTCTGATCGACGTGCGCAGCACCTATTCGGCCGTGGGCCTGAACGGCCTGCAGATGGCCATGTCCCTGCTCAACACCGGGATCCTTCACGTCGAGAGCGCGGGCCGCGCCTGGGGCGCCAACCTCCACTACCACGGCTCCCTCGAGAACCACGGCCTGATCGAGGTCATCGGGTCCGGGGACGTGTTGGGAATTCGCAGCCTGACCTATTCCACCATCGTCAACCATGGAACGATCCGGGTCGAGGACCGGACCGGGGACTCCATCGGCATCCTGCTGAGGTCCGATGTCATTGAAATCACCAACACGGGGTTGATCGAGGCTGACATCGCGATCGACGCGCGGGGATACTCGTTCGAGGTCTCCCGCAGCTTCCTCGATAACTCGGGCGAAATCCGCGGTGTCGTCAGCCTCAGCAGTGGGGACGAGAAGGTTACGAACACCGGGCTGATCGACGGCGAGGTCAGGCTCAACGAAGGCGACGACCTTTACGACGGCAGCGCCGGCCGCCAGACCGGGCCGGTCCACGGCGGTTGGGGCCGCGACCTGCTGATCGGAGGGGCCGAAGCGGATCACCTGGTCGGCGACGACCATTCGGACACCCTAATCGGCGGGTTGGGAGACGACCTGCTTGACGGCGGCGAAGGCGATGACTTCGTCAGCTACGCCGGCCCGCGCTCGGCCTATTCTTGGACCGTCGATGGCGACACGATCACGATGACTGGCCCCGACGGCGTCGACACGCTTCAGGGCGTGGAACTTCTGCGCTTCTCGGATCAGCTCCTTTCCTTGACCGGTTACGGAATCCGCGAACGGGGCCTTGGCGGCGACGACGTCCTGACGGGCACGGAGCTGAACGACATTCTCGATGGCGGCCCGGTGCCCCATCTCTTGGAAATCCAGGGCTCGACGGACAATGGCGACGATCGCCTGTTCGGCTTCGGCGGCGACGATGTTCTCACCGGCGGAGGCCACGCCGACCACCTCGACGGGGGAGAGGGCGACGATCAATTGGATGGGGGCCTGGACAGCGACATCCTGCTTGGTGGGAGCGGCGACGATTTGCTGACGGGCGGGAGCCACTCGGACCATATCGATGGCGGTTCGGGAGTGGACACCGCGGTTTTCGCCGGTTCGCTGGCCGACTATCAGATCGTCACGGCCAACGGCGTCACCATCATCACCGGACCCGATCGACCGGACTCGTGGGATCCGACGATTATTCTGAACGCCACTGACTATCTCACCAGTGTCGAGCGCCTCCAATTTTCAGACCAGGTCCTTGTGCTGGGGGCCAGTCCGACGGTCGGAACTGACGGCGCGGACGTCATCGTCGGAGCGGGCGGGGCCGACGCTCTATCGGGCGGCGCCGGCGCCGATCGGTTGGAGGGTGGGGCCGGCAACGATGAACTCGAGGGCGGCCTCGGGAACGACTTCCTCGACGGCGGCCTCGGCTACGACACCGTTCGGGTGGAAGGGGCGATCGAAGACTACCGATTGCTGGTCAATGGCGACGGGTTCATTCTCAAGGGACCCGACGGTAGCGACCGCCTGATCGGGATTGAGACGATCCGTTTCAGCCAAGGCGGCGCAATCGACCTGGCGAGGCAATACGGCGGCGGCCACGACGCACTGGTGCTGCCTTCGCTGGCGGACAAGACACCCTCGTCCGGTCCCGTGACGCTTCCGCCGGACGACGGCTTCATCTCCCTGCCGGACACGAACGACCCCTTGATACTGCCAGGACTGCCGGATGACGGGCTCCAGCTCGACCTCTCCTTGATCAGGCCTCCGGAGCTGGAGCTGAAGCTGGCCGGCGATCACGCCTTGACCCTTGCCGGCGACCCCTTCCTGCACGCACCGGATCACCGCGGCAGCGGGTTCGGTTCCGGCGGTTACGATCTACTGGAATAAGGCTGCCTTCACCCCTCGTTAACCATGTCAGCGCATGCTTGAACGCCTGTTCCGGGGCTTTCACTTGCGCAATCTCGCCGCCGCCGTCGAAGCGATCGACCCGCTGGTCGTGACCGGCAAGGTCGCGGGCGTGAACGGCCTGCTGATCGAGTCGAAGGGCGGCCTGTCGCGCCTCGCCGTCGGGGCCCGGGCCGAGATCGAGCGCCGCCACCTGTCGCCCCTGCCCGCCGAGGTCGTCGGCTTCCGTGACGCCAAGGCCCTGCTGATGCCGTTCGGGCCGGTCGAGGGCGTGGCCCCCGGCGCCGACATCCGCATCGTCTCCGCCGCCGCCAGCGTCCGTCCGACCACCGCTTGGCTCGGTCGCATCATCGACGCCTTCGGCAATCCGATCGACGGCAAGGGCCCCCTGCCCTCCGGTCCGGCGGCCTACCCCCTGCGCGCCCCGCCCCCTCCGGCCCATTCGCGCGGCCGGGTCGGCGAGCGGCTGGACCTCGGCGTGCGCGCCATGGACGTCTTCACCACCACCTGCCGCGGCCAGCGCCTCGGCATCTTCGCCGGCTCCGGCGTCGGCAAGTCGGTGCTGCTGTCCATGCTGGCGCGCCAGGCCACCTGCGACGTCGTCGTGGTCGGCCTGATCGGCGAACGGGGCCGCGAGGTGCGCGAATTCATCGAGGAGACCCTCGGCGAGGAAGGCCTGCGCCGCGCCATCGTCGTCGTCGCCACCTCCGACGAACCGGCCCTCAAGCGCCGCCAGGCCGCCTACATGACCATGGCCATCGCCGAATTCCTGCGGGACCAGGACCTCGAGGTGCTGTGTCTGATGGACTCGGTCACCCGCTTCGCCATGGCCCAGCGCGAGATCGGCCTCGCCGCCGGCGAGCCGCCGACGACCAAGGGCTACACCCCGACCGTCTTCACCGAACTGCCCAAGCTGCTGGAGCGCGCCGGCCCCGGCCCGGTCCGGCCCGACGGCACCACCGCCGGCCCGATCACCGCCCTGTTCACCGTCCTCGTCGACGGCGGCGACCATGACGAGCCCATCGCCGACGCCGTGCGAGGCATCCTCGACGGCCACATCGTCATGGATCGCAAGATCGCCGAGCGCGGCCGCTTCCCGGCCATCGACGTGCTGAAGTCGGTCAGCCGCACCCTGCCCGGCTGCCAGACCCCGCCCGAGCGCGAGCTGAACCGCCGCGCCCGCCAGTGCCTGTCGGCGTACGCCAACATGGAAGAGCTGATCCGCATCGGCGCCTACCGCACCGGCGCCGACCCCATCGTCGACCGCGCCATCGCCCTGAATCCCGCGCTTGAGGCCTTCCTCGGACAGGATCACCATGACGTGACGCGGCTGGCTGATTCCTTTGACCGTCTGGAAACCATTCTCAATCAGGGAATGATGCAGTGACCGGAGACGCAGTATGACCGCCTGGGCCCAATCCCTGATCCGCATCTCCAACTACGAGGTCGAGACGCTGCAGAAGCGTCTGGCCGAGATCACCGCCCGCCGCGCCTCCGCCG
This sequence comes from Brevundimonas sp., assembly GCF_035627055.1. Classification (GTDB taxonomy): domain Bacteria; phylum Pseudomonadota; class Alphaproteobacteria; order Caulobacterales; family Caulobacteraceae; genus Brevundimonas. Next base: position 31,522 of record NZ_DASPMM010000005.1, on the reverse strand, counting down.
AAATGCGCATCGCCGTGCTGGAGGCCGAGGCCGAGATCGAACAGGAACGCGCCCGCGAGGACGCCGAGGCCGGCCTGCTGCTGCAGGCCTATCTGAACGGCTGGAAACTGCGCAAATCCGCCGCCGAGGCCGATGTCGTCGAGATCAGCGCCGAAGAGGAAGGGGCCCGCGACGCCCTGACGGGCGCCTTCGAGGAACTGAAGAAGTTCGAGCACGTGGCCGAGACCACCCGTCTCAACCGCCTCATCGCCGCCGGCAAGCGCGAGACCGCCGCCTTCGACGAACTGGGCCTGAGGCGTCGTGCGGGCTGACCCGCCCCGCCTGAACCGCCGCGCCCTTCTCGCTGCGCCTATCGCGCTCGCCGCCTGCGACCGCTTCGCCGCCGCCCGCCCCGTTCCCGGCGCGCCCGCGCCGCCGCTGAAGTCGATCGCGCCTTTTCCGATCGGCGCCACCGGCATGACCGGGCAACTCGACCAGCCCGACTGGGTCGAACTGATGCTGCGCCACGGCTCCCAGCTGACCCCGGAGTGGGAGCAAAAGATGGAGCGGACCCTGGGGCCCGGCTTCAACCATGACTTCTCGGCCTCCGACCGCGTCGTCGCCTTCGCCCGCGACAACGGCCTGCGTGTCCACGGCCACACCCTGATCTGGTATTCGCAGGGGTCGGAGGTGTTCGACGACGCGACGGTTTCCCGCGCCCGCTTCGCCGCCGAGTACGACCGCTACGTCTCGACCTTCGTCGGCCGCTATCGCGGGAAAATGGCCGGCTGGGACGTGGTCAACGAGCCGGTCGCCGAGGACGGCGACGGCCTGCGCGACTGTCACTGGAGCCGCGCCCTCGGCATGGAAGGCTACATGATCCGCGCCTTCGAACAGGCCCATGCGGCGGATCCCGACGCGGTGCTGTTCCTCAACGAATACAATCTCGAGAACATCCCGGCCAAGGGGGCCGCCTTCCTCCGCCTGGTCGAGCGCCTGCTGAAGCTCGGCGCGCCCGTCGGCGGCATCGGAAACCAGTCCCACCTCGACATTGAAATCCCGGCCGGGCGCATCACCGCCTTCATGCGCGACGCAGCCTCGCTCGGCCTGCCGATCCACGTCTCGGAGCTCGACTTCCCGCTGCAGCGCGACGGCGGCCGGATGCCCGATCTGCGCTCGACGGCCGAACGCCGGGCCCAGCAGGTCGCCCGCGTCGGCGAACTGGCCGAGGCCTTCATGGCCCTGCCCGGCCGCCAGCGTTACGCCTTCACCACCTGGGGCCTGCGCGACACCGACAGCTGGCTCCTGCGCGAGGATGGCAAGAACCGGCGGGACGAAAGTCCTCTCCTCCTCGACGCCGCAGGTCGCCCCAACCCGGCCTGGCAGGCCGTCGCCGACGCCTTCAGCGGCCGCGCCGGCGCCTAGTCGGTGCTGGCCGGGACGCCGGCCATCTCCCGGCACGTCGATCCCAGCGCCGTCGGGAACCGCGCTATCGTAAATCAGGTTGGTGTCCTGCGTCGGCCGCAGCGCCTCGTGGCCGACAATCAGCCGAGAGGGTTCGCTCATGGCTCTACGCTCGACTGTCGCTCGCCTGCGGTCATCGTAACGCCTTGAGCTTGTGTGCTATGATGGCCATCTGAACGCCGCTCCGACCCACTGAAAGCCCCCGATGTACGAGACCCCCGAGCTGGACAGCGACGCCTTCGTCCGCACCCACGAAATCCGCGTCCATGACGCCGAGGCTTTCGAGGGCATGCGCAAGGCCGGCCGGCTGGTCGCCGAGGCTCTCGACATGATCACCCCCTATGTGGTCCCCGGCGTCACCACAGGCGAAATCGACGATCGCATCCGCGAGTTCACCCTGGACCACGGCGCCCTGCCCGCCTGCCTCGGCTACAAGGGCTACGAGAAGACCGTCTGCACCTCGATCAATCACGTCGTCTGCCACGGCATTCCCGGCGACAAGGTTCTGAAAGAGGGCGACATCGTGAACATCGACCACACCGTCATCGTCGATGGCTGGCACGGCGACTCCAGCCGCATGTATGCGGTCGGAACCGTCAACGCCCGCGCCCGAAAGCTGATCGATGTCACCTATGACTCGCTCGAGGCCGGCCTCGCCGTGATCAAGCCGGGCGCCACGTTCGGCGACATCGGCTACGCCATCCAGCAGGTGGTCGAGGCCAACCGCATGTCGGTCGTGCGCGACTTCTGCGGCCACGGCATCGGCCGTATCTTCCACGACAGCCCCAACGTCCTGCATTACGGCCGCCGCGGTGAGGGCGCGACGTTGCGCACCGGCATGTTCTTTACCGTCGAGCCGATGGTGAACCTGGGCAAGCCGCACGTGAAGGTGCTGTCCGACGGCTGGACCGCCGTCACCCGCGACAAGTCCCTGTCGTCGCAGTGCGAACACTCCGTCGGCGTCACCGAGACCGGCGTCGAACTGTTCACCGCCAGCCCGGCCGGCCTGTTCCGTCCGAAATTCTGACGGTTTGAACGCCGCTCCGGGGCCTTGCGCCACCGAACTGGACGTTCCCGGTCTGTTCTGACATGGTGGCGGCTCACCCGGAGGCCGCCGTGTCCTCAGTGCTGCCCTTCCCGACCCCGACGGCGCGACACGGCGCGCCTTCCGCCGACGTCGTCCCGATCCGGAGCGCGGGCGTGTCCGGCCACCGCGAGCGTCTGCGCGACCGCGCCCGCAGCGCCGGCCTTCATCATCTTCCCGACTACGAACTGCTCGAACTCTTCCTGTTCCGCAGCCAGCCCCAAGGCGACGTCAAGCCGATCGCCAAGGCCCTGCTGGCCCGCTTCGGCTCGCTGGCGGCGGTCCTGGCCGCCTCCGTCGAGGACCTGATGACCGTCAGGACCGAGGACGCCCGCGGGCGCGCCAAGGCCGTCGGCGCGGAGACGGCTCTCGACCTCTGCGCCCTGCACGAGGTCGCCCGCCGCGTGACCCTGGAGGAAGCGGCCAAACGCCCCGTCATATCGTCGTGGACGGCCCTGCTGGCCTACGTCCGCCTGTCGCTCCAGCACGAGCCGCGCGAGCAGTTCCGGGTTCTCTATCTCGACAACCGAAACCAGCTGATCCTCGACGAAATCCAGAATCGCGGCACCGTCGACCATGCCCCGGTCTATCCGCGCGAGGTCGTGCGCCGGGCGCTGGAGCTGTCGGCCAAGTCGATGATCATCGTCCACAACCACCCGTCCGGCGACCCGACGCCCTCCCGTCCCGACATCGAGATGACCCGCCAGATCATCGAGGCCGCCCGCGCCCTCGAACTCTCGGTGCATGACCACCTGATAGTCGGCCGCGACGGCGTGGCCAGTTTCAAGCAGCTGGGGTTGATGTGACCGGGCCTTCGCGCCGGACCGTTCTGGGCGCAGCCCCGGTCGCCGCCCTGGCGACGGCCGCCCCTGCCCAGGGGACCGCGCCCGCCGTGATGGTCTCCACCTGGGACTTCGGCGCGGCGGCCAACGCCGCCGGCCTGGCGGCGCGCGCCAACGGCGGCTCCGCGCTCGACATGGTCGAGGCCGGCGGCCGCGTGGCCGAGGCGGACGAGAGCAATTCGTCGGTCGGCCTTGGCGGGCTGCCCGACCGGGACGGCCGGGTGACGCTCGACGCCTGCGTCATGACCTGGGCGGGCGACATCGGCGCCGTCTGCGCGCTCGAGGACGTGGTCCACGCCGTCTCCGTCGCCCGTCGCTTGATGGAGCGGACGCCGCACACCATGCTGGTCGGCCCGGGCGCGCGCACCTTCGCCGTCGATCAGGGCTTCGAGACTCGCAACCTGCTGACGCCCCGGGCCGAGGCGGCTTGGCGGGGGTGGCTGAAGACCGCCGACTATGCGCCCCGCATCAACAGCGAAAACGCCGACTGGAACGGCGGCGCGGCCAATCACGACACCATCGGCCTGCTCGCCATCGACGCCGCCGACCGCATGGCCGGCGCCTGCACCACCTCCGGCATGGCCTTCAAGATGCGCGGCCGTGTCGGGGACAGCCCGATCATCGGGGCCGGCCTCTATGTCGACGACGAGGTCGGCGGCGCGACCGCCACCGGCGTCGGCGAGGACGTCGTCCGCGTCTCCGGCGCCCACGCGGTGGTCGAGGCCATGCGCGCCGGGCTGGACCCGACCGCCGCCTGCCGCCGCGTGATCGAACGCCTCGCCCGCCTGCGCGGGACCAGGGTGGCCGCTTCGCAGGTCGCCCTGCTGGCGCTCGACAAGCAGGGCCGGGCCGGCGGCTTTGCGCTCCAGCCCGGCTTCACCTACGCCGTCACCGACGCGAGCGGCCAGACCCGCATCGAGCGCGCCGGAGCCTTGTTCGAGACGACATGACCAGCACCCTGATCACCGAACGCCTGACCCTCACCCCGGTGGCCGTATCTGACTACGAGGATCTGCGCGTCCTGTGGGCAGATCCGGCGTTCGTCCGCCACATCTTCCCCGAGCCCCTCACCGGCGAGGATGTCTGGTTCCGCCTGCTCCGCGACATCGGCCACTGGGAGGCGCTCGGCCACGGCAACTGGACCATCCGGTTGAAAGATGCCGGCGAGCACGTCGGCAGCGTCGGCATCCTGGACTTCCGGCGGGTGCTGGAGCCCGCCTTCGACGCCCCCGAGCTCGGCTGGGGTCTCCATCCCCGCTTCCAGGGCAAGGGTTTGGCGTTCGAAGCCCTCTCGGCGGCCCTGGCCTGGTGCGACGATACGCTGAACGCCCCCCGCACCGTCTGCATGATCTCGCCCGACAACAGCCCCTCGATCGCCCTGGCCCGTCGCGCCGGCTATGCGCCCTATGTGGACGCGACCTACAAGGGCGAGGCGGTGACCCTGTTCGAGCGCACTTCCGCCTGAACCGCGGTTCGACCCATCTGTTTGAAGCGATGGAGAGGCCCCCATGACCGCCCCTGACTACCTCGCCTGGTTCCGCGCCTACGCCGACGCCTACACCCGTTCGCTGGGCGACGAGGTCGACGTCGACGCGATCCGGAGCTTCTTCGCCGAAACCGTCCTCGGGCTAGGCGTCGATGGCTCGCTCAATCCGGCCAACATCGCCGATTCCGCCTTCGCCGAGGGCCTCGTTCGGATGTACGGCTTCGCCAGGGCCGTCGGCACGCGCCGCATGATCGTGGAGCGCATCGAGGCCTCGCCGCTCTACGAGAACCATGATCGGGTCCAGGTCTTCTACAGCGCGGACCTTGAGAAGTCGGATGGAAGCGCCCTCACGATCCGGTTCGACCTGGTCTATCTGGTCCAGCGGCGACGGACGGGCCCCGCCATCTTCGCCTTCATCGCTGGCGACGAAATGGCCCTGTATCGCCAGCACGGCCTCATCGGCGACGACGGACAGCCTCTGCCGCGCGCGTAGCCAGCCATTAAGGTTTACAGGGCATTCTGGCTGGCGAAATTCGTGAGAGAACCGGCCCGTCCCATGCCCATGCCCGTCGAAGAGCTTCACGGCCATCTGGCCGAAGCCTTTCCCGACGCCGAGATCGTCATCGACGATCTGGCCGGCGACGGCGATCATTATCGCGCCCGCATCATCTCCTCGGCCTTCACTGGCCTGCCCCGCGTCCGCCAGCACCAGCTCGTCTATGCGGCGCTGAAGGGCAAGATGGGCGGCGAACTGCACGCGCTGGCGCTCGAAACTTCGGCGCCGGCAGGAGACTGAACCATGCGCTACCGTCCCTTCGGACAGGCCGGCCAGGCGGTTTCGGCGCTCACGCTGAGCCTCGGCCCCCGTGACATCGCCCAGGGCCCGGAGGCCGGGCGAGAGCTGATCTATTCGGCGCTGGAAGCCGGCATCAACAGCTATCGGCTGGAAACGGCCGACCCGGTGCTCGCGGAAATCCTCGGCCAGGCGCTGAAACACGTCGACCGCAAACTGGTCCAGGTCGCCCTCACCCTGGGCGCCGGCGACGGCCGCCGGGGTTCCGACCGCGACTTCTCGGCCGAGGGCATCACCTCCGCCATCGACCGCGCCTTGAGCATCTCCGGCCTCGGCTGGTTCGATCTGGCCATCCTGGACGAGCCGGCCGAGCACGAACTGCCGCAATCGACCCTCGGCGCACTCAAGGCCCTGCGCGCCACCGAGCGCGTGCGGCTTCTCGGCATCTCGGGCGAGGGCGAGGTGATGGACACCTATGTCTCCACCGGCGCTTTCGACCTGCTGGCCACGCCCTTCCATGTCAATTCGCAGTGGCAGATCCGCGCCCGCCTGCGCGCCGCCCGCGAAGCCGACATGGCCATCTTCGTCTACGACTACTTCCCCGAGAGCCTCGACACCGCCAAGAAAGCGGCCACGGCGCACCAGCCGAAGAAGGGCCTGTTCGGCTTCGGCGGCGGCAAGTCGAAAGCCAATCCGCTGGCTCACGCCGGCACCTTCGCCTTCCTGCACCGCACCAACAACTGGCCGGCCGAGGCCATCTGCCTGGCCTACGCCCTGACCGACCCGTCCGTTTCCAGCGTTTTGATCCGCGCCAGCGACGCCGAGCGGCTGAACATGCTCACCCTCGTGCCCGACCGCGACATGCCGCCCGGCCTGGCCGCCCAGATCGAAATGGCCCGCGTCGCCGGGGCCAAGGCGGCCTGACGTCCGTTCCGCCGTCGACCTGGGACCTTCCGGCGCCTTGACCCCGTCCCCGTGGGCGCCTAGCTGACGGCCTTCACCGAAAGGCCAGTACCAGTGACCGATCAAGCCGTCGCCAATCCCGTCCACGCCTTCATCGCCGACACGGTGAAGCAGCACGACGTCGTCCTGTTCATGAAGGGCACGCCGGACGCGCCGCGCTGCGGCTTCTCTTCGCTGGCGGTGCAGATCCTCGACCACGTCGGCGCGCCCTTCGTCGGCGTCGACGTGCTCCAGGACGAGGCTCTCCGGGACGGCATCAAGACCTTCAGCGACTGGCCGACCATTCCCCAGCTCTACGTGAAGGGTGAGTTCGTCGGCGGCTCCGACATTGTCCGCGAGATGTTCAACGGCGGCGAGCTCCAGACCCTGCTCAGCGACAAGGGCGTGTCTCTCGGCGACGCCGACGCCTGATGGCGAGGGCCCAGCTCGAGCCCCGGGCCGACCGCGAGATCTTCGTCGTCCCGCTGGAGGTCCGGCCCGAGCACATCGACGACAACGGCCACGTCAACAACGTCGTCTACGTCGGCTGGCTGCAGGACGCCGGCACGGCCCACTGGAACGCCCGCTTCGAGGCCGAAACCCGCGCCCGCTGGTCGTGGGTCGCCGTCCGCCATGAGATCGATTATTTTCGCCCGCTGCCGCCCGACGCCGTCGGGGTGAAGGCCCGCACCTGGGTCGGCGATCCGCAGGGGCCGCGCTTCAACCGCTACGTTCGCATCGAGGACGCCGAGGGCCGGCTCTGCGCCCAAGGAGTCTCCGAATGGGTTCTGGTCGACTCGGCCACCATGCGGCCGCACCGCATCCCGGCCGACATGCTGCCGAAATTCGAGATCCGCTGAGCGCCGTCAGCCGCGCGGCAGCTGGTAGGGGTTCTCGACCGAGACGCGGCTGCCTGGCGCGAGCCCCATCTCCTGGAATGTCCAGCGCATCTCCACGCCCTCGGCGCGCGGTTCCAGGCAACGGTCTTCCTTGAGCCGCCGCAGGGTGATGACGGCGCTGCCGCCGGTCCGGCGCACCACGGGCGTGAGGTCGGCCTTCTCGGTGCAGCCGTTCGAGCTGACCCAGAACACCGCCTGGTCCTGAACGATGGCGGCGGCGTGCACCGCCTCGACCTGTCCGGGCGCCTCGGCCACGAGGGGCTCGTCCCGGTGGCCGGTGATCCGATCGACCAGGGCGCAGGCCGACATCGCCGGCGCGAACGCCAGAACCGCGGCCATTGCGGCGACCCGTCTCATGTCAGCCTCCTGCCGAACCCTGAACGGCCGGAAAATGCGCCTGTTCGCCTCCCAAGGGAACCCCGGAACGGCGGGGAAGCGATTGTTCGGCAAGGGGCGGCCCGGCCAACGGCCCGTGAACAGCGCCGCCCGCTATTGCCACCGGGCGCCCAGCGGCTAATCTATCGCCGGTCCGCCAACAGGCGTGGGCGAAACGGCGGCGACAATGGCCGATGAGGAGCCACCCCGACGCCGCACGCGGACCCCGAGGCCCGAACCGGGGCCGCCGACGCCCGCGCGCAAGGACGAGGTCAAGACCGCCGGCTGGCGCATCACCGAAGCGGGTGCTGCGGTAGCGGCCTTCCTGCTCTCCCTGAGCATCTTTCTGCTCGGCGCCTTTCAGTCGATCCGGGGCGCCGAGATCGTCCTCCTGCCGCCGCAGACCGTGCTTCTGTATCGGGACGCGCCGACGCCGGACAGCGACGTTCTGATGCTGGCCATGGAGACGGGCATGATCAACACCGCCCGGGCGGACTACGGCGACGTGGCGGTCCAGGCCTATGCGGAATCGGCGGGCGACGTGGCCGCGGTCGCGCGGTTTCCCTATGACGCCTCGGTTGAACCGGTGCAGCACCCTGTCGGGGAAGAACGGACGTCCGACTGCCCCATCGACGCGCGATGTGTGTCCGCCACAGGCCTGAAGCCGCCAAAAGCGGGACGGCTGGGCCTGGTGGTGATCGAGCGACGGCCGGAGTTGTTGAGCGTGCCCGGCGGGTCTTCGCATTCCACCTGGCTGGCCTTCTCCTTCGCCAATTGTCGTGGCCAGTCCGAGGCTTGCGATCGCTACTCGAGCTTCACCGATGCGCTTCAACAGTTGCGTGTCGCGCCTGAGCTGTCCTTTCGCGTAACGCTGGACTTTCACTCGGACGGGCGTAAGACATTTCTCTGCGCCTTCGACAACGACGCCGTCGGCAGCCGTGAGGCGTTTCTGGATTTTCTGGAGGAGCGAGGATGGGCTACTTTAAGGTGTCGCCGGGAGTTGCGATCATAAGCCTCGGCCTGCTGGCGCTCGCCGGCTGCCAGAACGCCGACCGGACCGAGAAACGCGCCGGCCTTTGGCCGCCTACCCAGTCCGAAATCGTCATCTGCCCCGGCGATCGGCGATGCGGTCAGGAGGCCTCTGACCCCGATCGCGCCGCGACCTGCCGGGTCAATCAGACCCGCCTCAAGTTCAAGTGCGGCGAACAGGACCTTCCCTGTCCGGGGGCGGGCTGCCCCACCGGCGAGCCGGGTCTTCCCGATCAGAAATGCTGGATCAGCGAGACCTTCGTCGACGTGCGCTGCCCGAGTTCGCCGACAGCGGCTTCGGCCCCTGACGACGCGGCGCCGGCGCCCTCGGAGCCGGCCGCACCTCCGGCCGGGTAATCCGCGTCACCGGGACCTGGGCCTACGAAAAAGGGCCCCGGAGAAATCCGGGGCCCTTCTTTCGTTCAGCGCCTGCCGATCAGGACGAATAGTATTCCACGACCAGGTTCGGCTCCATCTTCACCGGGAACGGCACGTCGGCCAGTTCCGGGACGCGGACGTAGCGGACCGAGAAGCCGCGGTCGCCCAGCTCGAGGTAATCCGGCACGTCGCGCTCCGACGACTGCTGGGCTTCGAGCACCAGCGCCATGGCGCGGGACTTTTCCTTGACCTCGATGACCTGGCCCGGCTTGACCCGGTACGAGGCGATGTCGACCTTCTTGCCGTCGACGGTCACGTGGCCGTGGTTGACGAACTGGCGCGCGGCCCACGGGGTCGGCACGAATTTGGCGCGGTAGACGATGGCGTCCAGGCGCGATTCCAGCAGGCCGATCAGGTTCTCCGAGCTGTTGCCCTTGCGGCGCGCGGCTTCCTGATAGGTGGCCGAGAACTGCTTCTCGGTGATGTTGGCGTAGTAGCCCTTCAGCTTCTGCTTGGCCTTCAGCTGCAGGCCGAAGTCCGAGACTTTCGACTTGCGGCGCTGGCCGTGCTGGCCGGGGCCGTAGGACCGCTTGTTGACCGGGGATTTCGAACGGCCCCAGAGGTTTTCACCCATGGCCCGGTCGAGCTTGTACTTGGCGCTGTGGCGCTTGGACATAAAGTCACTCTCTATATGATGCGGCCCGGTCCCTCCCCAACTGGAGGGACGATCTCAACGGCGGTCCACGCATCGTCCGTAGTGGATCACGCAACGCGGCGAGCCGGTGGCGTGAAGGCGGGGCTTATGGCGACAGAAGGCCGTCAGGTCAAGGCTCGCCGGCCAGAAGGTCGTTCAGGAACGCGCCCTCCGGATGCAGAAAGATGCTTTCGATCCGCCACAGCCCTTCGTGGCAGCCCAGATGCAGGCGGCGATACACCGCCTCGCCTTCGGCGTTGGTGAACCCCAGGCCCATGACGATGTCATCGACGCCGCTGCGGTTCAGGCTGTAGAGGCTGGTGTCTCTCACCGCGTCCATGGAGCCGCCGCCGCTCAGCCAGTCGGGACCCAGCCTTGGCGCCTCGCCCCGCTCCGGCCGCCGCTGCTCATCGCCGAGGGCCGAGGCCAGCGGCTCGGCGAAGAAGCGAACCGACGGCTGGCCATCGGCCGCCACGCTCCCGACCATGCCGTTGACGACTGCATAGGCCGCCCGGTCGATGTCCAGCAGGCCGACGACGCCGCACTCCGGGCCGGAGGCGGGAGCGACGGTCAGGGCCGTGGCGAAGAGGATGGCGATATCCATTGCGTCATTGTCCCCGACGCACGGCTGCGGTCCAGCGACGAAACCCTACGGCTTCAGTCTTCGGGCGCCCAGACGAAGCCGTCGTCGCGGCGCTGGAAGCGGCCCAGCCCCGGGAACGGGAAATGGACTCCATAGACGCGCAGATCCCCGGAGGCGCCCCGCGACAGCAGTCCCTGGCGTGAGCGGACGCCGGCGGCGGCGTCGCTGTCCCAGCCGTTGACCAGCTCGGGCGCCTGCACCGAGATCACCGGGCTGTGCATCGCGTCGCCGATATAGAGCAGCCGCTCGTCGCCCGAGACGATCTCGTACCCCGTGTGCCCCGGCGTATGGCCCGCCAGCGCCACCGCCTGGATCGACGGCGTCACCTGCGCGCCGGGCTGGAACGTCTCGACCTTCGGCGTCATGGCGGCCAGCAAGGGCCCGGCTCCCGCATCGGCCGCACCGGCCCTGGCGAACGCCCATTCCGCCTCACTCATGCGGATCGTCGCGTTGGGAAAGGTCAGTGCGCCGTCCTTGCCGGCCAGCCCGCCGACATGGTCGCCGTGGGCATGCGAGATCAGCACGTCCGTCACCTGCCCCGGCTCGACGCCCGCGGCCCGCAACGAGGCCAGCAGCTTGCCCTCCGTGCCCATCTGCCCGCCGGCGCCGGTGTCGATCAGCACCACACGGTCGGCGTCCCGGACCAGCAGCGGCTGGATCGACAGGTGGACCTGACCGTCCGCGCCCAGCAGCCGCGATACCTCGGCCGTGTCGCTCCACGGGCTCATCTCGCGGTCCGCCGCCGCAAAGCTCATCTCGCCGTCCTTCAGCGCCACGGCCTGAATCTGTCCGATGCGGAAGGCGTGGATGTCGGGATGGGACAGGACCGCGGGCGGGGTCGGCGCGGCCTTCTGTGTTTCAGGCTCCGGAGAACAGGCTGCAGCGCCCATCGCGGCGAGGATCAGGCTGGCGGCGGCAAGACGGGCGTAGAAGGTCATCGTCGGCTCCGGTTGAGGTCCGTGGCTACGCTTACTTGGGAGCCGCGACGCCCGGCGCCACCGCACCGGGCGTCTTTTCCGCCTCAGGCTGTCGCGGCCGCGAACAGCGCGTTGGCCTTGTTCCAGTTCACCACCGTCCAGAACGCCTTCAGGTAGTCGGCCCGGCGGTTCTGGTACTTCAGGTAATAGGCGTGCTCCCAGACGTCTGCGGCCAGCACCACGGCGCCCTTCTCGTCGGCGACATCCATCAGCGGATTGTCCTGGTTCGGGGTCGAGGTGACCTTCAGCTTGCCGTCCTGCACGATCAGCCAGGCCCAGCCCGAACCGAACTGCCCCGCGCCGGCGGCGTTGAACGCCTCCTTGAACTTGTCCATGCCGCCCAGATCGCGGTCGATGGCGGCGGCCAGTTCCGCCGACGGCTCGCCGGTCTGGCCCTGCGGCGCCAGCAGCTCCCAGAACAGGCTGTGGTTCCAGTGACCGCCGCCGTTGTTGCGCACGGCCTTGGGCAGCTTCGACATATTGGCGAACAGCTCCTCCAGCGACTTGCCCTGCAACGAGCTGTCGCCGGCGATCGCCTTGTTCAGATTGTCGACATAGGCCTGGTGGTGCTTGTCGTGGTGGAACTCCATCGTCGCCTTGTCGATGGCCGGCTCCAGCGCGTCATAGGCATACGGGAGGGGCGGAAGCGTGAAAGCCATGGGACGGCTCCTTTCGACAGGTTTCGGGGAGCCCTCATCTAGGCGCCCTCGCCCGAAACCCAAGCCGAAGTCGCCGAAATCGGTGCCTTATGCCGCGGGCAGATTGGCCTTCAGGCAGTCGCGCACCGCCCGCCGCAGGTCGCCCGAGGCGGAGACGAAATCCACCCCCTCAGCCTCGAACACCGCGCGGGTCGCGGCGTCCAGGCCGTTTGGCAGCGCCGCCAGCACCCGCTTCTCCCCCTTGGGGTGCAGGCAGAAGCCGACCTCCCGGCACAGGGCGGCGAACATCTCGTCGTGGGCGGAGCTGGAAGCGTCGGTCATGCGCCTGCCTACCACGCCTTCAGGGCAGAAGTCCGCTCAGCCAGTGCAGGATGTTCAGCCCGAACCGCGCGTTGCCGGGCGCAGCGTTCATGCCGAAGCGCCGATCGGCCTGGCCGCTCTCCGGCGGAAAGCGGATCAGCTGGGCGGACAGCATGCCCGCCTCGCCCAGCACCACGACCCGTCCGCGGCCGTGGTCAAACGCCAGCCCCTGCGCGGGCAGCGCGGGCGTCGACAACTCCGCCACGGCCTCGGCCGCCCCGGCGCCGGTCTCTCCCGCCTGTTCCAGCCGATCGGCCAGCGCCTGCAGCGTCGGCAGGTCCCGCGCCTCGCGCGCGCCGTCGGTCATATACAGCAGCACCGTCGCGCCTTCCGGCCCTTCCAGCGACTGGCCGGTGAAGGCGGTCACGCTCTCCACCCGCTCCGAGGCGTCGCGCCCGGCGAAGATCGGATGTTCCCCGAACGCCTCGGCCGGATAGGTCAGATTGGTCGTCAGGTTGAGCTCGTCCGGCATCGCGAAGGCGTAGCCCGTGCCCATCTTCACCCCGAACCGCGCCGCCAACGCCGCCGCCGCCGCGCCGAACGGCGTGTGGTCGGCGATCAGCAGCAGCTTGCCGCCCTCCCGAACCCAAGCCTCCAGCGCCGCCCCTTCGGCCTCGGTGAAGGCCGGCGGCGTCGGCTGTTCGCTGGTCGCGCCGGCATTGGCGATGACAAGCACGTCCACCCCCTCCAGCCCGCCGGCGTCGAACGGCTGCGTCCCGGCCTGCACCCGATAGCCGTCGGTCCGCAGCAGGGCCGCAAACGGCGCGTACTGCCCCTCCAGCCGGTGAAAATTCAGGTGCGCCTCGTCGATGACCACCACCGGCCCCTGCCCCTCGGCCCAGGCCGGGTTCTGAACCGTCGGCCGGAAGTCCGGATCGACCATCTGCTGCTGCGCCTGCGCGGGCGCGGCGGCGAGCATCAGGGCCAGCAGCCCGGCGGCGAATGCGGCGCGTCTCATGGCTTCCCCTCCATAGGTCCGAGCCAACCTACCACGCCGCGCTCAGTCCTTCAGCCGCGCCGCATGGAAGGCCACATGGTCGGCGATGAAGCTGGCCATGAAGAAATACGAGTGGTCGTACCCCGGCTGCATCCGCTGCGTCACCCTCTGCCCCGCGGCGCCCGCCGCCGCCGTCAGCAGCTCCGGCTTCAGCTGCTCGGCCAGAAACGGATCGGCGTCGCCCTGGTCGATCAGGATGTCGTCGTAGCAGCCGCCGCCGACGCCGCTCTCGATCAGCCGCGCCGCGTCATGCTCCGCCCACGCCGCCCGATCCTCGCCCAGATAGGCCGTGAACGCCTTCTCGCCCCACGCACACCGCGTCGGCGAGGCGATCGGCGCGAAGGCCGACACCGACCGGAACAGGTGCGGATGCCGCAAGGCCAGCGTCAGCGCCCCATGCCCGCCCATCGAATGGCCGGAGATCGCGCGCGCCTTCGTGGTCGGGAATTCCCCGTCGACCAGCCCGATCAGTTCCTCGACGACATAGCGCTCCATGCGGAAGTGCGACGCCCACGGCGCCTGCGTCGCATCCACATAGAACCCCGCCCCCTGTCCCAGATCATAGGCGTCATCGTCGGCCACCCCCTCGCCGCGCGGCGAGGTGTCCGGCGCGACGATAATCAGGCCATGCTCCGTCGCCGCGCGATAGGCCCCGGCCTTGGTGGTGAAATTATCCTCGGTGCAGGTCAGCCCCGACAGCCAGATCAGCACCGGGAACGGCCCCTCGCCCGGCGGGACGAAGACCGACAGCGTCATCGGCGTGCCGGTGGTCCTGCTGTCGTGCCTCAGATAGCGGAGCGTTCCGCCGTGGACGGCGTGGGTCTTCAGGGTTTCCATGCCCGACCTCTACCGCTCTCCTTGTCAGGCCGGAAGCCGCGCAGCGGCTATCCGGGACGGTGCAACGCGCAGATCTTGTTGCCGGCCGGATCGCGCAGATAGGCCAGGTACAGCTTTCCGAACGGGCCTTCGCGGAGGCCGGGCGGATCCTCGATCGCCCGGCCGCCCGCCGCGACGCCCGCTGCATGGAAGGCCTCGACCAGCTCCGGCGTCCTGGCCGCGAAACCCAGCGTGCCGCCGTTGGCGTGGCAGGCCGGCTGGCCGTCGATCGGCTTGCCGACGGCAAAGGCCCCGCGCGCCGTCCGCCACCAGTAGCGCCCTTTGGGGTCCGGCCCGCTGGCCGGCTCGATCCCCAGCGCCCCCAGCGCCGCATCATAGAACCGACGCGACGCCTCGACATCGTCGGCGCCCAGGGTGATGTGGGTGAACATGGCTTCCCTCCTGCTGCTCAGACAGTTTTCTAAAACAACTGTCCCGTCTGCGCAAGCCTCAGAACACCACCACGCTTCTGATGCTCTCACCCGCATGCATCAGGTCGAAGGCCTCGTTGATCCGCTCCAGCGGCAGGGTGTGGGTGATCATCGGGTCGATCTCGATCTTCCCGTCCATGTACCAGTCCACCACCTTGGGCGTATCCGTCCGGCCCCGCGCCCCGCCGAAGGCCGAACCGCGCCACACCCGGCCCGTGACCAGCTGGAACGGCCGCGTCGCGATCTCCTTGCCGGCCTCGGCCACGCCGATGATCACGCTCTCGCCCCAGCCGCGGTGGCAGGCCTCCAGCGCCTGGCGCATCACCACCGTGTTGCCGGTGCAGTCGAAGGTGTAGTCCGCCCCGCCCCCGGTCAGCTCGACCAGATGCGCCACCACGTCCGGCGCCTCCTTCGGATTGACGAAATGCGTCATGCCGAAGCGGCGGCCCCACTCTTCCTTCGACGGATTGATATCGACGCCGACGATCATGTCGGCCCCGACCATCTTCAGCCCCTGGATGACGTTCAGCCCGATGCCGCCGAGCCCGAACACGACGCAGTTGGCCCCCGGCTCCACCTTGGCCGTATTGACCACCGCACCGACGCCCGTGGTCACGCCGCAGCCGACGTAGCAGGCCTTGTCGAACGGCGCGTCCTTGCGGATCTTCGCCACCGCGATCTCGGGCAGCACCGTGTAGTTCGAGAAGGTCGAGCAGCCCATGTAGTGGGCGATCGCCTGCCCCTTGTAGGAAAACCGCGAGGTCCCGTCGGGCATCAGCCCCTTGCCCTGCGTCGCCCGGATGGCGGTGCACAGATTGGTCTTGCGGCTCAGGCAAGACTTACACTGGCGGCACTCCGGCGTGTACAGCGGGATCACATGGTCCCCGACGGCCACCGAGGTCACCCCCGGCCCCACCTCGACCACCACCCCCGCGCCTTCGTGGCCCAGGATCGACGGGAAGATGCCCTCGCTGTCCAGCCCGTCCAGCGTATAGGCGTCGGTGTGGCAGATGCCGGTGGCCTTGATCTCGACCAGCACCTCCCCGGCGCGCGGCCCCTCCAGATCGACCTCGACGATCTCCAGCGGACGTTTGGCCTCAAAGGCGACGGCGGCGCGGGTTTTCATGGGCGGGTCTCCAGTCGTTCCGCGGGACTCTGCGGGAAGTGTCAGTGATAGTGCTGGTGAGCAATCGGCGGCCAACCGCTCACTAGCACTGTCACTGACACTCTTCATCTCCCCGGAATGATCCACCACAACCTCGTCATCCTCACCGGCTCCGGCATCTCCGCCGAGTCCGGCGTCCCGACCTTCCGCGCCGCCGACGGCCTGTGGATGGGTCACCGCGTCGAGGACGTCGCCACGCCCGAGGCCTTCGCCCGCGACCCGGCCCTGGTGCAGGACTTCTACAACCGCCGCCGCCGCCAGCTGGCCGAGGTCCGCCCCAACGCCGCCCACCGCGCCCTCGCCGAGCTTGCCGCGCGGTGGGACGGCGAGCTCCTGCTGGTCACCCAGAACGTCGACGACCTGCACGACCGCGCCCATGCCGGAACGCCGCCCGCCGCCGGCTTCGACCTGGTCCACATGCACGGCGAACTGCTCAAGGCCCAATGCACCGCCACCGGCCGCGTCTGCGACTGGCCGGGCGATCTCGAGCCGGACCAGCCCTCGCCCTTCCACCCGGACGGCCGCCTGCGTCCGCACATCGTCTGGTTCGGCGAGACGCCCCTGCACATGGGCCGCATCGAACGGGCCCTCGCCCGCTGCGACCTGTTCGTTTCCATCGGCACCTCGGGCTCCGTCTGGCCCGCCTCCGGCTTCGTCCAGTCGGCCAACCGCGCCGGCGCCCGCACCGTCGAGCTCAACCTCGAGCCATCGCTGGGCAGCAGTCTGTTCGACGAAACGCACCACGGCCCGGCGACGGAGCTAGTCCCGGCGTTCTGCGCCGATCTGTGAATGCACCACCACTACCGTCATCCTCGGGCTTGACCCGAGGATCAGACCGTCCGGTGCTGCGTCGGATGATGATGGAGCGCCGTCCCGGGGCCGTCCCGGCCGCACAGCTCGCCCCGACCTCTGATCCTCGGGTCAAGCCCGAGGATGACGGGTGAAAACTATGAGTCCGCCGCCTTCTTCGCCGCCAGCTTGGCCAGCACCCGTCCCCGCCCCTTGGCCAGAGCGTGGATCACCCCCCGGAACGTCGCCACCTCCTGCTCCGAAAAGGCCGCCCGCCCCAGCATGACCCGCAGGTTCTGGCTCATCGACCGCTTCTTCTCGGGCGGATGGAAGAAGCCGCCCTCGTCGAGCTCCTTCTCCAGATGCTCGTACATGCCGACCAGCAGCTCGTTCGACGCCGGCGGATCGCCCTCCCGGAACCGCGGCGGCGGCGCGTCGAGGATCAGCGTCCGCCACTCATAGGCGTTGATCGCCACCGCCTGCGCCAGGTTCAACGAATGATGCTTCGGATCGATCGGGATGGTGACGATGCCCTGTGTCAGGGCGATATCGGTGGTCTCCAGCCCCGCCCGTTCGCCGCCGAACAGCAGCCCCACCGTCAGGCCCGAGGCCCGGTCGTCGTACAGCAGACGCGCCGACTCGCGCGGCGTCCGCACCGGCATCCGCGTCTCGCGCGGCCGGGCCGTGGTCGAAAAGACGGTGTTCAGGTCGGCGATGGCCTCCGCCACGCTGTCGAACACCTTGACCCCGTCCAGCACCCAGTCGGCCCCCGAGGCCGTGGCCCACGCCCGGTCCTGCGGCCAGCCGTCGCGCGGGCTGACCAGCCTCAGCTCGGACAGGCCGAAATTGGCCATCACCCGCGCCACCGCGCCGATGTTGTCGGCCAGCTGGGCCTTGTCGAGGATGACGACGGGGGGCGCGGGCTCGCTCAAAGTCCGAACTCAGTCCTCGCCGTACATGGCCAGCCACGGATCCGCGGTCCCGGCCTCGACCTCGGCCACCTTCACGATCGGCCAGCCGATGCTGTCGTCGGCCGAGTCCCGCCAGGCGAGGACGAACAGGTCGCGGAGCTCGGAGGCCCCCGCCGCGAGCCGCGCCGTCACGAAGGCCGCGCCCCGGGCGTCCCTTTCCTGAAAGGCTCCGGCCTTCTCCAGCTGGTAGAACGGCAGCACCTGCGCCAGCGTCGTCTTCAGATAGGCCGGCACCCGCGCGCGCAGGTCGAACCCGTCCAGGTTCGGCGCCGTCATCGCCGCCTCGACCGCATCCAGCCGCGCCACCCGGCCGGTGAAGGCGTTCTCGAATGCGCCGTGCGTCTGGCGCGAGGTGGTGAAGCCCTCGGGGTTCGGCACGTCCCGCGACCAGCCGTTGTAATGGATCGTGGTGTGATGCGGCTGCGAGCCGTCGCCGACGTAGTGCCCCAGATAGCCCATGTCGCGCAGGATCAGCGCCTCGCGCCGCAGCCGGTCCTCGCGGTACCAGGCCCGCCTGCCCGGATCGATCTCTCGCTTTTCGGCCGCGTTCAGCACGCGCCACGTCGCGAAGTCGCGCACCAGATGCTGGTACCCGTCCCAGATGGCGTAGGGCAGATAGCCGGCGTCATCGACGTCCAGCCCGGCCGCTGTCAGCGCCGCGTCATACTCCGACTTCAGCCGCGGCAGGGCGTCGATCGACGGCCCGGCGGCGCTGATCACCCGTCCGCTGTCGTCCATGTCCACGAAGTGCGCGGTGTCCCGCTCACGGTCGTGCGGCTGGCCCCCGCCCTTGGTGCGGTCGGGCTCACGGGCCAGTTCGCCGACCTCGGACGCGGCTCCGGGCGAGAGCAGGAAGGCGGGCATCTCTGCGGGCAGGCCGCGAACGGCTGCGATCCCCACAAGCCGGTGGCCGGTGTTGCCCCAGGCCGAGACGGCGACGGGCGTGGCGGCGACCGCGAGGGCGCAGACGGCGGCGACGAGGGCGAGACGCTTCATGACGGGCTCCGGGGTGCGACCCGCCGGGGTTAAATCCACGCCGCGGCGGCGTCCAGCGGCATCTTGCGCCTGGGACGCTTGACCGCCCCCTCGCCCGCCCCCTACCCCTGTCGGCCTGTCATTGTCGGGGTCGGTCCATGCTGAAATCTCGCCTGCTCGTCGCCGTCGGCGTCCTCCTCCTCGCCGCCGGCCCGGTCTTCGCACAGGACGCGGCCCAGACTCCCGCCGTCGATCCCGTCCGGGTCGCGGCGCACGAGGCCTTCCTCGCCGGACCGGCCCTGCGCGGCCGCGGCAGCGCCACCCCGGATGAGGCCGTCGCCGCCGCCTATGTCGCCGCCCGCTTCCAGGAATACGGCCTGACCCCGGCGCCCGGCATGGACGGCTATCTCCAGACGGCGGGCGTGGTTCAGCTGCCGCCCAGCGCACCGGGCCGCCGTCCCCGCTTCGAGGTCACCGATCCGGACGGCGCGACGCGGATCACCACCAACGCCATCGGCTGGCTGCAGGGGTCCGACCCGTCGGCGGGCGTCATCATGATCACCGCCCACCTCGATCACCTCGGCGTCCAGCCCGACGGCACGGTGATGTACGGGGCCAACGACGACGCCTCGGGGACCACCGCCGTTCTCGAACTGGCCCGCACCCTCGCGGCCGGCGAACAGCCGAAGCGCAGCATCCTGTTCGTCTGCTACGGCTCCGAGGAATTGGGCCTGCTCGGCTCCGAATATTTCGGCGCCCATTCGCCGGTGCCCCTGACCGACGTCATCGCCAATCTCGAGATCGAGATGATCGGCGCTCAGGACCCGAACATGCCCGCGGGCGTGATGATGATGACCGGCTTCGACCGCTCCAACTTCGGTTCGGCCCTCAGGGAACGCGGCGCCCTGATCGCGCCCGACCTGTATCCGGAGCAGCATTTCTTCGAGCGGTCCGACAACTACCAGCTGGCGCTCGAGGGCGTCGTCGCCCACACCATTTCCGGCTGGGCCACCATCCCGACCTATCACACGGCCGAGGACAATCTGGGGAACCTGGACATCCCCTTCATGACCCGGGCCATCCAGTCCCTGGTCGAGCCGCTGCGCTGGCTCGCCTCCAGCGACTTCAAGCCCGAGTGGAGCGAAGGCGGTCGCCCCCAGCGCACGCCGCGGCAGTAGCCGGTCAGCCGATCCCGAACCCGGCTTCCACCCTCGTGATCCACCGCCGGATCGCAGGATGGGGCCCCAGATCGAACCCGCCCTCAGGCGCGACCCGCGTGTAGGCGACCAGCGCCAGGTCGGCGAGCGTCGGCCCGTCTCCGACCAGCCAGTCGCGGGCCGCCAGCGCCGCCTCCATCCGCGCCAGCGCCGCCCGCCCGCGCTCCACCAGCCGCGGCTCGATCTCGTCCGCCGCCTTGCCGAGGAAGGCACGCTGGAATCGCGCCACGGCGATGCAGGGCTCATGGCTGTACTGCTCCCAGAACAGCCACTCGTACATCTTCGCCCTGTCCCACGGATCGGCCGGCACATAGGGCGTGCCGTCGCCGAAAAAGCCGATGATCGCGTTCGACTGCGCCAGCGTCCGCCCGTCCTCGAACACCACCGCCGGAACCTGTCCGGCCGGATTCATGGCGAGGAATTCTGTGGACCGCGTCGCGCCGGACATGACGTCGGTTTCGATCCACCGATAATCATGGCCGAGGCGATCCAGCAACCACTTGACCTTCAAACAGTTGCCGGACCGAATATCTCCAAAGACAGTAAGCATCGCGCCCCAGCAAAGTGTTTCTGATCTCCGAATACAGCTTACCGATTTGATGCCGTTGGCCAAACGAGATTCGCCTTAACCATCACAAGCGCCACTTATCCACCGCTCGACCGGACAGGAGGTCGCACGTGGGCCGGAATGTCTGGTTTTCGCCGTATTTCTTGACGACAAGCGCCGCGCCGGACGGACAGGGGCCGGCGCCTACGCGAGTCGAATCATGCTCGGCAGTGCCGCTGCGTTCGCCCTTTTCTGGGCGATGGCCTTCCCCGCCCATGCGGCGGTTCAGGGTGATCCCGTTTCCTACGAAGCCGCGGTCTCGACCGGGCTTGGTGCGGAATCAACGGCCCCTGCTGACGAAGGTTCCGACAGCGGCATGGCGGCTCTCACCGCCGAACAGCAGGATCTGATGGACGAGGAGGCGGACTGGACCGCCCGCGTCAATCTCTACCATGCGGGTGGCGGCGGAGCGACGGGCAACGACAGCCTCGGCTGCCGGCCGATCCCGATGCGCACCATCGCCACCGACCCGCGCTACATCCCCCGCCGCACCCGCCTCTTCATCCCCGAGACCGTCGGCATGCGCATGCCCGATGGCACGCTGCACGACGGCTACTGGTACGCCTCCGACACCGGCGGCGCGATCAAGGGCCAGAAGATCGATCTCTACACCGGCCACGGCCGCGGCTCGATGCGCCCGGCCATGCGCTTCAACCAGCGCCGCCTGACGCTCATCAATGCCGGCCGCTTCGACGGTTGCCCGCCGTCGTGGGACGCCCGGCCCAGCCAGACCCTTATGGCCTCCGCCGCGACCAACGCCGGGTCCAACTAGCGCCGCCCGGGTCCGCCGCTGGCGGATTGCTGTTCTCTGAAAGCGGCGTAGTGTCCGTCCTGATCAAGGGAGGGGCCCATGAAACTCGCCAGCCTGTTGGCCGCCGCCGCGCTCGCCGCCGCCACCGCCGCCGCATCGCAAACCGCCGCGCCGACCGCTCCGATGACGGAACGCACCGACCGCATCGGGCTCCAGGGTCGCCGCGGCCCCAGCCTGTTCCGTCCCGGCTTCGCCGTCGCCGAATACACCGGCTCGGCCAGTTCGCGCAGCTCCAGCACCCGCCTGCCGTGGCAGTCCCGCGACATGGCCCGCGCCGAGTTCGACCTCGCCCTCCCCGGCGGCTCCATCCAGGGCGACTGCGGCGGGGGCCAGAGCCATCGCCAGATCCTGTGGATCACCTTCGACCGAGAGCCGCTGTCGTACGAGTGCCAGTATTCCGGCGCCGCGCCCGCCGACGCCCGCCTCACCCTGGCCCTGTCGCGCGGCAGCCTGCTGGCCCGCCTGCAGCAGCCGCAACGCGCCGGCGAACTGGTCTGGGGCGACATCGTCCTGCGCGCCGAGACGAAGCGGATCGGCGGCCTTCCGTTCGGCGGCGGCCGCGTCATGGGCTATGTCTTCAGCCGCGACGGAGTCGAGATCGGCGGCCTCGATCTCAATGGCTTCCGCCCGACCTTCTACCTGCCGCCGCAGGGCTCCCCCGACCGCGACGCCGCCGCCGTCCTCGCCATCAGCCTGTTCGCCTTCCAGGACCCGGCCAACCGCTGAAGCCTAGAAGCGCCGCCTGCCGGTGACGGTCTCGAAGAACATCCGCCAGTCGCCCATCAGGCTCCACAGCGGATAGCGGAACGTGGCCGGCCGGTTCTTCTCGAAGAAGAAATGGCCGACCCAGGCGAAGCCGTAGCCGACCAGCGGCACGGCCAGCAGCCACCAGGGGTTCAGCGTCACGACCGCGACCGCCAGCACGACCAGCACCAGCGCCGACCCCACCACATGGATGCGCCGACACGTCCGGTTGGAATGCTCGTGGATGTAGTGCGGATAGAAGGCCGCAAAGCTCTGGAAGCGTTCGCCCGCCGGCTCCTGCGTGCTCATGCGCCGACGATGCCCCCGCCTCCCGTGCGCCGCAAGGGCGCGCCCGGCGCCGAACCTTCCCGCTCCTGCTGACCTCCGGCCGCTTGACTCACTCATATCCGTCTGGTTATAGATCGGACCAATAGCCCATGGGTTATCGGTTGCGATGCAGATTTCTGACGACATCCTCTTCCGGACGCTGGCCGATCCCACCCGCCGGGGGATTTTCGAACAGCTGTGCCGCGAGGGCGAGCAGACGGTCGGGGCCCTGACCACCCATGCCGGCATTTCGCAGCCGGCCGTCTCCAAACACCTCGGTGTGCTGAAGCAGGCGGGGCTGGTGCACGACCGCCCCGCCGGCCGCCAGACCCACTACAGCGCCCGGCCCGACGCCCTGGCCCCGCTGACCGACTGGACCCGGCGGATGACCGGCTTCTGGGAAACCCGCATCGACCACCTCGAGGACCTGCTCAGAAGGATGGACCAATGACCGACGCCGCCGCCCCGACCCGCACCGTCGTCGTCGAACGCGAGCTCGCCTGGCCGCCGGAGAAGATCTGGCGCGCCCTGACCCAGCCGCATCTGATCGAGGAATGGCTGATGAAGAACGACTTCCGCCCGGACGTGGGCCATCGCTTCAGCCTGCGCGGCGACTGGGGCGGCGTGCTGGACTGCGAGGTTCTCGCCGTCGACCCGAACCGGCGCCTCGCCTACAGCTGGAACCACGCGCACGAGGACCCGGCCTTCGACCTGCAGAGCGTGGTCACCCTCACCCTGACCCCGACGGCCGCGGGCTCCCTCCTGCGGGTCGAGCAGTCGGGCTTCCGCCCCGACCAGAGGCAGGCGTTCGGCGGCGCCCTGACCGGCTGGCCGCGCTTCCTGGACAAGCTGGACGCGGTTGTCGCCCAACAGGCCTGACCCCGGCAGCCAAATAGAAGGAGAGACCCATGTCGTTCGGAAAATCCGTCCCCGCCGCCGATGCGGGCGTTCCCCCGCCGCGCCTCATCGACCAGCGCATCGCCGCCCTCGGCGACTGGCGCGGCGAGACGCTGGCCCGGGTGCGAAGCCTCATTCACGAGGCGGCCCCCGACGTGGTCGAGGAGTGGAAGTGGAACACGCCGGTCTGGTCCCACGACGGCATCATCTGCACCGGCGAGGCCTACAAGAAGGCGGTCAAGCTGACCTTCGCCAACGGCGCCGCGCTCCCTGATCCGGCGGGCCTGTTTAACTCCAGCCTGGACGGCGCCACCCGCCGGGCGATCGACATACCGGAGGGGGCGCAGATCGACGCGGCCGCGTTCAAGGCGCTGGTGCAGGCGGCCGCGGCCCTGAACGGTGCGAAGAACGCGAAGCCCGCCAAGGCGTCGAAGGGTGGCTGACCCCGTTCTCCTGTCCGGCGGCAACCCCCGCATCGCCAAGGGCGACGGAGACGCTCCGGTGCAGGCCTATATCGCGGCCATGCCGGGCTGGAAGCAGGCGGTCGGCCGCCGCCTCGACGCGCTGATCGTCCGGACCGTCCCTAACGTGCGCAAGGCCGTGAAGTGGAACTCGCCCTTCTATGGCGTCGAGGGACAGGGCTGGTTCCTGTCCTTCCACGTCTTCACACGCTACGTGAAGGTGACCTTCTTCCAGGGCGGCGCCCTCCGGCCCCCTCCGCCGGGCGCCAGCAAGCATCCGGACGTTCGCTACCTCGATATCCACGAGGATGATCCGTTCGACGAGGCGCGGATCGCGGACTGGATCAGCCAGGCCGCCGCCCTGCCCGGCTGGAGCCCCGGCAAGCCGTGATCAGCCGCCCGTCGACGGGGGCGCGAAGTCGAACTGCGGCTCCTGCCGGCGCGGTCCCTGACCGAAGGAATAGGTCAGCCCGAGATACCAGGCCCGCCCGCCGAACCGGCGCTCGGTCCGTTCGCGGAACGAGGGCGTGTCGAACGTCGTGACGTCTCCGAACTGGTCGAACACGTCGCGCACCGTCGCCTGGAAAGCCCACTTCTCGGTCAGCTTGCGGCGATAGCCCAGGTTGATCATGCCGCCGGCCTCGCGGACGCCCTGCGCCTGCAGGGAGTCGCCCTGCCAGAAGGCCGCGAGCTGGACGAAGTCCTCCGCGGTCGGCTGCCAGTTCAGGTTGCCGCGCCCGGAGACCACCGTGCCCGAACTGTCCTGGGCGCCCGACAGGCCTGTGGCGTCGATCTCCTGATGGAACAGGTTGACGCTGGCGTTGTAGCGCAGGGTCTCGCTCAGCTTGCCGCTGGCGGTCAGCTCCAGGCCCATGTCGCGCCGCGCGCCCAGGTTCTCCGGTCGGGTCAGGAAGATCCCGCCGCCGATGTCCGTGGTCACCTGGGTGAACGCCTTGGTCGTGTCCCGATAGTAAAGCGTGGCCTGATAGAAGGTCTGCTGCACCCGCCGCTGCCACATCAGCTCGAAGGAGTCCGTCTCCTGCGGCTCCAGCTGCGGGTTGCCGGCGCGGTAGTTGAACGGATCCTGGAACACCAGGAACGGGTTCAGCTCGAACGGCTGCGGCCGCTGGATGCGGCGGCTGTAGCTGGCGCGCAGGGTCTGCGTCTCGCTCAGCTCGTAGCCGAGGTGCAGGGTCGGATAGGCGCGGAAATACTCATTGGAGTCCTGCGTGCCGGTCGTGATCTGGTCCAGGTCGATCTCGGTGTATTCCAGCCGGAGGCCGGCCTGGGCCGTCAGTTTTCCGAACGGTCGCTCCCAGGTGCCATAGACCGCATGCACCGCCTGTTCGGCGTGGAATTCATTCGTCACCAGCGGGTCCGGGGTGAGGGCGCTCGCCGACGGTCCCCGGCTGACCGCGTTGGACGTCTCCGGTTCGCGCATCTCCAGCTCATAGCCGGCGCGCAGCTTGCCGCCGTCCGACAGCGGCCGGACATAGGCGCTGGTCAGGCCCATGATCGAGAACCGCGTCCGGTTGTCCAGCAGTTCGTAGACGTCCGCTCCCGCCGGCAGGGTGGCGTCGGTCACGGTCAGTTGCTCGAACTGGTTCCGGCCGCGGTCGAGCCGCAGCTCGGTGGACCACTCATGGCCCTGATCGTCGAACCGGTGCAGCACGCGCGCGGTCGCGCCGAAGCCGCGCACCGCGAAGCCGCCGTCGCTGTCGCGCCGATAGGCCTGGGCGACCGAGCCCGAGGCGTCCTCCCCCTCGAACAGCTCGACGGTGTCGCCCTCGGTGCCGAAGCGCTGCGCCCGGATTTCGCCGGTCAGCTGGGTCTTGTCGGTCAGGCGATATTCCGCGGTGAAACGTCCGAACCGCGCGTCCAGGATCGACTCGCCCTGCTGGGTCTGCCGGCTCTCAAGGAACTGGCCGCTGCCCGCGTCGAAACGTTCGCGGACCCGCTCGACGTCCTGCAGGATCATGTCGTGGCGCACGCCCACGTCGCCCGACAGCGTCAGCCGGTCGCGGCTGAAGGCGGCGCTGAGGCCGACGTTGTAGCGACCCTCCTCGCCGGCGTTGACCCGCACCGAGCCCGTGGTGGTCGCGCCCGGCCGCACCACCGTCGGCTTGGTGATCAGATTGATGACGCCGCCCGAGCCGTCCGGGCGATAGGCCGCCGACGGATTGGTCATCACCTCGATGCGGGCGTACTGGTCGGCCGGCAGCTGCAGCAGCGCCTGTGCCCGGCCCTCGCCGCTCAGCATGCCCGAGGGGCGGCCGTCGATCAGGATGGTGACGTTGGAATCGCCGCGCAGCGACACATTGCCCTGCGGGTCCACATCCACCGACGGCACGTTGCGCAGGGCGTCGGCCAGGGTGCCGGTCCGCGCCTGCAGGTCGTCGGCGAGGCTGTAGCTGACGGAATCGATCGAGGTTCGGACATCGGTGTTGCGGCCCTCGACGACGACCTCCTCGACCGCCGTCGCCTCGTCCTCCGACGGCTCGGCGTCCTGCGCCGGCGGCGGGGTCTGCGGCTGCGCGGGCGGCGGAGCGGGCGGCGTCTGCGCCAGCGCGGCTCCGGCCGATGTCGCGAGCGCCGTGCCGACGAGCAGCATTAGCTTGACTGTATTCACGACACGCCCCCCGTGGTCGCGGGAGTCGTCTCCCGTAACTACCCGGATCAGCTATAGAGCGCGCCGTCCCTTCGATAGTTACTTCTTCGTCATCAAGACGGCGAGACTAGAGCCCTTCGAACATTACAGTTCGGTCACAATCCGCTGTCCGACATCTGGACGTCGTACCGTCGCCGCGCCTCAGACTTCCGTCGCCGGCTCCGGCCCCAGCAGCCGCTTCAGCATCGGCCACACCTTGGCGAGGGCCGACAGAAAGCCCACCAACGTCGACACCCACTGGAAGGCGCTCCACACCCATCCGAACAGGTCGCCGTCGCCGATCCACTGGCTGATCGGGAACAGCACGCGCGACACCCCGATCTGGAAGGCCGCATAGGTCCCGGAATACTCGATCGACCGGTCCGCGAAGAAGGCGATCGCGACCGCCGCCGACACCGGCGCCCACAGCAGCGGCAGCACCAGCAGCCCCGCCAGCAGCAGCACGACCAGCTTGGTCCCCACCGTCTCGCCTGAAACCAGGCTGGCCACAAGGCCGGCCCCGAGCGCCAGGGCCACCGCCGCCAATCCGAACGGCAGCACCGTATCGGCCGCCGTCATCAGGTCGGCGAACCACAGCCCCGCCAGGATCGCGGCCCCCGACAGCAGGAACCCGGCCACCCAGACGGCGGCGTACTGGCCCAGTCGGCGCTTCAGATGGGCGAGGCTGACCATGGCGACCGTCCCGTGGCTGGATCCGTCCGCGGCAGCCAACCATGTCCGGGCCGCCCTGTCGATTCAGCGAACGGTGATCGCGCGCGCCCGTTCACCAGTTTCGTTCGCGCCGTCTTCAGCCCGCCGCGCCAGTCTGTCCCCGACCTTCCGGGAGACGCCCATGCAGGCCCACGCCATCGCCGCCGCCGGCGTCACCGCCGCCTCGGCCCGTTTCGAGGCCAGCGCGCGCCGCACCGCCGCCGATCCGCTCGCCGACCTGGCCGGCGAAACCGTGGAGCGCATCGGGGCGGAAATCGCCCTGAAGGCCAACGCCTCGGTGCTCCTGACCGCCGACGCGATGACCGGAACCCTGCTCGACATGCTGGCCTGACGGAAAGAGCGCGGGGCGGATGCGAGGTCCGCCCCAGGCGGCGCCTCGGCCTGCCGCGGACTTGCGGCCCCGGCGGGTCTGATCCTTAATCCCCGGCGCCTCGCCCGGGACCCGGGCTCATGCAGCGAGGAGAGCGCCGCGAGCGCCGGCCCCTCTCCGAAGGAGAAGACCAGAATGTCCTACATCACAGGCTTCCTGCTCCCCGTACCGGCCGCCAAGAAGGAGGCCTACATCGCCTCCGCCCGCAAATCTTGGCCTCTGTTCCAGAAATACGGAGCCCTCGAACAGGTGGAGACCTGGGGCGAAGACATCCCGCCCGGCAAGGTCACCGGCTTCGACCTGGCCGTGAAGCTCGAGCCCGACGAGGTCGTGGTCTTCTCCTGGCTTCGCTGGCCGGACCGCGCCACCGCCGACAAATGCTTCGCGGAAATGATGAACGACCCGGACTTCGACGGCATGGACATGCCGTTCGACGGCAAGCGGATGATGTGGGGCGGCTTCGCTCCGGTGTTCGAAGGGCGGTAGCCCCCGATCGAACGAAGGCGGCGGCTCCCGGGAGCCGACGTCAGGCTTGCGCGGTCATCGGTCGCCGGTCAGTCGACGCGGCCGGGCTCTCCTGCCCTGTCGGCGTCCCCGCTTCGCTCCGGGACGCCTCCGCGGCCACCGGGGCTTCCACGGCCACCGCGCCTTCCGAGGCCGCGAACGGATCCTGGATCCAGGGCGAGAACACCTGGCCGATTATGTCGTCGACACGCGCCGACCTGAGCGCGGCCGTCACTGAAAAGGCCGTGAGCGCCGCGAAGACCGCGCACGCCAGCAGAATGAGGGCGAGTCCCATCATGTCAGAGAAGCTCCGGAACGGTTCATGAGGCCGCGCCCGCCGGTGGGCGCAGCGCAGCGAGGCAGCGTAAAATCGGCCCCCGGATCGCTCCGGGGGCCGGCTTCGGCCCATTGGGGGGCCTACTTCGCGCCCACCAGGGGAGGGACGGCGCGAGATTTCACCAGATCGGCCAGACTGCCGGCCGTGTTCGCCGGCGTCTTGACCTGTTTCGGCTTCCTGGGCTCACGACTTGAGCGGCTTTTCTTGCCCATTTGAGTAGTTCCTTGCGGCCGCATCGATACGTCACGGCGCGACATGGCGTCGGCCGACAGCATCGATGGATTTCGGTGGAATCGCCTGAGGCGCCTGCGACGCCTCGCGATGGTTCGAAACTCCCTGTTCCGAACCATCGTCGGAACAGGGCTAGACGCTCGGGATGAGTCGGACGCGGCGTCGAGCCGGAATGGTCGGGTGCTTGTCCATGAACTCTATATCGGCTCGGCTCCAAGGAAAGTCAAGTTTCCCGGAACGGTACTTGGCGTCCACTTCTGGTCTAACTAAAATATATCGAAGACTTCATCGAATTCCGTTTCTTGCGACACCTTGGCGTCCGATCCACAGCTCAATCCGGCGTCACCGCCGTGTCGGCCATGCCCCATGCCTCGAAGCGCCCCGCCGTCTCGTCGGCCGCGCCCCGTTCAAGCGCAACCAGCGCCACGCCGGCGAGGAGCAGGAGCACGAGCGCCGCGAGCAGCAGCCTGCCGCTGCGGCGGCGCGACCGCCGGGGGAGTCCGGCGCGGAAATAGATCGGCGGCCGGGCATGACCCACCTCGCTGCCGACGATGTTGTGGCGCTCTCTCATCCGCTTCTCCCGCGGCGAGCCCGACCCGCCATCTTCATCAGGTTCCGGAGCCAGTCGGGCCCCATCGTCGTCAACTCATCCGCCCGGTCCCGTAGCCGGGGGACCGCGCACAGCATCGTCAGGCGGATCTCCGGACCGCCCGGAATGTCAGGATGGTCCCAGAGAATCTCGTGCAATGCGGCGTCGTCGCGCAGGGAGGCGGCAAGTCGGGCGGGCGACGCCCTCCCCTCCAGCCGGCGCGCGTGGCGCTCCTCGATAGATCCGACCAGCGCCTCGGTCTCGGAAGACCTGTGCGGTCCGAGCGCGAACGCGGCGCGCGCGATCTCCGCCCGCCTGTCGGCGTCGGGCTTCGGCTTGAGCAGCGGCGACGTCGGGTCGCCGGCGTCGACGATCCTTTCGAGCGCCAGGCTCAACAACTGATCCCGGGCGATCGGCGACAGCGCACATTCGGCCGCCTTGGCCAGCAGCAGCGACCCGGCCTCGGCGCCCGGCCACCGCGTCGAGAGATCGACCTCGTCCCAGCGGGCGGCGGCGAACGCCTCGGCGCAGGCCGCCTCGAGCAGGGCCTTGGGGTTATCCGGCGGCGAGGACGTCGGCATCGGACACCTCCACCAGCCTGAGGCGGTGCGGACGCCCTCGGTCGTCGACCCATTCGATCTCGGCGTCGGGGGTCAGTCCCAGCAGGCAGGCGCCCACCGGCGTCAGCACCGAGACCCTGTGCTGGTCGATGTCCGCCTCGCTCGGCAGGACCAGCCGGATACGGGTCGACTGCCCGCTGGCGACGTCTTCATAGGTCGCCCAGCTGCCCAGCCGGCAGAACGGCCTCGCCTTGTAGGAATCGCCGACGACCACGGCCCTGCCGAGTTCGACTTCGAGCAGTTCCACGCCGGCGGTTCGCGCGGGCGAATGGTCGAGCAGGGTCTGGAGCGTCTCCAGGTCCTGGCTGGTGATGAGGATGCGCGGCTTTCGCGGCGCGGATTGCCTGGCCTTGGCCATGATGGTTCCCGAGGTGTCTGGCGCGGCCAACCGGCTCGCTGCGCATGAGAAATCGCCCCCTCGTCCGGGACGAAGGGCAGTCGACGATAAAATTCGATGAGTATTCCGACAGTTTTAGCGACCGCCGGAGAACATCCAGCGCAGGTCGTGTCGGAACAGATAAAAGGAATGTATGTGCAACCCCAAACTCTAAGCTTCCGCTTTAGGCGAGTTCGGGGCTAGACGCCTGCGACGAGTCGTCCCGCATGAAGCGTATTCCGCAGATGTACGGCGAATTTTCACATTACACTTGCAAGATGGGGCCCCCGCCGGGCCGTGTCAACGGCCCGCGGCGTCGCGCCCTCGGCCGGCGCGCGTCGCCGCGGACGAGGCCGGCCGCTGCACCGCCGCCGAAAAAGAAAGGCCCGGTGTTTCCACCGGGCCCTGCTGCCTGCTGCCTCTGCCTGATTTCTAGCTGTCCAGGAAGCTCCGCAGCTTGCGGCTGCGGCTGGGGTGCTTGAGCTTGCGCAGCGCCTTGGCCTCGATCTGGCGGATGCGTTCGCGGGTGACCGAGAACTGCTGGCCGACCTCTTCCAGCGTGTGGTCGGTGTTCATGCCGATGCCGAAGCGCATGCGCAGCACCCGCTCCTCGCGCGGCGTCAGGGACGCCAGCACGCGGGTGGTGGTCTCGCGCAGGTTCGACTGGATGGCCGCGTCGATCGGCAGGACGGCGTTCTTGTCCTCGATGAAGTCGCCGAGGTGGCTGTCTTCCTCGTCGCCGATCGGGGTCTCGAGGCTGATCGGCTCCTTGGCGATCTTGAGGACCTTGCGGACCTTTTCGAGCGGCATGGAGAGGCGCTCGGCCAGTTCTTCGGGCGTGGGCTCGCGGCCGGTTTCGTGGAGGAACTGGCGGCCGGTGCGGACGAGCTTGTTGATCGTCTCGATCATGTGCACCGGGATGCGGATCGTCCGGGCTTGGTCGGCGATCGAGCGGGTGATCGCCTGCCGGATCCACCAGGTGGCGTAGGTCGAGAACTTGTAGCCGCGGCGGTACTCGAACTTGTCGACCGCCTTCATCAGGCCGATGTTGCCCTCCTGGATGAGGTCCAGGAACTGCAGGCCGCGGTTGGTGTACTTCTTGGCGATCGAGACCACGAGGCGGAGGTTCGCCTCGATGAGCTCGGTCTTCGCCTTCTCGGCCTTCTTCTCGCCGACGAGGAGCCGGTTGTAGATGTTGCGCAGGTCCTCGAGCGTCATCTCGGCGGACTCCTGCGACTTCAGGA
>NZ_DASPMM010000004.1:0-74508 GCF_035627055.1 Brevundimonas sp. | reverse complement strand
ACCGGACTGGGGCTGAAGTTCAGCGGCAGGTAGAGGGTGAAGGTCGAACCCTTTTCCGGCTCGCTCTCGACCTTCAGTTCCCCGCCGAGGGTGCGGGTGATCTCACGGCTGATCGACAGACCCAGGCCGGTGCCGCCGTATTTCCGGCTGGTCGTGCCGTCCGCCTGCTGGAAGGCCTCGAAGATGATCCGCTGCTTGTCCTCGGGGATGCCGATGCCGCTGTCGCACACCGAGAAGGCCAGCACCTGGCCGGCCGTGTTCAGGTGCTCGTTGCCCCGGTTCCAGCCGCCGTCGACCCGCTTCACGCTCAGCCGCACCTCGCCTGAGGCGGTGAATTTGAAGGCGTTGGACAGCAGGTTCTTGATGATCTGCTGCAGCCGCTTGTCGTCGGTGTACATCGCCGCCGGCAGGGCGGGATCGAGGTCGATCTTGAAGTCCAGCCGCTTGTCCTGGGCGATCTGGGCGAAGGTGCGCTCCATCTGGTCGCGCAGGGAATCGAACCGCGTCTCGCCGATGTCGAGGGTGACGGTGCCGGACTCGATCTTGGACAGGTCGAGGATGTCGTTGATCAGCCCCAGCAGGTCCGAGCCGGCGGCGTGGATGTTCTTGGCGAACTCGACCTGCTTGCCGGTCAGGTTGCCCTGGGTGTTCTCGCTGAGCATCTTCGACAGGATCAGCAGGCTGTTCAGCGGCGTGCGCAGTTCATGGCTCATATTGGCCAGGAACTCCGACTTGTATTTCGACGTCAGGGCCAGCTGCTCGGCCTTTTCCTCCAGCGCGAAGCGGGCCTGCTCGACCTCGATGTTCTTGGCCTCGACCTGTTTGTTCTGGGCCGAGAGAAGCACCGCCTTCTCCTCCAGTTCGGCGTTGGACTGCTGCAGCTCTTCCTGCTTGGCGCGGAGCAGTTCCTCGGACTGGCGCAGGCTCGCCGCCTGCTGCTCCAGCCGGTCGTTGGTCATTTTCAGCTCTTCCTGCTGCGCCTGAAGCTCGGCGGTCAGCAGCTGCGACTGACTCAGCAGCCCCTCGGTCCGCATGTTGGCGGCGATGGTGCTCAGCACGATGCCGATCGATTCCATCAGCTGGCTCAGGAACGATTGGTGGGTCTCCGAGAACTCGCCGAAGGTGGCAAGTTCTATGACCGCCTTGACCTCGCCCTCGAACAGGGCCGGCAGGATGATGATGTTCAGCGGCGCCGCCCCGCCAAGGCCCGAGCCGATCTGGACGTAGTCCCTGGGTACATTGGTCAGCAGGATGCGCTCCTTCTCCTTGGCGCACTGCCCGATCAGGCTCTGGCCGAGGCGGAAGGTCGGCGACAGCTGCTCGCGCTCGGTCGAGGCGTAGGCCGCGGCCAGCACCAGGATCGGCTCGTCCTCGGCGTCCTTGTCGGCGACGTAGAAGACGGCGTGCTGGGCGTTGATCAGCGGGGCCAGTTCCGACAGCACCATGTTCGACACGGTGGCCAGGTCGCGCTCGCCCTGCAGCATGCGGGTAAACCGGGCGAGGTTGGTCTTCAGCCAGTCCTGCTCGGTGTTCTTCAGCGTCTGATCCTTCAGGTTGCGGATCATCTCGTTGATGTTGTCCTTCAGCGCCGCGACCTCGCCCGAGGCCTCGACGGTGATGGAGCGGGTCAGCTCGCCCTTGGTCACCGCGGTCGACACCTCGGCGATGGCGCGCACCTGGGTGGTCAGGTTGCCGGCCAGCTGGTTGACGTTGTCGGTCAGGTCGCGCCACAGGCCGGCCGCGCCAGGCACCCGCGCCTGTCCGCCCAGCTTGCCCTCGATCCCCACTTCGCGGGCCACGTTGGTGACCTGGTCGGCGAAGGTCGCCAGCGTCTCGATCATGCCGTTGATGGTGTCGGCCAGCGAGGCGATCTCGCCCTTGGCGTCCAGCGTCAGCTTGCGCTTCAGGTCGCCGTTGGCCACCGCGGTCACGATGTCGGCGATGCCGCGCACCTGACCGGTCAGGTTGGCGGCCATCGAGTTCACGTTGTCGGTCAGGTCCTTCCAGGTGCCGCCGACGCCTTCCACCCGCGCTTGCCCGCCCAGCTTGCCCTCGGTGCCGACCTCCTTGGCCACCCGGGTCACTTCCGAGGCGAAGGCGTTCAGCTGGTCCACCATGGTGTTGATGGTGGATTTCAGTTCGAGGATTTCGCCCTTCACATCGACGGTGATCTTCTTCGACAGGTCGCCCTTGGCCACGGCGGTGGTGACTTCGGCGATGTTGCGGACCTGGCCCGTCAGGTTGCCGGCCATGAAGTTCACATTGTCGGTCAGGTCCTTCCAGGCGCCGGCCACGCCCTTCACATTGGCCTGGCCGCCCAGCTTGCCCTCGGTGCCCACCTCGCGGGCCACTCGGGTCACTTCCGAGGCGAACGAACCCAGCTGGCCGACCATGGTGTTCACCACCCGGCCGATGCGCAGGAACTCGCCGCGCAGCGGGCGCTCCTCGTTCTCCAGGTCCATCGTCTGGCTGAGGTCGCCCTTGGCCACGGCGCCGATCACGCGCGCCATCTCGGCGGTCGGGTGGACCATGTCGGCGATCAGGGTGTTGACCGCCTCGACGCTGGCCGCCCACGCCCCCGTCGCCGAGGGCACCCGGGCCCGGTTGTTGATCTTGCCCTGCCGCCCGACCGCCTCGCCCAGGCGGCTGAACTCGCGGCTCATCCGGTCGTTGAGCTCGACGACGTCGTTGAACGCCTCGGCCAGCTCGCCGTCGATGCCGGTCAGGTCGCCGGGCAGCCGGACCGAGAAATCTCCCCGTCTGAAGGCCCTGAAGGCGGCCAGCAGCTGACGCGTATCGAGGGCGGGCTCGGGAGCCAGGGCGGCGATCGACATTCTTCTACCTTCGGTGCGGGACGGACCCTTCAGCCGGAGGCGCAAGGCCTGCAGATCACGCGAGCAGGACGGTTCGACCGGTGTCGACCGTCTCCCTGGCTCCCGTCACGGCATGGCGCTGCTTCCCCCGAAACCAATTGCGAAAAACATCAAAGGCTCCGCTTGGTTCCCTCCCGCGGGGCAAATCTCTTGCGTTGCCATTTGAGGTTCAGGCGCTAGGGTCCGGCGCCATGTCGTCCCGGCCAAACCCCGCCCCGCTGGCGTGAACACGTCGTCGTCGGACCCGCTGAGCCCCGACCTGTCGGCCTTCATCGAGAGCGCCGTTCCGTCGGTGTGGGCGCTGGAGACCCTGCTCCTGCTTCGCCGTGAAAGCGATCGCGCCTGGCCGGCCGAGCGGCTGGTCGCCGAGCTGCGCGCCAACCTCACCCTGGTCAGCGACTGCCTGGGCGGGCTGGAGCGCGCCGGCCTGGTGCTCGGCGACAGCGACGGCTTCCGCTTCGCCCCGGCCTCGCCCACCCTGGCGGCGCTATGCGACCAGCTCGAAGCCGCCTACCGTGAACGCCCGGTGGCCGTCGTCAACACGATCGCGCGGCGGCGGCCCGACCCGCTCAAGGGCTTCGCGGACTCGTTCCGTTTTGGAGGATGGAAGTCGTGATGGAGTGGGGACCCGGAGCCGTCTACGGCCTGTGCCTGCTGACCAGCGCGGTCTGCGCCGCCCTGCTGGTCCGCTCGTACGGCCGGTCGCGGCAGCCGCTGCTGCTGTGGAGCGCCGCCTGTTTCACCCTGCTGGCGATCAACAACCTTCTGGTCGTGCTGGACATGGTCGTTCTGCCGACCGCCGACCTGTCGCTGGCCCGGCAGCTGTCCTCGCTCGCCGCCGTCGGCGTGCTGATCTACGGCTTCATCTGGGAGGTGGACCGGTGAACACAGCCCTCGTGACCGGCGGCGCCATCATCATGGGCTACGCCGTGGCCGCCGTCTTCTTCCTCAAATTCTGGCGCCGCACCGCCGACAGCCTGTTCCTCGCCTTCGCCGCGGCCTTCCTGCTGATGGCCGCCACGCCGCTGCTCACCACCCTGCTGGAGGTGCCGCGCGAGGAGCAGAGCCCGTTCTACCTGCTGCGCCTGCTGGCCTTCCTGATCATCATCGTGGCCATCATCGGCAAGAGCCGGCGCAAGACCTAGCCCCGCACCAGCCGCAGGAACTCCTCGCGCGTGCGGGCGTCGTCGCGGATCACGCCGCTCAGATGGCTGGTGGTCAGGCTCGACCCCGCCGTGTTGACGCCGCGCAGGGTCATGCAGCTGTGCTCGGCCTCGACCACCACCCCGACGCCTTGCGGCCGCAACACCTCCTGGATCGCCCGCGCGATCTCCGAGGTCATCTTCTCCTGGATCTGCAGCCGGCGGGCGAAGCCGTGCACCACCCGGGCCAGCTTGGAGATGCCGACCACCCGGCTGGTCGGCAGGTAGCCGACGTGCGCCCGCCCCACCACCGGCAGCATGTGGTGCTCGCAGAAGCTGACGAAGCGGATGTCCTTCAGCACCACCAGCTCGTCATAGCCGCCGACCTCCTCGAAGGTCCGCTCCAGGTATTCCCGCGGATCGACGTCATAGCCGGCGAACAGCTCGCGATAACTGCGCGCCACCCGCGCCGGCGTGTCGAGCAGGCCCTCGCGGTCGGGATCGTCGCCGGCCCAGCGCAGCAGGGTGCGGACGGCGGCTTCGGCTTCGGCCTGGGAGACGGTCTTGTCGGTCATGCCCCCGCTTTACGCCGCGGGCGGGGAATTGATCCAGCGCCGTATCGCTAACGCCTCGTTAACCACACTCCCGGCATTTTCTGCCCAGTACGGCCCGGCGCGGGCCAGGCGTAGTCTCGGGGCGTGGCATGAACGGCGCGGAAGTTCTGGATGTGGGCCGCGACGCCCTGTGGCTGACCATCCAGCTGTGCGCCCCGATCCTGATCGTCGGCCTCGTCGTCGGCGTGGTCATCGGCCTGTTCCAGGCCCTGACCCAGATCCAGGAACAAACCCTGATCTACGCCCCCAAGATCATCGCCATCTTCGTCTCCCTGCTGCTCTTCCTGCCGCTGATGGGCGCCCTGCTGGGCGGCTTCATGCGGACCATCGCCGCGCGCATCGCCGGCATGTGACCTGACGGGTGGAGCCCTACGCCACAGCCGACCAGGTCTGGCAGGGGGCCATGATCTTCGCCCGCATCGGGGCGGTGCTGCTGATGCTGCCCGGCGTCGGCGAAAGCTATGTGCCGCCGCGCATCCGCCTGTCCCTGGCCCTCGTCGTTTCCCTGGCCCTGTGGCCGGTGGTCGCCGGCAGCCTGCCGGCCCTGCCGGCCACGCTCGGCGGCATGGCCGGCTGGATCATCCGCGAGGTGCTCGTCGGCCTCGCCATCGGCGCCCTGCTGCGCAGCTTCCTGACCGTGCTGGCCACGGCGGGGGAGGTGGTGGCGCTGCAGACCACCCTGGCCTTCGCCCAGACCGCCAACCCGATGCAGGCCCAGCCGGGCAGCACCATCTCGGCCTTCCTGATGCTGTTCGGCACGACGCTGATCTTCGCCACCAACACCCATCACCTGTTCATCGCCGGCCTGGTCGGCTCCTATGAGCTGATCGCCCCGGTCAAGCCGCTGGTCACCGGCGACTTCGCCGCCCTGGCCATCCGCACCCTCGGCGACGCCTTCATGCTGGGCATCCAGCTGTCGGCGCCCGTGCTGGTCTTCGCCATCGTCTTCAACCTGGCGTCCGGCCTGATCGGCCGCGTCATGCCCGCCTTCCAGGTCTATTTCGCCGCCGCCCCGCTCAGCATCATCCTGGGCCTGTCGGTCTTCGCCCTCAGCCTCGGCGTGATGGGGACGGTCTTCATCGACCGCTACCGCGCCCTGGCCAATGTCTTCACGGGAGGCGCCGGTGGCTGAAGGCGCCGATCCCGAGTCCAAGACAGAAGAGGCGACACCGCGAAAACTCGCGGACGCCCGCAAGAAGGGCGACGTCGCCAAATCGCCCGATGTCGCCTCGGCCCTGTCGCTGATGGGCGCGGCGGCCGTCATCCTGATGTCGGGGGGCTGGTTCGCCACCTCCATCGCCAACCAGCTGCTGCCCTTCATCGCCGAACCCCACGCCATGATCGGGGGGCTCGAGGCGGGCGCGGGGATCGAGATCGGGACCCGGGCCCTGTGGGCCATCGCCCCCTTCCTCGGCGCGGTCATGCTGGCCACCATCCTCGGCGGGGCGGGCGGCAACCTGGCCCAGTCCGGCCTGATCTTCACCGCCGAGAAGCTCAAGCCCGACTGGTCCAAGGTCAATCCGCTGGCCGGCTTCAAGCGCATCTTCGGCCCCGACGGCCTGGTCCAGTTCATCAAGACCTTCCTCAAGCTGCTCGCCGTCGGCGTGATCTGCTGGCTGGTGCTCAAGCCGCACCTGCGCGAGCTGGAGAACATGGCCGCCATGTCCCCGGCCCTGATCCTGCCGATGGCGCGCGACCTCTCCGTCTCCCTTCTGGTCTCGGCCCTGGTGTTCCTCGGCTTCACTGCCGGGGCCGACTACATCTGGCAGCGATTCCGCTTCGCCGAGCGGATGAAGATGTCCAAGGAAGAGCTCAAGGAGGACTACAAGCAGTCCGAGGGCGATCCGCATGTGAAGGCCAAGCTGAAGCAGATCCGGGCCCAGCGCAGCCGCCAGCGGATGATGCAGAACGTGCCCAAGGCCACGGTCATCATCACCAACCCGACCCACTATTCCGTCGCCCTGCGCTACGAGCCGGGCGAGGGCGATGCGGCCCCGGTCTGCGTCGCCAAGGGCGTCGACGCCCTGGCCCTGCGCATCCGCGAAGTGGCCCGCGACCATGCGGTGCCGATCGTCGAGAACGTGCCCCTGGCCCGCGCCCTCTACGCCGCCGTCGACGTCGACGAGACCATCCCGCGCGAGCATTTCGAGGCGGCGGCCAAGGTCATCGGCTTCGTCATGCAGCGACGGAAGCCGCGCTGAACCCCGGCGCATAGGGGGCGAACGGGCTCAGCCCCAGCCACGCCTGCATGTCCCTCGCCAGCCCCTCGTCGCCTGTCAGGGCCATCCGCTCCTCGTCCAGCGCCCGCCGCACCGTGTCGTGGCCCATCCAGATCGCCGTCATGGTCCGCAGGTCGACGCTGACGTACAGATCGACGTCGAAGCCCGGATCGGCCGAGCACAGGTCGACGCCCGTGTCGGGACTGACCACCAGCCAGAAGCTGCGCTGGCTGGACGGCAGGTCGGAATAGAGGAACTGCACCACGCTTCGCCGCCGCGGCATCGGCGTCGGGTTCAGGCCGCGGTGCATGTCCCACATCAGCAGCTGCACATCGAGCTGCTCCAGCGACACCTCGGCCTTGACCCGCCGCTGGCCCCAGATGCCGAAGGCGTCGACCAGCGGCTGCAGCTCCCGCCCGGCCTCGGTCAGGTGGTATTCGGCCGGACCCGCCGTGGTGGTCACCCGAGCCACGACGCCCGCGGCCTGCAGGTCCCTCAGCCGCTGCGACAGCAGGGCGGGCGACATCTTCGGCACGCCGCGCCTCAGGTCGTTGAACCGCGTCGAGCCGGCCAGCAGCTCGCGCAGCAGCACGACCGTCCAGCGCGTGCACAGCACCTCGGCCGCCATGGCGACCGGACAGAACTGCCGATAGCTTCCCTGCGCCATCGCATCCTCCCTTGAAGAGGTGCAGGATAACGCCGATCGGGCAGGCGAGACAGTTCAGTATCTGTAGCGCCTCGATTCAGTTGCTGAACTGGAGACGGCGGGCCGGTCCCGTCACACCGCTGACCACACACACGGATCAGACGAGGGTGTTCGATGTCCACTTCCACCATGGCCGCGCTCGAGACGGCTCCGATCGACTGGCTGGGCCGGGCCGACGCCGTCTGCGCACAGCTGGCCGACAACGCCGCCCGTCACGACGCCGAAGACGCCTTCGTGTCGGACAACTACGCGCGGCTGAAGGCCGAGGGGTTCTTCAGCGCCCATGTGCCGGTCGAACTCGGCGGGGGCGGGGCGGACTACGCCGAGCTCGCCACGGTCATCCGCCGGCTGGGCGCGGCCTGCGGCTCCACGGCCCTGGCCTATTCGATGCATTCGCATCTGGTCGCCGCCGCCCTGTGGCGCTGGCGGCATCAGAACGCGCCGACCGACGGCCTGCTGAAGCGCGTCGCCGCCGAAAACCTGGTGCTGATCTCCAGCGGCGGCTCGGACTGGCTGAACAGCGCCGGCGCCGCCGTGAAGGTGGAGGGCGGCTTCCACATCACGGCGCGAAAGATCTTCTCCAGCGGCTGCCTCGCCGGCGACCTGCTGATGACCAGCGCCGTCCATGACGACCCGGACGCCGGTCCCACCGTGCTCCATTTCGGCGTGCCGCTCACCGCCGAAGGCGTCCTCATCCACGAGACCTGGCGGGTCATGGGCATGCGCGGCACCGGCTCGCATGATGTCGAACTCAATGCGGTCTTCGTCCCCGACGCCGCCATCGCCGGCCGCCGTCCGCAGGGCAAATGGCACCCCCTGTTCCACATCATCAGCCTGATCGCCTTCCCCCTGATCTACGCCGCCTACGTCGGGGTGGCCGAGTCGGCGCGCGACAAGGCGCTCGAGGTCGCCCGTCGTCGCCCGGCCGACGAGGGCCTCGTCCAGCGGGTCGGCGAGATGCAGAACGCCTTCGCCGCCGCGGAAACCAGCCACCAGCGCATGATCCGCCTCGCCGAGATCGCCATGCCCGGCGCGGAGACGACCAGCGAGGTCATGATCGGCCGCACCCTTGTCGGCGAGGCGGCGATCCGCACCACGGAACTGGCGCTCGAGGTCGCCGGCGGCGGCGCCTTCCACCGCGCCATGGGCATCGAGCGCGCCTTCCGCGACGTGCAGGGCGCCCGCTTCCACCCCCTGCAGCAGAAGGCCCAGCTGCGTTACACGGGACGGCTGGCGCTGGGGCTGGATATCGACGGCTGATCTGTTCCTGGAGTCCTTACCGCCGTCACCCTCGGGCTTGACCCGAGGGCCAGATCATCCGGTGCGGCGTCAGCAGGCCTGCGGGCGCTTTCGGCGGGCCGTCTCCAGCGCACAGCCTGCGCCAAGGTCTGATCCTCGGATCAGGTCCGAGGATGACGGGTGGGAGAGGGGACTACTTCCCGCCGGCCACCGGCAAGGGGATGATCTCCGCTCCGCCCGCGGGCGCCGGCGCCCGCGCCACCTGCGCCACGGGCAGGCGCACGGTCACCGCCGTGCCTTCGCCCAGGGTGCTGTCGATGCTCATCCGGCCGCCGTGCAGTTCGGCGAAGGCCCGCACCAGCGACAGGCCCAGCCCGGTGCCCTGGCGGCGTTGTTCGATGGCTCCGGCCTGTTCGAACGGCCGCCCCAGGCGGCGCACGTCCTCGGGCGCGATGCCGACGCCGGTGTCGGCGACGACCAGCTCCAGATAGGGGCCGATCGCCTCGATCGAGACAGTGACCGTGCCCCCCGGCGCGGTGAATTTCACCGCGTTCGACAGCAGGTTCAGGGCGATCTGCTTGAGCGCCCGCTTGTCGGCGGAGACGTCGACCGGCTCGGCCGGCAACACGCCGCTCAGGACCACGCCCTTCTCCTCGGCCGTGACCCGCACCAGGGCGATGGCGGCGGACACCAGTTCGCGGGCGTCGAACCGTTCCAGCGTCAGCACATATCGCTCGGCCTCGATCTTCGACACGTCCAGCACGTCGTTGATCAGTTCCAGCAGGTGGCCGCCGGCCTCGTGGATGTTGTCGACATAGGCGGCGTAGCGCTCCGGCATAGGCCCGAACAGCCGCTGGCGCATGATGTCCGAGAACCCCAGCACTGCATTCAGCGGCGTGCGCAGCTCGTGGCTCATATTGGCCAGGAAGCGGCTCTTACCGGCCTCGCGCGCCTCCGCCTCGATCCGCGCCGTCTCCAGCCCCAGTTCGCGGGCGTACTGGCCGGTGCCGTCGAAGGCCTGGGCGACCAGCCGCGGGGCCTCGTGTTCCGCGTCGTCCAGCCGCCTCAGGATCAGCTGCACCCTGCGGTCCAGCGCCAGCCTCGGCGCAAAGGTCGCCGCCGCGTCATGGCCCTGCAGCGCCCGGTCGATGGCGGCCAGCAGGCGCGGCCGGTCGGGCGCGTGCACCGCCGCGACCAGTCCATGCTCGAACAGCGGATCGACCGGCAGCGCCGGCGGCGGCGCGCCATAGGCCGCCAGCACCCGGCCCGACCGCTCCAGCACCAGCGTCAGCCCCGGCTGCGCCGCCAGCAACCGCTCGACCTTGCCCGCCTCGCTCTCGGCCAGGGTCATGCGCAGCTCGTTCTGCCGCCACGACAGCCGCACCGCCAGCGCCGCCGCCCCGGCGGTCAGCACGGCCGAGATCGCCGCCATCGCCGGCAGGTGCGGCCCCGGTCCCGCCAGCCAGGCCGACAGCAGCCCGGCCACCGCCGCTATGCCGACCCCCAGCGCGCCGGCCTGCACCAGCCGCACGCCGCCCAGCGCCAGCCCCGCCGTCAGCGGCAGGAACACGAACCCCGCCAGCGGCCCGGTCAGTCCGCCGGACAGGCTGGCCGCCGTCATCGCCGCCAGCCCCCACAGGCCCAGCAGCGTCATCCGCTCGCGCGGCCCGTCCCGCTGCAACAGCGCCAGGCCCGTCACGCCGGGCACGACCATGGCCAGCACGCCGTAGAACACCGGCCCCTCGACCCCGCCCAGCCAGCGGCCGCCCAGCGCCAGCAGCGCCGCGGCCACGGCCCAGCCCGCGTGCCAGGCGGCCAGCGCCGGACGGTCGCTCGCCGGCTTGCGGCCGGTCGGCGTCTCCTTCGCGGGGCTGTCGGCGGACGGGGTCAAGGGCGGGTTCGGACCGGGGCTGGAAGCGTCCGGACAGGGGACGCCCGGCCGGAGAGCCTAGCGGTCCGGGCGAGTCGTCCAAAGCGCGCACCCTTCTGAGGAGAGCGCCCGATACCGCCGGCGACGGATTTCTGGGGACCGACGGCGCGGTTGTCGTTAACGCCGCGGCGGCCTATCTGGCCCCGATGAGTTCCGACGCCGCCCCGCCCGCCATCGACGCCGTCCTCGCCGAACTGGTCGAGGAGTTCGACCTGCTGGGCGACTGGGAAGGCCGTATCGAATACGTCATCGAGCTGGGCAAGGATCTGGAGCCCCTGCCGGACGCCGACCGCACCGAGGCCAACAAGGTGCCGGGCTGCGCCGCCCAGGTTTGGCTGGCCGTCCGCCGCGACGGCGGCCGCCTGCGCTTCCTCGCCGACAGCGACAGCGCCCTGTCCAAGGGCAACATCGCCCTGCTGCTGCGCCTGTATTCGGGCCGCACCCCGGCCGAGATCCTCGGCTTCGACGCCCGCGCCGCCCTCGACCGGCTGGGCCTGCCCTCGGCCCTCACGCGCCAGCGCGCCAACGGGCTGAACTCGATGGTCGGCCGGATCCGCGAGGCGGCGCTCGCGGCCGCCTGACGTCGCCTCAGTAGTAGGAGCCGCGCGCCGCCAGCACCGGGTTCTGGCCCGGTTCCCCGGTCACGTCGATGCGGATCGCGTATTGGTCCGGGGCCGGCGTGCGTCGGTCCCACCGCCACGGCGCGCCCTCGGGCTGCGACCACAGCGGATTGCCCTTCAGCATCAGCTCGGCGACCTGGCCCAGCTCGCGTGCGCTGGACTGGGACGACGAGACGCCGCAGGTCACGGCGTAGACGTCGCGGTCGCCCTCGGTGACCGTCCCTTCCTCGATGCGCAGCCGCCAGCGGCCGTCGTGGGAGACCAGTTCGATCTCCGTCGCCCATTCGTCGGCGGGCGCCGTGGCGGCGGTGGGGCGGCGGAACTGCATGTCGCGGGCGGCCCGGATCGCCGCCTCGAAGGTCTTGGCCCGGCTGGCGTAGGGCAGGCAGACCCGCGCCACGACCAGGCCTGCATAGATGTCCTGGGCTCTCGCCGGAGCCGGCCCGACCGAGACCATCAGAACGGTGGCCAGAAGGGCCGACGCAACAGACTTCACAACGACATCCCCACTCCGGGCGGCCGCCTTGCGGCTCCTCCCACGACGGAGCCGCGCCCCCGGGCGGGGACGCGGCCTGACTCGACCCTAGGGCCGAAGCCCGGGCCGACAAAGTTACGACCCTGTAACGTAGGGTCGCCCGGCTTCCGTCGCTCAGCCGATGCGATAGTGCGCGGCGAGGGCGGCGAGGCCCGCCTTCAGCACCGCCTTGCCGCGGCGGCGGCCGAGGCCCAGCCCCTGCTCGGCGGCCTGCAGGGCGCTGGCGTGGATGCAGACCTGCTCCACCATCCGCCGCGCCGGACCGCAGGCGGCCAGCGCCGCCTCGACCCGCCGGGCCGCCGCCATGGCCGGGTCGCCCGGCTCCACCCGCGCCGCCGATCCGCCGCCCGAGCGGGGCAGGGCGTCCCAGCGCATGGTCAGCGACGGTCCGGCCAGCGCGATCTCGGCGTCGGCGGCCAGCCGCTCGGCGGCCGCCCGTTCGGCGCGGTCGATCCACGGCCGGCCCGCCGCGTCCCGCCGTCCCGACAGCCAGGCGATGGGCGAAGGGGCCAGGTTGGCGCGATGGGACCGCATCCGCCCCGCGCCGTCCATCACCCTGCGGACGCCC
This sequence comes from Brevundimonas sp., assembly GCF_035627055.1. Lineage (GTDB taxonomy): Bacteria > Pseudomonadota > Alphaproteobacteria > Caulobacterales > Caulobacteraceae > Brevundimonas. The sequence continues at coordinate 62,062 of NZ_DASPMM010000004.1, read as the reverse complement.
TCGACGAAGCCCGGCCGTCCCGGTTCCCCCGCGGGCGCCGGACCGGCGTGCGGGCGCCGCGCCATCCAGCCGCCGCCGGGCCGCGCCCTCAGCCCCGGATCCGCGGCCAGCCGCCGGAAGCCGGCCTCGTCCAGCCTCAGCAGCACCCGCGCGCGCCGGTCCGCCCCGGCCCTCAGCGCGTACGCCCCGTCCGCGGTCGCCTCGATCCAGCCGCCCGGCCGCGCCAGGATGCGCCGGGCCCGCCCGGCCTCGCCCGCCTTCTCGTCGCCGCTCACGCCGGCAGCTCGCAGGCCGGCGCCTCCAGCACGTCCCTGACGCAGCGCTCCAGCCGGTCCAGCAGCTCGTCGATCACCGGCCGGTCGCGCCCGTCCTCGGCCCAGCGGCAGGCCGCCGCCGCCGTCGCCCGGTTGAGCCCGAACGCATGGCCGACCCGGTCCATCGGCCAGCCGAACGTCACATAGGCCAGATACATGGCCAGCCACCGCGCCCGGCAGGCGCGGCCCTCCAGCCGGCTGCGCACCTCCATCCGTTCCTTCGGCACCCCGGTCGAGGCGGCGACCAGCTGCAGGGCCAGCCCCGCCTTGATCCTGTCCTCCTGCCGCACCGGCACCTGATAAGCTTCGTCCACCTGATCTCTCCCATCGACGCGGCGGGCCCGTTCGGGCCGACATCCGTGGATAGGAATATATGTCTACGATCCGTCGAAATCGGTCGCATCGGCGGGCGGCGAGGGCAATTCGTTAAAAAATGTCGGGCCGTTGACTCGGGACTCTCGACGCCGATTCGCAAATCAGCCTACGATTCGTTTTGGGACAGGCGTTAACCCTTCTTAAGTTTTTCGCCGGTTAACGTTCGAACAAGGTTACCCCGAAACGGGGCAGTTACATTTATAGCTAAGCTCTGCCTTGGAGGGGCATCAATGCGCGTCCTGCTTATCGAAGATGATCATGCGACGGCGCAGAGCATCGAACTGATGCTGAAGTCGGAAGGCTTCAATGTCTACACGACCGACCTCGGCGAGGAAGGCATCGATCTCGGCAAGATCTACGACTACGACCTGATCCTGCTCGACCTGAACCTGCCCGACATGAACGGCCTCGAAGTCCTGCGCCAGCTGCGCGTCGGCAAGGTCAACACCCCGGTCATGATCCTGTCCGGCACCTCGGAGATCGAGACCAAGGTCAAGACCTTCGGCGGCGGCGCCGACGACTACATGACCAAGCCCTTCCACAAGGACGAACTGATCGCGCGCACCCACGCCGTGGTCCGCCGCTCCAAGGGCCACGCCCAGGCCATCATCCACACCGGCGAGATCGCCGTGAACCTGGACGGCAAGACGGTCGAGGTGAACGGTCACCGCGTCCACCTGACGGGCAAGGAATACCAGATGCTGGAGCTGCTCTCGCTCCGCAAGGGCACCACCCTGACCAAGGAAATGTTCCTCAACCACCTTTACGGCGGCATGGACGAGCCCGAGCTGAAGATCATCGACGTCTTCATCTGCAAGCTGCGCAAGAAGCTGGCCACGGCCGCCGGCGGCAAACACTACATCGAGACCGTCTGGGGCCGCGGCTATGTGCTGCGCGACCCGTCGGAATCCTCGGCGCCGGTCACCGCCGCCGCCTGATCGGCGCGACAACCGAACACGACAACGCCCGCCGGATCGCTCCGGCGGGCGTTTTCGTGTGCGCCGCGGCCTTATCGCGCCAGCAGCACGCTCGCCACGATCGCCAGCGGCAGTCCGAAGAACAGGACGGCGCCGAACACGGTGGTTTCGAGATAATCCTTCTTGGTCATGGCGGCCTCCGATAGCGGCCGCAACCTCTGCGGCCTTGACCGGAAGGCTAGGCCAGACCGCGTCGCGGGTGTGACGGAAGACCTCTGTGGAATCCGCAGTTCATGCGGCAGGATGCCCCCATGGCCGCATTAGCGAAACTCGACCGGATCGACCGCCGCATCCTGGCCCGGCTCCAGGCCGACGGGAGGATCACCAACCAGGCGCTGGCCGAACAGGTCGCCCTGTCGCCGAGCGCCTGCCTCGCCCGCGTCCGCCACCTCGAACAGGTCGGCGTCATCGAGGGCTACGGCGCTCGCCTCAATCCGTGGAGCATGGAGGCGAGCCTCATCCTCTACGCCGAGATTTCCGTGAAGGGCCATCACCCCGACGACCTCGCCCGCTTCGAGGCCGGCATCGCCGACATCCCCGAAATCGTCGAGGCCTCCTACGTCAGCGGTCCCTTCGACTATCTGATCAAGGTCGTCGTTCCCGACATGGCCTCGTGGATCGCCCTGTCCGAAGGCGTCATCGCCCGCGACCTCGGTGTCGACCGGGTCGTCACCCACGTCCTGATGAAGAAGACCAAGCGGTTCACCGGCTATCCCATTCCGGACGCCTGAACCTCAGAACGCCTTCGGTAAGCCCGCGTCCTTCAGGATCTGGTTGGCCATGTGCCGGCTCTTCGTGCGCGGCACGGCGAAGGTCTTGCCGGTCTCCGGGCTGAACCAGATTTCGTGGCTGCCCTTGCCAGGCCGGACGAACTGGCATCCCGCCTCGCGCAGTCGCCGCTCGAGTTCCGGATAGAAGTCCCTGGGCACGCCCTCAGGACGCGGCCTTCAGCGCCGTCTCGCCGGTGATGGTGATCGGGCCGGGGGCCATGCCGTTGTCGCGCATCAGGTCCGGGGCCAGCGTCTCGACGAGGTCGACGAATTCGCTCAGGGTCGCCGCCTCGACGTTCAGGCCGACGATATCGCTCCGCGCCCAGTAGACCTCGGCCTCGGCGTCCCAGACAGCAGTGACCGTGTAGCGCGCCATGCTTGGATAATGGGCGTGGGCGCCGCACCCGTCAACGCGATGGCGGGAGCCGTCCCGCCGCGGACACGACAACGCCCGCCGGATCGCTCCGGGCGCCAGCTTGCGTCAAATCACAACCATCAGATCATAACGCACCATCAGGGCCCCGCTCTCATAGGCGGCGCCGTCCTCATAGGGGCGGATCAGGCCCTCGCGCTGCGCCGGGCTGGTCACGGTCGAGAGGGCGATGTCGCTGTCGTTCAGCGGTTCGCCCGCGACATAGAGCTGGGACGTCAGCCGCCTGATTCCCCGGGTCGAGACGGCGACGTGGATGTGGGGCGCCCTGACGATCGGGGTTCCGGTGACGGCGTAGGAGACCGGCCGGATGGTTCTGAAGCGGAACGAGCCGTCGCGGCCCGTCAACACCCGGCCATAGCCCTGGAATCGAAGATCGGGGGCGCGGCCGGCCTCCAGATCCTCCGGATGGCGGTAGCGCCCGTGGGCGTCGCATTGCCAGATTTCGACAAGGGCGTCGCTCAGCGGCGTGGCCGCCCCGGTCCAGACCGTGCCGAACACATGGGTGACCTGGCCCATGGCCTCGGCGTCGCCCGCGCCCAGTCTGACGAGATCGGCGTCCTGATCGCGGGGCGGGTTGTAGGGATAGAACGGCCCCTCGATCTGCGAAGCGGTGGGAACCTGTTGCGCCCTGACCCCGTGGGCGGCGCCCAGCCCCGCGGCGGCGACGCCCAATCCGCCCAGCACCAGGCCTCGCCTGTCCAATCGCATTGTCATCCCGCCCTCCCAAGCAGCGAACCGGACTAGCACGGCGCGGTTGAAGTGGGAACACGATGTTATGCGAAAGGGGGCCGTTCGATACCTGTCTCGTCAACAGGCACGAAAAGGGCGCGATCGTCTCCGACCGCGCCCCTCCAGTCTTCAGCTTTCAGCCTCAGGCCTTGGCGTAGCCCTGCCCGCCGTTCGACGGGCGCCGGCGGCGCGGGCGGCGCTTGATCTCGCCCTCCGGCTTCACCGCCACGGCCGTGCCGCCGCCCCCGCTGTGACGCGGGTCGTTGTGGGCCTGGCGCGGACGCTCGCGCGCCAGCGGATCGAAGGCCCGTTCCGGCGTCGGCCGGGCGTCGCGCGCCCCGCCCTTGCGGACGCGGTGCGGCTGCCCGCCGCCTTCCAGCTTGACGCCGTCGCGGCGGGGATTGCGCGGGCCGCGCTGTTGCTGCCGGTCGCCGCGTCCGTCGTCAGGCATCGAGGCCTTGGACTTGACGCCCGAGGCCATGATCGAGGCGTCCAGCGAGGCCAGCTGGCGGTCGTTCCTGCGGTCGATGGCCGGGATCTTCTGGCGCGTGACCTTCTCGATGTCGCGCAGCAGCTTCATCTCGTCGCCGGCCACGAAGCTGATCGCCGTGCCGTCGGCGCCGGCGCGGGCCGTCCGGCCGATGCGGTGGACATAGGCTTCCGGCACGAACGGCAGTTCGAAATTGACGACGTGCGAGACGCCGTCGACGTCGATGCCGCGGGCGGCGATGTCGGTCGCCACCAGCACCCGCAGCTTGCCCTTCTTGAAGGCCTCCAGCGTGCGCTCGCGCTGCGGCTGGCTCTTGTTGCCGTGGATGGCCCCGGCCTCGACGCCGCCGGCTTCCAGATAGGCCGCGACCTTGTCGGCGCCGTGCTTGGTCTTGGTGAACACCAGGCAGCGGGTGAAGGTCGGATCGCTGAACATCTCGGTCAGCAGGGCGCGCTTGCGGCCCTGTTCGATGTGGATCACCGACTGGTTGATGCGCTGCACGGTGGTGGCCTGCGGCGTCACCTGCACCTTGACCGGGTCCTTGAGCAGTTCGCCGGCCAGCTTGCCGATCTCCGTCGGCATGGTGGCCGAGAAGAACAGGTTCTGACGCTTGGCGGGAATGCGCGACACGATCTGGCGGATCGGCTTGATGAAGCCGAGGTCCAGCATCTGGTCGGCCTCGTCCAGCACGAAGATTTCGGTGCGGCTCAGGTCCAGCGTCTTCTGCTGCAGGTGATCCAGCAGGCGGCCGGGCGCGGCCACCAGCACGTCGAGGCCCTGCTGCAGGGCGCGTTCCTGCGGCCCGTACTTCACGCCGCCGAAGATGACGGCGACGCGGAAGCCCAGGTGTTTGCCGTAGGTCTTGAAGCTCTCGCCGATCTGGCTGGCCAGTTCGCGCGTCGGCGACAGGATCAGCACCCGCGTGGTGCGGGGCACGGGCGGGGTGCGGTTGGCGGCCAGCCGGTGCAGGATCGGCAGGGCGAAGGCCGCCGTCTTGCCGGTGCCGGTCTGGGCGATGCCCAGCAGGTCCTTGCCGGCCATCACGTCGGGGATGGCCTGGGTCTGGATCGGGGTGGGGGTGGTGTAGCCCTCGGACGCCAGCGCCTGCAGCAGGGCCGGGTTGAGGTTCATCGAGTCGAAGGTCTTGTTGCTCACGGAGCGGTTTCTTTCGCATGCGGCGACGCGCAACAGCCGTGGCTCACGCCGAAAGGCCGCGCACCGCCAGTCCCGATTGAGCCTCAGGGTGAGGCCGTCGGGGTGGATCGGGCGCCGCCCCGCGTGTCCGGGCAGCGAATGAATCTTGAGGAGCCGGCCCCTGCTACAGACAGGGCTTCGTTCGGAAGCCCCACACGCGCTGGAGAGGCCGGACATCGCGATTGTGCGACGCAGCGAAAGTGGGGGCCCAATGCGGCCAAGTCAAGGCGCGGCGGCTCTTCAGGCCGTCTCTTCCCCGTTCGCCTTGCGAGGGGGCGGCCTCCCGGAAGCCCCTGACGCTCTGCTGACAATCCGCGGACCCATAGTCGGGTTCAGCGGAAAACATCGCGCGTTTCCAGCGCCATAGCCGTTTCTGGAGCGCGTCTCCTGCGCACACCGCCGGGCAGGCGTATAATGGTCCTTCGTCCGCTTCAGGTCTTTGACAACCGAACCGCCCGCTCCGCCGCCCCAGGCGAAAGGCGGCCTCAGCGGACTGAGTGCACTCATTGCACTCATTGCACTCAGTGCACTCTACGGACGCTTCGCACTCTACGGACGCTTCGCACTCTGCGGACGCATTTTTTTAAGGCCCGGGCTCCAGAGGCGACCTCGATGCGGCGCAGCAAAAACGCCCTCGACTTCCGCAGGGTCATCACGGAATGTTACAGCCCCGTCCAGATGGAGACCCTCATGCCGACCACGCCGCGCGCCGGACTGCAGGTCTCCCAGGGTCTCGCCGACTTCATCGAGGCGGAGGTGCTTCCCGGCCTCGCCCTCGACGCCGACGCGTTCTGGACCGGCGCCGCCCACATCTTCGCCCGCTTCACCCCGGAGAACCGGCGCCTGCTCGCGGTCCGCGACGATCTCCAGGCGCGCATCGACGCCTGGCACGCCGACCGCCGCGGCCGGCCCTATGACGTCGCCGCGGCCGCCGCCTTCCTGCGCGAGAACGGCTATCTCGCCCCTGAGCCCGCCCCCTTCTGCATCGGCACGACCGGCGTCGATCCCGAGGTGGCGGTCCTCGCCGGCCCGCAGCTGGTGGTGCCCAGTCTCAACGCCCGCTTCGTGCTCAACGCCGCCAACGCCCGCTGGGGCAGTCTCTACGACGCCCTCTACGGCGCCGACGCCCTCGGCGACCTTCCGGCCGGCGGCGGCTATGACCCCGAGCGCGGCGCCCGCGTCGTGGCCCGCGCCCGGGCCTTCCTTGACGAGGCCGTGCCGCTGGCCGAGGGCTCCTGGGCCGATCTGGGCGATCCTTCGGGCGGCATCGCCCTCCGCGACCCCGCCCAGTACGTCGGCCGAAGCGATCGCGGCCGGTTGTTCCGCCACCACGGCCTGCACATCGAGGTGGTCTTCGACCCCGACCAGCCGATCGGCCGCACCGACCCGGCGGGCATCGCCGACGTGGTGCTCGAGGCCGCCCTGTCGACCATCGTCGACCTCGAGGACTCCGTCGCCGCCGTCGACGCCGCTGACAAGGTCGCCGCCTACCGCAACTGGCTCGGCCTGATGAAGGGCGACCTGGCCGAGACCTTCGACAAGGCCGGCCAACGCCTGACCCGCACCCTCGCCCCCGACCGCACGATCACCGCCCCCGACGGCTCGACCGTGACCCTGCCCGGCCGCGCCCTGCTGTTCGTCCGCAACGTCGGCCACCTGATGACCACCCCGGCCGTCCGCCTGCCGGACGGCTCGGAAGCGCCCGAAGGCGTTCTCGACGCCATCGTCACCTCGCTGATCGCGGTGCACGACCTGAAAGGGCAGGGGCGGTTCACGAACAGCCGCGCCGGCTCCGTCTACATCGTCAAACCCAAGATGCACGGCCCCGACGAGTGCGCCTTCACCAACGCCCTGTTCGACGCCGTCGAGGACCTGCTCGCCCTGCCGCGCCACACCCTCAAGGTCGGCGTCATGGACGAGGAACGCCGCACCTCGGCCAACCTCGCGGCCTGCATCCACGCCGTTAAGGACCGCATCGTCTTCATCAACACCGGCTTCCTCGACCGCACCGGCGACGAGATCCACACGGCGATGCAGGCCGGGCCCGTGGTCCGCAAGGGCGACATCAAATCGTCGGAGTGGATCGCCGCCTACGAAGCCCGCAACGTCGCCATCGGCCTCGCCTGCGGCCTCTCCGGCAAGGCGCAGATCGGCAAGGGCATGTGGGCGGCCCCCGACCGCATGGCCGACATGCTCGAACAGAAGGCGGCCCACCCCAGGACCGGCGCCAACACCGCCTGGGTGCCGTCGCCCACCGCCGCCGTCCTCCACGCCCTCCACTACCACCAGACCGACGTCTTCGCCCTGAGGGACGCCATCGCCGCCGGCCCCGTGCCCGGCCTCGAACCCCTCCTGACCCCGCCGCTCGCCGCGGACGTGAGCTGGTCGGAGCAGGAAATAGCCGAGGAACTCGACAACAACGCCCAGGGCCTGCTCGGCTACGTCGTCCGCTGGATCGACCAGGGCGTCGGCTGCTCCAAGGTGCCCGACATCCACGACATCGGCCTGATGGAGGACCGCGCCACCTTGCGCATCTCCTCCCAGCACATGGCCAACTGGCTGCTGCACGGCGTCTGCACGCCCGAACAGGTCGACGCCGCCTTGCTGCGCATGGCCGCCAGGGTCGACGCCCAGAACGCCGCCGATCCCCTCTACCGCCCCATGGCGCCCGACCCGTCGGCCAGTCTCGCCTTCCAGGCCGCCCGCGCCCTGGTCTTCGACGGCGTCAACCAGCCCAACGGCTACACCGAGCCGCTGCTCCACCGGTTCAGGCAGGCGGTGAAGGTGAGAAAGAGGCAGCAGGCAACAGGCAGCAGGCAGCAGGAGGAAGGCGATCAGCGGGGCGGTTAGAAGAGGCCCGGCGGCAGGGCGTCAGGAGCCGCTCGCCCTGCTGCTTGCTGCCTGCTGCCTGTTGCCTGCTGCCTCGACCGCTACTGCTCGCTGCCCGACCGCCACAGATTGTTCGTCAGCGGCTCCAGCAGGTAGCTCAGCGCCGTCCGCTTCCTCAGCAGGATGATGACCTCCACCGGCGCGCCGGGCCGCAGCGTATTGGCCGCCCGGCCCAGCTTGGACATCTCGGCCGCCGGCACCACGATCTCGGCCCGGAAATAGCTGGCCCCCGTCTGCTCGATCGTGAAGCTGTCCGCCGAAATGCGGGTGACGCGCCCGTGGATGGTCGGCGGGTTGCGCTCGCGCAGTCCCGGGAACCGCACCTCGGTGGTCTGGCCGGCCCGCAGGTTGTCCACGTCGTTGGGGCTGATCTGCGCGACGATGATCTGCGACGCGTCATTGGGCACCACCTCCATCAGCGTCTGCCCCGGCTGGATCACCCCGCCCTGGGTGAAGATGGTCAGGCCGACGACCTGTCCGGACGCCGGCGCCCGGACCTCGCTGCGCGCGATCTGCGAGCGCAGCTCGGCCATGCGAGGGCGCAGTTCGTTCAGTTGCACGTCGATCTGGCGCAGCTGGTCGGCCACGTCCTCGTTCATCTCCGAGGACACGCCCGACATCTGCAGCCGGGTCTCGCCCACGGCCTCCCGCGATCGCGCGATCTGGGCCCGCAGGGAGCCGAGCTCCCCGTCGAGCTGCGCCGCCGTCCGCTCCAGCGCCCGCACCCGGGTCAACGGCGCATAGCCTTTCTCGGCCAGGCTTCGCATGCCGGCGAGCTCGTCCTGGATCAGCCGCTGCTGCTCGAGATTGGCCGCGATCTGCCGCTCATAGCCCTGGATCTGCTCGTTCAGCTGGGCGATCCGCTGGCTCAGCACCCCGGTCTCGGTCGACCGCCCGACCCGGCGCGCTCCGAACTGGAGTTGCTGGATGCGCAGCGACTCCAGCGCCAGCGCCGAATCCTCGGGCGGCAGGTTGGCGAACTCCGGCGGCGTGGGAATGGCGCGCAGGCCGTCCCGCTCGGCGATCAACCGGGCCCGTTGCGCGAGCAGGGCGAACACCTGGCTGGCCACGCCCCGCTCGGTCGCCCGCAGCTCGCCGCTGGACAGCGTCAGCAGGATCTGGCCGCGCTGGACCGTGTCGCCTTCCTTGACGTGCAGGGCGCTGACCACGCCGCCCTCGCGGTGCTGCACCGCCTGGCGGTTGCCCGACACGGCGATCTGCCCCTGGGCGTAGGCCCCGGCGTCCAGCGGCGCGAAGGCGGCCCAGCCCAGGAAGAGGCCGAAGAACAGCAGGATGATCACTCCGCCGACGATCAGTTCACGGCGCGGCGCGTCCGACGCCACGTCCGGGCCGGCGGGTGGGGACGGCGCGGGCGGCGTGCCGTCCGCGCCCGGAGCGGCGGCGTCGCTCATTGGGCCCGCCGCTGCGGCTGCGAGGGATCGGGCAGGCGCGTCACGTTCGCCGCAGGCTGGCCCCCTGCCGCCTGGCCGGGGCTCTTCGGCGTGGCGGCGCGCATCCGTTCGAGCACCTCCTCGCGCGGGCCCTCCATCTGAACCACGCCCTCGCGCATCATCATCAGCCTGTCGACCCGCGCCAGCACCCCGGCCCGGTGGGCGATGATGACGACGGAGGCGCCGCGGGCCGTCGCGCCGAGAATGGCCTGCATCAGGGCCGCCTCGCCCTCCTGGTCGAGGTTGGAGTTGGGCTCGTCCAGCACCAGCAGCACCGGGTCGCCGTACAGCGCCCGCGCCAGCGCCACACGCTGCGCCTGCCCCGCCGACAGGCCCTGTCCGAAGGGGCCCAGCTGCGTGTCGTATCCGTTCGGCAGGCGCAGGATCAGCTCATGAGCGCCCGCCGCCATCGCCGCCTTGACGGAGCCGCGGTCCGCGGTCTCCTGGTCCAGCCCGGCCGCGGTGGCGAAGCGCGAGATATTGTCCTTGATCGAGCCGGCGAACAGGCTCGGGACCTGCGGCAGATAGCCGATCCAGCGGGCCAGCTCGTCGCCTTCCCGAGCCTCGTACTCGGCCCCGTCCAGTCGCACGGTGCCGGCCTGCGGCTTCAGCGCCCCGGCGATGACCCGGGCCAGGGTGGTCTTGCCCGATCCGCTCGCGCCGATGACTCCCAGCGATTGCCCCGGCTGCAGGGTCAGGCTGACCGACCGCAGCTGCGGGCTTTCCGTGTCGGGGAATTTCACCGACACGCCCTCCACCTGCAGCTTGCCCTTGGGGTCGGGCAGGGTGGTGCGTTCCCGCTCCACCGCCGCCGTGCTGGCGAACAGGTCGGTCAGAGTCTTCCAGCTGGTCCCGGCCTGGACCAGCGTCGGCCAGACCCCGACCAGCAGTTCGATCGGCGCCACGGCCCGGCTCAGCAGCACCGAGGAGGCGATGATCGCGCCCGGCGAGATTTCGCCCTTCACCGCCAGCAGGCCGGCGAGGCCCAGCGAGGCGGACTGCATCGCCAGCCGCAGGAATTTGATCCCGCCGGAATATTTGCCGCCGGTCAGCTGGGCGTCGGCCTGCGCGGCTGTGGCGAGGCGGCGCTGCTCGATCTGCCGGGCGATCGACGACTGGCGCATGCCCAGCGCCCGCACCACCTCGGACTGTCCCGCGACGGCCTCCTGGGCCGAATAGGCGTGGTTCTGCGACTGGATAGCCTTGTTGAGCCGGGGCCGGGTGTCGCGCTCGTTCAGCCAGGCGAGGCTGAACAAGATCAGGCCGCCGATCAGGGTGAGCAGGCCGATGGCCGGGTGCAGCAGGAAACAGCAGATCAGGTAGATCGGCGTCCACGGCGCATCGAACAGCGCCAGCATGCCCTGGCCGCCGATGGCCCCGCGGACGTTATCGAACTCGCGCAGGGCCTGGGTGTTGGGCGACTTGGCCTGCAGGTCCATGACCCGCGCCAGCACCTTGCCGGACAACATCCGGTCGAGTCTCAGCCCCGCCCGCAGCATCAGCCGGCCGCGCAGCCAGTCCAGCCCCGCCAGCGCCGCCAGGGCGAAGACCGCAACGACGGTGATCAGCACCAGCGTCGTCAGCCCGCCCGTCGGCACGACGCGGTCGTAGACCTGCATCATGTACAGCGTCGGCGTCAGATAGAGCAGGTTCACCAGCGCCGAGAACACGGCCGCCCAGACGAAATGCGTCCGGCAGGCCTTCAGCGCCTCCGCCAGAGGCTCCGTGCCCGGTTTGCTGGGAAGCAGGTTTTTCAACACGGAGCGGGAGTTCCCTGACGCTTTGGGCGGCCACTCTAACCGCTTGGCGCGGCTACAGATAGACGATGGATATTGGGCCACAACCGGACAGGTCCATCCGGACGGAACGCTCGCGTGCAAGCCTCGATCCACGGGCGTCACGCCTCGCCCTTGACTCGGCCATATAGTATGTACCATACACTGTATGTCACACACTATGTGACGACGGGTGAGCAGATGGTCGTCGATCCGGAACTGTTCGAATCCATGCGTCTGGAGCTGCGGCGGGGGTCGCTTGTGCTGGCCGTCCTCGCCCGGCTTCGGGAGGAGCGCTACGGCTATACCCTGCGGCAGGCGCTGGCCTCCGACGGGCTCGAGATGGAGGAGAGCACCCTCTACCCGCTGCTGCGCCGGCTCGAGAGCCAGGGCCTGCTGACCAGCGAATGGCGCGAGGAGGAGAAGCGCAGGAAGCGCTTCTACCGGCTGTCGCCCATGGGCGAGGCGATGCTGTCGGCGCTGACCGACGAATGGCGGGGGATTTCGGCCTCGCTCGACAAGATTCTCTGAAACCGGGGGTGGGAGAAACCGCCATGGACCTGATCGACCGCTATTTGAACGCCGTCGCCGCCCAGCTGCCGCAGGACGAGCGCGCCGACATCGTCGCCGAACTGCGCGACCTGATCCTGAGCCGGTTCGAGGCGCGGGAGGAGGAGCTGGGCCGTCCTCTCACCGAGGACGAGCAGGAGGCCATCCTGCACGAGATCGGCCATCCGCTGGTCGTAGCGGCCCGCTATCGCAAAGGGCCGGACTCGCTCGTGGGGCCCGAGCTGTTCCCCTACTGGCTGTTCGCGGTGAAGGCGGGTCTGCTGCTGATGCTGGTGGTGCAGGCGGTGGTGCTGTTCATCAATCTGATCAGCGGCCCGGCCAACGCCGGCCAGTCGATCGCCCAGGCCTTCCACGGCTTCTTCGGCACGGGGCTGGCGCTGATCGGCGCGGCGACCCTCGCGGCGGCGATCTTCGAACACTACGGCGTGCGGCCGAAATGGCTGACCCACTGGCGGGTCAAGGATCTCGGCGCCTTCGAACTGGCCGACCCGGCGGCGTGGGGCGCCTCGGTGGGTACGTCGCCGCGGGTGAAACTGTGGGCGCCGAAGGTCGAGGTGAAGGCCTGGCCGGGCGGAGAATACCTGTTCTCGTTCCTCGCCACCGGACTGTTCGTGCTGTGGTGGGTCGGCGTCCTGCATTTCCCCGGCCTAGTGCACATCGAACTGAGGGGCATGGACGCGACGGTGTCGGGCGGGCCCATCTGGACCACGCTCTTCGGCGCCATCCTGTTCTACGCGGTGGCCCAGATGGCCATCGATCTGGCCAGCCTGGCCCGGCCGTACGCGGTGCGGATGCGCGCCGCGGCCCAGGTCGTCATCGCCGGCGCCGGCCTGTGGCTGACCTGGACCATCTTCGAGGCGGGCCACTGGTTCACCCTGACGCGCGACGGCGAGACGGCCCGGATCGCCGGCGACTGGTCCCTGCTCGATTTCGACCGGCTGCGCGCGATGGGCGACGGGGCGCGGGACCTGGCCGGCGTCGCCGGCAGCCTGTCGCTGGTCATGACCTGGGTGCTGGCGATCGTCGCCATCAGCCTGGTGTTCAAGATCGCCGCCAACCTTTGGCGGCTCGTCCAGCCAGAGGCGCGCCCGGCCGGTTGACCACGGCCGTGTCCGAAAACCGCGAGACTCCGGCGGCGGGAACGCCCATCTTGCGGCCATGGAAAACGCCCGCGAACTCGATCAGGAGGCCTGTTACCGCGCTGTGCTGACGCGGGACGCCCGGTTCGACGGCCGCTTCTTTGGCTGCGTCAAGACCACGGGCATCTACTGCCGGCCGGTCTGCCCGGCGCGGACGCCGAAGCGGGAGAACATGGTGTTCGTCGTTTCGGCGGCGGCGGCCGAGGAGGCGGGCTTCCGCGCCTGCTTGCGCTGCCGGCCGGAGACGGCGCCGGACATGGGCGCGTGGCGCGGCACCTCCAACACGGTCAGCCGGGCCTTGGCCCTGATCGAGGCCGGGGCACTGGACGAGGGCGACGTCGACGCCCTGGCCGGACGGCTGGGGGTGGGGGAGCGGCATCTGCGCCGCCTGTTCCGCCAGCATCTGGGCGCGGCCCCGGTCAGCGTCGCCCAGACGCGCCGCGTGCTGCTGGCCAAGGCCCTGATCCACCAGACCGACCTGTCGATGGCCCAAGTCGCGTTGGCCTCGGGCTTCGGCAGCGTGCGGCGGTTCAACGAGACCTTCCAGGCGCTGTACGAGCGTCCGCCCTCGGCGCTGCGTCGGCGCGGCGAGAAGGTTCACGAGGGCGGGGTGCGCCTCAGCCTGCCCTACCGACCGCCCTACGATTGGGATGCGATGTTCGCGGCGCTGGCCGTGCGGGGCGACGCGGTGGACGGCCGCAAATGGGCGCGGCTGCTGACCCGGCCCCGCGACGGGGCCGAGGGTTCCGTCACCGTCGAGCCCGCCGAGGCCGGGCGGGTCGCGGTCTGCGTCGAGATCGACGACCTGAAGGCGCTTCCCGGCGTGCTGGCGCGGGTGCGGCGCGTGTTCGACCTGTCGGCCGACCCGGAGGCTATCGGCCGCGACCTGGCGGCGGACCCGGCGCTGAAGCGGCTGGTCGCAGGACGGCCGGGCCTGCGATTGCCCGGCGCATGGGTCGACGAGGGCGCGGGGCCGGCCAACGACCGACTGGACGATGAGACGCTCGCCGCGCGCGCCGAAAGCTGGCGGCCGTGGCGGGCCTATGGTGCGCTGCACCTTGCGATGGCCGGGGTCACGGCCGCGGACCTGATGGAGACGACCGATGCGAAACACGCCGCCTGAAACCCTGACCCTCGATCACGTGGCGACGCCGGTCGGAGAGGTCCTGCTGGTGACCGACGCAGAGGGCGCCGTGCGGGCGCTCGACTTCGCCGACTACGAGGCGCGGATGATGCGGCTGCTGGGCCGCCACAGCCCCGGCTCCAGCCTGACGCCCGGGCGTGCGCCGGAGACCGTTCGCCGGGCGGTCGAGGCCTATTTCTCGGGTAACGTCCGGGCCCTCGACGGGCTGACGGTGAAGACCGGCGGCACGGAATTCCAGCGCACGGTCTGGGCGGCCCTGCGCGCCATTCCGCCGGGGGAAACGCGCAGCTATGGCCAGCTGGCGGCGGCGATCGGCTCGCCGAGAGCGGTGCGGGCGGCCGGACTTGCCAACGGGCAGAACCCGGTGGCCGTGATCGTGCCGTGTCACCGCGTGATCGGCGCCAACGGCACGCTGACGGGCTACGCCGGCGGTCTCGAGCGCAAGCGCTGGCTGCTGAATCACGAGGGGGCGGCGGTGGCCTGAGATCCTTCCCGTTGCGCGAGACGGGAGGGCGCCACCCCTTGCATTCCCTGTCCGGCGCCCTAGATTAGTCCTGCTTATGCTGAAAGTGAGCATAAGTCGGCGGCGGACCTTCGAGGCCACCGCCGTTCTTCGGACCCATGATTTGCTCAGTTCGAGCAAAAGGGGATGGAAATGGCCGACGGGGCGTTCGGGCTGAGCAAGGAACTGGAACTGGCCACTGCGCCGGTCTGGGCCAAGGTCCGCGATCATGTGACACCGCTGGAATGGCCGGCGCAGGCGGCGCTGATCCATGAGATCAACCGGCTGAAGCGCGAGCGCGACGCGGTGATCCTGGCGCACAACTACATGACGCCCGAAATCTTCCACGGGGTCGGCGACTATGTCGGCGACAGCCTCGGCCTGGCCAAGGAAGCGGCGAAGTCGAAGGCGAAGGTCATTGTCCAGGCCGGCGTGCATTTCATGGCCGAGACCTCGAAAATCCTGTCGCCCGAGAAGACGGTGCTGATCCCCGACCTGCGCGCCGGCTGCTCGCTTGCGGCGTCAATCACGGGCGCTGATGTCCGCCTGATCAAGCAGCGCTATCCGGGCCTGCCGGTGGTCACCTACGTCAACACCACCGCGGACGTGAAGGCCGAGACCGACATCTGCTGCACCAGCGCCAACGCCGTGCAGGTGGTGGAATGGGCGGCCCGGGAATGGGGCGTCGACCGGGTCATTCTGATCCCCGACGAATACCTGGCCCGCAACGTCGCGGCCCAGACGACGGTCGGCATCATCGCCTGGAAGGGCCGCTGCGAGGTGCACGAGCGCTTCACGGCGCAGGACATCGCCGACATGCGCGCGGCCTATCCGGGCGCCGAAATCCTCGCCCACCCGGAATGCCCGGAGGATGTGCTGGCGGCGTCGGACTTCGCCGGCTCGACGGCGGCGATGATCGACCACGTCACGGCTCGCAAGCCGAAACAGGTGGTGATGATCACCGAATGCTCCATGGCCTCGAACGTGGCCGGCGACGTGCCCGGGGTGCAGTTCATCGGGCCGTGCAACCTGTGCCCGCACATGAAGCGGATTACGCTGGAGAACATCCGCGACTGCCTGGTCCACATGCAGTTCGAGGTGACGGTGCCGGATGACATGGCCGAGCGCGCCCGACTCGCGGTTCAACGCATGATCGATCTGCCGCCCCCGGCGACCCCGGCGCGATACGATCTCGTAAAGGCGCGCCATCATGTGGCGGTGGAGTTGATCTGAGTGACTTGGGTAACGCGTACGCCGGTCGGTTTCCTGATCGTGATCTGGAAATCGAAGCGCCGGTGGTTGGGGTTTCAATGGGGCGGCGACATCCGCCGCGTGTATGAGGTGATGCTGCGGCGGGGCACACCGCGCAGCGAGATCGCCGCCGCCCTGGTCAGGGCCGCGCCAGCGGAAGCCAGGGCGCACAAACTGGACTGAGATCGATGCACTACGTTCCGCCTGTCCGCGCCGTCGCCACCGTCGATCGCAAGACGCTGCGGCTTCTCGCCGTCCTGGCCTTGTGGCTCAGGTCGGACAAGGCCACCTCACGGGCATGACCGAGACCAATGCCCCCCGTCCGCCTGGCCCTTGGGATCCGCGGCCTGAAGACGTCGCTCGGGATCGGGTGGTCGTCGAGCCGGCCCGTGCGGTCGAGCCGCCGCTCGACAAGGGGCAGTCCCCGCTGTGGGCGGTGGTCTCCACCCTGCTGCTCGGGGGCCTGATCTGGTACGTCACCGGCAGCCTGATCATGGCCGGCGCCCTGATCTGGGGCCTGTTCGTCCACGAATACGGGCATGTCCTGGCCATGAACCGCCTCGGCATGGGCCCTGCCCGGATCTACATCATCCCCTTCCTCGGCGGCGTGGCCAAGAGCCAGCGCCTGCCCCAGAGCGAATGGCACGGCGTGCTGGTGTCGCTGGCCGGCCCGGCCTTCGGGCTGCTGGCCGCCATCCCGTTCTTCGCCCTTTTCATCGGCACGGGGCAGGGGACATGGCTGCTCGGCTCCGCGGTCATCGCGGCCCTGAACCTGATCAACCTCGCGCCCGCGCCCCCGCTGGACGGCTCCAAGGCGCTCGGGCCGGTGTTGGCCCGCATCCACCCCATGCTTGAGCGGCTGGCGATGTTCGCCGTCGGAGCGCTGATCGTCTGGTGGGGCTTCGTGACCGGGCGATGGATTCTCGCCGCCTTCCTCGCCATCGCCCTGATCGGTCACCTCAAGCGCGGGACGTGGCGGCCGGACGGCCGGCGGCTGACTGTCCGCGAATCCGTATTCAGCGTTGGGCTTTTCCTTGTCACGACGGCGGCCTGCGCGGCGGTCGGCCTGGCGTCGCTGATGCCGATCGCCGAGGGGTCGCTGCCGCTGGCCCTGGACATCGGCGGCCGTTATCTGGGCGTCGGCCAGTGAACCGGATCGAGCATGACGGGCCGCTGATCGTCGGCGGCGGACTCGCCGGGCTTTCGGCGGCGCTTGCGGCCGG
Organism: Brevundimonas sp.; assembly: GCF_035627055.1. Lineage (GTDB taxonomy): Bacteria > Pseudomonadota > Alphaproteobacteria > Caulobacterales > Caulobacteraceae > Brevundimonas. The sequence continues at coordinate 44,836 of NZ_DASPMM010000004.1, read as the reverse complement.
GCCGCGCAAGGTGCTGGTCATCACGCCGGCCCCCCTGTTGCAGGCCTGCTCCTCCGCCTGGGCGCAGGGCGGCGTGGCGGCGGCCCTGTCGGAGGGCGACGAACCCGCGCTCCACGCCGCCGACACGGTCGCGGCCGGCGCGGGCCTGGTCGAAGCCGAGGCGACGCGGCTGCTGACCGCCGACGGCCGTGCCACTGTGGAGTGGCTGGATTCCCTGGGCGCCCCGTTCGATCGCGACGCGGCGGGAGACTTCGCCGTCAGCCTTGAAGCCGCGCATTCGCGGGCGCGGGTGGCGCGGGTTGGCGGCGACGGCGCGGGCCGGGCCATCCTGTCCGCGCTGGTGGCGGCCGCCCGTGCCGCGCCGCATGTCGAAATCTGGGAGGACGGGCGGCTGCGTGGCCTGCTCCAGGACGATTGCGGCCGGGTCCGGGGCGCCCTGATTGAACGCGGTGATCGTCTGGTCGAGGTTCTCGCCCCGGCGGTGGTGCTGGCGACCGGCGGCGCAGGCGGCCTCTTTGCGGAGACCACGACGCCCGCCGCCCTGCTCGGCGAGGGAATGGCGCTGGCGTATCAGGCGGGCGCGGAAATACTCGACCCGGAATTCATCCAGTTCCATCCCACCGCCATCGACGTCGGCCTCGACCCCATGCCCCTGGCCACCGAGGCGCTGCGGGGCGAGGGGGCCCGGCTGATCGACGGCGAGGGCCGCTTTCTGCTCGGCGCGGCGGACGACGCCGACCTGCAGTCGCGCGACGTGGTGGCCCGGGCGGTTCATGCCGCGCGGGCGGATGGCCGGGGCGCCTACCTCGATGCCCGAACCGCCGTCGGCGCGGTTTTCCCCTACGAGTTTCCGGCGGTGTTCGCGGCGTGCATGCGGGCCGGGCTGGACCCGCGCGAGACGCCGATCCCCATCGCCGCGGCCGCTCACTACCACATGGGCGGGATCGCCGCCGGGCCCGACGGCCGCACCACGCTGGAAGGGTTGTTCGCCGTCGGCGAATGCGCCGCCACCGGCGTCCACGGGGCCAACCGGCTCGCCTCCAACTCCCTGCTCGAGGCCGCCGCCTTCGGACGCCGCACCGGCCGTGCGGCCGCCAGGGCGCAGGCGCCCGCCGGAAGAGTTCACCCGGCGCCCGCTTCGGTCGATCTGTCGGCGGCCGACCTGGCGCTCCTGCGGCGGACCATGAGCGCCGGGGCCGGCGTGGTGCGCGACGCCGCCGGCCTGAAACGCGCCCTGACCGTGCTGGATCGGCTGGACGCCCGCGCGCCGGATGCGTCGCCGCTGGTCACCGCCCGCCTGATCGTCGAGGCCGCCCTGGCGCGGCGCGAGAGCCGGGGCGGCCACTATCGCTCTGATTTCCCGGCCGCCGCCGCGCAGGCCGAGCACACGCGCCTTCGGGCCGCGACCCCGGTCCTGGCCGAATGAGCGGAGAGCGAATGATCCGGCGACTTCCCGACCTGCTGATCGAGCCGGTCGTCCGCATGGCCCTTGCGGAGGACCTCGGCCGGGCCGGCGATCTCACCGCCCAGGCCTGCATTCCCGAGGGCTCGCGAATGCGAGCCGTATTCGCCGCCCGCAAGCCGGGCGTGCTGGCGGGCGTCGACTGCGTCCGCCTCGCCCTGCTGGCGATGGATTCCGGAGCGACCGTCGCCGCGCGGTTGGGCGACGGCGACGCCTTCGAGGCCGACGCCGTTCTGGTCGAGGCCGAGGCGGACGCCCGCGCCTTCCTCGCCGCCGAGCGCACGGCGCTGAACCTGTTGGGCCGCCTGTGCGGCGTCGCCACCCTGACCCGCGCCTATGTGGACGCCGTCGCCGGCACGGGCGCGCGCATCGCCGACACCCGCAAGACCACGCCCGGCCTGCGAGCTCTGGAGAAGCACGCGGTGGTCTGCGGCGGCGGCGTAAATCACCGCTTCGGACTGGATGACGCCATCCTGATCAAGGACAACCACGTGGCCGTCTGCGGCGGGGTGGCCGAAGCGATCCGTCGCGCCCGCGCCGCGGCGGGTCACCTGGTCAGGATCGAAATCGAGGTCGACGGACTGGACCAGCTGGATGAGGCCCTCGCCGAGCGGCCGGACGTCGTCATGCTCGACAATTTCACGCCGGACATGCTGCGCGAGGCGGTGGCCAAGGCCGCGGGCTCGTCCTTCGGACGCCCCGTGCTCGAGGCCTCCGGCGGCGTCAGTCTGGAGACCGTGAGGGGTATCGCCAAGACCGGCGTGGACGTCATCTCGGTCGGCGCCCTGACCCATTCGGCGCCGTCACTGGATATCGGTCTCGACGCGTTATGAAAGCGCGGCCGTAAGGAACAGCCGCCGCCGGGTCTCGTTTCCTGAACACGCAGTTCAAGGAGCGAACCATGACCAAGGCCCCGAAAATTCCGAAGGAACAACGGAGCTTCGCCGGCGACAAGGCGGAGGTCTCGGGCGGCAAGGCCGATCGCCGGGACATGCGCACGGACGTGCGCGATGGCCAGCCGGGCGACGCCGGGATCAATACCGCCGAGCAGGGCCGGTTCGGCGACATCAAGCAGAATACGACCCATCAGGGCTACCAGCAGGACCGCTGACATGGCGCGGGATGGTGACTCAGCGGGAATGGAAACCGGCCGCCGCGAACCGGCCGCCGACGCTCGTGAACACGCGCCCGAGCCCTTGGTTTTCGGCCCCTTGCACGGCCGCTTGCTGAATCAGTGGAAGGTGGAGGAACGACGCGGATGAGCAACAACCAGCACACACCGGAACCCGTCGACGAGAAGCGCTGGGGCGGTCCCGGCTCCAGCCATCAGAACGCCAAACAGGAGCCGCCGGCGTTCGACGACCCGCGCGAAGGCGGGCCCACCAACCCTCGCAACAGCAAGGTTTCCGGCGGCGGCGGCGAACGGGATCTGAAGCACAGCCACGACGACGCGCACCGCTCGTCGAAGGGCGACCGGGACGCCTGAGATCAGGCCGTAGGGACGGTGGCCGCGGCGGGCGCGGAGGCGCTATCGACCGCGGGGGCCGTGACCTGGGCAGCCGGGACCGACGTGGTCGTCGGGGCCGAGGCCGGAACAGCGGCGCGTTCGCCCGACGCGCGTTCGCCCGGCGCCGGCGTGGCGCGGCCTTCCTGGGCCAGCAGCAGGTTGTAGGCGATGGCGCCGGCGTCGCGGACCGTGCTGGTCGGGTCGAGGCTGGCCTGGATCAGGCGCGGCCCATCCGCGTCGGTGGAGGGCCGGGCGGCGTAGGAGAAGGCGGCCCCGGAGCCGGAGCGCCCGCCGAAGCGGTAGAACAGGTGATCGCCGACCTGGCTGACCCGCACCAGCGAGTTGCGCCACTGCGGTGAAACGCCGGTGGTGTGGAAATGGGTGGCGTTGCCGACGCGGGCGTAGACGCTGCCAGACAGGGCGCTGGAGGCGATGTCGCGGGCCCGGTTCCAGGCGGCGCGATTGACGCGGCCGCGCATCGAACCGTCGCAGGTGAAGCTGAACTGGCAGCCGGTCCGGCGCCCGGCGCCCTGGAACACCACGCTGCAGACGCTCTTGGGGAAGGCGGGGTGGCGGACCCGGTTGAGGACCACCTGGGCCACGGCCTTCATGCCGTCGCGCCCCTCGCCGCGGGCTTCGTAATAGACCGCCTGGGTCAGGCATTCGAGGTCGCGCGAGGCGTCCAAGGCGCCGCCGAGCCGGAACGGCTGGGCCGCGACGGGCCCCGTGAGGCTGACATGGCGCAGGCCGCTGGCCGGAGACTGGCCGCGCAGCTGTTCGAGCCGGGCGGTCAGCAGCTCCGCCTGCCGGTCGCGCTGGGCCGAACCCGCGACGGTGTAGGGGTCGTGCCGCCGGGCGATGGCCAGGGCGCTTTCGTCCAGACCGCCCGCGGCGGCGGCCAGCGCCTCTTCGGTGAAACCCGCGGCCGTGGCGCTTTCGATCCGCTCGGCCTGGGTCCGCACCGTTGTCGCCTTCGCCACGGCGCCGCCCAGATAGGCGCAGCCGACAGCCAGTCCCACCATTGCGCCGAACGTCGCCGCCGCCGCGCCGGGCCGGATGCGGGCCTTGCGTTCGGCAGGGGAGGTCGCACGCGAATGCGAGGCGGTGGGCAAAGGCTCAATCCTGTTCAGCAGGGCGCAGCGCCGCCCCCGGGTAGTCTCGCGGCGGGGGCGACGCGTCGGTCGCGGCCCGGCTGCGGTAGATCGACGGTCGGCGAATGGGCCAGTCGTCGGGACGCGCCTTAAGCCAGCCGTTTATGGCGGCAATGTGGTTGATTCGCAAGATTGGCGTGCGGCGCAACATAGCGGACACCGTCATGGGTATCCGATGGTTAACCACGGAAAACGTTCTGAAAGTCTTCCGAGTGCCGTGACCGAATACTGTAATCAACCACTACCGCGCACCCGTGACGGGAATGTGGGAAACTGTGGATGATTTAAGCCGCGCCGCACTATTGTCTTCGCAGCGGCCGGCCCGACCTCGCTTGCTTGCGGGCCTCGCGCCGGAACACCTTGGCCATGGTCGCGTTCTGGCTGGACAGAACAGGAGCCCGCCATGAAGAGAACCGCCCTGATACTCGCCTCGGCCTTGAGCGTCGCCGGGCTCGCCGCCTGCGGCCATACCATCGAACAGAAGGCCGCCACCGGCGCCGTCGCCGGGGCCGTTGTCGCCGGCCCGCTGGGCGCGGCCGTGGGCGGGGCCGCGGGCGCGGCGGTCGGCCAGGCCGAGAAGCCGAACTGACACAGCATCGTCGTCGAATCGGGGGCGGAGGCCGGTTCTCCGCCTCGCAACCTTGATTTCCGCCCCCATATGGGCTTAGCCCACCCGGCGTTGGCTGAGCGCCGCTCGCCCGCATCGTTCGCGCCACCCGACAAACAATCAAGGACATCGACGACCGCTCGCATGAGAGATCTGAAACAAACCGGCTTCACCGACCGCCTCACCGCCCAGCAGGAAGCCAAGAAGGCCCTGCTCGCCCGCTTCAAGCCGAAGCCCGCCGCGCCCGACCCCGAGTTCGACAAGCTTCAGGCGAAGCGCGCCGCCGAGAAGGAGGCCCTGCGCCAGCAGCGCGAACTGGAGAAGGCCGAGATCCGCCGTCAGAAGGCCGAGGCCGAAGCGGCACGTCTGGCCGCGGAACGAGAGGCCCAGGAAGCCATCGAGGCCGAGAAGCGCGCCGCCCGCAAGGAGCGCAAACAACTGACCAAGGAAGAGCAGAAGGCCGCCCGCGACGCCCGCTACGCCGCCCGCAAGGCGCGCCAGCGCTAATCCCCCCCCTTCCGTCGATCGTCAGGACCGTCCGGTTTCGCCGGACGGACTTTTCATTCGGGGTCGGCGGCGGACAGCGCGCCCAGCACGACCGCCAATTGCTGCCCGGAATAGGGCTTCCTGACGAATGGCCAGGGCGCGTCCGCCAAGGCCGCGTCGACGTCCTCGCCCGCATAGCCCGAGGTCAGCACGATCCGCATGTCGGGCCATGCCCGGGCGCTTTGGCGAGCCAGTTCGATGCCGGTCATGCCGCCGGGCATCACCACGTCGGTCAGCATGATGTCGAACCGCTCCTCGCCGAGCAGCTCCAGCGCCTGCGGCCCGCTGTCGGCGGCGCGGACTTCGAGTCCCAGGCCCTCCAGCAGTTCCTGCGCCACCGCGGCGACGCCGGGATCATCCTCGACCAGCAGCAACCGGCGCCCCGCTGTCATCGCGCCGATCTCCGCGGGGGGCGTGACAGGCTCGGCCGTCTCCGCGGTCGCCAGCGGCGGCAGATACAGGCGCACCTCGGTGCCGCGCCCGACTTTCGACGTCACCCGCACGCTGCCGCCGCTCTGCCGCGCGAAGCCATAGACCTGGCTCAGGCCCAGCCCGGTGCCCTTGCCGACCGGCTTGGTGGTGAAGAACGGCTCGAACACCCGTTCGATCACCTCCGGCGACATGCCCGACCCATTGTCCGAGACGGTGACGCAGACATAGTCGCCGGGGGGCAGTTCAGCGATGTCGCCGGCCTCGACCGGGCAGCTCATGGTCTGGATGGAGACCTTGCCGCGATCGCCCAGCGCGTCGCGGGCGTTGACCACGAGGTTCAGCAGCGCGGCCTCGAACTGGGCCGGATCGACGCTGACCCGGGCCCCGCCGCGCCGCAGCTTCAGCCTGAAGTCGATGGCCTCGCCCACCGCCCGCCTGAGCAGCGGCTCGCTTTCGCGGATCAGGCCGTTCAGGTCGGTCGGCTCGGGCCTCAGCGCCTGCCGCCGCGAGAAGGCCAGCAGCTGGTGGGTCAGGCGCTCGCCGCGCCGGGCGGCGGACAGCGCAGCCTCGCCCAGCTTCTTCTGACGCGCGGCGTCCTCGGGCGCCCTCAGCATCATGTCGAGGGCGCCGATGACCACGGTCAGCAGATTGTTGAAGTCGTGGGCCACGCCGCCGGTCAGGCGACCGACCGCCTCCATTCGCTGGGCATGCATCAGGTCGGCTTCGGCCTTGGCCTTTTCCGCCAGCGCTTCGCCGACGCGCTCCTCGAGCAGTTCGTTGATCCGCTTCAGGTCGTCCTCGGCCCGCTTGGCCTCGGTGACGTCGATATTGGCTCCGACATAGCCCTGGAACTGGCCGGCCCCGTCGAAGCGCGCCACGCCCTCGCAGCGCAGCCAGCGCACGCCGAGCATCGGATGGTTGACCCGCGCCAGCGCCTCGAACCGGTCGCGGCCGACCAGGGCCCTGCGGAAGGCGGACACGAAGCCCTCAAGGTCTGCGGGTTCGGCCAGACGCCGCCAGCCGTCATCGATGGCGTCCTCAGACTCGACCCCGAAGAACGTCTTGTAGCGCCTGTTGGCGAAGACCATCCGGCCCTCGTCGTCGCTCATCCAGATCAGGGCGGGGGCGCTGTCGGCGACGGTCCGGAAGCGGGTTTCGGATTCCTGCAGTCGCGCCTGGGCCTCGCGGATGTCGGTGACGTCGAACGCCACGCCCACGAAGCCGACCACTTCATCGCTGGCGCCGAACCGCGGCCGGGAGAACGACTTCAGCCAGCGGTACTCACCGTCGTGGCGGCGATATCGCGCCTCCATCGAGAAGGGCTGGCCCGTCGCCTCGCCGAGCAGCGACTCCTCGAGAACGCCCGGCTGGTCGTCCGGGTGGACGATGGAGCGCCAGTCCAGCAGACGCGCCTCCTCATACGTTCCTCCGTGATAGGCGACATAGGCCTGGTTCACGAAGGCGCGGGTTCCGTCCTGCTGGGTCACCCAGATCAGCACCGGCGCCGTATCGGCGATGGCCCGGAAGCGCTGCTCGCTCTCGCGGACCTCCGCCTCGGCCCGGGTCCGCTCGATTTCGGTCCAGGTTCGCCCCGCGACTTCCTGGAGCAGCTCCAGCTCGTCGTCCGTCCACTCGCGGACCCGGGAATCGTGGACGTAGAGGAAGGCCCGCAGCCGACCGGCCCGGATCAGGGGGACCCGCATCAACGACCGGGTCTGCAGACGCTCGAAGAGCTCAAGCGCCGGTTGGGTCCGGGCGTCTTCCCGAACGTCGGGGATACGCACGGCGTGTCCCGCGGCCAGATCCGAAATCAACCCCGCCCCAAACTCCTCGAGCGAAAACTCGCCGTGCGCGCTGACCACGTCCGCGGTCCAGTCGCGGCTCATCGACACGGTCTGGCGTTCCTGGTCGACCTCTCCGTATCCGACGCGCTGCACCTGCAGTTCGCTGCCGAGGGCCCGTTCGACCTCCGTCATGATGTCGTCGGGCGACGTCAGGTCGCGCAAGGCGTCGGTCAGCGCCAGCAGGAAGGTCTGACGGCGCTCCTGGCGCCCGATCAGGTCGATCGCCTCGCGCGTGTCGGTGATGTCGAACGCCATCCCGACATAGCCCCGAAAGGTTCCGTCCCCGTCGAACCGGGGATTCACGGCGACCCGCATCCAGCGCCAGGCGCCGTCGGCGCGCTGGAACCGCGCCTCGAATCCGTAGGGCCGGTGTTTTGCCCGATGCCGCTCCTGGGCCGAATTGACTTGGGCCAGATCGTCGGGATGAATCGCTTCGCGCCAGACATGGCCGAGTATCTCGTTTGCCGGCCGCCCGTAGAAGCCGACGAGGGCGGCGTTGACGAACTCGACCTCCCCTTCGACGTTGGTCATCCAGACCGGGGAGGGCGCCGTATCGGCCATCAGACGGAACCGGGTCTCGCTTTCCCGCAGCGCGGCCTCGGCGGCTTTCGCGCCGGAGATGTCGACCACCACGGCGATGAAGCCGTCGACCTCGCCCGTCGGTCCGGTCAGGGCGCGTACGCTGATGACCACCCAGACCGTCGAGCCGTCCGGGCGCAGGTAGCGCTTCTCCAGCTGGGAGCCCCCCGCGTTCAGCGCCTCATCCAGGGCGCGTCGCGTCAGTTCGACGTCGTCGGGGTGGCTCACCGCCTCGGTGCTCAGTCCCACGACGTTTTCGTGCGGCACGCCGAGGATTTCGGCGTACCGCGCATTGGCGCTCAGAATCGTCCCGTCCAGTCCGACGCGCGCGATGCCGGCCGAGGCCTGATCGACCATGGCCTGCAACTGGGCTTCCCGCTCGCGCAGGGCTGTCTCGGCGGCGCGCCCGTCGGTCACATCGATGTTGACGCCGATCATCCCCTGGAAGCGGCCGGCGGCGTCAATCCGCGGTCGCCCTTCGGTGCGGAGCAGCCGCCAGACTCCGTCGGCGCGTTTGAAGCGGGCTTCGACCTCGAACGGCTCGACCTGATCGGCGGCCGACCGGATGACGGACGCAACGCGGGCCCGGTCGTCCTTGTGCAGGAAGGTGGCGAAGTCGACGACGCCCGCCGACTCCTTCACCCCCCAGAAGCGGCGGAGCGGCTCATTCAGATGAACGCAGCGTCCGGCCTCGTCGCTCATCCACAGCATGATCGGCGCCTGCTCGCTGATCAGGTGCAGTCGGTGTTCGCTCTCGCTGATCCGTTCGGTCGACAGACGCAGCGCGTCGATCGAGGCGTCCAGCCGCCCGAGGACCTTGCGCAAAGAGGCCGCGACGACCGTCGTGAACAGCCCCACGATGATGAAGTTCGTGGTGGCGATAATGCCCAGCCGGCTGTCGATTCCGGCGCCGGTGGCGTGCATGCCGACTACCAGCCAGCCGCCGAAGAGGCAGGCGAACACCGCCGCGATTCCTGCGAGTCGTCCCGCCGCCAGGGCCGCCAAGATGACGGCGGGCAGCAGGATCATGAATCCGGTGATGTCGCCGTAGAAGACGGACAGGGCTTTGCGGACCAGCAGCATGAGGGCAGCGCAGCCAACGCCGATCAGCAGCGAGACCCACCACGGGCGTGGCCCGACGCGCGCGAGGCGCGTCACGCCCGCGTCGACATCCAACAACCGCCGAAACACCCCGACCCCGCCCAATTCATCCCCCGCTCGCGCGCACGCGACTTCTCGCAACGTATTGGCGCGCTTTGCGTTCCGGCAAGCGCGGCGTTTGGGATGGGTCGGTCGTCGAGCTTGCAGGGGCCGCCGGCGTGCCTACGTCCAGAGCTGATCCCAGCAATGCAGGAGCTCGCATGACCGCGACCATCGACACCGGCCTTTCGAAGACGGAGCGCACCGATGTTGCGCAGGAACTGACCAAGGTTCTGGCCGACAGTTTCGCGGTCTATCTGAAGACCCACGGCTATCACTGGAACGTGCGGGGTCCGGAGTTCTTCAGCTTCCACAGCCTGCTGGAACAGCAGTATCGCGACATCTGGGGCGCGCTGGACGAGATCGCCGAGCGGATCCGCGCTCTCGGCGTCCTCGCCCCGCAAAGCTTCTCCGGCTTCGGCAACCTGACGTCGATCAAGGACGGCGATCCTGAGAAGGAAGCCACGGCCATGCTCAAGGAACTGATGCAGGACCACGAGACGCTGATCGCCACGGCCCGCAAGGCGTTCGCCGCCGCCGACGCGGCAGGGGACGAGGCGTCGGCCGACCTGATGACGCAACGCCTGGCGGCCCATGAAAAGTTCGCCTGGATGCTGCGCTCGACCCTCGGCGGACGTTGAGGCTTGACCGAGCGGCGGTTTTCGGCCTGAAAACCGCCTCGCTCTGAGGCTACGGAAAACCTCCGGCCGCCTTGCCGGAGCAGGAGTTGGACTTGGCCGGCATCGACTGGACAAAGATGCGCAAGAGGACGCGCCGGCTTGCCGCCGCCGCGCCCGCCGCCCTGGCGGCCATCGGCGTAGCCATGGCCGCGAGCTCTACCGTCCGCCCCGAGATCGACCGCCGCGCCGAGGCCGTGCGCCGGGTGACGCACGGCGATCTCACCGACAAGGGGCTGGCCGCGATCATGGCGCGCATGACGCCGTCGCAGCTCGCCGTCGCCATCCGCCACGATCCCAACGAGCGCCGGCCCGCCCTGTACGGCCTCACGCCCGGCTGGGAGAACCTGTCGCTGGGCGGCAAGCCGTCCCTCGACTTCGGCGCCTCCGGGCTCGAGGCCCAGCGGCTGAACGCCGCCATGCCGGTGTCCGGCCTGCTGCGGGCGGCCCGACCCTTCGACTTCAAGCCGGCCACTGCCGAAGACCGCCGGCGTGCGGTGCGCTGCCTGACCCAGGCCGTCTATTACGAGGCGGCCCTTGAACCGACCGAAGGCCAGGAAGCGGTGGCCCAGGTTGTGCTCAACCGCGTCCGCGATCCCAACTACGCCAACTCCGTTTGCGGGGTGGTCTATGAGGGGGCGGAGCGGGTCACGGGCTGCCAGTTCAGCTTCACCTGCGACGGCTCGCTGGCTCAGGCTCCGGTGGCCTGGGCCTGGAACCGCGCCGCCCGGGTCGCCGAGCGCGCGCTGGCCGGCCATGTGGCCGCCAAGGTCGGCACGGCCACCCACTATCACGCGGACTACGTCCATCCGTGGTGGGCGCCGACCCTGAATAAGCTGACCCAGATCGGCGCGCACATCTTCTATCGCTGGAAAGGCGTCTACGGCGAACCCGCCGCCTTCCGCCAGAGCTACTCCGGCCGCGAGCCGCGCATCGACGAGGCCCGCTTCGCCCGGCCCCGCCTGCAGGTCGCTTCCGCGACCGAGGCCGAGGCGGCCCTCGCCGAGGCGGCCGCCAAGGGCGAAGCGGCGACCCGGACCGTCGTCATCGACGGCCAGACCCGCACGGTCGGCGTCGTCTCGCTCGGCGGCCGGCAACAGCCGACCCGCGACCAGATCGCCGAGATCAACCAGCGCCTGGCGGCTTTCGAGGCTCCCGCCCGGCCCGCGCCTGCCGCCCCGCCGCCGGGCGTGACGGTCATGGACGTGGAGGAAGTGGGCCGTCCCGGCTCCTGACTCCGATCTGTTGCAACGCTTCCGGGGGCTCGCGCATTGATGCTGTCCCCGAGTGCGACGACGCGCCCTGTTGAGGCTCCGTGACCCAATCCGATCCGACCGGCGCCGAGACCGTCGAACGCAAACTGGCCCTGACCGTGCAGGCGCTCGCCGAGAGCGAGGCCAAATTCCGCGCCATCGCGGATTCCATGCCGCAGATGGTGTGGTCCACCCGGCCTGACGGCTTCCACGACTACTACAACGCCCGCTGGTACGAGTTCACCGGCGTGCCCCAGGGCTCAACCGACGGCGAAGGCTGGAACGGCATGTTCCACCCCGACGATCAGGAGCGGGCCTGGGCCGCATGGCGCCAGTGCCTCGAGACCGGCGAGCCCTATGAGATCGAATACCGCCTGCGCCGGCATGACGGCGTCTATCGTTGGACGCTCGGCCGGGCCCGCCCGATCCGCAACGAGGCGGGCGAGATCACGCGCTGGTTCGGCACCTGCACCGACATCGATGACCTGAAGCGCTCCGACCAGGCCAAGGAGCTGCTCAGCCAGGAGCTCAGCCACCGCATCAAGAACATCTTCGCCGTGGTCTCGGCCCTGATCGCCCTGTCGGCCCGCCAGCACCCCGAGGCGAGGGAGTTCGCCAACGCGGTGCGCACGCGCATCAACGCCTTGGCCCGCGCCCACGAATTCGTCCGCCCGCACACCGAAACGTCGCGGCCGTCCGTCGGCTCGATGACCCTGCACGCCTTCCTCGCGGACCTGTTCAAGGCCTATACCGAGCTGACCGGCGAACCGCGCATCCTGGTGTTCGGTGACGACGCGACCTTCGACGACCAGGCGGCGACATCCGTGGCCCTGCTGTTCCACGAACTGGCCACCAACGCCGCCAAATACGGCGCGCTTTCAGTCGAGGGCGGCCGGGTCACGCTCGATACCCGACGCGCCGGCGACCGCTTCACCCTGACCTGGACCGAGACTGGCGGACCTCGCATCTCCGGTCCGCCGGAACGGACGGGCTTCGGATCGTCGCTGGCCACCCTGTCGGTCGAAGGCCAGCTGGGCGGCAGGCTGGAGCGCACCTGGCGGCCCGACGGCCTGCAGGTCGTCGCCGACCTTCCCGCCACCGCCCTGTCCCGTCGCAGGGCCGCTCAAAACGTCGCATGACGGAACCGACCCTGCACCCGTACGCTCCCTCTGCGTCCCCCCGCGAAGCGGATCCCGCCAAGACCTTACGCTACTGATATGCCTGCCCGAATTCTCATCATCGAAGACGAGGCCCTCGTGGCCATGGAGCTTCGCTTCGTTCTGGAGGATCTCGGCCACGAGGTCGTCGGGAGCGTCGCCGACGCCGCCTCGGCCCGCCAACTCGTCCGCGAGTCCGACGTCGACCTGGCGCTGGTCGACATTCATCTGTCCGACGGCCCGACCGGGGTCGCGCTCGGCCGCGAGCTGGGTCAGGATCTCGGCGTCTCGGTGCTGTTCATGACCGCCAACCCGGGCATGGTCCGCGAGGGCGTCGCCGGCACGATCGGCGTCCTGTCCAAGCCCACCGACGAGCGCGCGGTGCAGACCGCCGTCGACTACGCCCTGCGCCGCCGGCAGGGGCAGCCGGTGCTGTACGCGCCGCCGGAACTGCAGCTGTTCGCATAAAGGTAGGGGCTAGGGGCTAGGGGCTAGCTCTTGGTTGCTCCTACCAGACGGCGATCTTCTCGGCTTCCTTGTGAGAGATCGGGTGGCCCTCGGCCTTGTGGTCCTGTTCGGCCAGGAAGCGGACCGCCTCCAGCGCCGCCATACAGCCCATGCCCGCCGCCGTGACCGCCTGGCGATAGACGTCGTCGGTGACGTCCCCCGCGGCCCAGACGCCTTCGATCGCGGTCGCGGCCGTACCGGGCTTCACGACCAGATAGCCGCCCTGTTTGGTCTCCAGCTGGCCGGCGAACAGCTCCGACGACGGGGCGTGGCCGATGGCGATGAAGACCCCGTCCGCGGCGATCTCGCGGGTCTCGCCGGTCTTGACGTTCTTGAGCCGCGCGCCGGTGACGTTGACGCCGCCGTTCTCGGTGGTCCCCAAGATCTCATCGATGGCCGAGTCCCAGATCACCTCGACCTTGGGGTTCGAGAACAGCCGGTCCTGCAGGATGCGCTCGGCGCGGAACTCGTCGCGGCGGTGCACCACGGTCACCTTCGAAGCGAAATTGGTCAGGAACAGCGCCTCCTCGACGGCGGTGTTGCCGCCGCCGACCACGATCACTTCCTTGCCGCGATAGAAGAAGCCGTCGCAGGTGGCGCAGGCCGAGACGCCGAAGCCCTGGTATTTCGCCTCGCTCTCGATCCCCAGCCATTTCGCCTGGGCCCCCGTCGAGATGATCACCGTCTCGGCCAGCATCTCGGTCCCCGAATCCAGCGTCAGGCGGAACGGCCGCTGCGACAGGTCGGCCTTGACGACGATGTCCTCGACCACCTCGGTGCCGACGTGCTCGGCCTGGGCGCGCATCTGCTCCATCAGCCAGGGGCCCTGGATCACATCCTTGAAGCCGGGATAGTTCTCGACGTCGGTGGTGATGGTCAGTTGGCCGCCCGGCTGCAGGCCGGCGATCACGACCGGGCTCAGCATCGCGCGCGCGGCGTAGATGGCGGCGGTCCAGCCGGCGGGGCCGGATCCGATGATGGCGACGCGGACGGTGCGGGGGGTGCTCATGGCGTCTATTTAGGCGCTGATTCCGGTTCGCGCGATGCTAGGCTGACATCCATTCACAGGAGGACGCCATGAAAGGACGCAGTCATCTGGGCATCGGCATCGCGCTGGGGGTCGGCGTCGGCACCGCCATCGGCATCGCCATGGACAATCTGGCCCTCGGCATCGGCATCGGCATCGGGATCGGCCTCGCTCTGGGCGTGGCCATGGACGAGAAGAGCAAACGACGCGGCGGCGGTTCCGGGGGCGGCCATGCCTCGGACGGCGGCGACCCGGACGGAGGCGACGGGGACTGACCTTCTCCCTCCCCGCCCCGGGGAGGGTGGTCGTCGCGCAGCGCCGACCGGGCGGGGGCGGCCGGTTGCACTTTCGCTTCCAGACGCGCAATCTATAGCTGCGCGGAGAACTGCAGATGCCGGTCGTCGCCAAGGCGCGAGCCATGCGCAAGAGGATGAGCCCTCCGGAAGCTCGCCTCTGGGTAGCGCTCCGACGTCTCCGAGCGCGCGGCTATCACTTCCGTCGCCAGCACCCCATGATGGGCTTCTATCCCGACTTCGTCTGCCTGGACCGGCGGCTCGTCGTCGAGGTCGACGGCGCCGGGCACGATTGGCGTGTTGAACTGGACCGTCGGCGGGACGCGGCGTTCGCGCGCGAGGGGTTCACGACGCTGCGATACGACAACGCTTCGATCCGGGACAATCTGGATGGTGTATTGGCGGGCATCGTGGCTCGGCTCGAAGTCGCCGTCCCCACCCGGCCGCTGCGCGGCCACCCTCCCCGGGGCGGGGAGGGAGAAGGCTGAGCGACTCTCGCTCCCCGCCCCGGGGAGGGTGGTCGGCGCGCAGCGTCGACCGGGTGGGGGCGGCCGCCTAGGCCCGGCTCATCCGCTCCAGCACAATCCGCGCGGCGCGCTCCGTCTCATTGAGCGGCTCGTAGCTCCAGACCTGCAGTTTTCCGTCGAACGGCCGCGCCGCGCCGCGCTCGCGCAGATCGGCGTGCAGCCGTGCGAACTTGCCGGCCGGCTTCAGCGGGACCATCGGCAGGATGTGCACCGGCCTGCCGGTCGAGGCCGCCTCCGCCGCCATGTTGGCGCTGTCTTCTGTGACCAGCACGTGGTCGGCGTCGTGCAGGAAGGCGAAGTAGGGGTTCGCGCCCGCGCCGTCCCAGATCAAGCCGGGCAGGCTGGCCAGCCGGCCGGCCATGGCCTGTTTGGCGGCCTCGGGCGTCCGGCGCGAGAAGGTCAGCATCAGCGAACCGCCCGCCTCGGAGATCGCGGCCGTGATCCGGTCGGCCAGCTCGGCGGCGTGGCTCTCGGGCAGATCAAAGGCCATGGAGCGCCCGCCGATCAGCGCCGCCACCCGCGGGCGGGGCAGGGAGGACAGCTCCGCCTCGAACCCCGCCGCGCCCTCCGCAAGCCGCTGGGGCGTCACCCGGTGGGGCGATCCCGTGATGGAAAGCAGATTGGACCCCGCAACGCTGTCGTGCGCGGGCGCGACGACCAGATCATAGGCATGGGTCTTCCAGCGTGGGTTCTGGGTCTGGACCACGAAGGTGCGGCCGCCCGAGCGCCGCCGCACCGCCGCCGACAGCGGCAGGGTCGCGCGTCCGGTGGCGATCCACAGATCGGGCCAGTCCTCGCCGAGGCCAGGTTCGACCGGGTCGGATGATGGGTCCAGCATCCACCGGGCCTTCAGCGCCGAAGGCAGCTTGTCGAACGCCTTGCGCCAGCGGATGCGCCTGACCTCGATGCGAGACGGAAAAAGGCGCTGGACGGCTTCCGCCAGACCCAGCGCCTGATTTTCGATGCCGGCCCGGCCGTCGGAGACGACCCAGACCGAGAGCGGGGGCCTGTCGGTCCCTACTTCCACTCGACCTTGAGGATTTCATAGGCCTTCACGCCGCCGGGCGTGTTGACCTCGACCACGTCGCCGACCTCCTTGGAGATCATCGAGCGCGCGATCGGCGAGGAGACGGAGATCTTGCCCGCCTTCACGTCGGCCTCGTGCTCGCCGACGATCTGGTAGCGGCCCTCTTCCTCGGTGTCCTCGTCGACCACGGTGACCGTGGCGCCGAATTTCACCTGGTTGCCGCTCAGTTTCGACACGTCGATGACCTGGGCGCGGCTGATCTTGTCCTCGATCTCGGCGATCTGGCCCTCGATCCAGCCCTGTCGTTCCTTGGCGGCGTGATACTCAGCGTTTTCGGACAGATCGCCGTGTTCGCGAGCCTCCGAAATGGCCGCGATGACGCTCGGCCTCTCGACCGACTTCAATTGCTTCAACTGATCGTCGAGGGCGCGATAGCCCTCGGCCGTCATCGGCACTTTTTCCATATGTCGTGAGTTTCTTGGCTAGCCCGACTGACGAACTTACTCGGCACAAAGGTCGCTGGGCGCACGCGACCGGCCCAAGAGGGTAGGGCGCCCTACCCGAAGGTTCAAGGGGCAAGGTGGCTTCGGAAAGACGGGCCTAGGCGACGGGTTTTCGCCGGCGTGCCCGGATCTGCTGGATATCGCCCCATAATTTGACCCTGCGCACGAGACTCCAGGCCAGCCAGGCGACCGCGGCGAGGCCCACGGCCATGAACAGGCTCGAGATCAGGAACACGCCCGCCGCCATGAAGGCGAGCACGAAGGCGACGGCGGCGATCAGAGCCGCGATGACTTGAATGGTTCTCAGGCGCATGGCGGGGTAACGGTTCTGGCGGGCCGGAGTTGCGGCGGCGTCGGCGGTGGAGGCGCGCGCCGCACGGACTGTGGCTTCGGCGCCAGTGGCCGCCGCGGGTCAGGCGTAGCTGTACGGGCCGCCCCGCTCCAGCGCCCTCTGGTACGCCGGACGGGCATGGATACGCTGCAGAAAGGCTCGCAGCCGCGGCTTGTCGCCGCCGTAGCCGACCCGGCTGCCCGCCGCCTCCACCGGGAAGCTCATCATGATGTCGGCGGCCGAGAAGGCGTCGCCGGCGAACCACTCCGACCGCGCCAGCTCGGCCTCCCAGTGTCCGGTGTGCGCCGCCAGCTGCGGATCGATCATCCGCGCGTTCATGCCGCGGGCGATGCCGTTGGCCACGGGCCGGGCCAGCCACGGAACCCGCTTCGGGATCTGGCTGAAGATCAGCTTCAGCAGCAGCGGCGTCATCGCCGACCCCTCGGCGTAGTGCAGCCAATAGGTCAACCGCCGCCCTTCGGCCGTGCCGCGCGCGGGTCGCAAGGCCGAGCCGCCGTGTGCGTCCAGCAGGTATTCAACGATGGCCCCGGTCTCGGCCACGCGCACGTCGCCATCGTCGACCACCGGCGACTTGCCCAGCGGATGGATCGTCGTCAGTTCGGGAGGGGCCAGCATGGTCTGCGGATCGCGCTGGTAACGCTTCACCTCATAGGCCGCGCCGAGTTCCTCCAGCAGCCAAAGCACCCGCTGGGATCGGGAGTCGTTCAGGTGATGGACGGTGATCATGGGCCGGCTCCGCTTGCCGTGGGCAGTTAGCTGGGTTGACGCCGCGTCGGTCCAGAAGAATTCAATCCCGCGCCGGAACCCGCACCACCCGGCTCAGCGGCGACACGCCATTGGGCGAGAAGGCTTCCACCGCGAACCAGTAGTCGACGCCTGCATTCAGGGCCCTGACCTCCAGCTGATCTCCCATCTCCCGCAGGTCGTCGCCATACACCTGATAGGTCAGAAACAGCCGGTCCGGGGCGATCCCCCAGCGGACATTGTAGCCTAGTGCGCCCGAAACCGGCGCGATGTGGACGGTGGCGTTCCTCTGGTCGCGGCCGCGCTCGACGCGGACATCCGCCGGCCGCTCGGGCGGGAGGCCGTCCGAGGTCCCGAACACCCGCAGATCCGAGATGGTCAGATGGGCCGCGGCGACCTCGCCGTGTTCGTAGCGGATGTAGCGCGCGTCCACCGGCCGCTCGCCCTCGACATAGGCGTTGGGGCGGTCCCGTTCGGAGTCCGACAGATCGGCGAAGACCCGCCAGTCGGCCCCGTCCACGGACCAGAGGATGCGGAACCGCGTCCGGATGTCGGGGCGCTCGGCGTAGATGCCAGACTCGTAGTCGGCATAATTCACCTGCACCGCATGCACCCGCTTGGTCCCGCCGAGGTCCAGCGTCAGCGTCTCGCCCGGCCGGTTGGCCGCAGCCACCCAGAAGGTCCGCGGGTTCTCGTCGGTCGCGCGATCAGCCGTGAACTCGCCCTCCGTCGAGGACGCCTCGGCCGGCGACTTGTAGGACAGCGGGAACCAGCCGGTGAACAGACTCTCCGGATCGTTGACCTTCGCCGTCGGCAGGCGCTGCGGATAGTCGCCGAAGCGGCTGGAGAAATGCATCTGGCCGTCGGGGGTGAAGCCGCCGGGGAACATCGCGATGCGGCGCTCGAAGGTCCAGTTGTGGCCGATCCACGGCGTGCCGGTGTTCCACCAATTGCCGTGCCGGTCCTGGAAGGTCGAGCCGTGCCCCGCCCCCTCCACGAAGCCGCCGGGCTTGTAGCTGACCGGATTGTACGGCGCGTATTCGAAGGGGCCCAGGGGGCTCGGGGCCACATAGGTCCCGTTGGCGTAGGCGTTGTATTCGGTGCCGGGCGCGCCGTACTGCAGATAGTACCGGCCGCCGTGCTTCGTCATCCAGGCCCCTTCCATATAGGGCTTGATGGCCGTTCCGTTCGGCAGGGTTCCCGAATGATCCTGCCCGAACCGCTCCCAGCCATGCTCGTCCGGATGCAGCGTGTGCAGCGCCAGCGGCTCCCCGACGAACCGCACCGGCGGCGTCGGATCGATCTGCGCCCCGTACATCGGATAGACGTTCGACGAGCCCCAGTAGAGGTACCACCGGCCGTCATCGTCGATGAACAGGCCCGGGTCCCACGGCCCCGGCGGCAGCTTGCCCTGCGGCAGGCCGGCGTCGCCGTAGCTGCCCTCCTCGTTGCGGCTCACCGCGCCCGGGACCGGCGGCAGCACCCGCGTGTGCCAGTCCCACTGCCCCGTCTCCGGACGCTCGCTGACCAGCAGCGGCCGGGGCTCGAACGCGGACTGCATCAGATACAGCCGCTCCCCGTCCGATACCGCCGCCGGCGCGACGTTCGACTCGAACGGCCATTTGTTCGGCTGAACGTAGGTCCAGTCGAGCAGGTTCTCGCTGGTCCAGTAGCCGTCGGCCAGGGTCTGGAAGAGGAAGTAGCGGTCGCGGTGCAGCACGATCACCGGATCGGCCCCGGTGCGATAGCTGATCCCCCGATGGGTCTGCTCGAAATTGTATTTGTAATCCACGTCGACCGGATTGGCCCAGGTGCGGGGCCGATCCGCCTGCGCGGCGGCGGGGAGGGCCAGCAGGGCGGCGACGACGGCGGTCAGGATCGGCAAGCGCATGGCGGCACGCTTAGCACGCGCTCCGGCCTGTTGAGTTCACGAGCGGTTTCGCCCAGACCTTGGCCATGACCTCGCCAGAGCCCGCCGCCGAGCCCCGCCTGACCTCTCTCGCCCACGGCGGCGGCTGCGGCTGCAAGATCGCGCCGGCCGTGCTGCAGGACATTCTGGCGCGGATGCCCCAGGCCCAGCCGTTCGCCAATCTGATCGTCGGGACCGAGACCTCGGACGACGCCGCCGTCTGGCGCCTCAACGACCAGCAGGCGCTGGTGGCCACGACCGACTTCTTCATGCCGGTGGTCGACGATCCCTTCCACTTCGGCCAGATCGCGGCGACCAACGCCCTGTCGGACGTCTACGCCATGGGCGGCACGCCGATCTTCGCCCTCGCCATTGTCGGCATGCCGGTCAACGTCCTGTCGCCGCGCACCATCGGACGCATCCTGCAGGGCGGGGACGAGGCGTGCCGGGCGGCGGGCGTCCCGGTCGCCGGCGGCCACTCGATCGACAGCGTCGAGCCGATCTACGGCCTCGTCGCGCTCGGCCTCGTCCATCCGGATCAGGTGCTGACCAATCGCGGCGCCCGGCCGGGCGACGTGCTGGTCCTGACCAAGCCGCTCGGCGTCGGGGTGCTCAGCGCGGCCTTCAAGCAGGACCGGTTGAGCAAGGACGGCTACCGGGTCCTGAAGGACAGCACGACCCGGCTGAACAGCTTCGGCGCCAGGCTGCCGGGCCGCCCGGGCGTGCACGCGGTCACCGACGTCACCGGCTTCGGACTGCTGGGGCACGCCCTCGAGATGGCCCGTGGCGCAGGCGCGACTGTCGAGGTCACCTCGACCCCGCCGACCCTCGCGGGCGCCGCCGAGCTGCTCAGGGAGGGCGTGCGCACCGGCGCCTCCGGCCGCAACTGGGCCAGCTATGGCGCCGACGTCGACCTGCCCGCCGGTCTCGAGGACTGGCGCCGCGACCTGCTGACCGATCCCCAGACCTCCGGCGGCCTGCTGATCGCCGTCGCCGAGGCCGAGGTCGGCGATCTTGCGGCCTTCGCGCGGATCAACGGCTCGGGCTTCGATGTGGTCGGCCGGGTCGTCGAGGGCCTGCCGCGCGTCCGCGTCGTCGCATGATCCGTCGCGCGACCGATCTGACGCCGCAGGCGCGGGACGGCTTCGACGCCGTCATCGACGTGCGCAGCCCGGCCGAGTTCGCCCTCGACCACATTCCCGGCGCGATCAACCTGCCCGTCCTCGACGACATCCAGCGGGCCGAGGTCGGGACCGAATACGTCCAGCGCTCCAAATTCCTCGCCCGCCGCCACGGCGCCGCCCTCGTCGCCCGAAACATCGCCGCCCACCTGGAAGGCCCGCTGGGCGACCGCGACGGCTCCTTCCGCCCCCTGGTCTACTGCTGGCGCGGCGGTCAGCGCTCCGGGGCCATGGTGACGGTTATGGACCAGGTCGGCTGGCCGGTCACGGTGCTGGACGGCGGCTACCAGACTTGGCGGCGGCAGGTGAAGGCGGCCCTCTACGACGCGCCGCTGCCGCATCGCCTCGTCCTGCTCGACGGGCCCACCGGCTCCGGCAAGACGGCCCTGCTCGGCGCCGCGGCCGCCCGCGGCGTCCAGACCCTCGACCTCGAGGCCCTCGCCGCCCACCGCGGCTCGCTGTTCGGCGCCGTCCCCGGCGGCCAGCCGTCGCAGAAGGCCTTCGAGACGCGGCTGCACGACGCGCTTTCGCGCCTCGACCCTGCCCGTCCGGTTCTGGTCGAGGCCGAGAGCAGCAAGATCGGAGCCCGGGTCATCCCGCCGTCGCTGTGGGCCGCCATGTCCGCCGCACCCGTCGTCGGCATCGAGGCGCCGGTCGAGGCCCGCGTCGCCTTCACCCTGCAGACCTACGCCGGGATCGCCGCCGACCGCGAGGCCCTGGACGCCGCCCTGACCCGCCTGCCGCGCCATCACGCCAGGGCCGCCATCGCCGAATGGCGCGCCCTCGCCGCCGCCGGCGATCTGGAGCCGCTGGTCCGCCAGCTGATCGAGGTCCACTACGATCCGGCCTATCGTCGCACCGGCGCGGGGCGGGCCCGCCCGCTGCTGCGGCGGCTGACGCTTGCGGACCTCACGCCGGCCGCGCTGGACGCCGCAGCCGCCGAGATGGTTTCCACGCTCGACGCTGGGCCTGGCCCGGCCTAGCTTCCGGCCATGACCCGCTCCCGCACCGCCGCCCTGATGTCGTCCCTCAGTCTGAGGGTGCTCCTCGCCCTCGTCGCCGGCCTGCTGGCCGGCGCCGCCGCCCAGGCCTGGGGCATCCCCGGGGGGACCGGCACGGTGGATGTCGTCGAGGGGCTCGGTCAGCTGTGGCTCAACGCCCTGCGCATGACCATCATCCCGCTGGTCTTCGCCCTGCTGGTCACCGGCATCGCCTCGATCGCAGACGCCGCCGCCACCGGCCGGCTGGCCCTCAGGGCGGTCGTGGTCTTCGGCGTTCTGCTGGTCGGCGCCACCGTCTATGGCGTCCTCGCCTCGGAAGGGCTGCACGCCCTGTGGCCCATCGACCCGGAGGGCGGCCGGCTGCTGCTGACCGGCGCCCCCGGCGACGCCGTGGTGCGCGAGAACCTGGGCGGCGGCGGGCTGACCGCCTTCCTGACCAGCCTGGCCCCGGCCAATCCCGTCCGGGCGGCCGCCGACGACGCCATCCTCGGCATCGTGGTCTTCGCCATCGTCTTCGGCTTCGCGGCCACGCGTCTGCCCGAGCGTCTGCGCCAGCCCCTGACCGTCTTCTTCGAGGCGGTGGCCGAGACCATGATCGTCATCGTCCACTGGGTGCTGCTCGCCGCCCCGATCGGCGTCTTCGCCCTCTCGCTCGGCGTCGGCCTCAGCGCCGGGCTCGGCGCCGCGGGCGTGCTGGGCCACTACGTCGCCATCGTTTCGCTGGCCCTGATCGGCCTCATCCTGCTGACCTATGTCGTCGCCGTGGCCTGGGGGCGGGTCACCCTGCCGCGCTTCGCCCGGGCCGCCGCCCCGGCCCAGGTCGTCGCCTTCTCGACCCAGTCATCGCTCGCCTGCCTGCCGGTCATGGTCGAGCGCGCCCGAGACCGCCTCGGCGTCTCGGCGGCCACGGCCGGTCTGGTCCTGCCGCTGGCGGTGGCGGTGTTCCGCATCACCTCGACCGTGGCGAACCTCGCGGTGTGCATCTACGTCGCCCACCTGTACGGCATTCCGCTCAGCCCCGGCGTGCTGATCGCCGGCGGCGTCACCGCCCTGGCCATCAGCGTCGGCACCGTCGGCCTGCCGGGTCAGGTCAGTTTCTTCGCCTCCATTGCCCCGATCGCCATCGTCATGGGTCTGCCGCTCGAGGTCCTGCCGCTGCTGCTGGCCGTCGAGGTCGTGCCCGACATCTTCCGCACCATCGGCAACGTCACGGCGGACCTGGCGGCGGCGCGGATCGTCGAGGGCCGGGACGCTGCGGCGGACCCGGAGGCGGCGTCGGGAATCTAGGCCGCCAGCAGCCGCGTTGCGGCGGCCCGATCGGACGCCGACAGGTCCATGCGCGAGGCCTGCCGATAGGCTTGCCGCGCCGGTCCCGCCTCGCCCCTGGTCGCCAGCGCCCGGCCCCAGGCCAGGTGCAGCGCGCCCCAGCGCGGCGCGCGGTCGGCGGCGGCCCGGTATTTGCGCACGGCGTTCGCCGCATCGCCCTGCTTCGCCAGAGCGTCGCCCCAGTATTTCAGCGGATCGGCCCAGCGCGGACTCCGGCGGCTCGCTTCCCGGAAGTCCGAGACGGCCCCGGCCAGGTCGCCCCGCGCGAGGCGGGCGCGGCCGCGCGCCTCGTGGGCGAAGGGCAGGGAGGGACCCAGACGGATGGCCTCGGCGTACCAGCGATCGGCCCCCGCGCGTTCCCCCCGGGCTTCCGCCACGACGGCCCGGGCGATGACGCAGTCATAGCAGTCGGCCGGGGTGGTCGCGATGAGAGCGGCGGCGCGGTCGGTCTCGCCCAGCCGCGCCAGCGCCGTGGCGAGCGAGGGATAGAGGGCGACGCGACGGGTCGCCTGAACCGCCGGCGGCAGGCCCGAGATGTCTATGCCGTCCAGCAGGCGGGCCACTTCGGTCCAGTCCTCGGCGGCATAGGCGGTCGCCGCCGCGAACTCGTCCGAGAGCGCTTTCCAGGCCGTGAGGACCTCGGGGCCGGCGTCGGCAGGCGGCGGGGTCAATTGCGCTATCTCGACACGCGCGGCGGAGGGCTCATGAAGGCCGTCAAGCACGAGCGCCAGCGTGACGATCTGCTGGAGATCGCCGGGGCGAACCGCCAGGCTGCGGCGAAGAGGCTCGACCGCGCCGCTGTAGTCCCCGATGTCCAGCCGCACATTGGCCTGCCAGGCCGCGGTGACGAAGGCCAAGCCGTCCGGACCCATGAAGCGGCGGCCGTCGCTCCGCGCGGTGCGGTAGGCGGCGCGGTTGTCCTGCACGGCGGCTTCTGCATGACCCAGCCCGCGATGCGCCCCGGCCCTGTTGGCGTAGCCGAGCGTGAAATCAGGGGCGATGGCCAGGGCGGCGTCGGCCGCCTTGATCGCGCCCGCGATGTCGCCTTTGGCCTGCAGGCTGAGGTTCAGGCCTGCATAGGCCCAGATGCGGTCCGCCTCGTCGGATGACCGGGTCAGGGCGCGCAGCGCCTCCTCGGAGCGCGCTGCGCCCTCCGCGTCGCCGCGGCGGCCCAGATAGACGGCGTAGCGATACGGCTGGGTCGCGGCGTAGACCTGTTCGGCGGCCGCCTGAATCATGGCGTCGAGGGCGCGTTCATCCGCCCCGGTCTGGGGCGTCGCCGTGGCCGTGCCGGTGCGGGCGATCAGCGAAAGCCCGTCGGGGGTCCGGTACAGTTCGCCGCCGATGGTGGTCTGCTGCCCCAGCCATTCGACCAGATAGCGCCGCAGCTCGCCGACCGAGACGCCGGTCTGGGGAATCTGCACCTTGATGTCGCCGTTCCAGTTGTTGGCGTAGGTCGAGGGGGCGCGCACCGACTGGGTCTGGTCGCTCATCTCGCTGAGCCGGTCCAGAAGACGGCTGGCCACCACCTGGCCGGTGATGCCTTTTTCCGCGAACTCGGGCGGCACCGAGAAGGGTTCGATCACCAGTCCGCGCTCCTGCGACGCCGACCAGACGAGGGAGCCGAGCCCGACCGCGAAGATGATCCCCATCAGCCCGGTCAGGCAGCGCAGGGCGAAGCCGGCGCGCTCCTTCATGATCTGCCAGCCGATCAGCTGCTCGTGACGAAGCAGAACGCGATGGGCGGGGCTGCCCGGCTCGGCGTTTCCCGCGGCGGCCGCCTCCATGGCGATCTCTATGGGGTCGGGGGTCGTCGGCGCCGGCGCGCGCAGACGGCGAGGTCGCTTCTTCGCTTGGTCCGCCATCACGCCACCCCGTTCCCTGAAAACGACGGTCGCTCAATCAGGACGGGACGTCAAACGACCGGCTCCAGGGAAGCGACTACCGCTCCGCCCATTTCATCCGGTCGAGCGCCTCGGCGGCCCGCAACAGCGCGCCGGCTTCCGCGGCCTGCCCCTGGCTGACCAGCCACGCCGCGCGCCGCACCGCCTTCATGATGGCCACATCGGCGCTGATCCGTGGGGTCTCGGGCAAGGCCTCCAGCTCGGCCAGCGCCCGCAGCGCCGGCGGCCGATCGTCGGCGCCGCCCCGCAATGGCTTCAGATCCAGTCGTTCCGCGATCCGGCTCCGGGTCCAGCCCTCGGCCATCGCCCGACGGCGCAGATTGGACAGGCCGACATCGAACCTGCGCGCCACGGATGGTGCGGATTCTCCCGCGACATAGGCCTTCCTGACCTGCGCCCAGGTCTCCGGCCCGCGATACTTGCGCAGACGATAGTGTTCCATTCGCGGATGCTGACACATGGCTACGTCAGAAGCGGACGCACGGTCGCTTCCCCTCTCCCGCCCGGCGAAGAGCTTACTGCGGTCCCTTCAGCAATCTTCATGGCCGACCTGACCGAACTACACCGGCGTTTGCGGTCGCGGCATGGTCGAAATAGCCGCCAACTGGTCAGCCGTGCGCATAGTCCTGGATCGGCCGCACGCCTAGGTCGCCGGCCTTGATCGCGCCGATGGCCTGCGACGCCGCCAGAGCCCCCGCTGTCGTGGTGTAGTAGGGGATCTTCATCATCAGCGCCGTGCGGCGGAGACTGAAGCTGTCCTGCAGCGACTGCTTGCCTTCGGTCGTGTTGATGACCAGCTGGACCTCGCCGTTCTTCATCGCATCGACGATGTGCGGCCTCCCCTCCAGCACCTTCTTGACCAGCCCGACCTCGAGGCCCTGCTCCGTCAGATAGGCATGGGTGCCGGCGGTGGCGATGATCGTAAAGCCTTCCGCGATCAGTGTCTTCACCGCGTCGACGATGAACGGCTTGTCGCCTTCCTTGACGCTGACGAAGGCGCAGCCGGCGACCGGCAACAGGGTGCCGCCGCCGATCTGGCTCTTGGCGAAGGCGCGGGCGAAGGCCGGGGCCATGTCGGCCTCGCCGTCGCGCTTCCAGTCCAGGCCCATGACCTCGCCGGTCGAACGCATCTCGGGGCCCAGCACGGTGTCGACGCCGGCGAAACGGGCGAACGGGAAGACGGCTTCCTTGACCGCGATATGGTCGTACGGCTTGTCGGTCAGCCCGAACGACTTCAGCGCCACGCCGGCCATGACCTTGGCGGCGATGGCGGCGATCGGCTGACCGATGGTCTTGGCCACGAAGGGGGCGGTTCGCGACGCGCGCGGATTGACCTCCAGCACGAAGATGCGAGGCGCGTCCGAGTGCGGTTCCTCGATAGCGAACTGGACGTTCATCAGGCCGTGCACCTTCAGCGCCCGGGCCATGGCCTCGGTCTGGCGCTTGAGCTCGACGATCGTCTCGGGACGCAGCGAGTGCGGCGGCATGGAACAGGCGCTGTCGCCCGAGTGCACCCCTGCCTCCTCGATGTGTTCCAGCACGCCGGCCACGAACACCGTCTCGTCGTCGCACAGGGCGTCGACGTCGACCTCGGTGGCGCGGTTCAGATAGTGGTCGATCAGCACCGGGTCATCGCCCGAGACGCGCATGGCTTCGCCGACGTACCGGTCCAACTGCTCGCGGTCGTGGACGATGACCATGCCGCGGCCGCCCAGCACGTATGACGGGCGCAGCACCACCGGGTAGCCGACCTCGTCCGCCTTGTCCGCCGCCTCCTGCGCTGATCGGGCCAGGCCGTTGGGCGGCTGCATCAGGCCGATATCGTGCAGCATGACCTGGAACCGCTCGCGATCCTCGGCCAGGTCGATCGAGTCGACGCTGGTGCCGAGGATCGGCACGCCGTCCTCCTGCAGCGCATGAGCCAGCTTCAGCGGCGTCTGGCCGCCGAACTGCACGACCACGCCGATCAGGTCGCCCTTTGAGCGCTCGACGTCGATCAGCTCCAGCACGTCCTCGGCCGTCAGCGGCTCGAAATACAGCCGGTCAGAGGTGTCGTAGTCGGTCGAGACAGTTTCGGGGTTGCAGTTGACCATGATCGACTCGACGCCGATGCCGTCGAAGGCGAAGGCCGCGTGGCAGCAGCAGTAATCGAACTCGATCCCTTGCCCGATCCGGTTCGGCCCCCCGCCGAGGATGATCGCCTTCCTGCGGTCGGTCGGATCGGATTCGCAGGCCGGGACCTGACCGAGCGCGCCGGTCTCGTACGTCGAATACATATAGGCCGTGGCGCTGGCGAACTCGGCCGCGCAGGTGTCGATGCGCTTGAACACGGGGCGGACATCGAGGGCGCGACGGGCCTTGCGCACGGCGGCTTCGGTGGTCCCGGTCAGTTGGGCGAGGCGCGCGTCCGAGAAGCCCTTGGACTTCAGCTTGCGGAAGTCCGCGGCGGTGGTCGGGAGGCCTTGAACGACGACGTGACCTTCGGTGCGCACGATATCGGCGATCTGGCGCAGGAACCACGGCTCGTACGAGCACGCCGCCTGCACCTCCTCGACCGACAGGCCATGCCGGAAGGCCTGGGCGATCACCCGGATGCGGTCCGGCGTCGGCTGGCCGAGCGCCCGCACGACGGCGGCCCGGATCGAGGCGTCGTCGTCGATCTCGGCCGCGCCGTCGATCTCGATCTCGTTGAAGCCGGTCAGGCCGGTTTCCAGCCCGCGCAGGGCCTTCTGCATCGACTCCTGGAAGGTCCGGCCGATGGCCATGACCTCGCCGACGGACTTCATGGACGTGGACAGCGTCGCCTCGGCGCCCGGATATTTCTCGAAGGCGAAGCGCGGGATCTTGGTGACGACATAGTCGATCGACGGCTCGAACGAGGCGGGCGTCACCTGGGTGATGTCGTTCTGCAGTTCGTCGAGGGTGTAGCCGACAGCCAGGCGCGCGGCGACCTTGGCGATCGGGAAGCCGGTGGCCTTGGACGCCAGCGCCGACGACCGCGACACGCGCGGGTTCATCTCGATCACCACCATGCGGCCGTCGGCGGGGTTGATGGCCCACTGGACGTTGGAGCCGCCGGTCTCGACGCCGATTTCGCGCAGCACGTTGATCGAGCCGGTCCGCATGCGCTGATATTCCTTGTCGGTCAGCGTCAGGGCCGGGGCGACCGTGATCGAGTCGCCGGTGTGCACCCCCATCGGGTCGATGTTCTCGATGGAGCAGATGATGATGCAGTTGTCCGCCTTGTCGCGGACGACCTCCATCTCGTACTCCTTCCAGCCGAGCACGCTCTCCTCGATCAGCACCTCGGTGGTGGGGGACAGGTCGAGGCCGCGTTCGACGATCTCCCTGAATTCCTCGACATTGTAGGCGATGCCGCCGCCGGTGCCGGCGAGGGTGAAGCTGGGCCGGATGATGGCCGGCAGGCCGACGAACTCCAGCGCGTCGTCGGCTTCGTCGATAGAGTGGATGGCCTTGGACCGCGGGCTTTCGAGGCCCAGCTTGTCCATGGCGTCGCGGAATTTCTGGCGGTCCTCGGCCTTGTCGATGACGTCGGCGCGGGCCCCGATCATCTCGACGCCCCACTTCTTCAGCGCCCCGGACGCATCCAGCGCCAGCGCCGTGTTCAGCGCCGTCTGACCGCCCATGGTCGGCAGCAGGGCGTCGGGCCGCTCCTTGGCGATGATCTTCTCGACCATCTCCGGCGTGATCGGCTCGATATAGGTGGCGTCGGCCACCTCCGGGTCGGTCATGATCGTGGCCGGATTGGAATTGACCAGGATGACCCTATATCCCTCGGCCTTCAGCGCCTTGCACGCCTGGACGCCGGAATAGTCGAACTCGCACGCCTGTCCGATCACAATGGGCCCCGCCCCAATGATCAGTACAGATTGGATGTCCGTGCGCTTTGGCATTGATCTTACAAGACTTTCAGTTCGTCAGGACCGCGCACTCCCAGCCGTCGTAGTCCAGCTGGAAGGCCGCGGCCCAAGATTGCATCATGGCGGAAACGGGCGAGAACGAAGCCTCGTCCACCGCCATCGTGGTTTCGAGGATGGTGCAGTCGTCCTGCCCCCGCGTCAGGAACCCGGCCCGGCGCGCCACCTCGTTGAGGTCGTCATGGGCCCCGTCGCCATAGAAGTAGAACAGGGTGTGGCGCGGCGTGAGGCCGCTGTCGCCGTGCGCCGCCAGGGAGGCCCGGACCATGGCGTCGCGCTCGTCGTGAGGGACATGGTCATCGGTCAAGGCGGCAGGTCTCCTCGCGCGCGCAGAACCCGGCGCGGGCGGCGCCGGCGCGGGTCGGTTCGGGTTGTCGGCTAAGCGGCCCGTTTAGAGAGGGGGGGCGGCAGTGGCAACGAAAAAGGGGCGGCCCTTGCGAGCCGCCCCTCCATCGTGATCGTCCGTCGGGTTAGAACGGGCGCCAGTTGAGGCCGACAAAGAAGCGGCGCCCGTAGGGGTCGAAGTTCGAGTAGAGCGTAGTGCCCAGATAGGGCGCCTGCTCCGCGTCGAAGGCGTTGACCACCCCGGCGCGCAGGGACAGGTCGTCCCGCACGTTGTAGCGCACCGTGAAGTCGTGCCGGGTGAAGTCGCCGGTGTCGAGTTCGTTGAACGCCCGCTGATCCGGGTTGGTGACGAAGTCCCGGACCTGCACGATGTCCTGGGCGGTCTGCCAGTCCATCGTCCAGTTGACGCTCCACACGTCGTTCGGCGTCCAGGTCAGCGACGAGGTCAGGCGAACGCGCGGATAGAACAGCGTGCTCGACAGTTCGTCGAAGTCCGAGGGGTCGTCGGCGTTCAGGAACTGTTGTTGCTCGATCAGCCACAGGCCGCCCAGCGAGTAGTCCAGCGTGCCCCAGTTGCGGCCGGTCATCTCCTCGAAGTCGAAGGCGTACCGCGCCGTCACGTCGAGGCCGCGGGTCGACAGCGAGGCGTAGTTGACCGACCCCTCGATGAAGCCGCCGATCGGATCCCCGACAGGGGCCCCGATCCCGAACGGAATGTCCGGGTTGTTGCGGAAGATGGTCGCGCAGGCCGCCGTGTTCAGGCTCGCCCCGCTCACGCAGTTGGCCGCCACGGTCCCCGCCGAAACCGCCGAGATCACCTGGTCGATCTCGATCTCGTAATAATCGAGCACCAGCGAGAAGTCCGGGAGGAAGCGCGGACGCAGCACCGTCGAGAAGGTGAAGCTCTCCGACTCTTCCGGGTTCAGGAACGGGTTGCCGCCGCTGACGCCCGCCACGCCCGACTGGTAGTCGGGGCGGAAGTCGTCGGCGTTGGTCGCCGTGGCGCCGGCGAAGTCGAAGGTCAGACCCTGCTGCTGGGCCAGGGCCGAGCAGTTGGCGATCCGGTTGGCCCGGGTCTCCTCGTCCTGCTGCGCGATCACCAGGGTGGCGCAGGGGTCGACGATGTCGTTCAGGAAGGTCTGGCTGTAGGGCGAGAAATTCTCACCCAGATTCGGCACCCGGACCGAGGTGTTGAAGCTCGACTTGAACGAGATGTCGTGGATCGGGCGATAGACCAGGTTCACGCCGTAGACATCGACCTTGCCCACCGTGCTGTAGTCGGCGAAGCGGTATGAGCCGCTCAGCTCGGCGTATTCCCCGAACCGGCTGTCGCGGAGCAGGGGCAGCGACAACTCGGCGAAGAGTTCCTCGCTGGTGTACTCCGCTTCCGGGAAGTCCGGGCCGCTGTTCAGGAACAGCAGCGGACGGCCGGCGGTGTCGCGGTCGCGGCCGGTGGCCTCGGTCGACTCGCGACGGTACTCCGCGCCAAGGGCCAGGCCGATCGGACCGGCGCCCCAGAAATCCCACAGATTGCCGGAGACCGAGGCGATCGCCTGTTCCTGCTCGTTGCGCTCGGTGATGCCGACCACGGCGTCGACGAAGGCGAGCGCCTCGGCGCTCTGGTTGCCCTTGCCGAAGACGTTGAGCGGAGCGCACTCCTCGATCGAACGGCGGCCGTACTCCGAGTCCCGCAGATCGCCCGGACCGGCCGGTCCCTGGTCGAGCGCGCCCGCGGGCGCGCCTTGGGCGGCCAGCAGTTGCACCCGGCAGACGATCTCGCCCGGCGTGCCGTTGACGACGCCGGCGGTGTCCACGACCGCGTCGGCCGCCATGGCGAAGCGTTGGCTGTCGACGGCCCGCTCACGGTTCTCGACCTCGACCTGGCCGTAGGTGTAGCCAATGTCCCAGGTCACATCGCGGACGAAGCCGACCTGATCGTGCGAACCGCGGACGCCGCCCACGAAGCGCATCAGCTCGCGGGTGTTTTCCTGGCTGCGGTCGGGCCCGAACATGCTGTGGCGGGCGTTCTGCACCAGGATCGGCGCAAGCGGTTGGCCGGGGGTCGTCGCGGTGGGCGCCGTGTACTGCGTCACCATGTTGGTGGCGATCGCGTCCTTCACATTCTGCGGCAGGAAGGCGTTGTCGCTCCAGCGCAGGTCGAAGTTCGCAACATTGTAGATCGGATTGGCGGATCCGGCGCCGTAGGAGTTGACCAGGTCGATGTCGAAGAAGGTCGGTTGCGACACGTCATACGAGTCTTCGGTGATGTATTTGGCTTCACCGTAGACCGAGATGTCCGGCGTCAGCTCGAAGGTCAGGCCGGTCTGGAACCGGGCCGACTCGGAGCTCGGCACGCGCGAGCCGGTGCTGAATTCGGCCGGGTTCTCGCCGTCGCCGCCGATGTTGTAGGGACGGTTGGCGCCGGTGTTGCCGATACGGGTGCCGAAGTTGGCCAGCCGCGCGGAGCCGCCCTCGTACCAGAAGGTCCGGCCCGGCGTCACACCGAAGCAGTTGGCCGCATAGCTGAAGGACGCCGCGTTGGTCGGGTCGAACAGGCACTCCTCATAAGGGACGTCCGGATCATTCAGGGCGCTGGGCTGCTGGACCGTCGCGAGCGTCGTCTGGCCCCAGCGCGGCAGGTCGATGCGGCGGACCCCGGTGAACAGGGTCGCGTCCTGGACGCCATCGAAGCGGGCCGTGGTCGGGTCCGCGTCGGTGCCGATGCGGACCGGAGCATTCCGCAGCCAGTCGATATCCAGCGACGTGACTTCGTCGATCTCTTCGTATTCGCCGTGAACGTAGACGTTCAGCCGGTCGTCCAGAAGATTGGCGCCCCACAGGGCGGAGATGCGTTTGTTGGCCTCGCCGTTCTGGTTGATCATCCCGTAGTTGGCGTCGACCTCCAGACCTTCGAAGTCCTTGCGCAGGACGAAGTTCAGCACACCCGACACGGCATCGGCGCCGTACACCGAGGCGGCGCCGCCGGTGACGATCTCGATGTTCTCGATCAGCAGGCGAGGGATGGTGTCAATGTCGACCGACAGCGATCCGCCGTTCGAGCCGACGTGACGGCGGCCGTCGACCAGCGTCAGGGTCCGGTTGGAGCCGAGGCTGCGCAGGTTCGGCAGCGACAGTCCGGAGTCGCCGAGGCCCGTCCCCGTCGTGTCCGACGGAACGACCGAGTTGGACAGGGCCGGTATGGTGGCGAGGTAGTCGATCACGGTCGACTGCCCGGTGTTCAGCAGCGCCTCCCGCTGAACCTGGATCAGCGGCGTCGGCGCGTTGGTCGGGTCGCGGCGGATGCGCGAGCCGGTGATGACGATTTCGCCCAGCTGGGCGGCTTCGGGCTCCGCCGGGTCAGTGACCTGGTTGAGAGGCGCGTTCTGGACGGAGTCGGCGTCGGTGGCTGTAGGCGGCGTCTGCGCAAAGGCAGGCGCGGAGAACGCGATTGCGCCCGCCAGAACGGTGCTGGCGAGCAGTTGGTTACGCTTTGCAGTCATTAAAAATGTCTCGATGGTGAGAGGAACCGGAAGCCTGCCTCCCCCAAGCCAGACGGCTGACACAAACCCACCACAGATAAGTCCGGTCAAGACTGCTTCCGGACATTAGCGAAATATTTCCACGTTACTTGGATAACGCGGTAATCGGCAGATCGTGCTATCTGCGTTCTTCAAACGCCCGTCGCCGTTCTTCTATCCACGCTGGCAGGAAGCTGATCGAGGCCAGCGCCGCGTAGCGCGGGTGCCCCTCGGGCGCCTCGGCCAGTTCGTGCGCCCAGGCGACGGGGTAGGGAATGTGAACGGCGAAGGCGCCGGAGTCCAACGCCGGGAGCACGTCCGACTTCATCGAATTGCCGGCCATTACGGCCTCGGCGGGCCCGGTGCCGTGGCGCGCAAAGACACGCTCGTAAGTCTGCCGGTCCTTCTCGGAGACGATCTCGATCGCTGCGAACAGATCCCCGAGACCGGAGGCGGCCAGCTTGCGCTCCTGGTCGAGCAGGTCGCCCTTGGTGATCAGCACCAGACGGTAGCGTTCCGACAGTTGCGCCAGAGCTTCGTCGACTCCGGGCAGGGTCTCGACCGGATGCGCCAGCATCTCGCGGCCGGCGGCGAGGATTTCCCGGATGGCGCCGGCCGGCGGTTCGCCGTCGCACATCTCCATGGCGGTTTCGATCATCGACAGGGTGAATCCCTTCACCCCGTAGCCGTAGAGCCGGAGATTGCGGCGCTCGACCTCGGCCAGACGCGTCTGCACCGCGTCGGTGTCATGCTCCGACAGCAGGTCCAGGAAGCGCGACTGGGTGAGGCGGAAGATCGTCTCGTTGTGCCAGAGCGTGTCGTCGGCATCGAGGCCGACCGTGGTGATGGTCATGGCGTCTCCTGACGCGCGGCTGCGATCCGGTCAACGGCGCCGCGCGCCGTGTCCCGCATCGGGAAACGCCATGGTCAACGGCGTTTGACCACGTTCGTCAGCGATGTGTTTTCACCTTGGAGCGCCTTCTTGCATGCGGGGGGCCTTTTTCAGACCGGCTGGAGACACGGTCATGAGGAACGAGCCAGGCTACCCGACCACTTTGACGGCCGGGCCGGACCCTGATCCGCGGGACGACGGATGGTCGGAAGCGATCGCCCGGATCGGCGAGAGGCGGTCGTACGCCGCACCCTACGAGAGCCTGACCTTCACCCTGCTGACCCGCGCCCGGCGGGAGCTGATCGTCACGCTGGCGGCGCAACCTGTGTTCGACCTTGGCCGCTCGGCGCCGGTCGCGCGGCGGATCCGCCGCAGTGTCCGCCATCGCGGCGGCGAGAGCGCTCTCGTCGGTCTGGGGCGGCGCACGCTCGAGCCCGCGGACCTGATCAGCATCGACACCCAGACCCTGAGGAACGGCCTCGACCTGTTGCGGCTGGGCGCGGACGACAGCGGAGTCCTGCCGGCGTTCTGGCGGACGGTGGCGTCGAGCGGCGGCCGGTTCGACCTGCTGTGCGCCGAGATGCAGCACGAATCGGCGCCCGGGACCCTGCTGGTCGAAGTCATGGGCGGGCTGGAACAGGCGCCGCCGGAGGCCATCCAGGAAGCCATCCAGCATTTCGAGACCGGGTCGCTCGGCGCGATCCTGCATATTGCGCCGGACGTCGGCGCCGCGCTGCGGCTGTCGCAGGTGAAGGCCCAGTGCCTGGCCATCGACTTCGCCGGCGTCGAGCACGAGAGCGCTCGCGACTGGCAGGGAGCGGTCCAGCTGATCGGTGCGGCGCGGCGGGCCTGTCCGCAGGTCATGCTGCTGAACCTCCGGCCCGACCGGGGGCTGGCCGCCCACGCGGCCGGCGCCACCCACGCCGTGTTCGCGGGCATGGACGCAGTCGTCGTCTGAGGACGGTTGACGGCGCCGTCCGGGGCGGGCCTTGATCGATCATGCAGGCCACGCTTCCCGCCCGGTTCTACGGTTGTCCCGACGCCTGGGCGCGGGAGCGGGCGGCGGTGTTCGGCCGATCCTGGCTGTTCCTTGGCCACGAGGCGGAGGCCGCGGGGCCGGGCGACTGGATCGCCGCCGACGTGGCCGGGCATCGGCTGCTGGTGCTGCGCGGGAAGGACGGGGCGCTGCGGGCCTTCCACAATGTGTGCCGTCATCGGGCCGGGCCGTTGGTCGAAGGGGCGAGCGGCCGCTGCGAAGGCGAGCTGGTCTGCGCCTACCATGGCTGGCGCTATGCGCTGGATGGGCGGCTGCGGACGGCGACCGGGTTCGGGACGGCGGAGGGGTTCGATCCACGCGCGTTCGGGTTGCTGGGCGTCAGGTTGGACACCTGGCGCGGGCTGGTCTTCGCCACCCTCGACCCGGAAGCGGCGGCGCTCGACGACCACGTCGCGCCGCTGGAGGCGCTGCTGACCGAGCGAGGGCTGAGTATCGCCGCGCCGGCGCTTCGACGCAGCCACCATCTGGCCTGCGACTGGAAGGTCTATGCCGAGAACTACCTGGAGGGCTACCATATCGGGTCGGTGCATCCGGTGCTGGCCGGGGAGCTGGGGTCGGCCGAATACCGGGTGCGGTTCGAGGGCGATCTGGTGGTGCAGGAGGCGGCAGGGGTGAACGACGGTCCGCAGGCGGGGGTGTGGGGCTGGCTGTGGCCCAACCTCGGAATCAACGTCTACCGCGACGGCGCCATGGTGGAGCGCATGACGCCCATTGGGCCGGGGCGGACACGGCTGGACTATCTGTTCCTGAACGACGGCGGGGCCGGGGCGGCGGGAGAGGCGCTGGAGGCGTCGGACCGGCTGACCGCCGAGGACGCCCGCATCTGCGAGGCCGTGCAGGCCAACCTGTCGGCGGGGCGTATGATACGGGGGTGCTGAGCCCCCGCCACGAGGCCGCGGTGGCCTGGTTCCAGTCCCGTCTCGCCGAGGTTCACGCATGAGCGCCGCGCCCCATTCCATTCCGCTGGCCGAGGAGCCCCTGTCGGACCGCCACAAGCTGGGCTGGGGGCTGGCGGCCCTGGTCGTGGCCGGCAACATGATCGGTTCGGGCGTCTATCTGCTCCCCGTGAGTCTGGCGACGGTGGGCAGCTCCAGCCTGATCGGCTGGCTGGTCGCGGGAGCGGGAGCGGTGACGCTGGCGCTGGTGTTCGGGGCGCTGGGGCGGCTGCAGCCCGACGCCGACGGCCTGCCGGGCTTTGCGGAGCGGGGGCTGGGGCGGTTCTTCGGCTTCCAGACCTCACTGGCCTTCTGGACCGCCTGCCTCGTCGGCAATGTCGCCATCGCCGTGGCCGCCACGGGCTACCTCGGCTTCTTCTGGCCGGTGCTGAGGGACCCGATCGCCGCGACCTTCTGCAACCTGGGCATCATCTGGCTGGCGACGATCGCCTACATCATCGGCGCGAGGACGGCCTCGGGGCTCGCGGCTGTGGCCCTGGCCATCGGCGTGGCGCCGATCGTGGTGGCGGTGGCGGCCGGGATCATCGCCTTCGACCCGGAGGTCTTCGAGGCGTCGTGGAGCCCGTCCGGGAAGACGCTGGTCCAGAGCGTGCCGGCTTCGCTGGCGGTGATCTTCTGGGCCTTCCTCGGGGTGGAGAGCGCGGCGGCCCTGTCGGTCAGGGTCAAGCATCCGGCCCGCGACGTGGGGCGGGCCTCGGTGGCCGGGGTGCTGCTGGCCACCGTCGTCTACGTCGCCGCGACCGTGGCGGTGTTCGGGGTCATTCCGGCCGGCGTGCTGGCCAGTTCGACGAGCCCCTACGCCGATCTGGCCGGGCGGGTGTTCGGAGCCTCGATCGCCGGGGTTGTGGCGGTCTGCGCGGTGATCAAGACGGTAGGCACGGTCGGCGGCTGGGTCATGCTGGGCGGCGAGACGGCGCGGTCCGCGGCGCGTCAGGGCTATCTGCCGTCCGGCTTCGGGGCCGGCGAGCATACGCCGATCGCCAATCCGTTGCTGGGCGCCGCGATCATGAGCGTGGTGACGGTGGTGGTGTCGGGCCAGCCGACGCTGGGCGACCAGTTCGGCGTGCTGGCGGGCGCGACCTCGGTGCTGTCGCTGGTCGTCTACGCCATCTGCTCGGCCTCGCTGTTCCGGCTGGCGAGGCGGACGCAGGCGCGGAGCATCGCCGTGGCCGGCTTTCTGTTCGCCTGCGCCGCCGTCGGCTTCGCGGGGCTGGAGTACGTCTGGCCGGCGGCGGCCTTCTTCGTCCTCACCACCGCCGCCTGGCTGGTGTTTCTGAGAAAGTCCGGACCGCGCGTTGACCCCGTGGCGGGCGACGCCTAACCACCGCGCCGTTTGCTCGCCCGGATTCGGTGCTACGGAGCCTGCCATGACCACGAAGCTTCTTCCCGGCGTCACCGGCGTGCTCGCGCTCGCCGACGGAACCATCCTGCAGGGCCTCGGCTGCGGCGCGACCGGCACGGCCCTCGGCGAGGTCGTCTTCAACACGGCCATGACGGGGTATCAGGAGATCCTGACCGACCCGTCCTACATGAGCCAGATCCTGGCCTTCACCTTCCCGCATGTCGGCAACACCGGGGTGAATGTCGAGGACGTGGAGCAGATCGGCGGCGGTTCGGACACCTCGGCGCGGGGCGCGATCTTCCGCGACATGCCGACGGACCCGGCCAACTACCGCTCGGAGAGCGACTTCGACGGCTGGATGAAGCGGCGCGGGGTGGTCGGGCTGGCCGGGGTCGACACCCGCCAGCTGACGGCGCGCATCCGCGACGCGGGGGCGCCGCATGCGGTCATCGCCCATGACCCGGAAGGGCGATTCGACCTCGAGGCCCTGGTGGCGGAGGCCCGGGCGTGGAGCGGGCTGGTCGGGCTCGATCTGGCCAAGGACGCCTCGACGCTGCAGTCGTTCGACTGGGACGAGGGGCTGTGGGACTGGCCGGAAGGCCATCCGAGGGTCGATGCGACGGACAAGTCGGTGGTCGTCGTCGACTACGGCGTGAAGCGCAACATCCTGCGGGCGCTGGCCTCGACGGGCGCGAAGATCACCGTGGTGCCGGCCGATACGACCGCCGAGGCCATTCTGGCGCGCAATCCTGACGGGGTGGTGCTGTCGAACGGACCGGGCGATCCGGCGGCCACGGGCGAATACGCCGTGCCGGAAATCCGCAAGCTGGTCGACAGCGGCAAGCCCCTGTTCGGCATCTGCCTGGGGCACCAGATGCTGGCGCTGGCGCTGGGCGCGAAGACCGTCAAGATGGATCAGGGCCACCACGGGGCCAATCACCCGGTCAAGGATCTGACCACCGGCAAGGTCGAGATCGTGTCGATGAACCACGGCTTCACCGTGGACCGCGACAGCCTGCCCGACGCGGTGGTCGAGACCCACGTCAGCCTGTTCGACGGCACCAACTGCGGCATCGCCCTGAAGGACCGGCCGGTGTTCAGTGTGCAGCACCACCCGGAGGCGTCCCCGGGGCCGACGGACAGCCTCTATCTGTTCCAGCGCTTTGCGGATTCGATGAAGGGCTGAGGCACCTCGAACCGGACTCTTCGGAGAGAAAAATACAGTCCGAAGCGTCCGAAGCGTCCGAAGCGTCCGTAGCGTCCGTAGCGTCCGTAGCGTCCGTAGAGTTCGTAGCGTCCGTAGCGTCCGTTTTGTTTGCGACGCATCCCGGCCGAGGCGGGCGGTTTCAGTTTTCAAAGACCCGCCTGCCGGACAGGCAGACACGGGCATTATGGACCCGTCCGCCCCCAGGGCGGGAAGATTGACCCGAGAAAAGGCCATGCCTCTGATCCAAGGCGGTAATTTCCGCTGAACCCGCGCATAATTCCCCGGATTGCAAGCACAGCGTCACGTCGGCTGAGCCGCCCGGCCGACTACCATGAGCGCCGGCCTAGTCTTCGAAGCCGAAGCGCACGGCCACGCTGACGAGGGCGTTTTCGGCGTTGTGGGAGCGCATCAGGACGCTGACGTAGCGGACCGGGCCGAGGCGGCGGCCGGCGGCTTCGGCGATGGCCTCGGCCTGGGCGCGGGCCTTGCGGACGCCGTCGGCGGTGGCCTGGCTCCACACGGCCTCGCCGGGGTCACGGGTCGGGTCCAGACCCAGCATGGAGATGAAGGGCGCCATGGCGCCGAGGTTCAGTCCGTTCAGGCTGTCGTCGAGATCGGTGACGCCGGCCTCGACCAGGGCGTCGACGAAGTCGGGCAGGCGGGACTCGTTCGGGCGGTCCAGCTTGACCTGGACGGAGGCGGTGACAGTGCGGGCGTCAGCCGGGGCGGTCGTCGGCTCGGCGACCGGAGCGACGAGCTCCACAGCAGCGGCCGCTTCATCGCTCCAGTCCATGGCGGCCGGGGCCATCGCCGCATCCCCGGACAGCCACGAGGGGGTTTCCTCGATGGCGTAGTTGGTGGCCCCGACCTCGATGGCCACGTCGAAACGGTTGGCGACGGAGCGGACCCGGTCCAGCTGGGTGTTGCGGTCGGCGACCGCCTCGACCGCGGTCGTGCCCGTGCCCTTGATGGTGACCGTCATCGGCGTCGAGGCGGCGGCGGGCAGCGGCGCCTCGCCCTGGGCGGTGACGAACAGGCCTGGTCCGCCGGTCATCGATTCAGCCATGCTCTGGCCGAACTGGTCCACGGCGGCGGCGACGGGTCCGACGATGTCCTGGGCCGCGGCCGGAACGGCGGAGGTGACGATGGCGAGCGCGGCGGCGGCCACGGCTGCGGTGAGACGGTTCATGGTGCTTTCCCCCCAGAGATGCGGGCGAAGACAACCACAGGAGCTCAGCCGTGGCTAGGCCGCCCGGCCCAGACGCGGCCTCTGGCGCGCGGCCGCCAACCGGCCCTAAGCTCGACGGCGGAGGGACGCCATGACTGCACAGCCTGTCGAGGCCGCACACGATGCACCGCTGGCGTCCCCGGCCGCCGCAGCCTCTGGCGTGACCCGATCGGGCGCCGCCCGCATCGAGGGAATCGACGCCCTGCGCGGGCTGGTCATCGTGCTTATGGTGCTGGACCACGTGCGCGACTTCTTCCACCGCACCGCCTTTACGGCCGATCCGCTTGCGCTTGGAGAGGCCGGCGATCCGGCGCTGTTCATGACCCGCTGGGCGACCCACCTCTGCGCCCCGACGTTCGTGCTGCTGGCCGGCGTGTCGGTCTGGCTGCAGCAGGCCAACGGCAAGACCCGGCCGGACCTGATGCGGTTCCTGCTGACCCGGGGCGCCTGGCTGATCGTGCTGGAGCTGACGCTGGTCCAGTGGGGCTTCAACTTCGGCCTGGGGTTCTTCCTGCAGGTGATCTGGGCGATCGGGGCGTCGATGCTGGTGCTGGCGGCGCTGATCTGGCTGCCGAGGGCGGCGGTCCTGGCGCTGGGGGTGCTGATCGTCGTCGGCCATCAGGCGCTGGCGCCGGTCGATCCGCCCGATCTCGGGACCGCCGCGCCGCTGTGGAGTCTGTCGATGGAGTTCGGGCCGGCTCCGTTCGGGGCGTTCGTGGCCTATCCGTTCGCGCCCTGGCTGGGGATCATGCTGACGGGCTACGGCCTCGGCGGCCTGTTCACCCTGGGCGGCCCCGCGCGCACCCGAGCCGTGCTGCTGCTGGCGGGAGGCCTGGTGGCGGCGTTCGCCGTGCTTCGCGCCGTCAACGGGTACGGCGATCCGCGGCCATGGGAGGCGCAGTCGGAGAGCCTGTGGACCGGCCTGTCCTTCATCAACGTGGCCAAGTACCCGCCATCGCTGGACTATGTGCTGGTGACGCTGGGCGTCTCCCTGGCGCTGCTGCCGGTGCTGGAGCGGCTGTGGCGGCCGGCCCGGGGCGTTCTGCTGACCTTCGGGCGGACGCCGCTGTTCACCTATGTGCTGCACGTCTGGCTGGCCCACGCCCTGGCTCTGCTCGTGGGCGTCGCGATGGGAGTCCCCGCATCCGCCTTCTTCAACATGCTGGGCGATCCGGGCCGGCTGCTGGCCGCCGGATGGGGGTTCGGCCTGGCCGGGGTCTACGGTTTCTGGCTGCTGACCGTCGTGCTGCTGTATCCGCTGTCGCGCTGGTTCGAGGGCGTCAAGCGCCGCCGCTGCGACTGGTGGCTGGGGTACCTTTAAGCGAGGCGCTATCGCTCGCGACGCGGTCGCTCGCTGCTTGAGCGCACGTCCAGGTCCTGGCTGTCAGGGCAGCGCCGCGAAGCTCTTTTCCTCGCGCAGGGCGCTGGCCTTGCGGACGGCGACGGGGGCGGCGTGCAGCCAGTAGTCCGCGTCCTCCATACGGTTGCTGCGGCGGCGCTCGAGACCGCGCCGGCGGCGCAGGGCCGCGTTCTCGAGCAGACGGGCGTGCAGGGCGCGGGGGGGCAGTTCGGCGATGGCGGGGGAGCCGGGGACGGCGACGGCGTCGGGGCCTTGGGGCTCCACCGCCGGGCGGGCGATGGCGATGAACATGGCGGCTTTCACTCTCGGGGCGGCTCCGCGATCTTCGCCGGGAGGCCGCCGGGGTCCGTCGTCTTCTGCGACGGGCGGCATGGTTAATCCACAGGCCTGTGGATCGTTCCGAATTGCTCACAAAAATATGCGTTGAATCAGGCAGTTATGGCCGCCGTTTCGCCTTTGTGGTTAATGAAAGGTAAATGGCGGCGCCGGCGCGAGTCGCGCGCTATAAGACGACCGTGCGCTTCGACGACCGCTTCCTTGAAGAACTGAAGGCCCGCCTTCGCCCGTCCGATATCATCGGGCGGACGGTGAAACTCAAGCGTCAGGGCCGGGAATATGTCGGCCTGTCGCCCTTCACCAAGGAGAAGTCGCCGTCGTTCTTCGTCAATGACGACAAGGGCTTCTTCCACGACTTCTCGTCCGGCAAGCACGGCGACGTCATCTCCTTTCTGCAGGAGACGGAGCGGCTGAGCTTCGTCGAGGCGGTGCAGCGGCTGGCGGGGGAGGCGGGCATGGCCCTGCCGGCCGAGGACCCGCAGGCGGCCGAGCGCGAGGCGAAGAAGCAGGGCCTGACGGACTGGATGGACCTGGCCCAGAAATGGTTCGCGGCCAATCTTCGGCGTTCGCCGGGCAAGGCGGCGCGGGAATATCTGGAGAAGCGGGGCCTGCCGGAGGACCAGTGGGAGCGGTTCGGGCTGGGCTATGCGCCGAACGACCGCGAGGGGCTGAAGGCGGCGCTGGTGCAGCGCGGCGCCAAGCCGGGCGACCTGGTCGAGGCGGGCATGCTGATCGCGCCGGAAGGCGGCGGGACTCCGTACGACCGGTTCCGCGACCGCCTGATGTTCCCGATCCTCGACGCGCGGGGCCGGATCGTCAGCTTCGGCGGGCGGGCGATGAACCCCGACGACCGGGCCAAATACCTGAACGGGCCGGAGAGCCCGCTCTTCCACAAGGGCGCGACCCTGTACGGCCTGCCCGAGGCGCGGCGCATCCTCGGGGCCGAGAGCCGGGACAGCCAGGCCATCGTGGTGGTCGAGGGCTATATGGATGTGATCGCCTGCCAACGGGCGGGGATCCCGGCGGTGGCGCCGATGGGCACGGCTCTGACCGAGGAGCAGATGGAGCGGCTGTGGCGGGTGTCGTCCGAGCCGGTGCTGTGTTTCGACGGCGACGCCGCGGGGCGGCGGGCGGCGTACCGGGCGATTGACCGGGCGTTGCCGCAGTTGAAGTCCGGTCGGTCGTTCCGCTTCGCCCTGCTGGAGGCGGGGCAGGACCCGGACGACATCCTGCGCGACCGCGGGGCGCCGGCGCTGCGCCAGGCCCTGTCGGCGACGCGGACCTTCGCCGAGGTGCTGTTCCAGAAGGAGGCCGAGGCCGAACCGCTGGATACGCCGGAGCGGCGGGCGGGGCTGAAGGGACGGCTGAGGCAGGCGGCGTCGGCGGTGCAGGACAAGGATCTGGCGGAGCAGTACCGGCGCGAGCTGTTCGACCGCTTTGACGCGATGTTCCCGGCGCGGCGGGCCCCGCCCGGGGCGCCTGCGACGGGTCCTGGCGGCCGCTGGCGGCCAGGCCCGCCGCCGAAGCTGGGGCAGACCGCCGAGGGGGCGCAGGCGATGCAGTCGCTGTCGCGCTCCATCGAGCCGGTGGCGGCGGCGCTGGCCCATGGCGCCGTCGACGATCCGGAAAGAATGGACGATCACCTCGAGGCGATCGCCCGGCACGGCTTCGGCGATCCGGCCCTCGACGGCCTGGCGCAGGAGATGGTGAGGCTCAGGTTCTCGGGCCAAGACCTTGACTCAGCCGCCCTGCGTCGCCATCTGGCGCAATCGGGTCATGGCGTCTTGATGCACGAGGTCGAGAAGGCGGCGGCAAAGTCCGGCGCGCCTTTCCTGGCCGCAGACAAGCCCCTCGGCGAAGCGCGGATCCGATGGTCGCAGGCGTTCGACGCGCTCACCCGCGTGGCGGCGCTGGAGGATGCCCTGACTTCGGCGCGTGGCGTGCCGGGGCAGGACGAGGCGTTTCGCCGGCTCAAGGCCGAGCGTGACGTCCTGCGTCGCGCGATCAAAACCGGCGAAATATGGGAAGACAGCGCGGGCTCGTAACAAACGACTTCGCCACACGTTGTATTGGCGGACGGCCTGATCAGCCTTCCGCCCGGAGAGAGAACTGAATGAGTGCGCAGACCGAGACGCAGGAAGCCGAAGCCCAGAGCGACGGCCCGCTGCTCGACCTCACCGACGCCGGCGTCAAGAAATTCATCAAGCAGGCGAAGGCGCGCGGCTATGTGACGATGGAGGACCTGAACAAGGTCCTGCCGTCCGAAGAGGTGACGCCGGACGCCATCGAGGACACGCTGGCGATGCTGTCCGAGATGGGCGTCAACGTCGTCGAGGCCGAAGAGGACGCCGAGCCGAAGGAAGGCGAGGGCGGGGAAGTCGCCGCCGCCGCCGAGACCTCGGTCGCCGAGACGCCGGCCAAGGCCGCCTATGACCGCACCGACGACCCGGTGCGGATGTATCTGCGCGAGATGGGGTCGGTCGAGCTGCTCAGCCGCGAGGGCGAAATCGCCATCGCCAAGCGCATCGAGGCCGGCCGGGACGCGATGATCTCGGGCCTGTGCGAGAGCGCGCTGACCTTCGAGGCCATCATGGTGTGGCGCGACGAGCTGGCCAACAATCGCATCCTGCTGCGCGAGGTCATCGACCTGGACGCCACCTACGGCGTGCTGAACCCGTCGTCCCTGCCGCACAACCAGCCGCCGCAGCCGATCCCGGGCTCGCCCGAGGCCAAGGAGGCCGCGGTCTCCGAGGAAGGCGCGGGCGAGAAGTCCGAGGACGACGAGGAGGACGAAGACTTCGACGACGGCGGCGGCATGTCGATCTCGGCGCTGGAAGCCGAGCTGCGCGACGGCGTCATGGAGGTGCTGGACGCCATCGCCGGCGACTTCGGGGCGTTCCGCAAGCTGCAGGACAAGCTGGTCGAGGCGCGGCTGAAGGGCGAGACCCTCAACGCCAAGGACCAGAAGGCCTATGACACGCTGACGGCGGACATCTCCGGCCGCCTGAAGACGATGAAGTTGAACAACAACCGCATCGAGGCGCTGGTCGAGCAGCTCTATGCGATCAACAAGCGGCTGATGGGGCTGGAAGGCCGGCTGCTGCGCCTCGCCGACAGCTACGGCATCTCGCGCCCCGAATTCCTCAAGGCCTATTTCGGCGCCGAGCTGGACCCGACCTGGGCCGACCGGATCAAGGCCATGGGCGTGCGCTGGACCAAGTTCAGCGAGAACGAGGCGGCCCAGATCGCCCAGATCCGCGGCGACGTGGCGGCCGTGGCCACCGAGGCCGGCCTGCCGATCGACGACTACCGCCGCATCGTCCAGACGGTGCAGAAGGGCGAGCGCGAGGCGCGTCAGGCCAAGAAGGAGATGGTCGAGGCCAACCTGCGCCTCGTGATCTCGATCGCCAAGAAATACACCAACCGCGGCCTGCAGTTCCTGGACCTGATCCAGGAAGGCAACATCGGCTTGATGAAGGCGGTCGACAAGTTCGAGTATCGCCGCGGCTACAAGTTCTCGACCTACGCCACCTGGTGGATCCGCCAGGCCATCACCCGCTCGATCGCCGACCAGGCGCGGACCATCCGCATCCCGGTGCACATGATCGAAACGATCAACAAGATCGTCCGCACCTCCCGCCAGATGCTGCACGAGATCGGCCGCGAGCCGACGCCGGAGGAACTGGCCGAAAAGCTGGCCATGCCGCTGGAAAAGGTGCGCAAGGTGCTGAAGATCGCCA
The DNA here is from genome assembly GCF_035627055.1 of Brevundimonas sp. Classification (GTDB taxonomy): domain Bacteria; phylum Pseudomonadota; class Alphaproteobacteria; order Caulobacterales; family Caulobacteraceae; genus Brevundimonas. Next base: position 201 of record NZ_DASPMM010000004.1, on the reverse strand, counting down.
AGGAGCCGATCTCCCTCGAAACGCCCATTGGCGACGAGGAGGATTCGCACCTAGGCGACTTCATCGAGGACAAGAACGCCGTCCTGCCCATCGACGCGGCCATCCAGTCGAATCTGCGCGAAACCACCACCCGGGTGCTGGCGTCCCTGACGCCGCGCGAGGAGCGGGTGCTGCGCATGCGCTTCGGCATTGGCATGAACA
>NZ_DASPMM010000003.1:0-65898 GCF_035627055.1 Brevundimonas sp. | reverse complement strand
CCCCAGCCGATACCGCGCGCGCCGCCCGTGATCAGGACCCGCTTCATGGCTGGCACTGTAAGGCACTGATTTCAGGGGGGAAAGTGGTGGGTGCTGTAGGGATCGAACCGTGAGCCGCGTAAAAAAAGGTCCGGTGGACCGTTTTCGCGGCGAACGGTCCATAGCGACAGCGTATGGACGCTTGGGCGAGCGGCCCGGACAAGAAAGTGGTGGGTGATGTAGGGATCGAACCTACGACAAGCTGATTAAGAGTCAGCTGCTCTACCAACTGAGCTAATCACCCGGACCATTCGTCGGGCGCGGCCTCGCAAGGTCCGCGCCGTCTCGCGGCGTTCCGGTGTGGGACCGTCGCGAGGGGGCGTGACATAGAGGCAATGCCCCCCGCGTGCAAGGGGATTTGCGACGCCGTTCCGGTTTGTCGCAGGAGGCGCTAGGCTGACGGAATCGGCCGCCAGACCGGGCGGCGGGGGAGAGCGCCCATGGCCCGCCGGGATCTGTCCGGAGCCGTCGACTTCGCCGTGCTGGAGCGGATCACGGGCGGCGACGACGCGGTCAGCGAAGAGGTGCTGGGGCTGTTCGCCCAGCAGGCGGCGATGTGGTCGCCGATGCTGGATGTGCGCGAGGACGGCTGGCGCGACGGGGTGCACACCATCCGGGGCGCGGCGGCCGGGATCGGCGCCGGGCCGCTGGCGGAGGCCTGCGCGGCGGCCGAGGCGGCGGACAAGGCCGAGGCGCCGCCGCTGCTGGACCGGGTGCGGGATGCGCTGGACGTGGCGCTGGCGGACGTGGCCGCGTACCGGCACGAGCTGATGCTGAGAGGGCTGCGAGGGTCCTGAGAGCCCCTCCGCCGCTTCGCGGTCCCCCTCCCCGCAGGCGGGGAGGAGACAACAGTCTAGCCTCGCGTGCGGTCGAAGGTCTCGAACTCGTGGGCGATGCAGCGGTCGATCAGGGCGCGCCAGACGGGCTCGGCGATGGCGGGGGACAGGCCGGCGGCGTCGGCCGCGGCGAGCACCTTTGACACCACGTCCTCGATGCGGGCGTCGTCGTGGACGACGGAGCGGTCCGGCTTGATCCGGGCGGCGGCGTCCATGTAGCGCTGACGCTCGGCGAGCAGGACGACGAGGGCGCGATCGAGGGCGTCGACCCCGTGGCGGACCTCGGCCATCGAGCGGCAGGCTTCGGGGGCGACGCGGGCGTCGATGGCGACCGTGGTCGGATCTTTCAGGTCAACCGACAAAGGCGCGCTCCAGCACATAGTCGCCGGGTTCGGCGTTCGAACCCTCTTTCAGCCCATAGCTCTCGAGCAGTTCGCCGGCTTCCTTGATCATGGCCATGGAGCCGCACAGCATCACCCGGTCGGTGTTGGGCGAGAAGCCGGCGGGCAGGCCGAGATCGGCGAACAGGTCGCCCGAGCGGATGCGGTCGGTGATGCGGCCGGGGGTCTCGAAGCGCTCGCGCGTCACGGTGGGATAGTAGGTCAGCTGGGCCTTCGCCTCGTCGCCGATCAGGGGATCGTCGTGGATGCCCGAGGTGAAGAAGTCGCGGTAGCTGAGGTCGGCGACGTTGCGCACGGTGTGGCAGACGAAGACCTGGCCGAAGCGGCTGTAGGTGTCGGGGTCGCGGGCGACGCTGAGCCAGGGCGCGAGGCCGGTGCCGGTGCCGATCAGCCACAGGCGATCGCCGCCGGTCAGGGCGTCGAGGACGAGGGTGCCGGTCGGCTTCCTGCCCATCAGCACCGTGTCGCCGGGCTGGATCTTCTGCAGGCGGGAGGTCAGGGGGCCGTCGGCGACCTTGATGGAGAGGAACTCCAGCGCCTCGTCCCAGCTGGGGCTGGCGATGGAATAGGCGCGCAGGATCGGTTTGCCCGCCACTCCGTCTTTGGCGTCGCCGGGCAGGCCGAGCATGACGAACTCGCCGGAACGGAAGCGGAAATCCTCCGGGCGGCGGATGCGGAAGCTGAACAGCTGGTCGGTCCAGTGATGCACCCACAGCACTTCCAGCTCGTGGAAGGGCGAGGCCTTGGCGGGCGGGGCGGAGACGGCGACGTCGGTCATCGGGGGCTTATTAGGGGGCGGAGAGCGCAAGCGGAAGGGATGGGGTGTCGCGCATGGGGAACAAGGGGATGACGGCGGCGGAATTCGCCTTTAGCGTCCCGGCCATGCGCAACATTCTTCTCGCCTCCACCCTGTTTTTCGCGGCCCAGACGCCGTTCACCGCCGCGATGGCGCAAACTGCGGACCCCGCGATCCTGACGCCCGAGCGGGTGTTCTCCGATCCCGCCCTGGCCGGGCCGGTGGCCAAGGGGGTCAGCCTGTCGCCGGACGGCGAGCTGGTCGCCTTCCTGCGGTCGCGCGAGGACGACGTCGATGTGCAGGATCTGTGGGCGGCGCCGACCGGCGAGGGCGAGGCGTTCAAGCTGATCGACGCGCGGGCGCTGGTCCCGGATGCGGGCGAGCTGTCGGAGGCCGAAAAGGCGCGGCGCGAGCGGATGCGGATCAGCGCCCGCGGCGTGGTCGAGTATTCGTGGGACGAGCAGGGCCGCTACATCCTGGCGCCGCTGGAAGGCGACGTCTTCCTGGCCGAACGCGAGGGCGGGGCGGTGCGCCGGCTGACGGAGACGGAGGCCGACGAGATCGACGCCAAGGTGTCGCCGGACGGCAATTTCGTCTCGTGGGTGCGGGACCAGGACCTGGTCGTCTACGACCTGGCCAGCGGACGCGAGAGCGCGGTGACCACCGACGGCGAAGGGCTGATCACCTGGGCCACGGCCGAGTTCATCGCCCAGGAGGAGATGGACCGCGACACCGGCTACTGGTGGAGCCCGGACGAGCGCTACATCGCCCTGCAGCGCACCGACGAGTCGACGGTGGACGTCATCCCGCGGCTGGACATCACGGGCGGCGGCGCGACCGTAGTCGAGCAGCGCTACCCGCGCGCCGGCCGGCCCAATGCGGTGGTCGAACTGTATGTGCATGACCGCCAGAGCGGGCGGCGCACCAGGGTCGATCTGGGGACGAACACCGACATCTACCTGGCCCGGGTCAACTGGTCGGCGGACGGGCGGACGCTGTATGTGCAGCGCCAGTCGCGCGACCAGAAGACGCTGGACCTGCTGAGCGTCGATCCGGCCACGGGCGCCTCCAAGGTGATCGTGACGCAGCGCTCGGACGCCTGGGTGCCGCTGAGCCATGACTTCAAGGCGCTGGACGACGGCAATTTCATCTGGTCGTCGGAAGAGAGCGGCTGGAAGCACCTGTATCTGTACGACCGCGACGGGCGGCGCCTGCGCGCCATCACCAGCGGGGAATGGCCGGTCAAGTCGCTGAACGGGGTCAACCAGGAGACGGGCGACGTCTTCTTCACCGCCTCGATGCGTGACGGACGCGAGCTGCCGATCGAACAGCAGCTGTTCCGCACCAGCCTGCGCGAGGACATGCCGCCGGTGGCGGTGACGCCGGCGGGCGGCTGGTGGAGCGCCTCGGTGAACCGCACGGGCACGGCCTTCGTCGGCAACTATTCGGACCTGAACACGCCATCGCAGTCGGGGCTGTATCGGGCCGACGGCACCTTCATCCGCTGGATCGAGGAGAACCGACTGGACGAGGATCATCCCTATTTCCCGTATGCGTCGCGGCGCGGCGAGGTGACCTTCGGCACGCTGGATAGCCACGGCGAGACGCTGGTCTGGCAGATGACCACGCCGCCGGGCTTCGACCCCTCCAGGACCTACCCCGTGATCATGCAGGTCTATGGCGGACCGTCGGGCGGCGGGGTCAAGAAGAGCTGGCAGTCGGCCACCAATCAACTGTTGACTGAGGCGGGCTACATCGTCTTCCGACTGGACAACCGGGGCGAGGGCGACCGCTCGGCGGCGTTCAAACAGGCCCTGTATCTGAAAATGGGCCAGCCTGAGGTCGAGGATCAGGTTCTCGGCATCAACTATCTGAGATCGCTGCCGTTCGTGGAGGACGACCGGATCGCCGCCATGGGCTGGAGCTACGGCGGCTTCATGACCCTGCACATGCTGACAGAGCCGAAGATGAACCTGGCCGCCGCCGCCGTCGGCGCGCCGGTGACCGACTGGAGCCTGTACGACACCCACTACACCGAGCGCTTCATGTCGACGCCAGAAGCCAACCCCGAAGGCTACGCCGCCTCGGACGCCGTGCCGCAGCTGGACCAGCTGACCGGGCGGATGCTGCTGATGCACGGCATGGCCGACGACAACGTCATCCTCGAGAACTCGACCCGGGTCATCGACGCGATGGAGGCGGCCTCGCACCCGTTCGAACTGATGCTCTACCCCGGTCAGCGCCACGGCGTGCGGGGCAACGAAAGGCAGCTGCACCAATGGCGGATGTATCTGGACTTCCTCGACCGGACGATCGGGTCGCGGTCGCCCGCCGCGCAGGACTGATCGGCGGCGCTGTCCTTGCCCTGATTGCGGGGGCCGCAGCCTCCCCCGTCCTCGCGCAATCGGCAGGGCCCCCCGCGCCGGCGACCTGCCGGCTCGTGAGCCAGATGTCGCCGGCCGAACAGGCGGACATCCGGCGCCAGGCCGAGAACTCGGGGCGACCGATCCCGCCGGGCGCAGAGGTCGAGGTCTGCCGTGAGCCGATCAACGGCGGACACGGCATGTCGCTGGCCGAGATGCTCGGACCCGCCGACGCCCCGTACGCGAGTGTGATCCGCTGGGCCGAGGGCGCAACGGTCAGGGTCGAGGCCGGACCGGAGGCGCCGCTGCGTGGTCTTCCGATCCTGCTCAAGGACAATATTGAGACGGCGTTCATGCCGACCACGGCGGGGTCGCTGGCGCTGGTCGACAACGCGCCCGGCCGGGACGCGCCCCTGGTGACGCGGCTGCGCGAGGCCGGGGCCGTCATCCTCGGCAAGACCAATCTGTCCGAATGGGCCAACATCCGGTCGTCGGAGTCTATCAGCGGCTGGAGCGCGGTCGGGGGGCAGACGCGCAACCCCTACGACGCGGAGCGGACTCCGTGCGGGTCCTCGGCCGGCAGCGCGGTAGCCGTGGCCATCGGCCTGGCGCCGGCGGCGATCGGGACGGAGACGGACGGGTCGATCACCTGCCCGGCCTCGGTCAACGGCGTGGTCGGGTTCAAGCCGACGGTGGGACTGGTCAGCCGGACCCACATCATTCCGATCAGCCATTCGCAGGACACGGCCGGGCCGATCACGACCACGGTCGAGGACGCGGCCATCGTGCTGTCGGTGATCGCCGGTTCGGACCCGCTGGACCCGGCCACGGCCGAGGCGGATGCGCGCAAGGTCGACTACCGGGCGGCGCTCGACGCGAACTCGCTGCGGGGCGCCCGGATCGGCGTGCTGCGCTTCCTCGTGCCCAACTATTCGGCGGAGACGCGGGCGGTGTTCGAACAGAACCTGCAGGCGATGCGCGACGCGGGGGCGGTGCTGGTCGAGATCACAGAGCCCCCGGCGGACTTCCGCCAGATCGGCGGCTGGGAGCTGACCGTGCTGCTGACGGAGCTGAAGCACGATCTGAACCTGTACCTGGCCTCGACCGATCCGGCGCAGGTGAGAACGCGGACGCTGGCCGACGTGATCGCCTTCAACGCAGCCGAGCCGCGCGAGACCGTGCTGTTCGGACAGGACCTGTTCGAGCGGGCCCAAGCGACGGGCGGGCTGGACGACCCCGCCTATGTCGAGGCGCGCGAGCGGTCGTTCCGGGCGGCGGGGCCGGAAGGGATCGACAAGATGATGGCGGATCACGGCGTGATCGCCCTGACCGCGCCGACGACGTCGCGGGCCTGGACCAACGATCCGGACGACGACGACCGGTCGCAGGGCTCGGCCAGCCGGCTGGCGGCGGTGGCGGGCTATCCGCATCTGACCGTGCCGATGGGCTTTGACCGCGGCATGCCGGTGGGGATCAGCTTCATCGGCGGCAAATGGGATGACGCGAAGGTGCTGTCGCTGGGCTATGCCTTCGAACAGCGAACGCAGGCGCGGCGGGCGCCGGGGCTCTAGTATTTCAGCGGGGGAGACGGGGATGCGCTTCAACAGGATCGGGCTGACGGCCCTGACGGCGGCGGCCGCGCTCACGCTTGGCGGATGCATCAGCGTCGAGGTGACGGCCGACGAACGGACCGATTGGAGTCAGGCGGCCGCATCAGCCGCAGCCGCCGCTGATGCGGCCGCGCGCGCCGGGGGCGCTGACCTGTCTGATCGATGTTCAATATTGCCGCCCGGCGACGGCGGCATGCCCGGGCATGAGTCTTATGGTCCGGGGCTCTGCGCCTTCGATCAACTGACCACAAACGCCGTCATCCTCTGGGCCGATGACGCCACGGATGTCCGTTGGACCAGCGAACGGGGCATCGGCGGCATGCCGATCCTGCTGAAGGACAATATCGAGACGCGGGACATGCCGACCACGGCCGGGTCGCTGGCGCTGGCGGGCAACGCGCCCGGGCGGGATGCGCCGCTGGTGGCGCGGCTGCGCGAGGCGGGGGCGGTGATCCTCGGCAAGACCAATCTGTCGGAGTGGGCCAATATCCGCTCGTCGAACTCGACAAGCGGCTGGAGCGCCGTGGGCGGTCTGACGCGCAATCCGCACGCGCTGGATCGCAACGCCTGCGGCTCGTCCTCGGGCAGCGGGGCGGCGGTCGCGGCGGGGCTGACGCCAGCGGCGATCGGGACGGAGACCGACGGCTCGATCACCTGCCCGGCGGCGATCAACGGCATCGTCGGCTTCAAGCCCACCGTCGGGCTGGTCTCCCGCACCCACGTGGTGCCGATCAGCCATTCGCAGGACACGGCCGGGCCGATGACGCGGACGGTCGAGGACGCGGCCATGGTGCTGTCGGTCATTGCCGGGACCGACCCGCTGGACCCGGCCACGGCCGAGGCGGACGCCCACAAGGTCGACTATCGGGCGGCGCTGGACGCCGGATCGCTGAACGGCGCCCGCATCGGGGTGATGCGGTTCGCCGGCGGCTATACGGCCGAGACCCTGGCGGTGTTCGAACAGAACCTGCAGGTGCTGCGCGACGCCGGGGCCGTGCTGGTCGACATCACCGAGGCGCCGTCGGACGAGGGCGCCATGGGCTCGGCGGAGCTGGAGGTGCTGCTGTACGAACTGAAGCACGACCTGAACGCCTATCTGGCCTCGACCCGGCCGGATCAGGTGCGGACCCGGACCCTGGCCAACGTGATCGCCTTCAACGAAGCCGAGCCGCGCGAACTGGCCCTGTTCGGGCAGGAGCTGTTCATCCAGGCCCAGGCCAAGGGCGGACTGGACGAGGCGGCCTATGTCGAGGCGCGGGCGACCTCGCTGCGGCTGGCGGGCGCCGAGGGCATCGACAAGCTGATGCGCGAGCACGATCTCGTCGCCCTGGTGGGCCCGACGACGGGGCCGGCCTGGACCACCGACGTGGTCAACGGCGACCACTACGGCGGGGCGGTGTCGACCATGCCGGCCATCGCCGGCTATCCGCACCTGACCGTGCCGATGGGCTTCGTCAAAGGCCTGCCGGTCGGGATGAGCTTCATCGCCGGCCGGTGGGACGACGCCAGGGTGCTGTCGCTGGGCTACGCCTTCGAGCAGCTGACGCACGCCATCCGGGCGCCGGCGTTCGCGCCGACCGTGGACACGCTGGAGACGGTGGCGCCGCTGCTGGCGCCCGTACAGTAGCGGCAACCTTCAGCAGGGGTGGGGGTTAGGTCGCGGATGGAAAAGCTCTTTCTGCAGTTCGCCAACCACACCGCGCGGCTGGCGGGCAAGCCGTGGACCTTCCTGCTGTGCCTGCTTGTGGTGATCGTCTGGGCGGCGAGCGGGCCCGTCTTCGGGTTCAGCGCCGGCTGGCAGCTGGTCATCAACACCGGCACCACCATCGTCACCTTCCTGATGGTGTTCCTGATCCAGAACACCCAGAACCGAGACGGCGCGGCCATCCAGGCCAAGCTGGACGAACTGCTGCACGCGGTCAGCAAGGCGGACGAGCGGTTCGTCGGCATCGAGCGGCTGAGCGAGAAGGAACTCGATCTGATCCTGGCCCAGGTCGAGGCCCGGGCCGAGCGCGTCCGCAAGCAGGGCGGCCCGATCGTGGCCACCCGCGAGGAGGATGCGACGCGGAAGCGCGAGAGGGTGCGCAAGTCAGGGGGCGAGGGGGGAGCCGGCGTCCGGAAGGTGACGGTCACCCTGTCTCGCCGCGGGAAGGCCAAGGCTTGAGCGACCTCGCCGCCAATGTCGTGGGTTCGGCCGCGGCCCTGTGTTCGATCACCAGTTTCGCGCCGCAGATGGTCAAGATCTGGACGACGCGCGACGCCTCGGCCGTGTCGTTGCGGACCTATGCCCTGACCGTGACCTGTTTCGTGCTGTGGACGAGCTACGGCGTGATGACCGGGGCGTGGCCGATCATCGTCGCCAACGCCTGCGCCCTGGTGATGTCGGCGGGCGTGCTGGCGATGAAGTGGAAATTCCGCGACCGCTGAGGGTCAGCCGACCACGGCGGTGGTCTCGATCTCGATGCGGGCGGCGTCCTCGATCAGGCCCTTGACCTCGACCACGGCCATCGCGGGGTAGTGCGGGCCGATCCGCTCGCGCCAGACGGCGCCGATGTCGCGCAGGGCGGACAGGTATTCGGCCTTGTCGACGACATACCAGGTCATGCGGACGATGTGCTCGGGGCCCGCGCCGGCCTCGGCGAGGACGGCGAGGGTGTTGTCGAGGGTCTGGCGAAACTGGGCGGCGAAGCCTGAGGGGAAGCGGCCCTCCACGTCCCAGCCGATCTGGCCGGCGATGAAGACCATGCGACCGGAGGCCTCGACACCGTTGGAATAGCCCTTGGGCCGGGGCCAGCCTTCGGGCAGCAGGACGCGGTTCATGGCTGGACCTCCAGGAAGGGGGCGATGCGGGCGCGCAGGCGTTCGGGCCAGGGCTCGGGCTTTAGCGACGCGCCGACATGGACGATGGTCTGGGTGGCTTCGAAACGCAGCTCGCCGCCGGAGGTGATGCGATGGCGCAGGCCGCAGGAAGCGCCGCCGAGTCTCGTCACCGTCAGCGAGAAGGTGAGGTCGTCCTCGAGGCGGGAGGGGGCGATGAAGCGGGCCTCGACGGCGGCGGTGGGGACGCTGGCGTGGCGCTCCAGATGCAGTTCGCGGAAGGAGGCGCCGAGCGGGCCGGCGAACCAGTCCTCGACCACGCCGTTCAGCATCTCGAAATAGCGCGGGAAGAAGACGATGCCGGCGGCGTCGCAGTCGGCGAAGCGCACGCGGCGGGTGGTGGTGAAGGTCTGGCCGGTCATGCGTCCGCCTTGAGGCGGAAGCGCTGCAGCTTGCCGGTCTGCGTCTTGGGCAGGGCGTCCACGAAGTCGAGCGCTCGGGGATATTTGTAGGGGGCGATGACGGATTTGACGTGGGTCTGCAGGTCGCAGCGGAGCGCGTCGGAGGCCTCGTGGTCGGGGTTCAGGACGACGAAGGCCTTGACGATCTGGCCGCGCTCCTCGTCCGGGGCGCCAATGACGGCGGCCTCGGCGACGGCGGGGTGGCGCAGCAGGGCGTCCTCCACCTCGGGCGCGCCGATGTTGTAGCCGGACGAGATGATCATGTCGTCGGCGCGGGCCACGAACCAGAAATAGCCGTCGTGGTCGAGGCGGTAGACATCGCCGGTCAGGTTCCAGCCGTCCCGGACGTAGGCGGACTGGCGGTCGTCATCGAGATAGCGGCAGCCGGTCGGGCCGCGCACGGCGAGGCGGCCGGTCTCGCCGGGGGGCAGGGGATGGCCGTCGCCGTCGATGATGCGGGCTTCGTAGCCGGGCACGGCCTTGCCGGTGGAGCCGGGGCGGATGGCGTCGCCGCCGGCGGAGATGAAGATGTGGATCATCTCGGTCGAGCCGATGCCGTCGACGATGCGCACGCCGGTCGCCTCATGCCAGGCGTCGGAGGTGGCGGCGGGCAGGGCCTCGCCGGCCGAGACGCAGGTGCGGAGGGACGACAGGTCGTGCTGGTCCGCCAGCCTGAGCAGGGCGCGGTAGCCGGTCGGGGCGGTGAAGAGAGCCGTGGCTTTGCAGCGCGCGATGGTCTCGGCGAGGGCGTCGAACCCGGGCTTCGGGGGGAAGGCGGTCGCGGCGCCGGCGGACGCGGGGAAGACGACGAGGCCTCCCAAGCCGAAGGTGAAGGCGATGGGCGGGGTGCCGACGACGATGTCGCCGGGCGCGAGGTCGAGGGTGTGGCGGGCGAAGGTGTCGGCCATCGCGAGGATGTCGCGATGGAAGTGGACGCAGCCCTTGGGCTTGCCCGTGGTGCCGGAGGTGAAGGCGATCAGGGCCGGGTCGTCCGCGGCCGTGTCCACCGCGTCGAAGCGGCTTCCGGGCGGCAGGCTCTGGGCCGCGCGCTGCAGCTCGGACGAGGTCATGACGTCGGTGAGGGCGGGCGCGTCGGCGCGGGCCTCGGTCACGGCGTCGGCGAGGATGTCGTAGACGAGGGCGTGGCTGATCTGCGCCTTGCCGATGACGGTGGCCAGTTCGGCGGCGCGCAGCATCGGCATGGTGGCGCAGACGACGCCGCCGGCCTTGAGGATGGCGAACCAGGCCAGCACCGTCCACGAGCAGTTGGGGCCGTGCAGCAGGACGCGGGCGCCGGGGACGAGGCCCATCTGCTCGACCAGCACCTTCGCCATCCTGTCCGAGATGAGGTCGACGCGGCTCCAGCTGAATTCGTGGTCGTGGTCGATCAGGGCGCGCCCGTCGGGGCCGGCGGCGGCGAGGGCGCGACGGAGAAGCTCGACGCCGGCGTTGAGGCGGTCGGGATAGGCGAGCGCGGGGAGGTTGAAGACGAACTCCGGCTGCTGCTCCGGCGGGGGCAGGTGGTCGAGGACGAAACGGTCGATGTGGGCGCTGTTCCCCATCAGAGGCCCCCCTGCATCGCGCCGAGCGCCTGGCGGGCGATGACGATCTTCTGCACTTCGGACGCCCCTTCGTAGATGCGCAGGGCGCGGATCTCGCGGTAGAGGCGCTCGACCGGATTGCCCGAGACGACGCCGAGGCCGCCGAAGATCTGCACCGCCGCGTCGATCACCGCCTGGGCCTCGTCCGTGGCGTAGAGTTTGGCCATCGCCGCCTCGCGAGTGACGCGCGGCGCCCCCTGATCCTTCAGCCAGGCGGCGCGGTAGATGAGCAGGGCCGAGGCGTCGATCTTCAGCGCCATGTCGGCCAGCGAGGCCTGCACCAGCTGCAGGTCGCTCATCGGGGCGCCGAACAGGCTGCGCGATGTGGCGCGGCCGGCGGCCTCGTCGAAGGCGCGGCGCGAGAAGCCGAGGGCGGCGGCGGCGACGGTGGAGCGGAACACGTCCAGGGTGGCCATGGCGATGCGGAAGCCGTCGCCGGGGGCGCCGAGGATCCGGTCGGCGTCGATGCGGCAGTTGTTGAAGCGGATGGTGGCCAGCGGGTGCGGGGCCATCAGCGGGATGCGCTCGACGATCTCGAAGCCGGGCGCAGCGGCGTCGACGACGAAGGCGCCGAGACCCTTGGCGCCGCCCTCGCCAGTGCGGGCAAAGACGACACAGCGGTCGGCGAGGCCGCCGTTGGAGATGAAGGTCTTGGTCCCGTCGAGGACCCAGCCGTCGCCGTCGCGGCGGGCGGTGGTGGACAGGGCGGCGACGTCGGAGCCGGCTTCGGGCTCGGACAGGGCGAAGGCGGCGATGGTTTCGCCTGCCGCGACGCCGGGCAGCCAGCGGGCCTTCTGATCGTCGGTCCCGAACAGGCTGATCGGGCCGGAGCCGAGGCCCTGCATGGCGAAGACGAAGTCGGCGAGGCCGGAGCGGCGGGCGAGGGTCTCGCGCGTCAGGCACAGGGTGCGGACGTCGAGCTTGCCGGCGGCGTCGGGGATGGCGTTGTTGAGCCAGCCGCCCTCGGCCAGCGCCTTCAGGATGGTGCGGCAGTCGCCGTCGAGGTCGTGGTCTCCGTGCAGGTTGACCGCATCCGTCTGGTCCGCCCACGCCTCCAGATCAGCGGCGAAGGCGCGGTGGCGGTCATCGAAGAAGGGCCAGTCGAGGAAGGTGCGGTCCGCCATGGTTCAGTTCCCCTCGAACACCGGCTCGCGCTTGGCGGCGAAGGCCTCGTAGGCGCGGCGGAAATCCCCGGTCTGCATGCAGATGGCCTGGGCCTGGGCCTCGGCCTCGATGGCGGCGTCGAGGCTCATGTCCCATTCGACGTTGAGCTGGTTCTTGGTGATCCCGTGGGCGAAGGTCGGGCCCTTGGCCAGGGAGACGGCCAATTCGCGGGCGGCGTCCAGCAGGGCGTCGGGTTCGACGAGACGATTGTGGAAGCCCCAGCGCTCGCCCTCGTCCGCGGTCATGACCCGGCCGGTGAACAGCAGCTCCGAGGCGCGGCCCTGGCCGATCTGGCGGGGCAGGATGGCGCAGGCGCCCATGTCGCAGCCGGCTAGGCCGACGCGGGTGAACAGGAAGGCGGTCTTGGTCCGCGGCGTGGCGAGGCGCAGGTCCGAGGCCATGGCCATGATGGCGCCGGCGCCGACGCAGACGCCGTCCAGTGCGGCGATGACCGGCTGCGGGCAGCCGCGCATGGCCTTGACCAGATCGCCGGTCATGCGGGTGAAGTCGAGCAGCTCCGGCATGGCCATTTCGGTCAGCGGGCCGATGATCTCGTGCACGTCGCCGCCCGAGGAGAAGTTGCCGCCGGCGCCGGTGACGACGACCACCTTGCAGTCGCGGGCGTGGACGAGGGCGCGGAACAGGTCGCGCATCTCGGCGTAGGACTCGAAGGTCAGCGGGTTCTTCCGCTCGGGGCGGTTGAGGGTCAGCAGGGCCACCCCGTCGTCGTCGACGGACCACAGGAAATGTCGGGCCTTGTAGTCGCGCGCCTTCATCGGTTCGGCTCCTCGTGGATGGCGGACCGGAGCGACCGCTTGGTCTGCTCCAGCAGGCGGATCAGGTCGTCGGTCTCGGTCCCGGTCAGGCCGGTCAGCAGGGTTTCGATCCAGTGTTCGTGGGCCGTCGCCATGGCGGCGAAGCGGGTGCGGCCGAGGGCGGTCAGGCGCACGCGCTGGACCCGGCGGTCGGCGCCCGGCAGATGTTCGATCAGGCCGTCAGCCTTGAGGCGTTGGGAAAGGCCGGTGACGTTGCCGTTGGACACCATCAGCATGCGCGAGACCTCGCCCATGGTCAGGCCCGCGTCGCCGGCGCGATCCAGCGCCGACAGCATGTCGAAGCGGGGCAGGGTGGAGCCGAATTCGTCGCGCAGGCGCTGGCCGATGGTCTGTTCGATGGTGTGGGCGCAGGTCAGCAGCCGCAGCCACAGGCGCAGCGAGCGCTTGCCGTCGGGGGCGCCGCCGAGCCGGTCCGGCAGGGCGGCGGCGGGGGTCACAGTTCGCCTCCGGCGACGGGGACGGCGGCTCCGTTGATGCCCGAGGCGCCGTCGCCGCACAGCCAGACGATGGTCTGGGCCACCTCGTCCGGGGTGATCAACCGCCCCTGCGGATTGGAAGCGGCAAGGGCGGCGCGGGCCTCGTCCTCGCTGCGGCCGGTCTTCGCGACGATGGAGGCGACCGACCTGGCGACCAGTTCGGTTTCGGTGAAGCCGGGGCAGACGGCGTTGACGGTGACGCCTTTCGAGGCGACCTCCATCGCCAGCGCCCGGGTTAGGCCGACGAGGCCGTGCTTGGCGGCGACGTAGGCGGAGACATAGGCGTAGCCCTTCAGCCCCGCGGTCGAGGCGACATTGACGATCCGGCCCCAGCGGCGGGTCAGCATGCCGGGCAGGACCAGCCGCGCCGCCTCGGCCGGGGCTTCGAGGTTCAGGGCCAACATGGCGCGCAGGGCGTCGGCGTCGGTCTTGAGGAAGGGGACGGAGGACGCGGCGCCGGCGTTGTTGATCAGGATGTCCACCGGGCCAAAGCGATCACGCCCGGCCTCGATGGCGGCGGCCAGCATATCAGGGTCGGTGACGTCGGCGGGGGCGGCGAAGGCGAGGTCGCCGATGCGGTCGGCGCCCTCCTGCAGACGGCCGATGTGGCGGCCGATCAGGGTGACCTGGCAGCCGGCCTCGGCCAGACGCTCGGCCGCAGCCCGGCCGATGCCGGAACCGGCGCCCGTGACCGCCGCGTGATGTCCGGTCAGGCTCATACCGGCCCCGCCTGCTGCTGCTTTTCAAGGTTTCGCGCCAGCTGGGCGAAGCCCTGCCGGTACTGCACCGGCGGCTGGATTCCCCGCCAGCCGAGCTCGGCGGCGGCGCGCAGGCTCCAGTTGGGATCGGCCAGATGCGGGCGGGCGAGGGCGCACAGGTCGGCGCGGCCGGCGGCGAGGATGCTGTTGACGTGGTCGGTCTCGTAGATGTTGCCGACCGCCATGGTGGCGACGCCCGCCTCGTTGCGGATGCGGTCGCTGAGCGGGGTCTGGAACATGCGGCCGTAGACCGGCTTGCCATCCGGCGTGGTCTGGCCGGCCGAAACGTCGATCAGGTCGCAGCCGGCGTCGGCGAAGGCGCGGGCGATGGAGACGGACTCCTCGGGCGTGAGCCCCTCCTCGCACCAGTCCGTGGCGGAGAGGCGGACCGACATCGGCTTCTCGTCGGGCCAGGCGGCGCGCATGGCGGCGAAGACCTCGAGCGGGAAGCGCAGCCGGTTCTCCAGTGAGCCGCCGTAATCGTCGGTGCGGCGGTTCGAAACCGGCGTCAGGAAGGACGACAGCAGATAACCGTGGGCGCAGTGCAGCTCGACCATGTCAAAGCCTGCCTCGTCGGCCCAGCTCGTGGCCCGCACGAAGTCGTCGCGGACGCGGTCCATGTCGGCGCGCGTCATCTCGCGCGGGACCTGATCCGCGTCGGACCACGGGAGGGAGGAGGGTGCGATGAGATCCCAGCCGTCTTGAATCAATGGTTGATCCGCGCGCGGGCCCCACGGCCGTTCGACCGAGCCCTTGCGGCCGGCGTGGGCCAGCTGGAGAGCGATGCGCGATCCCTGGGCGTGGACGAAATCGACGATCCGTTTCCAGGCGTCGCGGTGCTCGGGCCGGTACATGCCGGCGCAACCCGGCGTGATCCGGGCGTCGGCGGAGACGTCGGTCATCTCGGTGAAGACGAGGCCCGCCCCGCCCAGCGCCCGGCCGCCGAGATGGACGAGGTGGAAGTCGTTCACCACGCCGTCCTCGGCCGAATACATGCACATCGGCGAGACCACGACGCGGTTGGGGATGGTCAGGCCGCGCAGGCGCAGGGGCGCGAACATCGGCGGCGGGGGCGTGTCCGAGGGCGGCGCGCCGGCGGTATCCGCGAACCAGCGCTCGACCCCGGTCAGGAAGGCAAGGTCGCGCAGACGCAGGTTCTCGTGGCTGACGCGCTGGCTGCGGGTCAGCAGACTGTAGGCGAATTGCAACGGATCGAGACTGACGTAGCGATCGACGGTCTCGAACCATTCGGTCGAGTTGCGGGCGGCGCTCTGCAGCTTCAGCACCTCGACGCGGCGGTCGGCCTCATAGGCGGCGAGGGCGGCGTCCAGGTCGCCGCCGTCGGTGAGAGCCTGCGCCAGGCGGATGGCGTCCTCGAAGGCCAGCTTGGTGCCCGAGCCGATGGAGAAATGCGCCGTGTGGGCGGCGTCGCCGAGCAGCACCACCTTGCCGTCGCGCCAGTTCGAACAAGCCACGCGCGGGAAGTTCAGCCAGGCGGAGCCGCGCAGGTGTTTCGCATTGCTCATCAGGGCGTGGCCGCCGAGCCAGTCGGCGAACAGCATTTCGGCCGCGCGGCAGGTCTGGTCCTGGTCCATGGCGTCGAAACCGAGGCCGCGCCAGGTCGCCTCGGAGCACTCGACGATGAAGGTCGAGGCGCCTTCCTCGAAACGGTAGGCGTGGGCCCAGATCCAGCCGTGCGGCGTCTCGACGAAGGCGAAGGTGAAGGCGTCGAAGGCCTGATGCGTGCCCAGCCAGATGTATTTGTTGGTCCGCACGTCGATGTCGACGCCGAACACCTCGGGGCTGTCGTTGCGGGTGCGGCTGTTCAGGCCGTCGGCGGCGACGACGAGGTCCGCGTCAAGCGAACAGATGTCCTTGACCTCGCTCTCGAAGCGCAGGTCGACGCCGAGCGAGCGGGCGCGATCCTGCAGGATGTTGAGCAGGCGGCGGCGGCCGATGCCGGCGAAGCCGTGGCCGCCCGATCGGATGGTGTGGCCGTGGATGTGGACGTCGATGTCGTCCCAATGGACGAAGGCGGCCTCGATGACCGCCGCCGTCTCGGGATCGTTCGCCTTCAGATTGGCCAGCGTCTGGTCCGAGAAGACGACGCCCCAGCCGAAGGTGTCGTCGGGCCGGTTGCGTTCGTGCACGACCACGTCGAGCGACGGGTTCCGCAGTTTCAGCGATGTGGCGAGGTACAGTCCGCCGGGACCGGCCCCGACGATGGCGATGCGTTCGACGGCCGATCGCGCTGACATATTTTAGGTATGAAATGAATTCGGTCGCGAGTCCAGCCGGGCCCGCTGACCGTCGAGATCAGTCGCAGGACGGGGTGGGCGCCGGCAGGACCGGGGAGGCAAGGCCGGTGTTCCAGTTCCAGGCCAGGTCGCCGCTGGCGCGGCGGCGGCACATGGCGCGCTCGTGCAGGGCGAACATGCCCGGCATCAGCCCCGCGGAGGGGACGGGCGCGTCCGCGAACAGCATATAGGCGCCGTCCTCCGCCCAGGGCGCCCAGTCCGGCGCTGAGGCGGCTTGGGGCCGCCCGGTCCGGGCGAAGCTGGTCCAGTAGTCGACCATGGCTTCCGAAAGACCGAGCTCGGCCGGCGCTTGAGGAACCCGCGGCCAGCGCGGCGGGGTGCGCTGGAGATTGCCGAACATGTAGGGCAGTTCGCTGGCGTGGAAGGCGTGCAGGCCCGCCTCGTCCGCCGCCGGGTAGCCGTGGTCGAACAGATAGAGGAAGGCGGGCTGGCCCGCCGCTGTCTGGGACCGGACCAGGCGCTCGGAGGTCCAGCCGTAAAGCGCGTCGCGCGTGGTCGCCAGGATGCTCTCGCCCAGGTCCGACGACGGATAGAGCCGCAGGAAATCGTCGGCCAGGTCGCCGTAGCGTTCGCGGATGACCCGCTCGTAATCGGCGGCGCTGGCCGGGACCGCCGGGGCGAGCATGCGCAGCGAACGGATCTCCCCGCTGTTGAAACCGGCGAGTATGGGAACCGGCGCCTGCTTGCCGCGATCGAAGACGTCGACCAGCTGGCCGGGCAGGACCACGCCATCGACGGCGGCGAAGGGCGCGAAGCCGGAACGGGCCGCCTGGTCGGTCAACGTCTGCGGGTCCATGCCGCGCATGACGCGCAGGCTGGGGGCCTGGAGCCGGAGGGCGAGCGCCGCGCCGGCGCTCTCGGCCGAGGGCGCGCCGAAGCGCGCCGCCTTCAGCTCCGGCGTCGAAATCATGTAGGCGCTTTGCGCGATCGCCTTGTCGAACAGGCCGCGGGCGAGGGGCGACGCCATCAGATAGATGACGCTGAGGCCGCCGGCGGATTCGCCCGCGATGGTCACGTTGTCCGGATCGCCGCCGAAGGCCTCGATGTTCTGACGCACCCACTGGAGCGCCGCGATCTGGTCCATCAGCCCGTAGTTGCCCGAGAGGCCGGCCGGAGACTCGGCGCTGAGCTCGGGGTGGGCGAGGTAGCCCAGCACGCCGAGGCGGTAGTTGATCGAGACGACGACCACGCCCTCCTGCGCCAGCCGGGCCCCGTCGTACAGGCGTTCCTTGCTGGAGCCGGCCACCAGCGAGCCGCCATGGATCCAGACGATCACCGGGGCCTTGCCCTCCGTCGCGGACGTCCAGACGTTGAGGGTCAGGCAGTCCTCGCTGGTGGCGCCCAGATCGTCCGAATAGAGGTGCGGCGCGCCCGGCGTGGGCTGGATGCAGGCCGGGCCGTAGGCGCCGGCGTCCTTCACCCCGGACCAGGGCTCGGCCGGCAGCGGCGGCCGCCAGCGGTTCTGGCCGGTCGGCGACGCGGCGTAGGGGATGCCCCTGAAGGTCAGGATGTCGCCCTCGGCGCGGCCGCGGACGGCTCCCGCGGGGGCGCTGACGGTCAGCGGGTCGGGAGGCGCGGACGAGGCGCTGGCCGGCGACAAGGCCGCGCAGGCCATCAACCCGCCGGCGAGACAGCCGGCGAAGGCGACGCGGGCCGCCCGGGCGACGTGTCCGTTCATTGCAGGCCTCCGGCTCTCGAGGTGTCACGGCCCAGCAGGCGGGCCAGCCACAGGAACAGGCAGACCGCGGCTACATAGATCGGGGTCAGGGTGTAGAGCGCCAGCTGCAGCGAGTGCTCCGGATTGGTGGCGCGGAAGAAGTCGCTGGCGGCGCCGACATAGGTCGGGCCGACTCCCATGCCGATGAAATTCATCACCAGCAGCAGGAGGGCCCCGGACATGACCCTCTGGTTCGGCTTCACCTCTTCCTGCACCAGCGCCACCGACGAGGAGAGGTAGAAATAGTTGAGGAAGGTCGGGGCGGCGAGCAGGGCCAGGGCCAGCGGCCACGACGGAGCCCAGACGAAGGCGATGTAGAAGGGCAGGGCCAGGGCCAGCGACATCGCGGGCAGCAGGGCGTAGGCCTTCTTGGACCGCCGCGTGAACCGGTCGATCAGCCAGCCCGAGGCGAAGATGCCGCCGCCCATGCCGATGAAGACCACCAGGGCGTACCACAGCGCCACGTCGTTCAGGGTCATGCCCTTCTCGCGCATCAGGAACAGGACGGCGAAATTGCCCAGGCCGTAGGTGATGATCTGGGTCACGCCGCTGGCGAAGGCCGCCAGCACCAGCGTCGGCCGCGAGAAGAACATGCGCACCGTGCCCCAGAAGGGCGCCCGCTCGGGCGGCGGGGCGCCGATCGCCTGGTCCAGCCCGCCGCGCGCCGGCTCCCGGACCAGCAGGGGCGTCGCGACGGCCACGAGCAGCCCGACCACGCCGATGGCCACGAAGGCGTCGCGCCAGCTGAAGGCCGCGGCGATCGAGGCCCCGAACGCGATGCCCAGCGCCGCCCCGACGGGCGGTCCGAGGTTGTAGATGCCCAGCGCCATGCCGCGGCGTCCGGGCGGGAAATAGTCGGTGACGATGGCGTAGGACGGCGGCACGCCGCCCGCCTCGCCGAAGCCGACGGTCATCCGCGACACGGCCAGCTGGCCGAAATTGCGCGACAGGCCGCAGGCCATGGTGGCCGCGCTCCAGATGCCGCAGGCGATCGACACCACCATCACCCGGTTGGTGCGGTCGGCCAGCCAGCCGACCGGGATGGCGATGAAGCAGTAGAAGAACGCGAAATACAGCCCGCCCAGCAAGCCCAACTGGCCGTCGGTGATGTGCAGGGCGTCCTGGATCGGCTTGGCCAGGATCGACAGCAGCTGCCGGTCGAGGAAATTCAGCACATAGATGAACCACAGGACGCCGAGGGCGACCCAGGCGCTGCGCCCGACCGGCGGCCTGGCGGCGGACGGCGGGGCTCCGGAGGCGATGGGCGTCGAGCTCATGATCGTTTCCTCGGTGAACCGGGCTGGGGCCCGGCTATCGTTCTGGGTGGGTCAGCGCCCGGTAGACGAAGGTGCGGGCGGTCTTGCGGAAGACGTCGCTGACCGGATCGGCGATGCGCTGGATCATGCCGACGGCGACGATGTCGTGGGTGGGATCGATCCAGAACCAGGTGCCGCCCCCGCCGCCCCAGCTGAGCGTGCCGCGGCCTTCGCAGACGCCCAGCGCTTCGGGATCGCGCACGATCGAGAAGCCGAGGCCGAAGCCGAAGGCCGGGCTGAAGGGCAGCAGCCGCAGGGGATTGGTCCGGGCCAGGACCGCCTCCGGAATGGCGTTGGTCGCCATCAGCTCGACGGTCTCCGGCGCGAGGATGCGGACGCCGTCCAGTTCGCCGCGGTTCAGGATCATCTGGGCGAAGCGGGCGTAGTCGGTCGCGCTCGACACCAGGCCCCCGCCGCCGTCCTCGAAGGGAGGCGGCGCCGCCGCGTCGTGGATCGGCACATTGAAGATGTGGGTGGCCGGTTCCAGTCCGCCGCGACCATCGTCGGCGTAGATGCCCGCAAGCCGGTGGGCATTGTCCGGCCGGGTCTGGAATCCGGTATCGGCCATCCCGAGCGGTTCGAATATGCGGCTCTGCAGGAAGGCGCCGAAGCTCTGGCCGGACAGCCGCTCGACGACCAGCCCCTGCAGGCCGGCGGCGACGGAGTAGAACCAGTCCGTGCCCGGCTGGAACATCAGCGGGACGCCGGCGGCGCGGCGCGCCAGGTCTTCGAGGCTGGTCGCGGTCATGACGGCCCGCTCGCGATAGGCCGTCTCGACCGGATGGTTGTCGAACAGGCCGTAGCCGAGGCCGGCCGTGTGGCTCATCAGCTCCCGCAGGGTGGGTGGGCGGGCGGCGTCCTCGACCTGCAGTCCGCCGTCGGCGTCCAGGCCGGAGAAGACCTTCTGCCCGTCGAATTCCGGCAGGAATTTCGTGATCGGGTCGTCGAGGCGCCAGCGGCCCTCCTCGAACAGGATCATCATGGCCACGGCCGTGACCGGCTTGGTCATGGAATAGATGCGGAAGAGGGTGTCGGCGGCCAGCGGCGCCGCGTCCCCGAGCCGGGCCTTGCCGAAGGTCCGGAAGTCGACGACCTGACCGCGCCGCATCAGCAGCGTCGAGGCCCCCGCCACCTGGCCGGTGGCCGCCATGTTCGCCATCCAGGCGGCCATGTCGTCGAGACGGCCCGCGTCGAAGCCGGCGGCTGCGGCGTCGGGCGCCAGCGGAAGGCCGGCGACGTCAGCCATCCGGGGCCGTCTTTCGTCGTTCCGCCGCCCGGCTCTCGCACATGCCGATGAAGCCATGGGCCATGAAATTGGCCATGCGGGCCTTGATGGCCTCGAAGTCGTCGGAGCGGCACAGGCCGCCGGAGAGGTGGTCGATCCGGCCCGTCCGCGCCAGGCTGAGGGTCAGGGCGCCGGTGACGAAGTGATAGCCCCAGAAGATGTCCTCCTCGGAGCAGTCCGGCATGGCCTGCCTGAGCAGGCCGATCAGGCGCAGCACGACGGGGTCGTAGAGCCGGTCCATGACCTCGGCGCCCCAGGCCGGGGTGTTGTTGACCTGGGCGCTGAGGGCCCCGAAATAGCGCCAGCCCTCGCCGCCCGTCGAATAGGTGTCGAGATCGGTGTCGAGGAAGGCCCGCAGCGCGCCCTCGACCGTCGGCTTGCCTTTCACCGACGCCTCATAGGCGTCCAGCGCGTCCATCCGCCGACCGCTGGTGATCGGCGCGCGCCGCGCCATCACCTTGTCGAAGACGTCCTGCTTGTCCTCGAAATAGTAGTGCACCAGCGACTTGTGGACCCCGACCTTGTCGGCGATGTCCTTGACCGTCACCCCGTGCAGACCGTGTTTGGAGAACAGCTCCTCGGCCGCGTCGAGAATCTGCTCGAGGCTTTCGGCGCGTTGCTCGGCCTTGCGGCGCGGGGTGCGGACGGGTTTCGACATGACCTGAACCTCAAGACGGTCCGGCGCGTCCTGAACCCGGGGCGCCGACTCGATGACGGAGACACCGGTCATCCTAGGCGCCTCCATAGGTGGCGCGAAGCTGCGTCTTGTTGATCTTGCCCGTGGCCGCCAGCGGCATGGCCTCCACCTGGACGATGCGGTCGGGAATCCACCAGTCCGCCACCCGGCCCTTCAGGCTGGCCTTGAGAGCGCCCTCGTCGATATCGCCGCCGTTGGCGGGTTCGACCACCATCAGCGGCCGCTCGCCCCATTTCGGATCGGGCCGGCCGATCACGGCGACGAGGCCGACGGCCGGCAGGGCGCCGACGATGTCCTCGATCTCCACCGGATTGATCCATTCGCCGCCGGACTTGATCAGGTCCTTGGAGCGGCCGGCGAGGGTCAGGTTGCCGTCGTCGTCGATGATCGCCAGGTCGCCGGTATCGAACCAGCCGTCGGCGTCGAGGGCGGAGTCCGTCCCGCCGAAATAGTGGTCGACGGCGCTCTGGCCGCGCACCTTCAGATGCCCGACCGCATTGCGCTGATCGGGCAGGGCAGCGCCGTCCGCATCCGCCAGCAGGAGGTCGACGCCGATCGGCGGACGGCCGGCGCCCCGGGCGGCTCCCGGCGCGGTGCTGCGCGGCGATATGGTTCCCAGCGGCGACAATTCGGTCATGCCCCAGCTGGTCTGGACGGTGACGCCGAGGCGGCTCTCCATCCGGGCGAGCAGCGCTTCGGGGCAGCTGGAGCCGCCGATAATGATCCGCTCCAGACCGGGGGTGTCGCCGCCGACCGCGTCGAGATGATCCAGCAGGCCGATCCAGACGGTCGGCACGCCGACGGCGACGGTGACGCCGCGCCGGTTGATCAGCTCCATCAGGCTGCGTCCGTCGGTGACCCGCCCCGGCAGGACCAGACCGGCGCCGACGGCCGGGGCGGCGAAGGGCAGGCCCCAGGCGTTGGCGTGGAACATCGGCACGGCCACCAGAATGGTGTCCGCCGCCGTCAGGGCCATGGCGTCGGCCTGGAGCAGACGGAGGGTGTGCAGGTAGTTGGACCGGTGGGTGTAGGCGACGCCCTTGGGCGCGCCGGTGGTCCCGGAGGTGAAGCACAGGCCGGCCAGAGAGCGCTCGTCGATCCGGCCCCAGGGGACCGGAGCGCCCCGCTTCGACAGGAAGGCCTCCAGTTCGACGGGCTGTAGGCGTCCGCCGGCGGCGAGGGGCCGCTCGCCGTCCAGCAGGATCACCTGTTCCAGACAGGGGCAGGCCGCGACCAGAGCCTCGGCCAACATGCCGAGGCCGGCTCCGACCGCCAGCACCCGGTCGTCGGCCTCGCTGATCATGGCGGCCAGTTGGGCGACGGTCAGGCGCGGGTTCAGCGTATGGCAGACCAGACCCGCGCCCATGGCTGCGTACCAGACCTCGACATGGTGCTGGGTGTTCCAGGCCAGGGTGGCGACGCGCTCCCCGGCGTGAAGGCCGAGCGAGAGGAGGGCCCCGGACAGGTGGTTGGCCCGTTCGCGCAGGGCGGCGTAGCCGATGGCGCAGTCCTCGTCCTGACCGGCCGTGATGACCTGGGCCTGGCCGTGCCATTTGGCGCCGTGATCGAGGAAGCGATCGACGGTGAGGGCGTAGTCCTGCATCGGGCTGGAGCCTGGAACCGTCATGCCGATGCGGCCGGGGCCCTGGTCACAGGGAGGATGGCGAAAGCCATAGGGAAATCCACGCTTTACAAGTGCGTCGGCGCGGAGCCGACGAGAAGGGCGCGGGGCGGCCGCCGCAGGACGGCCGCCCCTCGCTGCGGACCTCAGAAGGTCCGCGTCAGGTTCAGGCCGATCTGCCGCGGCGGGCCGGCATAGCGCAGGCCGGCGTTGATCGCGGCGATGTAGGTCTGGTCGGTGGCGTTCAGCGCATAGGCCGCCAGCGTCCAGTCGTCGCGCTGATATGTCAGCTTCAGGTTGACGAGATTGCGGGCCTCGAGCCGGTCGCCGAGCGCCTCATTGTTGAAGATCGAGGTCCAGGACTCGCCGATGTGGGAATAGTCGATGCGCGGCGACAGCGTCGCCCCGTCGCCGAGCACGAAGTCGTACTGAAGCCCGGCGTTGAAGGTGAGCTCCGGCGCGTAGCTCTGGCTGTGGCCTTCAAGGTTCACGCAGTTGCCGGCGGCGGGCCCCGTCTCCGGATCGCAGGGGATGCGAGGCAGGCGCGGGTCGACGGCGTAGAACTGGCCCAGCTCGGAGCTCGAGAGCGAGGCGCCGACGTCGACGGACCATGCGCCGAACCGCGCCTGGGCGGAGCCTTCGATGCCCTTCAGGACGGTCTCGCCGGCCACGTTCACGATGGAGTTGAACAGCGGCACCGTCGGGTCGCCGACGATGACCTGGAAGCCTTCGTAGGCCATGTAGTAGGCCCCGAGCTGGGTGCGCACGCGGCCGTCGAACATCGTCGACTTCCAGCCCAGCTCATAGTCGATGACGTCTTCCGGACCGAACGAGCTGGCCGGGACGTAGAAGTTCGGGGCGTTCAGACCGCCCATCTTGAAGCCCGTCGCGACGAAGCCGTAGATGAAGTTGTCGTCGTCGACCTTGTAGTTGATGCTCAGCTTGCCGGTGGTCTTCTCGGCGGTGACCTCGTCGTTCTGCAGCAGGGTCAGGCCGAAGGCCGGGTAGGTCGTGTAGACGTTGTCGTTGGTCGAGGTGGATTCCGACCAGCGGGCGCCCAGCTGGATCTGCAGCTGGTCCGACACGTCATAGCTGATCTGGCCGAAGACCGCCGTGGTCTCCTTCGGCGTCTCGCCGAAGATGTAGTAGTCGACCACGCCCTCGGGGAAGCCCACGTGATAGGCCCCTTCCGGGAAGGTCGTGACCGGGAAGACGACATCGTCGTACTGCCAGAACGCGCCCAGCAGCCAGGTCAGGCGCTGGTCATTGGGCGAGACGATGTTGAACTCCTGCGACCACACCTCCTCCTCGACGCGGTCGTAGAAGGTGTTGTTGAGCAGGTTGGTGCCGTCGAGGTCCGTCGAGAACTCGCTGACCCCGTCCTGGTAGCCGGTGATGGAGCGCAGGGTGATGCCGTTGTCGAGCACATAGCTGACGTTCAGCGAGACGCGGGCGGTTTCGTCCTCGCCCGAGTGGGGGCCGTTGGCGGTGATCTCGAACGGATCATTGGTGGCCAGCGCCGGGTCGGCCGGATAGCCGCCGAAGTCCAGGTGGTTGTAGTCGCCCTTCAACAGCACCCGCAGGGCCGGCGTGGGGGTCCACAGGAAGCTGGCGCGGGCGCTGTTCGATTCGATATCGCCCGGCGTGCCCGAATAGGGGCCGGTGATGGTGTGGAAGCTGTCGCGGGTTTCCTGGTTGACCGCAAAACGGGCCGCCAGGGTGTCGCTGAGCGGCACGTTGATCGCGCCCTGCAGCTTCACATTGCTGTAGCTGCCGACCTGGCCCATGACGTAGCCGTTGACGCCCGAGAAATCGGGGTTGCGAGCGTTGATGAAGACTGCGCCGCCGGTGGCGTTGGTGCCGGCGAAGGTGCCTTGCGGCCCGCGCAGCAGTTCGACGCTGCCGATGTCGTAATAGGGCTCGGTCTGGAAATAGCCGGGGAAGACCGGCACGCCGTCACGGTAGGTCGTGACGCCGACGCCGATGGCCGTGGTCGGCTCGGACTTGCCGATGCCGCGCACGTTGAAGAAATTGCCCTGGCCGAAATTCTGCACCGTCGTCGAGGGCGCCACGAACTGGAGTTGTTCCAGGGTGCCGACGCCGCGATTCTCAAGATCCTCGCCGCTCAGCACGGTGGCGGCGACGGCGGTTTCCTGCAGGTTGGTGGTGCGTCGCTCGGCGGTGATCACCACATCGTCGACGGTGGTGGTCTGCTGGTCGGCGGCGGGGTCGGCCGCTGCGGCCGGGACCTGCTGGGCCTGCGCGGCGCCGGCCCACAACAGGACGGCGGCGGATGTCGTTATCCAGAGCTTGCGGCCCATGGTGTTCCTCCCTCGAATGTTCCCTCGGCGCTCTGACGGCGCCCATGAACGGACGGTCTCACCGAACCCGGGCCCTGTCAATCTTCACTAGCCGACGGGTGAATATTGACCGCATGGCCAATGTCGGTCCACGCTCGCGCCGCCTCCCCGGGGGTGGCGAAGTGATGGAGTGAGCAATGAGCATCGACCTGACCGGCCGCGTGGCGATCGTCACCGGCGCGGGCGGCGGACTGGGCCGCAGCCACGCCCTGGCGCTGGCCCGCTACGGCGCGCGGGTGGTCGTCAACGACATGTCGGCCGCCGGCGCGGACGCCGTGGCCGCCGAGATCCGGGCGGCGGGCGGCGAGTCGGTCGCCTGCGCCTGCAGCGTCACCGACCGCGCGGGCGTGCAGGCGATGGTGGCGGACGCCGTCGGCCGCTGGGGGTCGATCGACATCCTGGTCAACAACGCCGGCATCCTGAGGGACCGCACCTTCGCCAAGATGGACCTGGACGACTTCGCCAGCGTCATCGACGTGCACCTGATGGGCTCGGTCAATGTCACCAAGGCGGCCTGGCCGCACATGCGCGAGCAGGGCTATGGCCGGGTCATCTTCACCACCTCGTCCTCGGGGCTCTACGGCAATTTCGGCCAGTCCAACTACTCGGCCGCCAAGATGGCGCTGGTCGGACTGATGCAGACCCTCGCCCTCGAGGGCGAGAAATCGAACATCCGCGTCAACTGCCTGGCCCCCAGCGCGGCCACCCGGATGACCGAGGGCCTCTATTCCGACGAGGCGCTGAAGGGCCTGGGGTCCGGCCTGGTGAGCCCTGGCGTCGTCGCCCTGGCGGCGGACGGAGCGCCGACGCGCATGATCCTTCTCGCCGGCGCCGGAGCGTTCGAACAGGCGCATGTGACCATGACCCGCGGGGTCTGGATCGGCGACGCGCCCGACGCCGCCGAGCGGCTGCAGGCTCAGTGGGACCGGGTCGGGGATCGCGGCGGGGAGCGCGTTCCGGCGTCCGGCGCGGCGCAGTATCATCACGAGGTGGCCCACCCCGACCGCCCCCCGGTCCCGGCGCCGGAACTTGCCGTCGCGCGGTAGCGGCGGCCTTGGCGCCGGCGGTGTTGAACTATCGGCGGGAGGGGAGATGGTTCGGCAGGAAGTGGCGGACAGAGAGGGATTCGAACCCTCGGTAGGCTTTCACCTACACACGCTTTCCAAGCGTGCGCGATCGACCACTCCGCCACCTGTCCGTTCCACGACGTCGCCCGAGGGCCTGCGTGAGCCGCCGGATGGTCTTTCCGGCGGAGGCAGGCTGATAGAACAAGCCGCCCCCCTCGGCAAGCGCCGCCGAACATCCCATATAGGCCCCGAAACGTTCGACGCCGGAGGCCCGCCATGCTGTTCAAGAAATCCCACGAGATGCCCACCCGCGAAGAGGCCCTGCCGGGGCGCGACCAGCCGGTGCGCACCGACGAGGTCCACTACGTCAACGGTCGGCCGCTGAAGGGGCCGCATCCGGAGGGGTTCGAGACCGCCATCTTCGGCATGGGTTGTTTCTGGGGCGTCGAACGGATGTTCTGGCAGTTGCCGGGCGTCTGGGTCACTGCCGCCGGCTATGCGGGCGGCTACACGCCCAACCCGACCTATGAGGAGGTCTGTTCGGGCCAGACGGGGCATGCCGAGGTGGTCGAGGTGGTCTTCAACCCGCACGAGATCCGCTACGCCGAGCTGCTGAAGACCTTCTGGGAGAACCACGATCCCACCCAGGGCCAGCGCCAGGGCAACGACGTCGGCACCCAGTACCGCTCGGCGATCTATTTTCTGAATGACGAACAGAAGGCCGAGGCGGAGGCGTCGCGCGACGCCTACCAGGCCGCGCTGAGGACAGCGGGGCGCGGCGCTGTCACCACCGAGATCGCGCCGGCGGGGCCGTTCTGGTACGCCGAGGACTACCACCAGGCCTATCTGGCCAAGAACCCCGGCGGCTACTGCGGCATCGGCGGCACCGGCGTGACCTGCCCGATCGGCGTCGGCGTCGAGGCCTGAGCCGTGGACCGGGCGGGGGTCGGCAGGGTCTGCCTGGCCCTGCCGGCGGCGACGCTGGACCATCCGTTCGGCGAGCACCACGACGCCTACCGCGTCGGCGGCAAGATGTTCGCCATGGTCGGCGAGCGGGGCGGCATCTCGTTCAAGGTCTCCGACATCGCCTACGAGGTGCTGACGGAAGACGGCCGCGCCCGCCCCGCGCCCTATCTGGCCCGCAACAAATGGGTGAACCTGCCGCGCATCGACGACTGGCCCGATGACGAACTGGCCGAGCACCTCGCCATCGCCCATTCGATCGTGGCGGCGAAGCTGACGAAGAAGGCGCGAGCGGCGCTGGGGCTCTAGCGCCCCTTCTCCTCCGCGATCCAGCGGTCCATGCGCTGGTCCAGCAGGGCCATCGGCAGCGACCCGTCGACCAGCAGGGCGTCGTGGAAGCGGCGCACGTCGAAGCGGTCGCCCAGTTCCCGCTCCGCCCGCTTACGGATGGCCCGCAGCCGGATCTCGCCGATCTTGTAGGCCGTGGCCTGGCCCGGCCAGCCGATGTAGCGCTGCAGCTCGGTCTCAATGTTCAGCGGCGACAGCGCGGAGTTGTCGCGGAAGCAGGCGCGGGCCTGTTCGATGTCCCAGCCCAGCCAGTGGATGCCGGTGTCCGCCACCAGCCGGCAGGCGCGCCACATCTCGTAACTCAGCCGCCCGAACCGTTCGTATGGCGTGCGGTAGAAGCCCATCTCCTCGCCGAGGAATTCGGCGTACAGGCCCCAGCCCTCGGTGAAGGCGGTGACGTCGGCGCTCTTGCGGAAATAGGGGCCCGCCTCGGCCTCCTGGGCCAGGGCGATCTGGATGTGGTGGCCGGGCACGGCCTCGTGCAGCGTCAGGGCCGGGAGTTCGTAGAGCGGCCGCTGGTCCAGCGCCGAAGTGTTGACCATGTAGCCGCCGGCCACGCCGTTCTCCATCGAGCCGCCGAAATAGCGGCCGGTGGTGTAGTTGGCTTCGATCTCGGCCGGCACCGGCCGGACCCCATAGGGGGTGCGGGGCAGGGTCCCGAACAGGGCCGGCAGACCGTCATCGGCGCGCTTGGCCATCTCCGACGCCTTTTCCAGCAGGTCCTCGCGGGTGGTGGCGTAGAACCGCGGATCGCTGCGCAGAAAGGCGAGGAAGGAGGCGAAGTCGCCGGTCCAGCCGGCCGCCTGCATCTCCGCAGCCATCCGGGCGCGGATGCGGGCGACCTCCTCAAGGCCGAGCTGGTGAATCTGGTCGGGGGTCAGGTCGGTGGTGGTGTAGCCCTGCACCAGAAAGGCGTAGAGCTCGCGCCCGCCGGGGCGGTGGACGAGGCCGAGGCTTTCCGGCGCGCGCGGCCGATACGCCTCGCGCAGGAAGCGGGCCCACTCACGCCGCGCCGGCATGACCCCTTCGGCGACGGCCGCCTCGGCCCGGCGGCGCAGCTCCGCCTGGTCGGCTGCCGGAATCGAGGCCGGCAGGGCCGCGAACGGCTTCAGCAGCGGGTCGGTCGCCGGCGTATGGGCGGTCTCCGGCTCCATCAGGCTGAGCGCGTTGTCGACGATGGAGCGCGGCTGGACGAGGCCGGTCTCCAGCCCGCGCCGGGCGCTGTCCAGCTGGTCGCGGTAGAATTTCGGCATCGCGTCCAGCCGGGCGATCCAGGCCTCGGCGTCGGCCCGGGTGGCGATGCGGGTGACGCTGGCGACATAGGCCATCGACTGGCCGGGCCCGCCCTCCGAGTTGAAGGCGCCGATCCGGTCGGTGTCGAGCGGGATGCGGGCCAGCGAGCGCTGCAGCACCCAGCCGAGGAAGGCGTGGTTCAGCCGGTCCTCGTCGCTGAGCGAGGCCGGATCGATCGCGGCCAGTCGGTCGGCGAATCCCTGCAGCACCGGCGCCTGGGCCAGTTCAAAGGCGCGGGACGCGTCGGGCAGGCGTGACAGGGCCTCGCGGTCGCCCTCGAACCCGGCGGAGATCGGGTCGCTGGCGCGCAGCCAGGCCTCGTAGTCCGCCAGGACGGCGGCAAGGGCGGGATTGTCGGCGTTCGTTGTCGCCGCCGGAGGAGTCTGGACCGGCGCGGCGGCCACCGCGGGCGACGCGGCGGCGAACAGGGCGGCGGCCCCGATGGCGATCACGGTCTTCATGGCGTCCCCTCCCACAGGGGCGGGACTGCACCGGAGCCGGGGCGGTCCGTCAACCGCAGAAGGCGAAGAAGCGCTCGATACGGGCGGCGGAGCCGGGATGTGGGACCATGGCGTGCGCCTCGCCCTCCTGCTCGATGGTCATCCAGCCGAGCGCGCGGAAGCGCTGGAAAACCGGATCGGCCGTCGGCGCATCGGCGATCAGGAATACGCCCTCGTGCAGCTCGGAGGCCTCGACCTCCGCCCTGTAGGCGGCCCTCTCGCCGCCCGCCTCGAGCCGGACAAGGCGCGGGGCGTCAGGACCGGCGGGCGCGACGAGGACCAGCCGGCCGCTGCCCCTTCGGCAGTCGAGGTCGAGCCAGACGTCATCGCTCTCGTCCAGTCCGAAGCCGAGGCTGGCCTCGTCCCCCTCCTCGAAGAACAGCCAGTCGTAGTTCTCGATCGGGGCCGGGGCCGTGGCGGGCGCGGAGAGGGGCGACGCCGCGGGCGGCGCGGGCTCGACGCCGGCGCAGGCGGCGGCGCCGAGGGCCAGGCCCGACAGGACCAGCAGGGCAGGGGCGCGCATGGACAGGCTCCGGGCGATCAGCCCGAGCACAGTTCGGCGAAGCGGCGCAGTTTGGCAAGGTGCGGGCGCGGAACCTCGACCGCGCGCCGCCGCTCACCCACCGCGACCGCGAGACGCCCGTCGGCGGCGAAGGCCGCGAAGACCGGATGCTCGGTGCGCAGCGCCAGCTTGAGCGTGTCATGCTCGACCGTGGACTCCGCCACGGCCGAAGCCTCGCCGGCGGTCACGCGGGCCATGCCCGCCTCGCCGCCGCCGCCGCCGTAGAAGGAGACGCGCGCCACGCCGGAGGCCGGGTCGCACTCGAGAGTGAAGCGGAGGTTCGGCGTGTCCGGGACCTCATTGGCCAGGGCCACCCGGGCCTCGTCGGCGTAGAGGGTCCACGTCCAGGCCGTCTCGGGCGGCCCGGCTTGCATCGCCAGGAAGGCGAGGCCGGCGAAACTGGCGATCATGGTTCAGCCCCCGCTGATGGTCAGGCACAGGATGTGATCAGACCGCTTCCGTTCCGCAATAGGCGAAAAACTCACGGACCAGACGACGTTCGTCGCCGGTCGCAGTCAATTCGAAGTGACCGGCGTCGCCCAGGACGGCCAGCGTACCGCTGGCGGCGAGCTTTTGCAGGGCCGGATCGCGCAGGGGGATGCGGGTCTCGTCGGCCATGCCGCCGCTGAGGGGATCGATCGGCGCGGCGGTCATCGAGGCCCTGATCAGGCGCGGGCTGTCGGGCTGGACGTCGCCATAGACCACCGCCTGGGCCTGCCCAGGTTCGCAGGTCATCATCAGGGCCAGCTGGTCCGAGTTCGCGACGCCGTAGGCGAGCTTGGCCATTGAGCCTTCGTGGCTCAGGTGCCAGCTCATCGGCAGCGCGCCGGCGCCCGGGACATCGCCATTGTCGGCCTGCGACTGGGCGGCGACCGCGATCAGGCCGAGGGCGGCGACGGCGGGGATGGCGAATTTGAACATGGAACC
Source organism: Brevundimonas sp. (assembly GCF_035627055.1). GTDB lineage: Bacteria > Pseudomonadota > Alphaproteobacteria > Caulobacterales > Caulobacteraceae > Brevundimonas. Next base: position 34,766 of record NZ_DASPMM010000003.1, on the reverse strand, counting down.
GGTACTCGCGTCTGGAGGGCCAAACGCCGGTTTCCGTTAACGGTTCACGGCTCCGCTTCGCACAATGTCGATCCGCGCCGCGCCGGGCGCAATTGACACAGGTTAAGCTGCGTCGATCAGAACGGGCTGAAGCGCTCCACCAGGGATTGGGCCGCGGGCGTGGCCTGGACCCGGCTGATGTCGCCGCGGCCGCCGTAGCTGATGCGCGCCTCGGCGATCTGGGTGTGGGCGATGGTGTTGGCCGAGCTGATGTCCTCGGGACGCACGATGCCGGCCACGGTCAGTTCGCGGACTTCGCGGTTGGTGCGCACTTCCTGCCGCCCCTGGATGACCAGGTTGCCGTTGGCCATGACATCGGTGACGACGGCGGCGATGGTCAGGCTGACCTTCTCGGACCGGTTCACCGATCCGGAGCCGTTGGCGTTGGACTCGCCTTCCAGGCCGACCATGTTGGCGGGGTCGAATCCGCCCGGGAAGGCGCGGCCCAGGCTGTTTTCGAGGCCGAGGAAGTTGCTGATGCCGGTCGAGATGTCGTTGGAGCGGCTGCGCTGGGTCGAGTTCTGGGTCTGCGCACGGTCGTCGATATCGATGCTGACGGTCAGGATGTCGCCGATGCGACGGGCCCGCTGGTCGCCGAAGAAGGTCCGCGCCCCGGTGCGCCACAGGCTGTTGGCGCTGGCCGAGCGGTCGGCCTGCTGCTGTTCCGGCGAGGGCAGGTAGACCTGGCTGGCCGGCACCAGGGCCGCGGGATAGGCGATCGGCGCCAGCTCCGGGCCGCGGACCGTCTCGAGGGCGGTGGAACAGGCGCCCAGGGACAGGGCGGCGGCGGAGACGATCAGGAGGGTGCGCATACTGGAATTCCCTATCGGGCGGCGAGCTGTTGGGTGCGGAAGGCCTGGGCGGCGGGGCCGGCGACGGCCTGGCCGGGGGCGACGGCGATGGCGTCGATGGTGCGGCCGGACTGCAGGTTGCGGATGGCGATCCGCTGACCCTCGGCGGCGTTGCCCTCGGCGCGGCCGGAGATGGTCAGGCGCACGCCGGCGGCCTCGTAGCTGACCTCGACGATGTCGTTGCGGCTGATGATCCGTTCGGCGTAGGCCGTGCGGACCGGGGCGGCGCGGACCGGAGCCGGGGCGGGCGTCTCGGCCATCGCGGCCGGGCGGGAGCCGGGGGCGGGGGCGACGGCGGCGTGGCGCACCACGACGCGGCGCAGCCCGGTCGGATTTGCCCAGCTGAGGCCTGACTGCCGGGCCAGAGCCTGCAGCGAACCGGCCTCGAACACGACCGAGGGTCCCGAGCGGGCGCCGATGACGACGCCGGAGGCGGATCCGGCCCCCTCGAAGACGTCGCCGAGGGTGACCTGGCCGTCGGCGTCCACCGGATTGGCCTTCAGGGTCACCGGACCGGCGAGGGCGGGCCCCGCCATCAGCAGCGCCGCGGCGAGGATCAGGCTCCTCATGATTTCACCTGGCCGGCGACCGACAGCATCTGGTCGGCGGTGGTGATGACCTTGGAGTTCATCTCATAGGCGCGCTGGGCGATGATCAGGGCGCTGATCTCGGACACGGCGTCGACGTTGGAGGCTTCGGTGTAGCCCTGCAGCAGCTCGCCGAAGCCGACCTCGCCGGGCGTGCCGACGTTGGCGGGACCCGAGGCGGCGGTTTCCAGCAGCAGGTTGTCGCCGATGGCTTCCAGCCCCGCCTCGTTGAAGAAGGTGGCCAGTTCGATCTGGCCGACGACCTGGGGCTCGGTCTCGCCCTGGGTGATCACCTGGACCTGTCCGGCCTTGGAGATCGACACGTCGACGGCGTCCTGCGGGATCGAGATGTTCGGCTGCACGGCATAGCCGTCGTCGGTGACCAGCTGGCCCTCGCCGTTGACGGAGAAGTTGCCGGCTCGGGTGAAGGCGGTCTCGCCCGAAGGCATGAGGATCTGGAAATAGCCGCGGCCGTCGACGGCGATGTCGTAGCGGCTTCCCGTCTGGGTCGGCGTGCCCTGCTCGGTGACGCGGTAGACCGAGCCGGCCTTGACGCCCGCGCCGATCTGGATGCCGGTGGGCACCACCGTGCCCTGGCTGGACGACTGCGCGCCCATCCGCTCGATGTTCTGGTACAGCAGGTCCTGGAACTCGGCCCGCTGACGCTTGAAGCCGACGGTGTTCATGTTGGCGATGTTGTTGGAGATGACCTCCACGTTCAGCTGCTGGGCGGCCATGCCCGAGGCGGCGGTTCTGAGCGCTCTCATGTCCCGTTCTCCTTACGCGGCCCGCCCGAGGCGCTCGACGGCGCGGCGGGACAGGTCGTTGGTGTTCTCGATCATCCGGGTCACGCTCTCGTAGGCGCGCTGGATCTCGATCAGGTTGGTGATCTCGAGGATCGGATTGACGTTTGAGCCTTCCAGCATGGCCTGGCGCACCTGCACGTCGTTGGCGGCGGCCGGGGTCGTGTTGGAGGCGTTGCGGTAGAGGCCGTCGCCGCCCTTTTCGAGCACCGCGAGGGTGTCGAAGCGGACGACCGAAAGGCGGCCGACCGGCTGGCCGTTCTGGCTGATGGTTCCGTCGGCGGCCACGGCCACCTGGCCGAGCAGGGGGTCGAGGACGATGTCGCCGCCGTCACCCTGCACCGCTGCGCCGCCCTGCGTCGTCAGCCGGCCTTCGGGGTCGAGGGTGAACGCGCCGTCGCGGGTGTAGGCGTCGCCATTGCCATCCTTCAGCGCGAAGAAGGCGCCTTCGCCCTCGATGGCGAAGTCCAGGCTGCGGCCGGTCTGCTCCAGTGCGCCCTGACCGAAGTCGCGGCCGACGCCGTTGTCCATGACGAAGCTGACGCCGGGCCGCACAAAGGCGTTGCGGGCCCGCTCGCCGACCTCCTCGCCGAGCAGCAGCTGTTCGACCTTGAAGCCGGTCGTGTCCGCATTGGCGATGTTGTTGGCCACGATGTCGAGCTCGCGGCGCAGCGTCATCTGGCGTGACAGTCCGACATAGGCGGCGTTTTCCACGGGCGGCTCCTTTCGCCCCCGTCCTTCGCAACGGTCGTGCCAACAGGGTTAATCCAGTCGTGGCGGGCCTTTCGGCCGCAACGCTGGCCGCCGAACCCGGCAGGATTTGCCGGTTCTTAGCGCCTCGTTAACCAAAAACGTCTCGAATGGATCGAGAGATTCTCGGGGCGCGTGGCATGTTCAAATTCGGCAAGAAGAAGGGTGCGGCGGCGAGCGAAGACGCCGCCCTGCCGGCCGTCACCGACGGCGAGACCCTCGACGGCGAAGCGGCCGCGCCCAAGAAAAAGAAGCTGCCGCTGCTGTTTATCATCATCCCCGCCGCCCTGATCGTGCTGGGCGGTGGCGGCGGCGCGGCCTTCCTGCTGATGCAGCCCAAGGCGGCGGCGGCCGAGGGGGGCCACGCCGAGAAGAAGGGCGGGCACGCCAAGGCCGAGAAGAAGGGCGGAGGCCACGGGGCTGCGACCGGCGAGGCCAACCCGGCCCTGGGCGTCATCGCCGAGGGCCCCGACGGCGTCACCTTCTACACCCTGCCGGACATGGTGGTGAACATCCAGGCGGCCGACGGGCGGCCCACCTTCCTCAAGCTCAAGCTGACCCTGGAGATGAAGGACGCGGCCCTGGCGGAGCACCTGCAGGCCGAGATGCCGCGGATGCAGGACATGTTCCAGAGCTTCCTGCGTGAACTGCGCCCCGACGACCTGGCCGGCAACGCCGGGACCTTCCAGCTGCGCGCCGAGATCCTGCGCCGGGTCAACCTGCTCGCCGCGCCCGGCAAGGTCGACGCCGTGCTGATCGAAGAAATGCTGGTGCAGTAGGCATGACCGACGCGGCCTTCGCCGAAAATCCCGATCCGCTGGAAGAGGCGGACCCTCTCGCCGAGGCCGAACCGACGGTGATGTCGGAGCGGGTGCTGAACCAGGACGAGATCGACAGCCTGCTGGGCTTCGATCTTGGCGACGACGACGGCTCCGAACGTTCCGGCATCCGGGCCATCATCAACTCGGCCCTGGTCTCCTACGAGCGCCTGCCGATGCTCGAGATCGTCTTCGACCGCCTCGTGCGGCTGATGACCACGAGCCTGCGCAACTTCACCAGCGACAACGTCGAGGTCAGCCTCGACAACATCTCCTCGATCCGCTTCGGCGACTATCTCAACTCCATCCCCCTGCCGGCCATCCTCGCCGTCTTCCGCGCCGAGGAACTGGACAACTACGGCCTGCTGACGGTCGACTCCAACCTGATCTATTCCATCGTCGACGTGCTGCTGGGCGGCCGCCGCGGCACCGCGGCGCTGCGCATCGAGGGCCGGCCCTACACCACCATCGAGCGGGTGCTGGTCCAGCGCATGGTCGAGGTCGTGCTGGCTGACGCCCGCGCCGCCTTCGAGCCCCTGACCCCGGTGCATTTCAACCTCGACCGGCTCGAGACCAATCCGCGCTTCGCCGCCATCGCGCGACCCGCCAATGCGGCCATCCTGGTCAAGCTGCGTATCGACATGGAGGACCGGGGAGGGCGCATCGAACTGCTGCTGCCCTACGCCACCCTCGAGCCCATCCGGAAGATGCTGCTGCAGCAGTTCATGGGCGAGAAATTCGGCCGCGACAACATCTGGGAAGGCCACTTGGCCACCGAGCTCTGGACCACCGGGACCGAGGTCCGCGCCGTGCTGGACGAACAGCAACTGCCCCTGTCGCAGGTGCTGAATTTCAAGGTCGGCGACACCCTGATGCTCAACGCCACGCCGGATTCGGACATCTCGATCCGCGCCGGCTCGATCCCCCTGACCACCGGCCGCATGGGCCGCAAGGGCCAACATATCGCGGTCCGCGTCGAGGCGCCGATCGATGTCGAAACCGCCTCCAGCCTCGCGAAGGGAAGACGCTGATGACCGGGATGATCCTCGACGGCGTGCTGATGCTGCTGCTGGTCGCGGCGCTCGGCTACGGGGTGCGGCTGGAGCGCAAGCTGACCGCGCTGCGCGAGGGCCAGCAGGCCTTCGCCTCGGCGGTCACCGAGCTGAACACCGCCGCCGGCCGGGCCGAAACGGCCCTGGCCTCGCTGCGCGCCTCCGGACAGGAGACGGACCTGCTGCACGACCGCATCGTCAAGGCGCGCGAGGTCAAGGCCCAGCTGGAGGCCCTGATCGCCCGCGCGCCCGTATCAGCCCCCGCGGCCGCCGCCGAGCCTGTCCTCCGCGAGATCGCGGCGGCCCGTCCCGCAGCGCCGCCGACGGCGGCGGCTGCGCCTGCGCCCGAGGACGACGAGCGCGCTGTGCGCATGGCGGCTCTGGCCGAGCGCATCCAGGGCCTGGCCGCTCCGGCCAGGGCGCGCGCGCCGGGTGGTAGCAACGTCGCCGCCATCCTCGGCGCCATGACCGCTAACCAATCCGCGAAGCAAAGCCTCAACCGCGCCCGTCGCAGTCTCGACGAAGACCTGTTCGCCGCCTGATGCGCGCGGTCCTCTCCATCCCTCCGAGTAGCCGATCATGAGCAAGATTCCCCGCCTGCTGCCGCTGATCGCCATCGCCATCGGCGGGGTGGTCGCCGTTCGCGCCGCCGGAGTGGCTCCCGGCCTGTTCGAGGGCGCCAAGGCCTGGGCCGAGGAGGCCGTTCCGGCCGCCGCGCCTGCGGCGCCCGCCGCCGCCGTCTGCGCCCTGACGCCCGAACAGCTGGCCCAGCAGGCCGGCATCTCGCCGGCCGAACTGCGCATCATCCAGTCGCTGTCGGCCCGCCGCACCGAGCTGGACGCCCGTGACGCCGATCTCGCCTCGATGCTGCCGCTGATGACTGCGGCCGAGCAGAAGCTGGACGCCAAGGTCGCCGCCCTGGCCGCCGTCAAGGCTGAGGTGCAGACGCTTCTGGGGCAGGTGAGCGAACGCGAGAAGGCCGAGGTCGACCGGCTGGTCGCCGTCTATTCCGCCATGCGTCCCCGCGAAGCGGCCCGGGTGTTCGCCACCCTCGACGACAGCGTGCGCCTGCCCGTCGCCGCCGCCATGCGGCCGCGCTCGCTGGCCGCCGTCATGGCCCAGATGGAGCCGGCCGCCGCTCGCGAACTGACCGAGAAACTGGCCGGGCGGTTCGCCGCCCAGCGCCAGCTGGCCGCCCGCGCCGCCGCGGCCGCCGATGGGCCGGCCGTGGAAGCTCCGGCCCCGGTTCAGACGGCCGAGGCCGCCGCTCCGCCGCCCACCGCAGCCGCGCCCGCGGCCCGCCCGGCCAGCCGTCCTCCGGCCCGCCGGCCGCAGCCGCGTCCCGCCGCCCGGACGCCCGTCTCGCCGCCTGCCGCGGCCCAGGCCGAGCCCGCCGGCGAGCGGCCCTATCAGCCGGCCGCCGACGCGCCGGCGACGCCCGACCGGCCGCGCCAGTCGGTGCAGTAGGCCCCTACTCGATATCCTCGTTGAGGAGGCCGACCTGGGTGAAGCCGCTGCCGTAGAGGCCGTTCATCACCGCCATGAACCGCCCATAGGGGACCTCCGGCTCGCCTCGGACGAAGACCCGTTCGGCCCTGCAGTCGCCGCCGCCCAGCGCGGCGCAGACGTCGGCAGGCAGGGTCGCCAGCGAGGTCTGACGCGCGCCGATGAACAGCGAGCCTGATTCCTGCACCGTGATGTAGACCGGCTCCTGTGGCGTCTCGGGCGCCTTGGGCGGAGGAAGGTCCAGCTTCATTGACACGGTGGCCATCGGCGCGGCGACCATGAAGATGATCAGCAGCACCAGCATGATGTCCACGAACGGCGTGACGTTGATGTCGGCGTTGTGCCGCACGGCGTCGCCGGCCTGGCCCGAGGCGCCCGAAAGTTTCGCACCCATCCTGTCGTCCTCCCTGTCGCCCGGCTCGGGATCGCGCCGGCGTCCCAATGTCGAGCTTGCGACAAGACATTTGTGCGGCGGCGGGGAGGCGGGATTCCGGCCAGGAAAAAGGGCCGCCTCCCGGAGGAAGCGGCCCCTGATCGGTTGAACGGGCGTGACGCCTATTCGATGTCTTCGTTGAGCAGGCCGACCTTGAAGAAGCCCTTGCGCTGCAGCTCGTTCATGACTTCCATGAACTGGTTGTAGGTCACTTCCGGGTCGGCGCGAATGAAGACGCGCTCCTGACGGCAGGCCGGGTCGCCGCCGCCGAGGGCGGTACAGACGTCGGCCGACAGACCTTCCAGCGACGTCTGGACGTCGGCGATGAAGATCGAGCCGGTTTCCTGGACGGTGATGTAGACCGGGTCCTTCTGCGGCGCGTCCGGCGGCGGCGGCACCGCCGGCGGCAGGTCGAGGCGGATCGACACGGTCGCCATCGGCGCGGCGACCATGAAGATGATCAGCAGCACCAGCATGATGTCGACGAACGGCGTGACGTTGATGTCGGCGTTCTGCTCAATGGTGTGGGCCTTGCCGCCACCGGGTCCGGAAAGTTTTGCGGCCATCCGCTGTTCTCCATCAGGCCCGGCGCGAAAACGCGGCGAGCGACGCTAAAGCTCGGATCGTCTCTTGGCGTCCCGGGCCCGGCTTGTAAAGCGGGTTCGGACCGAAGTCGGTTCCCTCGCGGATTCCGCCTTCGCTTTACGCCTGTGGGGCGAGCCGTATCAGCCTTTCGCGAGCTTCAGGAACCGGTCCTTCAGCGCCGCATCGGTCTTGAACGCCCCAGTGAACCGGGTGGTGATGGTCGAAACGTGGCGGTGGTGCACGCCGCGCGTGGTCATGCACTGGTGCTCGGCGTCGATCAGGATGGCGACGCCGGCCGGCTGAAGGTGCGATTCGATGGCCTCGGCGATCAGCTGGGTGAGGGTTTCCTGCGTCTGCAGCCGGCGCGAGAAGATCTCCACCACCCGGGCCAGCTTGGAGATGCCGACGACCTTCTCGTTCGGGATGTAGGCGACGTAGGCCTTGCCCAGGAACGGGGCCATGTGGTGCTCGCAGTGGCTCTCCACCTCGATGTCGCGCAGCAGCACCATGTCGTCATAGCCCTGCACGTCCTCGAAGGTGCGGCTCAGCTCCTTCTCGACGTCGGCGTCATAGCCGTCGAACCATTCGCCATAGGCGTCGACCACCCGCTTGGGCGTGTCGATCAGGCCCGGGCGGTCCGGATCGTCGCCGGCCCAGGCCAGCAGCGTCCGCACGGCCTTCAGGGCCTCCTCGCGCGACGGGCGGCGCTTGGGCTGGTCGTTGTCGCCGACCAGGACTGGCTTGACGGGGGTGACGCTCATCGGGGCATTCTCGAACACGCGGCTTTGTAAGTCGCCGGGGACTCTTTATCAGCTTGGCGGCGTATATGGGACCGCCGGTCCGTGTCGCAAGAAAACTCTCCCGCAAAGATTCCCATGCCGCTGACGATCCACGACACTCTCCACCGCGAAAAACGCGTGTTCCAGCCGCGCGACCCGGAGCGCGTGACCCTCTACGTCTGCGGCCCCACGGTCTATGACTACGCCCACATCGGCAACGCCCGTCCGCCGGTGGTGTTCGACGTGCTGGTTCGGCTGCTGCGCCGGACCTACGGGGCCGACAAGGTCCTCTACGCCCGCAACGTCACCGACGTGGACGACAAGATCAATGCGAAGGCGGCGAAGGAAGGCACGCTCATCGGCGAGGTCACCTCGCGCTACGAGGCCGCCTATCTCGAGGACATGGGCCGGCTGAACGTCAGCCCGCCGGACCTCGCCCCGCACGTCACCGACTACATGGACGCCATCGTCGCGCAGATCGGCGCGATCATGGATCAGGGCTGCGCCTATGCGGCCGAGGGTCATGTGCTGTTCGACGTCTCGTCGTACGAGACCTACGGGCGGCTGTCGGGCCGCAACCTCGACGACATGATCGCCGGAGCCCGGGTCGAGGTCGCCCCCTACAAGAAAAACCCGCACGACTTCGTCCTCTGGAAACCCTCCAAGGAAGGCGAGCCGTCCTGGCCCTCGCCGTGGGGGGAGGGGCGTCCCGGCTGGCACATCGAATGCTCGGCCATGATCGAGGAGACGCTGGGCCTGCCCATCGACATCCACGGCGGCGGCATCGACCTGGTGTTTCCGCACCACGAGAACGAGATCGCCCAGGGCGTCTGCGCCCACGGCCACGCGCATGAGCCTTCGGCGCACGCCGAATACAGCCGCTACTGGATGCACAACGGTTTCCTGACCGTCGACGCGGAGAAGATGTCCAAGTCGATCGGCAACGTCCTGCTGTTGCACGACCTGGTGCAGAACATCCCGGGCGAGGTGGTCCGCTGGGCCCTGCTGAGCGCCCATTACCGCCAGCCGCTGGACTGGAACCAGTCGCTGCTGGACCAGAGCCGCAAGGCGCTCGACCGGCTGTACGGGGCCCTGCACCGCGCCGCCGCCGTCGCGGCCTCGACCGACGAGCCGCCCGTGGATTTCCTCAAAGCCATCGAGGACGACCTGAACACGCCGGGCGCGATGGCGACCCTGTTCGCCCTGTCCAGCGAGATCGAGCGGGGCATGACCGCGGGGGACCACGGCCTCGTCGCCCGCGCCAAGGGCGAACTGATCGCCGCCGCCGCCATCCTCGGCGTGCTTCAGTCAGACCCCGCCGCCTGGCTTGAGGGCGAGGTCTCGGACGACCTGCGCACCGAGGTCGAGGCCCTGCTGGAGCAACGCGCCGCCGCCCGGGCCGCCAAGGACTGGCCCGAGGCCGACCGCATCCGGGACCGGCTCAACGCCCTGAACGTCGTGGTCATGGATGGACCGCAGGGCGCGACGTGGCGGGTCAAGGGCTGACGTTCCCGGTCTTCAATCAGTCAGCCGGAGCGGGGCCCGGGGGCTTTGACCCCCCGCCCCGGCGGCGCCAAGGTCGGTGACCGATGGAGGGGACCCGATGAAGCACGAACAGACCGCCGACCTGCCGTACCTGCGCAAGGTGGTCGGGGCCTCGATGGCCGGCACGGTGGTCGAATGGTACGAGTTCTTCCTCTACGGAACCGCCGCCACCCTGGTGTTCGGCCAGCTGTTCTTCCCCGACACCGGCAACGAGCTGGACGGCATCATCGCCGCCTTCGCCACCTATGCGGTGGGCTTCATCGCCCGGCCGCTGGGCGGGATCGTCTTCGGCCACATCGGCGACCGGATCGGGCGAAAGTCGCTGCTGCAGTTCAGCCTGCTGCTGATCGGGGGCGCGACCTTCCTGATGGGCTGCCTGCCCTCGTTCGCCTCGATCGGCTACTGGGCCCCGGCCCTGCTGGTCGCGCTGCGCTTCATCCAGGGCTTCGCCCTGGGCGGGGAATGGGGCGGGGCGATCCTGTTGGTGACCGAGCACAGCCCGAACCGATCCCGAGGCTTCTGGGGCAGCTTTCCGCAGGCGGCGGTGCCGATCGGCAATCTGCTGGCCACGGTGGTGCTGCTGGTGCTGTCGAGGGCGCTGTCGGACGACGCGTTTATCGCCTGGGGCTGGAGGATCGGCTTCTGGCTGTCGGTCGTGATCATCGCCATCGGCTACTACATCCGCACCCAGGTGACGGACTCGCCGATTTTCGAGAAGGCGCGCGAGGAAACCGAGAAGCGGGCGGAGGCGGGTTACGGCCTGACCGAGGTGTTCCGCCGCCATCCGCGGGGCGTGTTCACCGCCATGGCCCTGAGGTTCGGCGAGAACATCCTCTACTACATGGTGGTGACCTTCTCGATCACCTACCTGCACCACCGGGCGGTCGACACCACGCGCATCTTGGCCCTGCTGTTCCTCGCCCACATCCTGCATGTGGTGGTCATTCCGGTGATCGGCTGGCTGGCGGACCGGATCGGCCGCCGGCCCGTGTATCTGGCCGGGGCGGCGCTGACCCTGGCCTGGCCGTTCGCGGCCTTCCCCATGTTCGACACCGGGGAGACGGCGATGATCCTCGGAGCGATCATGCTGGGGCTGGCGGTGCACGGGCTGATGTACGCAGCCCAGCCGGCCATCATGACCGAGATGTTCCCAACCCGGATGCGCTACTCCGGGGTGTCACTGGGCTACCAGGTGACGGCCATCGTCGCGGGTTCGTGGGCCCCGCTGATCGGCACGGCCCTGCTGCGCCGCTATGATTCCTGGGTCCCGATCGCCTGGTACATCTTCGGGGCGGCCGCGATCAGCCTGGCCGCGGCCCTGGTCATGCGCGAAAGCAAGGGGACCTCGCTGGCCGCGATCGACGCCGAAGATCTGCGGCGCCTGGAGGCCTCAGGCCGCTGAGCCGCGTTGCGGTCAGGTGATGCGTTTCACCGACACCGGGTCGCTGGCGGGAAAAGTCTCCTCCACGCCCTCGTCGACGAGGGCTTCCTGGCGGCTCTCGGCGGAGCGGTCCTCCTCGCACAGCTGATCGGGCTTGCCGGTCTTAGGATCGACGCGGCGGGCGGCGGCGACCTCGTCGGGGCGGGCCTGCTGATGATCGGTGCGGCCGTCGTGCTCGGTGGTCATGGTCTGGGTCCTCAATCCTTCGGGTGGTCTTCGTCGCCGTCGGGGCCGTAGCCGAGGTCTGCGATGTCGTCGTCCGACAGGCGTTTGGCCTCCCAGTGAGCGGCGCTGGCCTGGGCGCCGCGCACATCCTCCATCAGGCCGGAATAGACCAGCTCCACCTCGTCATGGGTCGCCAGATCCCCGCCGCCCGCGTCGATCTCGGTCAGGCGCGCGCCGTCGACGCCGTACAGTTCGTCGGCCTCGGGCTCGACGCCGGAGGCGGAAAGGGACTCTTCCACATCCTCCCCGATGTCGGTGTCGTCGAGGTCCTCGTCGTCGGCGTCGCCGTCGGCCGAGGTCACGTCGAGAACGTTCGGAAGCTCCTCGAACGTCTTGAACTCATTGGTCGGCGCGCCGGCGTCGGCCTCGTCGAAATTGTCCTCGTCGAAGACTTCCGACTGTTCCTGGTCGTCCGAGTAGTCGTCGAGGCCCGGCATCTGAATCTCCCTGTCTTCAGGAGATCAACGCCTCTGCTTTATCCGGCGTTCCCCGGCCGACGGCTTCCTCCAGCGCCGCGCGGATCCGGGTGATCGCGCCCTCCCAGTCGGCGAAGCTGTCGCGACGGAAGAACCGCAGATGGGGGTAGAAGGGATATTTGTCGGTCGCGAGGTAATGCCAGTCGTCGGGCGCCGTGACCATCCAGGCCGTTCCGCCCACGGCCGCCGCCAGATTGGTCCCGGCGATGCCCGGGCCGATGACCAGATCGAGCGCCTTCGACAGGGCCGCCACGTCCTCCAGATCGTCCTTCAGATCGATCGGCGGGGTCCAGATCGACACCCCGGCCGCCTCGGCCGCCGCCAGGTCGTCCGAGACGTCGCCGCACTGCAGGTTGACCATGACCGTGCCCGGCGTGGTCAGCACCGGCCGCCAGCGCTCGAAGCTGGAGAAATAGCGCGCCCGCGATCCGGTCAGGACAAGGCTCTTCCAGTGCAACCCGACCTTCAGGCCGGGGCCGAGCTTCTCCAACTCCGCCTTCCAATGGGCCACCTTGTCCGCGTCGGGAACCAAATAGCCCCGCCGGTCGGGAAAGGCGTCGATCGATGGACGGAAGACCGCCAGCAGCGAGGCCATCGGGACCCAGGCGTCGACGCCGCCCTCCAGTTCCTCCGCGAACGGCACGTAGCGGGTGATCCGACCCTCGAGCTTGACCGCCTTGTGGCCGCCGACCACCGCGGTGGGGAAGGCGCGCTGGAACAGGCCGATCAGGCGCGGCTCGACCGCCACATAGACCTTGCCCTCCGGCCCGACCGCCTGGATCGCGTCGCCGATGCAGGTCCCGAACACCATCTCGTCGGCGATGCCCTGTTCGCCGACGATCAGCAGCCGCTTGCCGCGGAGGTCCCCGGTCTTCGGGTCCCAGCGCGGGGCGTCGACCGCGACCCGCATGGCCTCGGGGAGATGCGGGTCGAGGCGGATTTCATACTCTTCGAAGCCTTCCGGGATGCGGCCCAGGGTCATCAGCAGCATGGCCCGGGCCATGGTCATCATGGCCCGCTCATACGGGCTCTCCGCGCCGGGCAGGGCGGCGTCGATATCTTGCAGCGCCCCGAGCGCGTCGCCGAGCGGCTGGCGGGCGTTGGCGCGGTTGTAACGGGCCTTGGCGAAGCCGGGATCGTGTCGCAGCGCCTCCTCGAAGAAGGTCAGGGCGGTCCCCATGTCACCCTGGTCGCTCAGGACCGTGCCGAGGGTGTTCCACAGCACCGGCGAGTCGGGCTCCACCCCCAGCAGGGCGCGCAGCGTCTCCACCGCGTCGCCGTAGCGCTTCTGGTCGCGCAGCACGCAGGCCAGGTTGTTGGTCGCCTCCACGTGTCCCGGATCGGAGGCCAGATACTTCAGCAGCAGCTTCTCGGCGATGTCGAGATAGCCCATCTGCTGGGCGAGCCGCCCGAGGTCGTGGGCCACGTCGGTCTCGTTGGGCAGCAGCTTCAGGGCCGCCTCATAGGCCAGCAGGGCCTGTCCGAGGTCGCCGGACTTCTCGCGACAGATGGCCAGCACATGCCAGGCGAGGCCGTTGGTCTCGTCCATCTTCAGGGCGTCGAGCGACCGTTTTGCCCCGAGTTCGAAATCGCCTGCCCGGATGGCCATCAGCGCGGCCTTCAGCTTCTCCAGCGCCTTGCGCTGCGTCTTCACCGCCAGCTTCGGGCTGGCCAGCTGGCGGGAGAGCTTGCGGATCGCCTCCGGGGAGGCCGAGTCGCCGGCGACTCCCTGGGCGGCGGGAGCGAAGGCGTGAACCTGTTCTGGCGACAACTCGACGGCGGACATGCGGCGATCCTGCGGTGATCACCCACTCTGGCGAGGCGGATCACAAGGTATGGTTAACCACGACTCTTTAGGCTGCGTTCGTTCCCGGCTTCCTAACGTCGCCGTGCGCCTGTCAGGAGACGCCTTGAATGCCGCTGAAGCTGTCGCTCAAGCCCGGCGAGAAATTCGTGCTCAACGGAGCCGTGGTCCAGAACGGCGATCGCCGGGGCGTGCTGATCCTGCAGAACAAGGCCAGCGTCCTGCGCGAGAAGGACATCATGCAGCCCGAGGACGTCAACAGCCCGGCGAAGCGCGTCTACTTCCCGGTGATGATGATGTACCTGGACGAAAGCGCGGCGCCGAAGGTGTACGACGAATTCGCCATGCGGCTGACCGAGTTCATGGGCGCGACGCGCAACCCGCAGGTGCTGGCGGACTGCGTGGCGGCGTCGCGGCACGTGATGTCGCGCGAATACTACAAGGCGCTGATGGCGGCCCGGAAATTAGTGGATTACGAGGAAGGTCTGGCGAATGTCGCTTCAGGCGTACAAGACCGCGGCGACGCGGGCTGAAAACCCGCGCGAGATGGAGTACCGGCTGTTCGGGCAGGTGACCCGGGCGCTGATGCACGCCTCGACGGTGGACGCCAGCGACGTCGCCACCCGGATCGACGCCCTCGACTGGAACCGCCGGCTGTGGTCGACGCTGGCCACCGACTGCGCCAACCCCGACAACGCGATGGACAAGAGCCTGCGGGCCCAGATCATCTCGATCAGCCTGTTCGTCAGCAAACACTCCTCGGCCGTCATGCGCGGCGAGGACGACTTCGAGGCCCTGATCGACATCAACAAGATGGTCATGCAGGGCTTGGCCGGACCGGGCTCGGCCCAGGCCGCCTGAGGCCGCTCAGCCCGCCCGGCGAATCAGCTCGTCGGCCAGTTCAGCGGTCAGATAGCCGTCCGCCAGACGCCCCGTGGCCATCTGCCAGCGACGCAGGGCGGCGCGCGTATTCGCCCCGATCACTCCGTCGATCCCCTGGGTGTCGTACCCGAGCGCGGTCAGGGCCCGCTGGGCGCCGATGCGCTGGTCGCGCGACAGCGGCCCGTCGTCGGGCCACGTCCCGACCAGTCCCGGCTTGCCCTGAACCCCGTCCGCGGTCAGCCCGATGGCGAGCGCATAGCTGACCGAGTTGTTGTAGCGGCGGATCACATAGTGGTTCGGCAGGGCCAGGAAGGCCGGCCCGCGCGCGCCCTGCGGCAGCAGGATGGTCGCCTCTTCGCGCGCCTCGGCCGCGTTCGGCGCGCCGCCCTGCGCCAGCGTCACGCCCCGCGCGGCCCAGTACGACCACGGGTGTCGCGGACCCTCCGCTTCGGAATAATCGAAATTCGAGGGCAGGCGGACCTCGTAGCCCCAGGTCTGGCCGCGCTTCCAGCCCGCCTGGGCCAGCAGGTTGGCGGCCGAGGCCAGCGCGTCGGAGTCCGTGCCCCAGATATCGACCAGGCCGTCGCCGCTCTCGTCGACCCCGAGCCGCAGATAGTTGTCCGGCATGAACTGGGTCTGGCCCATGGCCCCGGCCCAGCTGCCTTTCAGCCCGGCGCGGGCGCGGCGGCCGTCGACGACGATGTCGAGCGCATCCTTCAGCTGGGCTTCTGCCCAGTCCCGCCGCCGGCCGTCATAGGCCAGGGTGGCGAGAGAACGGATGACGTCATAATCGCCCTGGACCTGGCCGAAGGCGGATTCCTGGGCCCAGACGGCGACGAGGATCTCGGACGGCACGCCGTAGCGCTGCACCACCGACCACGGCACCCGGTCGGTGCGCTGGCGGGCCTGGGCGATTCGGGTGGCGGTGACGGCGTTCTGGATATAGGCGCCGGCGGGGCGGCTGAACTCGGGCTGGTTGCCGTCGAGGCGGATCACCGACGGGTCCGGCGTTAGGCCCGCCAGCTCTCGCTCGTAGGCGGCGCGGCGCGCGCCTCCGTGGCGGGCGAGGAAGCCCTGCTTCCAGCCTTCGAACCCCGCCTGATCCACCGCGGGTGCAGCCGCCGGCCCGCTCGGAGTCGGGGCGGACGGGGGCGGCGACGGGACCGGCGCCGGGGCGGCCGGCGAGGCCACCGGCGGCGGCTCCGGCAGCATCGGCGCGCAGGCGGCGACGGTTCCGATCAGGATGAGGCGAAGGCTGAAACGCATGATGTCCAAGCTAGTCTCCCGGGCCGGCGGAGCCTCATAACAAGTCCGCGAGTCCGGGCCCACACCTACAGCGCCCGGATGGAGAAAGCGTTGCCGTAAGATTCCCCGTTCAGCGTCATTAACCCTCAATCTCCTTGGCATCGTAACCGGTGCGGGCGCACAACGCCGCTGCTCTCTGAGACCGATATGGCCTGGTGGCGGAGGGGCGACGCGTCGGGCCCGCAAGCCCGAAGACCCTCCGTTCAACTCGGAGGCCAGGCCTCCATATTTTCGCAAGGGCGCTATCGCTCGCGGATCGGCCGCTCGAGGGCGCTCGATGCGGACCGACACGAGGCCGCCACACCCTGTTGACGGCTGACGGAACCCTCTCTATACGCACCGCTCCGCCGCAGGTTCGTCCCGCGGCTTTTCTGTTTTGCTTTGCCTCAGGACGACGACCATGAAGGTCCGCAGCTCGCTCAAGTCGCTCAAGGGTCGCCACCGCGACTGCAAGGTCGTTCGCCGCAAGGGCGTCGTCTATGTGATCAACAAGACCGACCCGCGCTTCAAGGCGAAGCAGGGCTGAGGCATTCCAGTTGCGCTAGCGGCCGCGACGCGGTCGCGGCCTGCTTGAGCGCTTTTCCACAGGTCGCGGGCTTTGTCCGCGGCCTTTTTCGTGCCTGATGTTGAGCCGGCCGGACAGGCGTGGTTAGCGTCCGGCCTCTCTTTCGTTCCCCGCTTATCAGGAGTCCGCCCGTGGCCGACGACGCATCCTTCGACGCCAGCCCCGACGTCCTGACCTCGGCCGCCCAGGGCCGGCTGCGCACCGTCATCGAACGGCTCGAGCGGCTGGAAGAGGACAAGGCGGCGGTCATGGCCGACATGAAGGAGGTCTTCGCCGAGGCCAAGGGCGAGGGCTACGACGTCAAGATCCTCCGCAAGGTCATCCGCATTCGCAAGCAGGACAAGGCCAAGCGCCAGGAAGAGGACGCCATCCTCGACCTCTACATGTCCGCCCTCGGCGAGATCTGACACTGAAGCGAACCGGCTTCGGCGGGGGGAAGGGCGGTTCGAACCAGCCCTCAAGCAGCCGTCACGGCGATAGGGCGGCCAAAAAGCCGCCCCCCAGTGCGTTCGAGGCCGAACGCAAGGCGGCCCAGCGCGCCGCCCTCAACGCCCTCCGGCGCGCCAAACGGGCCGCCGAGAAGGCGGGCGTCGCCCTGTCCGAATGGGAGGGCGAATTCCTCGACTCGGTGTCCGAGCGGGTGAAGACCCACGGCCGCGCCTTCGGCGACCCGGAGCTGGGCGCGCCCGGTCAGGCCCTGTCGTCGATGCAGGGCCGCAAGCTCAAGGAGATCGCCGCCAAGGCCAGGGGCGAGGAACCGAAGCGGCGCTGGGGGCGCAAGGCCCCCAGCCGCTCGGACGACTGATCAGAACAGGATCTTGCGCAGCGAGATTCCGATCGTCCGCCCCTCGGGGTCGAGGTAGTCGGGCTGGTAGTTCAACGGCGTGTCGCCGGCGCTGCTGGTCACCTCGGTGCGGGTGTCGAACAGGTTGCGGACCCCGACCTGCAGGCGCGCGCCCTTCAGCCACGGATATCGCTCGACCCAGCCGGTCTGGGCTCCGAGGTCGACGAAGACGTTGAGGTTGACCGTGGTCTGGTCGGAGAAGAACAGGTCCGGGCCGGAGCCGCCGTCTATGCGGGTCCCGTCGCGCCAGTTGGCGTTGAGGAACGCCCCCATGCCGCTCTTGAACACCCCCATCTGGGCCTGGATTTCGTGGCGCGGGCTGCCGCCGCGGCTGGAGGTCGCCGCCCCGTCGAGCAGGTCGAGGATCGGCAGGCCGTCGGCGATCAGGATTTCATCCCGCACGCGGTAGGTGTGATACACCGAGAGCATGAAGCGGCCCTGACCCGGCTGCATTCCACGGCCGCGTCCCCGACCGCCGCCGCCGCCGCCCATGCGGACCACCTGCGGGCCCTCGCCGCCGCCGCGCTCGCCCCGGGGACGGTCGCCGCCACCCGGACCCTCGCTGCGCACGACCACCGGCCCGCCGGCGCCGGATCGACCGGCCGCATCGGGCGCGGGCTCCGTCGGCGTGCCGAAGGCCTTGGAGAAGTTGAAGCCGGTGCGAATGTCCTCACGCTCGGCATGGGCGAAATTCAGCGGCCGCGCGTCGATCGAGACCAGATTGCCGGCCGGATCGCGTGTGAAGCGACCGGGCAGGGCGGCTTCCAGTTCGGAGGTGATGGTCGGGAAGCTGTTGATCGCGTTGTCGGTGGTGTTGCGGGTCCAGGTCGAGCTGATCCTCAGGTCCTCGTCCTTGAAGGGCTGCAGCGTGATTCCGGCCTTCCAGACGAAGCGGTTCTCCGCGTCGAGGTTCGGATTGCCGCCGTCGACGCGACTGACCAGCACCGTGTCGCCGGTGGCGAAGTCGAAGACCGGCACATTGGGGGTCGAGATCACCGGATCGTTGAGCTGGCCGATCGTCGGGGCGCCCTGCTCGTCGGTGTAGCTGACCAGGAAGGACACCTGCTCGATCGGCGTCCAGTTGAGGCCGGCCCCGAGGCTGGTCAGGCCGCCGAAGTCCGACAGGTCCTCGTAGCCGGCGTTGGAGTTGAGCGACATGTCGCCGAGCAGCGGAAGGACCCCATTGCGGGTGCTGGCGATGGGGACGCTGAAGTTGGCCTGCCCGTTGAAGCGGTCGCGGGACTGGGAGCGCTCGGTGGTCACGCCGGAGCGGAAACTGGTCGACTCCAGCGAACGGGTGTCGGCGCCGAACTTGATCGTCGAGGAGACGTCGCCGGCGGGCAGCTCCCACAGGTCGCCGTTCAGCACCAGTTCCGTCGACAGCACCTCGGACACCGAATTGGCCGTGTCGTTCGGGGTCAGGGTGAAGTCGGCGGGCGTCAGCGGGGCGAAGGGACTCGCCGTCGGATCGCCGGCGTCGAGGCGCATCTGGAACGGCGCGGCGTTGTAGCCCCGGCCGGTGACCGTGTCGGTCTCGACCCGGTCGTAGTTGCCGGACAGGGTCCAGCGCCAGTCCTCGCCGAGGAAGCCGTCGAGCAGGACCCCGGCGCTCGCGGTCAGGGTGTCGGTCTCTCGGCCGAGCGCGCCGGCGTCGTCGATGTAGCGATAGACGAAGACGTCATCGGCGAACGGCGAGAACGGATTGCCGTCGGGCAGGGTCAGGACCACGCCGGGCAGGCCGTTGAAGCTGCGGTTGTTGCTGTCCTCGAGACTGCCGCTGAAGGTGATCTGGGTCGTGCCGTTCAGGTCGTGTTTGATCGTGCCGCCGACGGAGGCGCTTTCGGTCGCGGACATCAGGGTGCGATAGGCGCTGAGGTCGCCGGTGCGGGGCTCGCCGTAGGCGGCGGCGAAGTCATTGAGCGTGAAGCCGGCGGTCGGAACCGGGGCGACGCGAGCGGTTTCGCCGACCAGGCCGGACAGCGCCGGATCAATCTCCGCCCAATAGTCCGGGGCGGCCGCGCCCGGAATGAGCGCGCCGGAGACGTTGCCGGTCAGATCGAACGGCGTGGACCCCGCGGCGCGGTTCAGGTCGCGCTCGCTCTCGAACAGCGGGGTGGACTGGTCGTATTCCAGCTCCATCGACCAGCGCTGGGCGCCGGAGATGCGCAGAACATTGGCGTCCAGCCCGGTGGTGGTGCGGCCGCCGGCGGTCGGAACGCGGCCTTCCACCTGGGTGGTGATCGAGCGGAAGTTCGATTTCAGCACGAAGTTCACGACCCGCTGGTCGGCGCGGTAGCCGTATTCGAGGGCGACTTCCTCCGGGAGGATGTCGACCCGTTCGATGGCTTCGGGCGGCAGGTTGCGGATTTCGCGAAAGCCCGAGATGCGCCGGCCGTTGACCAGCATCACCGGCTGGCCGCCGGAGCCGCGCGAACTGCGGGTGACCGGCTCCAGATAGGTCAGGAGCTCGGCGATGCTGGAGGCGCCGTAGGTCTGGATTTCTTCGGCGCTGAGGGTCAGGTCCGGAGGGATGTCGCTGTCGACGCTGCCGCGCGGGCGTGCGCCGGTGATGCTGACCGTGCCCAGGTCGATGGCTCCCTCTGTGCTCGCGCCTGTCGGCGCCGGCGCAGGGTCCTGGTCCTGCGGATCGGAGGCGGGCGCTTCCTGGGCGGCCGGCGGCTGCTGTGGCGGCGGAGCGGCCTGGGGCGCGGTCTGGATCGCGCCGGCCATGAGGCCGGACAGGGCGGTGGTGACGAGCAGCATAGGGCGGTGTTCCGGGAGGAGGGGACAACGGCATTGAACGTGCCGCGCCCGTATTTCCGTCGTGTTTCAAGGACGAAACCGGAAGTTGCGGCCGGGGTTCCTGTCGCACGCCCCTCCAGCGGGCGGTCATGAACTTTCGTTCAGGCTGCGGGCATTCCGGAGGCGTCGCCGCCCCGGCTCTAGCCGGCGTCCCTGAGCGCGCCTTCCAGCCCCTGTTCGCGGACCTTGCGGTACAGGGTCGAGCGGCCGATGCCGAGGCGGCGCGCGATCTCCGACATGTGGCCGGCGTAGACCTCGATGGCGTGCTGGATCAGGTCGCGCTCGATTTCCTCGAGGGTGCGCAGGTGGCCGCGCTCGTCGAGGATGCGGATCGGCACATCCGGAAGGGGCGGCAGGCCGACGCCGTCGTTGGCGGGGGCCGCAGCCAACGCAGCCGCCTCGCCGGTTCCGTGCTCGGCCGGCAGGAAGGGGGCGGCGAGGCCGGAGATGGCCGGGAAGTCGTGCGGTTGCAGGAAGGGCGAGTCGGACAGGACGATGGCCCGATAGATGGCGTTCTCCAGCTGGCGCACATTGCCGGGCCAGTCGAAGGCCGACAGCAGGGCCAGGGTCTCGGGCGCGCACCCGGCGACGCGCTTGCCCTCCTCGACGTTGAAGCGGGCGATGAAGTGGTCGACCAGGGCCGGGATGTCCTCGCGCCGCTCGCGCAGGGCCGGGGCCTCGAGCGGGAAGACGTTGAGGCGGTAGAACAGGTCCTCGCGGAAACGGCCCTCGCGGACCTGTTCGGCCAGGTCGCGGTTGGTCGCCGACACGATCCGCACGTCGACCTTGACCGACCGTTTGGAGCCCACCGGGTCGATCTCGCCTTCCTGCAGCGCGCGCAGCAGCTTGACCTGCATGTCCAGCGGCAGTTCGCCGATCTCGTCGAGGAACAGGGTGCCGCCGTTGGCCTCGGCGAACTTGCCCAGATGCTTGTCGCTGGCCCCGGTGAAGCTGCCTTTCTCGTGGCCGAACAGGATCGACTCGACCAGATTGGCGGGCAGGGCGCCGCAGTTGACGGCCACGAACGGCTTGCCGCTGCGGTCGGAGGCCCCGTGCAGGGCGCGGGCGATGACTTCCTTGCCGACGCCGCTCTCGCCGGTGATCAGCACCGGAATGCCGGATTTGGCGGCGCGCAAGCCCAGCGAGCGGACCATGCGCATCGGCGCGCTCTGCCCGACCAGATCGTCGAACGAGGTGCGGCCGGCGACGTGTTTCTTCAGCCGCCCGACCTCGGCGGTCAGCTGGGTCAGCTGCAGGGCGTTGCGCACCCCGACCAGCAGGCGCTCGGCCGAGACCGGCTTGACGAAGAAGTCCTGGGCCCCGGCCTGCATGGCCTTGACCACCGCGTCGACCCCGCCCGAGGCGGTCAGGACGATGACGGGGGTGGCGACGCCGGCGGTGCGGATCTCGGCCAGGGCCTCCATGCCGCTCATGCCGGGCATGACCATGTCCAGCAGGACGACGTCCGCGCCGCCGCCCTTGGTCAGGCGATCGATCGCCTCGCCGCCGGATTCAGCGTGGACCACGGCATAGCCTTCGCGCTCCAGCACCGCCTGCGCCAGGCGGCGCTGCGTCGGATCGTCGTCGACCACGAGTACGGTGCGGCTCATCGCAGGTCACCCTTCATCATCACGTCAGGGGCCGGTCCTCGTTGCAGCGGGACTGGCTCATTCCGGGACGTTTTAACCCTCACAAGGTGAAGATCGGGTTGGGGGGCAGGGTGAGTGGAGGGTTAACGGGCCGGCGCGGCCGCCGCCGGAACCGCTTCGGCCGCCGCATCACAGTCGACGCCCTCTTCCTGGAACCGGAACCGCGCTGCATTCGCTCCGATGGCGAGATCAGGCCAGAGGGCGGCGCGGGGCGACAGACGCCCCGCCTTCAGCGCCTCGCGGGCGTCCGTCGGCTGACGGCCCTGGCAGGCGCCGAGCCAGTACGTTCCAGTCCGTCGCCAGCTACCGTCCGCGTGCTGCTGGTGAATGCTGAGGTTCATCCGCCGGGCCACGAGGACCTCGGCCACGCCATCGCCGTTCCAGTCCCGGACAGTCGCGACGCAGTCGCCCGGTTGGCGGCAGGCGAAAATGTCGTTGTCCTGAGAGTCGCTGCCGAGGAAGCGGCGCGGCAGGGCGCTGCCGGCGGGCCAGACTTCGACCACGGGCCGGAAGGCCGCCTCGCGAGCCGTCCGACGCGCTTCCCACCGGTTGCTGACGGCCTTGGCGTCCCTGGCCCGGCGGGCTATTTCGGCGTTCCGCGAGCGGGTCAGCCGCTCCAGCGCCGCCTCGCCGGCCTTTCCGCTCTCAAAGCGCAGGAAGGCGTAGTCGAACTTGTCCGGCGTCACCGCGCCCCGCTCCAGCCGGGCCGTCTGGTCGGCGACGGAAAGGCGGGCCGGGTCCGCTATGGGGCTGAACAGGGCGAGGATGACCGCGACCTCCAACACGGCGGTCCAGACGTTGGTGCGCTCCAGCGGCTGCATCCAGCCGGCGCCCTTGCGCCAGAAGGGGCTGAGGGCGGCGAAACCGTAGCCGACGGCGTAGGCGGCGCCGACCACGGCGCAGGCGAAGGCGATGATGCGGTCGGGCGTCAGGCCGTGCTGCCCGATGCGCAGCGCCAGGCCCCAGAAGGCGATCACGACCAGCGGGCTCAGCAGGACG
This sequence comes from Brevundimonas sp., assembly GCF_035627055.1. Classification (GTDB taxonomy): domain Bacteria; phylum Pseudomonadota; class Alphaproteobacteria; order Caulobacterales; family Caulobacteraceae; genus Brevundimonas. Next base: position 12,026 of record NZ_DASPMM010000003.1, on the reverse strand, counting down.
GCGGCGACGCGGACCGCCGCGCGCAGGATCGCCGGCGGCAGGTTGTCGGCCCGCCCGTCCTGATAGGCGGTGTTGATGAGGATGATCAGGGCCGCGGCGGCCGACAGGACGAGGGCGGTGGCGCTGCCCGTCTCCCACAGGCCCTGCAAGCCGGTGAAGGGCAGGGCGGCGAGGAAACCGGCGGCCAGCACCGTCATCAGCAGCAGCAGCCATGACAGCAGCATCAGCACGACGCTGCGCACCCCGCGGATCAGCCCGTCGCGCACGTCAGTCAGGTGAACGGCGGTCGCGAAGACGAGCGTCGTGATCGGGATGGAGAACCATTCCTCGCCGAGCAGGTCCTGCAGGAAATCCAGTCCGATGATGTGGAACAGGGCCGAACCGAGGAAGAGCAGCAGCCAGAAGGCGCCGGTGAAGCCGATCGACAGGGCCAGTTGGACACCGGCCTTCCAGGCCGTGTCGAAATAGGTCGGGAAGGCGGCGATCCACTTCCGCTCCATGTCGGCGGGCAGGACGAGATGATGGGCGATGAACAGGGCGGTCGCCGCGAACAGGGGCATGGGCCATGGCAGGAAGGGCGGTCGGCTGCGGAGGCCGTATTCGGTGATCGACTGGGCGGCGACGCCGTGCCAGCCGAGCAGGGCGAGGAGAGCTGCGGCGGCAACCGCCCACAACGCCAGGGTCAGGGGTCTCATGCGGCCGACCCCGGCCAGCATCAGGACGGGGACCATGACGAGGATCATCGCCAGGGGGCCGAAGAGTTCAGGGACGGTGGCGGGCCAAACGGCGGTGGGACAGGCGCCGGGCCGCACGTCGTCGCACAGCCAGGAGAACGCTTCCGCAGAATGGTACAGCCACCACAGGGCCGCGCCCTGGACCAGGCCGAGGGCGAGGCGGATCCAGATCACATATGGCGAACCGGCGCGTCCCAGGCTGTCCCGTCCGGTGGCCTCGATGGCGTCGGTCATTCGGTCTCCCCCCGCATGCGGGCCCAACCTGCACCATATTCGACCTGCGCGTCTTGAGGATTTCTCGTGCAGACGCCGTCCAGGACGGGCGGGCGCTTGAGTTCTGCGCCCGTCCGTGTATAGAGCGCGCCTTCTCCGTCGCAGCTTTTCGCCGCGGCGGTCCTGTCCGAGAACTTCGGGGCGTGGGGGTCACCCAGGCCGTAAATGCCAGAGAGCCCTCTGGCGCCGTGGGGAGATGGGGATGCAGACGAGCCAGACGATCCGAAAACCGGACGTCGGGGTCTGAGCTTCCTTCGGACAATACGACCGGCCTGAACGCTTCGCAGCGATGCGCGGCGCTTTGGCCAAATCCGTCGTCGGGAATAAGCCCGGCGGCGAATACCAGACTGGAGACCGCAATGGACCGCGCTCAAAAAGCCGAGTCGATCGAGACGCTCAAGGGCGTTTTCGCCGACGCGGGCGCCGTGGTCGTGACCCACAACCTGGGTCTGACCGTTGCGGACATGGAAGACCTGCGTGGACGCCTCCGCAAGGAAGGCGGCACGTTCAAGGTGGTCAAGAACCGCCTGGCGCTCAAGGCGCTCGAAGCCGACGAAGGCAGCGACTACCACGGCCTGTTCAAGGGTCCCGTGGGCATCGCCTACGCCAACGACGCGGTGACGGCCGCCAAGATCACCGCCGAATACGCCAAGGCCAACGACAAGTTCGTCGTCCTGGGCGGCTTCATGGGTGAGAAGGTTCTGGACGCGAAAGGCGTGGACACCCTGTCCAAGCTGCCGTCGCTGGATCAGATCCGCGCCTCGCTGCTCGGCCTGCTCAACGCCCCCGCGACCAAGATCGCCGGCGTCGTGCAAGCCCCGGCCGGCCAACTGGCCCGGGTGTTCAACGCCTACGCCACGAAGGACGCCGCGTAAGCGGACCCGCCTCTTTCATCTCTGCAAACTCTCTACTGAAACCCAATCCTCCGAAGGAAACACACCATGGCCGATCTCGCCAAAATCGTTGAAGACCTGTCGAAGCTGACCGTTCTGGAAGCCGCCGAACTGTCCAAGCTGCTGGAAGAAAAGTGGGGCGTCAGCGCCGCTGCTCCGGTGGCCATGGCCATGCCGGGCGCCGGCGGCGGCGGCGCCGCTCCGGCCGAAGCGGCTGAAGAGCAGACCGAGTTCACCGTCGTCCTGCTGGACGGCGGCGACAAGAAGATCAACGTCATCAAGGAAGTCCGCGGCGTCCGTTCGGACCTCGGCCTGAAGGAAGCCAAGGACCTGGTCGAAGGCGCTCCGCAGAACGTCGTCGAGAACGTCTCGAAGCAGATCGCCGACGAAGTCGCCAAGAAGCTGACGGAAGCCGGCGCCAAGGTGCAGGTCAAGTAAGCACGAACGGTCCTTCGGGACGTTCGTCGAACGGGCCGGGGATCGCTCCCCGGCCCGTTTTCTTTTGCCGGCGGATTGCGGCAGCATGGGCGGATGCTGCCCAACCTGATCACCGGCGTCCGGCTGCTGGCCCTCGTGCCGCTCTACGTCCTCGTCGCCCACGGCGGCGAGGCGAGCCGGGGCGCGGCGCTCGCCCTGTTCCTGCTCGCGGGGGCCAGCGACATCGCGGACGGCTGGCTGGCCCGGCGCCTGGGTCTGGGTTCAGCCTTCGGCGCCTTCCTCGACCTCGTCGCTGACCGGCTGCTGACCCTCGCAGCGGTGGCCGGGCTGATCGCCGCCGGCCGTCTGCCGGGCGGCTGGGCCGCGGCCGGGCTCGTGCTGGTCGTGCGCGATCTCGCCGTCGCCGGACTCAACGAGACCTTCGCCGGCCTCGGCATCCGGGTCACGCCCGCCGAAAAGGCCAAGGTCGCCCTGCAGTTCCTCGGCCTGGCCCTGTTGATCGCGCCGGGCTGGGCGGAGGCCCAGCTGTGGATCGGACGAGGCGCGCTCGGTCTGGCGGCCCTTCTCGCCGCGCTGCTGACCCTTGGCTATGTGCGGCGGGCGCTGGGACCTAGCGCCGGCGCGGCGTGAGGATGTCGCCCAGCCGGTCCGGCGTGCCCTCCACCCGAACCAGGCGCGGATAGCGCAGCCCGTCGTGGTAGTCGAAGCTGAGGGTGCGGAACTCGTCGCCGCGCCTGACGATCAGCACGATCGGCTCGCCGCCCCCCTTCGCCGCCGTCACCGCCTCGCGCAGCCGTTCGGCCGAGGCGGTCTGCTCGCCGATCGCGACGAGCTCCCAGCCGGCGCCGAGTCCCTGCTGATAGGCGGGGCCGCCCCAGCGGACGCCGGTGATGCGGTTGCCCGAGCCGAGCGAGAAGCCCAGGGAATACTGGAAGTCATTGGCCCAGCCCCCCTGCGCCCGTTTCTCGGCCGGCGTCAGGCTGTCGACATAGGTCAGGCGATAGCCGCCGCGGGCGATGCCGTCGAGCGGCGCCCCGGCGCCCGGTCCGACGGCGTCGAGCCGGGTGCGCAGGAAGGTCGCCCAGTCGTGTTCGTAGACGCCGTTCAGCGCCGCCACCAGATCGTCGAAGGTGTAGGGATGCGCCTCCCAGACCCCGTCCTCGATGCCGAAGAAGGCCCTGGCGAAGTCGTCCAGCGATTTGCGGCCGTTGGTGCGCTCGCGGATCAGGGTGTCGGCGTCCAGCCAGATCAGCAGGGCCTCGCGATAATAGTCGCCCGTCCCGCGCATCCATGACGGCCACGGATTGGGCATGCGATAGCCCAGAAGGTTGTGGTTGCTGGTGTCCTGCAGGGCGCGCCACTCGCGGCCCGGCTGGTTCTCGTAGAAGGCGGCGACCTCCGCGATGGTCGCCAGCTGCTCTTCCTTGGTCGCCAACCCCGAGCGGGCGGTCAGCACCTCGCCCCAGTACTCCGTCTGGCCCTCGTAGACCCACATCAGGGTGTTCTGGGTCGGGACGTTGAAATTGGGCACGTATTCGTCGGCCGGCCGACGGAATTTGCCGTTCCAGCTATGGGTGAACTCGTGCGGCAGCAGGGCGAGGGTGCCGAAGCTCTTCATGCCGTCGGTGAAGAAGGTCGCCGGGGCGGTGTTCTCGGACGACCGGTGATGCTCCAGCCCGATCCCGCCCAGCTTGTCGGTGGCGGCCAGCAGGAATTCGTAGCGGTCGTAGTGGCGCGCGCCGTAGAGGTAGTCTGTCTGGTCCACGAGGCTGCGGAACCTGGCGATCTGCTCGTCGGTCGCCGCCAGTCCCGCGGCCGTGTCGGCGACGAGGCTCAGGTGCACCGGCGAGCGGCCGCCGGGGTCGAGATCAATGCGCCGGTAGTGCTTGCCTGCGAACATCGGGCTGTCGGCCAGGTGCTCCAGCGAGATGGGCTCGAATGTCGCCACATCCCCCTGGCGTCCGGTCGTGGTCAGGGCGGTGCCGTACTGCCAGCCCGCCGGCAGGGTCACTGATGGCGCAAAGGTGATCCGGCTGTGGTTGTAGCCCGCCGGATAGAGCAGGGCCTTCTCCCACTGCAGGTTGACGATCTCGGGCGTCATGGTGACGCGCCAGTTGGAGGCGTCGGGCTGGGTCAGCCACTCGAACCGGACCTCGATCGAGGTCACGCCGGCCGGGACGTCGAGGTGGAAGGCGTAGGGATCGACCGTGTCGCGCACCCACTCGATGCGCTGTCCGCCGCCGGTGACGGTGACGCCCGAGACCAGCTGGATCGGCCCGGTGTCGGCATGGTTGCCCGGCAGGAATTTCGGATACTGCAGCACCAGGTGACCGGCGCTGACCGGAATCGTCTGGCGCACCCGCACGACCTTGTGGTCGAGGTCGGTCAGGTCGGCGTGGATGGCGATCACGCCGCGATAGTCGCGGTCCTGCGGCGCCGGGATCGGCGGCAGGGCGTGCGGCAGACTGCTGGGGGCGGGCAGCGGCGTCTGGGCCTGGGAGGCGGGAACCTGGGCCAGCGCGGGCGCCGAGGCGGAGGCCAGCAGGAGGGCGACAGCGGCGGATTTGAGCATCGGTCGGGTCTCTCTCGATCAGCGGCGGCGCGGGGCCAGGATGTCTCCCAGCCGGTCGGGCGTGCCCTCGATCCGCTCCAGATGCGGGTAGCGCAGGCCGTCGTGGTAGTCGAAGCGGATGGTGCGGAAGCGGTCGCCCTTCTTCAGCATCATCTCGATCGGCGTCGTATTGCCCTTGGAGGCGGTGATCGCCTCGGAGATGGCGTCGGCGCTGGCGGCGCGGCCGTTGACGGCGACGACGTCCCAGCCCGAGGTCAGGCCGGCTTCGAAGGCGGGCGAGCCCCATCGCACGGCGGTGACTCGGTTGGTCCCGTTCAATGAAAGGCCCAGCGAATACTGGAAATCGACCCGGCCCAGCTCGGTGTTGAGGGCCTTGGAATAGTCGTTGGGCGTCTCGCGCCAGACCAGACGGTAGCCGCCGCGCTCGATGCCGCCGTTGGGGGTCGGGGCGTTCGGGCCCACCGCGTCGAGGCGGGTGCGCAGGAAGTCGGCCCAGTCGCCGGCCTGCACGCCGTTCAGCGTCCCGGCGACGTCGTCGAAGGTATAGGGCGCGGGATCCCAATTGCCGTCCTCGACGCCGAAGAAGGCCCGGGCGAAGTCGTCCAGCGACTTGCGGCCGCCGCTGCGCTCGCGGATCAGGGTGTCGGCGTCCAGCCAGATCATCGCGCCTTCGCGGTAGTAGTCCTCGCTGCGCTGGAAGCTGGTCCACGGCTGGGGACGGCGCTGGGCGATGATCGGGTCGTTGGTGGTGTCCTGCATGGCGCGCCAGGTCCGGGCCGGATTGTCCTCGGCGTAGGTCGCGGCGGTGTTGGCGAAGACATCCAGCGCCTGCTGTTTCGTCATCAGGCCGGCGCGCGCGGTCAGCACCAGGCCCCAGTACTGGGTCTGACCCTCATAGACCCACAGCAGGGAGTTCTGCAGCGGCTCGTTCAGGTTGGGCGTCAGCTGGTCGGCGGGGCGCCGCCACTTGCCGTTCCAGGAGTGGGTGTATTCGTGACCCAGCAGGTCACGGTCGGCGATCGTGCCGGTCCGGTCGGTGAAATAGTCGGTGTCGACGCTGTTCTCGGACGAGCGGTGATGCTCCAGCCCAATGCCGCCCAGCTTATCGCTCACCGCCAGCAGGAAGTCGTAGTGATTATAGTGCCGCGCGCCGTAGAGCCGGTCCGCCTGGTCGACCAGGTTGCGGTGCAGCTCGATGTGTTCGTCGGTGGCGGCCAGCATGTCGGCGTCGTCGGCGACGATGTTCAGCCGCACGGGCGAGCGGCCGCCCGGATCGAGGTCGATCTGGCGGTAATGCTTGCCCGCGAACACCGGGCTGTCTGCGAAATGCTCGAGCGTGATCGGGGCGAAGGTGGCCAGCCCGTTCTGGAAGCTCTCGGTGTCCAGGGCCGTGCCGTACTGCCAGCCGGCGGGCAGGCGCAGGGTCGGGCGGAAGGTGATCTGGCTGGAATAGTAGCCCGCCGGATAGAGCAGGGCCTTCTCCCACTGGATGTTCAGCATCTCGTCGGTGATGACGATGCGGCCTTGGCTGCCCTCGATCGGGGTCAGCCATTTGAACGAGACCTCGAGCGTGCTGACGCCGGCGGGCACATCGACCTGGAAGCCGTTGGTGTGGACCGTGTTGCGCACCCAGCGCAGGGGTTGGCCGTTGGCGGTGATCTGAAGGTCGCCGATATCGTCCACCGGCCCGACCGGGCCGTGATTGCCGGGGATCCACTGCGGATAGAGCAGGATCAGCGGCCCCGGCGCGGCGACCGGGATGGTCTGTTTCACCGCGACGATGCGGCGGTCGATGTCCGTGGCGTCCATCTCCAGCGTGATCACGCCGGGGTAGGGGGCGTCACGCGGGGCGGGAATCGGCGCCAGCGCGCGGTCCAGCGCCGGCGTCGCGACCTGGGCCAGCGCCGGAGCGGAACCAAGCAGCAGCGCGGCGGCGCAGGCGGAGGCGAACAGACGGGCGGGACGCATCATCGGAGGCTCTCGGTCAATGAGGTTCGGCGGCAAGCTAGAGCGCGGCGGCGGCTCGCCGGATTAAATCGCTGTCATCTTCACGGTTCCGCACGCGCAGGCGCAGACCTGTTCAACGCCGCCGGCGATCGTGTCCGTCGCGGTTTGTCAGGCGGCGGGCTTCACCTCGAGCAGCTCGACGGTGAACAGCAGGGTCGAGTTCGGCGGCAGTTCGTCGCCGCCGATCCAGCGCTCGCCGTAGCCGAGCGAGGCGGGGATGACGAACTCGAACGTCTCGCCCTCGCGCATCAGGCCGACGCCCTCGGTCCAGCCCTTGATGACCCGGTTCAGGGGGAATTCGGCCGGCTCGTTGCGGGCGTAGGAGCTGTCGAACTCGCGCCCGTCGACGAAGGTCCCGCGATAGTGGACCTTGACCGTGTCGGTCGAGGCGGGCTGGCGGCCCTCGGGACGGGCCGATCCGACGCGACGGTACTGCAGGCCCGAGGCGGTGGTGGTCCAGCCACGGCCGTATTCGGCGTTCCACGCCAGGTAGGCGGCGTTGCCGGCGTTCCAGTTCTCCTGCGTCGACGAGCCGGAGAAGTCATAGGGATTCGGCCCCGCCGAGGCGCAGGCGGAAAGGGTCAGGGCGGCGGCGGCCGCGAGCGTGATACGTGTCATGCGGCGACGCTATTTTCCCTGTCGTTGCAAAGCAATGGCCCGGCGGAAGGGGCTGCTTCGCGCGCACCGCCGAAAAAGGAGGCCGGCGGTCTTTATTTCGCCGTCAAAGCGAGTATATCAGCGCGTTCCGCTAACTCCGTAAGAGATACGCGCGAAAGCGCCGAGGCCCGGTTTGTCGCCCTCCGACCGGTGCGAAGGCGCGCTCCTCCCCAAGGGAGCCCTACATTTCAGGTGTCCTGGGACCGCAAGGCCCGAGGGTGGACGCCGAAACCGATGGTCACGGGTCGCCGGAATGGCGGAGCCGTGGCTGCTGCATTGAGCGGGCTGCCCGGCCCGCCGCATTGGGAAGACAGAATGGCCAAGTCCAAAGCGGAACTCACCGTCAACGGTCAGTTCCTCACCGCCACCTCGTTCACCGGCAAGAAGCGCATCCGCCACTCCTTCGGGCGTATCCCGGAAGCGGTGCAGATGCCGAACCTGATCGAGGTTCAGCGCGCCTCCTACGAGCAGTTCCTGCAGCGCGAGGTCCGCTCGGGCCCGCGCAAGGACCAGGGCATCGAGGCGGTGTTCAAGTCGGTCTTCCCGATCAAGGACTTCAACGAGCGCGCCATCCTGGAATACGTGTCGTACGAGTTCGAGGACCCGAAGTACGACGTCGAGGAATGCATCCAGCGCGACATGACCTATGCCGCGCCGCTGAAGGTCAAGCTGCGCCTGATCGTCTTTGAATCGGACGAGGAGACGGGCGCGCGCTCGGTCAAGGACATCAAGGAGCAGGACGTCTACATGGGCGACATCCCGCTCATGACCGACAAGGGCACCTTCATCGTCAACGGGACCGAGCGGGTCATCGTCTCGCAGATGCACCGCTCGCCGGGCGTCTTCTTCGACCACGACAAGGGCAAGACGCACAGCTCGGGCAAGCTGCTGTTCGCCGCCCGCGTGATCCCGTACCGCGGCTCGTGGCTCGACTTCGAGTTCGACGCCAAGGACATCGTCTACGTCCGCATCGACCGCCGCCGGAAGCTGCCGGCCACGACCTTCCTGATGGGTCTGGGCATGGACGGCGAGGAAATCCTCAAGACCTTCTACGAGACCGTGCCCTACGAGAAGCGCGGCGAAGGCTGGGTCACGCCGTACAAGGCCGAGCGCTGGCGCGGGGTGAAGCCGGAGTTCGACCTGGTCGACGCCGACACCGGTGAAGTGATCGCCGCCGCCGGGACCAAGATCAGCGCCCGCCAGGCCAAGAAGCTGGGCGACACCACGAGTTCGCTGTCGCTGGCCGCCGACGCCCTGCTGGGCAAGTATCTGGCCGCGGACGCCGTCAACTACGAGACCGGCGAGATCTACGCCGAGGCCGGCGACGAGCTGGACCAGCCGACCATCGAGCTGCTGGAGAGCCACGGCTTCACCACCATCGACGTGCTGGACATCGACCACGTCACGGTCGGCGCCTACATGCGAAACACCCTGCGCATCGACAAGAACACCGGCCGCGAGGACGCGCTGTTCGACGTCTACCGCGTCATGCGCCCGGGCGAGCCGCCGACCCCGGAAGCCGCCGAAGCCATGTTCAACTCGCTGTTCTTTGACAGCGAGCGCTACGACCTGTCGGCCGTCGGCCGGGTCAAGATGAACATGCGTCTGGAGACGCCCGAGGTCTCGGACGAGATCCGCGTGCTCCGCAAGGAAGACGTGCTGAAGGTGCTGCAGATCCTCGTCGGCCTGAAGGACGGCCAGGGCGAAATCGACGACATCGACAACCTCGGCAACCGCCGCGTCCGTTCTGTCGGCGAACTGCTGGAGAACCAGTACCGCGTCGGCCTGCTGCGGATGGAGCGCGCCATCAAGGAGCGCATGTCCTCGGTCGATATCGACACGGTCATGCCGCACGACCTGATCAACGCCAAGCCGGCCGCCGCGGCCGTGCGCGAGTTCTTCGGTTCGTCGCAGCTGTCGCAGTTCATGGACCAGACCAACCCGCTGTCCGAGATCACCCACAAGCGCCGCCTGTCGGCGCTTGGCCCGGGCGGTCTGACGCGTGAGCGGGCCGGCTTCGAAGTCCGCGACGTGCACCCGACCCACTACGGCCGCATCTGCCCGATCGAGACGCCGGAAGGTCCGAATATCGGCCTGATCAACTCGCTGGCCACCCACGCCCGGGTCAACAAGTACGGCTTCATCGAGAGCCCGTACCGGCGCGTGAAGGACGGCAAGGCCACGGACGAGGTGGTTTACATCTCGGCCATGGAAGAGGCGAAATACACCATCGCCCAGGCCAACATCGAGCTGAAGAACGGCGAGATCGTCGAGGACCTCGTCCCCGGCCGGATCAACGGCGACTCCCAGCTGCTGACCAAGGCCGACGTCGACATGATGGACGTGTCGCCGAAGCAGGTCGTTTCGGTCGCCGCCGCCCTGATCCCGTTCCTGGAAAACGACGACGCCAACCGCGCGCTGATGGGCGCCAACATGCAGCGTCAGGCCGTGCCGCTGGTGCAGTCGGACGCGCCGCTGGTCGGCACCGGCATGGAAGCGGTCGTGGCCGTGGACTCCGGCGCCGTCGTGGTCGCCCGTCGTGATGGCGTCGTCGAGCAGATCGACGGCACCCGCATCGTCGTGCGCGCCACCAACGAGCAGGACGCCAGCCGTTCGGGCGTCGACATCTACCGCCTGTCCAAGTTCCAGCGTTCCAACCAGTCGACCTGCATCAACCAGCGCCCGATCGTGCGCGTGGGCGATGAAGTGAAGACCGGCGACGTGATCGCCGACGGCCCGTCGACGGACCTGGGCGAACTGGCGCTGGGCCGCAACGCCCTCGTCGCCTTCATGCCGTGGAACGGCTACAACTTCGAAGACTCGATCCTGATCTCCGAGCGCATCGTGCGCGACGACGTCTTCACCTCGATCCACATTGAGGAGTTCGAGGTCATGGCCCGCGACACCAAGCTGGGCCCGGAAGAGATCACGCGCGACATTCCGAACGTCGGCGAGGAAGCCCTGCGCAACCTCGACGAGGCCGGCATCGTGGCGATCGGCGCCGAAGTCCAGCCGGGCGACATCCTGTGCGGCAAGGTCACGCCGAAGGGCGAAAGCCCGATGACGCCTGAAGAGAAGCTGCTGCGCGCCATCTTCGGCGAGAAGGCTTCGGACGTCCGCGACACCAGCCTGCGCCTGCCGCCCGGCGTCGCCGGCACCATCGTCGATGTGCGAGTCTTCAACCGCCACGGCGTCGACAAAGACGAACGCGCCGTCGCCATCGAGCGCGCCGAGATCGAACGCCTCGGCAAGGACCGCGACGACGAGCTCAAGATTCTGGAGCGCAACGTCTACGGCCGCCTGAAGCCTCTGCTGATCGGCAAGAACGCCACCTCGGGTCCGAAGGGCCTGGGCCGCGGGACCGTCACCGAAGAGAAGCTGGGCGAGCTGTCGCGCGGCCTGTGGTGGCAGATCGCCCTCGACGACGAGAAGGCGATGGGCGAGCTCGAGGCCATGAAGAAGCAGTTCGAGGACGCCCGCAAGGCGCTCGACCGCCGCTTCGAGGACAAGGTCGAGAAGCTGCAACGCGGCGACGAACTGCCCCCGGGCGTGATGAAGATGGTCAAGGTCTTCGTGGCCGTGAAGCGCAAGCTTCAGCCCGGCGACAAGATGGCCGGCCGTCACGGCAACAAGGGCGTCATCTCCAAGATCCTTCCGATCGAGGACATGCCGCACCTGGAGGACGGGACCACCGTCGACCTGGTTCTGAACCCGCTGGGCGTGCCGTCGCGCATGAACATCGGCCAGATCTTCGAAACCCACCTGGGCTGGGCCGCGGCCGGTCTCGGCAAGCAGATCCAGGGCCTGCTGGAAGCCTGGCAGCAGGGCGGACAGAAGAAGGCGCTGGTCGACCATCTGGTCAGCATCTACGGACCCGACACCCCGCTGCCGGACTCCGAGGAGGACCTGGTCGAGCTGGCCCGGAACCTGTCGAAGGGCGTGCCCTTCGCCACGCCGGTCTTCGATGGCGCGCACATCAACGACATCGAGGACCTGCTGGAGAAGGCGGGCCTAGACCGCACCGGCCAGTCGATCGTCTATGACGGTCAGACCGGCGAGCAGTTCAAGCGTCCGGTCACCGTCGGCTACATCTACATGCTGAAGCTGCACCACCTGGTGGACGACAAGATCCACGCGCGCTCCATCGGCCCGTACTCGCTGGTCACCCAGCAGCCGCTGGGCGGCAAGGCGCAGTTCGGCGGTCAGCGCTTCGGGGAAATGGAGGTCTGGGCGCTGGAAGCGTACGGCGCCGCCTACACCCTGCAGGAGATGCTGACGGTGAAGTCGGACGACGTGGCCGGCCGTACGAAGGTCTACGAGTCCATCGTGCGCGGCGACGACACCTTCGAGGCGGGTATTCCCGAGTCGTTCAACGTGCTGGTCAAGGAGCTGCGCTCCCTGGGCCTCAACGTCGAGCTCAATCAGGCAGCCGAATAGGCCGGCTGCCACGGC
>NZ_DASPMM010000002.1:0-10877 GCF_035627055.1 Brevundimonas sp. | reverse complement strand
GTAGTTCATCGCCTTGCCGCCGCCCGACTTGGCCAGCGTCATCGTGATCGCCGCCGTCAGCGTCGTCTTGCCGTGGTCAACGTGACCGATCGTGCCGATGTTGCAGTGCGGCTTGGTGCGTTCGAACTTTTCCTTGGCCATTCTCTTCTCTCCGTCCCCTGAACAGGGGGCTTTGTCCTAGTGTTTCAGGGGCTCCGGCGGACGGATGTCCGCCGGAACAAGGTGGTTAAGCGCTGTACTTCTTGATGACTTCGTCGGCGACGTGCTGCGGCACCGGCTCGTAGTGGTCGTACTGCATGGTGAAGACCGCCCGGCCCTGCGACATGCCGCGCAGCGTGTTCACATAGCCGAACATGTTGGCCAGCGGCACGAAGGCGTTCACCACCGTGGCGTTGCCGCGCATGTCCTGGCTCTGGATCATGCCGCGACGGCCGTTCAGGTCGCCGATGACCGAACCCAGGTAATCTTCCGGGGTCACGACCTCGACCGCCATGATCGGCTCGAGCAGCTTGGGCGCGCCCTTCTCCTTCAGTTCGCGGAAGGCGGCGCGGGCCGCGATCTCGAACGCCAGCACGCTGGAGTCGACGTCGTGGTATTTGCCGTCCGTCAGGGTCGCCTTGAAGTCGATCAGCGGGAAGCCGGCCAGCAGGCCCGAATCCTTGATGGACTCCAGACCCTTCTGAACGCCCGGGATGTATTCCTTGGGCACGGCGCCGCCGACGATGGCGCTCTCGAACACGAAGCCCGAGCCCGGCTCGCCCGGCTCGAAGGTGATCATGACGCGGGCGAACTGGCCCGTGCCGCCGGTCTGCTTCTTGTGCGTGTAGTCGATGTCGACCTTGCGGCCGAGGGATTCACGGTAGGCCACCTGCGGCGCGCCGATGGTGGCGTCGACCTTGTAGGTGCGGCGCAGGATGTCGATCTTGATGTCGAGGTGCAGCTCGCCCATCCCCTTGAGGATGGTCTGGCCCGACTCGTGATCGGTCGAGACGGTGAACGAGGGGTCCTCCGAGGCCAGCTTGGCCAGGGCGACGCCCAGCTTCTCCTGGTCGGCCTTGGTCTTGGGCTCGACCGAGATCTCGATCACCGGGGCCGGGAATTCCATCTTCTCAAGGATGACCGGCGACTTGATCGGGTCGCACAGGGTGTCGCCGGTGCGGGTGTCCTTGAGGCCGGCCAGGGCGACGATGTCGCCGGCGTAGGCTTCCTTGATGTCCTGACGGTCGTTCGAGTGCATCAGCAGCATGCGGCCGACGCGCTCCTTCTTGTCACGGCTCGAGTTCAGCAGGCTCATGCCGGTTTCCATCTTGCCGGAATAGATGCGGCAGAAGGTCAGCGAACCGACGAACGGGTCGTCCATGATCTTGAAGGCGAGAACCGACAGGGGCTCGTCGTCCGAGGCCTTGCGGGTGACCGGCTCCTCGGTGCGGAAGTCGATGCCCGGGGTCGGGGGGATGTCGATCGGCGACGGCAGGTAGTCGACGACGGCGTCGAGCAGGGTCTGGACGCCCTTGTTCTTGAACGCCGAGCCGCACAGGATCGGATAGAAGGCGCCGGTCAGCACGGCCTTGCGGATGCACTTCTTCAGCGTCTCTTCCGACGGCTCCTGGCCGTCGAGGTAGGCTTCCATCGCCTCGTCATCGAGCTCGACCGCATTGTCGATCAGGTACTGGCGGGCGGCGTTGGCCTTGTCGACCAGATCAGCCGGGATTTCCTCGTCGCGGAAGTTGGCGCCCAGGGCGTCGTTGTCCCAGACCACCGCCTTCATGCGGACGATGTCGACCAGGCCCGACAGCGAGCTCTCGGCGCCGATCGGGAACTGGATCGGCACGGCCTTGGCGCCCAGGCGGTCGCGGATCGACTGCACCGAGGCGTCGAAGTCGGCCCCGATCTTGTCCATCTTGTTGACGAAGACGATGCGCGGAACGCGGTATTTGTCGGCCTGGCGCCAGACGGTTTCGGTCTGCGGCTCGACGCCGGCGTTGCCGTCCAGCACGGTCACGGCGCCGTCGAGGACGCGCAGCGAACGCTCGACCTCGATGGTGAAGTCCACGTGGCCGGGGGTGTCGATGATGTTGAGGCGCTTCTCTTTCCAGAAGGCGGTCGTCGCGGCGGACGTGATGGTGATGCCGCGCTCCTGCTCCTGGTCCATCCAGTCCATGGTGGCGGCGCCGTCGTGGACTTCGCCGATCTTGTGGGACTTGCCGGTGTAATACAGGATCCGCTCGGTCGTCGTCGTCTTGCCCGCGTCGATGTGGGCCATGATGCCGAAGTTGCGGTAGTCCTCGATCTTGTGCGTGCGGGCCATGAAAGCGTGCCTTGAAGTGAGTTCAGGACGCGTTTCGCGCCCTCGGGGAGATCTTGCGTCTGTCTGGATAAGCAGGCGCGGGCGATTTAGCTCAAACCGCCCGCGCCGGATAGTCGGTAGATAGGAGCCGAAGAGGGCTCCTTGAAGGCGTTACCAGCGGTAGTGGCTGAAGGCGCGGTTGGCCTCGGCCATCTTATGGGTGTCTTCGCGCTTCTTGACCGCGGTGCCGCGGTTGTTCGAAGCGTCCAGCAGCTCGGCGGCGAGCTTTTCGGTCATGGTGTTCTCGCCGCGCTTGCGGGCGGCGTTGACCAGCCAGCGGATGGCCAGGGCCTTGCGGCGATCCGGGCGAACCTCGACCGGCACCTGATAGGTGGCGCCGCCGACGCGACGCGAGCGGACCTCGACCGCCGGAGCGACGTTTTCCAGCGCGGAGTGGAAGGTCGCGACGGGCTCCTGGTCCTTCTTCTTGTCGGCCAGGATGTCGAACGCGCCGTAGACGATGTTCTCGGCGACGGCCTTTTTGCCCTCGTACATGACGTAGTTCATGAACTTGGTGACGGTCAGATCCTTGAACTTGGGATCCGGCAGAACTTCGCGCTTCTGGGCACGGTGACGACGGGACATGGGCTGGGCCTTCTGAAACGGTCTCTGGGTCCCCGGACGGGCCGGGGAAAACTGGTGGGTCTTCGCTTACTTCGGACGCTTGGCGCCGTAGTGCGAACGGCGCTGCTTGCGGTCCTTGACGCCCTGGGTGTCGAGCACGCCGCGCAGGATGTGGTAACGCACGCCGGGCAAGTCCTTGACGCGGCCGCCGCGGATCAGGACCACCGAGTGCTCCTGCAGATTGTGGCCCTCGCCGGGGATGTAGCACACGGCTTCGATGCCGGTGGTCAGGCGCACCTTGGCGACCTTACGCAGAGCCGAGTTCGGCTTCTTCGGGGTCGTGGTGTAGACGCGGGTGCAGACGCCGCGGCGCTGCGGGCAGCCCTTGAGCGCCGGGACCTTGTTGCGGACCGGCTTGGGCGAGCGCGGCTTGCGGATCAGCTGGTTGATAGTCGGCATCGAGTACTCGTTCTCTTCTAATCGATGGGGGCGTGTGCCTTTCGGCCGGAGCGCCCCGGTGAGCCTTCTTTTCGGACAACGCCGGCGGCGCCGTCCCGGGATTGATTTCGAGCAAGGCCCGCGACAAACAGAAAAGCCGGAACGCGCGCTTCGGGCGTTCCGGCGGGCACAGCCCGTCGTTCGATTGTCACGATCTCGATGAACGCTGACGCGCCCGCCTCGAAAGTGGGCGGCTTCTACGCCGGGACGGGGAGCCGGTCAAGGGCGACGGGCCCCACAGTCGCTGAATCACAGGCCGCAATACCGCCACGCTCCCAGCCTCCACTGCCGGTTGAGGACGTGGAGGGCCGATGCGGGACCTGAGGCTTGTCTGGCCGTCGCGGGCCGAACGCTGGCGAAAGCCGGTGATCGTGCTCGTGTCCGTGGGCCTGCATGGTCTCGTGCTCGGCCTGATCGGGCTTCGCTCCTTCGGTCTGGACGCGCCGGCCGGGCCTGTCGACCACGCCATCTACCTCGAGATCGAGCCCCGCCCCCTGCTGCCCGGCGAGGCCGCCCGGGTGCGGCCGCCGCCGGAGCGGCCGGAGGCGCCGTCGCTGGTCCTGCCCGACTCCGGAGCGCCGGCCGTGCGGACCGCGCCCCTGCAGAGGCTCGAGGATGACGAGGACCCGCCCTCGCCACGCCTCGCCGCTCCGGGGGCTCCCGCCCCGCCGGCCGATGTCGGGACCGCGCCCTGGCGGGTCCGGCCCGAAACCCCCGGCGACCGGGTCGGCCGGGGCCTGCGCACAAGTCCGGTCGGCTGCGCCAGTCCACGCCTGCTGACCCCGGCCGAACGGGCCCTGTGCGACGACCGCCTCGGCGAACGGGCCGCGGCCGCCCCGCCGATCAGCGGCACGGGGAATCCTGAACGCGACGGACGCTTCGCGCGCGAGGGCGCCCGCGCGCTGGCCCAGTACGAGGCGCGCCGCCGCCCGCTCTCCGGCGGCGTCGGCGTGGTCGGGCCGCAGGACGGACCGGGATCAAACTTCGGCATGGGCGTGGCGGGCGCGCACCTGGACCCGTCGCTGCGCCCGGATTCGACCAGTAATGTGCGCACCCGGCGGGACCGTATCCGCGAGATCGAGGAGGATTGACCTAGCCCCCGTCCTGCGGGCGGGTTGATCAACCGGCCGTCCAGCCCCCGTCGACCATCACCGAGCCGCCCGTCATCAGGGTGGAGGCGTCGGACGCCAGCAGCAGGAGGGCCCCCGTCAGTTCTTCCATCTGGCCCAGTCGCCCGAGCTTGATGCGGCTCAGCACGAAGTCGCGCGTCCCGGGAGTGTCGAGGATCGGCCGGGTCATTGCGGTGTCGATGAAGGTCGGGCAGATCGTGTTCACCCGTACGCCGTGGGGAGCCAGGTCGATGGCCATGCAGCGGGTCAGACCTTCGAGACCCCATTTCGAGGCGCTGTACAGCGACCGGCCGCCGCCGCCGACATGGCCCATCTGCGACGAGACATTGATGATCGACCCCGGCCGGCCCGCTTCCAGAAGCCCCCTCGCCACCGCCTGGGCCACGAACAGAGCCGATTTCAGGTTGAGGTTCAGGACCGCATCATAGTCCTCTTCCGTGATCTCGACGATCGAGCGGATGCGGTTCACGCCGGCATTGTTCAGCAGGATGTCGAAGGGACCGCGCGCCGCGATCTCCCGGCGGACGGCGGCGAGGTCTGTGACGTCCAGCACGAAGGCGTCGGCTTCGAATCCGGCCTCCCGAATTTCGCTCACCCGCGCCTCCAGATCGCCGGCCGTGCGGCCGCACAGGGTCACGGCCGCCCCGGCCTGGGCGAAGACCTCCGCCCCGGCCGCGCCGATCCCGCGGCCGCCTCCGGTCACAAGGGCGCGTTTGCCGTCGAGGCGGAAGGACGGAAGGGGGGTCAGGGTCATGGCGGTCTCCGGGGGGACCCGCAGCTTCAACAGGAAGCGGCCAAAAGAAAAGAGCGGCCCCGTCGCCGGAGCCGCTCTCTTCAGTTCAGTCGGACCCGGAGATCAGCCCTCGCTGTTCTCCAGCTCCAGGGCCAGGTCGGCCGGGAGCGGCTCGATGGCCTCTTCCCGCTGCGACGTCAGTTCGGCGTCGCGTTCGTTGGCCACCTTCTGCAGGGCCCGCAGATAGGCGCCGGTGCCCGCCGGGATCAGCCGGCCGACGATGACGTTCTCCTTCAGGCCTTCCAGCGTGTCCTTCTTGCCGTTGACCGAGGCGTCGGTGAGGACGCGGGTGGTCTCCTGGAAGGACGCCGCCGAGATGAAGCTGCGGGTCTGCAGCGACGCCTTGGTGATGCCCAGCAGGACCGGCTGCGTCGTGGCCGGTCGGCCGCCGCGCTTCTCGACCTTGGCGTTCTCGGCCACGGCCTCGGCCACCTCGACCGTGTCGCCACGGATCAGGGTGGTCTCGCCCGAGTCGATGATCTCGACCTTCTGCAGCATCTGGCGAACGATCACCTCGATGTGCTTGTCGTTGATCGGCACGCCCTGCAGTCGGTAGACCTCCTGCACTTCGTTGACGAGGTACTCGGCCAGGGCCTCGACGCCTTGGATGCGCAGCAGGTCGTGCGGATCCGGGTTGCCGTCGATGATGTAGTCGCCCTTCTGAATCAGATCGCCGTCGTGGACGGAGATGTGCTTGCCCTTCGGGATCAGGAACTCGACCGCCTCGCCCTGCACGCCGTCCGCATTGGGCTCGGGCGTGATCTTGATGCGGCGCTTGTTCTTGTAGTCGCGACCGAATTCGACGCGGCCGTCCATCTCGGCGATGACCGCGCAGTCCTTGGGACGACGGGCCTCGAACAGCTCGGCCACCCGCGGCAGACCGCCGGTGATGTCGCGGGTCTTGGCGCCCTCGGTCGGCACGCGGGCGATGATCTCGCCCGGCTTGACCACGTCGCCGTTGTTCACGGACAGAACCGCGCCCACCGGCAGCAGGTATCGGGCGTCGGAGCCCGAGGCCAGCTTGGCGTATTCGTCGCCCTTGGTGACGCCCATCGCCGGACGCAGGTCCGCGCCGCGGGGGCTGGCGCGCCAGTCGGAGACGACGCGCTGGGCGATGCCCGTAGCTTCGTCGGTTTCCTCGCGGACCGACAGGCCCTCCACCAGGTCCTCGAAGCGGATGGTGCCGCCCACTTCGGTCAGGATCGGCGAGGTGTAGGGGTCCCACTCGGCCAGACGCTGGCTGCGCTTGACCTCGGCGCCCTCGGTGACCCGCAGGCGGGCGCCGTAGGGCAGCTTGTGGGTCTCGCGGTCCTTGCCGTCGACGACGATGGTGATCGTGACGTTGCGGCTCATGGCCACCAGGTCGCCGTGCGCCGCCTTGACGGTCGGGCCGTTGATCCGCGCCACGCCGGCGTTGGTCGCCTCATAGAACGAGGTTTCCGCCACCTGGGCGGTGCCGCCGATGTGGAAGGTCCGCATCGTCAGCTGGGTGCCCGGCTCGCCGATCGACTGCGCCGCGATGACGCCGACCGCTTCACCGATGTTGACGTTGGTGCCGCGCGCCAGGTCACGGCCGTAGCAGTAGGCGCAGATGCCGGCCTCGGCCTCGCACGTCAGGGCCGAGCGGACCTTGACCGACTGGACGCCGGCGTCGTCGATGACCTCGACCTCTTCCTCTTGCAGGTAGGTGTCGGCGGGGAACAGGACGTTGTCGGTGCCCGGCTCCTTGATGTCCTCGGCCGCGTAACGGCCCAGGACCCGCTGACCCAGCGAGACCAGCACGTCGCCGCCTTCGACCACGGCGCGCAGGGTGATGCCCCGCGTCGAGCCGCAATCGTCCTCGGTGACGATCGAGTCCTGCGCCACGTCGACCAGACGACGCGTCAGATAGCCGGAGTTGGCGGTTTTCAGCGCGGTGTCGGCCAGACCCTTGCGGGCGCCGTGGGTGGAGTTGAAGTACTCAAGGACGGTCAGGCCTTCCTTGAAGTTCGAGATGATCGGCGTCTCGATGATCTCGCCCGACGGCTTGGCCATCAGGCCCCGCATGCCGCCCAGCTGCTTCATCTGGGCCTGCGAACCGCGGGCGCCCGAGTTGGCCATCATGAACACCGAGTTGATGTCCGGGTTCTGACCCTTGGCCAGCACGCGGGGCTGGGCGATCTCGCCCATCATCGCATCGGCGATCTTGTCCGTGGCCTTGGCCCAAGCGTCGACGACCTTGTTGTACTTCTCGCCCTTGGTGATCAGGCCGTCGGCGTACTGTTGCTCGTACTCCTCGACCTGGGTGCGGGTGTCGGCGACCAGGGTGGCCTTGGCGGCCGGGATGACGATGTCGTCCTTGCCGAACGAAATGCCGGCCTTGGCGGCTTCACGGAAGCCCAGCTGCATCATCTGGTCGGCGAAGATGACCGTCGCCTTCTGACCACAGTGGCGATAGACCTGATCGATCAGGTTTCCGATCTCCTTCTTGGTCAGGTTCTTCTCGAGCAGGCGGTAGCCGATGTTCGGGTTGTGCGGCAGCAGGGCGCCCAGCTTCATCCGGCCCGGGGTCGTGTCGATGACCTTGGTGATGACTTCGCCGGCGGCGTTCATCTCGGTCCAGCGGGCCTTGATCTTGGTGTGCAGGGTCACGACGCCGGCGTCGAGCGCCGCATCGATCTCGCCCATGTTGGCGAACAGCTTGCCCTCGCCCTTCTCGCCTTCCTTGACCAGCGACAGGTAGTACAGGCCCAGCACGATATCCTGCGACGGCACGATGATCGGCTTGCCGTTGGCGGGCGACAGGATGTTGTTCGTCGACATCATCAGGACGCGCGCTTCCAGCTGCGCTTCAAGCGACAGCGGGACGTGAACGGCCATCTGGTCGCCGTCGAAGTCGGCGTTGAAGGCGGTGCAGACCAGCGGGTGCAGGCGGATGGCCTTGCCCTCGATCAGCTTCGGCTCGAACGCCTGGATGCCCAGACGGTGCAGGGTCGGGGCGCGGTTCAGGAGCACCGGGTGCTCGCGGATGACCTCGTCGAGGATATCCCACACCTGCGGCTGCTCACGCTCGACCATGCGCTTGGATTGCTTGACGGTGCCCGACAGGCCCTTGGCGTCAAGGCGCGCGTAGATGAACGGCTTGAACAGCTCCAGCGCCATCTTCTTGGGCAGGCCGCACTCGTGCAGCTTCAGTTCGGGACCCACGGTGATGACCGAACGGCCCGAGTAGTCGACGCGCTTGCCGAGCAGGTTCTGGCGGAAGCGGCCCTGCTTGCCCTTCAGCATGTCGGCGAGCGACTTCAGCGGACGCTTGTTGGCGCCGGTGATGACGCGGCCGCGGCGGCCGTTGTCGAACAGGGCGTCGACCGACTCCTGCAGCATCCGCTTTTCGTTGCGGATGATGATGTCGGGCGCGCGCAGTTCGATCAGCCGCTTCAGGCGGTTGTTGCGGTTGATGACCCGGCGGTAGAGGTCGTTCAGGTCCGAGGTGGCGAAGCGGCCGCCGTCCAGCGGCACCAGCGGGCGCAGTTCCGGCGGGATCACCGGCACGACCGTCAGGATCATCCACTCGGGCTTGTTGCCGCTCTCGAGGAAGGCCTCGATCAGCTTCAGGCGCTTGGAGGCCTTCTTGGCCTTCATTTCCGAGGGGCTGTCGGCCAGTTCGGCGCGGTGCTTCTCGGCCTCGGCGTGCAGGTCGATGCCGATCAACAGATTGCGCACGGCCTCGGCGCCGATCTCGGCGGTGAAGCCGTCATCGCCGAACTCGTCCTGGTAGCGGTAGAACTCGTCTTCCGTCAGCAGCTGGTTCTGCTTCAGCGGGGTCAGGCCCGGCTCGGTGACGATGTAGTTCTCGAAATACAGGACGCGCTCGACGTCCTTCAGCGCCATGTCGAGCATCAGCGAGATGCGCGACGGCAGCGACTTCAGGAACCAGATGTGGGCGACCGGGGCGGCCAGTTCGATGTGGCCCATCCGCTCGCGCCGGACGCGGGCCAGGGTGACCTCGACGCCGCACTTCTCGCAGATGATGCCCTTGTACTTCATGCGCTTGTACTTGCCGCACAGGCATTCGTAGTCCTTGGTCGGGCCAAAGATGCGGGCGCAGAACAGGCCATCGCGCTCGGGCTTGAACGTGCGGTAGTTGATGGTTTCCGGCTTCTTGATCTCGCCGAACGACCACGACCGGATCTTCTCCGGCGAGGCCAGGGCGATCTTGATCTGGTCGAAGGTCGGGGTGACCGGGACCGGGTTGAAGATGTTCAGGACTTCCTGGTTCATCTTGATTCCTTCTGCGGGGCTTCCCGCGTAATTTCATGTGGAGAGAGCGAGAGACCGTCCCTCCCCGCTTGCGCGAGGAGGGGTTGTTCGGTCGATCAGCTGTTCTCCAGCTCCACGTTCAGGCCCAGCGAGCGCATTTCCTTGACGAGCACGTTGAAGCTCTCGGGGATGCCCGCCTCGAAGCTGTCGTCGCCGCGGACGATCGCCTCGTAGACCTTGGTTCGGCCGGCCACGTCGTCGGACTTCACCGTCAGCATTTCCTGCAGGGTGTAGGCCGCGCCGTAGGCCTCCAGCGCCCACACCTCCATCTCGCCGAAGCGCTGTCCGCCGAACTGCGCCTTGCCGCCCAGCGGCTGCTGGGTGACCAGCGAGTACGGGCCGATCGAGCGGGCGTGGATCTTGTCGTCCACCAGGTGGTGCAGCTTCAGCATATAGATGTAGCCGACCGTGACCGGACGCTTGAACTGCTCGCCGGTCTGGCCGTCGTACAGGATCGACTGGCCCGAACGCGCCAGGCCCGCCTTCTCCAGCAGGTTCTCGATGTCGTCGATGTGCGCGCCGTCGAAGACCGGGGTCGCGAAGGGCACGCCCTTCGAGAGGTTCTTCGCCAGCTCGATCAGTTCCTCCTCGGTGTCGGGGAGTTCCTGGTCGGCGCCGTAGGTGTCGCGCAGGTGATCGATCAGGGCCTGCTTCTGGCCGCCATGCTGCCAGGCTTCCAGCAGATCGGAAATCTGCCGGCCCAGGCCCGCGGCCGCCCAACCCAGGTGGGTTTCGAAGATCTGGCCGACGTTCATCCGCGAGGGCACGCCCAGCGGGTTGAGCACGATGTCGACGTGGGTGCCGTCTTCCAGGAAGGGCATGTCCTCGATCGGCAGGATCTTGGAGATGACGCCCTTGTTGCCGTGACGGCCGGCCATCTTGTCGCCCGGCTGCAGCTTGCGCTTCACCGCGACGAACACCTTGACCATCTTCATCACGCCCGGAGGCAGCTCGTCGCCTCGCTGCAGCTTGTCGACCTTGTCTTCGAAGCGGCGGTCGAGGCGCTTGCGGGCCTCGTCGAACTGACGGCGCAGGGCCTCCAGCTCGCCCATCGCCTTCTCGTCGTCGAGGGCGATCTGCGACCACAGGCCAGGCGCGATCTCGGCCAGCTTCTCTTCGGTGATCTCGCCGCGGCCCAGGCCCTTGGGACCCGAGACGGCCTTCTTGCCAACGATCAGGTCGCGCAGACGGCTGGTCATGTTGCGGTTAAGGATGGCGAACTCATCGTCGCGGTCCTTGCCGAGAC
>NZ_DASPMM010000001.1:0-149085 GCF_035627055.1 Brevundimonas sp. | reverse complement strand
ATGGAGCGCGCCAGCGGGGCGTAGATGTCCAGGGTCTCGCGGGCGATCCGCTCCCGCTTGGCCGGGCTCTTGATGTACTGCAGCGTCCGCATGTTGTGCAGACGGTCGGCCAGCTTGACCATCAGGACGCGGACGTCCTTGGAGATCGCCAGGATGAACTTGCGCAGGTTCTCCGCCTGGCGGGCGTGCTCGGCGGTCAGCTCCAGCTTGGAGAGCTTGGTCACCCCCTCGACCAGTTCGGCGACTTCCTCGCCGAACAGGGCGGCGACATCGGCCGGCGTGGCCTCGGTGTCCTCCACCACGTCGTGCAGCAGGGCCGTGACGATGGTCGCGGTGTCCAGCCGGTAATCGGTGAGGATGCCCGCCACCTCGATGGGGTGGGCGAAATAGGGGTCGCCGGACGCCCGCTTCTGCGAGCCGTGCATCCGCATGGCGTAGACGTAGGCGCGGTTGAGCAGCGCCTCGTCGGCGGTCGGGTCATAGGCCTTGACCGCCTCGACCAGCTCGAATTGCCGCAGCACCCGGGCCCGGGAGGGTTCGGGAGCCTCGGCCGGGGGACGGTCGTCCTCCGGATCGTTGAGATTGGCAGCTTTCAGAGACGGCGCGGGCTGCGAGGTCCGCGCCGGCAGGATGGTGATACCTTTGGCGGATTCGGCCGTCAGTACCGCTCCTCCTGCCCGCCGTCGCGGTCGCTTTGCAGCGCCCGGATCAGCTCGGCTTCGGCCATGTTCATGTGCTGCGGCTCGGCCAGCAGGGCGACGACCTCGGCCTCGTCCTCGGCTTCCGTGCGCTCATCGACCCGCTGCAGGGTGACGATGATGTTTTCCTGCAGCTCGTCGGGGCTGACGGTGTCCTCGGCCAGTTCGCGCAGGGCGACGACCGGGTTCTTGTCGTTGTCGCGATCGAGCGTCAGCGCAGCGCCGTTGGCGATGGAGCGGGCGCGGTGGCCGGCCAGCAGAACCAGACCAAAACGGTTCGGCACCTTCTCGATGCAATCTTCGACAGTGACGCGGGCCATGAATTTCCTCGAGCGCGGGGGAGAACCGCACAAAATATAGGGTCGGACGCCATTGTGCAACGCCGCATGGGCGGGAATGAGGCGACGGAGGCGGCGGCGGGGCCCTTCCGCCGCGCCGGAAGCGTCTCAGGCGGCCGGAGCCGCCGGAGTTTCGACCGCGGGCGCCGCGGCAGCCGCAGGCTCAGCCTGGGCGGCGGCCGGCTCAAGCGGCTCGACCGGCGGCGTGGTCATCATCAGCACCGCCAGGGCGATGCCGAGCACCGGGGCCACATAGGCCCAGTAGCGCGTCGGCACGAAGAACAGCGAGCCGGCGTGCTTGCGCACCACGATGCGCTGCTGGGTGGCCTCGTCGATGAAAGCCCGGCCCTCGCCCTTCTCAAACTGCCGGGCGAACAGGAAGGAGCCGAGCCCGGCCACCAGGCCGGCGCAGATGAAGCTCACCGCCGCAGCCGTGTTCGGATCGTCCGAGACCAGGCTTCCGACGGGGAGGCCGACCAGATAGCCGAGAACGTAGAAGACGGCGACGAGAAAGCCCCAGCCGGACCAGATGATCATTGGATATCCCCCAGGCGTCACTGTGACGCCAGGCGGAGTGAAACCGCCGGTTGGGTCGGCTGACAACCTACGAAATCTGACCGACGTTCGATGGGCGGGCGGCTGTTGAGAATTTGCCTCACCCTTGCGGATGGGCGTCGATCCCGATGGGGGCTGCGCGAGCCAGATCGGCCGCGCGCCCGCCGCTCACCGGCTCGATCCAGTCCGGAGCGATTTCGGCCAGCGGCCCCATGACGAACTTCCGTTCCGCGGCCCGCGGATGGGGCAGGATCAGGCCGTCCAGGTCTCCCGTCAGGCGGCCGTAGGCGATCAGGTCGAGATCGAGGGTGCGCGGCGCGTTGGCCAGGCTGCGGCGGCGTCCGAAGGCTTCTTCGATACGCCCGAGCGCGGCCATCAGGGCGTGGGGATCGTGGGCGGTGCGGACCACGACCACGCCGTTCAGAAACGGCGGATCGTCCGGGTCGGGCCAGGCGGCCGAGCGCCACCAGGAGGAACGCATCACGACATCGACGCCCTCGGAGCGGAAGCGCGCCAGCGCCGCCTCCAGCGCCTCGCGGCAATCCCGCCACGCCCCCTTGTCATTGCAGCCCAGCGCGACGATGACGGCCTCGTCCAGATCGACGGCGTCGTCCATTTCGACGGAGACCGGGACGTCCATATTTTCGGAACCGATTTCCATGACGCCTTATCCGACCGAACGCATCGCCCTGTTCATCGACGGGGCCAATCTCTATTCCGCCGCCAAGGCGCTGGGCGCCGACCTCGACTTCAGCCGGCTGCTGGAGATGTATCGCGCAAAAGGCGTTCTGGTTCGCGCCTATTATTTCACGGCGGTGATCGAGGGCGAAGAGTTCTCGCCGATCAAGCCCCTTGTCGACTGGCTCGACTACAACGGCTTCACCGTGGTGACCAAGCCGGTCAAGCGGTTCACCGACGCCCAGGGCCATTCCCGGACCAAGGGCAATATGGACATCGAGATCGCGGTCGACATGCTGGAGCTGGCGCCGCGCGTGGACCAGATGGTGCTGTTCAGCGGCGACGGCGACTTCCGCCGGCTGGTCCAGGCGGTGCAGGCCCGCGGGGTGCGGGTGACGGTGGTCTCGACGATGAAGAGCCAGCCGCCGCAGATCGCCGACGAGCTGCGGCGGCAGGCGGATGCGTTCGTGGAGCTGAACGACCTGCTGCCCGAAATCGGACGGCCGCGGACGCCCGGGGCCGCGCCCTCGGCCCGGGTGTTCGACCAATGATCCCGCCCTACACGCCCGAGGCCCCGCGCGACTGCCCGCTCTGCCCGCGGCTGGTCGAATACAGGCTGGAGAATGCGCGTCAGAACCCCGGCTGGTGGAACGGCGCGGCGCCCTCGTTCGGGGACCCCGGGGCCCGGTTGCTGATCGCCGGACTGGCTCCGGGCCGCACCGGGGCCAACCGCACGGGCCGGCCGTTCACCGGGGATCACGCCGGCTGGCTGCTCTACGAGACGCTGCTGACGGCCGGCTTCGCGCGCGGCCGCTACGACCCGAACGGCGACGACGACCTGGAACTGGTCGACTGCATGATCACCAATGCGGTGCGCTGCGCCCCGCCCGGCAACAAGCCGCTGCCGATCGAGGAGGCGACGTGCCGGCCGTTCCTGCAGTCGCGGCTGGCCGCCCTGCCCCGGCTCAGGGTGATCGTGACACTCGGCGACGTTTCGCGACGCAATGTGCTCAAGGCGCTGGGCCGGCCGGCGAGCGTCATGCCGGCGGGGCACGGCGCCCAGGCCGAGGTCGGGCCCTATGTGCTGCTGAACAGCTACCACTGCTCCCGGCTCAACACGAACACAGGGCGGCTGACGGCGGAGATGTTCGAGGACGTCTTCCGGCGCGCCCGGGCGCTCATCGAATCGTGATCGAACGCCGGTCGCCCGATGGGCGACTGTGCTTCCCGCGCCACGCGAATCAGAGGTCGTCGGGTGTACCCTCCTGACCCAGGAACAGCGTCGCCGAACCCGCGTTGAACGAGCGGGACCTGGGAGGTTGTCATGCGTAGGACGGAACGGAGCGCCTTTACTCCGGAAGAACGGAAGGCGGCGATGTGGGCGCTGCTGATCGCGGGCCTGATCGCGGCGTTCGCGTTGGTCCTCCAGCAATGGACCCAGCCGTCCCTCGGACCGTGGGGGGCGGATCAGGCGGCGGCCTCGATCCCCGGCGTGCTCGACGCCCAGCCGGTGACGACCTCCTTCTAGCCCCGTTCCTTCATCAGCCGCGCCTTGTCGCGCTGCCAGTCGCGCTGGGCGGTGGCCTCGCGCTTGTCGTGCAGCTTCTTGCCCTTGGCGAGGGCGATCTCCAGCTTCGCCTTGCCCGCTTCGTTCAGGTACAGCTTGACCGGAATGATGGTCTGGCCGTCCCGCTGGACCGCGCCGATCATCTTGTCGATCTGCTTGCGGTGCAGCAGCAGCTTTCGCGGGCGGCGCGGCTCATGGTTGAAGCGGTTGGCCTGTTTGTAGGGCGGGATGTCGGCGTTGATCAGGACGATCTCGCGCCCTTCCACCGCGGCATACGACTCGGCGATATTCGCGCGGCCGTCGCGCAGCGCCTTGATCTCGGTGCCGAGCAGCTGGATGCCCGCCTCGGTGTAGTCCTCAAGGAAGTAGTCGAACTTCGCGCGTCGGTTCTCGGCGATCAGTTTGGTTTTCGGCTTTTCGCTAGCCATCAGCCGAGGCCCGCTTCCGACATGGCGCGGTCGATGGCCGGCTTCACCGCCTCGGCGGTCGGGGCCAGCGGCAGGCGCACCTCTTCGGTGCACAGCTGCAGGCGGGACAGGGCGTATTTCGTCGGGGACGGCGAGTTGTCGAGGAACAGGCCCTTGTGCAGGCCGATCAGCCGGTCCTGCCACTGGCGAGCCGTGGCGTAGTCGCCGCAGGCGGCCGCGTCGTGCAGGGCCACCATGGCCTCAGGAGCGACATTGGAGGTCACGGAGATGACCCCGACCCCGCCGTGGGCGTGGTAGCCGAGGTAGCTGGGGTCGTCGCCCGAGATCAGGTCGAACTGCTGGTCGAGGATGTTGGCCCTCATCCAGCTGACGCGGGCCAGATCGCCGGTGGCGTCCTTGATGCCGACGATGTTCGGATGCGCCGCCAGACGGGCCACGGTCTCGTTGGCCAGGTCGACGCCGGTGCGGCCCGGCACGTTGTAGAGCAGCACCGGCAGCTGCACGGCCTCGGCGATGGCCTCGAAATGGGCGGCCATGCCGGCCTGCGAGGGCCGGTTGTAATAGGGGGTGACGACCAGGGCCCCGTCCGCGCCGACGGTCTTGGCGAAGCGGACCAGGTCGATGGCCTTGTCGGTAGCCGAGGAGCCGGCGCCGGCGATGACGCGGACGCGCCCGGCGGCGATCTCGACGCACAGTTCGACCACCCGCTTGTGCTCGTCGAGGTGAAGCGAGGCGCTCTCGCCGGTCGTGCCCATGGGGACGACGCCGTGAACCCCGGCCGCGATCTGGCGTTCCAGCAGCGTCCTGAAGGCGGCTTCGTCCACCTTTCCGTCACGAAGTGGTGTGATCAGGGCGGTGATCACGCCCTTGAACAAGGGGGCGGTCATTGAAACGATGGTCCTGCGTGGGAGACGGGCGAAGACGCCTGAGGCGAAGCGTGGGAGGGTAGGTTGCCGGCGACGCCGCCGCAACCGTCATGGAATGGGGATCGGACACGGAATGATCGCAACCAGTCTCGCGGCCGCTCTGGCTCTGCTCGCCCCCGCGCCCGAATCGCTGGTCCCGCAGGAAACGCCGTACGCCGCGGTCGCGCCGCAGGGGACGCAGGCGCGGGTGCTGAACGATCAGGACGCCGCCCTCTTCCGCGAGGGCCTGGCCCAGGCGCGTGCCCGCGACGTCGTCGGCGCCCGTTCCACCGCCGCCCAGATCCGCGACGCGGCCGCCCGCAAGCTGGTCGAATGGGCGCTGCTCGACACCTCGGCCGAGCAACTGCCGTACAGCGATCTGGCCGTGGCCCAGACCGCATTCGCCGGCTGGCCGCGGGCCGAGAGCCGCCGCGCCGCCGCCGAGCGGGCGCTGGACCTGGCCTACGCCGGCCCGGACGCCGCCCTCGCCCTGTTCGCCCGGACGCCGCCGACGACCGTCCAGGGCGCGATCGCCCTCGCCGACGCGCTGGAACAGCGCGGCCGGGGCGACGAGGCGCGCCGTCTGATCACGGACTGGTGGCGGACCCGCTCATTCGACGAGGCGGCGCAGAGCCGCATCCTGACGCGCTGGGGCGGCTGGCTGAGTCAGGCGGATCACGAGGCGCGCCTGAACATGCTGCTGCTCGGCCCGCACGGCCCGGCCACGCGCGCCATGACGCAGATGGCGTCGCCCGAACGGCGGGCGGTGGCCGAGGCGGCGATGGCGCTGCGCACCGCCTACAGTCCCGACGCGGTGGTGGCGGGCCTGAGCCCGTCGCAGGCGATGGACCCGGCGGTGGTGCTGGAGCGGGTCCGCATCCTGCGCTCGCAGAGCCGCCAGTCGGAAGGCTTCGCCCTGCTGAGCGCCCTGCCCGCCGCGCCTTCGCACACCGAGGGTCAGAACACCCTGTGGAGCGAGCGGCGCAACTATTTCCTCGACGCTCTGCAGGTACGCAACTGGCAGGCGGCGTATGACGCCATGGCCGGTCACGGCTTCCCTTCGGGCGAGCGCAAGGTGGACGCCGAGTTCTTCGCCGGCTGGGTGGCGCTGACCAAGCTGAACGACCCGGCCCGCGCCGCCGCCCATTTCGAGACGCTGCGACAGTCGTCCTCGACCCCGATCACCCAGGGCCGGGCGCTGTACTGGCTGGGTCGGGCGGCCGAGGCCCAGGGCAATACGCCGTCGGCGGTGCAGTTCTACCGGGGCGGCGCGCAGCATATCCAGAGCTTCTACGGCCAGCTGGCGGCGGAGAAGGCGGGGCAGACCACGCTGGTCCTGCCCGCCGATCCGGTTCCGACCGCGGCGGACACCGCCGCCTTCGAGGGCAATGAACTGGTGCGGGCCCTGCGGATCCTCGGAGAGACCGGCGAGACCAGCCTGTTCCGGGTCTTCGCCTATCAGCTGGACGACGACCTGCCCGACGCCGCGCAGCTGGCCCTGCTGATGGACCTGTCGCGCGCCTATGGCGAAGGCTTCACGGCCATGATGGTCGGCCGGGCCGCCAGCCAGCGCGGATACCTGATGCCTGAGCGCCAGTACCCGGTGCGCATCCCGCCGCCGGTCGCGGGCGCGGCGCCGCTGGAGTTCACCCTGGCCATCACGCGTCAGGAATCGAGCTTCGATCCGCGCGCCCGCTCCGGCGCCGACGCGCGGGGGATGATGCAATTCATCCCCGCTACGGGCCGCGCCGTGGCCCGCCAGCTGAGCCTGCCCTATTCGGACGAGCGGCTGTACGAGGCCGACTTCAACATGACGCTGGGCAGTTTCCACCTCGGCGACCTGATGGGGAATTTCGGCGGGTCGATGCTGCTGACCACCATCGCCTACAACGCCGGCCCGGCCCGCCCGCCACAGTGGGTGGCCCGCTGCGGCGACCCGCGAGGCGGACTGGTCGATCCAGTCGACTTCATCGAGTGCGCGCCGTTCACCGAGACCCGCAACTACATGATGCGGGTCATGGAGAACATGTCGATCTACAAGGCGCGGCTGAACGGCGGCTCGGCCCCGCTGACCCTGTCCAGCGACTTGCGGCGCGGGGCGCCGGCGGGCCCGCAGCCCTATGTCGCGAGCGGCTCTGTGACCGACCCGTCCGGGGCACAGTGACGGCGGCCTGCTGACAGCAGCGGTCCATCCGGGCCTTCGATCCAGCGAGCCGACAGGCCGAACACGCGCCGGAGGATGCCGGGCGCCAAGGCCTCCAGCGGCGCCGCGTCGGCGACGACCCGGCCGTGGTCGAGCACCACCACGCGGTCGGCGAACCGCGCCGCCAGCGGCAGGTCGTGCAGGCTGGCCAACACCGCCTCGCCGGCGTCGGCGCGGACCCGGAGCCGTTCCAGCACCATCAGCTGGGCCTCGGGATCGAGGCCGGCGATGGGTTCATCGACGAGAAGGCCCGCGGCCTCCGCGACCATCGCCCGGGCCAGCAGGACCCGGGCCCGTTCGCCGCCGGACATCTCGGCCACGCCGCGGTCGGCCAGATGACCGGCTTCGACCTCGCCCAGCGCTGTGCGGGCCCGGTTCAGGGCTTCTTCCACGGCGAGGAAGGGCGCGCCGAGCGCGGCCACCTCGACGGCGGGCAGGTTCCAGGCGATGCGGCGCTCCTGCGGCAGATAGGCGGCCCGCGCCGCCCGCGCCCTCGCCGGCAGAGTCGCGACTTCGTCGCCGCCGAGCAGGGCGCGCCCGTCCGACAACGGCAGCAGGCCGACGAGGGCGCGGATCACGCTCGACTTGCCCGCGCCATTGGGGCCCACGAGAGCGACAAGCTCGCCCGGTGCGACCGACAGGGCGACCTGCTCCAGCACGGCGCGGCCGCCGAGCCGGGCCGAGGCCGCCTCCAGGGCCAGGGCGCTCACAGCCGCCACTCCCGCGCCGCCCGCCAGGCGATGAGGGCGAACAGGGGAGCGCCGACGAGGGCGGTGAACACCCCAAGCTTGAGCTCCTGGTCGGTCGGCGTCATCCGCGCCAGCAGGTCGGCCAGCACCAGCATCAGGCCGCCGGCCAGGGCCGCGGGCAGCAGCAGCCGGGCCGGGTCCCCCCGCACGGCGGTCCGCACCAGATGCGGCGCGGCGAGGCCGACGAAGCCGATCACGCCGGCGACGGCCACCGCCGCGCCGGTGGCGAGGGCCGCGGCCAGAAGGGCCAGCAGCCGCAGCCGGGCCATGGGGAGGCCGGATGTCCGCGCCGTCTCCTCGCCGAGGCTGAGCATGCGCAGACCAGGCGCCGCGAGGGCCGCCAGCACGGCCGAGGCCAGCACGGCCGGGGCAACCCAGGCCACGTCGATCCAGCTGCGGTTCTGCACCGAGCCGAGCAGCCAGCTCATCACCTCGGCGGTGGCGATCGGGGACGGCGACAGGTTGAAGATCAGGGCCGTGGCCGCGCCGGCGAAACTGGACACCGCGACGCCGAACAGGATCAGCGCCTCGGGCGAGCGCACGCGGGCCGAGAACAGCACCAGCAGTCCGCCCGCCAGACCGGCTCCGCAAAGGGCCGCGACCTCGACCGCGCCCGGGAGCCCGGCCCAGCCCAGCACGATGGCGCCGGCCGCGCCGAGCGCCGCCAGCGCCGAGACGCCGAGCACCCCCGGATCGGCCAGCGGGTTTCTCAGCAGGCCCTGCATCACCGCTCCGGACAGGCCGAGCGCCGCGCCGACCACCAGGGCGGTGACGGCGCGGGGGGCGCGCACGGCCCACAGCACCTCCGCCGGTCCCGACGACGGATCGGTGAAGGCCTGCCCCAGCTGGGCCGCATCGAAGGCGCTTTCGCCGAACAGCACGGCCAGCAGGACGGCGGCCGCGATCGCCAGAAGGAGGAAGACGGTCAACCGACCGGGACCGCCGGTCAACCGGCTGGCCCGAGCATCGCCGCGGCGTCGGCCGCGAACCAGGCGGGGCAGGTCAGGCTGGCGGCGGGGAGCTGCGCCACCACACGGTCTCGGGCGGCCGCCCGCACGACCGGATGGCGACCAGGTCCGCGCCAGTCTCCACGCGACTGATCGAAGAAGCCGAGCACGAAATGCGTCGGCGGCGACAGGGCGATGCGCTCGACGCTGACGGGGGCGAACCCCCGCAGGACCGCGGCATTGACCAGGCCCGCCGCGACGAGCATGGCGTCGACCAGGGTGCCTCGCCCGGCCGTGAACCCGCCCGCCGTCAGATAGAGGGCGGAGCGCCGGGCCGCGCCGGCCCGCGGCGCCGCCTCCCGCAGCCGGGCGTCCATGCGCGCGATCAGAGACTCGCCGCGCGCCGGATCGCCGAAGGCCGAGGCTGCGGACCGGATGTTGCTGCGTATCCCGTCGAAGTCCGTGGCGTCGTCCAGGGTGACGACACGGACGCCGTCCGCTTTCAGCCGCGCCAGCAGGCGGGCGTCGCCGCCCCAGTAGCGGATCACGACGTCGGGCTGGAAGGCGATGGCCGCCTCCAGCGTGGGCCGCACACGCCGCCGCGCGGCCGCCGCATGCCGCATCCAGGAGTCGGGGTCGTCGGCGCGGGGCGAGACGGCGAGCTCGGCCGCCGGGGCCAGAGCCAGGGCGTACTGGTCGCCGCACTGGTCCAGCGACATGACCCGCAAAGGCCGGCTCTCCACGGCTCCGGCGGGGCCGCCCGCCGGGATCAGCACCATGGCCAGGCCGGCGGCTGCGAGCCCCCTCGCCCCGGCCATCACGGCTTCAGGAGCCCTGCGAACAGCCCGTCGATCAGGGTGTCGACCAAAAGCTCCGGCGCCTCCCAGTCGAAATAGGGCTTGGTGATCATCAGCGAGACCAGGCCATGGGCGCCGGCCCACAGCGCTTGGGCCGTGACGGCGGCCCCGCCCTTGAGCCGGTCGGCGTCAGCGGCGGACTCGACGACCTTCTCGAACGAGCGGAACAGCTCATGCCCCAGTTCCCGCGCCGCCGACTGGGCGCCCTCCCTCAGCTCGACGGGCCGGGTCATGTAGGCGAGGCGATAGGCGTTCGGATTGGCGAAGCCGAAGGCGATGTAGGCCCGCAGCATCCGCCGCAGCCGCGCTTCCGGTTCCCCCGGCTGGGCCAGGATGTCTTCGTTGGCGGCCATCAGGGTCGCGAAGGCCTGGCGGCAGATCTCGTGCAGGATTTCGCCCTTCTCGGCGAAATGCATGTAGAGCGCCGTCGAGGACAGGCCGACCTCGTCGGCGATCTTGCGGATCGTCGCCCCCTCGTAGCCGTGCTCGACGAAGATGCGTTCGGCCGCGGCCAGAATCTCGGCGCGGCGGGCATGACCCTCGCCCTTCGGCTTGCGCTGTGATCTGGGAGTCAGGGCGGCCGCGGTGTCCAAGAAGACGTCTCCGAATACCTGTCCTGAATAGCGGCATTCCCGGCCCAGCGCCAACCGCTTGCCGCCAGCGAATCACTCCGTTAACCATTCTGAATGGACGGATCATGGATCAACGTTCTGTCGGAGCGTCGCCGGGACGGGTCCCGGTACGGCGTGCCCACGCCACAAAGCGCCGTCCAACGCTCCCTCTCCCCTGACCAGTTGGTGCTGCTGGCGCTTGTGGCCGGCGGGTTCGCCGGCTGGCTCTGAATGGACCCCGGAGACGCGCCCGGGCTGCTGGTCGGGCTGGCGGCGGTCGTGTTCCTGGGGCTGGCCGGATGGCGCGTTCTTCTGGTGCTGGTCAGCGGCAGGACCGCCGGCGCCTGCGCCGAACCTGTTGTCCTGCCCCGCTACACCATCCTCGCGGCGCTTCACGACGAGGCTCCGGTGGTCGGACAACTGATCGAACGCCTGTCGCGCATCGACTATCCGTCCCACCGTCTTCAGGGCCTGCTTGTTCTCGAGGCCCATGACCACGCCACCATCGCCGCCGCGCTCGCAACCCCGCGGCCGTCGTGGCTGCAGGTGTTCGTCGCCCCTCCCGGCGCGCCCCTGACCAAGCCCCGCGCCCTCAACTGCGCCCTCGGCCACGCCACCGGCGATCTGCTGACGGTCTATGACGCCGAGGATGAGCCGGACCCACGGCAACTGCGGGAGGCCGCGGCCAAATTCGCCGCCGATCGCACGGGCCGGCTCGCCTGCCTGCAGGCGCCCCTGCGCATCCGGTCCCGGTCGGCGCGCGCGGCGACCTTCATCGAGCGACAGTTCGCGGCGGAATACGCCGCCCTGTTCGAAACGACCCTGCCGGGGATGTGCCGGCTTGGCCTCCCCTTCCCTCTCGGCGGGACGAGCAATCACTTTCGCACCAATGTCCTCCGGGAAGTCGGCGGCTGGGACGTCTGGAACGTCACCGAGGACGCGGACCTCGGCTTCCGCCTGTGGCGGCGCGGCTGGCGGCTGGACGTGATCCATCGCCCGACATGGGAGACGTCGCCGGGCTCCCTGCAGCATTGGCTCCCGCAGCGCACGCGCTGGCTCAAGGGCTATATGCAGACCTTCGGGGTGCACTCGCGGCGGGCATGGCGGCTCGGGCCCAGAGGCCTGTTCTCCCTGTTCGTGACCGTCGGCGCAGGGCTGGTGTCGGCGGCGGTTCACGGGCCGTCGCTGGCCTGGCTGGCCGCGACGGTCCTGGTCTCCTCCGTGGCCGGTCTTCCGCCATTGATCCCGCTTCTGGCGCTCGGCGTGCTGATCGTCGGAGCGGCGTCGGCCTGGCTGTCGTGCTGGGCGGGGGCGAAGCGCGCCGGGGTCGCCTATACCCTGGTCGACGCGGTCTCCGCTCCGGCCTATTGGGCGCTGCTCAGCCTCGCCTGGGTTCATGCCGCCTGGCGATTGATCCGCGAGCCGTTCGCCTGGGACAAGACGGCGCATCGGCCGGACGCGCCAGAGGCCTGCGGCGGGGCCACGCCGGCCCGGGCCCACGCCATGCTGGACGAGACGGCGCCGAACCGCCTATCAGCGGGCCATGCCGCCGCGCCTCAACCCGTCGCCTGAAACCCTCGTCACCCGCGCCTGGCCGGACTACGCCCTGCTGGACAGCGGCGACGGTCGCAAGCTGGAGCGCTACGGGCCCTATACGGTGGTGCGGCCCGAGCCGCAGTGCTTCTGGTCGCCGCGCGACCCGGCCGCGTTCGACGCAGCGGACGCCGTGTTCGATCCGACCGACGAGGACGAGAGCGGGCGCTGGCGTTTCGCCGGCAAGCCGGTCGACAGCTTTCCGCTGGCGTGGCGCGATGTGCGGTTCACCAGCCGGTTTACACCGTTCCGGCACCTGGCCTTCTTCCCGGAGCAGGCGGCGAACTGGGACTGGCTGGACGGACGCATCCGCCGGCTGAGGAAGCCGCGCATCCTGAACCTGTTCGGCTACACCGGCGTGGCCAGCCTGGCCTGCGCGGCGGCGGGGGCTGAGGTCACTCATGTCGACGCCTCGAAGAAGTCGGTGGCCTGGGCGCGGGAGAATGCGGAGCTTTCGGGTATGGCGGACCGGCCGGTGCGCTGGATCGTCGAGGACGCGCGGAAATATGTGGCGCGGGAGGTCCGGCGGGGGTCGAAATACGATGGCGTCATTCTCGATCCGCCGAAGTACGGGCGGGGGCCGACGGGCGAGGTGTGGCGGCTGTTCGAGGACCTGCCGGGGTTGCTGAAAGACTGCGCGGCCCTGCTGTCGGATGACGCTTCCTTCCTGCTGCTCAATGCGTATGCGGCGCGGATTTCGGGCCTGTCTCTGGCGCATCTGATGGCCGAGGCGACGGCGGACCGGGGCGGCGTGATCGACTGGGGCGAGCTGGCGCTGGCCGAGGACGGGACGGACGGTCGCGCCATCGGGCTGAGCTTCTTCGCGCGGTGGAGCGCCTGATGGGCGACCGGCTGATCACCTCCCTGACCAATGAGACGGTCAAGGGCGTGCGGGCGCTGCACATGCGCAAGGAGCGCGAGGCGACGGGGCGGTTCCTGGCCGAGGGCTTGAAATTCATCGGCGAGGCGCTGGATCAGGGGCGGACGCCGAAACTGCTGCTCGTCGGCGAGGATGCGCGGCCGCATCCGCTGCTGGAGCGGGCGCGGACGGAGACGAGGGCCGCAGGCGGCGAGGTGGTGGTGGTGACCCACGCCATCCTCGAGAAGATCAGCCGGCGGGACAATCCTCAGACGGTGCTGGGGGTGTTCGAGCAGGTCTATGCGCCGCTGTCGGCGATCCAGCCGGACGCTGCGCCCTGCTGGGTGGCGCTGGAGCAGGTGCGGGACCCGGGCAATCTGGGGACCATCATCCGCACGGCGGACGCGGCGGGCTGCGGCGGGGTGGTGCTGATCGGGGACTGCGTGGACCCGTATTCGGTCGAGGCGGTGCGGGCGACCATGGGGTCGGTGTTCGCGGTGGCCATCGCCAGAGCCTCGGCGGCGGAATTCCTGGCCTGGCGGCAGAGCTGGCCGGGGAGCGTGATCGGGACTCGGCTGGACGCCTCGGTGGGCTATCGCGAAGCCGATATTCAGACCCCTGCCCTGATCCTGATGGGCAATGAGCAGGCGGGGCTGACGGACGCCCTCGCCGCCGCCTGCGACGTCAACGTCAAGATCCCGATGCGGGGCCGGGCCGACAGCCTGAACCTGGCCATCGCCACAGGCGTCATGGTCTATGCGGTGACCGACGCCGCCTGAGGCGAATGACGGCGGATTCACTTGCGGCGGACGGCGGACGGCGGACGGGGCGAGCCTCCATCGTATGCGCCCGTTCCTGAGCCTGATCGCCGTCTTCAGCCTGGCCGCAGCGCCCGTGGCGGCGCAGGAGGCGGCCGATTATCGCGCCGATGCGCTGGCGGTGGAGGGACTGGTGAACGCGCAGTACGCCTATCTGGACCGGTTGCCGGGCGGGGCCTTTCCGGACAGCGCCGTGCTGCGGGCCGAGGCGGAGGCCGTTTCGGACCAGCGCTCGCTGCTGCGCTATGTGGAGCGGGCGGTGGCGGCGCTGGCCGACCATCACGCCATCACCGGCTCGTCGTTCGGCGACAGCTGGGCGCTGGTCCCGAGCTACAGCGATCTGTGGGTCGAGCCCGACGGCGACCGCTGGCGCATCACCGCGGTGCGGGAGGGTTCGCCGGCGGAGGCCGCCGCGGTGCGCGCCGGGGACGAGTTGGCGGCGATCGGCGGGACGCCGACGGGCGCGGCGGTCGAGGGCTTCTGGGCCGACCTGGGGCTGGACGTGACGCCGCAGCGGGCGGGATACGCCGCTCGGGTGCTGGCGGCGGGGCGGCGGGACCGGGCGCGCGAGCTGACGGTGCGAGGGCGGACGGGACCGAGCGCAGGCTGGAGCTCCCCAGCCTCTACGCCCTGCCGCGGACCGAACGGCCGGCGGTGGAGTGAGCGCAGCGCCGGATGGCGGCGAGGCCATGGTCATCCGCTTCAACGACTCGCTGGGCGAGGACGCGACGATCGCCGCCTTCGACGAGGCCATGGCGCGGGCGCGGCCGGGGCAGCTGGTGGTGCTGGACCTCAGGGACACGCCGTCGGGGGGCAATACCGTGGTGGCGCGGGCGATCATGGGCTGGTTCGTCAGCGAGGCGCGGCCCTATCAGATCCACAACCTGCCGGCCGAGGAGCGGGAGACCGGCGTGCCGCGCCAGTGGGTCGAGCAGGTTCTGCCCCGGGCCGGCAAGCGGCACGAGGGGCCGGTCGTGGTCCGCGTCGGGCGCTGGACCGGCAGCATGGGCGAGGGCCTGGCCGTCGGTCTGGACGCCCTGGGCGCCCTGGTCGTCGGCGAGCCGATGGCGGGGCTGCTCGGGGCGATCTACGACCATCGCCTGCCCCGCTCGGGTCTGGTCATCAAGCTGCCGACCGAGCGCCTCCAAGCTGTCGACGGCACGCCGCGCGAGGCCTTCCGACCAGCGTCCTAGAAGCTCCTCCCGTCGACGCGCTGGGCGGTCCAGCTGAAGGGCTCGATGTCGGTCAGGGTGCGGACGTTGACGGCGACCATCTCTGAGCCGTCGGGAGCCGTGCCGCGGGCGAAGGTCTGGACGCCGCAGGTTTCGCAGAAGCGGTGGCGTATCTTGTGGTTATTAAACAGGTATTCCGTCTGCGGCCCCTCGGCCTTGAGGCGGAAGGCGTCGGGCTGGACGAGGCCGAGGACGAAGCCCTTGCGGTAGCAGTGCGAGCAATTGCACTCGATCAGGCCGTCGAGGCTCATGTCCACCTCGAACGCCACCGCGCCGCAATGGCACGAGCCCTCATGGGTCTTCACGTCGGTCATCACGCATCCTCCAGCAGGACCACCCCGGGGGCGGATTTGAGGGCGCCGCGCAGGGCGCCGTCCAGACGGTAGCGGCCGGGCAGCTTCAATTCGACCTCGCGGCGGCCGTCGAGGGAGGCGACCAGCGAGACCTCCCCGCCCTTGCCGTCCGCCTTGGCGCGGTCCAGGCGGGCCTTGAGGGCGGCGGGGTCGGCGGCCCTGGACGAGACGTGGATGCGCAGGCCCATCTGGCCGTCGTCGATCAGGGCGTCCAGCCGGGTGGCGCTGTCGCCGAAGAAGCGCACCTCGCCGTCGGAGGACTTGGCCCGGACCCTGACCATGACGGACGCGCCGGCCTCCAGAACCTCGCGACTGTTGCGCAGCTGTTCGGGTGGGAACAGGCATTCGAACTCGCCGGTCGGGTCGGAGAAGGTGACAAAGGCGAATTTCTCGCCGGTCTTCGCCGAAGCTCGCTCCTGCCGGCGGCGGACCACGCCGGCCATCAGGAAGGCTTCGTGGCCGCTTTCGGCAAGCGCCGTGGCCTCGGCGACGAAGGTGACGCGCTTGCGCTTCAGGGCGGGGGCCATGTCCTCCAGCGGGTGGCCGGACAGGTAGAAGCCGACGGCGGCCAGTTCCTGGTCCAGCTTCTCGGGGCCGACCCACGGCTCGACCGGGCGGAGGCGCGGGCGCCCCGCCCCGACCTGGTCGCCGCCGAACAGGGAGACCTGCGACGAGGCGCGCTCGGCGGCGACGCTCTGGCAGTAGGCCATCAGGGTGTCGGCCTGTTCGACCAACTGGCGGCGATTGGAGTGGAAACAGTCGAAGGCGCCGGCGCGGGCGAGGTTCTCGAGCGCGCGCTTGTTGACGTATTTCGGGTCGACCCGCTCGAGAAAGTCGAAGATGTCGGTGAAACGGCCGCCGGTCTCGCGCACCTCGACGAGGTGTTTCATGGCCTCGAGGCCGACGTTGCGGATGGCGCCGAGGGCGTAGAGGACCGAACCCGTCTTCGTCCCGTCGGCCCCCTCCTCCCACGCGACGTCGAAGTCGGCCGAGGAGCGGTTCACGTCCGGGGCCTTCACGGGCACGTCGAAGCGGCGGCAATCCTGATAGAATACAGCCAGCTTGTCGGTATTGCTGAGATCGAGACTCATGGACGCGGCCATGAATTCGACGGGATGGGTCGCCTTCAGCCAGCCGGTCTGGAAGGAGATCAGGGCGTAGGCGGCGGCATGCGACTTGTTGAAGCCGTAGCCGGCGAATTTGGCGACCAGATCGAAGATGCCGCCCGACTGCTCCTCCGGCACGCCCTTCTCGGAGGCGCCCTTGATGAAGCGCGCCCGCTGGAAATCCATTTCCTCCTTCTTCTTCTTGCCCATGGCGCGGCGGAGAAGGTCGGCCTCGCCGAGGGAGTAGCCCGCCAGGATCTGGGCGATCTTCATCACCTGCTCCTGGTAGATGATGACGCCGTAGGTCTCGGTCAGGACCTCCTTGAGGGAGGGATGCAGGTAGTCCACCTCCTGACGGCCGAACTTCCGGTCGATGTAGGTGTCGATCATCTCCATCGGCCCGGGCCGGTAGAGGGAGATCAGGGCGGTGATCTCCTCGATCGAGCCGCAGCGCATCTTGCGCAGGGTGTCGCGCATGCCCTGCGATTCCAGCTGGAACACCCCGACCGTCTGGCCCGAGGCCATCAGCTCGTAGGTCTTCGGGTCGTCGAGCGGCAGGCCGTTCCAGTCGGGGGCGGCGCCGCGCCGCTCCAGATACTGGCGGGCGCGATCCAGCACGGTCAGGGTCTTGAGGCCGAGGAAATCGAACTTCACCAGGCCGGCGGCCTCGACCCATTTCATGTTGAACTGGCTGGCCGGGATGGTCGAGCGCGGGTCCTGATACAGGGGCGCGAGCTCGATCAGGGGGCGGTCGCCGATGACGATGCCGGCGGCGTGGGTCGAGGCGTTGCGGTACAGGCCCTCAAGCTCCAGCGCCGTCTCCAGCAGGGCCGCGACGTTGGCGTCGCTGTCGCGCGCCTCCTTGAGCCGCGGCTCCAGATCG
This sequence comes from Brevundimonas sp., assembly GCF_035627055.1. Taxonomy (GTDB): domain Bacteria; phylum Pseudomonadota; class Alphaproteobacteria; order Caulobacterales; family Caulobacteraceae; genus Brevundimonas. The sequence goes on along the minus strand of NZ_DASPMM010000001.1, from coordinate 131,705 downwards.
ATGGCCTGGGCGAGGGTCACCGGGTTGGCGGGGTTGGCCGGCACCATCTTGGCGAGGCGGTCGACCTGGCCGAGCGGCATCTGCAGCACCCGGCCGACGTCGCGCAGAACGGCGCGGGCCTGGAGGGTGCCGAAGGTGATGATCTGGGCCACCCTGTCCTTGCCGTAGCGGTCCTGGACGTAGTCGATCACCTCCTCCCGCCGCTCCTGGCAGAAGTCGATGTCGAAGTCGGGCATGGAGACCCGCTCGGGATTGAGGAAGCGCTCGAACAGCAGGCCGAAGCGCAGCGGATCGAGGTCGGTGATGGTCAGGGCCCAGGCGACCAGCGAGCCGGCCCCGGAACCACGCCCTGGACCCACGGGGATGCCGTGGGTCTTGGCCCATTTGATGAAGTCCGACACGATCAGGAAATAGCCGGGGAAGCCCATCTGCTGGATGATGCCGACCTCCCATTCGAGGCGGGCCCAGTAGTCCTCTTCCGGCGCGGCGGGCGTGACCTGTTTCAGCCGCTCCTTCAGGCCTTCACGGGCCTGATGCATCAACTCGTCGGGCTCGGAGCGGCCGGCGCCGGTGTCGAAGCGCGGCAGGATGGGCGCGCGGGTCGGGGCGATGAAGGCGCAGCGGCGGGCGATGTCGAGGGTGGCGTCGCAGGCCTCGGGCAGGTCGGCGAACAGCTCGCGCATGGCCGCGGCGGTCTTGAACCAGTGCTGGCCGGTGATGCGGCGGCGGTCCTCCTGGCCAGTGAAGGCGCCGTCGGCGATGCACAGCAGGGCGTCGTGCGACTTGGCCTGGGCGGCGCGGGCGTAGTGGACGTCGTTGGTGGCGACGAGGGGGGCGTCGTGGGCGTAGGCCCAGTCGACGAGGCCGCGCTCGGCCTGCTGCTCGGAGGCGAGGCCGTGGCGCTGGAGCTCGACGTAGAAGCGGTCGCCGAAGGCCGACTGCATGGCTGCGAGGGCGGCGGCGGCCTCGGCCGGCTTGCCCTGCACGAACAGCGGGTCGACGGGGCCGTCGGGGCCGCCGGAGAGCAGGATCAGGCCCTCGGAATGGGCCACGACCTTGTCCCAGGGCACGCTGGGTTCGTCCATGGCGCCGGCGTCGAGGAAGGCGGAGGACGACAGGGCCGACAGGTTGAGCCAGCCGGCCTCGTTCTGGACCAGCAGCACGACGGTCGGGACCCTGGCCCAGCGCTCGGCGATCTTGCCGCCGATGCCGGTGACCGGCAGGGCGCAGGCGAGGATCGGCTGCACCCCGGCGTCCTTCGCCGCCTGGCTGAATTCGAGAGCCCCGAACAGGTTGGCCCGGTCGGCCACCCCCACCGCCGGCATGCCCGCGTCGGCGGCCAGGCGCGGAACCTTGCCCGCCTTGATCGCGCCCTCCAGCAGCGAGTAGGCCGAGCGGACGCGGAGGTGGATGAAGCCCTGGCTGTTCAGCGTGTCGGTCAATCCGGGTCCTTCGGGGTCAGCGCGTCTGTTGTGGACCGAGTCTCACATCGTGGGCGACCGGGACACCCGAAAGCGGCGGGCGGGGCGGCGTGACCGGGGAGCGTCTGTGGATAGGCGGCGGCCAGGGAGCTCTCCAGGCGCCGGATGGTTTTACCCGGGTAAAACGGAAATTCAGGTCCGTAGAGTGCGTAGCGTCCGTAGAGTGCGTAGCGTCCGTAGAGGCCGCATTGCGGCAGCGCCGGACCGGCTCCCAACCGCTCAGGCCGCCGTGGTCAGCAGCGCCGCCTGCCACATCACCCAGACGAAGCCGCCGCACGACGCCAGCGACAGCATATCCCGAACCCAACGCGCCATGACGGCTTCTCCCTTGCGTGTTCCGGGTATGTTCTATGTTCTCGTTTGGTTCTTGTCAAGGCGGGGCGTTATATCACTTCGCGTACCCAAACGAGTTGGAGATCGCTGATGTCGAAGACTGAAGACGTGAGCGAACAGGTCGTTCGACTGTACTGGCGGAGTATGCCGTCCCCTCTTGAGCAGGACCTAGAGGACGGTGCGGCTGCTCGCCGGCACGTGCGCGCCATTGCGCGCGCGCTAGAGGCCGAGCGCCTTCAAAGACTCGTCAGCCTCCCACGCTAGTTGCCTGACTAACGCTCTTGCGGCGTGAGGGAGTGGTTTTCCACGCCCCCCGCCTATCCAGAGCGTGTCCTCTTCTAGAGTGATTAGGGCAGACCCTGTCCGAGAGAAGCGATCATAGTCCTCGTTCGTGCGGTGCGAGTCGACGTGAGCCCCGCCGTCCTGTGATCGCATGAGAAAGACTATGTTCTTCCGTGAGAGGTTGATTCCGGTCTCGGGGTGGAACACCACCTCGTCCCACCAGCGGCTCACGGGCAGCCATTTGTACTGGCTCGCGAACGGACTGTCGGCAAACGCAGGAACCCACTTGGTCTCCGCGACGCGCACCATCAGCAGCGTTGTTTCGCAGGCCATGGTCACTTGCCCGGGGATATCGGGCGGAACCACCATCGACGAGATGAACCTGGCTTTGGCCTTCAGGCCAACCAACCCGAGAAGAGACTTCGTCCGTCCGGTGCCCTCGTGAAGCAGGATATAGAGGATCGCGGCCAGCTGCTTCGCGTTCCACGATTGCCCGCTATCGTAACCGGCAGCAGCCGTCCGCAACGCGGCGACCTGCTCAGCGAGTTCCTCTTCGAGTTCCTGAGCCGTCTTCCGAAACTTGGGCAACCTAGGCTCGCGTCTTGGGCGCAGGACGGCGGAGCCCGGCGTTCAACACTCTTTCAAATGCCGCTTCATCTGTGGGGCTTAGTTCGCCAGCGGCTTCTAACTCGCGAACGGCCTTTCGGAACCGCTCCGATTGCTCGGGGTCCGTCTCCGGTGGCTTCTTCGGCTTCTTGTCGTTCATCCTTACGCACCAGCCGTTTCATAAGTGAGCCGCTTGCCGACGATACCGGCCAACAGCAGATCGGCGCGGGCGGCGTCATCAACGCCGTTCGCTTGGCGCTCAGTGTAGCGGAAATCGAACTCGGCCATATAGCGGTGCAGATGGCGCTTACCGCAGTGCTGGTAGACGCCTTTCATGCCCCGCTTGAAGATCGAGAAGAAGCCTTCGACGGTGTTGGTATGGATGGCCGGGTCGAAGCGCGAGACGTATTCGCCCTTGCCGTGGTTGACGGTGCCGTGGGCGTCAACGTGCTCCAGAGCGCGGCGATACCACGAGCCTTCGTCGGTCACGAGGCGAGCTTCGCGGACCATGTTCCCGGCGACGATCTGCCCGATGGTTTTGACGTTCACATTGTCCACCACGAACGACCGGGCGCGGCCAGTGTCGCGGTCGATCAGGGAGACGACCTTCATCTTGTGCGAGCCGCCGCGAGTGACCGGGGTGTTCGGCTCGCGACCGATGTAGGTTTCATCGGCTTCCACGACGCCGCCCTCGGCCCCGAACGGCGACAGGTCGCCCGACCGCATGGCTTCCCGGATGCGGTGCGACATGAACCAAGCGGTCTTGAGGGTGACGCCAAGGGTCCGATGAAGCTGGTTGGACGAAAAGCCCTTCTTGCTCGACGCGATCAGATAGATGGCTTGCAGCCAGAGGCGCATCGGGACGTGCGACGCCTCGAAGATGGTCCCGATCTTCACGGTGAAGGGCGAGCGGCACTGGTAGCACTTGTAGAGCCCGATACGGGTGCTCTTGCCGCCCATCAGACCGATGCGCTCGACGCCGCCGCACTTGGGGCAGACCGGGCCGTTCGGCCAGATGCGCGCCTCGACGTAATCGTAGGCGGCTTGTTCGTTGTGGAAGTGCGGGGCGGACAGAGCGGACACGGCGTTATCTCCTTGCTGTCACTACCCTATCAGGAAAAGTGGGTATGGCAAGTATAATAACGCCCAAGGCGGGGGATATACGTAATTACAAACCTGCCCCTAATCGTAGGGACAGCTCACCACCTCATCCGGCCGTGATCTGTGCTCGTCCGCGTAGGCGTCGCATTTCAGCCGGACCGCTTCCGCGTGTTGATAGACGCTGACGCAGGCGAAGACAGATAGGGCGCTGACTATGATTAAGCCAATGACGCACTGAACCCGCTGTAGGGGTGTAAGTCTATTCACGCTCCGGCGGTACCTTCCCGGGGGACTGGCGTAGTCGCCACCTTCCGCACCTTGTCCTCAAAGGCGGCTTCGTCCTCGTTGCACTCTTGCTCGCGGGCCATTCGCGGAACTTGTCGGCTTGGGGTTTAGGCGCTTCCGGCATCCTCGTCTTCTACAGGTCCTGAGCCGCGCCAATCGGCACCAAACAGTCGGCGATACCGCCCACCGTAGCAGATCGGGACGGCGTCATTCACACCGTTGGCTTGGCGCTCGACGTGGCGGAAGTCAAACTACGTCAGGCGGCAGTGCAGCTGCTCTTGCCGCAGTGCTGAAAGATGCCTTCATCCCTCGCCTGAAAGCCGCTACCGCGCGGCCTGCCCTCGACTCCTGTCCCCATCGGACCCATCCTCCCCCTCGGGGAGGATCGCACCATGTACGAACTGGCTCCGGCCTATCTGGTCGAACTGGCCCGGCAGACGGCGTTTCTGAGCGCCTTTCTGGGCGGGTTCGCGGGGATCATGCTGCAGATGCTGCTGCCGACGGCGGGGCACGGACGGGTGGTGGCGACGGCGGCGGGGTTCGCGGCGGCGGCGGGGGCCGCCTTCATCGTGGCCCTGACCGCCAGCACGATGATCACCTCGGTGCTGCATCCCGACGCCCCGGCCTATGTGGCCGACGCGAGCGGCGTGGCGACGGCGCGGATCGTGTCGGCGGGGATGTTCCTGCTGGGCCTGTACGCCCTGCTGGCCAGCCTGGGCCTGAGCGGCTGGATCCGCTCGCGGGCGACGGGGCTCACCACGAGCCTGTGCGCGGGGGTCGGGGCGGTGTTCGTCACCTGGGCGATGACGGGGTTCTAGCGCGCGGGTGCTAGACTGGCGCTCGCGCGCCCCCAGTCACCCGCCGGTCCGGCGGTCGGCGTCGCAGGATGACGGTCATGGCCAAGGGTCAAGCACGCAGCAACAAGGAAATCCGCAAGCCGAAGGCGGAGAAGCCGAAGCCGGCGGTGGCGGTGGGGAGCTCGCCGTTCACCCAGGCTCCGGGGAAGAAGTAGGAGGCGCCCTTCTCCCCTCGGGGGAGAAGGTGGGCGGCGGAGCCGTCCGGATGAGGGGGCTTTCAGCGGCGGATCGGCTGCCTGCAGGTCCCGGAGCCGACTAACCCCTCATCCGGCCCTTCGGGCCACCTTCTCCCCCAAGGGGAGAAGGCAAGGCATTAGTAGGCGTGGCTCTCGGCGGGGCGTTCTTCCAGATGGCCGTCCTTGAGGGCGAAGACGCGGTCCATGTGACCGGCCAACTCCATGTTGTGGGTGGCGATCAGGGCGGCGACGCCGGTCTTCTTGACCAGGTCGTGCAGGGCCTCGAACACGGTCTGGCTGGTGGCCGGGTCGAGGTTGCCGGTCGGCTCGTCGGCGAGCAGCAGGCGCGGGCGGTTGGCCAGGGCGCGCGCGACGGCGACGCGCTGCTGCTCCCCGCCCGACATCTGGGCCGGCTGGTGGGTCAGGCGCTCGCCGAGGCCGAGGGCGGTGAGGACCTGCGAGGCGCGGGCGCGGGCCTCGGCCTGGTTGTAGCCGGCGATGCGCAGCGGCAGGGCGACGTTGTCGCGGGCGTCGAACTCGGCCAGCAGGTGGTGGAACTGGTAGACGAAGCCGATGCGCTGGAGCCGCAGGTGGGTGCGGGCGCGTTCGGGCAGGTCGCCGACCGGCTCGCCGTCGATGCGGATCTCGCCCGAGGTCGGGTGCTCCAGCAGGCCGGCGGCGTGCAGCAGGGACGACTTGCCGGAGCCCGAGGGGCCGATCAGGCCGACGACTTCGCCCGGCATGACGTCGAGGTCGACGCCCTTGAGCACGGTCAGGGGACCGGCGGCGGAGTCATAGGTGCGGGTGACGCCGCGGACCGAAAGCACGGGCGTGCCGGTCGCTTTCGCACGGGGAGCGCGGGGGGCCTTACTCATAGCGCAGGGCCTCCACGGGATCCATTTTCGCGGCCCGCCACGAGGGCAGCAGGCTGGCCACGCAGGACATGAACACCGACCAGAGGGTGACCCAGACGACATCGGCCGGATCGACCTCGGCCGGGATGGCGTCGAGCATATAGACCTCGGCGTCGAACAGCTTCACGCCCAGCAGGCCCTCGAGGAAATGCTGGATGTCGGCGATGTTCAGGCAGAACAGCAGGCCGAGAACCAGGCCGGTGACGGTGCCGGCCACGCCGATGGCCGCGCCGGCGATGAAGAAGATGCGCAGCATCGACGACTGGCTGGCCCCGACCGTGCGCAGGATGGCGATGTCGCGGGTCTTGTTCTTCACCAGCATGACGATGCCGGAGATGATGTTGAGGGCGGCGATGGCGACGACGAGGCCGAGGATGATGCTCATGGCCACGCGCTCGACCTTCAGCGCGCCCCAGAAGGCGGCCATGCGGTCGCGCCAGTCGCTGACGATGGCCCCGGGGCCGGCGGCGCGCATGACGGGGGTGCGCAGCAGCTCGACGCGGTCGGGCTCGGCGACCTTCAGCTCGATGGCGTCCCAGGCGGACTCGCGGCCGAAGAACAGCTGGGACTGCTCCAGCGGCATGAAGATGAACAGCTGGTCGAAGTCGGTGGTGCCGGAGGTGAAGATTCCGCCGATGCGGTAGGTCTTCTCCAGCCCGCCGAGGTTGCCGAAGGCGCTGGTGGCGCCGGTCGGCGAATAGAGGGTCAGGGGATCGCCGACGCGCAGGCCCATCATGTCCGCCAGCGCCTTGCCGACGAGGATGTTGTCGCCGCCGTACGGGCCCTGGCCGAAGGTGCGCTTCGCCTCTTCGCTCAGGCTGGCGTAGACGTAGGTGGTGGCGGCGAGGTCTTCGGGCCGCACCCCGCGCACGGCGGCGGGGTTGGTCTGGCCGGCCCCGCGGACGAGGCTGTAGCTGGTCATCACCGGCACGGCGCTGTCGACGCCGGGCACGGCGCGGATGCGCTGCAGCGCCTGTTCGCGCTCGGGGGTGTCGAGCAGCTGGCCCTGGACGAACATGTGGCCGTTGAAGGACAGCATGCGGTCGAGCAGGGTCGAGCGGAAGCCGGCCATGATGCTCATCACGGTGATCAGGGCCATGACCGCCAGGGCGATGGCGACATAGGAGATGATGGCGATCAGGGCGATGCCGCCCTCGCGCCGCCGGGCCCGCAGATAGCGCAGGGCGAGGCCGAACTCCCAGGCGGAGAAGGGACCGGCGGGCTTGGCGGGCCGGTCCGGCGAGGTCGCGTCCGTCATGCGGTCAGTCTCGCCATGGCTTCATCGAGGGGCACGGAGACCTTTTCGCCGGTGGCGCGGCGCTTGAGCTCGACGACGCCGTCGGCGAGGCCCTTGGGACCGATGGTCAGCTGCCACGGCACGCCGATCAGGTCGGCGGTGGCGAACTTGCCGCCGGGCCGTTCGTCGGTGTCGTCGTAGAGCACGTCCTTGCCGGCCGCCTCGAGCCGGGCGACGGCGGCCTCGCAGGCGGCGGAGACGGCCTCGTCATTGGCGCGCAGGTTGATGACGACGACGTCGAAGGGCGCGACGGCGTCGGGCCAGATGATGCCGCCCTCGTCGTGGCTGGCCTCGATGATGGCCCCGAGCAGGCGGGACACGCCGACGCCGTAGCTGCCCATGTGCACCGGCACATCCTTGCCATCGGGGCCGGCGACGAAGGCCTTCATCGGGGCGGAGTATTTGGTCCCGAAATAGAAGATGTGGCCGACCTCGATGCCGCGGGCGGAGAGGCGGTCGCCCTCGGCGGTCTCGCTCTCGAAGCGGGCGGCGTCGTGCATTTCCTCGGTGGCGGCGTAGAGGGAGGTGCGGCCGTCGACGACGGCCTGCAGGTCGTCCCAGTCGACGTCGGCGCCGGGGGCGGGCATCTCGACCAGCTTGCGGTCGCAGAAGACGGCGCTCTCGCCGGTGTCGGCGAGGACGATGAACTCGTGGGACAGGTCGCCGCCGATCGGGCCGGTGTCGGCGCGCATCGGCACGGCCTTCAGTCCCATGCGGGCAAAGGTGTTCAGATAGGCCACGAACATGCGGTTGTAGGCGCGGCGGGCCGAGGCCTCGTCGATGTCGAAGCTGTAGGCGTCCTTCATCAGGAACTCGCGGCCGCGCATGACGCCGAAGCGCGGGCGGCGCTCGTCGCGGAATTTCCACTGGATGTGGAAGAGGTTGAGCGGCAGGGCTTTGTACGACTTCACGAAACCGCGGAAGATGTCGGTGATCATCTCCTCGTTGGTGGGGCCGTAGAGCAGCTCGCGCTCGTGGCGGTCGGTGATGCGCAGCATCTCGGGGCCGTAGGCGTCGTAGCGGCCCGACTCGCGCCACAGGTCGGCGAGCTGGAGGGTGGGCATCAGCAGTTCGACGGCCCCTGCCCTGACCTGCTCCTCGCGCACGATCTGCTCGATCTTCTTCAGCACCCGCAGGCCCAGCGGCAGCCAGGCGTAGATGCCGGCGGCCTCCTGCTTGATCAGGCCGGCGCGGAGCATCAGCTGGTGGGAGACGATCTGGGCGTCCGAGGGCGCCTCTTTCAGCGTGGGCAGGAAGTAGCGCGACAGGCGCATGGGGTCAGAATCCGGCGTGGGAGGCGTGGGAGGGATGGTTTAGCGGGTTGGGCGGGGCGAAAGCTAGGCCGAGGATAGGGAATACGGGCCAGGGGCTAGGGGCTAGGGGCGATTTCCGCCCTCCCCTAGAACCTAGCCCCTAGACCCTAGACCCTCCCTACGGATGCGGCAGGCCGATGCCGTAGCGCGCGGCCAGGTACGGGACGATGGCGTGGTCCTGGAGGAAGCGGCGGCCGGTGGCGTCGCTGGTGCGGGCGTCGGGCCAGTCGAAGGCGCCGTCGAGGACAAGGATGGGGCAGGACTGGTGGTCCTCGCCGACCTGCTCGATCACCGCGGGGCGCGGGCGGGGGTGGTCGAGGCGGGTGATGGCGAGCTGGTCCTGGAGGGCCGGGTAGAAGGCCAGGACGCCCTCGATGAAGGCGCCGGCCGGGCAGAACCACGGGCCGCCCTGATCGTCGGTCCAGTCCGGATTGAGCAGGAACAGGCGGTCGGTCATGGCGGCGTCAGGCCGGCGGGGTCAGTTCGGGCAGCGGCATCCAGCCGATGTAGACCAGCACCATGATCAGCAGCCAGACGAGGGCGGACACCCAGGTGGTGGTGAGGAATTTGCGCTTCAGATCGGGCTCGAGCGGCGCGCCCCACTGGCCGCCGTCGGTCGGGCGCTCCTGATCGGCCTGGTTCATGCCCAGCGGCAGGATGGCGAACAGGGAGATCCACCAGCAGACGATGTAGACCGCGAGCATGGTCAGGGGACTGATCGGCATGCCCATCAGTGGGCTCCTTCCTTCGGCGTTTCCATCAGTTCGACGAGCACCCCGCCCATGTCCTTCGGATGGACGAAAAGGATCGGCGTGCCGTGGGCGCCGATGCGCGGCTCGCCCGTGCCGAGGATGGTCGCGCCCTTCGCGCGCAGCGCGTCGCGGGCGGCGAGGATGTCCTCGACCTCGAAACAGACGTGGTGCTGCCCGCCCTTCGGATTCCTGGCCAGGAAGCCGTGGATCGGCGACTCGTCGCCGAGCGGCTCGATCAGTTCGATCTGGGCGTTGGGCAGGTCGACGAAGCAGACGCGGACGCCCTGGGCCGGCAGGTCGAACGGCGCATGGGCCCGGGTGGCTCCGAGCAGGTCGCGGTACATCGCCACGCTGGCCTCGATGGACGGGGTGGCGACGCCGACGTGGTTCAGTCTTCCGATCATGGGGAGGACTTAGCCGGTCCGGCGGCGCGGGAGAAGGCCGGCTCCGCGCGACACCTTAGTCCTGGACGTCGCCGAACCTCCAGGTCCCGCGGCCGCCGGCCTCGACGGCGCGTTCGGCCACGGTCCAGCGCAGGCCGTGGATGGACAGGCCGACGGCGGCGGCCGGCAGGCGCGCCTGAAGATCGAGCCCGGCTCCCGGCGCGAGCCGGGCGGCGCGGGCGGTGACGGGCGCTCCGACGGCGTCACCGTGACCGTCATGGAAGCCGATGCGCACGACCACGTCGGCCAGCGGGGCGCCGGTCACATTGGTGAGGACGCCGCGCCAGGTGCGGCCGCCGAGCGGCTCCTCGACGGCGTCGTTGCGGGTGAGGCGGACGCCGCCGCGGGCCCCGGCGGCGTAGAGCGCCTGCAGGGGAAGTCCGAGGGCCATGAGGGCGGCCGCCCCGGCGGGGGCCAGCCAGCGGCGGCGCGTGCGCGGCGGCCCGGCGATCCCGGCGATATTCTCCATTGCCTTGCCTCCATGCATCGGTGAGGCTCGCACCCTGCCTGCGCGCCCTGTGAGCGGCATGAGCAACTCCTGAGGTCTTGCTGAAAAATGGCGCCCGGCCAGTTCCGCTTCGAACGCTTCTCGCTCGACGTCCGCGACCGCCAGCTGAAGCGCGACGACGCGCCGGTCGAGCTGAACGCCCGCTATCTCGATGCCCTGGCCCTGCTGGTGCGCGAGCAGGGCCGGCTGGTCTCGAAGGACCGCTTCCTCGAGGAGGTGTGGCGCGGCGTGCCGGTCACCGACGAGGCCCTGACCCAGTGCGTCAGGACGCTGCGGCGCCAGTTGGGCGACGACGCCGGGCGGCCGCGCTTCATCGAGACCGTGCCCAAGCACGGCTACCGCTTCATCGCCCCGGTGGAATGGATCGACCCTGAGCCGGCGACGGAAGGTGCGGCGGCGGCAGCGCCGATGCGGGCGCCGGCGACCGGCGGGCTCGCCTGGCGGCGGTTCGGCGCGCGTGGCGCGGCGGGGATGCTGGGCGGCGGGCTCGCGGGCGTCTTCATCGGCCTGTTCTATGGATTCGGCGCCGCCCCGGAGCCGTTGCAGGCGGGCATCGGGGCGGCCTCGGTGCTGCTGGTGCTGGTCTGCCTGTGCCTGATCCTCGGCCTGATCGCGGGGGCGGGCGTCGGCTTCGGGATCGCCGCCGCCGGGTTCGCGCCCCGGCGGTCGTGGCTCTGGAGCCTCGTCGGCGGGGCGGCCGGGGGGCTGCTGACCGGCGCGTTCGGAAAGCTGATCGGGCTGGACGCCTTCAACCTGCTGTTCGGGCATTCGCCGGGGGCGATCACCGGCGCGGCCGAGGGGGCGCTGATCGGCGGCGCGCTGGGCCTGGGGGCGTGGCTGGCGAGCCTGGTCCCGGGACCGGCGCGGCTGGTGCCCAGCTTCGCCGCGGGCGGTCTGTCGGGGGCCGCCGCCGGGGCCGTGCTCCCCCTGCTGGGCGGGCGGCTGATGGGCGGGAGCCTCGACCTGCTGGCCCGCCAGTTCCCGGAGTCGCGTCTGAGTCTCGATCAGATCGGGGCGGTGTTCGGCGAAGCCGGCTTCGGACCGGTCAGCCAGGTGGTCACCGGTGCGATCGAGGGCCTGCTGTTCGGCGGCTGGGTCGTCGCCGCCATGATGCTGGCGCGGCGGCTGGCCCCCGACCGATAGGAAAGGGGCCGGCGACCTTGCGGCCGCCGCCCCCTCATCCGATTCCGGCGATCAGTAGGCGAACGGGTCGCTGGGCCGGGGCTGGGTCGGCATCGGCATGCGCGGCAGCGGCTCGTCGCTGTTGGCGGCGTTGAGCAGGAAGCTGGCGAGGATCACCGCCGCCTGCCGCAGGTCCTCGGCCCTCAGGTGGTCGTAGCTGTCGATCGAGGTGTGGTGCAGCCGGCTGCCGTAGTCGAGCGGGTCCTGGATGAACTGGTAGCCCGGGATGCCGACGGTCTGCATGTAGACGTGGTCGGTGCCGCCCGAGGTGCGCAGCGACACCGTCGAGGCGCCCATGCTGGCGAACGGCTCGAGCCAGTCCTCGAAGATCGGCGCGGCCGCGACATTGCCCTCGGCGTTGACGCCGCGGATTTTCCCCGAGCCGTTGTCGAGGTTGAAGTAGGCCACCAGATCGCCGTAGCCCTCGCGCGGCTGGATCGGCCAGCGCGAGCGCCAGGTGCGGTTGGCCGGCAGGGCGTCGAGGTCCGGATCGCCGAGCGGGCCGCGGGTGGCGACGTATTTGTCGACATAGGCCAGGGAGCCGAGCAGGCCCTGCTCCTCGCCGTTCCACAGCGCGAAGCGGATGGTGCGCTTCGGACGGACGCCCATGGCCCGGAGGATGCGGGCCGCCTCCATGATCACGGCGCTGCCGGCGGCGTTGTCGGCGGCGCCGTCGGAGGCCGCCCAGCTGTCGAGGTGGGCGCCGGCCATGACGTATTCGCCGGAGCGGTCCGTGCCCGGAATGTCGGCCAGGATGTTGTAGGCGTTGACGTCCTCGTCGTGGAACCGGACCTCGCTCATCAGTTCGAGTTTCGGCGCGGCGTCGGTCTTCGCGAGGCGGGCCAGGCGTCGGTAGTCTTCGGCGGCGAGTTCGAGGCCGGGGACGGTCGGGGTGGCGCCGACGCGGAAGGTGTAGCCGGTCCCGTGCAGCAGACCGCCTTCGCGCGCCGACATCCGGACCCAGGCGAGGGCCCCCTCCTCCGCCAGGAAGGCGTCGAGGCGCAGGGCGAATTCGGTCTCGCGCAGGCGGTCGAGCGAGGGGGCGGCGTGGGTGGGCTGACGATAGGTCTCCGGGTTGCGCAGCTCCTCGGCGGTCCAGCGGCGGAAGGGCGCCTCGGTCGGCTCGCCGCCGGTGTCTGGGCGGGTGACCATGACGATCTTGCCGCGCAGCTTGCCGCGCCACTGGCCGAAATCGCCGGCGCTGGTCATCGGCGCGACCACGACGTCGCCGCTGATCACGCCATTGGTCCCGGGGGTCCAGGCGACGGGGATGACGCGCAGGTCGAGCACGCGCGGTTCGGTCATGCGGGCGCTGGCCCGGACGACCGACCAGCCGCGCCCGAACTCGAACGGGTCGGCGCGGACATTGGACAGGCCCCAGTCGCGGAAGCGCTGCGCCGTCCAGGCCTCGGCCTGACGCATCTGGGGCGAGTTGGTCATGCGGCCGCCGATCCGGTCGGTCAGATACGCGGCCGTCTCCATCACCTCCGAGTGGTTGAAGCCCTGATCGATGATGCGGTTGATGGCCACCCGGTCGACCTCCTGGGCCGAGACGGCGACGGCCGGCATGGCGAAGGCGATGGCGGTAGCGGACAACAAGGCGGCCAGACGCATGGAAGCTCCCCTGAACAATTGACGGTGGCGATAAGACGCGAGGTCGCGCCGGAGTGCAAAGGGAGATGTGGGGGCGGCGGCCGGCGGGATCGGAACCGCAGAAAGACGAGGCATGGCCCTCCCCGCCGCTCTGACGCGAATGTTGTCCGTTCCCGCTCCTCCAGCTAAGGTTGCCGGGCTGAGTTGGGGGACTTCATGCCAATCATGATGACGGGCCCGCGCACGGTCGCACAGTACGCCACCCTCAACCTCGTCGGGCCCATGGGGTATCAGTTCGGCTATGTCGGGACGGCCGGCACGACGCTGACCATCCACGGCACCGCGCAGATGACCTCGGCGGCGGCGTTTCTGGGGGCGTTCGTGGGCATACAGATCGACCCCGGCGCCTACCGGAGCCATGTCCACATCACATCGGGCGGCCGTTTCATCGTCGCGACGACAAACAGCGACAATGTCTACGTCCGGGGCGTCGCCGATTTCGGCATCGCGTCGCGATTCACCAACGCGGGCGTTTTCGAGGTTTCCGGGATCGACTTCGTCACCGGAATCGAGGGGGTGATTTCGGAATTCGACGTGCGGAATTCAGGCCGGATAACGGTTCGGGGCGACATTGAGGCCATCGGAATCGACCTGGGCGGGTCCGGAACGGTGATGAACTCGGGCCTGATCGAGGTCTATTCGCCACGTCTGGCCATCGGAGTGAACATCGCGGCGGGCAACCCGGGCGTCCCGATCGACGGGCTCATGATCAACTCAGGCGAGATCATCGCTGACGCCGGCCCGGGCGGTCAGTCGATCGCGGTGCTGACGAGCCAGCAAGGCTTACCGCACCTGGACCGCTTCCTGAACACGGGCCTGCTCTCGGGGGACTTCGCCTTTTACGTCGCCGAGGATCCAGACCCCGATAGCTTCGCCACGCATCAATCCCTGGTCAACACCGGCGTCGTCGAGGGCGACGTGATCATGGGCCGGGGTGACGACGAGGTGGTCAACAGCGGACGCATGGAGAGCGTCATCGACCTGGGCGAAGGGCGCGACGTCTATGACGGGCGCTATAGTGAGTCAGCCGCGGAACTCGTGTTCGGCGGCTCGGGAGACGACACCCTGCAGGGCGGGATCGGCGACGATGTCTTCTACGGCGAGCTTGGCCAGGACGTGATCTTCGGCGGCGGCGGCGACGATTTCATCGACGGCGGTCGCGACGGCGATGTCATAGACGGCGGAGAAGGCTCGGACACCCTGACGTACGCCTCCGCTTACGGGGGCGTGGTGGTCGATCTGGCCGCCGGGGAAGCGACCGGCTCGGGACGCGATCTTGTGACGGGAATCGAGATCGTTATCGGCTCCGGCCATGCGGATACGCTGCGGGGAGCGGAAAGGGCAGACGTCCTGCAAGGCCAGGCGGGAGACGACGTCCTGGAGGGCCGCGGCGGAAGCGACGTCCTGATCGGCGGCGCCGGCGCCGACACGCTGAACGGAGGCGCGGGCAATGACGCTTTCGTCGTTGCGGTGGGACATGGTCAGGACACCATCACCGACTTTACCGCGGGCGGCGTCCAGGACCGCCTGGTCATCCATGGCTACACCGGGTACCGCGAACTGCTCCAGCAGGGCGCCGATACGCTTGTCGTGCTGTCGGACACCGACTCGATCCGGCTGACCGGGATCACGGCCGGCAGCCTGACGGCGGCGGACTTCGTGTTCAATCCCGCGGCCATCGGGATCGTCTCGGGCGGATTGGGTCCCGGCGAACTGCCGCTGCTGCGGGATACCGTCTACGTGGCTGCGGGCGAGGCGCTGGTGTTCACCGACACTCCGTCGCCGCCGGTGACGCTGGCGATCGAGATCGCGCCCTACGAATTCCGCGTGCCGCCGTCCCTCTATAACGCCGGGCTGATTTCCGACTTCAGTACGGGCGTGAACCGTGGGGCGCTGGGAGTGTTCGCGCTGCCCCACGACCGCGCCAACTTCACCGGCTCGGTCATCGTTAACGCCGAAACCGGCGTCATCCGCGCCCATTCGACCTCGCAACGAGAGGCGGCGGGCATCGATGGATTCTATACGACGGGCGCGGTCTACAACGCCGGCCGTATCGAGGTGCGGTCGGATGGCGGCGACGCCTATGGAATCGGCACCGAGGTACGCACCCTGGTCAATTCGGGCGTCATAGAAGTTCACGCCGCGGCCATGGGGCTCGGCGCCAGGGCCGCGGCGCGGAGCACCTTCTTCAACAGCGGCGACATCATCGTCCACGGCGGCGAGAGCATTCTCAGCGCCGCGACCACTGGCGTCATCTCCTACGCCGATCTGGTGACCAACACAGGCCGCATCATCGTCACCGAAGGGACGGATGACGGTTTCTCGATCGGGGTGAACCTCACCCGTCTGGTGGGGGACTCCGTGATCCTGAATTCGGGACTGATCGAGGCGGATCATACGATCTACGAACTGACGTCGATGTACAACTCGAACGTCACGCGCATCTTCAACACGGGCGAACTGCGCGGCGCCGTGTCGCTCACCTACGGCCGCAGCGAGGTCCATAACGCGGGGCTGATCACAGGCGAGACCACGCTCTTCGACGGCGACGACTATTTCGACGGGCGGTTGGGCGCCCAAGGCGCGGTGTTTGGCGGCGAGGGCATGGACACCTTGCTGGGCGGCGCCGCCGGCGACCGGCTGGACGGCGGAGCCGGCGACGACCTTCTGCACGGCGGCGGCGGGGTCGACCGGATGACCGGAGGAGCCGGAGCCGACGTCTTCGGCTTCTCGGCCGGAGGCGGGCGCGACGTGATCACCGACTTCGTCGCCGGTGAGGATATGATCCATCTCACCGGCTACGGATCCTGGGTTTCCATCGTCCAGGACGGGGCGGATGCGCTCGTCAATCTGTCGGGGACGGATAGCCTGCGCCTGCTGGGTGTCCAGGCCTCGGCCCTGTCCAGTTCAAACTTCGTGTTCAACGCCGCTCCCCCCGAGGCGGGCTCCGCCTTCCCTGACATACCGACCGCGCCGACCGTGCCGGACATGCCCTCGCCTGCCCTGCCGGCCGGCGGCCAGTCGGGCACGGCCGCGGCCGACACGCTGGTCGGAGGCGACGAAGCCGACAGGCTGTTCGGACAGGCTGGCAACGACGACCTGTCGGGCGGCGGCGGTCGGGACATCCTGCGGGGCGGCGGCGGAGACGACACGCTTCGCGGAGGCGCCGGCGACGACGACATCGATGGCGGAGCAGGCCACGACATCCTGATCGTCTCGGGTCTTCTCGCGGACTCGATACTGCTGGAGGACGGCGACGGATTCCTGCTGAAAGGGCCGGAAGGATATGACCGGCTCAACAGCATCGAGGAGATCCGGTTTTCCGACGGGCAGGTCCTGAGCCTGTCGAGCTCAGGTTGGTCCGACCACGGCGGCCTCGATGGCGACGGACCCCAGGTTCTGCCCGGGCTTTCCGGCGATCCGAAACAGGACGCTCCACTGGTCCTGCCCGGCCTCCCGGACCCGGGCGGGCTCGAGCCTCTGATCCTGCCGGATACGGGCGACCGTCCGCTGCTCGCACGGGATTTTCGACTGGCGTGGGCGCAAGGCTGGATCCCGGTCCTCGATCAGGACGGTCAGCTGGTCTTCGGTCCGGGACACCCGTACGACGACTGGATGGGCTGACAAAAAGGGGCCGGGCAGCCATCGGCCGCCCAGCCCCTTCATTCTGTTCGCCGGAAGGGCTGAAAGGCCGAAGCCTTACTGGCCGCCGGTCATCGAGGCGACTTCGGCAGCGAAGTCGGGGCCCTCGACCTTTTCGACGCCTTCGCCGAGGGCGAGGCGGACGAAGCCGGCGAGGTGCAGGCCGGGCGCGCCCAGTTCCTTGCCGGTGTCGGCGACCAGCTGCTCGATGGTCACGTCCGGGTTCATCACGAACGGCTGCTTGGTCAGCACCACGTCCTTCTGGAATTTGGCGATCTGGCCCGAGACGATCTTCTCGATCATGTTCTCGGGGCGGCCTTCTTCCTTGGCCTTCTCGGTCAGGACTTCGCGTTCCTTCTCGATGGCGGCCGGGTCCAGGTCGTCGGTGTTGAGCGACAGCGGGGCCGTGGCGGCGACGTGCATGGCGATCTTGCGGCCCAGTTCGCGCAGGGCGGCCTTGTCGCCGCCGCCGTGCAGGGCGACCAGCACGCCGATGCGGCCGAGGCCCGGCGACACCGCGTTGTGGACGTAGGAGGCGACGACGCCTTCATCGACCGACAGACGGGCGGCGCGGCGCAGCTGCAAGTTCTCGCCGACGGTGGCGATCAGCTGGGTGACTTCGTCCTGGACCGTCTTGCCGGCTTCCAGTTCGGCGCCGTGCAGGCCTTCGACCGAGGCGTGCTCGAGGCCCAGCTGGGCGAATTTCTTGGCGGCGTTCTGGAACAGCTCGTTGCGGGCGACGAAGTCGGTCTCGGCGTTGAACTCGATGGCGGCGCCGACTTCACCGGCTCCGACTTCCTTCGAGGCGACGGCGACCAGGCCTTCGGCGGCGACGCGGTCGGCCTTCTTGGCGGCCTTGCTGAGGCCCTTGGCGCGCAGCCAGTCGATGGCGGCGTTGATGTCGCCGTCGGTTTCCTGAAGGGCCTTCTTGCAGTCCATCATGCCGACGCCGGACTTGGCGCGCAGTTCCATCACGAGGGCGGCGGTGATCTCGGCCATGGGTGTTCTCCTTGGAGTATGCGTATGCGGAACGGCCGGACCCTGTCCCGGGTCCGGCCGCATGTTCGGTTCGCCGTCGAGAAGGCGGGGGTCGCTTAGACCTGGGCCGGCTCGGTTTCGACGGCGTCGTTGGCTTCCGAGGTCGCTTCCTGGGCGGCTTCGTCGGCCACGGCCGGTTCTTCGGCGGCGGCTTCGGCGGCCGGAGCCTCCGAGGCGGCGATCATTTCCTCGGCGACGGCTTCCGTGCCGGCGGGAGCGGCGTCTTCAGCCTTGGCCTTGGGGGCCTTGGCTTCGCGCAGCATCGGCTCGTCCGGGTTGACCGCGGCGCCCAGATCCACGCCCGACGAAGCAGCGCCGGCGGCCAGGCCGTCAAGGACGGCGTCGGCGATCAGGTCGCAGTAGGTCTGGATGGCGCGGGCGGCGTCGTCGTTGCCCGGGATCGGATAGGTGATGCCGTCCGGGTCCGAGTTGGTGTCGAGGATGGCGATGATCGGGATGTTCAGCTTGCGGGCCTCAAGGATGGCGATCGCCTCCTTGTTGGTGTCGATCACGAACATGATGTCGGGGATGCCGCCCATGTCCTTGATGCCGCCCAGCGACAGCTCGAGCTTGTCCTTCTCGCGCTGCAGGTTGAGCAGCTCCTTCTTGACGCGACCCTCGCCGCCCGACTCCAGCAGGCCCTCCAGCTCGCGCAGGCGGGCGATCGAGCCCGACACGGTGCGCCAGTTGGTCAGGGTGCCGCCGAGCCAGCGGTTGTTCATGTAGTACTGGGCGCAGCGCTGGGCGGCTTCGGCCACCGGATCGGCGGCCTGGCGCTTGGTGCCGACGAACAGGACGCGACCGCCCTTGGCGGCGACGTCGCGCACGGCGACCAGGGCCTGGTGCAGCAGCGGGATGGTCTGCGACAGGTCGATGATGTGGATGTTCGAGCGCGATCCGAAGATGTAGCGCTCCATCTTCGGGTTCCAGCGGTGCGTCTGGTGGCCGAAGTGCGCGCCGGCTTCGAGCAGCGAACGCATGGAGAATTCAGGCAGAGCCATGAGGGGTAGTCCTTTATCCGATTGATCCGCCGCAGGCGCTGTAAAGACCGAAGTCCTCGGATTGGAGCGAACAGGATTTCTCCCCGGCCGCGCCACGCCTGCGTGTGAAGTGGGCGGGCTTCTAGGCGGGTTGGGGGCAAAAGGCAAGCGGCGCGGTCACAGCGACGCCAGCCACCCCGCGAGGCCCGCCGCGAGCAGGATCAACGGCGGCCCATAGCGGCCCTTCAGCCAATAGAGCGCCGCCAGGGATGCGGCGGCGATGGCGAAGGGCAGGATCGAGGGCCTCGCGGGGTCATACAGCCCGGCGGCGAGGGTGACGACGGTGGCGGCTATGATCCCGACCACCGCGGCGGCCACACCGTCCAGCGCCCCGCGCACCGCAGGATTGGCGACGACCGCTTCCAGCCGGTCGTAGAACACCGTCGAGAAGGCGAAGGCGGGGAGGAAGACGCCGGCGGTCATAGCCAGCGCGCCCGGCAGGCCGCCGACCGCATAGCCGGCGAAGGTGGCGAAGATGATCAGCGGCGCGGGCAGGACATTGGCCAGGGCGACGCCGTCCAGGAACGTCCCGTCGCCGAGCCGGCCGCCGACGACGAGGTCCTGCCGCACGAACGGGATGGCCGTATAGGCGCCGCCGAAGGTGAGAAGCCCGGCCTTGAGGCCCGAGCCGAACAGGACGAGCCAGCCTGCCCCGATCGCAGGCGCGCGCGTCGGGACGAGCGGCCGCAGCGACGGCTGGTCGCGCAGGGCCCAGACCGCCAGGGCCGCCACGGCGCAGAGCAGCAGGCTCCCCGCCAGACGCGGCCGCCGCGCCCGGGCGAGGCCGTAAAGGGCGGCGCCGGCCGGAAGCACCAACCAGAACGGCGCAGCCAGCAGGGTGGCCGCTCCGGCCGCCGCGCCGATGATCCACAGCCATCGGTCGACGAGCACATGGCGGCCGATGCGGTGGGTGGCGCGAACGATCAGGGCGACCACGGCCGCTTGCGCCCCGGCGAGGACCACGCCCGCGGCGCCCCGCTCCACGTCGAAACGGAAATAGGCCCAGGCGGAGAGCAGCATCAGAAGGAAGCCGGGCAGCATGAAGCCAAGGCCGGCCAGCAGACCGCCCAGCCTGCCCCTGGCCCGGATGCCGAGGTGGACGCAAAGTTCGTGCGCCTCGGGCCCCGGCAGGGCCTGCATCACCGCCAGCAGGCGATTGAAGCCGGCGCTGGAGATCCAGCGCTCCCGCTCGACGAGTTCGCGCCGGACCATGGCGATCTGCGCCACGGGTCCCCCGAAGGCGGCGAAGCCGAACCGGAGGAACCGCAGGAACAGCGCGCCATGGGACATCGGCGGCGGGTGGATGTCGTCGTCCTGGGCCATGGCGCGACGATGCCCCTCTTCGAAGCCGCCGTCATGCGCCGCCCTCGCCACCGTCGCATAACGGCGCTATTGTTCAGCTTGGGAGGGACATCATCATGAGCATCCGGAACTGGGCTTTCGCCGGCGGCGTGATCGCGGCCGCCGCCGTCGCGGGGGTGGCCACATCGCAGCAGCAGCCGCCGTCGCCGGTCGCCGCCACCCAGGTGAATCTCACGCCGTCGCGGGTCGACAACGCCGCGCTGGCGCAGGCGCGGCAGGATCCGGTCGCGGCGCGGCTGCGCGGAGTGCTGGCGCAGAGCAAGGGCGCGGGCTTCATGCAGCAGGTGAACGCCTCGGCCGTGCCGGTGCTGGCGCCCGCCGATCCGGCGCTGCTGGCCACGGCCGAGTTCTCGGGCGGGGACCGCTTCTACATGCTGACGGTCCAGCGCGGCGAGCAGATCATTGAAATCTACGGGACGACCAAGGCCTTCCAGTCGCCGCTGTCCCGACCGGCGAGCCAGCCGGCCGCGCCCCGGCCCACGGCGCGGCCGGCCGCTCCGGTCAATCGCCCGGCCACGCGGGCCGCCGCCCTGCCGGGTCCGCGCATCACCGCGGCGCGCGTGCCGCCGGCGGCCGCGCGCTCGGCGGCCCAGGCCCAGGCGAGCGGGCTGACCGATCTGAGGACGGAACGCACCGAATACGGCGTGGACGTCACCTTCAGCCGCTTCGGGGCCGCCTATAATGTCAGCTTCCTGTGCGAGGGGGCCCCGAACTGCGCCGAGGCGGACGCCATCGCCTTCGCGGCCGGCCTGCAGCTGATCGGCGGGGGCGCATCGTGAGGCGGCTGGCGCTGGCGGCGCTGCTGCTGCTCACCGCCTGCTCGCCCAGCGGCTGCGGCCAGCAGACGGGCTCGCCCGAGACAGCCGATCCCAACCCCGGGGCGGAACCGCTGCCGGGCGATCCCGACGTCGATCCGGCCCCCGCCGAACCCGAAACCCCGCCCGCGCCTGAGCCGGTCAGCTGGCCGCACGAGCCGGGCGGCGGCCTCTATCCCGGCTCGGGCACGGGGGCGACCGACGCCACCCTGTGGGCGGCCGGGATGCGGTTCCCGATGGAGGCGGGCCCCGCCTACGCCAACTCGCAGGTCTACGGCTACGGCGGCTATCTGGCGCCCGGCCCCGGCGGCCAGTGCGACGCCCGCAACTACGCCTATCCATGGCGCGACAATTTCTGCGAGACGCGGTCGTGGACCAACGGCATGTGCCCCGCAGGCAAGGGGCACCAGGGCCAGGACATCCGGCCGGCCACCTGCGAGAAGAAGGTGCACTGGGCGGTCGCGGCCGAGAACGGGCGGATCACCTCGATCGGCAGCTACACCGTCACCCTGCTGGGCGATTCCGGGCGGATCTACCGCTATCTGCACATGGACATGGCGGGGGTGCACGCCCTGTTCCCGAACGCGGCGTCGCGGAACGTCACGCGGGGGCAGCACCTGGGCAAGGTGTCGGCGGACTTCGGCGGCAGCGCCACGACGATCCACCTGCATTTCGAGATCAAGGCGCCGGTGGCCAGCGGCGGCGGGGCGACGGTGATGTTCGTGCCGACCTACGCCAGCCTGGTCGACAGCTATGGCCGGATGCTGAACGGCGCGGCCTAGGTCCCGCGCGGCTTGGCGCGGGTGGTCGGTTCGGCCTTCGTCGGGTCCTCGGGCCATGGATGGCGCGGGTAGCGGCCGCGCATATCAGCGCGGACGGCGGCCCAGCTGCCCTTCCAGAAACCCGGCAGGTCCTTCGTCACCTGCACCGGGCGGCGCGCGGGAGACAGCAGGCTGAGGGTCAGGGGGACGCGGCCGCCGCCGACCGTCGGATGGGCGGTGAGGCCGAACAGCTCCTGGACGCGGATGTCGACGCGCGGCCCGCCCTCGGCGGCGTAGTCGATGGCGGCGGAGCCGAGCGGGGTCTCCAGCCGGGCCGGGGCGAGTTCGTCGAGGGTGCGCTGGCGGTCCCACGGGATCAGGGCGCGCAGGCCCTGTTCGAGGGTTGCGTCCGGGACGGCGTCCAGCGACTGAACGCTCTCGAGCAGCGGCCACAGCCAGGTCTCACGCGCGGCTGTGAGGCCGACGTCCGACATGTCGGGCCAGCCGTCATCCAACCCGCGGAGGAAGGCGAGCCGGGCGCGCAGGGCCGAGGCGCGCTGTCCCCAGCGCAGGGCTTTCAGGCCATCGCGCTCGACCTCGGCCTTCAGGGCGGCGGTGACGGCGGCGCGGTCCGGCGGGCCCAGTATCTTCTCGTCGGCGATGATCGCGCCGATGCGGCGAAGGCGCTTTACGACCATGCGGCCGGAGGGCTCGCGCACGAGCCGGTCCTCGCGCGCGAGCCGGTGCTCCAGAGCCGCGGGATCGAGCGGCGCGGCGAGGCGGATGCGGTCGCGGGCGTCGCCGCCGCCGAGCTCCGCCACGGCCAGCCAGGGCTCGCGCGCGAGAGCGTCGACTGGATCGAGGAAGGCGCCGCGGCCTGACGCGAGCTGGAACTCGCCGGGCTTGCCGCGGGCCCTGGCCACGCGTTCGGGGAAGGCTTCGGCCAGAAGGGCGCCGGGATCGGCGTCGCCGCCCTGCCCGCCCCCCGCCGCGCGGGCCCAGCGCTCGGCGAGCCTGAGGGCGTCCCGCGCCCGCTGCGACCGGTCTCGCTCCAGCCCGCGCAGGCGGTCGCGCAGGTCGGGATCGGTCCCGCCGAGGCCCGGTTCGGAGAGGACGGCGGCGATGCGCGCCCCCAGGATGGCGTCGCCGGCGTCGCTGGCCGCCGCGGCCATATGCGCCAGCCGGGGCGGCAGGGGGATGCGGGTGAGACGGCGGCCGTGGTCGGTGAGGCCGCCCGCCTCGTCGAGGGCGCCCAGACGCTGGAGCACATTGCGCGCCTCGGCGAAGGCCCCCGCCGGGGGCTGGTCCAGCAGGGCGAGAGTCTCCGTCGAGCGCGCGCCCCAGCGGGCAAGGTCGAGGGCGAAGGCGGTCAGGTCGGCTTCAAGGATCTCCGGACGCTGGTGCGGGACCAGACCGCGGGTCTGTTCCTCGTCCCACAGGCGGTAGCAGACGCCGGCCTGGGTGCGCCCCGCCCGCCCGCGGCGCTGCTCGGCCGAGGAGCGGCTGACGCGGACGGTGGCCAGCCGGGTCAGGCCGCTGGACGGTTCGAACCGGGGCACGCGCGACAGGCCGCCGTCGATGACCACGCGCACGCCCTCGATGGTCAGGCTGGTCTCGGCGACGGAGGTGGCCAACACCACCTTGCGGCGGCCGGTGGCCGCCGGGTCGAGGGCGCGGTCCTGCACCGCCTTGTCGAGCGCGCCGTAGAGGGGAACGACGTCGACGGCGGGGTCGCGCAGGCGTTCGGCCAGCCGCTGGGCGACGCGGTGGATCTCGCCCTGACCCGGCAGAAAGGCCAGCACCGAGCCGGTTTCCTCGCCGAGCGCCTGCAGGACGGCGCGGGCCATGGCGTCCTCGAAACGTTCGGCCGGGTTGCGGCCGAGGTAGCGGGTCTCGACGGGGAACATCCGGCCTTCGGCCTCGATCACCGGCGCCTCGTGCAGCAGCTTCGAGACCCCGGCGATGTCCAGCGTGGCGGACATGACCAGCAGGCGCAGGTCTTCGCGGAGCAGGGACTGGCTTTCGCGCGCCAGGGCCAGGCCGAGGTCGGCGTCGAGGCTGCGTTCGTGAAATTCGTCGAACAGCACCGCGCCGACGCCGTCGAGGCCGGGATCGTCGAGGATCATGCGGGTGAAGACGCCCTCGGTGATCACCTCGATTCGGGTTTTCGGGCCGATACGGCTCTGCAGGCGGGTGCGGTAGCCGACCGTCTCGCCCGTGCTTTCGCCGAGCGTCGCCGCCATCCGCTCGGCCGCCGCCCGCGCGGCCAGCCGGCGCGGCTCCAGCACGAGAATCCGGCCGCCGTCCAGCCACGGCTGGTCCAGCAGGGCCAGCGGGACCACGGTGGTCTTGCCCGCGCCCGGCGGGGCCGCGAGCACGACCGCGGGGGCCGCGGCGAGCGCGGCTTTCAGCGGTTCGAGGACGGCGTCGATGGGCAGCATCCCCTGCGCTCTAGCCGCAACGGACGGGTTCACGAAAGCGTCGTCCGTCCTTCACCCTTCGGAAACCGCGTTGCCAGCGCGGGCATGCGCCGCTAGCGTCCGCGCCAAGCCGCAGAGGGCGGCATGAAGTCGGAGGGGAACTACATGTGGCGCGTTAAGTCGCTCGACGCGATTCTGGCCACGGCCGAGAGAAAATCGCTGCATCGCTCGCTGGGCCCGGTTCAACTGACGCTGCTCGGCGTCGGCGCGATCATCGGCACCGGTATTTTCGTTCTGACCGCCGCCGCCGCCCAGAAGGCCGGCCCCGGCATGATGTGGAGCTTCGTGATCGCCGGCGCCGTCTGCGCCGTCGCCGCGCTCTGCTATTCGGAACTGGCCTCCATGGCCCCGGTGTCGGGCTCCGCCTACACCTACACCTACGCCGTGATGGGCGAACTTCTGGCCTGGATGGTCGGCTGGGCGCTGATCCTCGAATACGCCGTGGCGGCCTCGGCCGTGTCGGTGGGCTGGTCCGGCTATGTGCTCGGCCTGATCGAGAACGCGCTCGGATTCGACTGGCCAGACCTGCTGCAGGCCGGACCGGCATGGACCATGAACGGCTGGATGCCGACGCCTGACTTCTCGGTCGGCATCGTCAACGTGCCCGCCATCATCGTGGCCCTGGCCGTCACCCTGCTGCTGATGATCGGCACCACGGAAAGCGCCCGCGTCAACGCCATCCTGGTGGCCATCAAGGTCGCCGCCCTGACCGCCTTCTGCGTTCTGACCCTGCCGGTGATCCAGGCCTCCAACTTCCAACCGTTCGCACCGAACGGCCTGTTCGGCGAGTCGTCGGGCATGGGCATCATCGGGGCCGCGGCCTCGATCTTCTTCGCCTACGTCGGCTTCGACGCCGTCTCGACGGCGGCGGAAGAGACCAAGAACCCGCAACGCAACGTGCCGATCGGCCTGATCGGCTCGCTGGCCATCTGCACCGTCTTCTACCTGCTCGTCGCCGTCGGCGCGGTCGGCGCCCTTGGGGCCCAGCCGGTCCTCGGCGCCGCCGGGGAAGCCGTCCAGCCCGGTTCGGCCGGCTTCATCGCCGCCTGCGCCCTGCCGGAAAACGCCGCCCAGCTGGTCTGCTCGAACGAGGCCCTCGCCCACGTCCTGCGCCAGATCGACTATCCCGCCGTCGGGAACGCCCTGGGCACCGCCGCCATGCTGGCCCTGCCCTCGGTCATCCTGATGATGATCTACGGCCAGACCCGCATCTTCTTCGTGATGGCGCGCGACGGCCTGCTGCCGGAGGGCCTGGCCAAGGTCCACCCGAAGTGGAAGACTCCGTACATCGTGACGCTGTTCACCGGTGTCGCGGTCGCCATCGCGGGAGCCCTGTTCCCGGTCGGCCAACTGGCGGACATCTCCAACTCGGGCACCCTGTTCGCCTTCTTCATGGTGTCGATCGCCGTGATGATGCTGCGGGTGAAGGAGCCGAACCGCCGCCGTCCGTTCCGGACGCCGCTGGTCTGGATCATCGCGCCGCTCTCGGCGGCGGGCTGCGCCTTCCTGTTCTGGAACCTGCCGCACGACGCCAAGATGGTGCTGCCGATCTGGGGCGGCATCGGCCTGGTGATCTATCTGCTCTACGGCATCCGCAAGAGCCACCTCGGCCGCGGTCTGTTCCAGGTGCCGGAACTGGACCCCGACGCGCCTCCCGGACCGGTTCCGCCGATGCCGGGCGCGCCGTCGCCCACCGACGACCACAGGAACTGATCACCGCATCGGTTCGAGCAGAGGCCCGGGAGCAATCCCGGGCCTTTCGCTTTTGTCCCGCCTCGCCTACAGGCTTGGGCAGAACCTGGGCGGATGTGGCGGAACTGGTAGACGCACTGGATTTAGGTTCCGGTGACGACCTTTGTTTTCTTTCGTCTTTTCTGCGCCTCAGGCGGTTTTGTGCCATAGGTGTGACGCAGAGCCTCGTGCACGTCGTCGTCGTCGGCGTGGGCGTAGCGCATCGTAGAGGCGATGTCCTCGTGCCCGAGGAGCCGCTTCACCGCGGCGAGATTCCCGGTCTGTCGCAGGACGGTTGTAGCCGCATGGTGGCGCAAATCGTGAGCCGGACGAGCTCCGGTGATCCCCGCCCGGTCCAGCGCCTTGCGGGAGGCTGATTGGAACCCCCGCCAGCGGATCGGGGCGAGTCCGCCCTTCGTCTCCTTGAACCATACCGTATCGAGATCGGCGGCCACGGCCCGCCCATAGCGAGCGGTCATGTCGGCGGCATCGTCGGGCAAGAGGCGGATGGCGTGTGGCTTGCCGTTTTTCCGCAGGCGCAGGAACACTGTCCCGGTTGCCGCATCGTAACAGTCGGGCGGAAAGAACGCCTCGCGCAACCGGACACCGTAGCGGGCGGCAAAGTCGAAAACGGCCCGGTGCCATTCAGGAAGGGCCGCGCGCCATGAAGTCAGCTCGGCCTGGGTGAAAGCCCGGTCCCGCTCGGGCGGCTCCTTCAGCCGCAGGGCTTTCCAGGGAATGTCATTGACGGGCGCCTTCATGATCTCCTTGGCGTAGGTCAAAATAGGCCGCAGGGTCGTGTCGATCAGATCCCTGTTGACGGTCGCGTTGGCGGGCGCCCGGCCCTGCCGGGTCGTCTCTACCCGGCGTGTGGCGATTGCCTCCGCGATCTCTGGCGCGTCGATCCGGTTTACCGGCGTGTCAGTCCCGATCAGCCGCAGCATGATATTCAATCGCTGGGCCGTCGTGACCTCGGACCGGCTTCCCGCGCGGTTGGCGGCAAACCACGCGTCCGCCGCCTGTTCTATCGTGGGGATCGGACGATCAGATGATCCCAGGATCGCGGCTTCCCTGGCGCGGTCCTCTGCGATCTGGGCCGCAGCCTTACGATGGAGCTTTGTCGAGGCCCGGTATCGGCGGTCATTGACGGTGAAGTCGTAGTGCCAGAATTCGCCGCGCTTGTAGAGCATAGAGCCTCCAGACAGGCATTCACGTCGTCAGACCGGATGCGCCACTGCCGGCCGATCTTGGCGGCACGGAGCGAACCACTGGCGATGAGGCCGCGCAAGGTGTGTTCCCCGACCTTGAGAAGCGCGGCGGCTTCATCGAATGTCAGAATGTGGTTATCGTTCGCCGCGGTCATCCTCCCCCTCCTGTGTGCGGGAGTGGAGGAGTTCCTGTTCGGCGGGGCTGTCGATCGTCATTGTGTCGCCGCAGCACTTGGGCCAGCCGGAGCGGAGGGCCTGTGAGCTGTCAACGCGGCGTGACGAGCCGCAGGACCGGCACCATACCTGCCCGCGCCGGAGGGAGGGGTGGGAGGCGGCAATGCGGTCGTGAAGCCCCTCTGCCTTCTCCAGACGGTCTATGAGGTCGGGGGAGGTCATTGGCGGGGCTCCTTTGCAGGAGGCGTTGGCACCAAGATCAGGACGGCGGTGTAGGCAAAGAGGCCGACGAACCACTCCCGCAGGCCGGGGCCAGGTATGGCGACCTGCACCGCCGCCATGACGAACGCCGCACCGATCAGCTTCCGGAGGTAGCTCATCCCCTCTCCTCCAGCTTGGCGAGGAAGGCGCGGGCTTCCCGTAGGTCGGCCACGAACACACGGCTCATGGGGTGATCGCCCGCCGCTATCCCGTCGTCATATCCGCTGTGGAGTTTGTCGGACGCCTTTGCGAACGGCCTGAGCAACTTCACCGCCTCGTCTCTCTCCCCACGGAGGCGGTGTATTTCGGCTATGGCGGAGAGGGCGAAGGCAGGGTTGTTGAAGGCGATGTGGCGCGTATCTGCATCTACGTCGCGCTCTGTCGTCGCCGACTGCATGTCGTAGGCGGTCTGCGCGACATAGAGGCCGTCCGCCGTGACGATCTCAGGGTCATCATAGCCGTCATAGGGCAGGCCAACCGGCTCCCAGGGCCCCGGTGTCGCCGCCTTCGCCAGAGATTCCCACTCTGCCAGCTTCTCGTCTGTCAGCTTGTCGGTCATGACTTGGGGTCCGGGGATTTGGTGCACTCCGCGCTGTCGCGCTCCGTACCCACCGAGTGAGCGTCGGCAGGGGTGGTAGCTTGCCAGTATCGGTTCAGCGCGTTCGCCACAGCCAACTGCGTTTTCAGCGCCTCGACAGTCTCCATGAGACACGCTTTGTCAGCCCCACCAGCCACCAACACGCCGTGCGAATACCCCTTGCTGTAGGCGTCAACTGCGTCATCTTCGTGCTGGCGCTCGCACTCGAAGGCGTATTGAATATCGGCCACGTCTTCGGCACTGAGAACCGCGCCCGCCTTGAGCCGGATGACGGTCTGGGTGGCCTCCATCAGCCGATCGAAGTCAATCTCTGTGATACTCACGGACTTCTCCTTCCGGGGTGAAGATCAGGGCCAAAACGGCGTCGGCTTTGGCGAGGGCGGCGTCCACTCCGTCTCGGGACAGCCGCGCAAGATCGGTGAAATACTTGCTGCGGGGTTCCGCCGGGAGGCGCTCGGACGCGTAGGCCAAGCCCTCGAACGAGCGCGGATCAACCACCCGCGCCACCCTCTCCCTAAGCCCCTCAAGGTCGGGGGCGGGGGAAGCTCGCAGCATGGCATACCAAGCAATCCGGGCCTTAAACATTTGCATCTTCGCCGCCGAGTTGCGGGCGGCGTCCTGCATTTCATAGGTCGGCTCCACCGGAACAATCCGCCAAGCCACAGGGGCGGGGGTGGTGGTCATTGGGCTTTCCTTTCGCGGCGTTCGCGAGCGCGGCGGACTTGTCTGCTCTCGGGCTCTCGGGCGGGAGGCGGCGGCGTCTTGCGCTCCTCGTCCGTCATTTCCTCCGCAGACTTTGGCGCGGCGCAAAGGGCCAGACCGGCGACCATTGCGGCTGTGAGGGCGTGGCGGCGCATCACACCCCCTCCTGCTGGGCGGGAGCCTCGGGGAGCGGCATCCAGTGGGTCGGGAACCACTTTCCGACACCGCCATGCCACTTCTCGGCCGGGCGGCTGTAGTGCACCCAGCCGTCCAACCACCACGTCACGTGAGAGACGGGCGAATAGGCCGTGGCGCAGATGGCAAGGACGCCCTGACCGTCCTTTGGAGCCGTCTCAATCGGTTGCCACTCCACCCGCGCTCTCAGTGCTTCGATCTCGGCGGCGGCTTCGGGAGGGCGGGCGTAGAGGGGCGTGACCGTGTAGTGTTCCCGAGCGTAAGCCTCGGGTTCCCTCTCAAATGCGTACCCGGTCGCGCCGGTCGTTTTGTGCGTCATCAGCCACGCCACCGGCTCCAGCCCATCCGCTCCTCCGGGGGAAGGGGGAGCCGTGCAGGACGGGCAGTCCTCGATCTCCGGGCGGCTGGGATAACCCTCGCCTTCGCCGCCTTCATGCTCGACGTAGCCCTTGCCGCCGCACGACAGGCACGCCTCCGACCCTACAGGGGGAGCGAGGGCGGCTTCGACCTTGCCCGTCAAACAGAACACGCCCAACAGGTGCGCCGAGGCACGGGTGACCGACTGATCTTCCTGCGGATAGTCCTCGGCCATCATTTCCCGCGCCCGGCTGACGCGTCGCTTGATTTCCGCGAACGCCTCGCGCGCTGCATCGCCTTCCCCACTCGGCTCTCCGGGGGAGAGGCGGGGGCTGTCGTTCTTCGCTTCATCTGTCATGGGGGGCTCGGTGATGGTGCGGGTCATGCTGCGTCCTTCCGCTGGCGCGCCAGTTCCAGGGCGCGATGCTCGACCTTCGCCATCGTCATCAGAACAGGCTTGATTTCGGGATGCGCGGCATCGAAAGCGAGACGCTTCTTGTGCCGACCGCCATTCAGACGAGCGAGGACGCCACGCGGGATGAGTTCCCAATTCGAGGGGTCGGTGTTGGCCTTGTCGCCGTCGAGGCACTTCAAACAGTAGCCGTCCGGGACAGGGCCGTGCGCCTTCTCCCACAGGTAGCGGTGCTTATGGACCGGGCGCGTCGCGGCACCGGTGTGAGGGTTCGTCTCGGCCACGATCATGATGACGTAGCCGTCTTTCGGGTCGATCATCTCGTGTCCCGGCCCTTTGTATGTGTGAGGCCGCGCGCCCTTCTTGAACTGCGTCCGCTGGGCGTTCGGGTGGCGACCGCCCTTCCCCGGCGGGCACGGCTTGCCCTTGTTCGGCGGCTCCTGGCCCTTGACGAAACAGCCCGTGCGGCCGGTTTTCCAGCCTCGGCGCTTCCGCAGGGCGTGAAGGTTCTGCGCCGACACCTCGCGCCGGAACTCAGCAACGAAAGCCCGGTGATAGTCGCTGATCGGCAAAAGACGGTTGGCTTCCAGCCACGCCATTTCCGCCGCGCTGTATGCGATGGCCCTGCCCTTCATTCTGGTGCCTTCAGCATCGACAGCTGGGGCCGGAACCGCTCGCCGTGGGTGGCGATGATCGTGACGGCCTTGAGCTGGAGGTCCGCGTTGCGAACGATCTGTTCAGCCACGCTCACAATAGCGTCGGTTCGTCCGACCTCTGTCGTGATCTGCTCGGCGGTCAGGTCCTCATCTGACAGCCGCTCAAGCTGGGCGAATAGGTGATCGTTCAGGTCGGTCAGCTTGTTCTTCATGCGTCTCTCCGATCGTCATTGGCGGCGCGGGTCTGGAATGGTCTGGACGCCAGCTTGCGGCCCTTCGGCCACGGGTCCGGGCGCTGGGGGATGGGCTTGCGCTCACGGCGGGTTCCGGTTTCGCGGGCCTCTATCCGTTTGGCCTTGGCGATGGCCGGCAGGTCGGTTCCGTAGGTCTTTGCGTCGGAGCAGGGCTTGCGCCAGATCGAGCGGTTGGCCAGGTCGTTCGTCCCGGTAAGCCCGAGCGGATTCAGATGCTCGTCAACGGTCCCCTCCCCCGCGTGGTCCAGCTTTCCGCCGCAGCCGCACCCGCACCGGCCGCCTTGGGCCAGCGCAAGCTCTGCCCGCTGCTTCGCAGTCAGAGGCTTCCGCGCCTCAGTGGAGCGGTCGGGCTCGGGGATGATCGACAGCTCAGGCCGCACGGGAAGCCCCCTGCCCTGTCGTGTCGTTGGCAGCTTCGTGCTCGGGACCGAAGTGCTGAACCGTCAGGCCCTCCTTGGCGCACCACCACAGGATATATTCGATCAGCTCGGAGAAGCGGGCCTTCGACAGGGCGCTCGTCCGCAGCCCCAGCGGGAAGACGCCGTCGCCTTCCAGTGTCGGCGTGAACCGCACCTCTTCGCCAAGCGCGTGCAGGAAAGTCGCCTTCCACAGCGCCATGTCCATTTTCACCCCGTTCAGGTGCGTGCGCTGTTTCATGATCTGGCCTATCAGGCCGTGCAGGGCCGCGTTCTGCTCGTCCGATCGCTTGGCCTCGCGAAGCTCCATCACCCAGGCTGAACCGGGCTGCCAGAGCGACAGGGCGCGGTCGAGCCACTGATGGGCCTGCTGGCGGGCACCGGGCGTCAGGCGGAGGGTGTGGCGGTCGGTCAATACCGTTCCTCCCGGAAAGCCACGCCCTTGCCCTCGGCCGCACGGCGGTTCTGCCGCGCGTCCGTGTCGGCCAGCGACTGGACCAGTTCGGCGAAGGCTTCCCGGTTCTCGGCCCAATAGAAGCGCACGGCGTCGTTCAGATCGGTGATCTCGGCCACGACGCGGGTGCGGAGACCCTGTGCCCGTCCCCCGCCATGAGCGTGGGCCTTCTCCTTCTCGGCGGCCCTAGCGGCAGCAGCGGCGGCCTCTGCCCGCTCGATCATGATCTCCACTTCCTCGCGGGCGCCGAGATCGTTGGCGGCGGCCTTTTGTGCGGCCTCGGCGGCAGCGAGCGCGGCGGCTTCGGCTTCTTCCCGCGCCTTCTGGCGGGCCGCCTCAAGCTCCGCCTCTCGCGCCAACAGGAAGGGCCGCTTGGCCGCGTTCAGGGCGTCGAGAGCGGTCGGAACCTTGCCCGGCTTCTTGTTCTTGAGCGGCGCGAGATAGACGTTGTAGCGGTCCTGAATGGCCGCGATCTGGTCGTCCAGCGGCCTCTTCTCCCGGACCCGTTCATCCTCCAGAGCCGCCGCGCTGGCCTTGAGGGCGTCGATCAGGCGGGCGATCTCATCGACCTGCTCCTGGGTCTCGGCCGCCTCGCCGTCGCACCAGTTCTTGGCCTCGAGCAGCAGGTCGCCCAGATCTTCCACGATCAGATCGAAGGGCGTAGCGTTGGGGATGGGCGGCGGGTCCGCCGGCATGGTGATGGGCTGCGTGGTCATGCCGCTTCATCCATCGGAATGTCGCCGGGGAAGCCGTCGTCGGCGGGCGTCAGCCGGGCCTTCTCGTCGTCCTTGGCCTTCTCGACCCGAGCGAAGTCAGCGGCGCTCAGGTCGGCCTTCAGCCCCTTGGCATTCTTCGCCCAGAACTCGGCCAGTTCGGCGAGGCTGGCGCACGTCCGCAGAGTGCCGATGGCGAAGTCGGCGGCTGCGCTGCCAACATCCTCTTTCGGCTTCTCCGCCTCTGCCTCTTCGGCAGCGTGCAGGTCGCCTTTGTGCCAGAGGTCCAGTGCGGCGCCGAAGCGCATGGCGGCATTCCGCAGGGCGTCCCCGATGACTTCCTTCTCGCGCGCGCCGGGGTCCATCTGCGGCTTGGCGGCGGCATGGCCGTAGCCCAGCCGGGACACACCGCAGACCGTCAGCTTGATCCAGAGGCCGCCGCTGGCGTCGAACGCCGGCAGTCCGTCTCGCAGCGCGGCGGGCTCCCATGACCATTCCGGGTCAACGTCCAGCAGCCGGTCCGTCAGGGCCGCATGGCCGACGTAATCCAGGTGCACCGCGTTCTTGTGGTGCCAGCCGCCGCAGACCTTGCAGGACACGCCAGCGGACCGATTGGCTTTGCGTTCGTCGATCTGCGCCTTGGTCTCCTTCGGGAGCTTGCTGATCTGGTGCGCCGGAAACGGCTGACGCAACAGGGCGAGGCCCGTCACCGGGGCGGCTTCATCGTTGGCAGGAGCTTTGGTCACGGCTCTCTCCGGTTCGTGCTCGAAAGGATGATCAGCAGCGCGATGGCCATGATCAGGATGGCGAAGGCGGGCTCCACGTCAGGCGGCCTGCGGGATGGGCGGGATGGCGAAGTCACGGGCGCGGCTGATCACGCGGGGCCGGTATTCGCGGTGCGCGATGATCTCGACCCGTTCCAGGATCAGGCCGTCGTGACGGCAGGCGTTGTCCCGGACCCACGCCCTGCCCGCATCACGGTCGCCGAACGTGTAGAGGACGGTCCCGGCGGCGTTGACGGCCTGCCAGTCTTGGCGAACGACGCGGGCCATCAGGCGGCCTCCGCGACCGTCTCAGGCGGAAGGTCGAGGCTCTCCGTCAGAGTCTTGATCGCGACGGCGGGGACGTTGGCTGCATACTCGGGGCGAGACCGCCAGCGCTCAGTGATGAATGCCTCGGCTTCGGGCCACCCAGCGAGGAGGTCGTCGAAGGTGCGGAACTCTTTCAGGGTCGCGTCGAGAGTGCGGCGAAGGTGGTTCCGCTCGTCCTTGGCGGTCTCCAGCCGGTTGGCGTGGTCCTCGATTTGCTCGCCCAGCTTGTCGCCGGACTTCATTTCGAGGATGCGCGAGGACCAGCCGCGATCATGCTGGTAGAACACGCGGGCGGCGCCGGAGAAGGTGACGCCGTAGGACTTGCCGCCGACCGCGACAGTGACCTTCCCGGTCGAGGGGAATGCCCCCTCCGGCGCGTTGTCGATGACGGACAGGAAGTCGCCGTAGGCCCGCGCCCGGACCTTGATCGCGAGGGCGTTTTCCTCCCGGTCCAGATCGGCGAAGATCGGCTTGAACTTGTGGTCGATCAGGGCGGCGCGGATGGCCTCACGATCGGCATTGGTCAGGCGCGTTTTCATCGTTCAGTCTCCCGGTTGAAGTGGATCAGCACAGCCATGCCGCCTGCGAACCAGACGCCCGCGATCAGCAGGCCTGTGAGGATGGTGATCAGCGGGGGCATCAGGCGGCCCGCGCGATGTTCGCCGGCGGCGTCGGGTCGTTCCGCTCCGCCGCCCGGATCGCTCTGACGAGGTCCGCCATCCGCAGAATGTCGGAGTCGACCAGATCGTCCTGGTTGGTGGCGAGGATGCCCTCGACCATGAAGAACAGGGCCTCACGGGCCTTGGGAGGAGACTGGCGCCGCCCGGTGTGGACGGTGACGATCTCCCTCCCCTCGGCGCGGTAGCGGGGCTCCCGGTTGTCGTTCTCCACCACGGAGGCCAGACGGGAGACGATGGCCTCCACAGGCTCAGCGACTAGGCGAAGGCTGGTGCAGCTGAAGGGCGGCTCGACCGGTCCGCGGGCGTGGGTCCGGTTCATTGCGCTTGCTCCGAAGGCTTGCGGGCGGCTTTCAGACGGGCGGCAAACTGCCGGTTCGTCTCGCCGGGGAGATTGGTCGGCGCTGGCTCAGGCTTGGGTTCGGGCGGCGCAGGCGTGTCGCGCTTCTTCGATTCCTCTGTGGGGCGCGGCGTGGCGCAGACCGCCAGCGCTGCGGCGAAGGTCGTGGCGATCCTCGCGTTCGGGTGCATCCGCATCACGCGTCTCCTGTGTTCGGGGTGGAGGGGGTGGGGTCTGAGCCGCGTTTCACCGCCCGCCGGATGTGTTCGACGTACGCGCCCGTGGCCTTCCAGTAGGCGGCCATGGGGCCCTTGTTTTTGACCCACGACTGCTGGGCACGGGCGCGCGCGTCGTCCCTCATGCTGGTCAACAGGTCGCATAGGGCGAGACGGTCGGCTTCCGGCAGGGCCAGCACCGCCTTGAGGCCCGGCAGCGCTAACACTGGATTGCGGACTTCCCGCCGATTGGAGCGCAGCTCGTCGCCCATCCCTCAGCCCTCCCCGTTCGAGGTGGGGGATTGGGTGCACTCCGGCTTCGCCTTCGTACCCACCGAGCCGGTTTCGAGGGCTGCTCTCGCCTTCATGGCAAGGCGCGCGTAGGTCAGGTAGGCCCGCCACAGAGGCAGCGCGGGGCAACCGACAATCCGCTCTGGATCATCGTCCGCCGCCACACACAGGGCGCGTGACCACGCCTCCTCGGCCTCCGTCACCGGCTCCGGCACATACGGCTCGAACGCCTCGCCAGCGATCAGGCGTTCTTTCCAGCCCTTCGGCGGCGGCCAGTCGATGCCCCACCCGGCGAGCGTCGCCTTTGTGTAGCCCCCGGCGGGGGTCATCGCGGCCTCGATCTGCTCTGCCGTCAGGACCAGAACCGGCTTTTCCGCCTGCTCGGTGGGTACGGAGACGCCCTCGGCGTCGGAGTGAACCAAGCTTTCCACCTCACCCCTCCTTCTCAATAGAGGGCTGGGTGTCTGCTGCCGTGGCTTTGGCTATGGCGGCGCTCTCACGCTCGATCATGTCTTTGACCCGCAGAATCAGTTCCGCCTTGGGGTCGCCCTCTTCGATAGCCCGCAGGAGAAACCGGAGGTCGCTCAGCTCACACCCGTGCTGGTCCAACAGACACGGGGCGGCGGCTATCAGGCGGGCGCGGGCAGTGTCGTCGTCGCCCTCAGCGCCGATGGCGAATGCGACCGGCAAATACCGACCGTCCTCGTAAATGGTGTAGTAGGAGCCGCTGCGGTCGAACTCGACATGGCAGTCAGACCACTCGTGATCACCCTTGAGTGACCAGCCAGCCGTATGCTTCCCCCCACTCATGCCGCCGCCCTCCGAGGCTTGAGGATGTCCGCGAAGATCGGGTGCAGGGTGTTCGCGGGGGCCATCGCCCGGGCAGCACACCGCCGATACCGCGCGGCGATCTCCCGGTTCTCTTCGGCCTGGTGGGCCTTGCCGTTCGCTTCGTGCTCGGCGGCGATGCGCTCCAGCCAGTCGGCCGTCTTGAGCATCTTTCCCGGGTCGGTTTCCTCGACCTC
Source organism: Brevundimonas sp. (assembly GCF_035627055.1). GTDB lineage: Bacteria > Pseudomonadota > Alphaproteobacteria > Caulobacterales > Caulobacteraceae > Brevundimonas. Next base: position 95,614 of record NZ_DASPMM010000001.1, on the reverse strand, counting down.
ATCGGCGGCGGCGAGGACCCGGCGCAGTTCAGACTTGCGGGCTTCGGTCCCGACGTCGGTGCAGCCGCGCAGCCAGTTCAGCTGGTCGCGGGCTTCGGTCGGGGTGATGGTCGGTGAAGGCATGGGTGTCTCCCGTTCGTTGGGAGTAGCTTACCGCCAGTAATCCGCATTGCAAGCGAAAACTTACGCACTGTAAGCCGTTCCGCCACTTTTGGACGCGCGCCGGCGCCGGGGACTCGACTCGGCGCGGCCTCGGCGTGCATCTGGCGCTAAGGATTGGAGTGGTTCGCGTGACCGAGTTCTACAGCGTAGAGGCGACATGGCGGCGGGGCGCGCAATCGGTCCTGACCCACGTTCAGCAGTTCGATGATCGAGGTGCGGCCCTACGCGCCGGGCGCCGGTTAGCCGTGCGCAGGCGTCGCGTCAGGGTCGTTCGGGTCGTGGGCGATCAGACCGCTGGATGGGCGCCACACCTGGTCAAGGTGTTCGCGCCGGCCGATCACCAATCGTCGGACGACGGCCCGCTGGAGGTGATGCAGGCCGCCAGCGAGCGGGAGGTTTCCTGAAGCGCAGCCTCGGCCTTCTGCCAGCCGGAACCCCGCCATTTGCCGACCGGCGCCCACGGGGAGGCGCCAAGCACCTGCGCGCCGAACGACTGATCGTCGTGCCGCTCTATCGCCGAGTGGCGAATCCTGAACCGACCGTCGCGGGCCTCTATGGTGATCCGGCTGCGCATCCGCCACGGCAGCAGGCCATCTCGGTATTCGAGGGAGTTGCGGGCCACCACGACACCAGAGGCCGGGTCGCTAGAAAGGATCACGGGCCCCTCGTCAGCGCCAGCGTTCAGTGTCTGCGCCGCGCACGCCTCGGCTCGCGTGGCGATCTCCGCCGTCGTGCCAGTCGTGGTGATCGGCTCTCCGACAACCTCCGTCAGGTAGTCCGGCGCGACAAGCGCCAGAACCAGGACCGCGATCATCATCCGTTAGTACCCGTCCTGAGTAGGGCCTCAACCGCCTTGGCGATCCGCTCCTGTTCTTCCTCGGGCGCGTCCGACATAGCTGTCATGACCCGCTCTTGATAGGTAGTCTGGACCCCGCTGAAGGGCGAGCCGATGCCAAGCAGAAGCCACTCCCAACTCACCTTGAACTTCCGCCCGAACTGGATTGCGCGCTGGTGGTCCAGGCCGGTCACCTTCGACTTCCCCGGCTCGCGCTCATAGGCGGAGTAGGTGTCCTTCTTCATTCCGAGGGACTCGGAGGCGGCCTTGGCCGTGGCGTAGCCCGCGCGAAGCCGGGCCCACCTAAGCCGTTCGTGCGCTTCCGCCAGATATTCCCAGCCCGTGTCCATGGTTAGGAAGCTTACCGGGAGAAAGCTTACCGAGTGTGCGCTAGGGGGTTGCATTCTAGCTTACTCGCGGTAAGCTACTCGGCATGACCGATGCGAAACAGTTTGTCCGAGACCACGGGGGCCCGAAAGCCGTCGCCCTGGCGACCGACCGCAAGCCCGGCGCTGTCTCGCTCTGGGTGAACCGGAACAAGCTTCCCCGGGATGCGTGGCCGGAGATCATGAAGGCGTTTCCGGCGATGACGCTGGACGTCCTGCTGGCGATGGAGGCCGCCAACGACGCCGCTCCCGCCACGGCCAACGCCGCATGACCTACCCGGTCGGCTCTCCTCTGGTCAGCGGACAACCCCCGCACCGCGCGTTGCAGTATGCCACGGCTGACGCGATCAGCTGGCCCCGCGCCGCCCGCTCGTCGGCGCGGCCCAGCAGGGCCACGTTGTCGGGCAAAGCCTCGGCCATCACGGCCTTGAGCAGCTTCCCGCGGCGGCACTTCTCCCAATACGGCTTCGCCATCAACGCCACTCCCGACCTTCGGGCCCCCCGGCTTAAGTCGGTTACACGACGTTACATTCTGACGTTCTGCAACCCTAAATGTTCGCGTTTCGCGCGGAATGAGGGTGAACGATTCGTTAGCCTTGTGACGGAAACCCGGCAGCGTCGCCGTTCCGTCGCCCCATCCTGTCGCCGCACGAGCGGGCCCCAACCCGGTGGCGACAGGGGCCGCGCGCCGTTCCCTCCAGCCCAGCGGCCGGCCACCCCCTCTGATCGGAGCCTCACCCATGGCTGACAAGGCGCAAGTGGCTTCGACCGCGCACCGGCTCCACTCGTTCGGGGCCCGGCGCGGAGCCTTCCTCATCCTCTGCAATGCAGCCGCCCAGCGTGAGGCCGCAGAGTCGGGTGATCTCTCTCAGCGCCCAGCCTTCGGACGATGCGGAAAGCCCGCTGAACAGCCTGACGCCGCAAATGACCAAGACCCTCTCCCTGAACAACCCGCCGCCCCTATCGCCTGAACGACCCCAGCCCGTCACCAAAACGATCACCCGGAACGGTTTGCGAACATGAGCGTCCACGTCATCAAGGCCATCACCCGCCGCATCAGGCTCCGCATGGGGTCGACCGCCAACGCCGCGATGGCGGCCGGCGTCTCACCGGGCGTCTTCAGCCACTACGAGAACGACGATCACCCCGACACGACGATCCCGCTCCATCGCTTCCTGATGGCGGCGAACGCCGAGGAGCGGGAGGCCCTCATCGAGCTGCTGAAGGGCGACACCGGAGCGCCTCGCGCCGACCTCGGCACGGAGGCCAGCGAAACCATCGAGAGCGCCGTCGACATGGGCCGCATGATCCGGCTCGCCACCGCCGACGGGAAGGTGACGGAGACTGAAGCCCGCCCGATCCGCGCCAAGGCGCTGGAGACCATCGCCCAGGCTGGCGACGTGCTGAAGGCGCTGGGATGAAATGCCCCACGCCCGCTGCCGTAACTGCGGATGCTTCAGGGAACCGGTCCGGGACCGCGACCTCTTCGACGCGCCTCTTCCGGTACCTGCCATGAGCGCCTTCTCCGCCTTTCACCGGGAGAGCCAGCGCAGGGAGGCCGATGCTCGTCGCCGGGGCGTCTGTCGCCAGATCGGAGCGGAGCGGCGGGCCCGATACGACTTCACCCATGCCAGCCTGAAGGGGGCAAGCCAATGAGCGTCCATGACTTCAACTGGAAAGCCCCCGGCGTCGTCGACCAGCTGGAGCAACTCTGGCGCAGCGGCCACTCGGCTAGCCAGATCGCCGCGAAGATGGGCCTCAGCCGAAACGCGGTCATCGGCAAATGCCAGAGGCTCGGCCTTACCGCCGCCAGTCGGCTGGACGGGGTGAAGCTGATACGCAAGACCTACACCTTCGTCCGCAAAGGCGTGTTGGTCCAGGATACCATGCCGCCCCGGGCGCGGGCCATGAAAGCCCCTCCGGTTCGGTCTGGCCCGGCCAGCCCTCGGGGAGCCAAGCGGACCCCGCCAAGACAAGGCCCCCACCTGAAGCCCGGAGCCGTGTTCGGCCCCGTCGCCACACTTGACCCTGCTGAGGCCCTGAAACGGTCCAGCGCCGCCGCCGAGGCCGGGAAGAAGCTGGTCGACGCCTTCGCGGCCCCGGCCAATGACGACGCGATCCTGCTGCTCGAGCGGCGGTTCGGGCAGTGCTCCTGGCCCGTCGGAGAACCCGACCGCCCGGCCAACCAGATGTGCTGCGGTCAGCCTGTCGACCTGTTCGCGAACCGGGGCATCCCCACCTACTGCGCCGCGCATGGGACGAGGGCCGTCAGCCGGACCCGTCTCGGCGGCGCCCCAGACGCCAAGGCCTATGAGCGGTCTCTGCGGAGGGTCGCCTAGATGGCCATCGACGCAGCGATCACCGCCATGCGTGAGCGGGCCGACGTCATCCAGATCGAGCGGTCCCGGCTGGGTAGCGCCATGCGCCGCATTCACGCGATCTCCGGCATGGCGGGCCTCAAGGCCTGTCTGGAAAGCGAACTGGAGCGGCTTCAGGCGGCCAATGACCATAATCGGAATTGGATCGGATGACTCGTCTCACCCTCACCGACTGGGCCGATATGGTCGTGCTCTACCGCGACGGCTTCCCGCTGAGGGCGATAGCCGAGGCCGTGGGGTGCTCGCACGAAATGGTGCGCCTCGTTCTTGCCGAGAGGCTGGTCCCGATGCGCGCGAGAGGGGCTCGCGGCGCCCTCCCGTCCCTGTCGGTCGAGATACTGGAGGACTTGCAAGGGCATTTCAGCGGCAGCGCCACAGAGGCCGAGCTGAAGGAGTGGCTGGGGTGTTCAGACCGGTCCCTGACATGCGCGCTCATCACGCTGCGCTCCCGTCATCGGGTGGACTGGGTTGACGGGAAGGTGACAATCGGCCGCCAGCGCTGCAGCCGGCGCCGATCCATGCCGGACCGCGACGACCGCATCGTGTCCTTGGCGAATGACGGCCACACCTTCTCAGAAGTAGCGAGTGCCGTCGGCGTCAGCCGCGCTGTCGTCGCTGGCGTCGTCTGGCGCATGCGGCGGAGCCTCGCCGCATGACTGCCCGCGAACAGTATCTCATCGAGCGCATCGACCGTTCCAAGGAAGCCCCAGCCTCCAAAGCCGCCCGCTCCGCCCGGGCCATGTTCCTGCGCATGACCGCCCGCCAGACTGTGAAGGCCATGCTCACCGAGCTGGACCCCCAGGAACGCGCCGCCATCCTCTGCGACACCCTCGATATGGTGGCGGAGAACCTTCACCCGATCATCGGACGGGTCGAGGCCATGACGGCTTTCAACAGCCGGGCAGCTGACATTGGCGGGCCGCTGAAGCTGAACCGGGCTGTTGCCGCGGCGAGGGCGGAGCAGCTGTTCGCCAAGCCCGCGAATGAGAACCGGCCGGATGACGGGGGTGAAGGATGACGCCCTATCACGACCTGATCGCTGCGAAGCGCATCCAGTTCGAGGCGCGCGGGCTCGGCAACGTGCCGACGCTGAACTCGGCCATGAACCCCCACCAGGCGCATGTAACCGACTTCGCCCTGCGGACCGGCTGCTCGGCCATGTTCCTCGACACCGGCCTCGGCAAGACGCTCTGCGCCCTCGAATGGGGCCGGGTGGTGGTCGAGTTCTCGAACAAGCCCGTCCTGATGCTGGCCCCCCTCGCCGTGGCCGCTCAGCACGAGCGCGAGGCGGTCAAGTTCGGCATCGACGCGAAAGCCGTCCGTGAGCCGGACCAAATCACCGGCGCCCGCGTCTACATCACCAACTACGAGCGCCTCGGCAAGTTCGACGTGGCGCAGTTCGCCGGCGTCGTGCTGGACGAAAGCAGCATCCTCAAGAGCTTCAACGGCAAGACGACGCGCGCCCTGATTGACGGCTTCGCCAAGACGCCCTTCCGGCTGGCCTGCACCGCCACCCCGGCGCCGAACGATCACGCCGAACTCGGCCAGCACAGCCAGTTCCTCGGCGCCATGTCGCAATCGCAGATGTTGACCCGCTGGTTCCTTCACGACAGCGCCGACACCGGCAACTGGCGCATGAAGGGCCACGCCGTTCAGGACTTCTGGAACTGGGTGGCGTCGTGGGCGCGTTGCGTTTCCAAGCCGTCAGATCTTGGCTTCTCCGATGACGGCTTCGACCTGCCTCCGCTCAACCTGGAACGTCACAAGGTAGCGGCCGACCGGTCGATCGACACCGGCCACGAGAAAGACGGGCAGGCGCGGTTGTTCCGTATGCCGGACACTTCGGCAACGGCCATTCACGGCGAGAAGCGCAAGACCATCGACGCCCGCGCGGACCTGATCGCGGAAGTGGTGGCGCGCGAGCCGGGCGAGCCGTGGGTCATCTGGTGTGACACCGACTATGAAGCAGACGCCCTGACGGCCCGCATCCCGGAGGCCGTCGAGGTTCGCGGGTCGATGACACCGGAGCAGAAAGAGGAACGCCTGACCGCGTTCTCGACCGGCGCCGTGCGCATCATCATCACCAAGCCGTCCGTCGCGGGGTTCGGTCTGAACTGGCAGCACTGCGCCCGCGTGGCGTTCGTCGGCCTCAGCTTCTCCTACGAAAGCTTCTATCAGGCCATCCGCCGTTGTTGGCGCTTCGGCCAGGTTCGCCCGGTCGATGTGCATATCGCCTGCGCCGACACTGAGGAAAGCATCTGGAACGTCGTGAGCCGCAAGGCGGGCGACCACGAGGGCATGAAGCGCGAGATGACCGCCGCCATGGCTCGCGCGGCCCGCATCGTTCACGAGCAAGCGCCCTATGCGCCGACCGTCCCCCTTCAACTTCCCGAATGGATCGCCGCATGACCGAGGTTCTCGACGCCGCTCAGGGCGAACGCTTCTACGCCGTCAACGCCGATTGTGTGGAGTTCGCCGCCAGCTTGCCGGGCGCCTCGATCGGCTTCTCCGTCTACAGCCCGCCCTTCGCTCACCTGTTCGTCTACAGCGACAGCGAGCGGGACATGGGCAATGTGGCCAATGAGGCCGAGTTCAAGGAACTCTACCGCCATCTCGTGCGCGAGAAGTTCCGCATCACCAAGCCCGGCCGGCTGACGGCGGTTCACTGCTCCGACCTGCCCCGGACCAAGGGCACGCACGGCACCGTTGGTCTCTACGACTTCCCCGCCGATATTCGGGAAGTCCATGAAGCCGAAGGCTGGACCTATCATAGTCGCATCACCGTCTGGAAAGACCCGGTAATCGAGATGCAGCGGACGAAGGCGCTGGGCCTGCTCTACAAACAGATTCAGACCGACGCGACGCGCAACCGACAGGGGATGCCCGACTACGTCCTGATCTTCCGCAAGACGCCGGAAGACGAGGGCCAGGCCGACAAGGTCGGGCAGGACAAGAACCTGTTCCCGGTGTCGATGTGGCAGCAATGGGCCTCTCCGGTCTGGATGGATATCAACCAGACCGACGTCCTGAACGTGAAGGTCGCCCGTGAGGACAAGGACGAGCGCCACCTTTGCCCGCTGCAACTTGACCTGATCGAGCGGTGCATCCGGCTCTGGACGAACCCCGGCGACACGGTGTTCTCGCCCTTCATGGGCATCGGCTCCGAAGGCTGGGCGGCCCTCAAGGCTGACCGCCGGTTCATCGGGTCCGAACTGAAGCCCGCCTACTACCGGCAAGCCGTCAAAAACCTGATGCAGATGGAGGCCGAGTCGTCGGCTCCCAACCTGCTCGCTCTCGCAGGGGCCGCCTGATGTTCGACGGCGATCCGCGCGAGGCCGCTATGCCGGCGGGAGGGGCGAGATGAGCGCGCCCTTCATGCAACTCTATGTCGCCGACTACCTGGGCGACACGCGGCACCTGACCACGGAACAGCACGGGGCGTATTTGCTCCTGCTGATGGCAATGTGGCGCGCCGACGGCCGCCTGCCCAACGACCCGAAGAAACTGGCCCGCATCGTCTGCTGCACCCCCTCACGATGGGCCAAGATCGGCGGGGACGTGCTTGAATTCTTCGATGTCGATGGGGACGACCTCACAAACGCTCGCCTCGGCCTTGAGCTCGAAATCGCGCAAGAAAAGTCGATCAAACGTGCCCGGTCTGGCAGACTCGGCGCGAGGGCTAATGCGTTGAAAAGGCTGAAAGGGACGCCAGCAAACGATGACGTTTTGCTGCAGCATTCTTCAGAAGCCAGAAGCCAGAGTTCCGAAGATAAATCTTCGGGCGCTGACGGCGCCGTGCAAGTCGATCACGATGCCGAGGCGTGGAGGAAGGCCGTCAGCCTCCTGACCAGCCAAGGGCGCATGACCGAAGCCAAGGCGCGCCCGTTCTTCGGTCGCCTGATCTCGGCCAACAAGCTCGAACCGCGGGACCTCCTGCCCTCTCTCGCCAAGGCGACCGTGAGCGGCACCCAGGACCCGCAGAGCTACCTCACCAAGGCCGCCGAAGCTGTCGCCCGGCGGCGGAAAGAGGACGCGCAGCTGAAGCGCGTTGGGTGGGTCTGATGGCGACCCGCATCGACAAGGCCCGAGCCGCCGGAATCAACCCCGGCCGGGGAGCCGACTACCGGACCACCTGCCCGAAATGCTCGGCCCACCGGAAGAAGAAACGCGACCCCTGTTTGCACGTCACCGAAACCGCCGACGCGGTTCTCGTGAAGTGCTGGCACTGTCCCTACGAGGAAGGATTTTTCGATGACCGTGATGGATCAACTCGACCAGCGGGGTTTGGACATCGAGCTGGCCAGCCGGCTCGGGCTCGGGAGCGTCCGCAAAGGTGGTGGTGATGCGCTGGTTATCCCGTTCGTCAGGGGCGGAGAGATCGTCCGCCGCAAATACCGCTTCCTCGGCGAGGTGCCCGAAGGCCAGCAGAAATACTGGCAGGACAAGGGCGGGGTCCGCTGTGCCTGGAATGAGGATGCGGTGAAGGACGACGCGCTGCTGGATCAGCCGCTGATCATCACCGAGGGCGAACTCGACGCCCTGGCGGCCATCCAGTGCGGCCTGCTGCGGACGATCAGCGTTCCGGACGGCGCCCCGCCGCCGGGCGAACGGACGGCGGAAGATCTGGAAGGCGGGACCAAGTACGACTGGCTCAAGGACATTAAGCCGTTCCTGACGAAAGACCGGGCTCCGGTGATCATCATCGCCTCGGATGGCGACGAGAACGGCGCTGCGCTGCTGCACGACCTGTCCGTGATCCTCGGACGGTTCCGGTGCAAGTTCCTGACCTACCCGAAGGCCAAGAACCCTGGGCGCCGTGGCAGGGAGCGCCTGAAAGACCTGAACGAGGTGCTGGAGGACTACGGCGCCAAGGGCGTGGTCGAGACGGTCAACCGGGCGCAGTGGATCAAGGTCGACGGGGTCCACCGGATGAGCGACCTCCCGCCCCTGCCGGCACAGGTGCTCTACGAGCCGCGCCCGCGCCAGTTCGGGCTCTTCCGCGAGAACTTCAAAGTCCGGCTGGGCGACTTCTCGGTGTTCACCGGAACGCCGGGCTTCGGCAAGACCAGCTTCGCCAACGACCTGTTCTGCGGTGTGGCTCAGGACAACGCCCTGACCATCGCGTGGGCCTCGTTCGAGCAGGAGCCCCAGCGCGACCACAGACGGAACCTTCGGGCCTGGTACTGCAGCACGGCGCACTGGAAACTTGAAGCGGATCAAATCGCGGCGGCCGACCGGTGGATCAACGAGCACCACGTTTTCCTCGTCCCGGGCGAGGATGACGACGCCTCGCTCGAATGGCTACTCGACAGGATGGAAGCAGCTGTCGTCCGGTTCGCGGCGTCGATCATCATCATCGACCCGTGGAACGAACTCGAGCACAGCCGCAGGCCCGGAGAGACGGAGACGGAATACACTGGCCGGGCCATCCGGGCGCTGAAGCGGTTCGCCAAGGCCTTTCGGGTCCACATCGCGGTCATCGCGCACCCGACCAAGTCGGTGAAGGACGCCGACGGCAAGTACAAGATGCCGACCCTCTACGACATCGCCGGCTCGGCCAATTGGTACAACAAGGCCGACCTGGGGGTGATCGTGCATCGGGAGAACGAAGACGACACCCTGATCAAGGTTCAGAAGAGCCGATACCACGAGGTCATCGGCAAGCCCGGCGAGGTGCGGATGCAGTTCGGGACCGAGGACCGGCACTTCCGGGAAACGGAGCGCGCGGCATGAGAGCGGCGAACGATACAACCCTCCGGGTCATCGCAGACGGCCTGATCCACAAGGCGGAAACCCGACCGAAGGGCTCTGCCAGCGCCCGGCAGTTACGGGACGCAGCCGCATCGTTGCTCGACGCTGACATGGCGATCCAGCGCGAGGACGCGGCCTTCACCATCGCCCTGATGTCGGACAACGACCCCTCCCCTCTCACCAAGGAAGACGCAGCATGACCCTCGCCGCCAAAGCCGAAGCCCGCATCGCCCTTGAGTGGCGCAAGCTGATCGAGCGGGCCGCCCTTGTCCGCGGCCGGGTCGAGGCCATGCCGGAAGCCCACATGGAAGGGCCGATGCGTACAGCCGAGAACAGGATCGCCCTGCGCCAGATGGACAAGGCCATTGAGGCGTTGGACCGCGTGGACGACGGACTGGAGGATCACCGTCGCGCCAAGGCCGAACGGGAGTCGCGGGAGGCGGCAGCGGAGCAGGATGCCGGCCTTGCCGCCAAGGGCGTCGACACGCTCCGCACCGCCACCGGAGTCGGCAAGCGCCACGGGATGCTGTGGCTGATCGACAAGAAGCGCCTCACCGGACATCGGAAGCGGGCGGCCGAGGCGTGGTCGGCGGACTACACCCTGGTGCGGACCTACAGCCTGCGATCCTGCCTGAACGACAACACCCCCCACGGCGCCGCGAACGACGACCTCGACACCACGACGGCCAAGAAGGCCGCGGACGCCCGGAACCGGCAGGCCAATGCGCGGGCCCACATCGTCTCGGCCACAGGATCGGCAAGGCTGGCCGACCTGATCGACGCCGTATGTGGGCGGGGCGAGTATGTCAGGGCTCTGGCCGGCAACGACCAGACCAGGGCCCTGGCCATGGAGGCGGAGCTGGGCGTGGCTCTCGATTTGGCGGCGGTCGGTTACGACATCCTGCGCCCGGCAGCGTGACCGAACACCACCCCTTGCGGTTCTAAATAAAATCAGGGCATAAAAGCGTATCGGCGCTTCGCGCGTCCGGACACCGGCCCCGCCTTCCCGGCGTGGGCCGTTCTCGTTCCCCCGCCTGTGTTCTGAGCTACGGCAACGGCCAGCCCGGGGAAGCGACACCATCACCACAGCACCGAGACGCCATGCCCGAGAACGTCGGAGGCATCATCGCTGCGGCCCACGCCAAGCGCGCGGGCTGTCCTGTCTGTGACCGCACCTGCTGCGAGCCGGTCATCATCGACCGAACGGTGAGGAACGGCGACTACTACGAGCGCCTCCGCTGCGCCGGGGACGAGACGGCCACCTTCCGGCGGGTCTGGATAGGCGGCTACCCCAAGAGGGAGTCGGCCCTGATCGACCCGAAGACCAAGCGGGCCATGCACGTCACGGCCTGACACCCACGACATCGGAGGCGAGGATGGCTGACGCTGAGATCGTCGAGATCGCCCGCGCCGAAACACCGGATGGTGGCGTCGTCCGCCTGAGCCAATGGCCCGAGGGCTTTGTGCTCTGGTATCACGGCGAGATCGTCTGGCGTTCATGGCGCGAGGCCGAGACCGTCAGCAAGCTGGTCCTGAAGATCGACGCCTCCGAAGTTCAGGCTATGGTCCACGCCGAGATGGCCAAGCTGGAGCAGCGAGCCCGGCGACACGGAACCCGCCAGCGCCGCCCAGCCTAACCCATGACCCGCAGGGACAACCGGAGCCCGGAGGCTGAGGCTTGGCGCCCGTGGTACAAGCTGGCCCGCTGGTGCGGTCCTCACGGCCGCCGCGCTCAGCAACTGAGGGCCGAGCCCCTGTGCCGCATGTGCCTGGCCAAGGGCATACTCAACGACGGAAGCCTCACCTCGACCGGTGAGAGGCAGGCTAACCCGAGGCGGCGCTTCCTCGTCGCCGACCATGTCATCGAGCACAAGGGCAGCGAGACCCTGTTCTGGTGCGGCGAGCTGCAAACCCTCTGCCCTGACCATCACGACATCACCAAGCAGCAGCAAGAGAGCCGAGGCTTCGTGGCAGGGTGTGACCTCAAGGGGCGACCCATCGACGCCGCCCATCCCTGGAACCAGCCCAGACCATAGGGGGCGGGGGTCGAAAGTCTGGAAGTCGTTGCCTTACGGACCGGCGGGGGCCCTGCATTTTCACTGAGAGCGGTTTCAGAACGAAAAGTTGAGGGCACCCCGTAGGGGTGAGGGCGCATGAACGTGGTTCAAGGGACGGGCGAGATCGTACCGGAGCCGCACTGGCGGATGCTCCTGACGGACGACCTGGAGATCGAGGCGGCCGGCGAATACTGGCGCCTGGTGACGACGGAGATGCGGGAGCGGAACACGCTCTCTCCTACGAACCGTCACGCGATCCAGCGGCTGGTGCTGGCCTACATCAACTTTGACCGGTCGAGCCGGGAGGTCGCCGAGAACGGGGCGGTGACCAAGCCGCGCCGGGGGAACGCGAAGGCCATCGCGCGGATCAGTCCGCACTTCATGGCGATGCGCGAGGCCGGATCGGACGCGGCGCAGCTGGAGGCGGAGCTGGGCCTGTCGCCTCGCCGGCGGTCGACGGCGGCGAAGGTTGAGCGGAAAGCGAGGTCTGCCCGTGCCTCCGATGACTATCTCCGGCCCGTCAAAGCCGGCTGACCCGACGACGCAATGGGCGCTGGACGTCGTTGCGGGCCGAATCATCTCGGGAGAGTTTGGGAAGTTCGCGGCTGAGCGCCATCTGCGGGACCTGAAGGAAGGCCCGTCACGCGGACTGTGGTTTGACGAAGCGGCGGCGTCTCGGGCGCTGGGGTTCTTTCCTGCGGTCCTGACCGTGACGGCTGGCGCGATGGAGGGGCAGCCGTTCGTCCCGCTGCCGTGGCATCGGTTCGTGATCGGCAGCCTGTTCGGGTGGAAGAAGGAGAGCGGGCGACTCCGGTTCAGGCAGGCGTGGCTGGAGACTGGCAAGGGGCAGGCCAAGTCACCGCTCATGGCGGCCATCGGCCTCTACATGATGGGCTGGCATGGGGTGGCCAGGTCAGAGGTCTATGCGATCGGTCAGGACCGGGCGACCGCGAACGTGCTGTTCAAGGATGCCGTGGCCATGTGCCGGGCCAACCTGCCGGACACGCCGGAGGATGAGACTGACAGCCTCGTGAGCCGGGGCGAGGTGCTGATCCGGGGCGAAGGCGACAACGCCTGGAAGATCGAGCATCCCGAGACGGGCTCGAGGTTTCAGGCGCTGGCGAATGGGGAGGCGATCTCCGGCCCGCGCCCTACGCTGGTGACGGCGGACGAGATCCACGAGTTCAAGTTCGGGACTTCCATCGAGACGTGGCGCCGGGCCATCGCGAAGATGCCGGGCGATGCGATGATGCTGCTGGGGACGAACACCCCCGCATCGACGCAGCTGGTCGGGACCGCCTACAGCGAGTTCTTCCAGCGGGTCTTGAAGGGCGAAGTTCTCGATGACGAGGCGTTCGCCTTCATCGCCCGGGTCGACAAGGCGGACCGGGAGACGATCTTCGACAACCCGAAGGCGTGGGTGAAGGCCCTGCCGGCGTTGGGGATCACCTTCCCGGAAGAGAACATCCGGGGCGAGGTCAATACGGCCCGGCAGCTGACCTCGACGGCCATGTCCGTGAAGCGGCTGTATTTCGGCATCCCGACCGGGGCGGTGGATTTCTGGATCGCCGAGGAGTCTTGGGCCGCGGTTCAGGGCGAGGTGGACCCGGACGACTTCCGGGGCTGTCCCTGCTGGGCGTCGCTCGACCTGTCGCAGAAGAACGACCTCACCGCTTTGACGGTGAGCTGGCTGAAGGACGGCAAGCTCTACTCGAAGACTTGGTACTGGACCACGAAGGATGGGCTGGACGACCGGGAGCGGGCCGATAGCGCGCCCTACAGCCAGTGGGCTGCGGACGGCTGGCTGGAGGTCGTCCCCGGAGCCGTGATCGACAAGTCGTTCGTGGCCGCCAAGCTGGCGGAGATCGCGGCAGAGCATGATCTGCAGTACCTGGCCTTCGATCCGGCAGGGATCGCGGACTTCATCGCCGCCTGCGACGAGATCGGCTTCCCGGTCTGGCGCTGGAAGGGCCCGGCGGAACCGGAAGGGCAAGGGCTCAAGCTGGTCGCCCATGCCCAAGGGACGCGGGTGGTGTTCGAGGACCGGCAGCTCTGTATGCCCCGGAGCGTCGAGCGGTTCGAGGATGCGATCCTCAACAAGCAGATCGTCATCGATCATTCGCCCGTCACCTACTGGTGCGCCGGCAACGCCCTACTGATCGCGGACGGGCAGAAGAACAGGGCCTTCGACAAGAAGCGGTCCAGGGGCCGGATCGACGGGCTGGTGACCAACGCCATGGCAGCCGGCGCGGCGCTGGCGAATGAGACCGAGGCCGCCGAGCGCCAATACCAGATGCTCATCCTCTAGCCGGACCCCGGCACCCCCAGCCAACCTGAACGGAGGCGACGATGAACCGCGCCTATTCCATGCTCGATGTGAAGGCCGTCAGCGAAGACGAGCGGATCATCACTGGCATCGCGACCACGCCGACGCCCGACCGGATGGGGGACATCCTCGAACCCCTCGGCGCCGAGTTCGCCGCGGAACTCCCCGCCCTCTGGCAGCACAACCCCTATGAGCCTGTCGGCCACGTCCAACTGGGCAAGGCCACCTCGAAGGGCATCCCCTTCACCATCCGCATGGTCAAGACCGACGAGCCCGGCGCCCTGAAGGACCGGCTCGACGAGGCCTGGCAGTCGGTCAAGCTGAAGCTGGTCAAGGCCGTGTCGGTCGGCTTCCGGGCGCTGGAATACGCGCTCATGGAAGGCGGCGGCATCCGGTTCCTGAAGTTCGAAATCCTCGAGCTCAGCCTCGTGACCATCCCGGCCAACGCCGACTGCACCATCACCAGCATCAAGTCGATCGACTCCAACCTGCGGGCCGCGTCCGGCCAGCCGCAGGAGGAAGAGGTCGACCTGTCCGGGGCCACCCTCGTGGCTCCCGCCTCGCCCGGCGCTTCGGGCAAGCCAGCGAAGGCCATCCCGGTCGTCGCTCACTCGAAAGCGCCCAAGGAGGGCACGAAAATGAAGACCATCGCCGAACGCATCGCTGCGTTCCAAACCGCGCGCACCGAGAAGACGGCGCGCATGTCGGCCATCATGGAGGAGGCCGGCGACGAGACGCTGGACGCCGCCCAGGCCGAGGAGCACGACAACCTGGACGCCGAGGTCAAGGCCATCGACGCCCATATCGTGCGCCTGAAGGCGCAGGAGGCCAACTCGGCCGCCACCGCGCAGCCGGTCCAAGGCGTCTCGACCGAGGCCACGGGCTCCCAGGCCCGCGCCGCCTCGACCGTGCAGGTCAAGGCCCAGCCGAAGGCCGAGCCCGGCATCGAGTTCGCTCGCCTCGCCAAGGTGAAGGCCCTCGCCTTCCTCAGCCAGGGCGAGCTCCGCCAAGGCGACGTCGCCAAGTCGCTCTACGGCGAGAACTCGGTCGTCCACCGCATCGTCACCAAGGCGAACGTGGTCGCCGGCGCCTCGACCTCGGGCAACTGGGCCGAGGACCTGGTCGGCGACGAAACGGCGGTCTACGCCGACTTCGCCGAATACCTCCGTCCGATGACCATCGTCGGCAAGTTCGGCCAGAACGGCATCCCGAACCTGCGGCGCGTCCCGTTCCGCACGGCCCTGATCGGCCAGACCGGCGGCGGACAGGCCTACTGGGTCGGTGAGGGCAAGCCCAAGCCGCTGACCGCCTTCGACTTCAGCCGCACGTCCCTGGACGAGCTCAAGGTCGCCACCATCTCGGTCGTGACCGAAGAGCTGCTGCGGAAGTCGTCGCCGGCCGCCGATGCGATCCTTCGGGATGCGCTGGCCGCCGCCGTCGCCGAACGGATCGACATCGACTTCATCGATCCCGACAAGGCGGCCTCGGCCGGTGTCTCGCCCGCGTCGATCACCAACGGCGTGACCGCGGTCAACGCCACCGGCACCGGCGACGCGGACGACATCCGCGCCGATGTGCGGGCCCTGATGGCCACCTTCGTGGCGGCCAACAACCCGCCGACCTCGGGTGTCTGGATCATGTCCTCGGCCACAGCGCTCGCGCTGTCGCTGATGGTCAACCCGCTCGGCCAGCCGGAATTCCCGGGCCTGACCATGCGGGGCGGCACCTTCGTCGGCCTGCCGGTGATCGTGTCGGAATACGTCCCGACCGAGACCTCGGGCTCGCCGGCGGTCACCACGGGCTTCGTCGCCCTGGTCAACGCTTCCGACATCTACTTCGCGGATGAAGGCGGCGTGCAGGTCGACGTGTCGCGCGAGGCCTCGCTGCAGATGCTGGACAACCCGACCAACGACACCGTGACCCCCACGGCCACGTCGCTGGTCTCGATGTTCCAGACGAACAGCGTGGCCTTCCGCGCCGAGCGCATCCTGAACTGGTCCAAGCGCCGCACGTCGGCGGTGGCCCTGCTGGACAGCGTGGCCTGGGGCGGCTGATCGCCTCGATGAGTAAGGCCGGCCGGGGGTTCGCCCCGGCCGGCCCTTTTCGACCACGGGAGACGGGCATGAAGAACAGCCGCTACATGGATCGGGCCGCGGCCTCGCGTGACCCCCGCTTCGCCCGCGTTCTCGGAAAGCTGGGATATGAGCGCCGCGACATGGTCGCCCGCCCCGCGCCCATGCCGGCCGCCGCGCCGAGCGAGATCGAGGTGCTGCGCGAGGCATATCAGAAGGCTCTCGGCAAGCGCCCCTTCAACGGCTGGGACGCCACCACCCTGCGCGAGAAGATCGCCGCCGCGAAGAGCGGGGACTGATCCTTGGCGACGCAGGTTCAGCCGCGCAAGCCGGGCATTGTCGCCCGGGCCGCGATGGCCATCGTGAAGGCGGCGAACCTCGCCTCCGTGGCCGAGAGCCGCGGCTGGTTCCGCGTGTACGAGTCCTATCAGGGCGCCTGGCAGCAGAACGTCACCATCGACCGCAACCTCGTCCTGAGCTTCCACGCCGTCTACGCCTGCATGACGCTGATCGCCTCCGACGTGGCGAAGCTGCGCGTTAAGCTGGTGAAGCAGGACGCGGGGATCTGGACAGAGGCCGACAGCCCGGCCTATTCGCCGGTCCTGCGCAAGCCGAACCCGTGGCAGACCCGCATCCAGTTCTGGGAAGGCTGGATGCTGTCCAAGCTGATGCGGGGGAACGCCTACGTCCTCAAGCGCCGGGACGCCCGCAACGTCGTGGTGGCGCTCTATGTGCTGGACCCGAACCGCGTGACTCCGATGGTCGC
This sequence comes from Brevundimonas sp., assembly GCF_035627055.1. Lineage (GTDB taxonomy): Bacteria > Pseudomonadota > Alphaproteobacteria > Caulobacterales > Caulobacteraceae > Brevundimonas. The sequence goes on along the minus strand of NZ_DASPMM010000001.1, from coordinate 78,881 downwards.
CGATGACGGGTCGGTCTTTTACCAACTCCAGACGGACAATCTCGCTGGGATGCCCGCTGATGTCCTCGTTCCGGCGCGGGAGATCATCCACGACCGGATGAACTGCCTGTTCCATCCCCTCGTCGGCACCTCGCCGATCTACGCCTCAGGTCTGGCGGCGATGCAGGGGATGAACATCCTCGACAGTTCCGCTGCCTTCTTCGGCAACCGCTCGCAGCCGGGTGGAGTGCTGACCGCTCCGGGCTCCATCGCCGACGAAACGGCGACCCGGCTCAAGGAGACGTGGGAAACCAACTTCTCAGGCGAGAACGCGGGCCGAGTAGCCGTCCTGGGTGACGGGCTCAAGTATGAGCGCATGGCCATGTCGGCGGAGGAATCGCAGCTGATCGAGCAGCTGAAGTGGTCGGCGGAGGTGGTCTGCTCCACCTTCCACGTCCCGCCCTACAAGATCGGCATCGGCCAGATGCCGACCTACAACAACATCCAGGCGCTGAACGTCGAATACTATTCGCAGTGCCTGCAGAGCCTGATCGAGGCCGCCGAGCTCTGCCTTGATGAAGGGCTGGAGTGCCCGGCCGGCACTGGCACCGAGTTCGACACGGAAAACCTGCTCCGCATGGACAGCGTGACCCAGATGCAGGTGCTCAAGGAGGGCGCCGGCATCCTCAAGATCGACGAGATGCGCGCCAAGCTGGACAAGGGCCCGACCGAGGGTGGCGACGCCGTCTACCTCCAGCAGCAGAACTATTCCCTCGCCGCGCTGGCGCGACGGGATGCGGGGGCCGATCCGTTCGGCACGGAAGAGCCCGCACCGGCGCAGGCGGACCCCGCGAACGACAACGAGGCCGAGCTTCAGGCCGCCCGGGCGATGATCGCTCTCACGAAGGGGCTCTCGCATGTTCGACGGTAAGGCCTTCGGCGAGCAGATGGTGGAGGTGGTCAAGTCCTATGTGGACGAGGCCACTGCGCCCCTGCTGAAGCGGATCGAGGCGCAGGATCAAGAGATTGCCGAGCTGAAGAAGCGAGCGCCCGAGAAGGGCGATCCGGGTCCGGCTGGCCGTGACGGCGTCGATGGACAAGACGGGGAGGCCGGCGCGGCGGGCGCGGACGGCCGTGATGGCGTCGACGGCAAGGACGGAGCGGATGGAGCGCCGGGCGAAGCGGGCGCCCCCGGCGAACGTGGGCTGGACGGCAAGGACGGGCGGGACGGCGTCGGAGTGGCGGGGGCGGTGATCGACCGCGGGGGGAACCTGATCCTGACGCTATCGGACGGCTCAACCCGCGACCTCGGCCGCGTCGAGGGCAAGGATGGCCAGAATGGCGAGCGAGGCCCGGCGGGCTTCTCGCTGCGCGACTTCGACACGGAGTTCCGGCACGAGGACAAGGTGCTGGTGCTGAAGTTCTCCAGCGAGGACACCCTCGAAACCCACGAAATCTTCCTGCCCTACGTCCGCGACATGGGTGTCTGGAAGGAAGGGACCGAGTATCTGGAAGGCGACGGCGTGACCTGGGGCGGTTCGTTCTGGACCGCGCGGAAGACTACGGGCGGCAAGCCCGACGAGGGCGACTGGCGACTGGCCGTCAAGCGCGGCCGGGACGGCAAGGACTTCGCCGGCCCCCAAACCAAAGCGCCCGCGACGGTGAAGATCTGATGGTCGACCTCGTCACGCTCGAGCAGGTCAACCTGGCCCTCCGGCTGGACCTGACCCAGAGCGGCAGCCCGCTGGAGTTCACGGACGAGCGCACGCCCGACATCGAACTGAAGATCGCACAGGCGCAGTCGGCGGTGCTCCGGCACCTGAAGAGTCAAGCCGACGACGACTGGACCGCAGAGACCGCTCCACCTGAAGTGACCGCCGCCATCATTCTCGGCGTCAAGAGCCTGCTGGACGAGGAGAAGTCCGACATGCTGGCCCGACTGGCGACCGGTGTTCCGGGGCCCGACAATCCCATCGGGGCCCTGCTCTACCCCCTGCGAGACCCGGCTATCGCGTGATCGCCCTCGTCCTCGGCGGCGCCCCGACAGTCTGGAAAGACCTCGAGCGGGCCCGACGCCTGACCGCTGGCCTCCACACCATCATCGTGGCCACCAACTTCGCCGGTCGGGACTACGAGGGCCACATCGATGTCTGGGCGACCCTGCACCCCGAACTGTTCGCCGCGTGGCGTGCGGAGAGAGCCGAGAAGGCCCTGAACACAGACTACCGGGCCTTCGTGCACCGCAAGCACGGCGGACTCGCGGACATAGAGGTTCATCCGCTCGGCTGGTCCGGGTCGTCGGGGCTCTACGCCGCGCAGGTTGCGGTTCAGGCGCTGGACGCGTCAGGCGTGATCCTCTGCGGCGTCCCGATGGAGCGCGAGGCCGGGCATTACGTGACCCCCGGCGAGTGGTCGTTGGTCGAGAGATACAGGCCCGCATGGCTGGCGGCCAAGGACGCGGGCCTCCCGATCCGGTCGATGTCCGGCTGGACCGCTGAACAGTTCGGCTACCCCGACGGCTACACCCCCATTGAGGAGACCCCGACCATGCGCGTCAGGTTCACCGCTGATTTCGACTACACCCCCTCGGGCGAGCGCCGCGTGACCATCGCCTATCGGGCAGGGATGGAGCTCACCGTGAAGCGAGAGGCCGGCGAGGCCGCCGTGAGGGCGGGCAAGGCTGAAGAGCTCAGCGATCCCCTCGACCATGACGGCGACGGCAAGAAGGGCGGGGCGAAGAAGGCCGCGAAGGCCTGATGCCGGCCCCCAAGGGCGCGGGCGATCTGCGCCAGCGCGTGAAGTTCCAGCGCCGAGGCGAAGGCGACGACGGGTACGGCAACACCGCGACCGACTGGGCGGATATGGGCATCGCGCGCGCCTGCTCGCTGATGCCGACACGGGGCAATGAGGCGGTGCAGGCGGCGCGGCTGTCGGGGCTGGCGTCCTGGGACATCTGGGTCCGCAGCGACAGCGGAACGCGCAGACTTCAGGTCGGGGACCGCGCCATCAACGAGCGCGACGCCAGCCAGACCTTCAACATCGTGTTCATCGGGGACATGGACGGCCGACGCCAATGGCTGTTGATCCAGGCCACGACCGGCGGCGCCGATGGCTAACGAGGTCCAGGGCCTGAAGCGCCTTCAGGATCGCACGCAGCGCCTCCCCGAGGCCGCGCGCGAGCAGATGCGCCGCGCCAACGAGAAGAACGCGAGCGAGTTCAAGGCGAAGGTCGAGGCCATCGTTCCGCACACCGGGGACGACAAGGGCGGCGATCTGCGGTCGACACTGGTCATGGCGAAGACCGACAACGACACCGGCTACACGGTCTCCATTGGCGGGCCCGAAGCGCCTTATCCGCTGCACCTTGAGGCGGGGCACATGGGCCCGGATGGAAAGCCTGTTCCCGGCAAGCCCTTCTGGAACTCGGCCAAGCGCGTGTTGAAGAAGCGGGCCGCCGCCCGGGCGAGCCGGGCGCTGAACGCGGCGATCAGGCAGGCGAAGGCGGGAGGGTTCGATGATTGACCCTTCGCTGGCCATACAGGCCGCCATCGTCGCGGCCTTGAGGGCCCCCGCATCCGTTAAGGCCCTGATCGGCAACCCGGCGCGGGTCTATGACAGCGTGCCGACGGGAGCGGCCTTTCCTTACGTCTCGCTCGGCGCGTCGCAGGTTCTGAACGACGGCAACGGCTGCGGCGAACAGGCGGAGGTCTACCTCTCGCTGGATTGCTGGTCGCGCGCCGTGGGCTTCCCCGAGGTCCGTCAGATCGCCGCGGCAGTCTCTACCGCCCTTTCCTCTCCCCTGACGGTGACCGGCTACGTCGTGGTCATCCAGGACGTCGAGGACATCAACTACCGGCGCGACGCCGACGGGCTGACCAGCCGCGCGACGGTCGCGCTGCGCCTGTCGCTGGTCGCCTCCGCCTGATCCGCACCCCTGCGGTCAACCAGCCCTTCGTGGGCGCTCCTGCCTACAGAGAAAGGCTACTGCTATGTCCTTCGTTGACGTCGCCAATGGCGAAAACATCCTCGTGCAGATCAGCGACGGAGCCTCTCCCGAGGTCTTCGCCCACGACTGCCTGATCAACGGCGACCGGGGCATCAGCCTCACTGCCTCGACGATCACCAACACCGTGCCGGACTGCACCGACCCGAGCCTTCCGAGCAGGACCATGCGGGCCGTCGATGCGATCGACAGCTCGATCACGGGCGCCGGCAAGATGCACTCCTCGTCGGTGAAGACCTGGATGGACTGGCTGGTCTCCGGCGAGCCGAAGAACATCCGCGTCAAACACAACGTCACCGGCAAGTGGCAGGTCGCCGGCTCCTACCTGCTGACCGCCTTCAGCGTGAACGGCACGCCCAAGACCAACGCCGAGGTCTCGGTGACCCTCGAACAGGCCGACGCGCCGACCGTCTCGGCGGTCTCGTAATGAGCCGGACGGCGAAGGTCAGGCTGGTCTTCGACGAACCGCGCGACTTCCGGCTGGGCATCGCCCAACTGGAGGAACTGCAGGAGCGGACGGACGCCGGGCCGGAGGAAATCTTCAACCGGCTCGGCTCTCCCCGCTGGCGGGTGGCGGACGTTCAGCAGACGCTCCGCCTCGGCCTGATCGGCGCCGGGGAGCAAGTGGGCGTCGCGGCCCTGCTGGTCGAGCGCAATGCCAGCGAGGGACAGCTGATCCAGTGGCGGGATCACTGCCGCGCGATTCTGTTCGCCGCCATGGCTGGGGCTCCTGACGAGGCCGACGACTCGGAAAAGCCGAAGCGGCGGCGGAGGAAGACGGCCTCCCCCGCCGCAAAATCCGGTTCGGCCGGTACTACCAGTTAGGGGCGGCCATTGGGTTCACGCCCCAACAGGTCCGGGAGATGAGCCTCTGGGACCTCAGCCAGTCGTGGGTCGGCGGGAAGCGCGCCAATGGCGTGAAGGACGCGCCCAATGCGCCGTCCGATGAAGACTTCGAGCGAGCGGTAGCACTGGGGCGGTTGGATGGCTGAAGAGATCGCTCGCCTCACTACGGTGTGGGACGCCAACTTCCAGAAGCTCGACGAGAAGCTCAACAAGGTCATCCGCAGCCACTACGGCGCGGCGGCGAAGATCAAGAAGGACGCGGACACCTTCACGCGCCAACTGGAGGCCAAATACGGCCGCGTCGGCAAGGCGATGGGCAACGTCTTCAACGACAGCCGCATGGCCACGATCCAGGCCGGCGCGGGCCATCTTCGCATCTTCGGCTCGGCGCTGGAGCCGCTTGGCGTGGCGGGCCTCGCTGCTGCCGCCGGGGTGGCCGCGCTGGCGGTGGCGACGCAGCAGACCATCGCGGCGATGCGGTTCGCCGATGAGATTGATGACGCGGCGCAGAAGCTGAACGTCGGGACCAGCGCACTTCAAGAGTTCCGCTTCGCCATGACGGAAGTCGGCGGCGAGGCGGCCAACGCGGACGCGGCCATCGAGAAGTTCAACGAGGTGCTCGGTCAGGCGCAATCCGGCCTTTCCCCGCGGGCGCTCAAGGGGTTCAACGCCCTCGGCATAAGCAAGGAAACCCTCGACAGCTGGAGCAGCTTCGAGGACGCGATCCCGGAGGTGTCCCGCAGGATCAGCGAACTCGCCAAGGAGTCAGAGCGCGCGGCGGTCGCGGAGAAGCTGGGCCTCGGCGACATGCTCCCCCTGCTCCGCGAAGGGGCGGACGAGATGGACAACCTGCGCCAGAAGGCGCGGGACATGGGCATCGTCATGGATGCCGAGCTGGTCAAGAAGGGCGCGGACGCCAACCAGCAGTTCGAGACGCTCTCGCAGGTCATCAAGGTCCAGCTGACTTCGGCCTTTATCGAGTTGTCAGACGAGGTGGTCGGCTTCGTCCAGGTCATCGCGGACGCGCTCAATGCCCTGAATGACTTCATGGAGAAGTCGGCGCAGTTCAAGCGCATGACCGGCTCCGGGTTCGTCGAGGCGGCCCGCATGGGCACGGCGGACGGGCTGGTCCGGGGCGCCTTCCGTGCGGGGAACCGGCTGATCAATGGGCCGCGCGGCGCGGCCGGCGACAGCCTCGCGGACCCCTCGCCTGTCACCGCAGCCGACATGCGCGCGATCTTTGCGGACCCCCGCGGCGGGGGCGGCAGGCTCACCCCGCCCGCGGCCCGTGGCGGCGGCCGTGGAAACCGGGAAGCCGAGCAACGCGCCCGACGGCAGGAACAGTTCGAGAAGCAGCTCGACCGCGTGCAGATGGAGTTGCTGCGCGCCTACGATCACGAGTTCGAATCGATCAGCAGCGACGCCGGGAACAAGATCGCGCAGCTGAACGCCGAGCATGAGGCGAACCTGCGCGAGATCGCGGCGGCCGAGCGGGAATACATCGCGTCGAACGGGCTGCGCGGACTGTCCAAGACCGAAGCGGAGCAGCTGCGCGCGAAGCAGGAGGAACTGCGCGGGCTTGAGGAAAGCCGCATCAACTGGCGCGAGCGGCAGGACCTTGAGGAGTATCGCCTCCAGATCGAGGAACAGGCGGCGCAGATCCTCCTTGAGCATCTGGGGATCGAGCGCGACCTGGCCCTCACGGCGAGAGACCGTCACGAGGTCGAGAAGCGCATCCTCGCCCAGACCCTCAAGATGGAGCGGGACCGCCAGAAGGCGGACCTGGAGAACGACCCGAACATCGACGATGAGGAGCGGGCGCGTCGTCTGGCCGAGGGGGACCGGGGACGGCAGTCGCGCTACGGCGCCATGGATGCGGAGTCGCCCGGCGCCCGGGTTGGCCGCGACGTAGCGGAGGGCATCGCGGACGCCGCCTTCGATCCGGCGGAGTACGAAGAGGCGCTCGGCTACGTCGCCGAGCTCGAACAGGAAGGGGTGCTGAACCACCAGCAGGCGATGGAGGCCAAGGCCGAAATCGACGCGATGTATTTCGAGAAGCGCATCGCCCGCGAGCGCGGAATGCTCGACACGCTGGCGGGGCTTCAGAACAGCTCAATCAAGGAGCTGGCCGCCATCGGCAAGGCCGCCGCCCTCACTCAGGCGACCATCGACGGGTTCCTGGCCATTCAGAAGGCATGGGCGAGCGCGCCCTTCCCGCTGAACCTGCCGGCCGTGGCCGTCACGACTGCCGCCACGGCGTCCAATATCGCCGCCATCGCCGGCCTGAAGGACGGCGGCCCCGTCGTCGGTCCCGGCGGGCCGCGCGACGACAAGGTTTTGGTGTGGGGCTCCAACGGCGAGTTCATGGTCAACGCCCGGGGCGCTCGGCCGCAAAACCGGCCGTTCCTTGAGGCGGCCAACCGTGGCGCGGACCTGAGCAAGATGCTCCCGGCCTTCGCCGACGGCGGACTGGTCGGCCGCGTCAATGCGGCGACGGCGAGCGTTCCCGCTCTCGGAGCGCGTGGCGGTGGCTCCTCGGTGACCTTCGCTCCGGTGATCGACGCACGCGGCGCCGACATGGCTGCGGTGAGGCGTCTGGAGCGGGCGCTGGATGAGCAGCGCCGCAACTTCGCCTCGGAGGTCAACGCCGTGCGCGACCGCCGCCACAAGTTCAAGACGGGGAGCCGGCGCAAGTGACGATCACCCTCCCCCGCCTGCCTCGCGGGGCCGGATATGGTCTCCGCTTCGTCAGGGCTTCGGAAACCCAACGGTCCGGCAATGGGTCGCTGACCCCGCTGAACCGCGCCGGCGATCACTTCGCCGTCGAGGTCGATGTAGGGGCGCTGGAGACCGTCTGCGGGCGTGAGCTGCTGGCGGACCTCGCCCGGGGCATGGGCGAGCGCATCCGGGTTCCGATCCCCGAGCCGGGTGTCGACAAGGGCGCGCCGGGCTCCCCGCTGGTCAATGGGGCCGATCAGGCGGGCACGTCGCTGATCCTGGACGGGCTCACGCCGCACTATGTCATCCGCAAGGGCTGGTTCTTCACGGTCGAGACTCCGGACGGGCCGAGCGCGCACATCGTGACGGCGGAAACCATTGCGGACGCGACCGGGGCGGCGACGGTCAGCTTCTGGCCCTCCCTGTGGCTGGCCCCAGACGATGACGACGTGATCGAGCTCGCCGAGCCCTTCATCGAGGGGCTGATCGTCGATGAGGGCGACCAGACCTCTGGCCTTCTGGCGGCGGTCACGACTGACAGCTTCGTGGTCGAGGAAGGCTGATGCACGCCGACCTGATCGCCGCCTTGAGGGCAGGCTGGCCCATCGTCCACCTGGTGACGGTAACCCTGCCGGACCACACAATCCGCTGGATGCTGGAGCGCGGCTTCGTGAAGTGGGGGTCGGACCTCTACAAGTCGCGCGACGCCACCTATGGCGTGCTGGACTCGATCAGCGACATCACGGATGGGGTCGACGACGACGCTTCCCCGGTGTCGATCCGGATCATCCCGCCCGACCTGAGTTCGCTGGCGGCGCTGGCGGCTTCGGATGCGCAGGGCGGCTGGGTCACGATCCATCTGGCGGCGAAGAACCCGGCGACGGGCGCGCTGGTCAATGAGCCTTACCGGCTGTGGCTTGGCGAACTGGATCAGCCCCGCCTCATCACCGGCAAGACCCGCAAGCTGGAATACGACATCATCACCGGGGACGCCCGGGGGCTCCAACCGAACGAGGAACAGCGCCAGACCAATGCCCTCCGCAAGCTGATCTGGCCCGGCGAGCGGGGCGACGAATACGCGACCGAAGGGACCAAGTGGACCTACTGGCGCGAGGACGAGCCGCGGAACGCCATCGGCGTCCTGACCGGCAGAGCCGGCGACGAGGATAACAAGGCAATCCAGTTCAGCTATGAGCCGAACGCGCCGCTGGCCTTCCCCATCGGCCGTTTCGGCTTCGGCGGGACGGTGCGCTATCGCGTCGGCTATGGGCCAACGAACCGGTATCAGTCGCTGGCGGCGACATTCGGCGCCTCAGGGCCGATCAAGAGCGTCCTGGGCGTCTCCTTCGACGACGAGGCGACCACCTTCGACAGCGAGGACAGGGCGACCAATGGCGCCCATGCCGGGGAGATGTGGTTCTCCTACCTGCTGGGGGACCAGCCCTCGGCGGCGCTCACCAGCCCGGTCGGCACGAACGCCGAGGGAAGCCCCGCCCCGGGCTGGACGACGGATCACAAGCTGTCTGGCCGCCCTGCCTTCATGTGGACCGGCAAGGAGAACTCGAAGAAGGGCGAGTATCGCGGCGGCATCCCGAAGGTTGTCATCACCGGCGAGGGCCTGTTCGGCCATGACCCGCGCGACGAAGCGTCGGACCTGTCGGACCCGTCGACCTGGCCGTGGATGGACGAGGGCTGCATCGCCGCCCTGAACTGGACCATCGGGCGCTGGGAGGGGCCAAGCGAGGGCTCGCCTGTCACCTACGGCGTCCCCTACGCCTGCTGGCCTGTTGGGGGCATCGCAGCTCCCTTGGAGACCATCGACGTCGATGCCTTCACCGCCTGCGCCGACATCGCGGACGCAAACGGATGGAAGGCCGGCGGTGTCCCGTTCTCCGACGAGGACAAGAACGACGTGCTCGAAGATCTGCTCAAGGCTTCGGGCGCAGAGCGGGCGCGCAAGTGCGGGATGATCTCATGCATCTCGAACGGGGCCGTGGTGTCGAGCGTGTTGACCGCGACGGGCTCGGACACGGCCAAGCCCCCGGTCTTCTCGCTCGCCCCCTCCCGGCTGGACCGCAAGAACACCGGGATCGCCGACTTCCTGAGCGAGGATCACCGCTGGGAGCAGGCCCCAGTCGAGGCGATCACCAACCCGGACTGGGTTGAGGAAGACGGCGGCCGGCACACGGAGGGTTATTCCTACCGCTTCGTCCCCGACAAGGATCAGGCGGCGCAGCTGGTCTATCTCGAGATGGCCAACGCCCGCGAGAAGATCGCCGCCGACGTTCTCTTCAAGCCGTGGATGATGCAGCTGGAGCCCGGCCACGCCTTCGATTGGGCCGAGCCGGAATACCTGCTCGACGGGGTGAAGGTGCGGGTCCGCAAGCGCACCTGGTCCCCGTCGGACTGCACGGTCAAGATCGAGTTCCGCGAGGAGACGGACGCCAAGGTCGCGGCGGCTCTGGCGCAGACCGGCACAGCGCCGGGAGTCGGAACGCCCTCGACCCCGCCGGTGCGTCATGAGCTCGCCCGCTTCCCGGTCCGCCGCACGACATGGGATGAAACGGCGGACGTCGACTTCCCGACCAGCGCGACCGAGACGGAAATATCGATCCTTGAGCACAAGGCGTTCTTCAACAATGCCCCGCCCGAAGAGTTCAGCGCAGGGACCATCACGGGGCTGACGGGAGGGGTGCTCTACGGGGTCTTCGGCAAGGACGGCTCGACCTATGAGGCTGAGCCGTCACTGGCCCTGACGCATATGCTGGATGACAGCTGGGTGTTCATCGGCTGGCAGGCGACGCCGGACAGCGGGGGAGACTACCCGGAGCCCCCAACGCCCCCCGCTGGCTGGGGTGGAGACGGGCCGACGGTCTCGGACACCCGGGGCGCGGGCGACGCCATTCAGGCGGTGGACGATCTTGTCGAAGGCGTGTCGTCATTCACCACCCTGAAGGTCGGCGCGGCGATCATCGCCGAAAGCGGGGCCCTTGCCGAGGGCATCGTGAAGACCCCGGCACTGGACGACGGCGCGGCCAATCAGGTCGTCTCGCTGACCACGACGGGCGGAACAACGGTCGTGGCCGACACCCCGACTGTGGTCCAGAGCATCACCCTGACGGTCGTGGATGGCGAAGCGGTAGATCTGAACGGCCAGTATAGCTTCAGCCAGCTGACGGACAGCATTCAGCCCTTCATCCTCGGCTACTGGCTGAGGCAGGGCGAGGCGTCGCCGGTCTCGGTAAGCGTCCGGGTCGATGGAGCGGACATCACCGGAGCGGCCGGAGCCCGGCGCTACATTCTGGCCCCGGGCTTCCTCTCCGTGTTCGCCACCGATACGCCAGGCGCAGGCACCTACACCTGGGACCTCTACGCCCAGACGCCAGCCGGCGCGGACGACATCACGATCAGCCAGCGCTACGCCCGCGCGGTGACGGCGACCAAGCCATGAAGTTTGCGCTCTACGACCCCTCGACGGGGCAAATGAAGGCAATCCTGACCTGCTCGGAGCGTGTCGCCGATCTTCAGGCCCGCGAGGGCTTGGCGGTCCTTCCCCTGCCGGCAGACTTCACCGGCGACGACACGACCCACAAGATCATCGACGGCGCCCCCGCGCCGCTCTGACCACCCCGGACAACCCGCCATGAAACAAGCCACGCGAGGGGCCGAATGATCACGCCTGCACGAGTCGATCTCGTCGCCCAGCGGTGGAGCCCGTTCGTCGACATCACGGCCATCGAGGGGTTCGACTTCTCGGCCGCGACATTCGCCATGCACATCCGGCTCTATCGGGATGCGCCGGGTGACCCGCTGGTCGCGCTGGAGAACGCGGCATCTAACGCCGAGGGGATTTCGGTGAGCGTCGCCACGGTCGACGTGGAGGGCGTCGAGACGGTCGTCTCCTCCGTCCAGATCAGGATCAACGAGACGACGCTGGAGACACTCCTCCTCGGCTCCGCCGGGGCCGGCAAGGACGTGGCCCTCGTCTACGACCTCCACATCACCAGCACCGGCCTCGGCAAGGTTCGCTGGATGGAGGGCTCTTTCACCGTCAGGGCGGGCGCAACACAAAATGGCTGATCGTGTTCTCAGGGTTGTCGACAATCAGGTGAGGGTGTCGGTCGCCGGCGGGGCGCTGGTGGCCGCGCTCGCGGCTGCAGCGGCGTTGCCGTTCGCCGAGCGCGCGGAGGCTGCTGCCGACCGGGCAGAACCGGCGGCAGAAGCCGCCGAGGATGCCCGCGACCTCGCCCAGGGCTACGCCGCCGACGCGGCGCAGGTGTCCGGGGTCAACGTCCCGATCTATGCGACCCGCGCCTCAGCCGAGGGGTCCGACATCGCCGAGGCGGTGACCTCGATCACCCTTCAGGGCCATACGGTCGCCGGCGACCACCCCCCCGTCCCCATGACGGAGATCGACTTCGGGGCGGTGGACAAGCCATGGCACATCACCACCAACGTCAACACTCGGCGTTGGAAGCAGGTTACCGACGGCTTGATGGACTGCCGCCCGTTCGGGATTAAGCTCGACACGCTCAGCGCAGCGGCGTCGAACACCGGCAAGCTGCAAGACGTGTTCGATTGCTGCCAGGAAGAGGGCGGCGGCATCGGCGGCCGCATCCCCGGCAACGTCTATTTTGACGGTCAGGTGACGAGCGAGGCCCTGTCGCCGCTGGTGGTGCACGGCGTCATGACGTTCACTGGCGGCGGCGAGGACGCGCTGGTGTTCGGCGAGCCTGGAGCGCGGGTGATCCCGGCTCGGGACATGGTGGTGCCCAGCATCATTAACATCGAGCGGGCCGAACCCGACTATACTGATCAGTTCGCCGGCGTCGTGTTCCGCAACTGCTCGAACCACGTCGCGTGGATTTCGGTCGATAGCTTCTATCTGGGGGTGGACCACTACGCAGCAGGGTCCGCGACCCACTACAACAGTTTCTATCTCAAGCGGATCAACCGGGCCCAGATCGGTGTTCGCATCTGGGCCAAGAACGGCAGCGCGATCAATGAGAGCAATTGGTACGCAGGAGAATGGCAGAGCCCGCTGTCGTCCGCCGACGACGTGATTGGGGTCCAGTTCCGCAAGGACGCGGGCGGCTTCGTCATCAACAGCCACAAGTTCTGGGGCCCGTCGTTCGAGATGAGCAACGCGGGCGCCGGAGACGCCGTGCTCATCAACGGCTACTCGCCCGACGGCGAAACGACCATTGCGCGCAACTGCATGTTCTACGGAATGCGGTGGGAAAACCCTGACAAGCTGATCTCCGGTGACGGCATCACCTCATTCTATTTCGGTCTGTCCTACACCGCGATCGCCGGCGCGACGCTGGCCACGGCCGCGCTCAAGCCTGATAACGGGGCGGCCCGGCTTCGGCTAATGGCCAACACCTTCGACTTCAGTCGCGACGGCCCTTACGGCTGGGGCGAACCCGTCAAGATCGGAGAGGTTGGGCGCCGGCATGTCGTCGGCCAGACGCCTTCGGCGACCCTTCTGACCACCAAGCCTGCCCGGGGCTGCATCTACGTCGCGGAGCCGACTTACAAGCTGGTGTTCCACAACGCCACGGTCAGCCTGAAACACGGCTCTGTCGTCGTTTCGACCGGCCAGAAGGTCATTTTCGGGATGCTCTTCGACCTGCGAACGGCGGGCGAGGACTACAACCGCCGCATCACGGTCAAGGTGCACACGACGACGGCCGGCGGACGCATTGCGGCCGTCTGCTACGACGCCAGCTTCAACCGGCTGGAGGACGCCGAGGATTGCTCCCTCGCGTTTAACGCCTCCAACGGCCTGTTCCGCCAGGGTGCCGACCTGACGGTCATCAGCAATGAGGCCGAGGTGCTGTTCGGCCCTGACGTGGCCTATGTGATCCTGGGCGTCGCTGGCGGGACCGCCGCCGCAGATTTCAAAAAGGTAGAGTTCTTCGCCCCCATCGGGGCGGACATGGGTGTTTGCTACGATCCCGAGGTCGTCACCGGAATCGGCGTGTCGACGGTCAACAGCATCGCGGTAGCCCCGATGATCGACACCGATCAGCCGCTGGCGACACAGCTTCCGACCGAGCCCGCGGATACCACGCCCGGCACCGGCAACTCCTACCCGTTCGGCCTCAAGGTCATGAACGTCGACCCGACCAACGCGGAGGCCCCGGGCTGGATGCGCGGCGCGACGTGGATTCCCGACGGTGAGAGGGGCGGTGTGGTCGCGGATGTGGGCAACTCGGCGGCGACCCTCACCGTCAACTCGTCCAAGGTCACTCAGATCTGGAACACGCCGCTGACCGCGGACCGGGCGGTGACGCTCTCGACTACGGGGGCGGTCGAGGGGGCCAAGTTCGTCATCGTGCGCACGGCAGCGGCGACGGGCGCGTTCAATCTGAACGTCGGGACGGGACCGCTGAAAGCCCTCGCCGCGGGGTCGCGCTGCGAGGTGACGTATAACGGCTCGGCTTGGGTGCTGACTGGCTACTCGACCCTCTGAGCCGCCCGGTGAGGCGCCCTGAGATGCGCTCGATGACAACGGCCAGCAGGAACGCGGCGGCGACCGCCGCTGCTGGGGTTAGGCCCGAGGTCAGCAAGGGATAGTGAACAGCGTAAAGCCCGTAAGATATGGGGGCGATCGCCACGAACGGCGCGAAAAACCACCCGGGCGCGGACCGGCCAATGCGCTGCCATGTCAACGCCGCCGCTGAGAAGAGGAGTGCCGCTCCGAAGTGGCGCAGTTCCAACACCGGGAAGTCGACCGTGCTGGAAACGGGCCGCAGATGCAGCGCGAAGGCGACCGTTGCCCCTGTGGCGCAGACTAGCGCTGCGAGCAGAGGATTGCGGTTCCCCCGCTCAGCCTCCGCGAATCCGACGCCGATCCACCAGACCATGAAATAGGCGAGGAAGCGGAAGCCCTGAAACGGAAGCAGGAGCATAGCCGCGAGACCGACGCTGGACGCGACGAGCGCCACCGCATGAGGCCGTCCTGTTCGCATGGCGGCCGCGTAGGCGACGTAGAAGAACACCTCGTAGGACAGCGACCACAGCGGCGCGTTGCCCATATAGGGGGTGACGATGCCGCCCTCTCTGGCCCGATCCTGGAGCATAAGCAGGTTGCCTGCCAGCGAAGCCAGGTCGGGCGGCAGCAACGCGCCAGCGGACACCGACGCGCAGGCGTAGGATAGGGCCAAGGCGAAGAAGAAGATCGGATAGATGCGGAGCACCCGGGCGATCGCGTACTTCCGGAGCGCTCCGGGCCACGACCGATGGATGACGTAGCCGGACACCAGGAAGAACAAGATCACGGCCTCTTGGCCAAACCGGAACGGCAACGCCACGAAGGGATGGATCGCCTCCAGCGGGAGGGCGTGGTGCAGAAGGACGTAGAGGGCCGCGAAGCCTCGCAAAGCCTCAAGCTCAACGAGCTTCGATTGGACCTGCACTAGACAGCTCTCAGGGCGGCCGGCGGGTGAACCATCGGGCGGGCCGGATTGCCGACGACGGTCGTTCCGGGCGGAACGTCCCTTGTGACAACGGCGCCCATTCCTACGACCGCGCCCTTGCCGATGCGGAGGGGGCGATCGCGGGTGCCGTGACGCAGCACCGCCCCCGTCCCGATATAGACGTCGTCTTCGACGATGGTGTTGCCGTTGATCCCGACGCGGGGCCCAACGGTCACGAAATCCCCGACGACACAGTCGTGGGCGACGTAGGAGTAGATGTTGGCGTGGAAGTGCCGGCCGATCCGAGCGGATGCGGTGACCGTCGTGAACGCACACAGGATGGCGCCCTCCCCGATCTCGACGCCCGGCCCGATGATTGCGGTCGGGCTGATCAGTTGCCCGGTGTTCTGCAGCCGCGCAGCGAGCCTCCTGCGGATTTGGCCGTCGGCTATCGCAATTACGATTGGGCGGTCGCCGACGTCCTGCAAGCGGACAACTCGCACGCCTTCGACTGATGTGCCGATCTCGGCCGGGTCATCGGAAACGAAAAGGGGCTCCGGTCCCGCGAAGGGTAGCAACTCTCGCCCGAAACCGCCGCTGCCGTAGATCGCAACCGTCATGGCCAACCCTCCAGGCCAAGAAGCTAGGCCCCGCTCAATTCGCTGCCAACCGAAAAACTGCCAGTCGATTTCGGCTGCCCCACCCAGTCCAAGGAGCCGCCAGTGTCAGCAGGCGACGAGATCATGATGCCGGTGGCGAAGCCGGAGGCTGTCAGCATGGCCGAAATCCACGCCCTACGGCAGATCAGCGACGCGCTGACGGCGACAAACCAGAGCCTGCAGAACCTGGCCCATGATGTCCGGGAGGTGCGGACGGACGTGAAAGAGGTCCGGGAGAAGGTGATCCGCATGGAGGGGGAAGACCTGAAGGCGCAGCTGCGCGAGACCCGCAAGGAACTTCGCGATCTGGCCAAGGACGTGAACGACCTTCAGACCGTGCGGGACCGACAGGCAGGCGCTCTGAGCGTCGGCGGCTGGATCGCGAAATACGCCCCGTGGCTGGTGGCCATCTTCATGGCCGGGCTGGCGGGGCTCGGGATCAAGACAGGAGCGAGCGGATGAAGGCCTTCCTCGACGCGATCGCCCACTTCATCGGCGAGATCGCCCGACCCTTCGCCATCATGACGACGGCCTATGCCGCGTCCCATGCGACCATCCTCATCGCCGGCAAGGTCGAGAACGGTAACGACGGGGCGATCTTCGCCGGGGCCTACTTCCTCGGCGTCGGGACGCTGTTCCTCGGCAAGGCGGCCGAGATCATCAGTGCGGGCCGACACAGACGGGATGTCGACGTAGCGCAGGCGACCGGCAGCGCTCCTGGCCCTCAAGAGGTGGTGGTGACCAACTCCCCTGCCGACCCGGTGCAGGTCGAGCAGACCCGGCCCTAACCCGATACAGCCGACGAAGGCCCGAACCAGGCCGCGCCCGCGATGGCGAGGATCACCAGGAAGATCAGCAGGCCCGACACTCCGACACATCCCAGCCGGGACAGGGCGGCGCGTACCCGTTCGCTCGGCGTCAGCGGCGGAACGGGGTCGGGCAGGTCGGACCACGGCATAGCTCAGCCTCTCACGGCGAGCAGACCTCGACAATCAGGAGAAGATCCATGCTCGACGCTCGCAAGCTGCAACGAAACCTGGGCGTCGCTGACGACGGGATCATCGGCGCTGGGACGCTGCGAGCCCTGTTCGCCCGCTTCGGCGCCAGTCCGTCCATCGCCGGCGAGCTCGGCATGGCGGCCAATGTCCGCTTTCGGACCTACGGCATCCTCGATACCGGCCTCCGCCTCGCGCACTTCATGGGCCAGTGCGCTCACGAGTCCGGCGGCTTCCGCTACATGGAGGAGATCGCCAGCGGTCAGGCCTACGAAGGCCGGGCGGACCTCGGCAACACCCAGCCGGGCGACGGGAAGCGATACAAGGGCCGCGGGCCAATCCAGCTGACCGGGCGAGCGAACGCGCGCTTCTATGGCCGAAAGTGCGGGATCGACTTCGAGAACCATCCCGAGCTGATGGCCATCCCGTCGATCGGCATCCTCACGGCCTGCATGTATTGGGACCAGAACGGCCTCAATGCCTACGCGGACCGCGACGAAGGCACCGCCATCGGCAACGGCATCAACCGCGGCAACCCCAAGAGCGACAGGCAGCCGAACGGCGCGGCTGACCGCATCGTGCGGACGGCCGTCGCCAAGAGCCTGATCCTGTGACCCCCCGCTTCACTGTCCGCACCATCTGCGGCCTGCTCTTCATCGCCCTGTGTGTCGCTGCGGTGATCGGGGCGGGGTGGATGGCTGACCAATGGAGATTCAGATGACCAATCCTTTCCGGGCCCTGTCTCGAGCCGCGTGGCTGGTGATCGCAGCCTGTGTCGCGGTCCTGCTGCTGCTCGGCTACTGCGCCCTCACGGAGAGCCGCAGGAACGCCGCTGACGCCGAGAAAGCCCGCTCCGGCCAGATTGTAGCCGAAGGGGGCCAAGCCGCTGCCGTGGACGCTCTGGGGGCCTCAGAGAAGGCCGCTGACGCCCGGGCCGCATCCGATCAACTCACTGGAGCCAACCGCGATGAAATCCTCTCTGCGCCCGGCGCTGACGCTTCTGTCGGCAACGTCTCTGATGCTGGCTTGCGGAGCCTGTGTCGGAGGCCCTCGTATGTCGACAGTCCTCGCTGCCGTGCAATGCGGGCCGCTGGTTCCTGACAGCCTGCGCCGAGACGTTCCGGGCGCCGATCTCCCGGCAGACGATACGGCGGGCGCCTGGGTTGCCTTCGCCGACGCTCAGACCGGCCGGCTCGATGTCGCCAATGCGAACAAGCGGGCCGTGGTCGAGATCGTGGACGCCTGCGACCGCCAGCAGGAGAGCATCCGGCAGGCGCTGACGCCCGAGCCGTGGTTCAAGCGCCTCTGGCCCGGCTAGGAACCAGGCCCTACCCTATCCAGTTGAGGCAGCCTCCGGGTTGCTTGACGAGGCCCCACTGGCTTAGGCCGGTGGGGCCTTTTCTATGTCCGCAACCCTGACCCATCGCGCGCCCTCGTAGCTGGCGGCTCCGCCCGCCATTTCGGTGAAGCGGTGGCCGGTGCAGAACCCGCTCGACCAGACTTCAACCGTCGCGGGCTGACCGTCGAACATTCGAAGACGACCAACTGCGATGCGCCCCCGACCGCGGCCCCGCCAGTGCGCGCTTTCAACGGCGGTGAAGAAGGCCGGCACGCCCTCAGGGAGCACGTCACGCAGAGCCGCGTCGATGTAGGCGCCGGCGGTCAACGCTGGCGCTCCGGGTTGTTCGGGTGGCGCGCCCAGAGCTGCTGGCCGAGCCGCTGGAGTCCGGGCTCTAAGGCGTTGGCGATTTTCTTCGCCTCAAGGCGGGGGCTTTCGCCCCCGCACCGGCGGCAGACCCCGTAGGGGCCCGGCTCATACTTGTGGTCGAGGCAGACCATCAGGCGTCACCCGACGCTTTGCGCGAGGCGATCACGAAGGCGTCGCGGAGCTTTTGCGCCAGCTCTTGAACGGTGTGGCCGCCGTCCTTCAGCATCTCTTGCGCCCACTCCCCGAGGGTCGGGCTGACGTAGGCAAGGGTTTCGATGAAATCCACCGAGTCCATGTCGGCGAATATGTCGGTGCGTCCGTTGATGGTGATCATGGCTTGTCTCCGTAAGCGATAACGGATATGTAAGCGATAACGGATACCCCGTCAATAAGAGATATCGCTTTTTATGCAGCCGTTGCCCGACAAAGCGATACCGGCTATCGCGCCCCGCATGGGGAGACCATCGCTAGGTGTGAAGCCGACGCTCGTTCGCCTGCCTACAGGCATGGTGGAGCGGATTGACACGCTCATGGGGCCGAACAAGCGAGCCGTCTTTATACGGGAGGCGGTGGAGGCGGAGCTAGCCCGCCGGGAACGCGCCAAGCCCTAGCGCGCTCGTCCTGCATGAAAGTCGCCCCTCACCGCATCCAATGCCCCACCTGCTCCCGGGTGATCGACATGCGATCACCGGATCAGGTCATGGCTCATGAGGCGGCTTGCCCCTCGGCCAGCCGCCCCTCGCCTCTGGCTGCTCATACCCGACAGCGCCCCACTCCAGCTCCATAGCCCCACCGCAGGCCGGGCCCCGTGGCGTCTTCCGCTCGACGCAGCGCACCCGGCGCTCGATTCGGTTCAGCGGGATGTCGCCGGCGCGTTCGATCATAACCGCCCGGCTCAGGTAGCGATGGCCACCGCAGCCTGGGCGCTGGCATATGGCGAGGATGTACGAGCCCTGGGGGATTTGGCTCGGGGTGATGGAGAAGCGGGCGGGCATGGCCCGGCGGTATAGACCTGAGAGAACGTCTCGTGAACGTATTGTGGGGGAAAATGTGACGCGGCCGTCGCGCGAACCATCGGAAACCGTCGCCTCCCTGCGCCTTGCCGTCCCGCAAATCCCCGTCTAAAGCCCCGCCAGACCTAATGCGGATGTGGCGGAACTGGTAGACGCACTGGATTTAGGTTCCAGCGCCGCGAGGCGTGGAGGTTCGAGTCCTCTCATCCGCACCATTGTTTTTGAAGGCGTAGTCGCGACGCGGCCGCTCGCGGCTTGAGCGCAGGACGCTCGCCTCCCCGGCGGGCTTTTTTATCGCCGCAACTGTTCTTGCTTTGTTCTCTTCGTCTGCTATCGTCGCGTCATGGCTGAAGCGGCGAAGGGACGGGGGGCGCGGTCGAATGCGACCGGGCGGTTCGAACCGGAGACCGTGGAGGCCTTCGACGACGGCTGGACAGGCGACGATGTCGAGGCGGCGCCCCTGCGCACCACCCTGACGCCCGAGCACGCCCGGACGATCATCGCGCGGAACACCAGTCCGGACATCGGTTTCGACCGGTCCATCAACCCCTACAAGGGCTGCGAACATGGCTGCATCTACTGCTACGCCCGTCCGTCCCATGCCTGGATGGGCCTATCCCCGGGCCTGGATTTCGAGAGCCGGATCTTCTTCAAGCCCGAAGGCGCGCGTCTGCTGGAGCAGGAGCTCTGCAAGCCGCGATATGTCTGCAAGCGCATCCACATAGGCGGCAACACGGACCCGTATCAGCCGGTCGAGCGGGAGCTGAGATCGACCCGGTCGATCCTCGAGGTGCTGCAGCGGTTCCGGCATCCGTTCAGCATCATCACCAAGTCGGTGCTGATCGGGCGCGACGTCGACATTCTCGGGCCGTTGGGGCGCGAGGGGCTGGCCTCGGCCTATGTCTCGATCACGACGCTGGACCGGGGACTGGCGCGGGCGATGGAGCCGCGCGCCTCGACGCCGGCGAAGCGGCTGGAGGCGATCAGCCGGCTGGCCGAGGCGGGATGCCCGGTCGGCGTCGGCTTCGCGCCGGTGATCCCGGGCCTGAACGATCACGAACTGGAGGCGGTGCTTGAGGCTGCGGCGAAGGCGGGCGCGACCTCGGCCATGTATGTGACGCTGCGCCTGCCGCTGGAAATCAAGGACCTGTTCCGCGAGTGGCTGGCCGACGCCCGACCCGACCGCGCCGCCCGGGTGATGTCGCTGATCCGCCAGACGCGCGGCGGCCGCGACTACGATCCGGACTGGAACCAGAGGATGAAGGGCGCCGGTCCGGTGGCGGAACTGATCGCCACGCGCTTCAAGGCGGCGGTGAAACGCTATGGGCTGGACGGGCCAAGGCATGCGCTGGACGAGAGCCGGTTCCGCGTCCCCGCCGAGATGAAGAAACAGTTGGATCTGTTCGCCTGAAGCGGCGGCCACGGAGCGGACGGGCCGCCTGTCCGTTGACGTCACGCTTGCGAGGCCCATGTTCGCCCGCTCACGAACGGAGGCCCCGGCGCATGGCGAAACGCACGACCAGCGCGCGAAAGACCCTGAACGCGGCCAACCTGGCGGCGCTGGGACCCGAACGGCTGGCGGCGATGCTGGTCGAGGTGGCCGGCGGCGACCGGATCTGGAAGCGCCGCCTGAAGATGGAGCTGGCCTCCGAACTCGGCGCGGCCGACCTGGCGTTCGAGATCGACCGGCGGCTGACGACGCTGGCGACCAGCCGGACCCGGGTGTCGTGGCGCAAGCGACCCGAGCTGATCCGCGACCTGGAGGCCCTGAGGCTGATGATCGCCGGCCGGCTGATTCCTCTCGATGCACGGCTGGGGCTGGACCGGATGATCGCCTGGTTCGACCTCTATCCGGGGCTGACCGTGAGGGTGAAGGACCCGAAGGACGAACTGGGCCAGGCGTTCGATGCGGCGACGGCCGACCTCGCCGCCTCGGCCGCCGCGGCCAGGGCCGAGGTCGCCGGGCCCGTTCTGGCGGACGCCGTGCTGACGCGACTGTCGGACTGGGGGCGCTGGATGGGCCGCGCGACCGCGGGTCTGGACAGGCCTGTCGCCCGACGCCTGCTGTCCGAACTGACGGCGGGGCGGCCGGCGCCGACGGGGCGATTGGCGCTGGTCGTACGCAAGCTGGCGGATCGCGTGGACGACTTCGAGCTCTGGGCCGGCACCATTCCGGAGGCGGACCGCGCCCGCCCCGAAATCGGCGCCGAAATCGCCCGCCGCCTGGCGACCGCCGGCCGGGCGGCGGAGGCGCGAGCGGCGCTTGAGGCCTCGCGTGCTCCGGCTGCGCCCTCGCGCTGGGGCCGCCCGGCCGGGCTCCCTTCCCCGCCCCCGGACGTCTGGCTGACGGCGGAGATCGCGGTGCTGGACAGCGAGGGTCGATCCGAAGAGGCCGCCGCCGCCCGCTGGGCGCTGTTCGAACGCTCGCTCGACGCCAACCAGCTGCGCGCCCTCATCGCCGCCCTGCCCGACTTCGAGGACGTGGCCGCGCTTGACCGGGCCCATGGGATCGCCGCCGGTTGGCCGGACGCCGACAAGGGCCTGGCCTTCCTGATGAACTGGCCGGCCCATCGCGAGGCGGCGGAGATGATCCTGACGCGGTCGGGGTCGCTGCGCGGAACCGCCGAAGAATTTCCGCTCTGGGCCGGGCGGTTGGCGGGCCGCTATCCGGTCGCGGCCATGCTGCTGCTGAGGGTGCGGATCCGCACGCTGGTGCAGCTCGGCGCCGTGACCGAGGCCGCGGCCCTGATCTCCGAGGCGGCGGTGCTGGCCGACCAGGCCGACCTGCCCCCCGGCGTGCCGGATCACGCGGTCTTCGCCGCCGAACTGGAGACGGACATCCGCCGCTCCCGATGGCGGCGGTGACGGCTAACGCCGGAACACGGCGACCAGCTCGACGTGGGCGGACCACAGGAACTGGTCGACAGGCGTGACCCCCTCCAGCCGGAAGCCCCCGTCGACCAGCACGCGGGCGTCGCGGGCGAAGGTGACCGGATTGCAGGAGACGTAGACGACGGTGTGCGCCTTCGCGCCCCCGAGCTGGGCGGTCTGTTCGCGGGCGCCGGCGCGGGGCGGATCGAGCACGATCGCGTCGCAGCCGCGCAGGTCGTAGGGGGCCAGCGGGCGGCGGAACAGGTCGCGGACCTCGGCCGTGATCGGCTTCAGCCCCTGCGCCGTGCCCATCCCCGCCTTGAGAGCCGTGATCCCCGCCGCCGAGGCGTCGGCGGCGAGCACGGGCGCGACCGTGGCCAGCGGGAAGGTGAAGGTCCCGGCCCCGCAGAACAGGTCGGCGATCTTCTTCGCCCCGCGCACCGCCTCGACGGCGCGCGAGACCATGGCGACCTCGGCTTCGGGGACGGCCTGCAGGAAGCCGCCGGCCGGCAGGGGCACGGTGGCGGGGCCGAAGCCGACGAGCGGCTGGCGCGACATCACCAGCGTGTCGCCGGCCAGGCTGAGGCGGGCGAGATCGGCCGCGGTCGCGGCCTCGATGGCGCGCAGCTGGGCGTCGCGTGAGAGGCCGCCGCTGCGCCGCTCGACTCCGGTGACGTCGACATCCAGACCGGTCAGGGTCCAGGTCACGTGCAGGGTCGGAGCCGACTTCGGATGTTCTAGGAAGGCCTCGGCCACCCGGGTCAGGGCGGGGATGGCCGCGACCAGCCGCGGCTCGGCCACCGGGCAGACTCGGATCTCGACCAGGCGCCAGCTCTTGCGCGCCTTGAAGCCGAGGATCGCCCGTCCGTCGGGGCCGCGCCGGGCGTGCAGGGCGAGCCGACGGCGCGTGCCGGGGGGCACCGCCACGGTCGGCTGGATGTCGGTCTCAACGCCCTCGCGCGACAGGGCGAGGCGCACCTGGTCGCGCTTCCACTCCAGATAGGGTTCGCTGGCCCAGTGCTGCAGAGAGCAGCCGCCGCAGTCGCCGTAGTGGGGCGATACCGGCGCGATCCGGTCGGGGCTGGCGACGAGGAGGTCGACCGACTCGGCGCGGCCGTCGCGCACCTCGGCGCGCACGGTCTCGCCCGGCAGGGTCAGGGGCGCGAACACCGGGCCGCCGGGCCTGTCGGCGATCCCGTCCCCCTGCCCGCCCACGCGCGTGATGGTCAGCGTTTCCGTCATGGCGCGCTTCTAGAGGTTCCGGCCCGGCGGCGAAACCTGAACGAAGATGAACGGCGCGCTCAAAGGCCGTTCAGCTTCACGGCCTTAACGATGAATGCAACAGACCGGGGCGCCGTTCGTTCGGGCTCCATCTCTGCAACAGAGTTCAGGATCGACCGATGTTCGCCCGTCTGACCGCCACCGCCGCCGCCGCAGCCGCCGCCGCCGGCATGCTGCTGGCCCCCGCCTCGGCCTCGGCCCAGGCCTACACCTACCAGGGTGACCGCTACGGCTCGTACGAGCAGCCGTACCGGTACAACGACAGCTACGGCTATCAGGACCAGTACCGGTACGACGACCGCTACCGGGATGATCGCTACCGCAACGACTCCTGCCGGAGCGACCGCCAGGCCGGCGGCGCGGTGATCGGGGCCGGCATCGGCGCCGTGGCCGGATCGCAACTGGCGGCGCGCGGCCGCCGCACCGAAGGCAGCGTGCTGGGCGGCGTGCTCGGGGCCGTGATCGGCGCCGGCGTCGGCGGCAGCTCGGCCCGCGACTGCGACCGCTACTACGGCCAGTCGGACTATCGCTACGACAACGACCGCTACGGCTACCAGTCGTACGACCCGTCCGGATATCAGTCGTACGACCGCTACGACGACCGGTATCGCTACGACGACCGCTACCGCGACAGCTACGACTACGACCGCAGCTACAGCACCCGCTACCAGTCGGGGTACGGCCCGGATTCCTATGCCTGCCGCACCATCGAGACGCGCGCGCGCACGCGCGATGGCCGGCTGGTCACCCGCTACGAGCAGTCCTGCCCGGACCGCTACTGACCGAATCGCATCGCCGGTTATTTTTCAGCCCCCCTGTCGATCGGCGATGTGACGGAGACCCCCGGTGGAGAAATCCACCGGGGGTTTTTCCTTTTGCGAAGAGGCGGCGCTAACGCTCGCGACGCGGTCGCTCGCTGCTTGAGCGCGGGTCGCGCCAGGCGCGGCGGGCCCAGAGCAGGAATTCGACGTTGCCGTCGCCGCCGGTGATGGGGCTCTCGGTGGTCGCCTGGACGGACCATCCCTGCCCTTCCAGCCAGGACGAGACCGAGGCGACGGCGACCCGATGGGCCTCGGGGTCCTTGATCACGCCCTTCTTGCCGACGGCCTTGGGGCTTGCGGCCTCGAACTGGGGCTTCACCAGCGTGACCAGATCGGCGTCGGGCGCGGCCAGGGACAGGGCGGCGGGCAGGACCTTGGCGAGGCCGATGAAGCTGGCGTCGCAGACGATCAGCTGCGGCGGGTGCGGGATCAGCCCGGGCGTCAGGTCGCGGGCGTCGGTGTGCTCGAGGCTGACGACGCGGGGGTCGGCGGCGATGCGCGGGTGCAACTGGCCCGAGCCGACGTCCACCGCATAGACCCGCGCCGCGCCGCGTTCCAGGCACACCTCGGTGAAGCCGCCGGTCGAGGCGCCGACGTCGAGCACGGTGCGGCCCTCGACAACGACGGGCCACAGCGACAGGGCGTGGTCCAGCTTCAATGCGCCGCGTCCGACCCAGCGA
Source organism: Brevundimonas sp. (assembly GCF_035627055.1). Taxonomy (GTDB): domain Bacteria; phylum Pseudomonadota; class Alphaproteobacteria; order Caulobacterales; family Caulobacteraceae; genus Brevundimonas. The sequence continues at coordinate 53,883 of NZ_DASPMM010000001.1, read as the reverse complement.
TGGGCGTCGGCGTAGGTGACGACGGCGTCGTCGGCGACGGACTGGGAGGCGGCCCGGGCCGGCGCGCCGTCCACGGATACCCCGCCCGCCTCGATCGCCGCCTTCGCCCTGGCCCGGCTTTCGGCCAGGCCCCGCGCGACCAGCAGCTGGTCGAGCCGGACCCGTGTCACCCCACCGCGTCCAGACGAGCCAGGGCCGCCTGCAGCTTGGCCTTGCCGGCCTCGGCCTCGGCCAGCTTCTCGCGCTGCTCCTCGACGACCTCGGGCGCGGCGCGGGCGACGAAATTGGGGTTGCCCAGCTTCTTATTGACGTGGCCGATGTCGCTGTCGAAGGCGGCGATCTCCTTCTGGAGCCGGGCGCGTTCGGCGGCCAGATCGATGATCCCGGCCAGCGACAGGGCGGCGGTGGCGCCGCCGGACACGAAGGTCACGGCGCCCGCGGGCGTCGCGTCGGCCACGGCGATGTCCGACACCCGGCCGAGGGTCAGCAGCAGATCGCGATGGCGGGCGATCCGCCCCGCCGTTGCGTCATCGGGCGCGACGAAGGCCAGCGGCGGCCTGGCCGACGGGGGCACGTTCATTTCGGCGCGGAGGGCGCGGATCTCGGTGACGAGGTCGACCAGCCAGCCAATCTCGGCCTCGGCGGACGGGTCGATGAAGGCGTCGGGCAGGTCGGGCCAGGCGGCGCCGATCAGGGTGGGCTCAGGACGCGGCGCGCCTTGGTCCGCCAGCTGGCCCCACAGCTCCTCGGTGATGAAGGGCATGACCGGGTGCATCAGCTTCAGGGTCTGGTCGAGGGTCCAGGCCGTCATGGCGCGGGTCTCGGCCTTCGTCGCCTCGTCGGCGCCGGTGAACACCGGTTTGGCCAGTTCGAGGTACCAGTCGCAGAAGACGTTCCAGACGAAGCGGTAGAGGGCCGAGGCGGCGTCGTCGAAACGGCCGCCTTCGATGGCCGCGGAGACCTGGCGCCCGGCTTTTGTCAGTTCGCCGCGGATCCAGCGGTTGATGGTCTGCTGCACGCCCGCGGGGTCGAAGCCTTCGACGCGGCGCGCTTCGTTCATCTGCGAGAAGCGGGCGGCGTTCCACAGCTTGGTGCCGAAGTTACGATAACCTTCAATGCGTTGGCGCGATAACTTGATGTCCCGCGTCCCCGACAGGATGGCCATGGTGAAGCGCAGCGGGTCGGCCCCGAGTTCGTCGATGATGGTCAGGGGATCGATGACGTTCCCCTTCGACTTGCTCATCTTCTGGCCCTTCTCGTCGCGGACCAGGCCATTGATGATGACGCGCCGGAACGGCACTTCATCCATGAAGTGAAGTCCCATCATCATCATCCGGGCGACCCAGAAGAAAATGATGTCCGCGGCGGTGACGAGGTCGGAGGTCGGATAGAAGCGCGCGAGGTCTTCGGTCTTCTCCGGCCAGCCCATGGTCGAGAACGGCCACAGGGCGGAGGAGAACCAGGTGTCGAGAACGTCCTCGTCCTGGTGCAGCACGACCTCGGAATCGTAGTCGGCCATCGCCTGTTCGCGGGCGTCCTCCTCCGACTCGGCGACGTAAATTTCGCCATTCGGGCCGTACCAGGCGGGAATGCGATGACCCCACCACAGCTGGCGCGAGATGCACCACGGCTCGATATTGCGCAGCCACTCGAAATAGATCTTGGAGTAGCTGGCCGGTTCGAACGTGGTGTCGCCCTGCTCCACCGCCTTGATGGCCGGCTGCGCCAGGGTGTGGGCGTCGACGTACCACTGGTCCGTCAGCCACGGCTCGATGACCACGCCGGAGCGGTCGCCGTGCGGGACGACGTGACGGGTCTTCTCGATCTCCTTGAGCCAGCCCTCCGCCTCGGCCCGGGCCACGATGGCCTTGCGGGCGACGAAGCGGTCCATGCCGCAGTATTCGGCCGGGACGTCCGGCGTGTCGGCGTTGGTGATGCGCCCGAAGGCGTCGAGCACGTTCAGCGCCTCCAGGCCCGTGCGCTTGCCGACTCCGAAGTCGTTGAAATCGTGGGCGGGGGTGATCTTCACCGCGCCCGAGCCCTTCGCAGGGTCGGCGTAGTCGTCGGCGACGATGCGGATGCGGCGGCCGGTGATCGGGTGGTCGATCCATTGGCCGACGAGGCCGGCGTAGCGCCCGTCCTCCGGGTGCACGGCCACGCCGGTGTCGCCCAGCATGGTCTCCGGTCGGGTGGTGGCGACGACGATATGGTCGCGGGTTTCCCACTCCGTGGCCTTGCCCTCCTCGTCGAAAGCGATCGGGTGCTCGTAGGTCACGCCATCCGCCAGCGGATAGGCGAAATGCCAGTAGAAGCCGTCCATCTCGCGCTGCTCGACCTCGAGGTCGGAGATGGCGGTCTGGAAATGCGGGTCCCAGTTCACCAGCCGCTTGTCGCGGTAGATCAGCCCTTCCTTGTGCAGCTGGACGAAGACCTTGCGCACCGCGACCTGCAGCTCGGGATCGAGGGTGAAGCGCTCGCGCGACCAGTCGCACGAGGCCCCGAGCCGGCGCAGCTGCTGCTGGATCGAGCCGGCGCTGGTCGCCTTCCATTCCCAGACCTTGTCGACGAAGGCGTCGCGGCCCATCTCGCGCCGGCTCATGTTGCCCGCCGCGGCCAGCTGGCGCTCGACCACCATCTGGGTGGCGATGCCGGCGTGGTCGGTGCCGGGCAGCCACAGCACGGCCTTGCCGGTCATGCGGTGATAGCGGGCGAGGATGTCCTGCAGCGTGTTGTTGAGCGCGTGGCCGATGTGCAGCGAGCCTGTCACGTTGGGCGGCGGGATGACGATCGAATAGGCCTCGGCCGCCGTGTCCTGGCGGGGCGCGAACACGCCGCTCTCTTCCCACGTCGCATAGAGGCGCGGTTCGGCGGCTTTCGGGTCGAAGGTCTTGTCGAGCATGGAGTGGTCTTACACGAATGAGAAAGGGCGGCCCCGACTGGAGCCGCCCCGGAATGATCTAGCCTTGATCAGGTCGCAGGTGAAGCTAGCCGGCGGAGCGGGCGATGCGTTCGACTTCCTTGCGTACCTGGGCCTCGACGATGCCCGGCAGGTTGGCGTCGAGCCATTCCTTCAGCATCGGCCGCAGCAGCGAACGGGCCAGTTCATCGAGCGTGGGGCCGGAGGGGGTCGAGGGTTCCATGGGCTCGGACTTCTTCAGGGAGGAGGCCAGTCCGGCGAAGGCGGACGCGGCGCTGGCCGCGGCGCTGTCGCCGACGAGGGTGTCGTAGCCGGTCGGAGCCGCGCTGGCCGAGGTGTCGGCGGCGGGCTCCGGGGCGAAGACCGATTCGCTGACCGCCTCGACCGGGAAGGGATCGACATCGGCGGCCGGCGAGACGTCGAGGTCGCCGATGCTCTCGGCCGCCGGGGCCTCGTAGGTGTCGGTCAGCTCCAGCACGTCCTCCTCGGACGCCTCGGGCTCCTGCATGGCGGGGGTCTCATCCATCAGGGCGGGCGACGATTCGGCCGCGGCGGGCTCGTCTTCGGCCTCAGGCTCCGCTTCCGCCGGCGCGGCGGCGGCCTGGGGAGTCTCCGCGGGCGCGTCGTCTTCGGAGATGATCCGGCGGATCGACGCCAGGATTTCCTCCATCGTCGGTTCCTGGGCGGTCTGGTCGGTCATGTCGAAACCCCGAGGCGCGCGCGGCGAACGCAAAGTCTGAATGATGGGCGGCGCGGGGGCACGGCCCCTACCCCGCGAAATGTCGTCGCATCTCAGCCCGCTGGAATCAACGGGCGTTTTTCGCCTCCCAGGTTAACCAACCCGGCCCGAGTCGCCTACCGGGCGATCCGCCCGGTCAGTCGCGCGGCGCAGTCTGGACGAGCTCGGACTTCAACTGCTGGTCAATCGGCGCGTCGGGAGCGTCGGTGGCGGGCATGATCGGCGGCGCGACGATGCGGTCGACGGCCTCGAGCAGGGCGTCCCACGGCAGGGCTCCGCGATTGTGCACGCGGTCGTAGTTGTCGGCCGGGTCGTACAGGGTCAGCGTCGGGTCGAGATCCGCCCCTTCCAGCCGGCCCATCGCCGCCAGCAGATTGGCCTGGGCGACGTATTCGTTGCGGCGGGCGCTGGCCAGGGTGATCTCGGCGTTGCGCAGCTCCAGCTCCTGGTTGAGGACGTCGAGCGTGGTCCGCAGGCCGACCTGGGCCTCCTGGCGGACGCCCTCGGCGGCCACCGTGGCCGCGCGCACCGCTTCCGCCCCGGCCTCAAGGGTCGATCGCGCCGATACCGACTGGGCGTAGGCCGAGCTGACGGAACGCAGGGTGCTGCGGCGCGCGCCCTCGACGTTGATCTGGGCCACGTTGGCGCGTTCCAGCGCCTGGGCCACGCGGGAGCTGTTCAGGCCGCCGGTGAACAGCGGCACCGAGATGCTGGCCCCCGCGGTGAGGCGGGTGGTGTCGGCGATATCGCCGATCCGGTCAAAGTCATCGTTGGAGCCGCCGTACGAGGCGGTCAGCCGCGCCGACGGCATGTACTCGGCCTTGGCGGCGGCGACGTTGGCCTCGGCCGCGCGCAGGCTGAAGGCGGCGGAGCGGATGCCGGGGTTGTCCGCCAGGGCGACGTCGAGCGCGGAATCGAAATCGACGGGCACGCCCGGCAGAACCGGCATGGGCGCCAGGTCGCCCGGGGCCTGGCCGACCACAGCGGCGTAGGCGGCGCGCGACACCGACAGCTGGGCCTGAGCGTTGGCCAGGTCGGCCTCGGACTGGGCTAGGCGGGCCTCGGACTGGGCGACGTCGGTGCGGGTGATCTCGCCGACTTCGAAGCGGGCCGAGGCTTCCTCGAGCTGGCGCTGCAGCACGCCGAGGTTGGCCTGGCGGATGCGAAGGATTTCGCTGTCGCGGATCACGTCGGCATAGGCCTGGATCACCGAGGCGAGCACGGTCTGTTCGATGTCGCGCAGGTCCTCGCGGCCGGCCAGGACCTCGGCCTCGGCGGCGGTGATGCCGTGGCCGATGCGGCCGCCGCTCCACAAGGTCTGCGACAGGCCGATGCTGGCCGAGGCGCTGTCGCCTTCGAACAGGGCTGCGTCGCCGTAGCTCTGGCTGTGGTCGCCGCTGAAGGTGATGTCCAGCTGCGGGCGCAGGCCCGCGCGGGCCTGGACGATCGACTCGTCCAGGGCGCGCTGGTTGGCGCGCTGGGCCAGCAGAGAGGGATTGGTCTGATAGGCTAGGGCGATCGCTTCCTGCAGCGTCTCGGCCCAGGCAGGCGCGCTCAGACCGGCGGCGACGGCGAAGATGGCGACCGAGGCGAGCGCGCGCGAACGTTTCAGCATGTCTGTTCCTGCCTGGCGCGCACGAGGATGCACACGCCCTTTGTATCCCATAGGCCTGATGCGGGACGGTTTCCTCCCGCGCCAGTTAAGATTTTTTCACGCGCCCGCCGAAAAAGGACCGAGGCGCCGACTACAGGGCGAAGGCGGGCTCGGGCGCAAGGTCCGCAAGAACCGGCGGCGCGGCGTCGAAAAGCTCGCGACGCGAGAGGCCCGAGGCTCCCTTCACATAGAGGACGGCCTTGCCGGCGGGGCCGGCGCGCTCGACCACGGCGAGGCGGCCGCCGACCTTGAGCGCGGCGAGCCAGGCCTCGGGGCGCACGGGCGCGGCGGCCTCGGAGACGATGACGTCGTAGCCTTCACCCACGGGCCGGGCGAACGGCGCGACCACCGCATTCACCCCGGCCTCCGCGAGGGCGGGAGCCACCACATCGAGCACTTCGGCGTCGGCTTCCTGGGCCGTGACCGTCAGGCCCATCTGCGCCATGACCGCGGCCGCGTAGGGGGCGGCGATGGCCAGAGCGGTCTCGCCGGCGCACAGGTCCAGCGCCATCAGCAGTTTCGACAGGTCGCGGGGCAGCATCAGACGGCGGCCGTTGGCGATCTCCGGCTCGATCTCGGCATAGGCGGCGAAGGCGCGCTCGGCCGGCAGGAAGCGCTCGCGCGGCACCGCCAGGAGTGCGGCCTGCAGGTCACGATCCGTGACGTCGTTCACCCGGACCTGACTGTCCACCATGACCTTGCGCGCGGCGGCGAAATCCATCTGTCGATCGTCCCGAAAAGGCAAAGCGCGGTAACGCGCCGGAAATCTCGCGCGCTTATAGGTCTGTGCGTTGCGGGCGACAATCCGATCTGATAGCGAACGCCCCTCGCGATGGCGAGGTCGCCCCCAGAGGCGGCCCCAGGGCCTGATGGCGGAGTGGTGACGCAGAGGACTGCAAATCCTTGCACCCGGGTTCGATTCCCGGTCAGGCCTCCATCGCGAGTTTCAGACAGTCAGGACCCGGTCAGACCGGCGCGGTGATCCAGCCGATGACGGTGGCCGCACTGACCGACGCGGCGACGATCGTGACCGCGACGGCGACGCGCGCGTTGCGGCTGACGAAGAACAGAATGCTGTCGAACATAGCCAACTCCCCCCGGACCCCGACACAGCGCCACAGATCGCGACGTTCATCAAGGTATACGAAGGGTTAATCGCGGTTTGGTGAACGCCTCTCGCCTATCGGGTGAAATGATGCAGGGCGATGGCCGCTGCAGTGGCCACATTGAGGGAATCGAAGCCGCCGGACATCGGAATGCCGACCGTCTCGCAGCGGTCCAGCAGCCGAGTCGGCAGGCCCGGACCCTCGGCGCCGAGCACGATGGCCGTCCGCCCTCCCCTCGGGGCGAGGTGCAACGGCGACGGCGACGACGGGGTCATGGCCAGGACGCGGAAGCCGGCGGCCTTCAACCCGTCGATCATCTGGCCCGCGTCGAGGCCGGCCGCCATCGGGGTGCGCAGCGCCGCACCGACCGAGACGCGGATGGCCTTGCGGTAGAAGGGATCGCAGCAGCGGTCGTCGAGCAGCACGGCCCCGGCCCCGAAGGCTGCAGCGGCTCGGAAAATGCCCCCCATGTTGTCGTGATTGCCGATGCCGCAGGCCAGCACCACGACGGCCTCGTCGCCCAGCGCGGTCAACACCTCGCCCGGCGATCGTTGCGGGGGCTTCCGGCCCAGGGCGAGGATGCCGCGGTGGAGATGGAAGCCGGCGACTCCGTCGATCACGGGCTGGGAGGCGGAATAGACGGGCGTTCCGGCCGGCAGGGCCGCCAGCGCGTCGGCCAGCGCCGGCAGCCGCTTTTCGGCGATCAGGGCCGCGACCGGGGCGCACAGCGAGGCCGGCGAGGCGAGCACCCGCAACACCACTTCGCCCTCGGCCACGAACAGCCCCTCGCGGCCGGTCAGGTCGCGTTCGCGGATATCGCGGAAGGCCGCGACGCGAGGGTCCAACGGATCGTCGATGCGGATTGCGGCCAATCGGATATTTCCCGTTGCGTGAGCGCGACTCGCGCTGCTATAGCGCCCGCCTTCCCGAGAGGAAGTGTTCCGCGGTAGCTCAGTGGTAGAGCAGCCGACTGTTAATCGGCTGGTCGTAGGTTCGAATCCTACCCGCGGAGCCACTCTCGGCCTTTCCCGTCACTCAGGCGCCGGACGCCCTTCCCGCAGTTCGGCAAGCCGTTCGACCTGCCTGGACGAGGCCGACGAGTCGAGGCGCTCCACCCATGCGGCCAGTTCGGCGTCGATGACGGCGCAGGGCTCGATGTCGACGACCCGAGCCATGCACAGCGTCAGGAGAATCGCCGGCGCCCGCGGACCGCACGCGACTCCGCTTCCGTTGGCCCAGCCCTGTTGAGAGAGGCAGCCGTCGCCGTGGGTCCAGAAATACCGGCTGCCGGCTGTCCTGCCGTAGCGCCAGAAATATTGGGAACCCTCGGCGGTCCCGTAGCGCCAGTAGTAGATGGAGCCCGGTTCGGTTCCGTAGGCGGCGTAGTAGAAGCTTCCGGGGTCGTCGCCGTAGGTCATGTAGTAGACGCTGCCGGCGCCATTGCCGTGACGGACCGCGTAGGACGAGATGGCGGACCGCCCGTACATCCACTCCTGGCGCGAAAACGGCAGCCCCTCGGGAGCGGCCTGCCCGCCCGACAACAGGGCGGCGATCATGAGCGAACCCAACATTTCCGGCCTCCCGAACCGCTTTCCCGAACGGTACGGCCCACCCGCTCGCGGTCAACCGGCCGTCAGGAGTCGTCAGGTCGGCAGGCCAGAAAAAAGCCCGACGCGAACGCCGGGCTGAAGTGGTTCGGTGATGGTGGGTGTCCTCGAACAAAGAAGACGCCCCCTCGATCAGCTGAATTGGTTAACGGGCCGTAAACCGTCTCAGGGTCCGGCGGGATCGGGCAACCAGGTCGACTGGCTGGCGCCGGCTGGCCCGGGCCAGCGGACCCGCCAGCCGGACTCGAGTCGCTCCACCGACAGCCCGGCCGACGCCGGCGCCTCGCCCGGCCAGACGAAATCGCGGCCATCGACCTGAATCTGGTCCGGACCGCCATGCGGGGCCAGCATGACGCTCCAGCCGCCCGCGGCGTCGGGCGCGACCTGCACCGTTTCGCCGTCGCTGCGCACCTCGACCCGATCCGTGCCCTGGGCGACCCGGCCCGAGGCCAGCCGCATGCGCCCGTCGCTGTCGACTGCGCCGAGGGCCGGGGCCGCGTCGAGCCGGCGGGTCGCCCCGCCCGGGCGCAGCACGACAACCGGCCCCTGCCCTCCCGCGAGGATCAGCAACTGATCGGGCGACGGCGCCGTGTCCTGGCCCACCTGGGTCTCGGGGCGGAGCAGAAGACGCGCCGCAGGGGCCGGAAGGCGGATTTCGAACCGGCCTCGCGAGTCGGCCGACGCCGCGAAGGCCGCGCCGTCGTCGCTGCGCAGCACCACCCGTCCGTCGGCCTGGGCGACGCCGGACACGACGAGGGTCGAGCCCGTCCGGTCGACGCGCTGGATCACCGGCGGGCGGGTCCAGTCCCCCGCCGCCTGCGGACCGGTCTTGTCCTGCTCGGGCGGCGCCGGAGAACAGGCCGTCGCGACGCCCGCGAGCGCCGCCGCGACAAGGGACAATATCGCCCGTTTCATCCTGCCTCTCCGACCGTTAGGAGTGTCGCCCCAGATAGCGCGGCGATGCGCCCGCTGTCTTTCATTGTCTGCAAGAGGCCTCATGTCGTCGCCCGTCACCATCCAGCCGTTCGACGGCAAGTCGGTCTGCCTGTTCTGCGGCTCGGCCGAGACCGTGAATCCCGAGTATCTGGCGGCGGCGCGGGCTTTCGGCGAACAGACGGCGCGGCAGGGCTGGCGGCTGGTCTATGGCGGCGGCGGGGTGGGCCTGATGGGGGCCTCGGCGCGGGCGGCGCACGAGGCCGGCGGACGGGTGCTGGGGGTCATGCCCGGCTTCCTGCGCAGCCGTGAACGGCTGTTCGACGAGGTCGAGACCCTCGTCGTTCCGTCGATGCACGAGCGCAAGACAATCATGTACGACCAGTCGGATGCCTTCGTGGTCGCGCCGGGCGGCGTCGGCACGCTGGAAGAGGCCATCGAGGTGCTGTCGTGGAAGCGGCTCGACCTGCACGCCAAGCCGGTGGTGTTCCTGAATCTCAACGGCTTCTGGGATGCGCTGCTGGCGGTCATGGAGCACAGCATCGAGGAGGGCATGACCCCGGCGTCGTTCCGGCGGGCGTGGGCGGTCTGCAACTCGGTCGAAGCGGCGATCGAGACGGTCCGTGCGTCGGACGAGATGCCTCACTTGCAACATGATCAGCGATAAGTAATCACTGGTCAGTCAACACCTCGCATTCGACGCTGGCTGCTGACGTCGCCGGGCGGATCAACGCCCCTGCCATCCTCGGAGACCTCCCCATGCGTGCTCTGCTTATCGCCGCGACCCTTCTCGTCGCCGCTCCGGCGTTCGCCGGCGCCCCCGTCTCGAGCGCCGTGCTCGCCGACGCCTCCAAGGCGCCCGCCGAACGCACCATCATCGACGGCGCCGCCTGGCGCTGCGAAGGCGCCACCTGCACCGCCAGCGGCGGCGCCAACCAGACGGCCACCCGCGCCTGCCGCCGGGTCGTGGCTCGTTTCGGCGCCGTGACCGCCTTCACCTACAAGGGCGTCCAGCTGTCCGCCGATCAGATCGCCGCCTGCAACGCCTGATCGGCGCCAGCGGGATCGACCAAAGACAAGGGCCGCCCTTTCCGAGGGGCGGCCCTTTCTGACTCTGGAAGGGAGTCAGTCCGGCGGTCAGGCGGTCTCGCCGGCCAGCCGCTTCACGATGCGCTCGCGGCCGATCAGCGGCACCAGGCTGGCCATGTCCGGGCCGTGCGCCTGACCCGTGAGGATATGGCGCAGCGGCATGAACAGCGCCTTGCCCTTGGCGCCGGTGCGTTCCTTGACGGCGTTGGTCCAGACCGACCAGGCGTCGGCGTCCAACGACTGGGGCAGGACTTCCAAGGCCGCGGCGGCGAAGGCGGCGTCTTCAATCACCGGCGTGACCGGGCCACTGATGATCCGTTCCAGATCAACCACATCCGAGAACTTCTGCAGGTTCGGGCGCAGGGTGTTCCAGACGGTTTCCCCCATATCGGAACCGAGCGCCGCCAAGCGCGGGCGGGCGGCGGCGTAGTCCATCGCGTGCAGGGCCTGGGCGTTCAGCCGGTCGAGATCGGCGGTGTCGTAGCGCGCCGGCGAACGGCCCATTTTCGAGAAGCTGAAGCTCTGTCCCAGCGCGTCGACGGAGGCGCCGACCTCGAGCGGGTCCGAGGTGCCGATGCGGCCCAGGTGGCTGGTGATGGCGATCGGCTCATAGCCCTGCTCGCGCATCTCCGAGATCGACAGCGAGCCGAGCCGCTTGGACAGGGCCTGGCCGTCGGCGCCGACCAGCAGCGGCATGTGGGCGAAGGCGGGCACGGGGCCGCCCAGGGCCTCGAAAATCTCGATCTGGGCGCCGGTGTTGGTGACGTGGTCCTCACCGCGGATGACGTGGGTGATGCCCATGTCGATGTCATCGACCACCGACGGCAGGGTATAGAGGAACAGACCGTCCTCGCGGATCAGCACCGGATCCGACATGGAGGCGGTGTCGACCTCGGCATGGCCGCGCGACAGGTCCTCCCAGGCGACCCGTTTGCCATCCAGCTTGAAGCGCCAGTGCGGGCGGCGGCCCTCGGCCTCGTAGGCGGCCTTCTGGGCGTCGGTCAGCTCAAGCGCCGCGCGGTCGTAGACGGGCGGCAGGCCCCGCGACAGCTGCACCTTGCGGCGGCGATCGAGCTCGTCGGCGGTTTCATAGGCGGGATACAGCCGGCCCGAGGCCTTCAGGCGGGCCGCGGCCTCCTCATAGCGGTCGAACCGCTTCGACTGGTTGTGGCGTTCGTCCCAGACCAGGCCGAGCCAGGTCAGGTCGTCCTCGATGCCCTGCTCGAACTCCGGCGTGGAGCGGGCCAGGTCGGTGTCGTCGATGCGCAGGACGAAGGAACCGCCCTGCCCTTTGGCGAACATCCAGTTCACCAGCGCCGTGCGCACATTGCCTACGTGCAGCTTACCCGTCGGCGACGGGGCGAAACGAACCTTGACGGACATGGAGCGACCTTGAAACGCGAGGCGCGTAGGTCGCGCTCGCAGCCGTTCAAGTCAAGGCGCAGCCGTCGCTCAGTCGTCGCGGTGGACGCGTTCGCGGCGCTCGTGCCGTTCCTGGGCCTCGACCGAGAGGGTCGCGGTGGGGCGGGCTTCCAGACGGCCGAGGGTGATCGGCTCGCCGGTCTCCTCGCAATAGCCGTAGGAGCCGTCCTCGATGCGGCGCAGCGCTTCGTCGATCTTGGAGATCAGCTTGCGCTGGCGGTCCCGGGTCCGCAGCTCGAGGGCGCGGTCGGATTCCGATGACGCCCGATCGACCAGATCCGGATGGTTTTCCGTCTCGGCCTTCAGGTTGACCACCGTGCCCTTGGACTCGCGAAGGATTTCATCCTTCCAGGCCAGGAGCTTGGCCTTGAAATAGGCCAGCTGCCGTTCGTTCATGAACGGCTCGTCCTCGGAGGGCCGATAGGTGTTCGGCTCACTCACAGACGCCAATGCGTTCATCGCACTCACGCTCTCAACAGCGCCCCCCTGTGGCGCAGTGCTGCGTATAGGGATGGCGAAGAGTCGCGGCAACAACGCTCGCGCGAGCGTGACCGCGATTGATCGGGTGGGTGGCCGAGCGTGACATTTCTTCATCACCCGGCGCTCGCCGAGTGCGCTTTTGCGAAAGATTTCGCCGACTTATGCTGCGTTGCGGCGAAGATCAGCCTTGGCCAGCTCAACCGCGGCCCGCAGATCGATCTGGGCCAGCAGGCCATTCAAGGCCGGATCGGCGTCGATCGGCCGGTCCTCGCCCAGACCGCGGCCGAGCCGTTCCAGCGCCGCCTCGCCCGCCTCACCCGCCAGCAGGGCCAGCTTCAGTTCGTCGAGCCGGTCCAGCAGACCGCTGCCGCGGCGGATGGCGCGGCGGCGTCGCTCGGTGGCGTCTTCCACGCCCTGCAGGGCCATCAGGGCCGAGACGCCCGCGACGCCCGAGACCGTGGCGGCGGCCGTGGCCGCGCCAGCGGCGGCGGACGCTCCGGAGGCGGGCACCGAAAAGCCGCCAGCCGCTTTCGCGGGACGGGCTCCCCGTGAGGAGGACGGGCCGGAGGGGCCGGTGACCTTCATGGATTGCGACTCCAGGACATGGTGCGACCATCGTCGGCGCCGGGTCACCGTTTGGTTAACGCCCCGGCAGTTTCTGCCGCATCGATGCAGCCTCGGTGGGACGGGCCCCTGAAATCATTGAGCTTTTGGATTGGCACAGGGCTGGCATCGCAACGGGCACAACAGTTCGCGGACCCCGTACCGATGCAGAAACTGCTCGCCTCCCTCCTGACCGCCGCCGCCATCGCCGGATTCGCGGCCCCGGCCGCCGCCCAGTCGCGGATCAAGGACATCGCCGCCGTCGAGGGGGTGCGCACCAACCAGCTGGTCGGCTATGGCCTTGTGGTCGGGCTGAACGGCACGGGCGACAGCCTGCGCAACTGCCCCTTCACGCGCCAGTCGCTGGAAGGGATGACCGAGCGACTCGGGGTCAACATCCGAGGCTCCAATGCCAACTCCAAGAACATGGCGGCGATCATGGTGACGGCGGAGCTGCCGCCCTTCGCCACGCCGGGTTCGCGCATCGACGTCAACGTCTCGTCGATGTGCGACGCCAAGAGCCTCCTGGGCGGGACCCTGCTGGTCACCAGCCTTCAGGGCGCGGATGGCGAGGTCTATGCGGTGGCGCAAGGCTCGATCCAGACGGGCGCGGTCTCGGCCTCGGGCGCTTCGGGCTCGTCGGTGACGCGCGGCGTGCCGACCGCGGGCCGCATCGCCTCGGGCGCCACGGTCGAGCGCGAGACGGGCTTCGAGCTGGCCAATATGAACGAGGTGCGGCTGACGCTGCGCAATCCCGACTTCACCACCGCGCAGCGGGTCGCCGCCGCGATCAACCAGGTCTATCCGAACGCCGCCCTGGCCGAGAACGGCACGGTCATCGCCCTGCGCGCGCCCGGGCAGATGGGCATGGCGGGCTTCATCAGCCGGGTCGAGAACCTGCCGGTGCAGGTCGACGCGCCCGCCAAGGTGATCATCGACGAGGTCAATGGCGTCATCGTCATGGGCGAGGCGGTGCGAGTCTCCACCGTGGCCATCGCCCAGGGCAATCTGACCGTCTCGGTGCAAGAGACCCCGACGGTGAGCCAGCCGGAGCCGTTCAGCCGGGGCGGCCAGACCGTGGTCGTGCCGCAGTCGGAAGTCTCCGTCGAAGAGGAACTGGGCCGCCAAATGCGGATCGTCGGCGGCGGCGCATCCCTGTCCGACCTGGTCAACGGCCTGAACGCCCTCGGCGTCAGTCCGCGCGACATGATCAGCATCCTGCAGGCCATCAAGGCCGCCGGGGCGCTGCAGGCCGAAATCGAGGTGATGTGAGCATGAGCGACCTGGCCGTCTCCCCCGCCCTGCTCCAGCCGACGCCGGCGGCGCCCGTCGCCACCGCCCGGATGCAGGAAACCGCGCAGGCCTTCGAGGCCTCCTTCCTCGCCCAGATGCTGAAGCCGATGTTCGAGGGCCTCTCCACCGACGGCCCGTTCGGCGGCGGCGAGGCCGAGGGCACGTGGCGCAGCTTCATGATCGAGGCCATGGCCAAGCAGACCGTCAAGGCCGGCGGCGTCGGCCTCGCCGATCAGGTCCTCGCCCAGATGGTGAAGATGCAGGAGCAGAGCCAATGACCGGAACCGCCGAACTGAACGCCACGGCCCGGGTGCGCCAGCTGATCGACCTGACCGAGCGGCTGACCGCCAGCCTCGGCGCCGAAGCCAAAGCCTTCGAGGCGCATCGGCCGCAAGACGCCGCCGCCACCCTGGCCGGGACCCAGGATCTTGCGAACGCCTACCGCCGCGAGTCGGCGCAGGTGAAGGCCAATCCGGCCGTGCTGGCCGCCGCCCCTGCGAGCGACCGCAAGGCCCTGATCCGGGTCACAGAGGCGTTCGAGGCGGTGCTGAGCCGCCACTCGCGCGCCATCGAGGCGGCGCGGATCATCTCCGAGGGCCTGGTCAAGACCATCGCCGCCGAGGTCGCCGCCCAGCGCGGCAGCCCCTCGGCCTATGGCGCCAGCGGCCGGGCCAACGCCGGAGACGGCCGCGCCGTCGCCTTCAACCGGACGGCCTGAGCTCAAGCGTCCGCTCCACGCCGATGGCGTGCAGGAACTCCGGGTCGTGGCTGACCACGATCATGGCCCCATCCCAAGCGGTCAACGCCGCCTCGACCGCGGCGATCGAGTCGAGGTCGAGGTGGTTCGTCGGCTCGTCAAGGACCAGCAGCTGCGGCGGACGGGCGCCGGTCATGACGCAGGCCAGGGCCGCGCGCAGCCTTTCGCCGCCTGACAGAGTGCGGACGATCCGCTGCGCCGCCGTGTTGCGGAACAGGAAGCGGGCCAGGGCCGCGTGGGCGTCGTTCGGCGTCGCCTCCGGGTTCAGGCGTCTCCAGGCCTCGATCAGGGTCTCGTCCGGCCGCAGCAGCGCCGTCTCCTGATCCAGCAGCGCCGCGGCGACGGGGCGCTCGACCCGGCCCGAGGTCGGCTTCAACTGGCCGGAGATCAATTTCAGCAGGGTCGTCTTGCCGGCGCCGTTGGGGCCGGTGATCGCCACCCGCTCCGGACCGGTCAGCTTGAGCGACACGGGCCCGACGATGCGCCGCCCGTCCGGGGCGTCCCACGCCGCCCCGTCCAGCGACAACACCATCTTGCCCGCCGACAGGCCCGTGGACGGCATCGGGATGCTCAGCGCTCGGACCCGCTCGACCCGCTCGCGCGCCTCGTTGAGCTCGGCTTCGGCCGCCGCCGCGCGACGTTGCGCCAGCAGGTTTTCGCGCGCGCCCGAGTTTTCCGCCCGCTCGGCCATGGCGCCCAGCAGGATCTTCGGCTCGGACTTCCTGCCGCGAAAGCGCGACCGGCCTTGTCGCGGCGGGCCTTCTTCTCCACGCCCCTCTGGCTCTCCCGCGCTGCCTGGGCGGCGTTCCGTTCGGCCACATCGAGGTCGCGTTCCGCCGCCGCCCGTTCCGCCGCCTTGCGCTCGGCGTACAGGTCGTAATTGCCGCCATGCACGGCGGCGCCGAGACTTGAGAGCTCGACGATCCGGTCCATCCGCCGCAGCAGGGCGCGATCGTGGCTGACGACGAGGGCGCCGCCCTTCCAGCGGCCCAACAGGTCGGCGATCGCCGCCCGACCCTTGACGTCGAGATGGTTGGTCGGTTCGTCCAGCACCAGCAGGTCGGGGGCTTCGAGCAGCAGGGCGGCCAGACGGAGGCGCGTCTGTTCGCCCCCGCTGAGGGATGCGGCCTCCCGCTCCGAGTCGAGACCGGGCAGGCCCACGTCGGCGAGTGCGGCTTCGATCCGTGTTTCCAGCGTCCAGTCGGCGCGATCGAGATCGTCCGCGGTTCCCTCGCCGGCGAGCACCCGCCGCACCACGGCCATGGCGGCGGCCACGCCGAGCAGGTCGAGGACCGTCTCGCCCGGCCGCGGCTCGCGCCTCTGTTCGAGCCAGCCGACCGTGCCGGCGCGCGCGACGGCCCCCTCCGCGGGTTCGGACAGGCCGGCGACCAGACGCAGCAGCGTGGTCTTGCCGGCGCCGTTGCGCCCGACAAGGCCCGTGCGCTCACGCCCGAAGGCGAGGCTCAGGTCTGAGAAAAGGGTGTGGCCGTCAGGCGTCCGGGCCGCGACGCGATCGAGCGTCACGAATGCGGATGGGGACGGGCTTGGGGCGAGGCTGGGTGAGGACATGGACCAACGCGAGCAGCGAAGCGGAAAGGGCGAAACCAATTCCCAGTGCGCTGATCATGTTCGTCGGGCCTCCAGTGAACTCACTCGAAGCAGGAGGATGGGTGCGATGTCCCGGCTTCGCAAGCAATTTCGCCGAGAGGGCCCGCTGACGAAGCCGTTACCGGCCGCGATCAAAACCGGAGCTGCGACGCCGCGGACGCTGTTCGGGGCCGCCCTCGCGTCCTACATCGCGGTCATGAGTCAACCCGCCGATCCCCAGGACGCCGCCGGCCGTCGCGCCGCGATCGTCGATCAGATCCGGGCCGAAACCGGCATCGACGAGGCCATGATCGCGCAGCTGGTCGACGGCTTCTACGACCGGGTGCGCGCCGATCCGCTGATCGGTCCGGTGTTCAACGAGCGGATCAGCGACTGGGGCCCTCACCTGGAGCAGATGCGGCTGTTCTGGTCGTCGGTGGCCTTGATGAGCGGCGTCTATCACGGGCGGCCGATGCCGAAACACCTGCCGCTGCCGGTCGACGCGCGCCATTTCGACCGCTGGCTGGAGCTGTTCGAGGCGACCGCGCGGGATCTCTGCCCGCCCGCCGCCGCCGACCACTTCATCGAACGGGCGCGGCGCATCGCCGAAAGCCTCGAACTTGGCATCGCCGGCGCTAACGGCGTGCTGCTGGGCAGAGGTGAGCGCTACCTGAGGCCGACGGAGGCGTGGACGCCGATCGACTAGCGTGGCCATGGCCGCAGGAGCGTGGCACGGTGGGCGCAAAGGATTTGCCATGCGCCGTTTCGCTCTCGTCGCCGTCGCCGGCTCGCTCGCCACGGCCTGCGCCCACGCCCCTGCCCCCGCGGCGGCGTCGCCCGACTATGCGCCGATCGTCGGAGACCCCGCCCCGCCCCACGCCCGGCTCTACGCCGACTGCTTCCGGCAGGCGGCGGAAACCGGCAGCTACCGCCGTGCCGCCGACGGCGGCGGCGACGAACTGCTCCTGTTCACCTGCACGGGCGCTCCGGCGCGCGCCTTCTACGAGGCGCTCGGCCCCTGGAGCGCACAGATCGACTCAGCCTTCCAGCATGACGGCCGCAGCTACCGGTCCACGGCGAAGGTCCAGGCCAATATGTTCGGGGTCGATTCCTGCTCGGCGGCCGGCGACGCGGACCATCGCTGCGTCATCACCTTCAACGCCGGCGATTTCCTCGATCAGTAGGGTCGCCGTGCGCGGCCGCGCCAGATTCTGGCAGCAGACTGGCGCCGCGGGTGTTTTGTTCCTACATTGTTCTTGCTGAATCCCGCGAACCAATCCCCATATAGCGCTGTCGCGCCGGAGCTTGCCCGGCCGCTCCGCGTTCCCGGACTCCCAAGCCTTCAGGCCTCATGACCGAAAAGCACAACTTCATCCGCGTGCGCGGCGCGCGCGAGCACAATCTCAAGGGCGTCGATCTCGACATCCCGCGCGAGCAGCTGGTCGTGATGACCGGGCTCTCGGGGTCCGGGAAGTCGTCGCTGGCGTTCGACACCATCTACGCCGAGGGCCAGCGCCGCTATGTCGAGAGCCTGAGCGCCTACGCCCGCCAGTTCCTGGAGCTGATGGGCAAGCCGGACGTGGACCTGATCGAGGGCCTGTCGCCGGCCATCTCGATCGAGCAGAAGACCACCTCGAAGAACCCGCGCTCCACCGTCGGCACGGTGACCGAGATCCACGACTACATGCGCCTGCTGTGGGCGCGGGTCGGCGTGCCCTATTCACCGGCCACCGGCCTGCCGATCGAGAGCCAGACCATCTCCATGATGGTCGACAAGCTGACCGCCCTTCCCGACGGCGAGCGCATCCTGCTGCTGGCCCCGGTCGTTCGCGGCCGCAAGGGCGAGTACAAGAAGGAGATGGCCGAGTGGCAACGCTCGGGCTTCCAGCGGGTCAAGATCGACGGCGAGTTCTACGCCATCGAGGACGCGCCCGCGCTCGACAAGAAGTTCAAGCACGACATCGACATCGTCGTGGACCGGATCGTCACCAAGGCGGGACTGGAGAGCCGCTACGCCGACAGCCTGCAGACCGCGCTGGGCCTGGCCGACGGCATCGCCGTGGCGGAGTGGGCCAATGCGGCCGAGGGAGAGAAGGAGCCGCGCCGCCTGACCTTCTCCGAGAAATTCGCCTGCCCGGTCTCCGGCTTCACGATCAGCGAGATCGAGCCGCGGCTGTTCTCGTTCAACAATCCGTTCGGCGCCTGTCCGGTCTGCGACGGCCTCGGCGTCAAACTGGCCTTCGACGCCGATCTGGTCGTGCCGGATCGCGACAAAACCCTGCACAAGGGGGCCATCGCCCCGTGGTCGCGCGGCCCGTCGCCGCTCTACACCCAGACCCTGCAGTCGCTGAGCCGCCACTACGGCTTCTCGATGGACAAGCCGTGGCGCGAGCTGCCGGAGAAGTCGCAGCAGGTGATCCTGCACGGCTCGGGCGGGGAGAAGATCAAATTCACCTACGACGACAACGCCCGCACCTATGAGACCACCAAGGCCTTCGAGGGCGTGCTGCCGAACCTCGAACGCCGGTGGCGCGAGACGGACAGCGCCTGGGTGCGCGAGGAGTTGGGACGGTTCCAGTCCGAGACGCCGTGCGAGGCCTGCGGCGGCAAGCGACTGAAGCCCGAGGCGCTTGCGGTCAAGATCGCCGGCGAGGACATCGCGACGGTGTCATGGCTGTCGATCAAGCACGCCCACGAGTGGTTCACCGCTCTCGACGGCAAGCTGACCGACAAGCAGATGGAGATCGCCCGGCGGATCCTGAAGGAGATCACAGACCGGCTGCGCTTCCTGAACAATGTCGGGCTGGACTACCTCAACCTGTCGCGCGCCTCGGGCACCCTGTCCGGCGGCGAGAGCCAGCGCATCCGGCTGGCGTCGCAGATCGGCTCGGGCCTGACCGGCGTCCTTTATGTGCTGGACGAGCCGTCGATCGGCCTGCACCAGCGCGACAACTCCCGTCTGCTGGAAAGCCTGCGCGGCCTGCGCGACCTCGGCAACTCCGTGCTGGTGGTCGAACACGACGAAGAGGCCATCCTGACGGCCGACTACGTCATCGACATGGGCCCGGCCGCCGGCATTCACGGCGGCGAGGTCTGCG
Source organism: Brevundimonas sp. (assembly GCF_035627055.1). Taxonomy (GTDB): domain Bacteria; phylum Pseudomonadota; class Alphaproteobacteria; order Caulobacterales; family Caulobacteraceae; genus Brevundimonas. The sequence goes on along the minus strand of NZ_DASPMM010000001.1, from coordinate 34,598 downwards.
CCCAGGGCACCCCTGCCGACGTCATGGCCAACCCGAACTCCCTGACCGGCAAATACCTGACCGGTGAGCGCGAGATCGAACTGCCGCCGGAAGGCCGCCGCCCCGTCGACCGCAAGCGGATGCTGAGGATCAGCGGCGCGACCGGCAACAATCTGAAGGGCGTCACCGGCGAAATCCCCGCCGGCCTGTTCACCTGCGTCACCGGCGTGTCCGGCGGCGGCAAGTCGACCTTCACCATCGAGACCCTGTACAAGGCCGCCGCCCGCCGGCTGCACAACGCCTCCGACGCCCCCGCCCCGTTCGACCGGATCGAGGGGCTGGAGATGTTCGACAAGGTCATCGACATCGACCAGTCGCCCATCGGCCGCACCCCGCGCTCAAACCCCGCCACCTACACCGGCGCCTTCGGCCCGATCCGCGACTGGTACGCCGGCCTGCCGGAGTCGAAAGCGCGCGGCTATGGTCCCGGCCGGTTCAGCTTCAACGTCAAGGGCGGCCGCTGCGAAGCCTGCCAGGGCGACGGACTGATCAAGATCGAGATGCATTTCCTGCCCGACGTCTACGTCACCTGCGACGTCTGCAAGGGCAGGCGCTACAATCGCGAAACGCTGGAAATCGTCTTCAAGGGCAAGAGCATATCCGACGTTCTGGACATGACGGTTGAAGAAGCCGCCAGCTTCTTCAAGGCGGTGCCCTCGATCCGCGACAAGATGCTGACCCTGAACCGGGTCGGCCTCGGCTACGTCAAGGTCGGCCAGTCGGCGACCACCCTGTCAGGCGGCGAGGCCCAGCGGGTCAAGCTCTCCAAGGAGCTGTCCAAACGGGCCACCGGCAAGACCCTCTACATCCTCGACGAGCCGACCACCGGCCTGCATTTCGAGGACACCCGCAAGCTGCTTGAGGTGCTTCAGGAGCTGGTCGAGAACGGCAACACCATCGTGGTGATCGAGCACAATCTCGACGTCATCAAGGTCGCCGACTGGCTGCTCGACTTCGGTCCCGAGGGCGGCGACGGCGGCGGGGAGATCGTCGCCGTCGGCACGCCCGAACAGGTCGCGGCCAATCCGAAGAGCTGGACCGGCAAATACCTCAAGGAGGTGCTGGACCGGCACGAGGACCGCCGCAAGGCGCGGGTCACGGCGCTGAAGAAGCGGGCCTGAGGCCCGCCCCGGATCAGCCGGCCGGCGCCTGCGCGCCCTTGATGCCCCGGTAGGCGGCGGCGAAGGGCGCGTAGATCACCCCCACGGTCAGCGCCTTGACCACCGACTCGATCACGACGCTGAGGATCACCCACGGATTGCTGGAATCCAGCATGGCCCGCAGATGCTCGGGACTGGGATTGCTGCCCCACGCAGGCGACTCCAGCCCCGACATCACGCCGACGGGCATGCTGACGATCGAGGACAGCAGTTCGATGATGATGACCATGACGATGGCGATGACGGCCATCCCCAGAAGCGGCCAGAAGCGGCCCTTTGTCAGGGCGAACGAATCGAAGAAGGCGAAGCGCTGTTCGGCCACGGTGATCGGCACGGCCAGGGACAGGCGCACCGCCAGCCAGATCAGCAGCCAGACGCCGGCCAGCAGGCCCAGGAAGACAATCAGGCCGATCCAGCCCCCGGCGCCGGCCGATCTGGCGGCGGCGACGACCACCCCGAAAGCCACCGAGACCGCCACGCAGGCCAGGATCATGAACAGGCCGAGCACGAAGGTCACGACCAGCACCCGGACTTCGTCCATGCCCAGCGACAGGTAGCCGAAGGCGCCGTTCCGGGGTCGCAGGACGCCGCGGGCGACGGCGGCGGCCATCATGGCTTCCACCACCATGGCGACCGGAATCAGCCATGCCATCTGAATCATGATCCCGCCGAATTCGGCCATCATCGACCACACGGCGTCGATGCCCGGCTCGGCGCCCTCGCGCAGCGTCCTGGCCTCCTCCTGCCAGCCGACCAGTTGCTCGACCACCGGAGCCATGGCGAACAGCGCGGCCAGGCTGACGACGGCGTAGAGCACCGTCCACGCCACCAGGACCAGCGGGTTGCGGCGGACGAGGCGGAAGCCCTCAAACGCCGCCTCGGTCGCGGAAAACGCCATGGTTCGCTCCTTCTTTCCGGGTCGGTGCTGGTTCAATTCAAACGGCGGAGGACGCCGGCCCGTCGTCGGCGGGCGCAGTGGAGTCGTCGGCCAGTTGCCGGCAGGCCGAGGCGAACGGCGCAGCGCAGAGCGTCAGCACCACGCCATAGATCAGCGAGAACACCAGCCCGCCGACCACCGCCCAGTACCAATGGGCCGCGATCCAGTCGTTCATCGACGCGAAGGGGTTGCCGCCGTCGATCGCGGCCGCGCTCATCGTCATGAAGGCCCCCGAAAAGGCCAGCGCCACGAGGATGAAGCCGATGGCCTCGATCACGATGGCGATGAGGAAGATCAACAGCATCATGCCGAACAGCGGCCATCCCTTGTCGCGGGCCAGCCGCCAGCCCTGAACGAAGGCGAAGTCGCGATACAGCACGCTGGCCGGCGCCATCAGGCTGACCCGGGCCAGCAGCCAGCAGACCGCCAGGAACAGCGCGATGCCCAGCAGCACGGCCACGAGAACGCCCAGGCCCGCGTCCTGGAAGCCGAGGCCGACACCCAGCGCCACACAGGCCAGCACGGCGATGAGCATGACGATGTAGAGCGCGACGCCGATGGCCAGGCCGACCACGGCGACCCGGAGTTCATCCATACCCAGCCGCAACGAGAAGAAGGCCCTCTCGCGCGGCCGCAGCACAGCGCGGAAGATGGCGGTGTAGACCACCGCCATGACCACCAACTGGACGACATTGCCCAGCAGGGAGGCCATCTGAAACTGCATCATGCGGGCGAAGGTCGGGTCCGCGAAGGGAGCAGCGTCGTGCTCCCAGTCCGCCGCCTCCATCCCGGCGAACATCTCCGCCATCATCGGGAAGACCAGGGCCATGCTGCCGAAGACCGGCGCCAGCATCAGCAGTCCCCAGATGAAAACCGACAACGGGCGTCGCTTCACCAGCCCGAATGCATCGCCGATAGACGTACCGATCGAGAAATCCGCCATGCGCCCCCTCCGTATTTCCCCGGGCCGGACGCTAGCCCAGATCGCCCCGCGCCGCTAGAAGCCGCGCATGACGGAACGCCCCTCCCCCATCCATGTCATCGGCGGCGGCCTCGCCGGTTCCGAGGCCGCCTGGCAGATTGCCCAGGCCGGCGTGCCCGTCATCCTGCACGAGATGCGCGGCGTGCCCGGGGTGAAGACCGACGCCCACCACACCGACGGACTGGCCGAACTGGTCTGCTCCAACTCGTTCCGCTCGGACGACTGGGAGTACAACGCCGTCGGCCTGCTGCACGCCGAGATGCGCGCGCTGGATTCGGTCATCATGGCCTGCGGCGACCTCAATCAGGTGCCCGCCGGAGGCGCGCTGGCCGTGGACCGCGAGGGCTTTTCGCAGGCCGTGACGGCGAAGCTGCAGGCTCACCCGCTGGTCACGATCGTGCGTGAGGAGATCGCCGGCCTGCCGCCCGAGGACTGGGACAATGTCATCGTCGCCACCGGGCCGCTCACCTCCCCCGCCCTCGCCGACGCCATCCTGAAGACGACCGGCGAGGAGAGCCTCAGCTTCTTCGACGCCATCGCCCCCATCGTGCACGCCGACTCGATCGACTTCGACATCGCCTGGCGGCAGTCGCGCTACGACAAGGAAGGCCCAGGCGGGGACGCCGCCGCCTACGTCAACTGCCCGATGAACAGGGAGCAGTACGAGGCCTTCATCGACGCCTTGCTCGCGGGGCCCAAGGCCGAGTTCAAGGATTGGGAGAACGTCCCCTATTTCGACGGCTGCCTGCCCATCGAGGTGATGGCCGAGCGCGGCCGCGAGACCCTGCGTCACGGTCCGATGAAGCCGGTCGGCCTGACCAATCCGCGCGACCCGCAGGTCAAGGCGCACGCCATCGTCCAGCTGCGTCAGGACAACGCGCTCGGCACTCTGTTCAACATGGTCGGCTTCCAGACCAAGCTTAAGCACGGGGCGCAGGCCGAGGTGTTCCGCATGATCCCGGGCCTGCAGGACGCCCAGTTCGCGCGGCTGGGCGGGCTGCACCGCAACACCTTCCTCAACTCGCCGAAGCTGCTCGACCGCCAGCTGCGCCTGAAGGCCCTGCCGCGCCTTCGCTTCGCGGGTCAGGTCACGGGCGTCGAGGGCTATGTCGAGAGCGCCGCCATGGGGCTGCTGACCGGGCGGCTGGCGGCGGCGCAGGCGCTGGGTCGGGACCTCGCCCCGCCCCCGCCGGAGACGGCGATGGGCGCTCTGGTCGAGCACATCACCGGCGGTCATCTGGAAGGGTCCAAATTCCAGCCGATGAACATCAACTACGGCCTGCTGCCGCCGCTCGAGGCGCCGAAGGTCGACGCCGAGGGCAAGCGGATCAATCCGAAGGACCGCGGACGGGCGAAGAAACGGCTGATGAGCGAGCGGGCCATCGCGGCGCTGAAGACCTGGAGAGACGCGGGCTGATCAGCGGACGCCCATGCGTGCGAGGACACCGTCCCGGAGCCGGTAGTGGTGGAACAAGGCCGCCGCCGTGTGCAGGCCGACAAGCCAGTAGCCGATTGTTCCGAGCATCTCGTGGATCGTTTCCGCCCGTTCGGCCAGGGCCTCGTTCGACCCCGTCAGCGCAGGGAGGGCCAGGCCGAACAGACGGACCGGCTCGCCCTCGGCGCTGAGGATGACCCAGCCCAGCAGCGGCATGGCGATCATGAAGCCATACAGCGCCAGGTGCATCGCGCCGGCGACGCGCTCGTTCCAGTCATGGGCCCTCGGCGGCGCCCGGTGCAGCAGCCGGGCGACCGCCCGCAAGCCGACGAGGATGAAGACGGCCAGCCCGAGGCTGAAGTGCCAGGCCTTCAGGGCCTCACGGACGTCGCTGCCCCGCGGAAACTCATGACGCAGCAGAATGACGGCATAGACCGCCACCAGCAGGAGCAGCATCAGCCAATGCAGGCCGATGGACAGTCGGCTGTACGGCCGTGGGATCGAGTCGACAGCAACCGCGCTCATGAGGCTCTCCGCCATGTCACGCTGGAGGCTGCGCCGGCGGCGGCCGGGCGTCTTTGCGCCAGAGCAATGATCGGGGGGCCGGAGCCTTCTCCGGTTTCGCCTTCCCGCCGCGTTTCGGTTGCGGCAGCAAGGCGATAGAGAGGGTTTCATGAAGGCGTCCCTCACCTCCCCCGTCCGCGCCGCCGTCCGCCAGAAGATCACCGAGGTCTTCAACGACGCCGAGAAGGGCGAGCGCCCGGTGCTGCGCCGGGCAGACGCGCTGTTCCCGCCGGACTCGGTCGCGTGGAAGGTCAACGGCGATGTGACCACGATGATGGTCGGCGGCGTCTCGGGCCTGCTGCTGCAGATGCTGCATCCGGCCGTGCTGGCGGGGGTGTGGGATCACTCGGATTTCCGCGCCGACATGCACGGGCGGCTGCGGCGGACGGCCAAATTCATCGCGGTCACGACCTATGATCACGCCGAGGAGGGCCGGGCGGCGATCGACCGGGTCAACCGGATTCACCGGAAGCTGAAAGGCGTGCTGCCGGATGGGACGCCGTACCGGGTGTCGGACCCCGAACTCCTCGCGTGGGTGCACGTCACCGAGACGATCAGCTTTCTCGACGCCTGGATCCGGTACGCCGAGCCGCGGATGCCGCTGGCCGAGCAGGACGCCTATTTCGCCGAGACCGCGCGGATCGGCGAGGCGCTGCACGCCGATCCCGTGCCGCGCAGTCGTGCCGAAGCGGAGGCGCTGATCCAGTCGTTCCGAGCGAGGCTGCGCGCGGACGCCCGCACGCACGAGGTGGCGGCCCTTGTCATGCGCCAGACGGTCGGCATGCCTGTGGTCGACATGGCGGCGGGCGTGATCATGCAGGCCGGAATGGACCTGCTGCCCGGCTGGGCGCGGGCCATGCACCGCCAGCCGCGGGCCCTGCCGACGACGTTGGTGCAGAGCGGAGCCCTGACGACCGCGCGGTTCCTCCGCTGGGCCTTCGACGGCTCGCCGAACCGGCGCGTGCATCCAAAGGGCGTGACGTCGTTCTAGCCGCCCCGGCCGCCGTGCTTGGCATACTCCAGCCGGGCGATGGCGCGGTTGTGGACCTCGTCGGGGCCGTCGGCGATGCGCAGGGTGCGGACCATGGCGTACATCTCGGCCAATGGGGTGTCGGCCGAAACGCCGGCGCCGCCGAAGGCCTGGATGGCGTCGTCGATGACCTTGAGCGCCATGCGCGGGGCGGCGACCTTGATCTGGGCGATTTCCGACCTGGCGTTCTTGGCCCCGCCGTTGTCCATCATCCAGGCGGCCTTGAGCACCAGCAGGCGGCACATCTCGATCTCGGTGCGGGCCTCGGCGACGCGCTGTTCCCAGACCGAGTGCTCGGCGATGGTCTTGCGGAAGGCGGTGCGCGACAGCAGCCGTTCGCACATCAGCTCCAGCGCCCGCTCGGCGGCGCCGATGACGCGCATGCAGTGGTGAATGCGGCCGGGTCCGAGCCGGCCCTGGGCGATCTCGAAGCCCCGCCCCTCGCCGGCGATGAGGTTTTCGACCGGGACGCGGACGCTTTCCAGCACCACCTCGGCGTGCCCGATGGGCCGCTCGTCATAGCCGAACACCGACAGCATCCGCTCGACGCGGAAGCCGGGCGCATCGACTGGGACGATGATCTGGCTCTGCTGGGCGTGGGTGGCGGCGTCGGGGTCGGTCTTGCCCATGACGATGGTCACCGCGACGTTCGGGTGGGCCATGTTGGTCGACCACCATTTGCGGCCGTTGATGACGTAGTGGTCGCCGTCGCGGACGATGCGGGTCTGGATGTTGGTGGCGTCCGACGAGGCCACTTCCGGCTCCGTCATCAGGAAGGCCGAGCGGATCTCGCCGGCCATCAGCGGCTTTAGCCAGCGGTCCTGCTGAGCCGCGTTCCCGTACATATGGAGCACTTCCATGTTGCCGGTGTCGGGGGCGTTGCAGTTGAACACCTCGGCGGACCACAGATGGCGGCCCATCAGCTCGGCCAGCGGGGCGTATTCCAGGTTGGCCAGGCCCGCGCCGTGCTCGCCCGGCAGGAACATGTTCCACAGTCCGGCCTCGCGGGCCTGGGCCTTCATCTCCTCCATCGCCGGCGGCTGGCGGGCGTGATCCTCGCGGACCTGGGCCCGGTATTCCGCCTCGCGCGGCAGGACCTTGTCGTCCATGAAGCGGCGCACGCGTTCCTGCCAGTGCAGGGCCCTGTCGCTGTGGCGGAAGTCCATGGTCGCGCTCCGATACGAAAACGGCGCGGCCCCGTCGGAGCCGCGCCGCTGAAAATCAGCCCTTCGCCGCGCGCCTCAGCGCTTCAGCAGCGGGGCCAGCTTCTGGGCGATCATCATGTCGCCGGCGATCTTCAGCTTGCCCTGCATGAAGGCCATCATCGGATCGAGCTGGCCGTTCGACAGGGCCATGAAGTCGTCCCAGGACATGGTGACGGTGGCGTCGGCGGGCTTGTCCTCATTGGTCACGGTGTTCGGGACCGAGGCGCCGTCGATGAAGATCCTGCCGGCGTCGCCGAGGTCCAGCTTCACGGTCTTGCCGAGACCGGAGTTGTCGCCCACGGCGCCGCGGATGTGTTCGGTGACTTGGGCCAGATCGGCCATGGTGCGTCTCCTGACGAGGTTGAGCCATCGACCTAGACCGCGCGGGAGCGCGTGCCAAGATCACGTCAGGTCAAGTTGAACAGCGGCCTCAGGCGGCGACGGCGATCCGGGCGGGGGCTTCCGGGAAGGCCTCGCCGCCGTCCAGCACCGTCATCAGGGCCGTCATCAGACGGGCCGGGTTGATCGGCTTCGGAACGTGGCCGTTCATGCCGGCGGCGCGGCAGCGCTCCACATCGTCCCGCATCACGTCGGCGGTGACCGCGAGGATCGGGACCCCGGCGCAGGGTCCGCCGGAGGTGCGGATCGCGCGTGTCGCCTCCAGACCATCCATGCCCGGCATGCGGACGTCCATCAGGATGGCGTCGTAGACCGCCGCGCCGGCGGCCGCCACGGCGGAGGCCCCGTCGTCGGCCTCGACCACCTCGCAGCCGTAGGAGGTCAGGATCAGGCGGGCGACCTCGCGGTTGGTGGGATGGTCGTCGACGACCAGGATCACGGGCGCGCGCTCCGTCTCGGCCATGGCGTCGACGGCGTCGGCGGGCGAGGCGGCCACCGGCAGGTCGAGGGCGAAGCGGAAGATGGCTCCCCCGCCCTGACGCGGCTGATACGTCAGTTCCCCGCCCATCAGCTCGACGATCGAGCGACACATGGCGAGGCCGAGGCCCGCGCCCGACTGGCGCCGCGAAAGGCCGGCGTCGAGTTGCGAGAAGGGCTGGAACAGCTCCGCGCGTCGGCTTTCGGGCACGCCGGGGCCGGTATCCTCGACGGCGACCTCCATCCGGTCGAGTCCGTCGGCGGACGGCGCCAAGGCGACGCGCACGGTCACCGAGCCTGCGCTCGTAAACTTGACCGCATTGTCGACCAGTCCGCCGATGACCTGCCGCAGCCGGCGCGCGTCGATGCTGTGGCACGGGGCGGCCGCGCCATCGTCGACGAAGGCCAGCTCCAGCCCCTTGGCCAGGGCGGCGGCGCGATGGCGATCGACAGCCTCGCCGATAGCGGGGACCACCTGAGCCGGCGCGGGCTCCAGCTCCAGACGACCCTGCTCCAGGCGCGAGAAGTCCAGAATGTCCTCGATCAGGGTGTTGAGCACCGCCGACGAGGCGGCGATCGCCTCGGCCTGCCGGCGCGCCTCGGGGTCGAGGTCCGTGCGGGCGGCCAGGGCTCCCGCGAAACCGGCGACCCCGTTCAGCGGCGTACGGATCTCATGGCTGACCACGGCGAGGAAGCGCTCGCGGGTGGCGATCATCTGCTCGCTCCGCGCCCGCACCGCGGCGGCCGAGGCCTCCTTGCGGCGGGCGCGATGCTCCGTGCGCATCCGCTCGGCCAAGGCGCTGGTGGCCAGCGTCGCGGTGAGCAGGATGCTGCCGAGGAACAGATGCAGCAGGCCGACCTCGGTGAAGCGTGGCAGTGAGTCGAAGACCGCGATCGGGCCACGGTCGGCGAGCGTCTGGACGGTGGCGATCTGGCCGACCACCCCGATCGAGAGGAAGGCCCAGGCCGCGCCGAGCCGGAAGGCGGCGAACAGCACGGCGGGATAGATCAGCAGGATCAACGGCTGGGCCGAGAGCGAAAAGGTCACCGCCGTCAGCACGCCGAGGCCAAGCAGCAGGACGAGCCGCTCGACCGGGCCGGCCGCGCCGGCGTACAGCGGATTGATCCGGCGCATCATCAGCAGGGTCGCCGGAAGGGCGAGAACCATCCCGACCCCGTCGCAGGCCGCCCAGCGCGGCCAGATCACGCTCCAGCCGGCGTTTCCGGGCGTGGTGAAACTGGCGCCGATCATGCCCTCGACCACCGCCGCCACGCCGACGATGGCCACGAACGGCAGGAAACGCCTCAGCCGCCCGAGATCCAGGGCCGCGCCGCAGAATGTCCGCACCAGCACCGCGATGACGACCGAGAAGGCCAGGTTCAGCGCCGTGAAGGCGAGGTTGAGATTGACCGGCAGGCCGCTGAACACGTTCAGGCTGAGGTTCAGGGAGATGCAGGCCGCGACGAAGGTCCAGCCGACGCGGGGCTTCAGCAGCAGCAGCCCCCCCGCCAGGACGCCGTTCGCGGCCCAGAACACTGTCGAGTTATCGACGGAGCGGGACCACAGCACGCCGGCGGTCAGGGCGATGGCGTAGGCGACGAACAGGACGGCGGCGTCGCGCCAGCCCCTCTGCGGCTCGCCCCTGCGGTACAGCCGCCACCGAACGCCGAACGTCGTCATCGCCCCACCCCTCCGTGTGGACGGCGATCACTGCCACAAAATCATTGGGGACCGGTGAACGACTCCCGGTCGGGGAAATCAGGAGGCCGTGCGTCGTCCGGGGGCGCGTCGCCCCACGGCCGGCCCTCCCCGCGCTCCTCCCGCCAGTCCTCGCGGCGGCGGGCCTCGTCGCGGCCCCAGGACCGCTCCCGCCGGCGGGCCTCCCGCTCGTCCCGGGCCTGCCGGTCCATCGCCTCCAGACGGGCGCGACGGGCGGCCCGCTCCGCCTGGTAGTCCCGCCGGGGCGCGTCGAATCCGAACCAGCGGCCTGCGTCGCGGCGCGGACGCGGGGCCTCGGCCATGTCCCCGCGAACCGCCGGTTCATCGCTGACCGGCCGCCGCCAGGGCGGGGGCGGGAGCGGCGGGAGGTCCTCGATCCAGCTTTCGGCGTAGGCCATCACCTCGTCCGTCAGCGGCGGCGGCGAGGGCGGCACGCCCTGGAACCCATCCACCAGTTCGCCGACGTCCATCCGCGTCCCGGGAACGATCTCGGGCTCGACAGGATGGACCACCTCGATGCGCAGGCGCTCGCCGTCCGTCACCGGGCGCGGCCCCGGAAGTTCGACGGCGCGAAGCCCCACCAGGCCGAAGGCCGCGGCCGCCACGGCGGACAGGGCCACGACGTGACCCCGGCGCACACGAGCCAGGGCGCGGCGAAGAGCGGGTCCACCATGACTGGAATGTGGAGGCGGCGGGGACATGGGACGCGTCCGGCGAGAAACTCCCGGGTGCAATCCCTGGACGGCCGTCCGGTTTCATGAACGGCGGTCGCCGGACGTAGCACTCCGGCGCACGGGGCCAGTCGTCCTGCGCAGCGCCACAGCGCGAAACAGGTGGCGGAGACGGAGGGGTTCGAATGCGTATCCACCCGGGTCTACTGCAGTCCATGATGGTCGACGCCCCTCCTCGGAATGCCGCACGACAGGCCTTTCCGGTCCACACCAGTCCAGAGACGTCCAACTCAATCGCCGTCGCTCTTTAGGGTTCAATTGAGGGTTCGCGCTGGACAGAGGCAGCTCGGTTGTTATCGTCAGGCATGGCCAGACAAATAAACCGCTTAAGCCCGAGGGGCGTAACCAGCCTACAGACGCCGGGCCTGCACGCGGACGGCGGCGGACTCTATCTCCAAGTCGGTCCAACGGGCGCAAAGAGCTGGAGCTTCATTTTCCAGTGGCGCGGAAAAAGGAAGCAGATGGGCTTGGGCGGCCTGCTGACGACGACATTGGGCGAGGCACGGCAGCAGGCGGACGCCGCTCGAAGGGCAGTGGCGAAGGGCATTAATCCGATTGAGGCTCGCCGCCTAACAAGGGTGGGCGGCAACACCTTTGGCGACGTTGCTGACGAGCTGCTGCGGTCTATCCAGAGCGAATGGAAGAACGAAAAACACCAGCGCCAATGGAGCCAGAGCCTTGAGGTCGATGCAGCGGCCCTTCGGCCGCTTGACGTCGACAAAATCACGACCGAGGACGTCCTTGACGTTTTGCGACCGATTTGGGCGACAAAGCCGGAAACGGCATCTCGCTGTCGGGGCAGGATTGAACGCGTTCTCGACGCCGCGAAGGCGAAGGGCCTGCGGACTGGTGACAATCCAGCGCGCTGGAAGGGCCATCTCGCAGTGCTTCTGCCCAAACGCCAGAAGCTGACCCGCGGACATCACGCCGCAATGCCGTTCGGCGAGATCGCGGACTTCATGAAGCTACTGAAGGCCCGACCGGCACTTGCGGCTCGGTCGTTGGAGCTGACGATCCTAACTGCCTGCCGGACAGGCGAGGTCATCGGCGCGCGAATACCTGAGTTCGAGCTGGCCAAGCGGGTGTGGATCGTCCCGGCGGACCGCATGAAGGGCAGGATCGAGCACCGTGTCCCGCTGAACGGTGCCGCGCTCGCCCTCGTGAAGCAACTGATCGCTGAGCAGGCGGACGACGGTATTGAGAGCGAGTACCTGTTCCCTGATGGCTCGGGCGAAAAGCCGATCTCGAACATGGCGATGAACATGCTCCTACGCCGCATGGGCCAGTTGACCTACACGGTGCACGGTTTCCGCTCGACGTTTCGTGACTGGGCCGGCGAAACCACCGACCATCCGCGCGAAGTCGTCGAGGCCGCGCTGGCGCACGTAGTCGGAAGCGAGGTGGAGCGGGCATATAGAAGGGGCGACGCTCTGGAAAAACGACGCCTCCTGATGGCGGACTGGGCAATTCATTGCGGTCGCCCCGGTTGATCCGCGGCACTGCTGATCGTTCGTCTGCGTCCGTATCTGACTCTTCTCGGACATTGAGAGGGTCCGCTTTGGTGCAGATCCCAGTTCCAAGCGGTGAAGCGCAATCGGCTCAAGCGCAGGCTTGCAAGGTGCTTGGCCCAACGCGTCAGATTTTTGCGTCGGATCAGGCCTACACAGTGAGAAGCCCGTCGCACGCCGGGCGGGGCCGGGGCGCGGCTTGCGCTCGCGACCGATCGCCCTATCGTCGCCGCCTCCGCCGCGACCTGCGGCGATCATGCCGGGGCGTTCCGGCGAAGCCGAAAGCGATCGTGGCCTTCAGCAATCCCCTCAAGACCGACCGTTGGCGCGCAATGTCCTTTTGGGGACGGACCGGCCTCAGCGTGTCATTCGCTGCAACGGTCGTCCTGTCCCTTCTGTGCGTCGGGAAGGGCGCGGCCGCCGAAGCCGCGCCGGATTACTGGCTCTATCTCGCCGCGCTGATCGCGGCGGCGATTGCCTGCCTTACGGCCGCCTGGCGACTGAAGCCCGTCCCGCCGCCCCTCGACGCCGCCGCCGTGGACCTTGGAGACGCCCGGCGCATCGGCGCGGGCTTTCTGCTTCTCGTCGCCCCCACGCCCCTCCTCGTGGCCAACAGCCTGCTGGGCCGGCAGCCCGGTCCGGACGCCGTCGGGGTTTTCGACGTTCTGACCTGGCTAGGAACGCTCGCCACCCTGGCCGTCGTCGTCAGCGGCGCGTGGGTGGCGGTCTACGTCAAACGCCGCGACGACGAGCGACAACACCGGCTAAGCGTGATGGGGATGCGGCAGGCGTGGATAGACAGCCTGCGCGACGATCTCGCCGAACTAATGTCGGCCGCGGCGACCCTGCATCGGGCGGCGTCGGAAGATGCGCTCGATGCGGAGACGGCGCGCGTCGCGCTGAAGCTGCAGGAGAAGGTGGCGCTCCGGCTCAACCCGGTCGAACCCCATCATTACATGCTGAGTTCGGCGCTGCGCGGGCTTCTGCGTGTCGGCGGCGTCCACGATCATCTCCGGAAGCAATCGCCCGCAGCACCAATCGTCGATGTCGTCACCTACGACGCGGCCGCGGCTTGGACCACGGCCTTGGCTCAACTGGTGCTCAAGATCGAATGGGTGGTCACCAGCCTCGGCCGCGATCGGATCGAGGAGAAGGTGGGGAAGCAGTGGATCGCGCTTCGCGCCTATGAGACGTCCCACCAAGTCGAGATCATGACGGTCGTCGCGGGCTTTCCCGCGATCAGGGCGCGGTTTTCGCATCTTACCGGCAACCCCGAGGCAGATCTCGACCAGGGCGCGGCTTGACCGCAGTTGACCCGGATCTTGGCCGCACGCCGTCCTCAGGCGCAGCCTCAGAAGAACACTCCTGGCCGGATCGGCCCGTCGATCGCGACCAATGCTTGGCCGGGCACGGGTTGCGGGGTGGTGTGTCGTCCGATCTTCAGGGGCGCGAAAGTCTCGTCGAAGTCCCAGTTCGTGTCGCGCTCCAGGGAGACTTCGGACCGGAAGTAGTTGACGTTGGCCCATCTGAACCGGCGATTTTCGGGTCGATAGACCCAAGTCTCGATAAGATTGGCCATGAAGCGCTCGCGATCGACCCGCGCTTCGCCCGTCGTCTCCAGCCCGATGTGCACTACCCCGGGCCGATCGGCGGGCAGTTGGCGCTCGGCGCGAACGAGCGTCCGCCGGAAGTGTCCCGACTTCATCTCAAGGGCGCGCGGCGCTCGACAGGCCCATCCGACGACGCTCGCGTGGTGCAGGTCGGTCGCGTAGAAGGGGCGCCCCTCCGCCGGCGTCCAACGTCCTGAGAAGCTGTAGTCCCACTCCGGCTGCAGCGCGCGCGCCGTCAGCTGGATCATCCGCTTGGACCCATAATAGACGTCGTCGCGCGCCATGACCTGCTGGAGCCCCGCCGCGTCGGGACGCCGAAGTCGCCCGATCGCGGTCGCGTCGGCCCAGCCGCCCCGGCGCGCGGCCAGAGCTTCCCGTACGCGATCGACGAGATAGTCGTCCGGCACATCCTGGAGCTCTGCGGCATAGACCACTTCAACGACGAGCGGCGGACCGGCCTCGCGGAGGAGCGCATGCACCGGGTTCGCGAGCCGGGCCCCGTGAACCGACTCATTTACCGCGTACATCGACCGTTCCAGACGCTTGCACTCGACCGCCCAACGGCGCGCCGGGCGGGACGCGAAGAAGTCGGGGGTGGGGGGCCCGCCGCGTTGTTCCGGGATGAACTCGACCGTCCATCCGTCCCTCCGCCAAGCGAGCGCCACGAGCAGTTCATAGATTCCGGGTCCATCGAGGTTCGGCGTTCGGTCAGCAGCCGGGCGGCCCGCACCTCGGCACCGGGAATGGCGCGCAGAACCGCCAGATCGGCGCCGAGCCGCTTCAGGAGCGGCGTGATCCGGGCGGCCTCTTCCGGAACCGTGTGGCGTCGTCCTTGGGCGAAGTCCGCCCCCTGCAGAAGCCACCAGGCGGCCTGATCGCGTCCGTCGGTCGGTGGAGCCTGTCCACCGTCCCGCCAGACAGCCAGTGCGGCGTCGAGGCCGCGACGCTGGGCCTCGATCCGCTCGGCCATCTCCGCGGCGGGCGCCAGTCCGCCCAGCCAATCAACGGCGGCCTGTACTTCGTCATCCCGCCAATCCTGGCCGTCGCGTCTCGCGATCCATAGGGGGTCTTCATGCGCCATCCGCGCACTAGTCGAGAAGTCCGCGGTCCTTACAAGAGCCTTCCCGCCTCAGGATCGATGCCTAAAACCCGACGCCCGGTTCGTTCCCGCGTCTGGCTCGCACCCCATTCACGTCGCCAGCCGTAGGGCGCGATGGCCGGGAC
The DNA here is from genome assembly GCF_035627055.1 of Brevundimonas sp. GTDB lineage: Bacteria > Pseudomonadota > Alphaproteobacteria > Caulobacterales > Caulobacteraceae > Brevundimonas. The sequence goes on along the minus strand of NZ_DASPMM010000001.1, from coordinate 19,577 downwards.
TTCGCAATCGCGGAAGAAGCCGCCCGCCGGCCCCATCCAGTCCAAGGTGGCGAGGCGCACCGCAACCGCGGCCCCGGCTCCACTGTGCGGGGGGCGGCGGGTCTGCCCATGTCTTTCGGTGCCACGGAGCTGGGGCAGGCGGCGTTCACCTTGGCGCCGGTCAAATTTCCCTGGCCAGCTTGACTTGGCAGGCACGGAACTAGGGAGGTCGTGCGTCAGGGGCTTCCGACACAATGCGCTGCAGTTCGGCACGGGCGATGACGGTACGGCCCCGTAGCTTTTTGGCAGACACCTCACCCATCCTGATCATGTCGAACACGGTGGACCGGCTCACGCCGATCGCCCGGCCCGCCTCCTCGACGGTGTAGGCCAGTTTGAAGGCGTGGCTGTCGCTCGGTTCGGCTCCGACCCCGCTCCTATCGTGCCCCTTGGCCCGGCTCATGAGAAAGGATCGGCCTTCAACCGGCTGGCAAAATAGACCGCTCGCACCTCGTCGTTGGTCACCATCTCGTCGGCGTCCACTGCTCGCGCGAAAACCGTGTACATATCCTTCCCGCCCAGCGGCCCGTAGCTGTCCGTCGGAGGCTCGCCCAAGGACAGCCGGGCGACCTTTCGGCACCCAGCCCCACTGAGAACCGCTGCGACCTTATTGTTGGTCGGCCGCTGTCGGTCGCCGAGCCGCCGCGCGACCAAGTCCGCGACCTCGTCCAGGGTGAAGGCCGCGTGAGCCAGTTCGCGGTCTCGATCCGCCAAGGCCTCTTCTATAATTTCGTCCACGATGGCCCGACCGGCCTTCTCCATTTCCTGTTTGGCCTCGGTGTCTGGCGCGCGACCATGGGCGTCGAAGGCGGTCACATCGCGCTGGAGAAGCCAGCGCGCGGCCAGCTGTGCCCCACCGGCCCGATACCACCGAACCAGTTCGGCGTAGTAGGCTGGCTCCCGCGGTCGGTCGTCTGTCCAGGTGATAAAGTACCGGCGGTCCTGTTTCGAAACCTGCAGGGCATTGCGCATGTTCGTGAAGAAGACGCATGCGATGATGTTGGGCACCTCGTACTGGCGTTCGTGCTTCTTGTTGACCGGGAGGGTATGCGGCGGCGCGGCGATGAGCGGCTTCAGCCGGTTCATCGTCTCCTTCCGCTCGAAGCTGTGCATTTCCTGCACAATCACCAGGCGGGTGTTGGCCGCCCACCAAGTCCAGCCCGACATCAGCTCACCGGCGCCGATTTCACGCACGTTGTCGGCACCGAGGGCGGTGCGAACCGGTTCCAGAACGAGGTCTTTTCCCAGCCCCTCCCAAGTCGAACCGATCAAGATGGCCCAATTCGGCTTTTCCCCGGGGTGCTGGAGGATCCAGGCCAGCCAATCCAGAACGATGTCCCGTTCGCGCTGGACGGGGATCACCAACTTCAGGTGCTGGAGCCAAACCCTTACGTCGTCGTCGGTCGCCGAGGGCGGCAGGTCCGGCTTCGGGTCCTTCCACTGATTGATGCACCGTCCGACCAGGCCCGGCAGGTTCTCCTCAACGAACCGCCCCTGCCCGGGCCGGTAGGTCACGCTCTTAACCGACTGGAGACGTCCGCTGTCGCGCGTCAGCACCGCCCACGCGCAGTCCTTGATCGAGCACGGGTCGCCGATGTGGCTGTTGCGAACGTTGAACATCGTGCGCGTCAGCAGCTCGCCGGTCGTCATGTCACAAAACCGTTCCAGCCGCTCGGCCCAAACGTATCGGTCAAACACTGCCTGCAACTGATCGCTGATGAGCGGACCCCTGCTCTCCTGCCCCGGCACCGGGGCAGTCATGACCGCGTCGAAATCGTACTGCGCGGTGGAGAACGACCCATCGCCATGCTCGGTCGCGAAGCGGCTCAGGAAGTCCCAACCGACCTTGAATGGCGGTCGGAGCGACTGCCATTTGGCCTCGGCACCCTCGGGTGTGTTGGTTGGCCAGAGCAGGCTCCATTCGAGGAACAATTCGAGGGCGTCCGCTTCATTCTCTGGCCCCGCTGCGGCCTTGAGGGCGGCACCGACCTTAAGCCAGCCATCGTAGTCGACCTCATTGGGCAAGGACGCCATCGCACGCCTGATCGCGCCGAAGCTGGGCGCGAGAAGGCTCTCCTGTGCGATTTGGGCACCGCCCACCCTGCCCTCGCGGCGGCTGACGACCGCGTAGCCGCGAGCAATGAGGAGGGCCTCTAACCGATCATAGAATTCGTCCAGCTGCTGGGCCTGGATGACCATCAGATTGGCCGCGCCGATCTCGACGGGCGACTGACCCTCGCTCCAGCGGTAAGGCTGTCCAGTTTTCGGGTGGATGCCTTCGACGACATACTGCTGGCCTGTGGCCAGGAACTCCACCGCTTGGGGCTTGGGGGCCTTCAATTCCACCGCCACTGGCAGGCCACCGTCCTGACCGGTTGCCGCAAGGTCGCTGGCCCGACGGAACGCCAGCGCCCTCTTAGCGAAGCCCGCTCCCGCGAAGACCAAGATGCGTCGCGGGCCGTTGCCGAACCGACAGGGCGCATAGCCCAGCGTGTTCGTTGCCAGTTCGTGCACCTCTTCAGCCAGCGCCGGCTCGTCGATGTCGATGTCGAGCGCCGGGAACCGGCGACCCTGCATTCCGATACCGGCTCCCCAGCCCTGCCAGATCGCAAGATCGGCCGGCACGGCGGTGTGGTCCGTCCAGTCCTTATAGCCGAACCAGAGATCTCCAACCTTCTTGCCCGGGACCTTCCCGCGTTTCTCGCCGAGGTCCTTGAAGCTCGGGCTTCCGGGATGAATTTCCGCATCGTGCGGCAGGATGGGCAGCAGGTCGTCGCGGAAACCCCTGTCTGCGTAATGAGAGAAACTACGCATCAGGCGTTCCTCAGTTCGTCCGTGATCAGCGCACGCCGCACTGGATGCTCGGAGGTGTCGGCGTTAGTCAGGGCGCCAATCAGCCAGAGCGTGAACTGCTGGGCCCGGTACTGGACGTCCTCGCCGAAGGCTGGGTCCGAGGCATGATGGATGCAGGGCTTGTCGTTGAGAGCGTAGACGAGTTCGGGCGAAATGGGCCGGCTGTTCCAAGGGACGCGGTCACCGCGCGACCACAGAATATCGAATGTGTCCGGCAGCCGTTGGCCGACGATGAACATGCCGAGGTCCCCAGTTTCAGACCACAGCGTGGCTTCGAAGAAGGAGCTGATGAACGGGCATGCGGACGTGGCGTAGACCGTGAGAAAGCCTGGCCGAACTGGCCGTGTTTTGGATCGACCGCGCCACGTCAGTCGCGTGGGCCAGCAATCAGCCGGAAATATGCGGTGGACGTCGGACGACGTTGAAGAATGGGAGTAAGTAGACATGACGAGGCCCTTCCCGCGAACATGACCTTTCGGGCAGGCGAACGGGTGCGCTGTGCGCAGAGTTGTTAGAAGGGCGGCTCCTTAAGGAGCCTGTCTCGCCATCACGGCTCACTTCGCGCCACAGCGCTGCACCCCGCGACTACTGGGGATGGCTCTCACGGGGCCATGTCCGAATGTTTAGGCCGCTCCCACAGGCGCCTGACCCCTTTGAGCACAGCGTCGGGAATTTCACGCAATACCCGATCAGTCGGTTTTCCACAGGTTTTGTCGGTGCGAGGGGTACGGGTTTCGCGCGCGAGGGGTTGCCCCCCCGCCGGGGGGTGGGGGGTGCCATCGCACTGCCCAAATAGGCTAAGTTCGGCAGCCGAAGCGGGAAATCCCGAAATGGATCGATTGCGGGACGGTCGACGTACCCACGCAAATTCAGCGGCTTGCGCGTCCCGAATTCCTGTTTCAAATTGATCGCATGAAAATCGGATACGCACGCGTCTCAACCGACGACCAGAACCTCGACCTTCAGGACCGGGCCCTTCGCGGCGCTGGCGTCGAGCAAATCTTCACCGACAAGGCGTCCGGCGCGGCGGCCTCCAGGCCTGGCCTGTCAGCGGCTCTGTCTGCCCTCTCCGCCGGTGACACCTTGGTCGTGTGGCGTCTCGACCGTTTGGGCAGGTCCCTGCCCCACCTGATCTCCGTCGTCGCCGACCTGGGTCAACGGGGCGTCGGCTTTCAGTCGCTGAGCGATGGACTGGACACGACCAGCGCGCAGGGGCGGCTCGTCTTCCACATGATGGGCGCCCTCGCCGAATTCGAACGCGCCCTTATCAGCGAAAGGACCAGCGCCGGGGTTCGGGCCGCGAAGGCCCGCGGGGTCCGCCTCGGGCGACGCCCGACCCTGAACAAGGCGCAGGTCGAGCATGCCCGTGCTCTGATCGCTGGCGGCGAGAGTCCCTCTGCTGTCGCCAGAACCTTCAAGGTGGGACGCTCGACCCTTTATCGGGCGCTGCGGGCAGCGGGTGATAGGGCCGAGGGGCCAGTCTCAGATCTCACATCTCACATGGTTTTAAGTAACGCATAGAGGGATACACCCGGGCCCATACAGAGGGGCGTAGCCTCTGAAAACGATCTGAGATCGGAGATCGGAGATCGTAGATCGGAGATCGGAGATCGGAGATCGGAGATCGGAGACGCCGGCGATCAGGAAACCGCCCTGCGCAATCGGTGGCTAAGCCATTGGGGCGTTATATTATAACAGAGTGTGGCGTTGGGGCGGTCGACGCATGAAACATGCTTCAAGTTGTCAGGTCTTACCGCGCGTCTGACGCCGCAGCTTAAGCAGCCCGGCCGACTGCCCGGACTGTTCAAGTCCGTCCAGCATCGCTGCAGCCTTCGCCGCAGGGGTCGGTTTGGCAGCCTCACGCCGCGCGGACGGCTCAGCAGCCTGCCGCTTCACCATCCTCCGTTCGAGGTATTCCGTCAGCTCCGTCTTCGGGATCATGATTGGGGACCCCGGCAACCAGGCGAGCTCCCCGGCCGTGCGCAGCCGGGCCACGCTGCGCACCGATCGGCGCAGGGCCTGCGCTACCTCCTCCTGCAAGCGCAGTTGTCTAAGTGACCTGGAGCGAGGCGTCCGCAATCCGTCGGTGAGGGCATTAGGGCGGTTGGCTACGGCGCTAAACGTCCCGCCATCCAAACTTCTCCAGATCGATTGGCAACGAACGCTGTATGCCCGATGAGGCGGGCTTGTTGGTCCGCGTCGCGCCGACAGCGGACTCAGAGACCACCGGCAAGCCGACCTTCGGAGCCCCGCGGGATCCGACCCGGGACAGCCGAATACACCGCCGGCTAGTGAACACTCCCGCCGATTGAGCTCGTGCATACTTGCCACCGGAGGAATGGCGCGCGACGGTTCGCAGGTCAGGCGGGGGAATCATGACAAGGTCGTCGGGTAATCCGACTTTTTCGCGAGCGTTGCTCGCCCGATTGGTGGAGGGCACGACCGACGGACGTCCCGACGGTCGGCCGCTGTACGCTTATCGATTTGCACGGGAAGACCTCGACGATATGCGCGCGGTGCTCGCCGCGGGTGGCGTGCGCGGCCTCGCCGAGCTGGACGGAGCCGCCCTCTTCGTCGCCTACGTAGCCGAATGGTTCAGGCGCGACCGCGAAGGGGGGCATTGGGACTGGAAGCGGCCACTCACGGAAATCGGGGTGAGCTATGGCCAGGACGAGCGTTGGGCCGCCATCTCGTATCCGGAACTCTCGGCCACGGTCGAGCGGGGCCTGAGATGGTGGCGACGGCCCTCTCCCGCCGACGGCCAGCGGCTCATTGCCGTGGTCCGCGAGGCAGGCTTCCCGGCCGCAGCTCTTAGGAACAGTCGGGCCGTGCTGGGTTGGCTGCAGAATTCCGTGCGGGGAATCGAGCGCGGATTCACGCCGACGGAAGCGGTCGCCGCCGAGGCTTGGAGGATGAACGCGACGACCGTGGTGCAGGCCACCTTCCAGGTCGCCGTGATGCTTTGCGAGGCTCTTGCCGAGCTACGCGCCCGGGTCCGAGCGGTCGATCCCCACGCGACCGATCCGATCGACGTGCTGGACCGGCTTGATCACGAATGGCGCGTTCGACTTCCCCTTGAGCTGGAGGCCAGGGACGTTGCCGCCGTCATCGAGAGCGTAATCCGATCGCCGCTCGCACGAGCGTCTGCCCTGTTGGTTACTCGATCCGTTCGTCGAACAGCCGGGGGTTTCACGCCTTGGATCGAGCTCGGCCTGTCCGGTGCAGTCGAGCCAGGACGTCTGCCGGGCGCGGTCGCCGAGCGGCTGAGAGGCCTTTCGAGGGCGAGAGTGGCGCCTCGCGGCGATCTCGTGGGTGCCGTCACGGCCGTCGCCGCTTTTGAGACGGTCCACGATGAAGAGGGCGGGCATGGCTGGCGGCTTCGTCCGCTAGTCGGTCGTTTCGAGGTCCCGCTCGCCCTGGAAGTCGACGTGCGATTGGGGCTCCTGGACGTCGAGGGCCGCGTGCTGGAAGAGTTCGTGGCGGAGGGTGGCGACGGTTTGGCCCTGCCGGTCGTCGCGCTTGAGCCGGCCGGCGGGGATTCCCCGGAGACGGCCGAAGAATGGACCGTGCTCGGGTGCTCTTCGGTCCGCACCACCCGGGCGTGGCTGGGCCTCGCCGTTGCCGACGGGCAGCTCGAAGCCGTCGAAGTCATCGGCGAGCGCCGGGTCATCGGTCAGGTTGCGGGAGGCCGCACGCTCCTAGCCGTCTCGGGTACGGCACGTCTCGCGGTTCATGACGGGCTTTCGCTGTCATGGCGAACCGGTTCGGATGCGGCCGCCGCCCCCAGACTGGTCCTCGTCGGTTCGACGGTGAGAGGCCCGCGCGAGACGGTGTTCCGTGGTCCGCCGAGAGTGATCCTGGAAACGAACGAAATCCGGCGGGAAGTGCCTTTGGCCGATATCGTCTGGCGGGGCCGCGGCAAAGGCGGCTGGATACGGGCGTCTCTGGCCTCGCCGCGGGGTCGTGTGATGATCGGCGTGACGGACCGGGCCGGTGATCTGTCCGCTCTCGCGGGCGCCGTCGTGGCCCCGCCGACGCTCGCGCTGCGGGCCGACCGGGCCCGGGCGCGACTGCTCGTCTCCGGGGGCGGTCCCGAGGGCATGGCGGCGCGGGCAGGCGGCCCTTTGCCGGTCCATCGGCAGGGCGACGAGCGCTCCATCGATCTGTCCTCGGTCGCGCCTGGGCGTACGGTGGAGCTGACGTTCGCATGGCCCTCCCCCGCCACCCTGACTCTCCCCAATCCGGTGACGCTTCACGCCCTGCTAAACCCGTCGGGTCGACTGGGCGGCCGGCACGAACGCCTATCGATCGGGCGTCTGCATGGCTGGCGCCTCCTTTGTTCGGAGCCGTCCCGGATATGTTTCGAGCTGACCGGGCGCGACGGGAACGCGCGACCCTTCACACGCCCGGTGGAAGGCGAGGCACCGCTCGTCGCCTACCTCGACGATATTCGCAACCTGCTGGGCAGTTCCGACGCCCTCGACGGCGCCGTGCGCCTGTCCTGGATCGGCGGCGAGGACTGGATTTGCGAGATCCGTCGATACGAGTTCGAGACCGACGCGCTTCCGGAGGGCGGGTCCGAAGCCGACGGTCGCAGGGCTGCATTGCTGGGCGTGCACGCGTTGACCGCGATCGATCTGGGTCGCCCCGAAGCGCCCCCCTTGAGGATAGAGGTGGACGCGCTGCCCGGGGCGGCGCCGCGCGAGCAGTCGCCCCGGGGCGGTCCGTGGCTGGTCGTCGGCGCCGAAATGCGGCCTTCCGTGCTGGGAAGCGCGGGCGAGCCGTACGACTCCGATCCCCTCTCCCACGCCATGCGGATGGTGGACACCGCCGGACGCGAGACTGCGCTGATGGCGCTAATATCGGCGCCTTTCGACTGGACGAGTGAAACGCTCACCCGATGGTCGGCCGTCCCGATCACCGCCGCGGCCCACCGCGTGCCCTATGCGGCGTTCGATGCGCTTCGCCTGCTCCACCGGCGTCCGGATGCGGCGGTCCGGCTGCTCGCCGAAGCGCCGGATGCGGAAGCCCAGCACGCCGTCCTCGCGCTTCAGCGCGAAACGCCCCTGATCTGGGCGGCGACCCCCATCGCTACCTGGATCGAGGCCTTCGAGCGTCGATTGCTGGGGCTGGAGCGACAGCTTTCCGAACTGGGAGTCGACGAGGTTATCGCCGCCCATGACGTGCTTGGTGCGGTCGGCCGCCTGCTCGATGCGGCCCCCGGCCTCTCAACCCATCTCAGGGCGGTCGTGCTCGCCCTTTTCGGCGCCGACCGCGGCCGGCGCGCCGCGGCCAGCTATGATCCGCTGGCTGCGCGCTTGGCCGCCGCGTGTCCGCTCCACACCGAAGAGACCTTGGCCGCCGGGGTCAACACCTTCGTTCAGAGGCACATCGACGGACCGCCGCCCCCGACAGGGCTCGGCTTGGCGACCCGTGCAGCGGACGCGGCCGCGCTGGTCCGCCGTTTCCCGGAGGGCTTCGGCGATGTGGTGGCCGCTCCCTTCGTCGCCGCCGACGCCGGCCGGGGGCGGGTGCGGCTGGACCGCCGCACGGCCGCAGCCTGCCGGTCCGCTTGGCTCTACGACCCGGACCATTTCGAAACCATGACGGCCGCAGCCTGTCGCGGCGGCCTCCAGTGAGCTCCCGATGATCGATCTTCCGCGCCTGCTTGCCCGCACGCCCCGGGATTCTGCCGAGGCCGTGGTCGGGATGGCGCGCCTGAACTCGGCCACCCTCAATGCGCACCTCCGCAGCCGGCTCGGCGGCGGAGCCGGATCGGCCGGGTCGTTCCTGACCCAGCCCTTCCTCGAAGGCGCCTTTCCGTGGTTGCCGGCGCCAGGCGGCTGGGACGGCCTGTCCAGGGATCTTCTGCACCCCAGAACCCTGGAGCTGCTGCGGGCAGTGTCGCGGCCGCCCTACAGCCACCAAGTCGAAGCTTGGGAGCGCTTGTGCGCGGACGAACCGTCGTCGGTGATCGTCACCAGCGGAACGGGCTCGGGCAAGACGGAGTGCTTCCTGGCGCCGATCTTGGACCGTCTCATGCGGGAGTCCGACGGCGGTGCCCGCCCTCTGGAAGGCGTGCGGGCGCTGATGCTCTATCCGCTGAACGCGCTGATCAGTAGCCAAGAGGAGCGCCTGGCGCGCTGGTTCGAGCCGTTCGGGGGCCGACTCCGCTACGCCCTCTACAACGGGGAGATGCCCGAGAGGTCTCCGGCATCCGCGAGGCTGGACCAGCCGTGGCGGATCAACAACCGACGCGACCTTCGCGCTTCGCCGCCGCCGGTGCTGGTCACGAACGTGACGATGCTCGAATACATGCTGATCCGTCAGAACGACGCGCCGATCCTGCGTCGTTCGAAGGACACCCTCGACTTCATCGTCCTCGACGAGGCCCACTCCTACGTCGGCGCCCAAGCCGCCGAGATTGCACTCCTCCTGCGTCGGGTCGCGCTTGCCTTCGGTCGGCGCCCCGAGGAGATCCGCTACGTCGCCACGTCGGCGACGATCGGCGACGGTTCGGAGGAGCCGCTCCGTCGCTTCCTCAAGGAGCTGTCCGGCGCACCGGACGACAGGGTTCATGTAGTCTCCGGACGTCGGGCACCTCTGCCGCCGGAACGCGCCCCGTCGGGCGCATGCGACCCTCACCTTCTCTCGTGCCTGTCGCCTGAGGCCGCCGGCGCGGTGCTGGCCGGTTCGCGACCGCTGCGAGAGGTGCGTGAGGTCCTGCGCGGTGGCGCGACCCTGTCATGGCCCGGGTGGCGAGCCGCCGCCGACCGCGTGGCCGAACGTCGCCTTGAGGAGACCGAGGCGCTCGACCTCCTCGTGCGAGCCGCGGACGCCACGGATCCGGGCGCCGATCCCGCTCTGGCGGCTGCGGGTGGCGCGGCGATCCTGCCGATGCGCGTTCATCTGTTCCACGGCACCCTGACCGGCCTGTGGACCTGCATCTCGCCCGATTGTTCGGGACGCCCCGGGGCGGAAGGGGCCTCAGACTGGCCATATGGCGCGGTCTATCTTGAGCCCCGCAGCCATTGCCTGCACTGCCGCAGCCTGGTTCTTGAGTGGGCTTTCTGCAGCCGTTGCGGCGACGGTGCGCTGAGAGCCGAGGAGCTCGACGGCGGCACCCGGCTGGGAGCCTGGACAGAGAGCGCGCGCGACGACGAGTTCGCCCAGACCCTGCAGCCTGACGAGACGTTCGGCGAGGAACCCGAGGAATCCGACGAGCTTGCCGCGGCCCGTCCGTCTATCAGAAGACGCTATCTCGTTCCGGCCGCCCGAGGCGGTCTGTCGCCGGTGGTCTTGGACCCCGCGTCCGGAGCCTATTTCGACTCCGACGCATCCGGCGGGCGCACGTTCTGGGCCTCGCCCGACCTGCAGCAGTGTCCCTGCTGCGCCGCTGCGCCGCCCCGCGTCGATCCGGATCGCGGTCTTCTTCGGCCCCTCGCCGCCGGTGCCCCGTTCCTCATGTCGCAGATTGCGCCGGGCCTGCTTGCGAACCTGTCGCCACGGGTGGACGTCGACGGCTCGGTCCCGTTCGGCGGGCGCCAGTTGATCACTTTCACCGACGCCCGCCAAGGCACGGCTCGGCACGCCGCCAATATCCAGATCGCTTCGGAGCGAGCCTTCGTCCGCAGTTTCCTCTACCACTCGGTACAGGCGCGATCGCCGGGCGACGAGGCGGCGCGGACCGAAGCGGAGCAGACGATCGCCACGTTGCGGCCTCTCGCCAACGGAGATCCCACGCTCGACCGGCTTCTGCGCGAGGCCGAAGCCAGGCTGGCCGGTGCGGCCGGCGGCGCCCGACCGATCCCGTGGAGCGACATGGTCCGCAGCCTGGCGGCCAACCGCACGCTCCTGGACCATCTGCGCGGTATCTGGAACGAACGGGACGAGCGTTTCGACGACCCGGAGGGCTTGGCCGAGTTTCTCCTCTTTCGTGAGATCATGCGGCGCCCCCTGTCATCGACGAACGCTGAGACGCTTGGTCTGGTCCGCTTCGTCATCCCGGGCGTCGACGGGGGCGACGCGCCCCCACCGGCCGCGGCCGTTGAGCTGGGCCTTGAGCCGTCCGACTGGGCCGATCTCCTGCGCCTGCTGCTGACCCATTTCGTGCGCACCAACGTCGCGCTTGAGTTCGACCAACACGGCTGGATGCCATGGATTGACCGCCGGCAGGTGCCGGTCGAGGTCGCCCTGCGGCGGCCCGGAACGCCGTCCCAGCGTTACGTCCGGTTTTGGCCCTATGCGCCCGCCTCGAGCCGGCCAAGCCGCGTCGTACGCATGCTCGCCCAGGCGCTGTCGCTTCCCCTCACGGACCGCACCAGCCGTGACAGGATCGACGAGCTCCTGCAGGAAGCCTGGCGGGTAATGCAACGGTTCGCCGCTCCATCGGCGAACGGGTTCCGCTTCAGGCTGGGCGGCTTTCACTTGGCCGCCGTGGATCACGCCTGGGTCTGCCCGGTCACCCGCCGGATCGTCGACACAACCTTCCGAGGGTTGTCGCCGTACGATCGTGCGGGTCTTCCGCATCCGCAGGCGACCCCCGTCGTACTCCCCGCTCTACCGTTCCCTTGGCTTCGCACCACCGGGGGGGAGCCGATCGAGATCGGGGCCGTCGAGCGATGGCTCGCCGACGATGAGCAGCTGAACACCCTGAGAGCCTTGGGCGTTTGGGGCGACCAGCAGGACCGGGCGGTGGTGATGAGCCCGTGGCTGCGAGCCGCCGAGCACTCGGCCCAGGTGGATGGTCCAAGGCTCCGACGCTACGAGGACGAGTTCAAGGCCGGGCGCATCAACGTCCTGAGCTGCTCGACTACGATGGAGATGGGGGTCGATATCGGCTCGATCGAGGCGGTGCTGAACACCAACACGCCCCCGGCTATCGCCAACTACCGGCAGAGGGTGGGACGCGCCGGGCGCCAGAGGCAGCCGATCTCGGTGGGGCTCACCCTGTGCAAGGACCGACCGCTCGACCGGGCGGCCTTCGCCGATCCCGAGGCCTTTCTCGCCAAGCAGATGCGCGCGCCGAAGGTGAGCCTTGAGAGCCCCACGATCGCCCGTCGGCAGGCGTCGGCCTTCCTGTTCGCGCGATTCCTGAACCAGCAAGGTGCGGAGCTGCACAAGCTGACCGTCGGCGCCTTCTTCGGCCTCGGCAGACCGGAGACCGAGGCCGGCCCTACGTCGGCGGATGCGTTCCTGAACTGGCTCGACGACGCGGCGAGAGACCCGACGGTGCTGGACTGCCTCGACGACCTCCTGAAGGGCACGCCCCCCGCCGTCGACGTCAGGGCGGGACCCAGAGCGGAGCTGTGGTCCGAACTCCGCGAGCGGATGGAGACGGTGGCCGCGGAAATCCTCGCAGAGTGGGAATCGCTGGCCCGTCAGGGTCCTAATGACACGCTCACGACGATCGAGAACCGGCCCAGGGACCTTCAGCGTGAACGGCTGGAGAAGGCCTATCTGCTGAGTGAGCTGGCGGGTCGCGGGTTCCTGCCGTCCTACGGCTTTCCGACGGATGTGGTCCAGTTCGCCACCGACACGACCGGGGATAGGCGACGGGCGCAGGGGCTGGGCGTCGGGACGGAGAACCGGGTGTCAAGCCGCGGCTACCCTTCGCGCTCCCGGGACATAGCGGTGTTCGAATACGCGCCAGGCCGGGGCATCGTGGTCGACGGCGTCGTGCGCGAGTCCGGCGGAGTGACGCTGAACTGGAAGCGCCCGGTCGACGAGCTGCACGTGCGTGAAGTCCAAAGCCTGCGCACGGTGTCGGCCTGCGGCCGGTGCGGAACCCTCTGGTCCTCGCCCTCCGCCGCCGATCGCCGGGAGTGTCCGGAGTGCGGCTGGAACGAACCCGATATCGTCGAATACCTCGCCCCCGGCGGCTTCGCCGTGGCGAGCGACTACCGCGCTCATGACGACGCCTCCGATCTGGGACACCTTTCGCCGGTCGACCCGCGGGTCTCTGCGCGCGGCGGGGTCTGGCGGTCCCTTCCCGATCCGACCGTGGGGCGCTTTCGCACCAGCCCGACGGGGCTGGTGTTCTGGTACAACCCCGGACCGCACGGCCACGGGTACGCAGTCTGCCTGCACTGTGGACGCGCCGAAGCGGAAGACAGCGACCAGGGCGGGACAGCTCTGGCTGGCCACCGGCCTCTCAGGGGCGGCCCCCGTTCAGACGCCGCCGGACTCTGCACAGGCGCCCCGGAGGTGAACGCGTTCGCGGTGCGCCGTCGCCTGCGCCTCGGCCACGAAATCCGCACCGACGTCTGCGAGCTTCAACTGTACGCCTGCCCTTCGCGCGAAGCGGCGCTCGCGATCGCTCTGGCACTTCGTGAAGCGGTCGCGCGCCGCCTCGGGGTGGATCCCGACGAGATGGGCTTCGCGGCGCCGCCGAGCCGCGCCGCCGACGGCGGTCCGCGGACCTGGAGCGCCGTGATCTTCGACCGCGCGAGCGGCGGGGCCGGGTTCTGTGCGCATCTGGCGGAGCATCCCGTCGAGGTTCTCCAGGACGCGCGAAACATGCTCGACTGCGGGGTGCCCGGCCGCTGCGGCGACCCTGAGGCCGCGAGCGTCTGCCCGCTGTGCGTGCTGGGGCCCGACAGTCAGTATTCGGCTGAGGACACCGATCGGCTGAACGCCTTCGCGATCTTGTCCGAGGCCGTCCGCAGGCTTGACCTGCCCGAGGCGCATCAGCTGTTCGGAGCGGCGACCGAGTACGAGAGCGCGCCCTTGAAGGAGGCGATCGGCGCGGCACTCCAAGCCCGGCCCCGGGCCTGGGCGATCGTTCCCATGCGCGGAGAGCCGACCGAGTGGGAATTGGCCGAATGGCCGCTGACGCCGACCCTCGGGCTTTGGACAGGCCGCGGCCGCCGAATTTTGCTGGCCTGCGACGGGGCGCGGCTCAGGGCCGCCGATCCCCTGACTCGCCGCCGCATTGTCCTTTGGGCCCAACGCCAGGGCGCCGAGTTGGTCGAGTTCAGTGACCTCGATCCGCGCTGGTTAGCTGTGGTCGCCGACGAGGCGGGCGGCTTGGCCTGGGCTTCGGCCGAGGCCATGACCGGCACCATCGGCGCGTCTTGGGGTACCCTATCGTCCGCGCCGGTGGTGCGCGGCGGGGCGTCCACACCAGCCGTTCCGTCGCCGCTCGACGTCGAGGCCCTGCTGCGGGAGGCACCGCGCGAGACGATCGTAGAGGTCGGGTCGGAATTGGACGGGCCGTCGCAGGGCTTCGGCGCCCGGCTCAGGGCCCTGCTGTGCGACGCCAACCCCGAGATCGCCCGGGCCTTGGCCGAGCCATGCACCAAGCTGGTCTATTGCGACCGCTACGTCTTCTCTCCCACCGCCGCCCGTCTGGTCACGGAGCTGGTCGCCGGCTTCGCCGCGCCCGACGCGGACATCGAGATCCGGTCTAGGAAACGGCCCACCAGCGAGCGGAAGAACCCCGTCCTGATGCGCCATAATTGGCGCTTCATGGAGCATCGGCGGCAGGTGATCGAAATCATGCTCGGCCCGGTGTCGCCACGGGCCCGCTTCTCACCCTTGGACGAGACCCCTCACCGCCGCACCCTCGCCTTCGAGGGGCCGTCGGGTTCGGGAACGATCTTCTTCGATCAGGGGACCGGTGCCTGGGAGACCGACGGCGAATTCGACTTCGGGGGAACCCCGAGCGAGCAGGCGGAACGACTGGGCGAGCCGTTCCGGATCGCCTGCGACGTCGACGGCACCTTCGTGGCGGTCCGGTTGGTCGGGACCCCGTGACCACCCGTCCTGCTCGATTCCACACCCGAACCCCGGCGGGCATACGGCGAAGGTGACTCCGCCGTGCGCGACCTCTAGGTCTAGGGTCACGACAGATTCTCATCGGTCCCCATGCACGGTCCCGCCATCCTCTGCCGCAGCCTGTCCATCGCCACGCGCACGGATCGCTACGGCAATCGATGGCAGTACCATTCCCGCAGCGATCATCATTCGAAGGTCGCCTGCTGGGGCGTCGTCTTTGATCTGCTCAGGACGAACACCCTGCTGCGGCGCCACGTGCAGGAGGGCGTGGTGGCGTTCGGGATCAATCACGAGATGCGCGACTTCGTGCACGACCGGAAGAAGAACCTCGACCTGGTGCTCTGCACGCCCTCGGGGGCGCCCGGCGGCCGTCCGGCCGGTGCGGGTACCTTGGTCGAGCTCGCGCGCGAATATGACATCCTGCTCAACGAGGCGGAGGCCGCGGAACTCAAGGGCCTGCCGGTCCTCACCCGGGCTCCGGTGGGCTCGGTGTTGATCGCGCTGGAAGCCAAGGCCTGCATGACCGCCCACCAGCGCGCCCTGCCACGCCTGTACGACGAGCTGAATTCCTCGCATCTGACCGTGCACGGGTCGAGCGACCAGGCGATCGCAGCCGGCTTCACTATGGTCAACATCGCCGGGCGATATCTCAGCCCGGACCTGAACAAGCGCAACCGCGCCCGCGAACCGGAGTGGAGCGTTCATCGCCAGCCTCGGGACGCCCAGCTGGCCGTAGACAAGATCCGCCAGCTTCCTAAACGATCGAAACCCGGGGACACCGGCTACGACGCCCTAGCCATCGTCGTCGTGGACTGCGTCAACGACGGTTCGCCAGTCCGTCTGATCGAAGCCGCGCCGTCACCCCGGCCAGGCGAGATCTATCACTATGCGGCGATGATCGACCGGCTGTCGCACACCTATTCGACCCGCTTCGGCGACCTCTGACCTCAGGCAGCCGCTTTCAGCGCAGGGGCCCCGCCGACGGAGGCGAGGTGCGCCTCGATTGCGGCGATGAACCCCGGTGCGAACCGCAGCTTGGCGACGGCCGTGCGGCCGAGGAAGCCGGCGGTGGCGCGCGCGCTGAGCGGCGGGCCCTCGTAGCGCAGGAACTCGTGCAGGTGCGCCGGCCGCACGGCCACGGGATCCGTTCCAATCCGCACGGTGCGACGGACCCGCCCGTCGAACCGCGCCGCCTTGGGAAGACGTCCGGTCAGGGGGAAATCGCCGTCGAGCCCCTGATCGTAGGCGCCCGGTTCGACCAGACGCCGGCCCAGCCATTCGGCGACCGGCACGCTGACCGCGCTCCCCACCAAGGCCCAGCGCGCGGAGGCGCGGCCGACGTTCTCGGCGGCCAAGGTCCAGTCGGCCTCGAAGCCCTGTAGACGCTCCGCATCGCGGAGGTCCGGCTTCACCACCCGGCCGTCGGGCATCAGGATAGCCGGCGGGGACGGAATGCCCACCGAGGATCCGTTCTTGAGGGTCGGCACGCCGTCCGGGGCCCAGCCCAGACCCGCCCGCCCCTCGGTCCAATAGAACCCGTGCGCCACTCGTCCGAGCGCCGTCTCCGGCCGCTGCAGCCGGGCCTCGTCGGCGAACAGGACGGCGGACGGATCCTCGGTGCGCGAGGCGACCAGAATGACCCGTTCGCGACGCTGGGGCAGTCCGAAAGCGAAAGTGTCCACCACGCGCCATGCCCAGCGGTAGCCGAGCTCTTCGAGGCTGTCGACGATCCGCCGCATGGCGTCGCCGCCGCTCAGCTGGAGCATGAACGGCACATTCTCAAGGACGATCCAGCGCGGTTTGGCGTCGGCCGCGAGCCGAAACACCTCGCCGACCAGGCCGCTGCGCAGTCCGTCCAGCCCCCGAACTTGGCCCGCCTGGCTGAGGTCTTGACACGGGAAGCCGGCGGTGACGATCTCGACGTCTCCCGGCAGCGCCTTCAGTTCGCAGACGTCACCGCGCAGGTCAACGTCTGGCATTCGCTCGCTCAGGACCGCGCGCGCCGGGGTCAGCACCTCGCTCAACAGCACCGCCTCATGGCCTGCCTGGGCGAACCCGACTTCCAGTCCGCCGATACCGGCGAAGAGCCCCGCAACCTTCATGTCTGTTCCGATTCCGCGCCGCGTGAGTTTCCATCGTCCGGGCGTTCGCCCTCGTAGTCCAGCGCCGTTCCCAGCCACGACGCATTTGCACCGCACCAAACGCCGCGCCTCCCGTCCACGACCAGCAAGAGCCAACGGCGTTCGGCTGGGTTACCAGAACGATACGTCAAAATCGGTCATAGGCAGCCATAGCCGCACAATCCTGCAGCTGCCGACCCCGGTCCGGGCGGACTCAGTAGCCGGCGACCTCACTCAGCAGCGTCGAGAACTTGGCTTCAATCTGAGTGATTTGGCCGCTGCTGTAGATTTGCGGAAGGTCGACGATGGCGTAATGACTGGCAAGGGTAGAGGCGCCGGGCTGGAATCCACTGGCCCGCGCCACCGCAAATAGGCCGCGCCGGTAGAGCGACCGGTACTGGGAGCTGTGCCGTCCCCACAAGGTGGGGCACCGTCCCAGACTGAATATTCGGCACGGCCCGAGCGACGGCTTGGTCACCAAGGCGAGATCGAACATCCGGGCCAGCATCTGGCGCATCTCATCCAAGGTGCCGGTTCCGACCTTGTCCTTGCATTCGATGATAAGCAGCGGCAGGCCCCGCGGATTTCCCGTTCGTCGCCGCGACCTCAGCGCCATGGCAACGGAGCGCGGGAGCATGGACACGTCACACTCGTGCGAGGCGCCGCTTCGGCCGATCCAGACCAGACTGCCATGCAGCTCGTAGGCCTTCCCTTGCGGGTCCTCGATCATGACGAACATTGGCGCGGCGGCGCTTGAAGGACCAATGCCGGACCCGCCGGCAGTGAAGACGAAGTCGTGCCCCGGAGGCAGAGGCGTGTCGTCGCCCCGTCGTAGCGAAACCGTCCATCCCAATGACCGCGCGGTCATGGCCAGCCGGATCAGAATCCAAGCCTCCAAGGCCTTTCCCGCGCCGGAGGGGACGGCGAGGCTCGTGTGAGCCGCCCGGAAGGCGCGCAGGGCGTTGCGGAGGTCGGCAGCCGCAGCCGGGGTAATCGCCATCAGGCTGCTCCGTCGTCCAGGTCCGCGCCGACCCTCCGCAGGGCGGCTTCAAGCATCCGTCCCGCAGTCTCGTCTCCGACTAGCGCCGTCCCGCGCGGCAGGCGCACGCCTTCGCCGGACCTGTCCACGAAGCGCACCGCCACAGGCTCTCCGCCGGTCAGTTCTCCGACAGCACGCTCCGTCCATGCCAAGCCGAAAGCCGGCTCTACCAGACGCTCGGCGATGAACGCCAAGGCGAAGCCCGCATCGTCCGAAGGTGCCGCCGGCAGAACTTCCGTATCAGTGTTGATGTCCCGCTTCGCCGGTTTGTGCCGCTTGTCCACTTCTACCTCGAAGTCGACGTCGTCGGGGGGAGGATTGCGTCGAACCTCTAGGGCCATCAGCAGTTCACCCGCCAAAAGGTCGAATCCCTCCTCGCGCAGGATCGCAATTATGGTGTCTAGGTCCTCTCGATCGGCCACTGAACTCTCCCTCCGCCAGTCACCGAACCGGCTAGCGCGTTAGGCGAAGGTGTCAATCACTTCAGATGCGTTCCGCGGCCCCTCCCGCGCCGCGAATCGTCGGGCGGTCACGGCCCGCTTGGGCTAGACCGGGGGGATGACGACACCGGATCCGAAGACCCTCGCCCTGATACTGGTCGACTACCACTCCGGGGCCACAGTGCGCGCCGAGGAAGACGCCTGGTGGGCGGACCGCACCCTCACCGTGGCTCAAAGCTGCTTCCGCGCGGGCCGCTCCCTGACGCCGGGCGAAAGGCTGCACGGCCATCAGTGTCGTCCCGGCCACGACCGGTGCCGCGCATTTGGCGAACGGCTCCAGGAAGATGCCGACCAACTCGGGTCTTACAGTGCGTTCGAGCCCCTTTTCGCCCGCGTGAATGCGCTCACCAAGGACGTCCGCAAGGCGGGCGAACTGATGGCCTACGACGCCGCGGATCGGATCGCGCTGCGCCTCGGGATCCCGGTCGAGCGCATCCATCTTCATGCGGGCACCGCACAGGGCGCTCGGGCCCTCGGCCTCCCGCAGGGACGCGGCCGCAAATGGATCGAGGTCCGCGACTTGCCCAAGGGGCTCCACGCCCTGTCCGTCCGCGACGCGGAAAACGTCCTGTGCATTTACGCTGACCAATTCCTCTCAAGCCCGGACGGGTTTCGTCCCTTGGCGGACCCGCGTAGATCCGCCTGCACTCGGCCGCCGAGGCGCCGGTCGAGGTGCTGATCTCACTCGGCATCCGACGCAGAAAGCGAGCCACGCCGCGACGGCTCAGGCGACGGCGCACCCCATGGGCGACGCAACCGAGTTTCCGATTAGTCCGATCGAGCTGTTTCCGCAGAGTGGCTCTTCCGAACGTCAGCCATGAGCCACACTCGGCCATCCCACGGACGGGAGCCTTTTAGGGTCACTCGTAGGGTTATAGGCCCCATCCCCTCCCAACACCTTCAAACATAAGTACTTTCCGGGAGGTTCTGGCGGAGACGGAGGGATTCGAACCCTCGGTACGGGAATCCCCCGTACGGCGGTTTAGCAAACCGCTGGTTTCAGCCACTCACCCACGTCTCCGGCTGCGGCTTGGAGAGGGCGCTATATAGACGGGTTTCGCGCGGTTCAACCGCGCCGCGCAACCGCCCGAACATCGATCCGCATGTCGAGCCGCATCTCCTCGCCTGGCTCCAGCACCTGCATGCCGAGCTCCGCCCATTCCGCTTCCGGCGCGTTGAGCGCAGCGTTGGCGTGCGTCACCGGCTCGGCCACGAAAATGCCTCCGCCGGCGGGCGAGTAAAGCTGGA